>CAVVGY010000017.1:0-41101 GCA_963747935.1 uncultured Thermoleophilia bacterium | reverse complement strand
GCCGCGTCGTGATAGGTGGTCACCTCTTCGACAATCGCCTTCGCCCGCCCGCCGGGTCGTCGCTCTTGAAGATACCCGAGCCGACGAACACGGCCTCGGCGCCGAGCTGCATCATCAACGCGGCGTCCGCGGGCGTGGCGATCCCGCCGGCCGCGAAGTTCACCACCGGCAGCTTGCCGTTCTCGGCCACCACTGACAGGTCGGCGGCGCCCCATGTCCTTGGCGGCCACTCGAGCTCGTCCTCGTCCAGCGTCGAGCCGGCGGATCTGCCCCATCAGGCGCGCATGTGGCGCACGGCCTCGACGACGTTGCCGGTACCGGCCTCGCCCTTGGTGCGGATCATCGCCGCGCCTTCGCCATGCGCCGCAGCGCCTCGCCCAGGTTGCGGCGCCGCACACGAACGGCACTTTGAACTTGGGCTTGTCGATGTGGTTGGCCTCGTCCGCCGGCGTGAGCACTTCGCTCTCGTCGATGCAGTCGACCTCCAGCGACTCCAGGATCTGCGCCTCGACGAAGTGGCCGATGCGGCCTTGGCCATCACCGGGATGGTCACGCAGCCCATGATCTCCTCGATCTTGGTCGGGTCGGCCATGCGGGCGACGCCGCCCTGCGCGCGGATGTCGGCCGGCACTCGCTCGAGCGCCATCACGGCCAGCGCCGGCGTCCTCGGCGATCCTCGCCTGCTCGGCGTGACGACGTCCATGATCACGCCGCCCTTGAGCATCTCGGCCAGTGCCACCGCTTCACGCGGATCGGTGCCGATATCAGTCACGGGGAACCTCCGGTTGCTTTTGCACACCAATCCTACCGCAGCGCCTCGGCCGGCAGCCACCGGCAGGGCACCACGAAATGCCCACCTTTGCGGGGAAAAGTGGACGGATTGGACTCAGCTCTTCTGGGCCTCTTCCTTGTCCTTCTGGGCCTGCTCCACGATCTTGGCGGTGAGGTGCGCAGGCACCTCGTCGTACCGCAGGAGTTCCATGTGGTAGTCGCCGCGTCCGCCGGTCATGGACGTGAGGTCGGGCGCGTAGGTGAGCATCTCCGAGAGCGGGACCTCGGCGCGCGACCACGTTGTTGTGGCCGCGCGGCGTGGTGCCGAGCACGCGGCCGCGACGGCTGTTGAGGTTGCCCATGATGTCGCCCATGTCTTCCTCGGGGACCGTGACTTCCATTTCCATGATGGGCTCGAGAAGGACGGGATTGGCCTTCTCTCATGGCGGCCTTGAAGCCCTTGGAGCCCGCAATCTGGAACGACATCTCAGAGCTCCCGTCAACATCGTGGTATTTGCCGTCGATGCACTCTACTTTGATGTCGACCGTGGGGTAGCCGGCTAAGACGCCACGGCCCAAGGCCTTCTGGATGCCCTTATCGACCGACGGGATCCACTGCTTGGGGATGGCGCCGCCGACTATCTTGTTGACATACTCGTAGCCCGTCTTCGCGCGGCTGGGGCAGACCTTGATCCACGCGCGAACTGGCCTCGCCCGCCGGTTTGCTTCTTGTGCTTGCCTTCGCGTTGATGGTGCCCTTGATGGTCTCGCGGTACGGCACGCGAGGGGCTTGAGCTCGACCTCGGCGCCGAAGCGCCTTTTCATCCTCTCGAGGGAGACCTCGACGTGGACCTGGCTCATGCCGCCGACGATCATCTCGCCGGTCTGGTCGTCGTGGTGCACCTCGAGCATCGGGTCCTCTTCGGAGAGGCGGCGGAGGGCGGTGATGACCTTGTCCTCCTCGCCCTTGCTCTTGGCGGTGATGGCGAAGCTCATGAGCGGCGCCGGGAAGTCGATGGCCGGGAAGCTGACGACCTGAGCGTCCGTGCACAGCGTGTCGCCGGTGACGACGTCCTTGAGCTTGGCGATGGCGCCGATGTCGCCGGCGACGAGGTTACCGGAGGCCTTGCTCTCCTTGCCCATGGTCTTGAGGATCTGACCGAGGCGCTCCTTGTGGCCGTCGCGAGCGATGACGGCCTGCGAGTCGCTGCTCATCGTGCCCTGGAAGACGCGGAACACGTTGACGTGGCCGCTGAACGGGTCGGCGAGCGTCTTGAAGACGAAGGCGACGGCCGGCATGGACGGGTCGCAGTCGAGCTCGACCTCAGCGTCGCCCTGCATCGCCTTGGGGTGAGTGACATCGACGGGCGATAGGGCGAGAGCGAGCACGTCGAAGATGTGATCCACGGCGATGTTGGCCGTGGCCGACGCGCAGGCGACCGGGAAGAGCTGGGCGGCGGCGACGGCGGCGGCGAACGCCGCGTTGAGCTCCGCCGCCGTGATCTCCTCTTCCATGAGGTACTTCTCGGCGAGGTCGTCGTTGGTGCTGGCGACGGCGTCGATGAGCTTCTCGCGAGCGGCCGCAGCAGCGTCGGCGAGCTCCGCGGGGATGTCGCCCACGCTCGCCTTGCCGCCCGTGTACGTGTGCGCCTTCATCGTGAGGAGGTCGACGACGCCGCTGAACTCGTGCTCCTTGCCGATGGGAAGCTGCACGGCCACGACCTGGGCGCCGAACGACTCCTGCAGAAGCGCCAGAGCGTGATCGAAGTCGGCGCGCTCACGGTCCAGCATGTTGCAGACGATCACGCGGCCGAGGCCCCGCGCCTCCGCACGGTCCCAGGGCGCTCGTGCTGGACCTCGACGCCGAGCACGGTGTTGACGACGACCAGCGCGGTCTCGACGACCTGCAGGCTGGCGATGGCGTCGGCGAGGAAGCTCGGTCGCCGGGTGTGTCGATGATGTTGAACGAGAGGCCGCCGCGGTCGACGTGCGCCAGGCCGGCGGAGAGACTCATCTGGCGCTTCTTCTCGTCGTCGTCCCAGTCCGAGACCGTGGTGCCATCGGATACGGAACCCAGACGCGTGATCGCTCCGGCGTCGAACAGCAGAGCCTCGAACAGCGACGTCTTGCCGGTACCGCGATGGCCGACGAGAGCGATGTTCCTGATCTTGGCTGGGTCGTTCATCCGGGGTCTCCTCGTTGTGGTTCGACGGCCGCCCGGCGAGGCTGCGCGCGAGGCGGCCGTTCGTCTCCTGTCGGAAGGATGAAGTCTAGCACAGGGGCGGCTTTGAGCGATGCGTCAGACAGCCTCGGTTGCCGCCTCTGCGGAGGCCGCGACGGCGAGCTCGCGAGCGGCCTCCGCGGCGCCTCCCGCGTCGGGGTGGAACGACTGTGCGGGAGACTGGTGATCGAGGTGCCGGCGGGCCGGTGCGCCGCCGGCCAGCGTGAGCGCCTTGAAGCCGTATTTCTGGCGCACCTTGTCGACGGCCTCGCCGAGCGCGACCTCGCGCCAGCCGTCGTCCATGGTGAGCTGGAACGCGTTGTGCGTGAGGCTGCTGACGCTCACCCCGACGAGACGCACCCAGCGGGCGCCGACGTCGAGCTCGTCGAGCAGGTCCGTGGCCGTCTCGTAGAGCGGTCGCACGCTGCTGACGGGATGCGGCAGCGTGCGGCGCCGGCTCACGGTGTGGAAGGTGTTGAAGCGCACCTTGAGCGCCACGGTGCGCGCCGCCAGGCCCTTGCGGTGCAACTCGGCGACGGCGTGGTCGGTGAGCGAGAGCAGCGTGGCGCGCAGGAGGTCGCCGTCGTTGATGTCGTCGTCGAACGTGAGCTCGCGGCCGACAGACTTGGGCAGCGGCCGCTCGCTGCGCACCGCGGAGAAGCTGCGCCCCAGGGCGAGCTGGCGCAGCCCGTGCGCGCCCTTGCCGAACGCGGCCGCGAGCAGCGGGAACGGCACGTCCTGCAGCATGCCCACGGTGGTGAGGCCGAGCGCGGCGAGCCGCTCCTGGGTGACGGGGCCGATACCGCAGACCTCACCCACGGGCAGGTCGCGCAGGCGGCCGTGCACGTCGGCGTGCGTGAGCTCGCCGATGCCGGCGGGCTTGTTGAGGCCGGCGGCCAGCTTGGCCAGCAGCTTGGTGGGCCCGATGCCGATGGAGCAGGTGACGCCGTGCGCGTCGTAGACCTGCTCCTGGATGCGATGGGCGATGGTGCGCGGCGGACCGAACAGCCGCCGGCTGCCGGTGACGTCCAGGTACGCCTCGTCGATGGACGCCACCTCCACCAGGTCGGTATACCGCTCGAGCAGCGCGACCAGCGCGCGGTGGACCTCGAGGTACGCCTTCATGTCGACCGGCAGGAACACGGCGTGCGGGCAGAGCCGCTCAGCCTGCATGATGGGCAGCGCGCTGTGCACCCCGTAGACGCGCGCCTCATACGAGCAGGCCGAGACCACCCCTCGCCCTCCGCGCTCGCCGCCGACGACGACCGGCTTGCCGCGCAACTCGGGGCTGCGCGCCTGCTCCACGGAGGCGAAGAAGGCGTCCATGTCGAGGTGGAGGATCGCTCTGGATGATGCGAACATATGTTCGCATCTTACCCCCAGGCGGGGACGGATGACAACGTTCGGTGTGCCGTCGCGACGCCGGGCCACGACCCGGCGCTGCGGGCGCTACTGCACGCGCCGCCCGACGTCGATGGTCCACATGCAGACGTCGGACATGCCCTTGAACGTGCCGCGACTGCACCCCACCCCGACGTCACGCCAGCGCTTGCCGAGGATGATGCTGCGATGCCCGGACGAGCCCATCCACGCCTTGAAGATGGCTTGCGGCGTGCCACGGAAGCCGCTCCCCCAGGCGATGACCTCGCCCACCGACCACTGCGACCACCCGCCGATGTCGTAGCCGGCCTTGCGGGCGCGCGTGCCGATCCCGAGGCCGCTCAGCGACGAGTGCGCGAAGTAGTCGCGGCGGATCATGTCGGTGGAGTGCGAGCGCGCCGCCCGGTGCAGCGCGTCGTGCATGCTGACGGCGTGCAGACCACGGCTGGTACGTGCGTGGTTGACGAGGCTGAGCATGGTGTTCTCGTTGGCTGCCCTGTCGAACGCGAGCGCCGGGACGGCGCCGGCGACCAGCAGCACGAATGCGACGGTCAGTGTCGCCAGCGCGACCTTGACCCTGCGCGTCTCCAGTCTGCGCATGGTGGACCTCCCCATGGCCGGACCCATTGTGGGCCCAGTTCAACGTGCGGCCGCTCAGCCCTCCCCGGAGACGTCGAGCCTGGGAACGTCACCCCAGAGCGTCTCGAGGCGGTAGAAGTCGCGAGCGGCGGTCGTGAAGATGTGCACGACAACGTCGATGTAGTCGATGAGGATCCAGTCGCCCTCGCGCTCCCCCTCCACACGAGCAGGGCGGTGTTCCTTGCGCAGGCGCTGCTGGATCTCCTCCGCGATGCCCTTCGTCTGGCGCGTGTTGGCGCCGGTGAGAAGCACGAAGTAGTCGGTGTACGAAACGGCCTCGTCCATGCTGAGGACGACGATGTCCTGGGCCTTCTTGCCGTCGGCGAGCGCGACGATGTCGCGGGCGAGGCGTTCCGAGGTCGTGGGTTCTGGCAGAGCGGCTACTTCTGTTCCTTTGGGCTGGGTTGCGGGGGTTGGAAGTCGTCGCCGACGATGACTTTGATCGTGCCTTTGGGCAGATCTGTTCCGTCCAGGACGACGCCGCGGCCGAGTATAGCACGGATGTCCCGGGCCACCGGGAGCGTGTCCGGACCGGCCAGGATCTGCGTCTGCAGGTACGAGAAACTGTCGGCATTGAGCGGCGCCGGGAGGTTGACGTCGAGGCTGGCGAGGCGCTCGACCACGGCCTCGCCCACCCCGATCTTGCCGCTCCCGTTGCGCACTTCGACGGTGACGTCCGCGTGGTAGGCGGGAGAGCGCCGGGTGATGCCGGCCATGATCGCCTCGGGGTCCGGCACGAAGGCGAACTGGCCCTCGGCGACCCGCGTACTGGCCGGGAACGTCTGGACCACCGCGTCACCGGAGGTGATGCGGGCGAGCACCTCCGACAGCGCGGGCCCGGCCTGAGGCGAGGGGCTCGCGCCGCCGAGGTGTCTGCGCTCGGCGGCAGGCCGCAGCGCGGCGGCATCGAGCGCCGCCTGCACCAGCGCCGCCTGCAGGTCCGTGAGGTCGCGGCGGTTGCCGCCGGGCGACGTGAAGATGGCCGGCAGGTCCGCCGCCGGTACCAGGTCCCCGTCCTTGATCATGCGCGTGTCGCCGGCCACATCCACGGCGACGGGTTGCTCGAGCTCGACCTGCAGCTCTCCGCCGCCGGCCCACGAGGCCAGCGCCGAGACGGGCACGGTGAACACGGCGTCGATGGGCGCGTGGACGACCCGGCCGAGGTCCTGCTCCAGCCCCCCCTGAGCCATGGCGTCGGCGGCGAACACGTACTCGCCGTTGGGTCCCTCGAGCAGGACGTCCGGCGGGACCAGATACACGCCGGGGTCGCCGCCCTGCGGGTCCTGGACCACGAGGAGCGCCGCCACGGGCGCCTCCTCACCTGGGACCGTGAGCTGCACGGCGGTGAGGTAGCCGCTCTTCTTGGGCGCCGCCTCCTCCTTGAAGAACCGGGCGGAGAGGTACCAGGCGCCCAGGACGGCCGCGAACGCCACCGCCGCCGCCAGGACGTACAGCATCCACGCCTGCGAGCGCTCGACGCGCGAGCGCCGGCGGCGGCGCAGGCGGTCTGTTCTGTAGCCCTTACGTTGCGGCATGGGTCTCGTTGTACAACGCGAGTGCGCCGGGGACCACCCCGCGCCCCCGGCGGATGATGTCCAGAAGACTGAGCCGGGCCGCGGCCCCCACGGCCGCGTCCAGCGACGTCTGGGCAAGGGCGCGCACGTCGTCCACTCCGGGGAAGTCGCGCGACGGCTCCACGTAGTCGGCAAGGTAGACGACCTTCTCCAGCACGCTCATGCCGGCGTCACCCACCGTGTGGAGCGCGATCGCCCGGCAGACCTCGGCGTCCACCCCACGCTCCGCGAGTTCGGCGGCGGCGACGGGACCGTGCAGGATCTTCTTGGGCCGCCGCGCTTCGACCGGGCTCACGGGGATGCCGTACCGCGCTGCGGCCGCCAGGATCTCGGCGTCCGGGAGCTCGCGGCACAGGTCGTGCAGCAGGCCCGCGAGCTCAGCCTGGTCGACCGGGGCGCCGAACCGCTCGGCCAGAACGACGGCCGCCCCCGCCACGCGGTGCGCGTGGTCACGGCGGCGCGGCGACAGGCGTCCGGCGATCAGCGCCTCCGCCTGCGCCCGGTCCATCGCGGTCACCGGTACAGCCCCGTCTCCAGGACGTACTGCTCCACGCGCTGCGGCACCAGGTAGCGGATTGGGCGGTGCTGCGCCGCGCGGGCGCGAAGCGCAGAGGATGAGACGGCGAGAGCGGGCAGGTCCAGGACGGTGACCTGGTAGTCACCCCAGCGCTCCACGGCGTCGGCGATCGCCTCCTGGGAGTCGCCCGGCCGCGGCGCCACCGCGAGGCTGCACAGCGAGAGCAACTCCTGAGGCTCGTGCCAGGTCTCCAGCTGGAGCAGAGAGTCCGAGCCCATGATGAACACCAACTCGTGCTGCCCGTACCGCTCGTTGAGCGCGCGCAGCATGTCGACCGTGTAGACCAGGCCGCGCTCGATCTCGATGCCGGAGGCGGTGAACCGCAGGTCGTCGTCGATGGCCAGAGAGGTGAGCTCGAGCCTGACGCTCGCCGGCGTGCGCTCCTCGCCGCTCTTGTGCGGCGGAGACGCCGCGGGGACGAAGAGCACGCGCTCGAGGCTCAGCGCGTGACACGCCTCGGAGGCGATGGCGAGGTGCGCGATGTGCGGCGGGTCGAAGCTCCCGCCGAGCACGCCCAGGCGCGCCTGCGGCGTCGCCATGCGCCTAGCCTCTCACCTGCCCGTCGCCCCACAGCTCGTACTTGACGCACGTGAGCTCCTGCAGCGCGATGGGGCCGCGGACGTGCAGTTTCTGGGTCGAGATGCCCATCTCGGCGCCAAGCCCGAACTGGCCGCCGTCGGTGAACCGCGTGGACGCGTTGACGTACACACAGGCCGCGTCCACACGGGCGGTGAACGCGCGCGCGGCGGCGAGGTCCTCGGTCACGATGGCCTCGGAGTGCTTGGTGCCGTAGGTGGTGATGTGCTCGATGGCCTCCTCCAGCGAGGCGACCACACGGACGGCGAGCTTGAGCGCCAGGAACTCCGTGTCGTAGTGCGCCTTGGTGGCACGCTTGAGCGCCGGGTCGCCGATGGCGTCCCCGGCTGCCTTGTCGACCACCAGCTCGACGCCGCGCCGTTTGAGCTCCTCCGCGGCGCGCGGCAGGAACGCCGCTGCCGCGTCCTGGTGCACGAGCAGCGTCTCGGCGGCGTTGCACACGCCGGGGCGCTGACACTTGGAGTTGACGATGATCGGCAGCGCCTTGTCGAGGTCCGCCGAAGCGTCGACGTACACGTGGCAGTTGCCCCCGGCGGCGTAGATGACCGGCACCTTGCTGTGCTCCAGCAGATACTCCTTGAGCTCCTCGCCGCCCCGCGGGATGACCAGGTCCACGTACTTGCGCTGCTTGAGCAGTTCGGTGAGCTCCCTGCGGTCCGGCGACAAGTACGAGACGACCTCGCGTGGAAGTCCGGTCTCGATGACGGCGCCTTGAACGACCTCGGCCAGAATGCGGTTGGTGTGCAGGGCCGCGCTGCCGCCGCGCAGGATCACGGCGTTGCCGGACTTGAGGCAGAGAGCCGCGGCGTCGACGGTGACGTTGGGCCGCGCCTCGTAGATGACGGCGATGACGCCGAGCGGCACGCGGACCTTGCGCAGTTCTACGCCGTTGTCCAGCCGCCAGCCGTCGACGACCTGGCCGATGGGGTCGGGCAGCGCGGCGATGTCGCGCACCGCCTGTTCCACGTCGCGCAGGCGGTCTTCGTCGAGGAGAAGCCGATCGACCAGCGCGTCGGCCAGCCGGTTCTCGCGAGCCAGCCGGACGTCCTCGTCGTTCTCGGTGAGGATCTCCGCGGAGCGCCGGCGGAGTGCATCGGCGACGGCGGACAGGGCCTCGTCCTTGCGGGAGCGGGAGAGCCCCGCGAGCACCCGCGACGCACGCTGCGCGTCGGAGCAGAGCTGCTCTACCTTCATCCCGCCTCCTCACGGACCAGCACCAGGCGGTCCCGGTGCACCACTTCGTCATCGAGGTGCGGGCTCAGCGCCCGCAGCTCGTCGCTGCGCAGCCCGCGCACGCGGCGGAGGTCGCGGGCGCTCATGGTCGTGAGTCCCCGTGCGACCTCATTGCCGTCCGGCCCTACGATCGCCACGGCGTCGCCGGCTGTGAACGCGCCGTGGATCGCCTTGACTCCGACCGGAAGCAGGCTGCTCCCCCCCTTCGCCAGGGCACGAGCCGCCCCTGCGTCGATCTCAAGCGTACCACGCACCGGTTTGGCGTAGCGCAGCCACAACTTGAAGGCTGAGGCGCTGGTCGAGCGGGCGAGGACGTGCGTGCCGACATCCTCGCCCCGGACCACCGCGCCGAGCACGCCGGGCCGCGATCCGTTGGCGATGACGGTGCGCACGTTGGCCGCCGCGGCCATGAGCGCCGCAGCCGTCTTGCCGCGCATCCCTCCCGCGCCCCGCCGAGATGCGTCCCCGACCTCGAGCGCCGCGAGCTGAGCCGGGTCGGTGACCTTGCGCACGAGCTCGGCACCGCTGTCCGAGCGTGGGTCGGCGGTGTACAGGCCCTCCTGGTCCGTCAGGAGGACCAGCAGGTCGGCGCGCAGCATGATGGCCACCTGCGCGGCCAGCACGTCGTTGTCGCCGAAGCGGATCTCATCGGTGGCCGTGGTGTCGTTCTCGTTCACGACCGGAACAACGTCCCACGCGAGCAGGCGACGCAGGGTGTTCCGCGCGTTGACGTAGCTGTCGCGGCGGTTGAAGTCCTCGCTCGTCAGCAGAACCTGCGCGGCGGTGAGCTCGTGGTCGCCGAAGAGGCGCTCGTAGTGGGCGAAGAGGCGGCCTTGACCGACGGCGGAGGCCGCCTGCAGGGCCGGCACCTGTCGCGGCCGCTCCATGACGCCCAGGACGTGCTGACCGCAAGCTATGGCGCCGCTCGAGACGAGCACCACGCGGCGCCCGCCGTGTACGAGCTCGGCGATGTCGGCGGTGAGCCCGGCGAGGAGGCGCCGGCGGAGGCGCAGGTGATCGTCGGCGACCGTGCTGGAGCCGACCTTGACGACGATGGTCTTCACGGGCGGGATTGTAGCAAAGCGCGCTGCCCGCCCGGCGGCCGGGTCACGCGAACTCGAACTCGTGCTCGCCGACCACGACGGTGTCGCCGGGCACCGCGCCGGCGTGCCGCAGCGCGTCGTTGAGGCCGGCGCGCTCGATCACCTGCTGCAGGTACGCGACCGCGTCCGGATTCTCGAGGTCGGCCTTGGCGAAGAGCTTCTCCATCTGGACGCCGTGCACCACGAAGTAGTCGTCCACGGCTTCGATGGTGAACGCGTCGAGCCTTCCGTCGGCGGGGCGCAGAACGGTCGCTTCGCGCTCCGCCTCGGCATTCGCCTCCGCCTGCTCCTGGACGGCGCGAGCGTGGTCCATGACCTCCGCGAGCTCCCGTACCAGGTCCTTGAGCCCGTCGCCGGTCTGAGCGGACACGGCGACGGTCGCCGACGCCCAGTCCAATCCGCCGAGGAACTCCACCGCGTCCTCGCGTCCGGCGTCGTCCAACAGGTCTGTCTTGTTCACGACCACCACGGCGGGACGCTCCAGCAGCTCGGCGCGAAACGCCCCGAGCTCACCACGGAGCGTCGCGAGCGCCACCGGCCACGCTTCGGGCCCGTCCGCGCCATCCAGGACGTACATGAGCAACGCCGTGCGTTCGATGTGCGCCAGGAACCGGTGCCCGAGGCCGGCGCCCTCACTCGCCCCCTCGATGAGCCCGGGGATGTCGGCGATGACGGCCGTCCCGTCACCCAGATAGAGCACGCCCAGATTGGGGTCGATGGTGGTGAACGGGTAGGCCGCGATCTTGGGGTGGGCCCGCGTCAGCGCGGCGAGGAGAGAGGACTTGCCCGCGTTGGGCAGCCCTACGAGGCCGATGTCGGCGAGCAGCTTGAGCGACAGCGTGAGCCACAGCTCGTCACCCTCCAGCCCCCTCTCGGCGAACTTGGGGGCCTGGCGCGTCGAGCTCTTGAAGCAGACGTTGCCGCGCCCGCCCTCGCCGCCGCGGGCGACCAGCAGGCGTTGGCCCTCACGGACGAGGTCGCCGAGAAGCTGGCCCTCGGCGTCGAGCACCTCTGTCCCGACCGGGACCTGGACGAGCAGTTCCGGCCCGTCCGCGCCGCGCTTGTTGGCGCCGCGCCCGTGACCCCCGTTGACGGCCCGGAAGTGGTGCTTGTGGCGGAAGTGGGAGAGGTCGTGAAGCTGGCGCGTCGCGACCAGCACGACGTCGCCGCCGGGCGCCCCGTCCCCTCCGTCAGGGCCGCCTTTGGGCACGTACTTCTCACGGCGGAAACTCATCGAGCCGTTCCCGCCGTGACCTCCGCGCACGCAGATGCTTGCCCTGTCGAGCATGTGAAGAACGAAGCCGGCGAGCGCCGGCCTCTGCTCAGCCCTCGGGGACGACCGAGATGAAGCGGCCGGCGCCCTTCTCGGTGAACACGAGCTTGCCCGTCACCTTGGCGAAGATGGTGTGATCCACGCCGATGCCGGCGTTCTCGCCGGGACGGAAGCGCGTGCCGCGCTGGCGGACGATGATGGAACCAGCCGGGACGACCTGGCCGGCGAACGCCTTGACGCCGAGGCGCTTGCTCTCGGAGTCGCGCCCGTTGCGGCTGGTGCCGGCGCCCTTCTTGTGGGCCATGCCCTTACTCCTTGGTGCTCTTGAGGGTGATCGAGTCGATCGTCAACGTGGTGAGACGACTGCGATGGCCCTTCGTCTTCTTGAACGTGCTCTTCGGCTTGTACGTGAAGACCTTGATCTTCTCGCCGAGGATGTGCTCGCCGACCGTCGCCTTGACCTTGGCGTCTTTGGTGGCGTCTGCGTCGTACGTACCCTTGCCGTCGCGGACGGCGAGGACGTCGAGCTGGATGCTCTTGCCCTCTTCGGCGTCCACGCGGTCGACGACAATGGTGTCGCCGGCGCTCACTTTGAACTGCTGGCCACCGCAGCGGACGACCGCGTAGGTGTCGTTAGGCTTCGTCATTGGTTTCTCCCTCAAGACAACGGCAGGAAATGATAGCCAAACGGCCTGCCCGGGTCAATTCGAGTCCTTCTCTTCCTTGGCGACCTTGTCTTCCTTGACGTCCTTCTTGAGGACGGTCGCCCTTGCTCCGGTGCGCGCGATCTCCGTGATGCGCACCTTGCGGCGCTTGCCGAGGTGCTGGCGCCCGCCCTCCACGATCACCATGTAGCCGTCCACGTAGCCCACGGCGTCGCGCGGGCTGTAGGTGAGGCTGAACTCCAGCTCCACCGTGACCTCCTGGCCCTCGCGCACGGGCACACGCTGCTCCTGCACGTGCGCGACGCTGCCCTCGCTGATCACGCGGAACGAGTCCACCGGGAGCAGCGAACCGCCCTCGAGGAACACGCGGCGACCGGTCTGCTTCTCCAGGCGCTTGAGCCGCGGGCCGCTGAGGCGGTCGGCGACGCTGCCGTTGACCTCGATGAGCCACGCCTTGGCCTGTGACTTCCGCGCCAGGGCGCGCACGCGGCGCTCCACGCTCAGCGCCATGGTCTCCTCGCTGAGCACCCGGCCCTTGCCCGAGCAGGTCGGACAGGCGCGCGTAAGGATGCCTCGCGCGCCGTCGGTGGTGTTCTGCCGCGTCATCTCGACCAGGCCGAGGGGCGAGAGCTCGACCACGTAGGTCTTGGTGCGGTCGGTCTCCAGTTCGGCCTCGAGCGTCGCCAGCACCAGCTCGCGGTTCTTGGCGTGCGCCATGTCGATGAAGTCGATGATGATGATGCCGCCGATGTCCCGCAGGCGCAGCTGGCGCACCACTTCTTTGGCGGCCTCGATGTTGGTCTTGGTGATGGTGTCCTCGAGGCCCTTGCCACGCGTGAAGCGGCCGGTGTTGACGTCGATGACCGTGAGCGCCTCGGCGTGGTCGATCATCAGGTTGCCGCCGCTCGGCAGCGGCACGCGGCGCTCCAGGGCGCGGCTGATCTGCTCGTCGATGCCGTAGGCGATGAAGAGCGGCTCCTCACCGGTGTGCAGCACCACCTTGGGCAGCAGCTCAGGAGCCTCCTTGTTGAGGAAGGAGACGATCGCCTTGTGCCGCTTCGGATCGTCGACGATCAGGCTCTCGCAGGTCTGGTTGAAGAGGTCGCGCGTGACCTCGAGCGAGATGTCGACCTCCTTGTGCACCAGTCCCGGCGCCGCGACCGTCTCGGACTTCTTCTTGAGTCGCGTCCACAGACGCGAGAGGTACTGCATGTCGCGCTTGAGGTCCTCGAGACCGTGTCCCTCGGCGATGGTCCGGACGATGAGCCCGGCGTTCTTGGGCTTGAGTTCCTTGGAGATGTCGCGCAGACGCTCGCGCTCGCTCTGCTTGAGGCGCCGGGAGACACCGACGCCGCTCCCACCGGGCACGTACACCAGGTAGCGCCCGGCGAGGGAGATCTTGGTGCTCAGCCGGGCGCCCTTGTGCCCCATGGGGTCCTTGATGACCTGCACCAGGACCTGCTGGCCGTTCTTGAGCGCGTCGGAGATGCGCCGGGCGCGCTTCTCGCCCTCCGGCGTGGTCACCTCGTCGACGTACAGGAAGCCGTTCTTCTCCAGGCCGAAGTCGACGAAGGCGGCGTCGATGCCGCTCATCACGTTCTCGACCTTGCCCTGGTAGATGTCGCCCAGGTAGGACTTGCGGTCGGGGCGCTCGATGTAGATCTCCGAGAGCCTGCCGTCCTCCACCAGCGCGACGCGCAGTTCCTCGCCGTCGTCCGTGACGAGGATGATCTTGCGGTCGGGGCGGTCGGCGACGACGCTGGGGCGGCGCTGACCGGTGTCGCTCGGCACAGTCCCCAGCCCGCTGCCCTCGTCCTGGCGGACGATGGCCTTGGGCCGCCGGTGCTGCTCGCGCTGCCGGCGCGGCTTGGCCGGCGCCCTGCCGGAGGCCGCCGGCTCGGCCACTGCCGCCGGAGCGGCCGCCTCTGCGGGCTCAGCGACCGACTCTCCGGCTTCGCCCCCCGCCTCGCCGGCGCCGCCCTTGCCGCGTGTGCGGCGGCCGCCACGGGCGCGGCGGCGGCGCTTCGGGCCGGTCTCGCCGCCGTCCTCGCCGCTCGCCTCAGCGGTCTCGGACGCCTCGACTGCTTCGGGCGGGGCTTCGGCCGCCGCCTGCACCCGAGCCGCGGCGGCTTCGACAGCCGTCTCGGGCTCGCCGGCGGCCTCCTCGGCCTCGCGGGTCACCTCTTCGTGTTCGATCTCCGCGTTCTTGCGCCGCCGGCGGCCGCCCCGGCTGCCACGCCTGCGCCGCTTCGCGTGCTGCTCCTCGCCGTCGCCGGAGGGGCTCTCCGTGGTCGCGCCTTCGGTCGGCTGCGCTTCGGCCTCCGCGACGACCGCCGCAGCGGGCGCCGGCGCGCTCTCCGCGGCCGCGGCCTGCGGCTGCCTTCTGGGCCTCGCCGGCGCTCTCCGACCGGACCTTGCCGGCGCCTGCTCGGCAGGCTCCACGGGTGTCTCCACAGGGGTGGCCTGCGGCGCTTCCTCCGCCGGGGCCGTCCTCGCACGGCTGTTCCGCCTCCTGGGCGGCGCCTGGCGCGGCTCGTCCGGTGAGGCGCCCTCCGGTCGCCCCGCGCCCGCGCCGGCTCCTGCTCCGGGGATCAACGGCGCCGTGGGGAGATCGCTCAGGCCGCTCCCCGTGGGAGCGTAGGCGTCACGCGGGGACGACGTCTGGGCCTGCGTCGTCGCCTGGGTCGGTGTCTGGGTCTGTGCCGCCTCGGCCGTGGCTGCCGGCTTCTTGTGCCGGCGGCCGCCGCGATTGCCGCGCCGGCGCTTGGGCTGGGTCTCGCCGCCCGGCTCGGGCGCACCGGATGGTGCGTTGGCCGAGCCCTCAGCCATGGTCGGCGCCGCCGCCGGCTCGTCGCCGGGGGCGCCCTTCTTGCTTGTGCTCACGTCCTACTCCTTCCGCCGCCGCGCCGTCCGGCGCAGCAGGCACTCATTCCCAGGTGATGCGCACGCGCTCGAGGCTGCGCATCACCGGCTCGACCTCCGCCCACTCGGCGATCAGGTCGATCAGTTCCTGTGGCCGGGCAGCCCCGTCGCTCCGGTGGTGGATGGTGAAGCTCAGGCGAGCGCCACCCTCCACCGGTGTAGCCGCGACGGACCCGGCGTACTTCTTCAGGTCCAGCGTGCGCGTGCCTTTGGGGCTCACGCGCCGGCGGACCGCGTTCTCTGCGTCGTTGTAGCGTTCGACGGCCGCGGCGATCGCGCCTGCGTCACCGTCGAGCACGCACGTGTACTCGGCCTCACGGGCCTGCGGGCGCGGATGACCCTCACCCACCTCTGTGATCTCTTCGAGACTGACTCCGGGTGGGCTCGCCTCACGCAGCCTCTTGAGCACTGTCGTCGTGGCCTCAGTGCCCTCCGGCACCTCCACCGCGGCGAGCTCCGCGAGCCCGGCTGCCCCCACCGGCAGCGGGAGCGGGAGCGACAGCCTCGGCTTCGGTCTCATACCCTGCGACAGCGCGATAGGCACGCCTGCGCGCGCGAACGTGCGCTGTACCACGCGCGCAGTGTCCAGGTGCGAGAGATACCGCGCCGGACCGCGGCGGGAGAAGGTGACCAGCCACCAGCTCATGAGATGAGGTCCATGCCGATCTCCCCGGAGCACACGCCGCAGGCGCCGCAGGCGCCGTCCCGGCAGTCCTCGGTGAGCTCGCCGGTGCGGCCGCGCTCGAGTTCATCGGCGAGGAACTCGTCGCCGAGGCGCGCGTCGACGGCGTCCCGCCAGAAGGCGCGCTCCACCGTGGGCTCGCCGAGGGCGATGCCGGTCGCGGCCGCGGCCTCCTCCCAGCGCCGCACGTCGAAGTGCTCGCTCCAGCCGTCAAAGCGGGCGCCGCGCCGCCACGCCTCCTCGACCAGGCGGTCGGTGCCGGGGCCTCCTCTGGCGAGCGTAGCCTCGACCACCGAGGCCGCCACGTCGTGGAACGCCACGCGCACGCCTCTCGGCGCCGCCGCGCGCACCAGCTGCTGCCGGCGCCGCAGCGCCTCTTCGCCGGCGAACGGCTCGAGCTCGAACGGCGTGTGCGCCTTGGGCACGTAGGACGAGACCGACACCGAGACCCGCGCCCTGCCCTTGCCGATCTCCTTGGCCAGGCGAGTCGCGGCGCCGGCCATGCGTGCGATGCCCAGCACGTCGTCGTCGGTCTCCCCCGGCAGTCCGATCATGAAGTACAGCTTGAGGCCGGTGAACCCGCCCTCGAACGTCGCCCGCACCGCCTCCTCGAACTGCTGCTCGTCCACACCCTTGTTGATGGTGTCTCGGAGCTCTTGCGTGCCGGCCTCGGGAGCCAGGGTCACCGACCCGCGCTGGTCGGCGGCGAAGCTGGCCAGGCTGCGGCCCGCGGAGTCGATGCGCAGGGACGGGAGCGACACGCGCAGGCCCGGACGAAGCTCGCGGATGCGTGTGAGCGCCTCCGCCACCCCGCCGTAGTCGCACGAGCTCAGCGAGAGCAGGGAGACCTCGTCGCAGCCGGTCTCGTCCAGCAGGCGGTCTGCGGCTGCGACCACGAGGTCCACCGGCCGCTCGCGCACCGGCCGGTACCACATGCCGGCCTGGCAGAAGCGACAGCCGGCCGTGCAGCCGCGCATGACCTCGATGACGATGCGGTCGTGGACGGCCTCCAGCACGGGCACCACGGGACGCAGCACAGGCCGGCTGGCCGAGAACCCCATGAAGATCTGCCGCTCGGCCGGCCCCGCGTTGTTCGCGGGCACCCACACACCGGGCACGGCCGCGAGCGCCCGCAGGCGGGCCGCGCGGCCGTCCTCGTCCATGGCCGCGACGATGGCGCCGAGGTGGTCCTCCACCTCGCCGATGAAGAACGCGTCGAAGAACGGCGCCAGCGGCCACGGGTTGGCGACCGCGGGGCCGCCGCCGAGGACGATGGGGTCCTCCCCATCCCGCTCGGCGGCGTGCAGTGGCACGCCCGCGAGGTCGAGCATCTCGAGCACGTTGGCGTAGCAGAGCTCGTGCGGCAGCGTGAAGCCCCAGAGGTCGCACGCACTGACCGGCGCGAACGTCTCGAGGGTCCACAGAGGCACCCCCGCGGCGCGCATGGCGTCGGCCATGTCCGGCCACGGGCAGTACGCCCGCTCCGCGAACGCGGGCGTGGCGTCGTTGATCTCGCTATAGAGGATCTGCAGCGCGGGGTTGGAGACCCCGATCTCGTACACGTCCGGGTAGGACAGCACGACACGGGGACGGGCCCCGGCCTTGACGCGGGTGTTGAACTCCCCACCCGCGTAGCGCCCGGGGCGCGTGACTCGCGCCAGCAGCCTCGCTACTTCATCCGGAGGCCAGTCGCTTGAGCGGCCCGGGAAGCCGGGAGGTGAGCTTTTCAACCTGGTTATTGACCCTTTGCATCCGCGAGACACGGAGCGGCGCCCCGTTCTCGAAATACGCGATGGCGGCCTGGCCCAGCGCGATCGTGCCGGAGAACCCGACTGCGCCCTTGACGGCCCAGCCGAACCCCGGCACGAAGTCGAGCGCCTGGCGCGCCAGCGTGCGGAGGACGAACCCTGCACCGACGATGGTGAGGATCTCGACCGCGCGGTCGAGACTCATCTCTTCACCGTAGGCATGTGCGATCTTGAGGACCATGCGGATCTGGTTGGCGGTCATCGCCGGCATGTCGGCGCCGGGGATGATGACCACCACACCGATGACGCCGTTCTGTGCGGCGTTGGTGAGCACCACGTGGTCGCAGTACGTGCGGCGGATCGACGGCAGCAGTTGCGCCAGCGCTCCGGCGCCGTCGCCGGCCGCCTGCACGATCTTGTGTTCGAGCGTGGGCTTCTCGGCCGAGTCGTGACCGAGGCCGCGCGCGACCTCGTCGTCGAACAACCCGGTCTCCCCCGCCCAGGCGACGTCCTCGGCCTCGACCAGCCCGATCACGGTGGCGCCGGCACGCCGCGCGGCGTGCACCACCTGTCCGGCCTCAGACGCCGGGCAGCCGGCCTCCACGAGGATGACGATGTCCCAGCGTGCAGCGAGACGCTGCTCCCGGGGGAAGTCCGCCGGCGCGAGCGCGTCGATGTGGGCGGAGATCGCCGCCGGCCTCGTCCCTGGCGCCGGCGGAGAGCACGCCGACGACCCGCGCCAGGTCCGCGCCGGCGCCGACCACGCAGAGGCGTGGTGCCTCCGCCGTGCCACGTGCGTCCGTCACGGCCTTCAGGATCTTCGAGATGCTCAAACTACTGGCCAAGCCGCCCCCTCCGTTCAGGAGTGATCGTCGCTCTCAGATGGATCGCCTCGAGCAGCCCGACGAGGATCAGGAACGCGATCATCGCCGTGCCGCCGTAGCTGATGAACGGCAGCGGGATGCCGGTCACAGGCATGATACCAATCGTCATCCCGATGTTCACGAACACCTGGAACATCATCGTGACCGCGATGCCGCCGGCCAGGATGCTCCCGTACATGTCGCGCGCGAGTACGGCGATGCGCAGCGCGCGCCACACGAACAGAGCATAGAGCACAAGCAGCACCGCCGCTCCCACGAACCCGTTGCGCTCGCTGATCACGGCGAAGATGAAGTCGGTGTGGTGCTCGGGCAGGAAGTCCAGCGTGGTCTGCGTGGCCATGTTGCCCCGCCCCATGAAGGCGCCGGAGCCCACGGCGATCATGGACTGGATGACGTTGTACCCCGCTCCGCTCGAGTCGTGGCCGGGATTGACGAACACGAACAGGCGGTCGAGCTGGTACTGCTGGATGAGGTGGATGCCGGCCAGCGGCAGCACCTTGAGCGCGATGACGAACGCGCCGACCACGGAGCCGGCCAGAACGGCGAAGTGCGTCCAGGGCGTGCCGTAGAAGTAGAGCATGGCCACGGCGAGCACCATGATCACCATCGCCGAGCCGAAGTCGGGCTCGCGGTACACGAAGAACGCGGGGACGGCCGCCAGGACCAGTGTGATGAGCGTGATGCGTTTTGCCCCGAGCAGTTCCATCCGGTCGGAGAGAAACGCGCCGATGCTCAGCGCCAGCAACAGGACGGCGGCCGACGACGGCTGGAACCGCGTGAAGCCGAGGTCGATCCAGCGCGTGGCGCCGTTGACGTTCTGGCCGAGCGGCAGCACGAGGACGACCATGAGCACGGCGAGGGCGTAGAGCAGCCACTGGAAGCGCCGGTAGATCTCGTAGTCGAGCCAGGAGGCCACCACGGCCGCCAGCAGGCCCACGACGAGCGCGATGAGCTGCTGCCGCACGTAGTACAGCGGGCGCCCGGCGATGTCGTGCCGGCTGGCGAAGTACACCATGGTGACGCCGTACGTGATGAGCCCGGCCGTGGCCAGGATGAGCAGGTAGTCGAGGTGCCGCAGGTACGCGCGCCAGTCGACCACCCTAATCGCCTGTGACCTGCCCGCTGAACTGGCCGCTGTCGATATGGAAGAGAGCGTCATAGATCATCCGTGTGGCGGGGGCGGCCGTCGAGGCGCCGTGGCCGCCCTTCTCGATCATCATGACCACCGCGTACTTGGGGTCGTTGGACGGCGCGTAGCTGGCGTACCAGGCGTAGTCGACCATGCGGTTCTCGCCCGAGTCCCAGACCTCGGCCGTGCCCGTCTTGCCGGAGACGTCGACGTCGTAGCCGGCGAAGACCGCCGCGGAGGTACCTGCCGGGTTGTGCGCCGCCTCGTACAGGCCGTGGCGCACCGCGCTCAGCGTGTCCTGCGAGATGTCGACCTTGCCCGCCGGCTTGGTGGGCTCCAGGCTGCGGACCGTCTGGCCGGTGGAGTCGGTGATCTTCAGCCCAAGATGCGGGGTCACGATCTTGCCTCCGTTGGCCACGGCAGCGTAGGACACGGCCAGCTGGAGCGGCGTCGCCTCCAGGTTACCCTGACCGACGGCGAGGTAGATCGAGTCGCTCGGCTTCCAGATCTTGTCGATCTCGGTCGTGTAGTGCTGCTGCTTCCAGCCCGGTGTCGGAACGCGTCCCTCTTGCTCACCCGGGATATCGATGCCGGTCACGGCGCCGAAGCCGAGGCGCTTTGCCCAGTCCTCAAGCGCAGTGCCCTTGCGACCGTAGAAGAGGTCGCCGACGTGGTAGAAGTAGGTGTCGCACGACTGCGTGATCGCGCCGGTGAGGTCGAGCGTCCCGTGCCCTTCTTTGGCCCAGCAGCCGAACTGCGTCTTCTTCTCGGCGATGTCGTAGGCCGACTCGTAGTAGCCAGGACACCACTGTGTCGTGCCCGAGCTGATGACGCCCTCCTCGAGACCGGCGATCGACGTGACCGCCTTGAACGTGGAGCCGACGGCCTTGGTCTCGGCGATGGCGCGGTTGATCTGCGGGTAGTTCTGGCTCTTCTTGACGAAGAGGTTCTTGTACTTCTTCTCGCTGATGCCGCCGACCCACACCGAAGGATCGAACGTCGGGTAGCTGGCCATGCCCAGGATCTCTCCGTTCTGCACGTCCAGCACCACCGCGGCGGCGCCGTTGGCGTTGTACGCTCCGTCGCGGTGCGCCAGGGCGATGCCCTCCACGAGCGCCTTCTGCGCCGCCTCCTGCACCTTGGCGTCGAGCGTGGTGACCAGCGTGTCCCCGGGCTCCGCCATACGGCCGCCCGGGACCGGCGCGCCCGCCTTGGGGTGGCCTTGCGCGTCGACCTCGACCTTGGCGACGCCGTCACGCCCGCGCAGCCACTTGTCGTACTCCCACTCGAGACCGGTGTAGCCGACGGTGTCGCCGCCCTCGTAGCCCTTGAAGTGCCGCTCCTTGAGCTGATCGGCGGAGATCGGTCCGACGTAGCCCAGCACGTGCGCCGCCAGGTTGCCCTGCGGGTACTCGCGCAGGTACTCGTCGGAGACCTCCACGCCGGGGTACGACGGCGTGTGCTCCTCGACGTAGGTGCGCACGCGCGGGCTCACGTCCTCCGCCAGCGGGATGAGGTCGACGCCGGTGATCTCGCCGCTGACGACCTTGTCCCAGGTCAGGAAGCTGACCCACTTGCCGTCCTGCAGCTCGTAGGTGCTCGGCCTGAGGTAGTCCTTGATGGCCTCGCGGAGCTTGGCCTCCTTGACCTTGAGGTGCGGAGCGAGCTGAGCGAGTTCCTCGTCGAGCGTGCCCGCGGGCACGTCCATGAGGCGGATGCCGACGAAAGTGCCGCCGCGGTTCTCGACGATCACCTCGCCTTTGCGGTCGACGATGTTGCCGCGCGGGGCGGCGATCTTGACCGACTTGAGGCGGTTGTCGTTGGCCTGCGCCACGAACTCCTGGCCGCTCAGGATCTGCAGGAACCAGAGGCGGAAGAAGACGATGCCGAACATCACCACCGCCAGGCCCATGATGACCGCGACCCGCAGCGCGATGGACGGCAACTGGATGATGGGCTTGTCGCGCCGGCCGGTGCGGATGGGCCGGTCGCGGCGAGATGGGTCTCTACCGAGCAGTGGCACGGAGGCCAGCCTTTCCCTTGAGCCAGAGCCGCGCCAGCAGGTACACGGGCGCGGCCAGCAGCGTGTTGAACACGAGTGACGGGACGAGGACGCGGCCCAGGAAGAACCCGAGCGGCACCTGGCGCCCCAGGAGGAACTGGGCGAGCGCGAACAGCAGGTTGGCGACCAGCGTGGCCACGAACACGGTGAGGAGCGGCGCGAGGCCGGCCGGCAGGTCCGCCGTCTCGGCGTACCGGCCGGCGAAGTAGCCGATGAGCACGAACACGAACGCGGCCACGCCGAACGGCTCCATGAGCGCGATCGCCGTGATCATGCCGGTGAGGAACCCGAACACGGCGCCGGTCTCGGAGCCCTTGATCAGGGCCACGCAGACGACCGCGATGAGCGCGAAGTCCGGGTTGGCGCCGAGCAGACGCAGGTGCGGCGCCACAGCCGTCTGCAGCAGCACGGCGACCAGGAGCACGACGGTCAGGCGCGCCACCTCGCCCCAGGTGGGCCAGGCGCGCTCCTCCTGCTGTCTCGCGGGACGGACGATGGTCATCGCGTGATCACCGCCACGATGTCGAGCTTGCGGAAGTCGACGGAGGGCTTGACGGCGATGGACTGGTACAGCTCCACCTCCTGCGCTCCGACGCTCTCCACGGTCCCGATGAGGATTCCCTTGACGAAGATGGACCCGTTCCTGCCCGACGTCACCACGTCCTGTCCGGCCTCGACCTTCTCGCTCTTGTCCACGTAGTCGAGCGTGACGTCTCCCGTCACGCTGCCGCCGACGATGCCCTGGGCGCTGCCCTTCTCGGTACCCGGGACGATCATGGCGTCGACGAAGCTCTCCTGGTCAGTGACGAGCATGACCTGCGCCGCGTTCAGCGTGACCTTGGTGACGCGACCGACGAGGCCCTGGCCGTTGACCACCGGGTCGTCGACCTCCACGCCATCGCTGCTGCCCGCATTGATGGTCGCCGTGGAGTACCAGGCGCTCGTGGAGCGGTCGATGACGCGCGCCGTGACCAGGTTGGCGCCCTTGGGGAACACGAAGTCCTGCTGGAAGTCGAGGAGCGCGCGAAGTTGCTCGTTCTCGTTCTGGACGGTGAGCTGCTGGGCGACGCCGGCACGCAGCTGCTCGACCTCGTTCTTGAGCGCCTTGTTCTGCGACTTGGCGCTGAAGAGGTCGCCGACCCAGTTCCAGGCGTCGCGGAACGGCTTGGTGGCGGTGGCGGTGCCGCTCTGCAGCGGCGAGACCACGGTCATGACCCCACTCTGCACGCTGTGCGCCACGCCGCTGTCCGACTCGCGGAAGTAGGCGGTGAGCAGCGCGACGGAAAGCAGCAACAAGACTGCCACGACGATCCGCCGCCGGAGTACGCGCCGGCGATTCACAGATCAGCGAAGGGCAGGACTACCGGCCGCGCGGCCGGGAGTTGCGCTTGCTCTTGACCAGGACATCGAACTCCTCGAGGTACTTGCCCGAGCCCACGGCCACACAGGTGAGCGGCGATTCGGCAAGATGCACCGGCATCTGCGTCTCGTCGCGCAGGCGCTCGGCGAGCCCCTGCAGCAGCGAGCCGCCGCCGGCCAGCATGATGCCGCGGTCCATGATGTCGCTGGCCAGCTCCGGCGGTGTCTTGTCGAGCGTCGCCTTGATGGCGTCGACGATCGCCTGGGTGGGCTCCTCGAGCGCCGTGCGGACCTCTTCCGAGGACAGCACGACCGTCTTGGGGAGACCCGTCACCAGGTCGCGACCGCGGATCTCGGCCTGCTCCTCCTGCGGGAGCGGGTAGGCCGAGCCGATCTCGAGCTTGATCTCCTCAGCCGTCTGGCTGCCGATGAGGAGCTTGTACTCCTTCTTGACGTAGCTGATGACGGCCTCGTCAAGCTCGTCCCCGCCGACGCGGATGGACTGGCTGACCACGATGCCGCCGAGCGAGATGACCGCCACCTCGCTGGTGCCGCCGCCGATGTCGACGATCATGCTGCCGGTGGGCTCGGCCACCGGCAGGCCGGCGCCGATGGCCGCGGCCATGGGCTCCTCGATGAGCGTGGCCCAGCGGGCGCCGGCGGAATACGTGGCCTCCTCGACGGCGCGCTTCTCCACGCCGGTCACGCCGCTCGGCACGCAGATGACCACGCGCGGATGCGCCCAGCGGTTCTGCATGACCTTGCGGATGAAGTGGCGGAGCATCTGCTCGGTGACGTCGAAGTCGGCGATGACGCCGTCCTTGAGAGGCCGCACCGCACTGATGGTGGCGGGCGTGCGGCCCAGCATGCGCTTGGCCTCCGCGCCTACGGCGTGGACCTCGCCGGAGCGGTGGTCGATGGCGACGACGGACGGCTCGCTGAGCACGATGCCGCGACCGCGGAGGTAGACCAGAGTGTTGGCGGTGCCGAGGTCGACCGCCATGTCGCGGGCGCCGAAGCCCGTTACGAATCCGAGGAAGCTGATGGCGAGCTCCTTTCCCAGCGAATCTCGAACGACGATTGTATACGCTGCCTCCGGACCCGGCCACCGAGCGTGAGCCCGGCGTCCGGCAACGGACGGCGCGCAGTCGGCGCCGGACGCGGTGACGCCGCGGCCGGCGGAGTCACCCGCCGGGTCGCCGGCACACCGCTCGGGAGCTTGCCTGCGGAGGGGTTTTCGCCGCCCGGACCCCCTACCCTTGCGAGCGCGGCGAGGAAGTTCTCACCACGGCGGGCGCGAGGCCGTCAGGACGCCGGCGTGAGCCAGGAGAACGGCGTGACGCCCAAGGTGGCCAGCATGCGTACCAGTTCCGCCACCGGCAGGCCGACGACGTTGAAGTAGTCGCCGTCCACGCGCTGGACGAGGCCGGAGCCGAAGCCCTGGATGGCGTAGGCGCCGGCGCGGTCACGCCACTCGCCGGAGGCGATGTACGCGTCCAGTTCGGCGTCGGTCAGGGAGCGGAACGTCACGCCCGTGACGACGTGGTTGGCCAGCGCCACCTTGCGCGACGTGAGGTAGATGCCGCTGTACACCTCGTGGCGGCGGGCGGCGAGCCGGCGCACGAACCTCGCCGCCTCCTCCGCGTCGCGGGCCTTGCCCAGGATCTCGCCCTCGCTGACGACGACGGTGTCGACGCCGAGTACCAGTTCGCCCGGCAGGAGCGGCTCGCGGGCGAGCACCTCCTCGGCCTTTCCGCGCGCGTTCTGCTGCACGGTGTGCGCGGGGTCGCCGTCAGTGACGCCTTCGTCGTGATCACTGACGACGATGCGGAACGGCACGCCCAGCTCCTCGAGCAGGTGCTTGCGCTGCGGCGAGCGCGAGGCGAGGACCAGGCCGGCGAAGCCGAAGGCGGCGTCGCCGGCGTCCGGCAGGACCCGGTCCCAGAAGTGACTGGGGACCGGGTCAGACAAGCTCTGCCTCGTCGAAGAACAGGGAGATCTCGCGGGCGGCGCTCTCCGGCCCGTCCGAACCGTGCACGACGTTCTCCTCCTTGCTCAGCGAGAAGTCACCGCGGATGGTGCCCGGCGCCGCCTGCGCGGAATCCGTGACGCCCATCATGGTGCGCGCCACGGTGATGGCCTCGCGCCCCTCCCACACCATCGCGACCACGGGGCCGGAGGTGATGAACTCGGCGAGACTCTCGAAGAACGGCTTGCCGATGTGCTCGGCGTAGTGCTTCTCGGCGAGCGCGCGGTCTATGCGCAGCGCCTTCATGCCGCGCAGCACGAACCCGCGCCGCTCGAACCGGGCGACGACCTCGCCGACGAGACCGCGGGCGACGCCGTTGGGCTTGACCATGACGAACGTGCGTTCCATGAGGATCCTCCGAGATGAACGTGGATGAGGGCGTAGCGGCGTGCGCCTGCGGCCCCGCCGCCCTCTGCTTGTGACGTCAGACCCGGTCGAAGACCGGTGGCATGGCGTGGACGTCGGCCTCGCAGTACGGGCAGACTCTCCACTGCGGGTCGACAGGCTTGCGACACTGCGGGCACGCGGTGCGCAGCCGCCGGCCGCACGTGGGGCACACGAGGTAGTCCTCTTTGACCGGCGTCTTGCAGAAGGAGCAACGCTCCTCCTCGCCGATGCGCGCCTCCATCATCGCCACCTCGAGCTCGTGCTCCTGGCGCTCGGCCAGGGTGACCGGTGGGCGGACGATGGCATAGACGATGAGGCCGATGGGGCCGAAGACGATGCCGGTGAGCACGGCGACGGCAAGGACGATCTTGTCGTCGATGCGCCGGCGCGCGTCCTTGAACACCCAGTAGGCGCAGGCGATCCAGAGCACGGCCACAAAGAAGTAGGCCATGAGCGTGATGAAGTGGAATGTGGGCGACTTGAAGAAGTCCAGCACGCTCTGGAACGGGTTGCTGCTCTCGCTCGACGTGGTGGACTTCGCGGCAACGATGATCCAGTGAGGCACCCTTCCTCCTCGGGAGAGCTCCGTCGAGGGCGCCTCCGGCCCCTCCACGCGATGACGGCCTCGTGCGCAGCCGGAAGCGATCAGCCCCCCGCCGGCGCAGCCGGCCGGCCGGCCTCGGCAGCCAGCGCCGCAATCATACCCGAGAATATCCGGCTGTGGACAGGCAGCAGCGCGTACCAGTACGCGAGGCCGGGGACGCCGCGCGGCGCGAAGTAGGCGGTCTGCACCAGCAGCGTGCCGCGCTCGTGGGGCAGCGTCTCGAACTGCAGCCAGGCCGCGCCCGGGACCTTCATCTCCGCTCGCAGGCGCAGCAGGCGCCCTGGCTCCACGGCCTCCACACGCCAGAAGTCGAGAGCGTCCCCCACGCGCAGCTCGACGGGGTCGCGCCGGCCGCGGCGCAGGCCCACGCCGCCGACCAGCCGGTCGGCGGCGCCCCGCAGCTCCCAGGCCCAGTCCCACGCGCGGTAGCCGCGCCGGCCACCGATGGTGAGCACCACGCGGAAGACCTCATCCGGCGCCGCGTCCACCAGCGCCTGCCGGCGCTCGATGAGCTTGCCCTCCTGCGTGGTGAGCACGCGCGGCTGCACGTCGCCGTAGCTCGTGACCAGCGCGTCGGCCCAGCGCGTCTCCACCTCACCGGTGTCCAGACTCGCCACCGCGGCCTGGACCGCCGTCGCATAGCTCACCGGGTGGATGGACGGGAACAGGTCGTGGGCCGAGTGGTCGCGCACCACCGTCTCGTTGCGCAGTCCCTCGATGAGGGGGCGCGCGATCTGCGACGGTATGGGCGTGACCAGGTGGACCCAGTACGACGAGAGCGTCGGCGTGAGCACGGGCACAGGCTGCAGGTGCCGTGAGAGACCGCGGGCGTGGGCGTAGCCGAGCATCATCTCGCCGTACGTGAGCACGTCCGCGCCGCCGACCTCCACCACGCGTCCTGCGCTCGCGGGCGCCTCGAGGGCGGCGATCAGGTACTTGAGGAGGTCGTCGACGGCGATGGGCTGCACACGCGTGAACACCCACTGCGGGCAGACCATCACCGGAAGACGCTCGGTGAGGTAGCGGATCATCTCGAACGAGATGCTGCCGGAGCCGACCACCACGGCGGCGCGGAACTCGGTGACCGGCACGCCGGCCTCGCGCAGGGCCTCGCCGGTCTCCTGTCGCGAGCGCAGGTGTCGGGAGAGGTCGGCGGCGGGGTCTCCGAGGCCGCCCAGGTAGACGATGCGGCGCGCGCCGGCGTCGGCGGCGGCGCGGCCGAAGGCCCTCGCCGCCGCGAGGTCACGCTCGTGGAACCCCTCGCCCTTCGCCATGGAGTGCACGAGGTAGTAGGCAACGTCGACGCCGTGCAGGGCTGCGCCCAGTGTCTCGGGCCGCAGCACGTCGCCGGTGACCACCTCCACACGGGGCGCCCAGTCACGCCCCTGCAGGCGCATCGGGTCGCGCACGAGCACGCGCACCCGCTTGCCGGCCCCGAGCAGCCTCGGCACCAGGCGCCCGCCGACGTAGCCGGTGGACCCGGTGACCAGGATGAGTGGATCGTGGGGGACTGAGGCGGTCAGGGTGCCTCCCTGCCGCGGGCGACGCGCCCGGAAACGGCGATCAGAACAGCGCCGGCACGATGACGCCGGCGCCGAGACGCATGCCGATGAGATAGCCGACGAAGAAGGCGACTGCGGCGACGGCGATCACGATGAGGAACGCGATCAGGAATCGCAGTGCCGGATGCGCTTTCGTCGTTGCCATTCACCCCTCCAAAGGTTTGCGACAGTATATCTGAAGCCCGGCGCGGGCAAGACGCGCCACCTGCGCGGGTCGGGCGGCGCTCAGGCGGATCCGACGAGCACGTCCCCCAGGTCCTCCAGCAGGTAGAGGGAACCTCCAACGAGCACGCTGCCGTCCGGCCCGGCCAGCTCACGTGCCCGAGCCAGGGCGGCGTGTGGATCATCCACCGTCAAGACTGCCGCGCCGACGGCGGGCCGGTCCCACCCGGTCGCGTCCGAGATGGCCGCCGCCAGCTCGCCGGCCGTCAGGCTGCGTGGCTCGCTCGCCTGCGTGCAGACCACGCGGTCGAGCAGCGGGAGGAAGCCCGCGAGCATGGCCGGATAGTCCTTGTCGCGCATGATCGCGAGCACCCCGACCGTGGGGCGCGGCACCTGGACGGCCTCCAGGCTCTGCGCGAGCACCCGTACTCCGTCCGGGTTGTGGGCTCCGTCTGCGAGCACGAGCGGCCGCTCGCCGACCACCTGCAGGCGGCCCGGAACGGCGGTGCCGGCCAGCGCCTGCCGCGCGGCGGCCTCGTCGAGGCCGCCGAGGAGCAGGCGCACGGCGGCCACGGCGAGGGCCGCGTTCTGCACCTGGTACAGGGCCGGCGTCGGCACGCGCAGGCCGGTCCAGCGCTCGACCGCTCCGTCCGCGGCGAAGCTGACGGCGAACTCGTCCGGAGCGCCTGAGACCGACAGGTCGCCCGGCCCAGCGGATCCGCGCAGGAAGTGCGGCCGCGCGCCGGCGGCGGCGCAGACCCGGCGCGCTTCCTCTTCGAGCCCGTCGAGCGGCCCGAACACAGCGTCCCCGCCTTTGATGACCGCGGCCTTCTCGGCGAAGATGAGCTCGCGCGTGTCGCCGAGGACCTCGGTGTGCTCCAGCGCGATGTTGGTGAGCACCACCACCGGCGCGCGCACCACGTTGGTGGCGTCCAGACGCCCACCCAGGCCGGCCTCGAGCGCCACAGCCTCCACCCCGCTCTCGGCGAACGCGAGCAGCGCGGCCACGGTGAGCACCTCGAACTGGGTGGTCTCGCCGAGATCCTCCGGCAAGTCGGTGACCTCAACACGGACGCGCTCCACCGCCGCGCCGAACACCGCGTCGTCCACCGGCCGGCCGTCAACGATGACGCGCTCGGCCCAGCCGGAGATGTGCGGCGAGAGGTACGCCCCGGACCGGAGGCCGTGCGCGCGCAGCAACGCCTCGCAGTACCGCGTCGTCGAGGACTTGCCGTTCGTGCCCACGACGTGGATGACGCGATAGACGTCCTGCGGCCGGCCGAGGCGGTCGAGCAGCTCGCTCACCCGTTCCAGCCCCGGACGCATGCCGAACGCGGCCAGCGACTCGAGATATGCCGCCCAGCCGCTCACGCAGGTCCCGTCCCCGCGCCGCGCACGGGCCGACCCTCAGCCCTCGCGCAGTTGCGCGAGTCTGGCGGCCAGACCGTCCCGCTCGGCCGAGTAGCTCGCGAGCTTCTCGCGCTCCTTGGCGACGACCGCCTCGGGAGCCTTGCTCACGAACTTCTCGTTGCCGAGCTTTGCCTCCCCACGCCTGACCTCCTCCTCAGCCTTGGCCAGCTGCTGCTCCAGACGGGCGATCTCCTCCGCCTTGTCCACGGCGGCGGCCACTTCGATGCGCCCGCCGGGGACGACCACGACGGTGGCGTCCGCCTCGGGGTCTCCCTCAAAGGCGACAGCGGTCTTGGCGAGGGCGCGGAACGCGCCGGCGTAGAGCGCGTAGCGCTCCCCGGCGCCGGCGACGTCCTCGACGAACACGGCCTCGAGCACCTTGCCGGGCGGGATCTCCGCGTCGGCGCGGAAACGCCGCAGTGCGTCGACGGCGGCCTGCAGCTCGCCGATGGCCTTCTCGTCGGCCGGCGCGAGCTGCGCCTCGTCCTGGCGCGGGTGGTCCTGCTTGAGCAGCGGGGCCGCGCCGTACTGCTCGGCGATCTCCTCGGTGACGAACGGCATGAACGGGTGCAGCAGGCGGACGATCTGCTCGAGCATCCAGCGCGCGTGGCCGGCCGCCTGGGCCTTCTGCGCCTCGTCCTCGCCGTACAGGCGCACCTTGACGAGCTCGAGGTACCAGTCGCAGAACTCGTCCCACACGAAGTGATAGAGGGCGTCCACGGCGGCGGTGAAGTCGTACACGGCGACCGCCGCCTCGACCGTGGTCAGGCAGCGCTGGAACCGGCTGGCGATCCAGCGGTCCACCTGATCGGCCTCGCTCCGCTCGGCCGCGTACCCCTCGCTGCCGAGCAGCACGAACCGGGCCGCGTTCCACAACTTGTTGGCGAAGCCGCGGCCCATGGCGATCTTCTCTTCGCTGAAGCGCACGTCCTGCGTGCTGCTCATGAGCAGCAGGCCGAAGCGCGTGGCGTCGGCGCCGTGCTGGTCGATCAGCTGGAGCGGGTCGATGCCGGTGCCGAGACTCTTGCTCATGCGGCGCCCGTCCGGCGCCTGGATGACCGAGTGGATGTAGACGTCGTCGAACGGGACGTCGTCCATGAACTCGATGCCCATCATGATCATGCGCGCGACCCACAGGAAGATGATGTCGCGCGCCGTGCTCAGCACGTTGGTCGGATAGAAGTACGCGAGGTCCTCGGTCTGGTCCGGCCAGCCGAATGTGGCGAACGGCCACAGCGCCGAGCTGAACCAGGTGTCGAGCACGTCGGTCTCGCGGGTGAGCTCCGTGGAGCCGCACTCGGCACAGGCGTGCGGCTCCGTCTCGGCCACGGTGATGTGGCCGTCCGGGCAGTACCACACGGGCAACTGGTGGCCCCACCAGAGCTGACGGCTGATGCACCACGGCCGGAGGTTGTCCATCCAGTCGATGTACACCCGGCCCCAGCGCTCGGGCGTGAATTTGACCTTGCCCGTCGCGAACGACTTCGGTGGCCGGCTTCTTGAGCTGGTCCATGTCCATGAACCACTGTTCGCTGATGAGCGGCTCGATGGGCGTGCCGCAGCGGTCGCAGGTAGCCACGCTGTGCGGGTAGTCCTCGACCTTGACGAGCGCGCCCAGCTTGCGCAGGTCCTCGACCACGCGCTCGGCTGCCTCCTCGACCTCGAGCCCGGCGTAGGGGCCGCCGGCCTCGGTGATGCGCCCGTCCTGGCCGATGGCCTGGACCGACTCCAGCCCGTGCGTGCGGCCGATGTCGAAGTCGGTGAGGTCGTGCGCCGGCGTGATCTTGAGTGCGCCCGTCCCGAACTCCGGGTCGACGCGCTCGTCCGCCACGATCTTGAGCTCGCGCCCCAGCAGCGGCAGGGTGGCCGTCTTGCCGACGACGTTCTTGTACCTCTCATCGTCGGGATGCACGGCCACGGCCGTGTCGCCGAGCATCGTCTCCGGCCGCGTGGTGGCGATGGTGACGCTGCCGCCGCCCTCCACCTCGTAGCGGATGTAGTTGAGCGTGCCGGGCATGTCCCGGTACGCCACCTCGAGGTCGCTGATGGCCGTGCCGCAGCGCGGGCACCAGTTGACGAGGTAGCTGTCCTTGTGGATGTAGCCCTTCTCGTACAGCGCGACGAACACCTTGGTGACGGCGCGCACGTAGCCCTCGTCGAAGGTGAAGCGCTCGCGGTCGAAGTCGCACGAGCAGCCGAGGCGCTTGAGCTGCTCGATGATGGTGCCGCCGTACTCCTTGCGCCACTCCCAGACCCTGGCGACGAACTCCTCACGGCCGAGGTCCTCCTTGGTGAGGCCCTTGGCGCGCAGCATCTTCTCCACGACGTTCTGCGTGGCGATGCCGGCGTGGTCGGTGCCGACCAGCCAGCAGGCGTTCTCGCCGAGCATGCGGTGGTAGCGGGTGAGCACGTCCTGGATGGTGTCGTTGAGCGCGTGGCCCATGTGCAGCACACCGGTGATGTTGGGCGGCGGGATGACGATGGAGTACGCCGACCGCTCCGCGTCGGGCTCGGCGTGGAAGAGATGCTCGTCGAGCCAGTGCTTCATCCAGCGCGCCTCGACGGCGGCCGGCTCGAAGCGCGTGGTCTGCTGCAGGTAGTCGTTCATCTAGCCTCGTCGGTCGGGGAGGCCCAAGTATACCCAAGCTGCGGAGGCCGGTCCCGGAACGCGGAGGGCCGCCCCCTCGTCAGAAGGGGCGGCCCTCGGCGGACCCGCTCAGGCGGCGTGCGTCACTTCTCGTCCGCCGCCTCGTCCTCTTCCGGGACCTCTCCCCCGCTGTACTCGATGGCGCAGACCTGGCAGAACTCGTCGGAGCCCTCGATGAGCCCCCCGCACTGCGAGCAGTGCTGCTCGAGCGTGCCGGACCCTGCGTCGACGCCCGGCTCTTCAGTGGAGCCCGGGGTCTGATGATCGTGCTCGTGATCGTGCTGGTGGTCGTGCATCGCGTGTTCCCCCAAAGTGCCTTGGCCCGGTTCTCCGCGGCCTTCAGTGATTGTGGCCCCGGGAGGCCCGCCGCCTAACCACCGACTCTCCGAACACGTGCGGCAGCGCCTCCTTGAAGGACGCAACATACACCAGCTCGAGCTTCTGCGTAAGGTCCTCCGGCAACTCCGCCACGGTGCCGCGGTTGGCCTCCGGCAGGAGCACGGTCCGGATGCCGGAGCGCCCGGCGGCCAGCAGCTTCTCCTTGAGGCCGCCGATCCGGAGGATGCGGCCGCCGAGCGTGATCTCGCCGGTCATGGCCACGCGCGGCTTGACCGGCACGCCGCCGAGCGCGGAGAGCATGGCCACGGCGAGCGCCAGTCCGGCGGACGGACCGTCCTTGGGCACGGCGCCCTCGGGCACGTGGACGCGGACGTCCTGGGTGGCCAGATCGAGGCCCTCGGACGTGAGGAACGCCGAGCCGGCGATGAGACGCTTGAGCTCGGCGTCGCGCTCCACCCGCGACAGGAGGTAGCCCCACGCGGTGGACGCCGACTCCTGCATCACCTCGCCCAGCTGCCCGGTGAGCACCAGCTCACCGCGCCCGCGGGCGATGGTCGCCTCCACGGTGAGCACCTCGCCGCCGTCGGACGTGTAGGCGAGGCCGAGGCTCTCCCCCACATGCGCCGACCGAGACAGCTCGGTCTCCAGCCAGTGCGCCTCACCGAGGTAGCCGAGCAGGTCCCCCGGAGCCACGCTCACGGGCAGGCCGAGGCCGTCCTCGAGGTGCTTGCGCGCGACCTTGCGGTCGATGCGCCGCAGCGCGCGCTCGAGCTCCCGCACTCCCGCCTCGCGCGTGTAGCCGCGAACGATGCCCTGGAGCGTGCCGCGGGCGAACCTGACGTCCCCGCGGCCCAGGCCGGTGTCTGCGGCCACTCTCGGCAGCAGGTGGCGCTTGGTGATCGCCAGCTTCTCCGGCAGCGTGTAGCCGCTGAGGCGGATGACCTCGAGCCGGTCGTACAGCGTGTCCGGGATCGCGTCGGTGTCGTTGGCCGTCGCGATGAAGAACACCCGGCTGAGGTCGTACTCGGCCTCCAGGTAGTTGTCCCGGAACGCGTGGTTGTGCGCCGGGTCCAGGACCTCCATGAGCGCAGCCGCCGGGTTGCCGCGCCAGTCGCTGTCGAGCTTGTCCAGCTCGTCGAGCAGCATGACGGGGTTGTCCACGCCGGCCTTGCCGAGGCCGTCGACGATGCGCCCGGGCATGGCCCCGATGTAGGTGCGGCGGTGCCCGCGGATCTCGGCCTCGTCGCGCACACCCCCGAGGGCGACGCGCACGAAGGGCCGGCCGAGAGCCTCCGCGATGCTCTGCGCGACGCTGCTCTTGCCGGTGCCCGGAGGGCCGGCCAGGCAGAGGATCGTGGCCGGCTGGTCGGCGGCGTCCGCCGCCGCGCCTCCGGCCACCCCGCGCGCCTTGGCCGCGTCGGAACGCATGCGGCACACGGCCAGATACTCGAGGATCCTGTCCTTGACGTCCTTGAGCCCGTAGTGTGTGCGCTCCAGGTGGCGCGCGACGCGCGGCACGTCGACCTCGGCGGGAGCGAGCTTGCCCCACGGAAGGTCGAGCACGGTGTCGAGGAACCCGCGGATGACGGCGATCTCGGGGCTCATGGGCGGCGCCTGGCGCAGCTTGCCGAGCTCGCGGGTGACGAGCTTGCGGGCGGCGGGCGACAGCTGCTTGGCAGTCGAGCCGCTCGGCGTAGCCGGCGAGGTCCTCGTCGGACTCCGAGCCGGCCTCCTCGATCTCGTCGCGCAGCACGCGCATCTTCTCGTGCAGCAGCAACTGGCGCTGCGCGCCCTCGATGCGCTGCTGGACCTTGAAGGCGATCTCCTGCTCCACGCCGAGCACCGCGTTCTCCTCCGCGAGGCTCTCCAGGAGAGCGGTGAGGCGCTGCTGGGTGCTCTCGATCTCCAGCAGCGCCTGCTTCTCCCCCGCCTCGATCTGCAGGTGCGCGGCGACGATGTCGGCGAGCTCGTCCGGACCGTCCGCCTGCTGCACCACGAACTGCGCCTCATCGGCGAGCTGCGGGTGCAGCTGCACGTAGCGCACGAACTCGTCGGCCACGCGGCGGGCGAGGCTGCGTGAACGGGCAGTGCCTGCATCCGCGACCTGCGACCGGCGCGTACTCGACGAGGAAGTGGGGGTCGGTCTCGAGCGCGCGCTCGGTGCGCACGCGCTCGTCACCCTCTACCAGAGCCTTGACGCTCCCGTCGGGCAGCTTGAACAGCTGCAGGACGCGGGCGCGCACGCCGACCGGCCGCAGGTCCTCGAACGCCGGGGTCCTCCGTCGTGCCCTCGCGCTGGGCGCAGAGGATCAGCGGGGACTGCGAGTCCCAGGCCGTCTCGATGGCGGAGATGGACTTCTGGCGGCCGACGAAGATCGGCGCGACCATCTTGGGGAAGAGGACGAGCTCGCGAGTCGGCAAGAGGGGCAGGGCTGCGCTGCGGCTGCCCTGCCCCTCCTCCGGTCCCGCGGTCTTCTCAGGCTGATTCTGCGTCACGCTCCGGCACCGATTTGTCCGCCTCGGTGAGAAGCGTCGGATCGATGCCCTTCTCGATCGTCTCTTTGGTGATGACGCACTTGCGCACGTCGGTGCGGCTCGGCAGGTCGAACATCACGCCCAGCAGCGACTCCTCGATGATGGAGCGCAGGCCGCGCGCGCCGGTGCCGCGATTGAGCGCCTTGTGCGAGATCGCTCCGAGGGCCTCCTCGGCGAACACCAGCTCGACGCCGTCGAGCGAGAAGAACTTCTGGTACTGGCGCGTGAGCGCGTTCTTCGGCTCGGTGAGGATGCGCTTGAGGTCGCTCTCGTCCAGGTTGTGGACCGCGCTGACCACGGGGAGCCGCCCGATGAACTCGGGGATGAGGCCGAAGTCGAGCAGGTCCTCGGGCAGCGACGTGCGTGAAGACGGTGCCCGGGTCCTTGTCGGCCTTGCTCACGACGTCGGCCATGAAGCCCACGCCCTGCCGGCCCATCCGCCGCTCGATGACCTTCTCGAGCCCGGCGAACGCGCCGCCGCAGATGAACAGCACGTTGGTGGTGTCGATGGTGAGGAACTCCTGGTGCGGGTGCTTGCGCCCGCCCTGCGGAGGCACGCTGGCGATGGTGCCCTCGAGGATCTTGAGAAGCGCCTGCTGCACGCCCTCACCCGAGACGTCACGCGTGATCGACGGGTTGTCGGCCTTGCGCGCGATCTTGTCGATCTCGTCGATGTAGATGATGCCGGTCTCGGCGCGCTTGACGTCGAAGTCGGCCGCCTGGATGAGCTTGAGCAGGATGTTCTCGACGTCCTCGCCCACGTAGCCGGCCTCGGTGAGAGCCGTGGCGTCGGCGATGGCGAACGGGACGTTGAGGATGCGCGCCAGCGTCTGCGCCAGCAGGGTCTTGCCGCAACCGGTGGGGCCGAGGAGCAGGATGTTGCTCTTCTGGAGCTCCACGTCGGTCTCGCCGCCGGCGACCGCCTGGACGCGCTTGTAGTGGTTGTACACGGCCACGGCGAGGGAGCGCTTGGCCTCGTCCTGGCCGACGACGTAGTCGTTGAGGATGGCATAGATGTCACGCGGCTTGGGCAGCTGCTCGAGGTCGAGCGCGGCGGGGGCGGTGAGCTCCTCGTCGATGATCTCGTTGCAGAGGTCGATGCACTCGTCGCAGATGTACACGCCCGGACCCGCGATGAGCTTCTTGACCTGCCGCTGCGACTTGCCGCAGAAGCTGCAGAGCAGCTGGTCGTTGCCGTCAGTCGTTCCCGCCACTGCGGTCCTCCTCGTGCGAGGCCGTCGTCGCCGGCGTCATCAGCGGTGGGCGATGACGTCGTCGATGATGCCGTAGTCCTTCGCTTCGGCCGCGCTCATGAAGTAGTCGCGCTCCGTGTCCGACCGGACCTTGTCGATCTCCTGACCGGTGTGGTCGGCGATGATCTCGTCCAGGCGCTTGCGGAGGTTGAGGACTTCTCGGGCGTGGATCTCGATGTCGGTGGCCTGGCCCTCGTAGCCGCCGGCCACCTGGTGGATGAGCACGCGGGCGTTGGGCAGCGCGAAGCGCTTGCCCTTGGCGCCGCCGGCGAGCAGCAGCGCACCCATGCTCATGGCGCTGCCGACGCAGATGGTGCTGACGTCCGGCTTGATGAACTGCATGGTGTCGTAGATCGCCAGCCCGGCATAGACACTGCCGCCCGGGCTGTTGATGTACAGACTGATGTCCTTGTCGGGGTCATCACTCTCGAGGTGGATCAGCTGAGCCACGATGAGGTTGGCGATCTCGTCGACCACCGGCGTGCCCAGGAAGATCACGCGCTCGTTGAGGAGCCGCGAGAAGATGTCGAACGACCGCTCTCCGCGGCTGGTCTGCTCGATCACGAACGGAACAAGTGGAGTCACGTACTCACCCTCTTACTCGTGTGCCTTGTCTCTACCACTTGGTTTCCCCACTGCGAAACCCTTAGTGCATTAGTCCGCCTCGGGGTCCACCACGTCGGCGGACTCCTCCGCGGCAGCCTCCTCAGCCTCCGTCATCGGGACGGCGACGGCGTTGTCGGCGACGAAGTCGGCGGCCTTGGCCACTAGCATTTCGTCGCGCAGCGCCTCACGCCTGCCCGACTTCTCGAGATCGGCGAGGAGCTGCAGGTAGTCCCTGCCGAGCGCCTCGGCGTCGCTCTTGACGACGTCGGTGATGTCGTCGTCGGTGACCTCGAGGGCCTCCGTCTCGGCGATCTTCTCCAGCACCAGCTGCCGCTTGATGACGAACTCGGCCTGCGGGCGCATCTCCTCCTCGATGTCCTCCTCGGTCTTCTGGAGGATGCCGAGGTAGACCTCCATGGTCAGCCCCTGCTCGCCGACCTGCTCCTCGAGCCGGTGGTACAGGCGGTGGGCCTCACGGTCGACCATCGTGGAGGGCACGGCGATGGTGGCGTGCTCGACGGCCTTCTCGACGGCGGCCGCGCGGAACTCGCGCTGCACGCCGTCCTCGGCGGCGGCGGTGAGCCGCTCGCGGACGTCGTTGCGCAGCTCCTCCATGGTCTCGAACTCGCTGACGTCGGCGGCGAAGGCATCGTCCAACTCGGGGACGACCTTCTCCTTGATCTCCTTGACCGTCACCGCGAACTGGGCGTCGGCGCCGGCGAGGTCCTCAGCGTGGTAGTCCTCGGGGAACGAGATGTCGAACGTCTTGTCGTCGCCGGCCTTGAGGCCCACGAGCTGCTCTTCGAAGCCCGGGATGAGGTTGCCCCGGCCGACCTCGTACATCTGGTCCTTGCCCTGCGCGCCCTCGATGGGCTCACCGTCACGGCTGCCGGAGAGGTCCATGAGCACGAAGTCGCCGTCCTGGACCGTGCGGTCCTCGACCGGCTGCAGGCTGGCGAGCCGCTCCTGCAGCATGGCCAGCTGCGCGGAGACCTGCTCCTCGGTGACCTCGACCTCGCGCCTGGGCACTTCGAGGCCCTTGTACTCGCCCAACGTCGGGACGGGCATGGTCTGGACCTTGATGGTGAAGCTGTAGTCCTTGGTCTCGTCGAGAGGGCCGACCTGCAGGTCAGAGGTGCCGACGGCGTCGTCGAACAGGCCGGCCTCCTTGAGGGCCTCGTCGCCCCACTCCGGGATGGCATCCTCGAGCGCCTCGCCACGGATGAAGTCGGCGCCGACGTTCTGGATGACGAGGTCGACGGGCACGCGACCCTTGCGGAAGCCCGGGAGCACCATCTCGTTGCGGACCTTGGCGACCGCGCGGTCGTACGCCTTCTTCACGGTCTCGACCGGCACCTCGACGCTGAGCTCGACCTCGTTCTCGCCTGTAGGGTTGACCTTCGTCTTCACTGTTGGTTCTCCGTCTGTCGCTGGAGCGGTCCACCATCCGCCCTTGTGGGCACTGTGGACCGCCACGTGGTCAATGCGGGAATGTCGTGGGCAGGTGGTGCGGGTGAGAGGACTTGAACCTCCACGAGCAGAGCTCACCAGATCCTAAGTCTAGCGCGTCTACCAGTTCCGCCACACCCGCATCTCTCGTTAACGTGGACGGCCGGCGCGGAGCGCCGGCCGGTGCATCGCGTGGTTGGGGTGAAGGACGGGATTCGAACCCGCGACCGCCGGGACCACAACCCGGAGCTCTACCAGCTGAGCTACCTTCACCACCGGTCGCCGCGCGTGGAAGCCTCCCAGAGCGAGGCGCCGCCGACGCAGTCGACGCAGAAGGATACCACGGCCGCTCGCGGCCGTCACCACGGGGCGGCCGGCCGCCGCCGAAGCGTCAGGCGCGCGCCTGGACGTACTCGTTGCGCACATCCTGCAGCAGCGCGCCGTCGCTGACCTCGAGGATCCGGTCGGTCTGCTGCGCGACGTTCCGGTCGTGCGTGACGATGATGAACGCCGTGCCGAGCTCCTCGTTGATCTCGCGGAAGAGCTTGTACACCGCCTTGGTGTTCTCGGTGTCGAGGTTGCCGGTCGGCTCGTCGGCGAGCACGAGCGCGGGCCGGTTCATGAGCGCCCGCGCGATGGCCACCCGTTGCTTCTGGCCGCCGGAGAGGTCGTTGGCGTTCTTCTTCTCCAGCCCCTCGAGGCCGAGCAGCGCCAGGTTCTCCTCGGCGCGCCCCACCAGGTCCGAGGACGCCACCCCGCCGATGCGTCCGGGCATGAGCACGTTCTCGAGCACCGAGAACTCCGGCAGCAGGTAGTGGAATTGGAACACGAACCCGATGAAGTCGTTGCGCAGAGCGGCGCGCTGCTTGCGGCTCGCCGCCGTCGTGTCGTGACCGTTCAGCACGATGCGGCCCGTGGTCGGCGTGTCGAGCAGCCCGATGAGGTTGAGCAGCGTCGACTTGCCGGAGCCGGACTGGCCGATGACGGAGGCGAACTCCCCCGCCTCGACCGTGAACGACACCTCGTGCAGGGCCACCGTCTTGACGACGGCGCCGTAGGTCTTGCCGATGCCCTCCGCGCTGACGAGTGTCTCAGCCACCCTGGATCACCTCGATCGGGTCGAGCTTGGAGGTCCGCCGAGACGGGATGAAGGACGACACGACGGCCACCAGCACCCCCACGACGAACGAGATGACGACGAACCCCACCTGCGGCGTGATGGGGAACAGCGACTCGGAGTTCCGCCCCAGGAACGTGAACAGGGCGATCAGGCCGAGGCCGCCGGCGACGCCGACGGCGGCGCCGCTGACGCCGAGGATCAGCGCCTGCCACAGGAAGATCCGCCCGGACTGCCTGTCCTTCATGCCCATCGCCTTGAGGATGCCGATCTGGCGCGTCTTCTGCACCGCCGAGATGGCCAGCGTGGAGGCGATGCCGAGGGCGACCGCCACCAGCACGAAGAACTGGATCATGTAGCTCGAGGAACTCTGGCTCTGGAGCGCCGAGAGCAGGTCGGCGTTGTCGGCCTGCCACTCGGTGACCGTCAGGCCGTTCAGAGCCGGCTCGGCCTTGAGCGCGTCCGCCACCTGGACGGACGAGAACACGTCGCTCACCTGGGCGTCGACGGCCGAGTACTGGTCGCTGCTGTAGCCCAGCACGCCTGCCGCCTGCTCGGCTCCGACGAACGCGGTCGCGCTGTTGGCCGCGGCCGATCCGAAGTCGAACACGCCGGACACCTTGAGGTCCGCCGGTGTGCCGCTCGGCAGCACGAACGACGCAGTATCTCCCGGTTTGAGCCCGAACTTGCCGGCGAACTCCTTGCCGACGATGACCTCGTCGGGGCCGAGCGAGGCGGTGCCGGAGACCAGACGGCCCGAGATGTCGTAGATCGTGTCGAGCTTGGCCAGTTCGCCGCCGGTGATCTGGAGCGGCGCGCTCTCGCTGCCGCTCCGGAAGATGGCGGAGTAGGCCCGCGTCGGCACCACCGTGGTGATCTCGCTCTGCGCCTTCATGGCCTGCTCGAGCTGAGAGGTGTAGGTGATCGGTTGCCCGTCCTGGCCCGCCGTGACCACCAGTTGCGGGCTGTTGCCGATGGTCTGATCGACGAGGCTCGTCTGCAGGCTGGTGATCAGCGAGCCGAGGAACACCTGCACGCCGATGCCGACCGCGATGCCGGCCGCGATCAGGATGGACTGCCAGGGGCTCTTGCGCAGGAAGCGCGCGGCGATGTTGAGGCTGAGCACGACTCAGCCCTCCCCGTCGGCCGGCGCGTCCGCGTCGCGCGCGCCGTCGCGCCGGCTCACCCAGCAGTTCGTCCAGGTCGAGGATCTCCTGCTGCAGCCAGCCGGTGGCGGCGCCCACGAAGGCGGGGCCGCCCACCCAGACGTCCGTGTCCGGCAGGTCCTTCTTGAGCGCGTCCACGGCGTGGCGCACGGCCAGCCGGTGGAAGTGCGTCGACGAACTCATCACGACCGCGTCGACGCCGAGCCCTCTGGCCGCCGCGGCGATCTCCCCGACCGGCGTGTCCGGCCCCAGGAAGTACGTGGTCCAGCCGGCCATGTCGAAGCGGTCGGCGACCATGCGCAGACCCAGGTCGTGGGCCTCTTCGGGCGGGCACGCCAGCAGCACGCTGCGCCCAGACGGCGCGACCTCGGCCTTGGCCTTGAGCACGCCCGGATAGACGATCTCGACGATGGTGCGCACCGTCGCGCTCGCGAGGTGCTCCTCCCAGATGGAGTCTCGCCCCGGTGCCACGCCTCCCCGGTGTCGGCCAGGATGCGCGAGAGCACGTCCCGGTACAGGGCGGGGATGGACACCGCACCCGATGAGACCGCCTCCACGGCGGTCCGCACCGCGGTCGCCTTGTCATGGTCGGCCAGCGCCTCGGCTACAGCTTGGTAGGCGGCTCGAACGGCCGCAGGCTCGTCAGCCATGTGGATGCCCTCCAGGGTAGTCCGTCGGTCGGGCTTCTACCCACTGCCCTCGTAGTGATAACGGCTGCGCGCCCAAGCCGACTAGGAAAGAAGGGGGATCCCCGCTCGCTTCCTAGCAGCCGAGCCAATTGAGGGTCACCACGACGGCGCCCAGGACGATCAACGGCACGATGACCAGCCACAGGCAGCCGAGCCACGACACCTCGTCCTCGGGCCTGTGCTCCGCGTCGGCGCGAGCATCCTCCGCCTGGCTGTCCGGGTCGCCTGGGACCCTGGGCTCGTCCCCGTCTTCTGCCATGTCTCCGTGGTGTCCGTGAGGTCTGGCGCGCCCGGCTGGATTCGAACCAGCGACCTGAAGATTAGAAG
>CAVVGY010000016.1:0-119288 GCA_963747935.1 uncultured Thermoleophilia bacterium | reverse complement strand
GATGTACGTCTCCAGCGCGAGGTCCGGGGAGGACGCGAGCGCTCGCGCGTCGGGCGGCAGGTCGATATTCAGCACCTCCGTCGCCTTGAGCGAGGAGAGGCGGTAGCGGGTCGACTCGCGGTCGCAGAAGATGGCGCCGAAGTGGTTGGTCGGCCGCTCGGCCACGCTGACCGTCTCGGGGAAGAGGACGGCGCACTCGCTGTCGTAGCCCGCCGTCCTGTCCACCAGCTGCACCGGCACGAACTTGGCGTTGTCGTAGAGTTCGCGCTCTATCTGATCGATGAAGTCGGGCCAGGGCGTGCGCGTGATGAGCGCCTCGAAGCGCGTGTCGGGCGATCCGTTGGGTGTGTACATCGGGAACACCACGAGGTGCTCCACGCCGTCGCGGCGCTCGAGGTCGGGCCGGAAGAGGTCGAGCGAAGCACGGAAGTCGGGCTTGCCGCAGCCGCCCTCGACCCAGGCGTCCAGGTCGGCGACGACCTGCGCGAGGTAGTCCTTCTGGTGCGGGAACCGCGGCCCGAGGTCGGCGATGGCCTCCGCCATCGCGACCACGAGCGCCCGCACCTCGCCCATATCGTGCTTGCCGAGGTCGATCTCTCCCTTGGGCTCCTGGAGGAGGCGGAGCGCGCCGGTGGCCTCCTTGAGACGCAGCCACGCCGGATCCTGCGCCGCCTCCGAGACCACGGGCGTAGCGTCCGCTCGGAACGCGTGCAGCGACACCCAGTACAGCAGGTTCAGCCAGAGCTGCCGGTGGTCCCGGCGCAGCAGGTAGTCGTCGCCGAAGAGGTCTGAGTCCGCGGCGACCACCACGCGGCCCTCGCCGTACGGTACGGCCGCGATGAGGCCGGCGCCCGGCGGGTCGGCGGACGGGCTGGTGCGCAGCACCAGCGCACCGGGGACCTCACTCGCGACGACGCCGGCCCGGTAGAAGCCCACGTCGTGGATGCGGTGCAGCAGACCGGGGTCGGCGACGTCGCCGCTCGGCTCCCCGGGAATCCAGGTCGGTACCCCGTCGTCGGGGCGGTAGTCGAACACCGTGGCGTTCTCGATGCGCACGCCGAAGGGCGCAAGCAGCTCGTTGAGGTTGCCGCCGTACTTGTCCTCCTCCTCCTCGCCGAGGACCACGAGGCCGCCGCCGCGGGCGACGAAGTCCCGGACCGCGGCGATCTCCTCGGAGGAGAAGATCGGGGAGTCCTCGCCGACGGTGCGCTCCCACCGGGCCTCACTGGGGTGGGCGATGACGAGCACGTCGACGCCGGAGAGGCTCAGCTCATCGAGCGGCCGCCCGGTCGTGGTCGCGACCTCGAAGTCGCGCTCGGAGAGTTGCGCTGCGGCCCGGGCGTAGGACGCGGCGGCGGGGTGGGCAGCACGCATGCGCGCCGCAGCCTCCGGCCGGATCGACCACGCTTCGCCGTGGTGTTCGTCGAACAGCACCTTGGCCACGGTGCGCTGGCGCAGGGCATCGAGCATGGTGACCTCCCGCCCTCGAGCTTGAAGAAGACGTCGCGCACGCGACGTGAACAGTCCTGCTGAACTAGTTGTTCCTGAAGGGGCGGCGCAGCCAAACCCGGGCGGCGTGGCCCGGGCGACCGGATCAGAGGTCGCGGTTCTTGGTGAGGACGAGCACGGTGCCGCCCTCGTCAGGCTTGCGCAGGTCGAAGTCGTCGACCACGGCGCGGATGATCGAGATACCCATGCCGCCCTCGGCGAGCTGCACACCGGCGATGCTGCGGCACTCCTCGCAGTCGTCATCGTCCTCGTGGAACCCGCCGCCCTCGTCCTGGATGAGCACCGTGACACAGTCCTGATGCACGGTGAACTCCAGGTGCACCAAGCCCTCGTCGTGGTCATAGGCGTGCCGAACGGAGTTGGAGCACGCCTCCGTGAGCGCCAGCTTGAGGTCGGCGACGGCGTCCTCCGAGTACCCGCCGTTCGACCGCAACAGGCCGGACAGCGCGAGTCGACCGAGAGAGACGTACTCGGCCTTGGCGGGAATGTCGAGCTTCACGAAATCTTCCACAGCGCTGCGCATCCTATCGATTTGGAGCCCTCGGGGCCAGACCGGATGGCGTTCACCCCAACTCCGCCGGTCATTTCTTGATGGCGGTGGTCACGTTCACGTTCTGGCCACACATCGCACAGAATGTACCCCGCAGCGCGACATCCTCAACCGCGTAACCGGTCCGGCGGACCAGCAACCTCTTGCAGTTCGGGCACATCGTGTTCTCTCCTTCGTGGCCCGGGACGTTGCCGAGGTAGACGAACTGGAGTCCGGCGTCGTGGCCGATCTTCACCGCGCGCTCGAGCGTGGCGATGGGAGTCGGCGGCAGGTGCGCGAACTCGAGGTGGGGCATGAACCGGGTCACGTGCCACGGTGTGGCCGGCCCCAGCTTGTCGGCGATCCAGTCGGCGATGCCACGCAGCGTGGCCTCGTCGTCGTTGAACGTCGGGACGACGTTGGTGACGATCTCGACATGGCAGCCGTAGTCGGTCTTGGCGAGCTCGGCCGCGGTGAGCACCGGCCCCATGTCGGGGATACGGCAGAGCTCCTTGTACTGCGCGTCGCTGAACCCCTTCACGTCGACGCGATACGCATCGATGTGCGGACCCAGGACGTGGAGGGCCTCCTCGGTGATGTAGCCATTGGTGACCATCACGGTGTACAGCCCGTGCTCGTGCGCCGCCTGGGCGCCGTCCAGGATGTACTCCATCCAGATCGTCGGTTCGTTGTACGTCCAGGCCACGCCCTGGCACTCGTTGTTGGCGGCGAGGACGGACAGATTGCGGATGGGCAGGTCGCGCAGGTCGCGCTTCGCCTCGGCCGGGTCCGCGTGGGCGATCTGCCAGTTCTGGCAGTCGCGGCAGGCGAAGTTGCAGCCCACGCTGCCCAGCGAGAGCACCGTGGTGCCCGGGAAGAAGTGGTAGAGCGGCTTCTTCTCGATGGGATCGGCGGCGACGCTGCACACCTTGCCGTAGGTGATGGCGTAGATCTTGCCGTCCTCGTTGACACGCGCCCGGCACACGCCGCTCTTGCCGGGCGCGATGCGGCAGAGACGGGGGCAGACGTGGCACTGCGCCACGCCGTCGCCCAGGTCCTCCTGGAGCATCGCCTCGTGACGGTCTTCTGCGTGGTCGGTCATGGTCAAGCCTCCGGCCGGCGCAAGCCGGCGATGCCGCGCCGCACGCTGTCGAGCAGCGCGGCTTGCAGTTCCTGGTTACCCGCCGCCACCGTCGCCATCTGGAAGCTGGCGTCCGAGCCGAGCACGGGCCGATCGTCGAGCGAGTCTCCGGCCGCGTCCGTGAACGGCAGCCCCGCCTCCTTGCAGAGGAGGTACGCCGCAGCGACGTCGTAGGGCGAGTTGCAGAGCACGGCGCCGCGCCCGACCCGGCGGAACTCCGCCTCGGTCCACGGGTGCGCGGCGATGATGGCCGGCCCGATGTCCACGTAGGCGTCCAGCTGGCCGGTGAGGATGCGGGTGATGCCGTAGGTGGCGGATCCGATGTCGAAGACGCAGCCGCCCACCGACGAGACGTCGATGAGCTCCTCGAGCACGCCCGGCCAGGATCACGGCCGGGCGACCGCGGAACCCGAGCGTCCAGAAGATGCTGTCGAGGTCGGCTCGCGGCGTGGGGAGGAAGGGGATGTCCGAGCCGTCCGCGTGCGTCATGCGGAAGCCGGAGCCACGCTCGGCGACGAAGAGGTCGCCGTTCTTGATCTCCTGGATGACGCCGGCGACCACGTCGCCCATGGTCGGCTCCGGACCGGCCGGCACCGCGGCGATGCTGACGCACGCCATCTCGAAGCCTGCCGCCGCCGGCCGGGTGCCGTCGATGGGGTCCACGATGAGGATGAGCTCCGGGTCCTCGGCGCCCTGCAGGCCGCCGTCCTCCGAGTAGAAGGCCCAGGTGGGCAGGTGCTCACGCATGTGCTCGACGAGCAGCGCCTCGGCCAGCTCGTCGATGCTGAAGGTGACGTCGCCGCCGACCGCCACGCCGGCGTGGCCCCGGGCGGCGTGCGTGCCCAGCGAGGGCAGCACGGCCTCCCGCAGGCGGCCGCAGAGAGCGATGAGGTTGTCGGTCAGGCCGGTCACGGACCCTCGATTTTACCCTGCTATACTCCGACTGCCGAGCGGGCCATCGGCCCGCGACCGGCAGCCACACACCATGACGCCTCCCGCCACCAGCCGATGACCCAGCCGCCTGTCCCCACCGGGACCGTCGCATACCGCGCCGGCGGGTCCATCTACCTCAACCTCACCAACCGCTGCTCCAGCTCGTGCGAGTTCTGCATCCGCGAGTGGGCCGACGGTGTGTACGGGGAGGACCTGCGCCTGGACCACGAGCCGGAGCTCGACGAAGTCACCCAGGCGATCGAGGTCGCCTTCATGGACGGGCCGGCCGACGAAGTGGTGTTCTGCGGCTTCGGCGAGCCGACGATGTGCCTGGACGTGGTGCTGGCCGTCACGGAGTGGCTGAAGCTGCGGAGGATCCGCAGCCGTCTGGACACCAACGGGCACGGCCAGCTGCTCAACCCGGATGTGGACGTGCCGGCGGCCCTTGCGGCGGCCGGCCTGGACGCCGTCACCGTCAGCCTCAACGCGGCGACCCCGCAGGAGTACGACCGCGTGTGCAGGCCGACGTTCGCCAAGTCCTACAGGGCAGTCCTGCGTTTCGCCGAACAGTGTCTTGAGCAGGGCATAGAGACCACGCTGACCGCCGTCGACTACCCGGGCGCCGACCTGCCCGCGGTGGCCGACATCGCGGCCGCGATGGGCGCGGGCTTCAGGGCCCGCGGCTACGCGGCCCCGACCTCGCGGGCGGCTGCCGAGAAGGAAGACCACTGATGGCCGAGTCCGGAGCGCGCATCCTGCTCGTCGACGACGAGGAGGCGATCCTCAAGCTGCTGCGGTTCCCCCTCGAGAAGGAGGGCTACCAGGTGGTCACGGCGCGTGACGGGGACGAGGCGCTCGAGACCTTCACGCGCGAGGACTTCGACCTCGTCATCCTCGACATCATGCTGCCCCACGTGGACGGCATGGAGGTCTGCCGCCGCATCCGCGCCCAGAGCATCGTGCCCATCATCATGCTCACCGCCAAGAGCGACGAGTTCGACAAGGTGCTGGGCCTCGAGATCGGCGCCGACGACTACATCACCAAGGACAAGTTCAGCCTGCGCGAGTTCCGCAGCCGCGTGCGCGCGCAGCTGCGCCGCGCCGAGATGAGCCGCAGCGCCGAGGCCACCAAGAAGGAGGTCATCAAGGTCGACGACCTCGAGGTGGACGTGCTCAAGCGCAACGTCATCGTGCGCGGGGCCAAGGTGGACCTCACCTACATCGAGTTCGAGATCCTCAAGACGCTCATCTCGCACCCGGGCCGGGTCTACAGCCGCCAGTTGCTCCTGCAACTGGTGTGGGGCGACAGCGACTACCGCGACTCGCGGACCGTGGACGTGCACATCCGCCACCTGCGCGAGAAGCTCGAGTCCGACGCCAAGGATCCTGAGTTCATCTTCACGGTCCGTAACATCGGCTACAAGTTCCGCGAGTTCTAATAGAGGCAGGCGCCCGGTAGGGGCGTAGCCCGCAACGGGACTCATCGCATGTTCAGCTCCGTCAAGAACTGGCTCACGCTCCTGATCGGCGCCCTGGTCGCGCTGGCGATGCTGGTCGCCTGGGTGTACGTCATCCCGCCGCTGCAGGGCCGGCTCACCGACCCAGAAGCTCGTCGACGCGCGCAGCAACGCCCGCCTCATCAGCGAGACCGTGAGCCAGTGGATCAAGCTACGACACCAGCTCCGGCGCAGCTGATCGTGGCCGACGAGGGCTCGCTGGACCGCACCGTGAGCACCATCGCGACGCGCTTGGGCGGCCGGTCATCGTCTACACGCGCAACCTCGTCCCGCGCAAGGACTCCGGCAGCCAGGACCCGCCGGACGTCGCCGACTACCCGATGCTGGAGCAGTCCATCGCGCAGGGGCGGGTGGCCCAGGGCACGGTGACCACGGAGCGAGGGCGCGTCGCCGCCACGGCGGTGCCGCTCTACTCGCCGAAGAGACGGGCCGGACGGTGGTGGCCGCGGTCCTCGTCATCTCGTCGCTCAACGACGTGGACAACGCCGTGGCCGCCGTGCAGCGCCAGTTGCTGTTCGCGACGGGCCTGGCGCTCGCCATCAGCCTCGTGCTGGGCTACATGGCCTCGTACTTCATCGCCCGCCGCCTGAAGCGCATCGAGCGCAGCGCCGAGCTCATCGCCGGCGGCGACCTCTCGGCCAAGGTGCCCGAGACCGTGGAGGACGAGATCGGACAGCTGGCCGACACCTTCAACGTGATGGCCGACAGACTGCGCGAGGCGTTCGCCCAGGTGGAGTACGAGCGCGACCGGGTCGAGGTGCTGCTCAACGACCTGAGCGAAGGCGTGATCGGCCTGTCGGCGGACGGCGCCGTCACCATCGCCAACCCGGCGGCGGCGATCCTCCTGGACCGGCAGGGCCTGGTCGGCGAGACCGTCGACGACGCCCTGCCGCCCGACGTGGCGCAGCTGTGGCGCGATTCGCAGGAGGACGCCGACTTCGACATGGTCGTGTTCTCCCACGGCGACTCCACGCTCGAGGCGACCACCTATCCGGTGGGCGGCGCCGCGGACTTCACCTCCATCGTCGTGCTCCGCGACGTCACTGCGCAGGCACGCCTGGAGCGCGCGCGCCGTGACCTCATCGCCAACGCGTCGCACGAGTTCAAGACGCCGCTGTTCTCGCTCGCCGGCTCGCTCGAGCTCATCGACGAGGGCGACCTCAGCGCCGAGGAGCAGCGGGAGTTCCTGCAGGTCATGCGCCAGCAGGTCGACCGGCTGCGCAACATGGCGGTCAGCATGCTCGACCTCTCGCGCGTGGAGGCCGGGTCGTTCGAGCTCGACACCGAGGACGTCGACCTCGCGCTCGTGGGACAGTCGGTGCTCGACGAGTTCCAGGCACAGGCGCAGTCCAAGGACGTGGCGCTCTCGTTCGAGGGCGACGAAGGCCCCTCGGCGTGGTGCGACGAGCAGCGCCTGGTGCAGGTGCTGCGGGCGATGATCGACAACGCCATCAAGTACTCGCCCGGCGGCAGCTCCGTGCGCCTCTCCACAGAAGTGGAGGGCGGAGAGGCCGTCGTGGTCGTCGCGGACGACGGCCCGGGCATCTCGCGCAGCGAGCTGCCGCACGTGTTCGAGCGCTTCCACCGCGGCCGCGAAGAACGCGGCACGACGACTGGGGCCGGCCTCGGCCTCTCCATCGCCCGCGAGCTGACCGAGATGATGGGCGGGCGGATCACCGCCGAGTCGCCGCCGGAGGGCGGCGCGCGCTTCACCGTCCGGCTGCCGCACACGGCCGCCGACCGCAGGCGACGCGCGCCGGCCTGACCTGTTCACAAGCCTTAATCCTGCTCCCGAGGTTGCTTAACACTGCCGTAGGGGACAGGTAATAGCCGCACGGCATCGTTCCAGGTGACTATCGGCAGGGGGCGCCCGCGTACCCCTGTGTGCAGCGCGATCGAAAGGGAAACAGGCATGAAGCTCAAGGGATTCCTGGCGGGTCTGGCCGGGGGCGCCGTAGCCGCGGCCGCCGTGGTTCTCCTCCTCGTGTTCGTCTTCGACCTCGGGGATGTGAACAAGACGGTGGTCCAGGCCACGCCGCAGACGCCCACCAGCTACACCACCCCATCCGGCTCGACCACTTCCGGGCTGACGCCGCAGCAGATCTACAGCAACCTGTCAGGCGGCGTCGTCATGGTGCTGTCCGACTTCGGCGGCTCCAGCACCGACCAGTTCGGACAGAGCCAGAGCTCCCAGGCGCTGGGCACCGGGTTCGTCGTGGACAAGGAGGGCTACATCCTGACCAACGCCCACGTGGTGGACGAGAGCGGCCAGCGCGCCAGCAGCGTCACCGTCGTGTTCAACAAGGGCGGCAGCGAGACCCAGCGCATACCCGGCCAGTTGATCGGCGTGGACGTCGGCAGCGACGTCGCCGTGATCAAGGTGGACCCGAGCAAGGTCGACCTCAACCCGCTCCCGCTGGGCGATTCCGACGCCGTCCAGGTCGGCGAGCCCGTGGTCGCCATCGGCAACCCTCTCGGCTACGACTTCTCCATCACCTCGGGCATCGTCTCGGCCACCGGCCGCAGCCTCCAGGCCCCCAACGGCCAGACCATCCCCAACGGCATCCAGACCGACGCGGCCATCAACCAGGGCAACTCGGGCGGCCCGCTCATCAACGGGTCCGGCAAGGTCATCGGCATCAACGAGCAGATCGCCTCGTCCGGCGGCGGCAACGACGGGCTCGGGTTCGCCGTCCCGATCAACACCGCCATCCGCTCGCTGGAGCAGCTGAAGGCGAACGGCAAGGTCACCTACGCCTGGATGGGCGTGGGCCTGAACACCCTCACCAGCGACGTGGCCAGCACCTTCAACATGAAGACGCAGGGCGGCGCCCTCGTCGAGCAGGTCTCGCCGGGCAGCCCCGCCGCCAAGGCCGGCATCAAGGCCGGCGACCAGACGGTGGACGTCCAGGGCCAGCAGTTCACCATCGGCGGCGACGTGATCGTCAAAGCGGACAACACGACGATCAAGACCGCCGACGACCTCATCGCGTTCCTCGGCACCAAGAAGCCGGGCGACACGATCACCGTGACCGTCGAGCGCGACGGCAAGACGCAGGAACTGCAGCTCACCTTGGCCGAGCGCCCCAGCAACCTCTGATCTGACATCCGGGCGGCGCTCCGGGCGCCGAGGCCTTCAGTGGGCCGCCTGCCACTTTTTCGGGTAGGCGGCCCACTTTTTTTGACACGCCCCTCGGCGCGGGTGTATACCGTTGGTCCAGACCGCGACACCCGCCGCGCCTGGATCCAGTGAAACGACGGAGGGGTCGTTTGCCCACACAGCCTCTCGATGCCCGCATGCAGGCGCTGTTGCCCATCGTCCGCGGCCTGGCCGAGATGTTCGGCCCGGACTGCGAAGTCGTGCTGCACGATGTCCGCAGGCTCCCGCACTCCATCGTCGCCATCGAGAACGGCGGCGTGACGGGACGCACGGTGGGCGACGTTCCTACCGACCGCATGCTGCGCAGCCTGCGTAGCCTCGACGAGACCCAGGATGTGCGGCTGTACATCTCCTCTCACGACGGCAAGATCCTCAAGTCGCTGGCGGTCACCCTGCGCGACGAGGACGGCGCGCCTTACGGGCTGCTCGGCCTGAACCACGACATCAGCGAGGTCGTCCAGGCCCAGCGCACCCTCGCCAACTTCACCTCTGTCGGGCGCCTGGCCAGCGGAGCGGCGCCCGAGTCCGGCGAGATCTTCGCCGGCGACATCCGCGACGTGGTCGCCGGCATGGTCACCAAGATCCTCGGCGAGATGGGCAAGACGCCGGCCGCCATGACCCGCGAGGAGAAGATGGAGGTCGTCAAGCGGCTCGAGGAGCGCGGCGCGTTCCTCGTCAAGCGTTCCGCCGAGCAGGTCGCCGAAGCATTGGACCTCTCACGGTACACGATCTTCGCGTATCTGAAGGAGATCCGGCGCGGCGACCCGGTCGGAGGCGAGCGATGACCTGCGGCGGCGGCACGAGCGCCGCGGGCGCTTGCGCGGACGCGCCCACGGTCGGCGCCCTCTACGACATCATCGCCGCCTCAGGAAGTCGCTCGCTGGCGGTCGTCGGGCTGGTCAAGAACGCCGGCAAGACCACCGTCGTCAATGCGCTCATGGCCAACTGCCCGCAGCGGTTCGGGCTCACCTCGCTCGGCCTGGACGGCGAGCGGACGGACCACCTGACGGGCCTGGCCAAGCCGAGCATCACGCCGCCGGCCGGCACGCTGGTCGCGACCACCCAGGGGTCCCTGGACCGGTCGCGCTACGCGATGGAGGCTCTCGACGAACTGCCGTTCCACACGCCGCTGGGCCGCGTGGTCATCGGCCGCGCTGCCGGCGACGGCGCGGTGGAGGTCAGCGGCCCGACCACGCTCGCCGAGCTCCGCGTGACCGTGGAGCGGCTGCAGGCGCTGGGCGCCGACCAGGTGATCGTCGACGGCGCCATCAACCGCATCGGCAGCGCGTCGCCACGTGTCAGCGACGGCGTCGTGGTCGCCACCGGCGGCATGGTGGGCGACACGCTCGACGACGTGCTGGAGACGACTGTCGGCGCCATCGACCTGCTGACTCTGCCGGGTGTGGGGCCCGAGACGCGCGCGCTCGTGGCAGAGCACGCCGCCGCAGGCTCGCGTGCCGTCGCTTTCACCGCGGGCGGCGTGGCCCACCCGCTCGAGCTCACGACCGTGGTGGGCGAAGGAGTCACCGTCGCCCGCGAGATCGAACGGCTCGGCGCCGACACGCTGCTCGTCGGCGGCGCGCTCACCCAGGAGTTCGTCGACGACTTCACGCGGGTGCTCCCGCCACGCACGGAGCTCCGGGTGATCGTGCGCGACGCCACCGTGCTCGTCCTGCCGCCGGCCATGGTCGGCCGCTTCCTGCGCCGGGGCATCCGCCTCCAGGTACTCACGCCGCTGCGCGTGCTCGCGCTCACGGTCAACCCGTTCCGGGTCCCGCAGCCGTACCGGCCCAAGGTGTTCTTCTCCGCGGTCGCCGAGGCAGTCGGCGACCGCGTCCCGATGTTCGACGTCGTGAACGGGTTCGCCCGGCTGCCGGGGGGCGGCGGCGACCTCACGACTTCCGTCTCCTCCAGATGAAAGTGGGTGGTCCAGTGAACGATGCCCTACGGTTGAACGGCGACCTGGTCGACCGCGCGCGCACCGCGGCCAGCGCCATCGCCGACGACATCCAGCAGCACATCGAACGGCACACGACCGACACGACCGAGCGGGCCACGCTGCGCCTGCTCGGCATCGCCGGCGTCAACGAGATCGACGTGCCCCTGGTCAACGTGGTCGTGGAGCACGCCCGCGACCTGCTGCCCGGCGGGATCATGCGGCCCTTTGTGGACCTCATGAACCAGACGGGCAAGAGCGCCCAGGAGGTCGCCGAGGGCGTCGCCGCCGGCGACCTGGCGCTCACCGAGGTGCCGGAAGATCGGCGCGCCGCAGCAGAAGCGCGCGCCGAGGAGCTCGCCCGGGAGGGCGTCGCGCGCATCGACGCCGTCCGCGCGCGCCGCAACGAGCTCGTGGCGCAGACCGGCGAGCCGCTCAAGCCCTACGTCTACGTCATCGTCGCGACCGGCAACATCTACGAGGACGCGGCCCAGGCCAAGGCGGCCGCCCGTGCCGGCGCCGACGTGATCGCCGTCATCCGCACCACGGCGCAGAGCCTGCTCGACTACGTGCCCTACGGCGAGACCACCGAGGGCTTCGGCGGCACCTACGCCACCCAGGAGAACTTCCGCCTCATGCGCGCCGCCCTCGACGAGGTCGGCGAGGAGCTCGGCCGCTACATCCGCCTGTGCAACTACGCCAGCGGCCTCTGCATGCCGGAGATCGCCACCATGGGCGCGCTCGAGCGGCTCGACATGATGCTCAACGACTCCATGTACGGGATCATCTTCCGCAACATCAACATGGAGCGGACGTTCGTCGACCAGTACCTCAGCCGCCTGATCAACGCGCGCGCCGGCATCATCATCAACACCGGCGAGGACAACTACCTCACCACCGCGGACGCCTTCGAGAAGGGCTACACGGTGGTCAGCTCCGACTTCATCAACGAGGCGTTCGCCCTGCGCGCCAACCTCGAACCTTGGCAGATCGGCCTCGGCCACGCGTTCGAGATCAACCCCGCCAAGCCCGACCAGGTCGTGTACCAGATCGCCGACGCGCAGCTCATCCGCCAGCTGTTCCCGGGCTACCCGCTCAAGTACATGCCGCCCACCAAGTACATGCCGGGCGACATCTTCCAGGGCCACATCATCGACGGCATGTTCAACTTCACCGGCATCTTCACCGGCCAGGAGATCATGCTGCTCGGCATGCTCACCGAGGCCCTGCACACGCCGCTGCTCCAGGACCGCTACCTGAGCATCAAGAACGCCAAGTACGTGTTCGAGGCCTGCCGCGACCTGGCCGGCGAAGTCACCTACAAGCCGGGCGGGATGATCGAGCAGCGCGCCAACGACCAGCTGCAGAAGGCCGTGGACCAGCTCGAGCACGTGCAGTCGCATCGGCCTCTTCAAGGCGCTCGAGGACGGCGAGTTCGCCGACGTGAAGCGCGACCCGGGCGGCGGCCGCGGCTTCGAGGGCGTCTTCAAGGTCACGCCGGACTACTTCAACCCGTTCTTCGCGGCGCTGCGTGAGGGCCGGATGAGCGGTGCTCCCGAGGGTCCGGCCCCCGGCGGCCCGGCCTCTGCCAAGGAAGGGGGGCACTGATGGAGATCCGCCCGTACGGAGACACGCGTGACGACGGCATCATCCAGTTCTCCTTCACGCTGCCCATGCCGTACTCGATCAAGTCGGCCGACGTCGGCAAGCAGTTCCTCGAGAAGCTCGGCTTCCACACCGTCGGCATCGCCGAGTGCAAGGCCATCGACCCCGACTACACGTTCTTCGTCGCCTACGGGCGCACGGACACGGGCATCGACCCCGACGAGGTCAAGGGCGACTACCTCGAGGTCGACGAGATGGACTACTACGCCATCAACGCGCTGATCAAGGACAAGCTCGGACGCAAGCTCAGCGTTGTCGGCGCGGCGATCGAGAGCGACGCCCACACCGTGGGCATCGACGCGATCATGAACATGAAGGGCTTCGCCGGGAACTACGGCCTGGAGCGCTACCCGGAGATGGACGCGCTCAACATGGGCTCGCAGATCCCCTGCGCCCAGCTGCTGCGCACGGCGCTCGAGCGTGACGCCGACGCCATCCTCGTCAGCCAGATCGTCACCCAGAAGAACATCCACGTGCAGCACCTCACGCAGCTCATCGAGCTGCTGGAGGCCGAGGGCGTGCGCGAGCGATTCGTGCTGATCGTCGGCGGCCCGCGCATCAACAACGCGTTCGCAAAGGAACTCGGGTACGACGCCGGCTTCGGGCCGCGGACGACGCCGCTCGAGGTGGCGTCGTTCCTCGCGCAGGAGGTCGTGCGCAGGCACGAGCAGAGCTGACCCGGTAGCATAGACATGGACACCATTCAATCAATGTGTCGTGATGCAGAGCGTCAGAGTCGCGTCGGGGGCTGCAGCCACACACGCAACGGCTTTAGGAGGCCGCAGTGTCTGACAACGACATCGTCATCCTCTCTGCAGTACGTACAGCGCAGGGTCGCTTCCAGGGCGGCTTCGCGGGCACGCCGGCGCAGGAGCTCGGCGCGATCGCCATGACCGAGGCGCTCAAGCGCGCCGGCGTCACCGGCGACCAGCTCGACGAGGTCATCTTCGGCAACGTGATCCAGGCGGGCCTGGGCCAGAACCTCGCCCGCCAGGCCGAGCTCAAGGCCGGCATCCCGGACAGCGTGCCGGCGATCACCGTGAACCGCGTCTGCGTGTCGAGCGCTTCCGCGCTCGCCATGGCCGCCGCGGCCATCAAGGCCGGCGACGGCGACGTCTACCTCGTCGGCGGCGTCGAGAACATGACGCGCGCGCCGTGGGTGCTCCAGAACGGCCGCAGCGGCTACCGCATGGGCATGCCCACCGACAACATGTACGACTCGATGGTCTGGGACGGCCTCTGGGACGCCGCGAACAACTACCACATGGGCGTGACCGCGGAGAACCTCAGCGAGCGGTTCGGCATCAGCAAAGAGGCGCAGAACGAGGTCGCCTACCAGAGCCAGCTGCGCGCCACGGCCGCCATCAAGGACGGCAGGTTCAAGGACGAGATCGTCCCGGTGGTCATCCCGCAGCGCAAGGGCGACCCCAAGGTCGTGGACACGGACGAATGCCCGCGCGAGACCACGCCTGAGATCCTCGCCGGCCTCAAGCCCGTCTTCAAGAAGGACGGCGGCGTGGTGACCGCCGGCAACGCCTCCGCGATCGCGGACGGCGCCAGCGCTGTGGTGGTCACGTCCCGCAAGAAGGCCGCTGAGCTCGGCGCGAAGCCTATCGCTCAGCTCGTGAGCTACGCGACCGCCGCCTGCGAGCCGGCGATCATGGGCTACGGCGAGACGCTGGCCGCTCAGGCGGCTCTCCAGAAGGCCGGCCTGACCAGTAAGGACGTCCAGCTGGCCGAGCTCAACGAAGCATTCGCCTGCGTCGCCGCTCTGGCGATCCGCGAACTCGGGCTCAGCAGCGACATCGTCAACGTCAACGGCGGCGCGGTCGCTCTCGGCCACCCGCTCGGCAACACCGGCACGCGCATGATCGTGACGCTCATCCACGAGCTGAAGAAGCGCGGCCAGGAGATCGGCCTCACCGGCGCCTGCGTAGGCGGCGGCCAGGGCGCCGGCTCGGTCATCAAGGTTGAGGGCTGATATCGCCCCACGAAACGACCCCGCATGAAGCGCCGGGCGCGGGAGCTGGCACACGCCACCCGCGCCCGGCCGCCCTTCGGGGGGAGGGAGCAGGGATGAAGGAAGGCAATAAGTTCGGAGCGCACAGGGTCGTCGAGCCCAAGGGCGTGCTGCCGCAGCCCGCTTGGAAGATCGACAACACGATGGAGATCTACGACAACGAGATCCTCATCGACGTCGACACGCTCAACATCGACGCCGCCAGCTTCACGCAGATCGAAGAGGCCGAGGGCGGCGACGTCGAGAAGATGGCGCGTCACAGCCTCGGCATCATTGCCGACCGCGGCAAGCACCACAATCCCGACACGGGTTCTGGCGGAATGCTTCTCGGCACCGTCAAGGAGATCGGTCCCAAGCTCGCCGGCCGCGACCTCAAGGTCGGGGACCGCATCGCCACCCTGGTCTCACTCTCCCTCACGCCGCTCAAGGTGGACGAGGTCATCTCGGTGAACAAGGACACCTGCCAGGTCAAGGTCAAGGCCCAGGCCATCCTGTTCGAGACCGGCATCTACTCGAAGATCCCTGCCGACATGGACGAGGCCCTCGCGCTCGCGATCCTCGATGTGGCCGGAGCGCCGGCGCAGGCGGCCAAGCTCAGCAAGCCGGGCCAGACCGTGTTCATCATCGGCGCCGGCGGCAAGAGCGGCCTTCTCTGCGCTTACGAGGCCAAGAAGCGCGTCAAGCCGACGGGCAAGGTCATCTGCCTCGTGCACGGCGACGCCGGCAAGAAACGCCTGGAAAGGGCTGGGTTCGCGGACGTGATCATCCAGGGCTCGGCCACCGACCAGCTGTTCGTCTACGAAGAGGTCAAGAAGGCGACCGACGGCAAGATGGCCGACCTTACTATTAACTGCGTAGACATCCCGAACACCGAGATGGCGTCAGTGCTGGCGACCAAGGACGACGGGACGGTCTACTTCTTCAGCATGGCGACCAGTTTCACGTCGGCCGCCCTCGGTGCCGAGGGCATCGGCGCCGACACGCTGATGATCATCGGCAACGGGTACACCAAGGACCACGCCGTGATCTCGCTCGAGGTCGTGCGCGAGAGCCCGATCCTGATGGAGATCTTCAAGGACACCTACGCGACCGGCGCCGGCAATCCCGAGCCGGTCGGCCTCAAGGCGTCCGCCGTCTGATCACCCTGCCGCCTGGGCGGCACAGTAACGAAGAGCCAGCTTCAAAGGGGCCCCGCAAGGGGCCCCTTCTCTTTGCGTTGTTTCACGTGAAACGCCGAGGCTCAGCAGGCTAGGCGCTCCGCCCGGCCCGGATACTCGGCCGCGTCAGGGTGGTCCCACAAGACAGCTGAGGGGTGGCTGCGTTTCACGTGAAACGCAGCCACCCCTCAGCCTCAGGCCTTCAGGGTCCCTCGTGACAAGCCGAGGCTCAGTAGCTCGAGCCGCCCATCATGCCGCCGCCGGAGCCCATCATGCCGTAGCCAGTTCCCTGGGTCCCGCTGCCGGCGCCGGCGCCACCACACGCGCCGCCGCAACCGCCGCCCATCATGCCGCGACCAGCGCCTGCTCCCTGCGGAGCAGCGACGCCGAACTTGTCGAACAGCGCCTTCATGTCGTTCCAGTGCTCCTGGCGGAGCGTCTGCAGGGCAGCCTGCGCCTCAGCTGTCGACGGATCCGCTCCATACTTGTCGGACCATGCCTGCATGTCCTTCTGGTGCTCGACGCGGAGCTCCTGCATGGCCTTCAGGGCCTTGGGATTGCTCATCAAGGCGCCGCAAGCACCCGCCGCGCGGCGCGTCGACTGTGACCTCGTCGCACCCATCGCGACTGCCACGATCGACAGGGCGACCGCGGCGACGATGGCAACAACCACCAGCGTCTTCCAGTGTCGTCTCACTGACATCTCCCTCCCCGCGCGGTGCGCGGCGTACTGCCTCCAGTGGCCTGATGACGCTCCGCCACCCATTTCGACTGTCAGCGTACACGCTTGATGTGAAGAACTTCTGAAGCGACTCTGCGCAAGTCGTGAACGGCGGCCGGAGCAGCCAGCGCCTGCTGGTAGCATGCCAGCAGTCAGACTGCGTCCTCTCGCATGCGGGTACACACGGGAGGCTCACCGCAACCTTCGGAGGCAGGCGTGACCCACGAAGACGTACTGCGCGCCCTGTCGGGCGTCAAAGACCCGGAACTCCAGCGTGACGTCGTCGACCTGGGGATGGTCAAGGACATCGTGCTTGACGATAGTCACATCGGCGCGACCATCGTTCTGACCACCGCGGGGTGTCCCCTGCGCAACCAGATCCGCGCAGACGCCGAACAGGCGCTGGCAGCCATCGCGGGGTCCCGCACCGTGGAGGTCAAGCTCGACGCCATGTCCTGCGACGAGCGAGACGCGCTCGCCGGCAAGCTTCGCCAGCGCGACCAGTTGGTCCAGTCGCTCTTCGGACCCGGCTCTGCCACGCGGACGATCGCCATCGCCAGCGGCAAGGGTGGTGTGGGCAAGAGCACGGTGACGGTGAACCTGGCTACGGCGCTCGCCGCTCAGGGCCATGCCGTTGCCCTGATCGACGCGGACGTCTACGGACCGACCGTGCCGCTGATGATGGGTCTGCCGGCCGTGCCGCCGGAGACCCACAACGGCAAGATGATCCCCCCGGAGGCCCACGGCGTGAAGGTAGTCTCCATGGGCTTCTTCCTGCCGGACAACGAGCCCGTCGTCTGGCGCGGACCGATGCTCGGACGCGCCATCGAGCAGTTCCTCGGCGACGTCCTGTGGGGCAGCCCCGACTACCTCCTCATCGACCTCCCGCCCGGCACGGGCGACATCGCGCTCACGGTCGCCCAGATGATCCCGGGCGCGGAACTGATCGTGGTCACGACACCCCAGGAGGCCGCGGCGCGCACCGCCATCAAAGCCGCCAAGATGGCTCAGATGACCAAACAGCGCGTGCTCGGCGTGGTCGAGAACATGGCCTACTTCATCTGCCCAGATTGCGGCAGCCGGCACTACATCTTCGGCCGCGGTGGCGCCTTCGAGATCGCGCGGCTCATGGACACGCAACTCCTGGGGCGTATCCCGCTGGACGAGAGCACCCGTGAGGGCGGCGACCAGGGCAGGCCGGCGGCGCTCGATCCCAGCACCCCCGTAGGAGCCGCGTTCGCCGACATCGCCAGGGTCGATCACCGGCGAGCGGGCCGCGGACCCCGCAGAGAAGGACTGAGCACTACTACTTTCCTCGTTGTTTCCTCTCCACTGGCGAAATGTCCCATGCATCCGCAAGCGCGGATGCCGACGATTCTCGTATGGAGGTCGGAGAACAGCGCGCTCTGCGGGCCGCCACCACCGTGCGCGCCGTCTCTGAGCGAGGACATCCGCACGCTGCTCGCCGCCACGGTCATCGACGTCTGCGCGAGCGACCGGCGTGCCCTTCTGCAGCCGTCAGCAGGATCAAGGGCGACGCGGCCGTCCTCGCCGCCGCACAAGGCGGCGGGCTGTACCTCGCCGTCGGGGCCGCCTGGCGAGTCTCGGACGTCCCGCCGGCTCGCCAGGCCGTGGCGACCGGCCGCCCCGTCGTGTTGACGGCCAAGGACGACCCGAGACTCACGCCTGAGCAGCGCACATCCCTCACTGGGCATGCCGACTTCTTCAGTCTCGCGTTCGTCCCGCTGCTCACGCGCGGAGCAGCCTCCGGGCTGCTCGTCCTGGGCGACCGCCGGCCACGGGACCTCGGCGCTCAGGTCGCCGACGTTGCGCCGGTCGTCCGGCTGGCGGCCCAGGTCCTCGAGCAGGACGAGCGTATGGAGGACCTTGCGCGATCGGCCGATGACCTCGCCCTGGTGCTCGATGCCGACATCGAGGCCCAGAGCCGCTCCGCCGGACCGGACCAGGTCCTGAGAGTGGTCGCCAGGCGACTGGCGGAGCTCTGCAACGCGCCCATCGTCGACATCTCCGCAGTCGACGGTGACGAACTCCGGGCGCTCGTCTCCTGGAGCTACGGGGGCTTTGGACGCGAGAGTCACGCGGACGACGACCACGCTCTCGACGAGACCACTGGCTCATGCGGTGGTCGTGACCGGCCGCGCGGAGACCATCGCATCCCTCGAAGACCCCAGACTGAGTGAGGGAGAGCGCGAGTCCCTGCGTCGCCGCAACGCACAGTCTTCTCTGAGCATCCCGCTGCTCAGCAACGGTCGCGTGATCGGCGTCGCCGAGGTCCTCGACAACCGCCCGCACGACTTCGCCGAAGCACGACGTCCGGCGCAGGCTCTCGGCGAGATCGCCGCGCACCTGCTGGACAAGGCGCTGCTGCTCGAGACCCTGGAGCAGCGCAACGTCTCACTCCGAGAGATCGTCAAGCTGGGCGCGCGCATCAACGCGACCAGCCGGCCTGAGGAGATGGCGGCCTTCGTCGCCCAGCGCCTGCTGGAGGTGCTGGACGCCACGTGCTGCGAGGTGCACCGCTCCGAGGGCGGCCGCCTGCGCTGTCTGGTCAGTCTCGATCGGCGCCGCGGCCGGGAGCACGGCGCCGCGCCCAGTCCAGGCACCGGCATCCGGGAGGGCGGGCCGGTCGATCCGCGACCACGAGATCCTCGTCGTGGCGGGCGCGGACGATCCCACGACTCACGGCGAGCGAGCGGGACGCATGGACCAGAGGCGAGTTCGCGAGCCAGCTCTCGCTGCCGCTCGTGATCGACAGCCGCCTCGTGGGCCTCATCGACGTCTTCGACGTCCGCGCCCAGGGCCTTCGACGACCACCTCGACCTGGCGCGCAGCACGGCGCAGCTCATGGCCGGAGCCTTCGACAACCTGCTGCTCCTGGAGCGCCTCGCGGAATCCAACCAGCAGCTCGGCGTGCTGGCGGAGTCGAGCCTGGAGTTCGGCGCTTCTCTCGACCTCACCGAAGTGCTTCACTCCGTGGCCTCGCGCATGTGCCTGGCGGCCTCCGCCGCCTGCTGCGACATCTACGCGCTCGAAGGCGACGCCCTCCACGGACTGGTGAGCACCGACGGGTCCGTGATCGACGAGGCGTTCCCTGGGACCACCTACCAGCTCGCCGACTTCGCAGTCGCGCGACGCGCGATCGAGCTCGGCCAGCCGGTGGTCGTCGCCGACATCCCCGAAGACCCGCGGCTGACCAGCGCCGAACGCTCGGAGGATATGCGCTGGGGGTTCAAGAGCCTGGTGGAACTGCCCCTCATCGACCGTGGCGAGGCCATCGGCGTAGCGACACTGTTCGACCTCGACAAAGCCGAGGTCGCGCGCACCGACCTCCTTCGCGGCCTTGCGCAGATCGCCGCGCAGGCGATCGCCAACGCGCGCGTACACGCTGCGCTGGACGACGGCGCCGCCCGGCTGCGCCAGATCAACGAGGCGGGGCTCGAACTCGCCTCCAATCTCGATCTCGGGCGTGTGCTCGAGACGGTGGCGCGCCGTCTGTGCGACGTCGCCGGCGTCGATTCGTGCGATGTCTATACGCTCGCGGACGGAGAGCTGCGGTGTGCCGCGAGCCTGGTCCGCGGCAGCCGCGACGAGGGCTGGCTGGGCAACCGGCTGAAGCTGGACGACTGGCGCGCATCTCGTCTCGCCGTCGAGTCACGCTCGGTCGTCAGGGCGGCGGGACGCGAGGGCGTCTACGCGGCCGGCCCGGCGGGCGAGCGCCACCGGGCAGTGCGCAGCGGCGGCCTCATCGTCCCACTCCTCGTGGAACAGCGCGTGATCGGCGTCGTCGAGCTGTACGACTCCACGGTGACCAAGGCGTTCGACGACGACGATGTGGCCTCGGTGGAGGCGGTGTGCAGGGTCGCCGCGATGGCGATCGCGAACGCCGGCCTCTACCGTGACGCGCAGCTGCGCACGCGTGAATCCGAGCTCCTCAACCGGGTCGCCGCACGGGCAGTGTCCAGCCTCGAGACGCGGACCATCGCCGCCTCGACCGTCGAGGAACTCGCCACGCTGGTGCCCTTCACCGACGCCTGCCTCCTCATGGAGGGCGTCCACTCACCGTGGGAGGTCGTCTACAGCACCTCTCCCGCGCTCGAGGAGCTGGCTCGCGGCGGCGGATCGACCGGGGTGGACGCGATCGAGGCGCTGCGCCGTGATCGCGTGATGGAACTCGACCTGACCGACGTGCTGCCGGCGTCCGCCGACGTGCCGGCGCGCCGTCTGCAGGCAGCGCTCCTCATCGGGGTCTTCATCGACGACGCTCTGGCCGGCGCGCTTGCTCTCGGAGCACCGGAGCGCGACGCGTTCGCCGCCGCCGACCCGGAGATCCTGGAGCGAGTCGGCGCGCTGCTCGCCCTCTCGTTCAAGAACGCGCGCCTCTACGAGACCATCAAGACGATGCACGTGGCCAACCTGAAGGCGCTCATCTCAGCCCTCAATGCCCGCGACTACTACGCCGTCGGGCACGCCGCTCGAGTCGCGGCGTACATGCTGCTCCTGGGACGAGAGCTCGGCTGGCCGCAGGGCAGGCTCCAGCAGATCACAGAGGCCGCCTTCCTCCACGACGTGGGGCGCATCGGCATCTCGGACGACGTGCTCTACAAGCCCGGCCGCCTGACCGACGAGGAGGCGGCCGAACTCCGGCGACACCCCGTCGCCAGCGCGGAGATCATCCAGCCGCTCTTCAGCCCCGACATCGTCCGCGCCGTCCGCCATCACCACGAGCGCTGGGACGGCGGCGGCTACCCGGAAGGACTTGCCGGCGAGCAGATCCCCGAGATCGCGCGCGCGCTCTGCATCGTCGACTCCTACGACGCGATGTCGTTCCAGCGCCAGCACCACGAGGCTCTCTCGTACGCCGAGTGCCTCTCCGAGCTCGATCACTGCCGCGGCACCCAGTTCGACCCCGACATGGTCACGGCGTTCATGCGCGTGCTAGACCGGCTGGACGAGCGCCGCCTTGTGGCGCGCGCCGCGTCGGAGCAGGCCGCGGCGCTCGCCGACCCGGCGCTCATCACCCGCCTCCGTGCCCACGACGACGAGAACGCGCCCGACCACCAGCTCCTCGCCAAGACTCTGCGCGAGACGCGTGACGCCCACCCGGGCGTGCGCTTCCTCACGACGATCGCGCCGGGGTCCGACGGCTGGCGCATGGTCTGCGACCCCGAAGAGGACCCGCTGCTGCGCTCCCGCCCCGGCGACCACGTGGACCGGTCCTCCGTGGCGGAGGACGCCCTGGTCACGGAAGCGGACCGCAACGTGCTGCAACTCGACGACTTCGGGGTGTGGGTCAGCGGCGCCGCGGAGATCCGCGACAGCCGCGGCGACCTGGTCGGTCTGGCCTGTGCGGACCTCGCCCCCGCGGACGACTGGCCGGCAGAGCTCGGGACCAGCGGCCCCGGTCACGACCGCACCTTCTCGGCGATCGTCGAATCCGCTACGGCAAGGCTGGGACGGGCCCGGGTCGACGCCGTCACCGACGGCCTCACCGGGCTGTACAACCAGCGGTACTTCAAGCAGCGCCTGGCCGAGGAGATCGACCGGGCGGCGGAGCAGGGACGACCGCTCTCGCTGCTGTTCTGCGACCTCGACCGCTTCAAGGGCTACAACGACCGTCTCGGCCACGTCGCCGGCGACAAGGCGCTGCGTGCTGTCGCCGGTGTCGTCCTGCAGTCAATCCGCCAGGTGGACCTCGCCGCGAGGTACGGCGGCGAGGAGCTCACGGTGATCCTGCTCGACACACCAGGCGACGCCGCGGTCGAGGTCGCCGAGCGCATCCGGCAGGGCGTCGCCGACCTCGACCTGGGTCACAAACGGGGTCTCACGGTCAGCATCGGGACCGCGGCGTTCCCGGATCACGCGACCAAGGTCGAGGAACTCGTCGACAAGGCCGACTGGGCGATGTACCTGGCCAAGCGCAAGGGCCGCGACAGGGTCGTCTCGTTCGGTCACGCCGGCGAGAGCCAGACTGAGGCGGGCAGGGACCCCGGCCCTCCCGGCGCGGAGACGACCCGGGACTGACCTTCAGGCAGGACGTAGCGCCTGCTGTTCCACCCCGTTTCTGCCCATTCCTCCCTCGCAGGCCCCCTTGCGAAGGATTCGGGCGAGAATTGGTGAAGTTCTGTGCGTCCGCCGACCCCTTCTCTGGAACCGCATGCGCGTAGGACGAGCAAACGGCGAAGGCTGGCTCCGCCTCGGCGACGCGGCGGCGGAGCTGGGCGTGAGCCTCAACACACTCCGCCGGTGGAGCGACGCCGGCAAGCTGACGTGCTACCGCAGTCCGGGCGGCCACCGCAGGTATCGGCGGGCCGACGTGGAGCTGCTGCTTCGCACGGAGGCGGGCAACCACGCAGGGGAACTGCCGCGCGCGCAGGACCTCAGGCCCCCGGGCGCACGAGGGATCGACGAGCTTCGCGAGCCTCTACTCACCCTGGCGCGCGTCGCGGCGGAGGGCGTCGGGGTGACCTCGTGCAGGATCTCCCTGGCCGGCGAAGGGGGGACGTTCCTCGTACTCACCGCGCACAGCCGGATCGGCGGCGACGTCCCGGGCCAGGAGGTCGCCGGCCCCCAGCCGCCGCTGCCGACCGTGAGGGAGGTGCTGCGCACCGGACGGCGGCTCGTGATCGCCGACCTCTCGGCGACCAGCCTGCTCGACAAAGGAGATGCCGACTCGCTGATGCGGCAGGGCGACGTGGCGCTGCTGGCCCTGCCCATGACGCTGGGCGCCAGGAGCCGCGCCGTCCTCGAGCTCGTCGAGACCCGCGCTCCGAGGGCGTTCACCGGCGCCAACATCACCTTCGCGGACTTCATGGCGCGCCAGGCGGCGCGCCTGCTCACAGACGACGACCATGTCGAGGCTCCGCCGAGTCTAGAGCTGCCCGGGGTGGTGGTGGTGGAGGCAGCAGCCATCCCCGCCGCCGCTGGCGCCGCGGCCCAGTTCGGCTCAGCGACGGCCGCAGGGCTCGGAACGACAGCCCAGGTCGCCCCGGTCGCCGCAGACCTGCTGGGCGCGGCCCTTGGCAGCGGCGACGTGATCGCCCGGCTGCAGCGCCGCAACCGTGACCTGACGCTCGTCGTGGAGGCGGGCCTCGAGGACACGGCCCGCCTCAGCACGGACGAGATCCTCAACGCGGTGGTCGAGCGCCTCTCGCAACTCACGCGCACCCCGGTCGCGGACATCTATGCGCTCGAGGGCGACATCCTGCGCGCCCTGGTCAGCTACGACAACGGCCGGTTCGACGTCGAGTGGAGCGGCGTGACCTTGCCGCTCTCGCGCTACCCCTGCAGCCGCAGGGCGGTCGAGACCGGCGAGATCGTCGTGGCGGGGTCGCTGGACGACCCCGTCCTGGGAGAAGACGGCCGCGAGTCGCTGGAGAAGTGGGGCTACCAGGCGCAGCTCTCCGTGCCGCTCATGGTCCACGGCCACGTGCTGGGCGTGGTGGAACTCTCGGACTACGAGCAGCGCGACTTCACCGAGGACCTCGATCTGATCCGCGGCCTCTGCCAGGTGGCGGCGCACGCCCTGGAGAACGCCTCGCTCTTCGAGCAGGTGGACCGCCGCAACCGCATCCTCAACGAGCTCGTGGAGCTCGCCGGCATGGCCAGCGGCACTCGGGACGTGCACCAGCTGGCCGCCACGGTGGCGGAGCGCGTACTGGCGACGGTCGACGCAGCCAACTGCGACATCTACCGCATGGAAGGCGGCGCCCTGGTCTGCATGGCGAGCTACGACCGCAGCGGCCACGATGTCTCGGTGCTCGGCAGTGTGTTCGACCTGGAGCGGTACCCCACGACGATGGAGGCCATGGAGAACCACCAGGTGCTGTCCATCACGAGCGCCGACGACCCGCAACTCACCGAGGACGAGCGGCAGACGTACCACGACTACGGCTTCTCGAGCGAGGTGTGTCTGCCGCTGGTGATCGGCGACGAGCTGTTCGGGCTCCTCGACCTGTACGACACGCGGGAGCGCGACTTCTCGGAGTACGTGACCTTCTTGCGCAGCGTGGCGCAGACGCTGGCCGGCGCGTTCGAGAGCGCGCGCCTGCTCGAGCAGCTGGAACAGAGGGGCGCCGTGCTGCGCGACATCGTCGAGCTCGGCGCCGTCGCCTCGCAGGCGCACGACCTCGAGACCGTCCTCACCGCACTGGCCAAGCGCCTGCGCGACACCATCGGGGCCGCCGACTGCGACATCTTCACGCTGCAGGGAGACAAGCTGCGTTGCATGGTGAGCGCGGACACGGACGGCCTGGACACCAGCGTCGTCGGCCATGTCCTCGACATCGATCGGTTCCCCGCCACCGCGCTCGCCGTCCACACCGGCCAGGCGATGGCCGTGAGCAGCCTGGACGACCCGCGCCTGACCGACGAGGAGCGCGCGGACATGGCGGAGTACGGCTTCCAGAGCGAGCTGTGCATCCCCCTCGTGGGAGGCGACCGGGTCATCGGCCTGATCGACGTGTTCGACACCAGGCCGCGGGACTTCGGCGAGTACCTCGACTTCCTGCGCAGTGTGGGGCAGACGGCCGCCGGAGCCATCGAGAACGCCCTGCTGCTCGAGAAGCTCGAGCGCCGCAACACGGCGCTGGCGGAGCTCGTCGAGCTGGGAAGGGCGGCCTCGAGCGCCGGCGGCCTCAGCGAGCTCGTGCGCGCCATCGGACCCCGCGTGGTCGACCTCATGGAGGCCGACGGGTGCCAGGTGTTCATCCTGCGCGGCGACACCCTCTACTGCGTGCTCACCTACGACAACGGCGAGTTCTTCGACGACTACGCGGACAAGCCGCTCGACCTCGACCTCTTCCCGAGCACCAGGGTGGCGATCGCCGAGAACACCGCCCTGGTCATCGAGAGCCCGGAGGACCCGCGGCTCAGCGACTACGAGCGCACGCTGTACCTCGAGTCCGGCTCGCAGAGCGAGATCTGCGTGCCGCTGGTGCTGGAGGGCCGCGTGGTCGGCCTGCTGGACGTCTACGACCACCGGCGCCGGGACTATGCCGAGCACCGCGACTTCCTGCTGCGCGTGGGCCAGATGATGGCGGGGACGTTCGAGAACGCCCTGCTCATGGAGCGCCTGGAGGACAGCAACCAGACGCTCGGCCTGCTCGTGGAGAGCGGCATCGAGTTCGGGGCGACGCTCGACCCGGACGAAGTCCTGCAGAGAGTCGCCCGCCGCCTCTGCGCGGCCACGAGCGCCCCCAACTGCGACATCTTCATGCTCCGGGGGAGGCTCATCCGCTGCGTGGCCTGCATGGACCACGGCGAGCCGGACCCGGACTACGTGGGGACCGAGTATCCGCTGGAGCAGCTCGGACTCGCCCGGCTGGCTCTCGACTCGCGACAGCCCGTCTACACCGAGGACATCGCGACCGACCCGCGGGTGAGCGAGCTGGAGCGGCGGGAGGACCTGAGCTGGGGCCACCGCGCCATGCTGTGCCTGCCGCTGATCAGCCGCGGCCAGGTGATGGGCGTGGCGGGCATCTACGACGACCAGGCCCGCCGGTTCGAGCGCACCGACCTGCTGCACAGCCTGGCCCAGGTGGCCGCGGGAGCGCTGGCCAACGCGACCCTGTACGACGAGCTCGACCGAAGCGCGGAGCGCATGTCCCTGGTCAGCGACGTCAGCTTCGAGCTCTCGTCGTCGCTGGAGCCTCGACGACGTGCTTCTCTCCACCGCCAGGAGGCTCTGCGCCGTCGCCGGCGCTCCGATGTGCGACATCTACATCCTCCGCGACGGAGCGACCCTCGAGAGCGTCACCAGCATCGACGAAGGGGCGGTGGACACTGCGTGGCAGGGACGCCGGTTCCCGCTGAGCGAGTGGGCCGCGATGCAGCTGGCGGCCGAGTCGCGAGAGCCGGTCGTCGTCGCGGGACGCGACGACCCGCGGCTCTCGCCGGCCGAGGTCGAGCTCATGCGGCAGTTCTCGGAGACCGGTGCGCTCATCGTCCCGCTGATCTCACGCGAGCGCGTCATCGGCCTGCTGGAGCTGACGCACCGCGAGCAGCACGACTACTCGGCGGAGGAGACGGCGACGATCGTCTCCATCTGCCGCTTCGCCGCGCTCGCGATCGACAACGCCGAGCTCTACGAGGGCATCAAGGGCATGCACCTCAGCAACCTCAAGGCCCTCAGCTCGGCGCTCAACGCGAAGGACTACTACACACTCGGCCACGCTGCGCGGGTGGCGGCGTACATGGTGCTGCTCGGCGAGGAGCTCGGCTGGCCGGAGGACCTCCTCCGCAGCGTCGAGGAGGCCGCCTACCTGCACGACATCGGCAAGATCGGCGTGCCCGACAGGGTGCTGCTCAAGCCCAGCGGCCTCAACGGCCACGAGTGGGAGCTCATGCGGCAGCACCCCATCTTCAGCGCCGAGATCATCCGGCCGCTCTTCGACGACGCGCTCGTGGACGGCGTGCGGCACCACCACGAGCGCTGGAGCGGCGACGGGTACCCGGAGGGGCTCGCGGGCGAGGACATCCCGCTCATCGCGCGAGCCATGTGCGTGGCGGACTCCTACGACGCCATGTCGTTCCGCCGCCCCTACCGCCAGGGGCTGACGGCGGACGAGTGCCTGGACGAGCTCGAGCGCTGCAGCGGCGACCAGTTCGACCCGAGCATGGTCGCCGCGTTCCGGCGCGTGCTCGAGACGATCGCGGAAGGCCGCCGGACGGCGGCCGGCATCGCCGGCCGCGCCGCGGCGGCCCTCACCGCCGACGAGTGCATCATGCTGCGCGAGTACCGCGACGAACGCCGGCCCGAGTACGCATCGGCGACCGCGCAAGCTCCGCGCGGCGCGCGAGGAGACTCCGTCCGCGCGGTACGTCACGGCGTTCGCCCGAGAGGGTCGCAAGACCATCGTGCTGGCCGACTCCGAGGCGGGGATCGGCGGAGTCGCCTCGCCCCGGAGACGAGGTCGTCACCGACGACGAACTGCTCGAAGTGTTCGCCGGGCGCACGCTCCCGGCCAACGTCCTCTTCGTCGACCAGTGGGGCGTGTGGATCAGCGGCGTCGCGCCCGTGCTCGACGACGACGGCACGGTCGTGGCCGTGGTGTCCGCGGACATCCCGGCGACCGAGGGCGTCATGGAGGTCGAGGGCCTGCGCAGCAACGTCGCCCAGACGTTCGCGTCCATGCTGCACACCGCCGCCGTACAGTCGGGGCGCTCGGAGCTCGAGGCGATCACCGACGGCCTCACCGGGCTCTACAACCACCGCTACTTCCACGAGCGGCTCAGCTACGAGATCGACCGCTGTCAGCAGGAAGGGACGAGCATCGCGCTCCTGTTCTGCGACCTCGACAACTTCCGCAACTTCAACGAACTGCACGGGCACGGCTCCGGCGACAAGGCGCTGCGCGCGGTCGCCCGTGTCCTCGAGAGCTCGGTCCGCCACGTCGACCTCGTGGCCAGGTACGGCGGTGAGGAGTTCGCGGCCATCCTCATCGACACGGACGAGGCGGGCGCGCTCGAGGTGGCCGAGCGCATCCGCAGCCGGCATCACGCGGACGGTCGTCGCCGGCACCGACACGCTGTCCGTCAGCATCGGCGTGGCCACCTGCCCCAGGGACGCGACGTTCAAGGACGAACTGGTCGACAAGGCGGACTGGGCGATGTACCTCGCCAAACGACGCGGCCGCGACACGGTGATGACATTCGCCTCGGAACACGGCGGCGAGACTCCGGAGCAGGCCGCCGTGGTCCGCCCCGAGCACGTCGTGGCCATGGGCGAGCTGGTCGCGGCGCGGGAGGCGTTCCGCCAGCGGCGCCGCTCGGCCGTCGTCCAGATCGCGCTCGGCGTCGCTCGTCTGCTGGGAGTGACGACGGAGGACGTGCAGGCCGCCGTCGCGGCGTCCGAGGCCGGCGAGGGCGCGCCGCACACGCCCGCGGAGCAGGATCGTCGCCTTGGCCGAGGCCTACCAGGCGTTCGTCACCGACCGGCCGTACCGTGCGCGGATCTCCGAGGCGGAGGCGCTCGAGGAGCTCCTCCGCTGCCCTGCGCTCAGCGGCGAGGAGGAGCTGGCGCGCGCGTTCGAGCAGGTGCTCGCGCGCTGACCCCGTACGCAGCGCAACCCCGGGGTCCCGAAAGGAGAGGTTCCCTCCTTTCTCCTCGCGGCCGTCCCCGGGGCTGCAGCTACGACCTGTCCTCGGCGTCGCGCTCGTGCGGCTCCTTCGGCTCCACTGAGAGTGTCGGCCCAAGCGCCGCCGCCCACTATGGGATTCGCGTTTAGGGACCGGTACCCACACCTGCCGGGAGGCTCCCGGGACGACGCAGCCAGGCTGCTCAGAAGTAGGACCGGAGGCCCCCGCTCCGGCGGATATCCACGCTCGCGCAGTGGAACCCGCCGCCGATGGTCTCGAAGTCCCAGAAGGGACACTCGATGGGCTCGAAGCCCCATTCCTTCAACTGCCGCACGAAGCCCTTCTCGCCCGCCGACACGATCACCCGGGTCTCGTCGAGCATCACCACGTTCATCATGATCCAGCGGCTGCAGTTGTACATGGGGTGGGACTCGGGCATCTCCGGCTCGGGGCAGACGAGCACGTCCCAACCAGCCTTCTCGAACATGTCCGGGACCTTGACCACGCGCTCTGGGTTGATGAGGAGCTTGCCCGGCGCCAGCGGGTAGAAGGTCGCGTCGAGGTGCATGGGGTGCGTGTCGTGGATCTCGATCTCGTGGACGGAGTACTCGTCGCCGAGGTGGCGCTGCAGCCAATCGATGCCGAAGCGGTTGCAGCAGCTGGAGCGGGCGATGAAGACGTCGCGGCCGCACTTGATGGCGTCGGCCGCGTCGAACATGGGCTCGTACTCCGTGGAGATGAAGCGTTGGGGCTCGTCCTCCTCCGGAGCGACGAAGCCCTGCGCGTAACTCTCGTCTGAGAGACGGGGCGGCGGCGCAGCGACCCAGCGGGCGCCGCCGCGGAAGTACTCCTTGCAGAGCTTGCGGTACGCGAGCCGCTCGGTCGCGCGGCTCCGCCAGCCCATCGGCGCCTCGATGATCTGGTCGCCGATCACGAAGAGCACGTCGCGCGGCATGAGCGCGTAGCAGCTGCTCGCGACCTCCCAGTCGGGCGCGGCGAGCGGACGCTCGTACGGGTAGGGCTCCGGCTGGCGGACGGTGACGCCCGCCTGCTGCAGGATGTCGATGAACGCGTCCAGGTCGCGCTCGGCCTTCTTGAGCATGTCGACCGGCCAGGGCGTGCCGCCGTGCTGCTTGAAGAAGTCCCACTGCGTCCTGTCGTGCACCACGGCGGGCATGATGACGTCCCACGGCGGGACCAGTGTGGAGTCGTCGACGCGGCCGACGACGATCTCCTCGAGCGGGTCCCACTCGTTGAAGGTGTTCACCACAGGGGTCTGCGTCTGGGGAGTCACACTGCCTCCTCGGGCCGTCGCGCCCGCACCACGGAGCACCGCGGGCGCGTGAATGGGTCAGGCGAGTCGTGCGGCGGCGCCGGCGACGATCTCGGCGGCGACGCGCGCCGCCACCGCAGGCCCGTCTCCGCCGCCCATCCCGGGGCCGGAGCCGCAGATGTCGGCGGCCGCCAGCAGCGCGGAGGCGACCACCCGCACTCCTGCAGTCAGTTCGCGCGGCGCGAGGCCCACGGGGTCGCCGGCGCCGGCGAGCACGCCCAGGTCGACCGAGAGGTACACGGCCTCGGTGCCGGCCGCCGCCAGTTCCAGCGCCTCCTGCGCGACCGCCGTCATGCCGTCGCGCAGGACCTCGTCCAGGGAGAACGTCGTCGCGCCGAGGCCGTCCAGCATGCGGCGCGCGGGGCCGTCCGTCGGCGCCGCGCGCCCGCCGACCAGCACGAGGTTGGCGGGCGCGACCACGCCGAGCTCCAGCGCCCGCGCCCAGCGCGAGGCCGGAGCGTACAGAGGCTCGGGAGCGATCTCGTAGAACGGCGTGAACGCGACGACGCCGAGGCGGCCGCGCAGCTTGCCGGACAGGACCTGCAGCAGGGGCACGCTCACGAGCGCGTCGCCTCCGAGCACCAGCGGCGCGGCGCCTGCAGCGACGACGTCGGCCAGGCGCTCGTGCGCCTGCATGAAGGCGACGGCCAGGTCGTCCTCGACTACGGCGACGTCGCCGTAGTCGGCCACGCGGATGCCGCCTCCCAGCGCCGGCAGCCACCCGGCGTAGGCCCGCGAGGCCCGCCGCACGTCTGCGGGTCGCCGCAGGTCGTCGTTCAATGCCAGCCCGAGCCCCACGAACGACGCTCCGGTGAGGTCCGCGGCGTCGCCGGTGAGGCGCAGACCGAACAAGCCGTCGCCATCGGGCGGCTCCCCGGCAGAGCCGCCGGCTGCCTCCCAGCGCCCTAGCAGTTCCCCGGCGTCCATGTCAGGAGCTCACCACCGCCGCTGCACCCGCTGGCGTTCGATGTTCTCCTCGTCGAGCTCGACGCCGAGGCCGGGCGCGTCGGGCACGTCGATCCACGAGACTCCCGTCCACGACCTCCTGCCGGATGCCGTGCGCGATGTCGTGCTCCAGTGCGCCCTCCCGCCAGGGCAGGTCGGCGTCCCCGTGGACGGCATTGGCCAGCGCGATGTTGACGTGGAAGTGGGCCGACATGGCGACGGAGCTCTCGCCCATGTTGCCGACCATGACCGTGATGCCGGCGGCCTCGGCGATCGCGTTGACCTTGAGTGCGTTCAGGATGCCGCCGGTCTTCATCAGCTTGACCACGAACATGTCGCACGCCTCGGCCTTCGCGCAGGCGAGCGCCTCGCGCGGGCCGCGCACGCTCTCGTCGAGCGCGATGGGCACGTCCACGTGGGCGCGGACGAAGCGGGCCGCCTCGAGGTCGTCCATGCGCACCGGCTGCTCGGCGAACTCGATGTTGTGCGGCTCCAGCAGCTTGATGGCGCGCACCGCCGTCTTCGCGTCCCACCAGCCCTGGTTGGCGTCGACGGTGATGCGCGCGTCCGTGCCTGCGGCCGCGCGTACGGCGGCGACACGCTGCTCATCCCGCTCCGGCGTATCGCCCACCTTGATCTTGAAGATGTGGATGCCCAGGGCCTTCATCGCCAGCGTGTCCTCGGCCAGGGCCTCGGGATCGTCCCAGCCGAACGCTACGACCTCCTGAAGGGCCGGACGGGCGCGGCCGCCGATGAGATCGCAGACCGGCCGCCCCAGCGCCTTGCCCTGGATGTCCCAGAGTGCCAGCTCGACCCCCGCCCTGGCCGCCTGGTTGCCGACCGTGTAGAGCTCCCGGTCCCAGACGTGATTGATGGCCTCGAGGTCGAAGGGATCCCGGCCGATGACCGACGGCGCGAGGTACTCCCCGATCACGTCCTCGGCGGTCCACAGGGTCTCGCCGGTGAACTCGTAGGCGGGGCACGACTCCCCGTAGCCGGTGATGCCCTCGTCGGTCTCCACGCGGACCAGGTCGCAGGGGCCCGCGGCGAGCGCCGAGGAGGCGATCACGAAGGGCTCGGCATAAGCCAGCTCGAGGGTGTCGACGTGCACGGCCGTGATCTTCATTCGTGGCTCCGCGAGGTCGGGTGCTGGGGCCTCGTCAGTCTATGCCATGCGCCTGCGGGTCGCGTCTCCGGCAGGCCCGGGCCGAACCCTCGCGGGGCGTGTGCAGGTCGACGTCCGACCGCCTTGTCCGCCCCCGGGCCCGGCCGTATCATCAGGCCGCCCGCAGAGCCCCGCGGGCGCCGGACGACGAGAGGAGCGGTCATGGCGGATCCCATCCAGTTCGAGCGTCGCACGGAGGTGGCCGGCTTCTTCAGTCCGCTCGAGGGCATGGAGTTCGCCGAGGACCGCATCGAGGTCCGCACCGACCCTCTCACCGGCATGACCGCCGTCGCCTCGGCGGGGCTCGAGGCCAAAGAGGAGATGTTCCTCGGCCGCACGGACTGGGCCTACACCGACCTGCTCGTCGCGCGCAGCCGTGAGGGCTGCTTCTTCTGCCCGGAGAAGGTACTCGACGCGACGCCGCGTTACCCGGACGAACTGGTGCCCGGCGGCCGGCTCTCGCGCGGCCGAGCCCTCGTGTTCCCCAACCTGTTCCCGCTCGCCGCGGTCCACGCCGTGGTGACCTTCCCCGAGAAGCACTTCCTGCGGCCCAGCGAGTTCACCCCGAGCCTGCTCGAAGAGGGGCTGGGCGCGGCCCTGGATTTCGTCCGCCGCGCCGCCGCCCACTCCCCGGCGCTCACCCACCTGCAGGTGTCCTGCAACCACATGCTGCCGGGCGGAGCCAGCCTCGTGCACCCGCACTTCCAGGTGTTCGGAGGCGAGACCGTGCCGTGGCTGACGCAGCTGTACTGGGACCGCTCGGCTGCCTGGAAGGCCGAGCACGGCGCGAGCTACTGGGACCGGCTGGTCGCGCAGGAGCAGACGACCGGCGAGCGCTACGTGTGGGGCGCCGCCGGCGTGCACTGGATGGTGCCCTTCGCGCCGGCGGGCGCGCGAGAGGCTCTCGCCGTCGCGCCCGCCGTCCCCCGGCTCGCCGAGCTCGGGGACGAGCACGTCGCCGCGCTGGCCTCCGGCCTCAACCGTGTCCTCACGTGGTACGAGGACGAGGGCCTCTCGGCGTTCAACTTCACGCTGTACGGCGGGCCGCTCGACGGGAGCGACAGCGGCTTCCCCGTCGTGCTGCGGGTCATCGCCAGGACCGCCTTCAAACAGGACTACCGCACCGACGACTACTTCCTGCAGAAGCAGTTGGGCGGCGAGCTGATGTTCGCCGCGCCGGAGGAGATGGCGGCGCGGCTCCGTACCCTGTTCTGACACCAGACAAGGGAGGCTCCTCATGGACGCCCGCGAGTACCCCGTCGACGTCCGCGCCGACTATCCGCAGCGCAGCTCGCGCCTCTGGGCGGTGCTCACCATCTTCTGGATCAAGGGGCTCGCGCTCATCCCCCACGGAGTGGTGCTGATCTTCCTCGGCATCGCGCAGTTCTTCGTGGCCCTCGTGGCCCAGTTCGTGGTGGCCTTCAAGGGTGAGTACCCGGCCGGCATGCACGAGTTCGTCACCGGGGTGCTCCGCTGGCAGACCCGCGTGCTCGCCTTCTTCTTCTCGGTCACCGACAGGTACCCGCCGTTCAGTCTGCAGCCGGCCCCGGACTACCCGGTGGACGTCGCGGCCGAACGGCCCGCGCAGCCCAGTCGAACCTACGCCGTCTTCACCATCGTGGTCGAGCTCCTGGCGATCGTCGGGGGCATCTGGCTGGCGGTGTGGTTCATCGGTCACGCCGACACGTTCAGCTCGTTCTCCTCCGACAACGGGAGCTACAACTACCAGTTCAACTTCCCGAACTTCGGAGGCTCCGGGCTCCTCCTGCGACAGCTGGCCGCGATCCCGCACTACTTCGTGCTGATCTTCCTCGGCATCGCCGCAGGCGTGCTGTGGTTCATCGTGCAGTGGGTGATCCTGTTCGTGGCGCGGTTCCCCTACGGCATGTGGGAGATCGTCGCCGGCTACATCCGCTGGACCACGCGCGTGAACGCCTACGTGCTCGGGCTCATCGACTGCTACCCGCCCTTCTCGATGAGCCCGTCCATCGCTGGGGGCGCCGGCGCTCAACCCGTCGCTCCCCCGCCCCCGCCGCCCATGACGGCCACGTGGCCGCAGGCGCCGGAGGCATCGACCCCACCGCCCCCCGCGCCGCAGACACCAGCTCCATCCGGGCAGCAGCCTCCCGCGCCACAGGTGCCGGAGCCGCCCCAGACACCGGAGCCGCCGCGGACACCGCCTCCGCCCACAGACGACGTGTGACTGACTTGCCGGAGGCCCGGGAATGCCGCATACTGTGACGTCCCGGGACACCCCGGGCACCTGCGTGGGGCATTAGCTCAGCTGGGAGAGCGCCTGGATCGCACCCAGGAGGTCAGCGGTTCGATTCCGCTATGCTCCACCACCCTCTTCCCGCCCATCGATCTCGACATCGACCAGCTGCACCGGTGGCGCCTCGGGGTCGAGTCGCACCATCTGTGAGCCGCACTGCGGACAGATCGGCCGTGGAGCGTCCGTGCTGAACTCGTCACTGCAGTCGAGGCACGTAGCCGCCACCCGCTTGTGCTCGATGTGCAGCGCGGCACCTTTGAACACTCCATCCTCACCCGTGAGCATCGCGAAGTACTCCTCGATCGAGTCCTGGGTGAGGCCGGCGGCCGGGGTGGTCGCCAGGTAGATGCCCGCGACCTTACGGGCGCCGCGGGCGACCGCGGCCTCGCGGGCCTGGTCCACGACCCCCCGCATGATGTCCCGCTCGTCCATGACCTCGCCTCCTCAGATCGTCCCTCTTGTCCGGTTGTACCACGCCGGTCATATACTCGAGCGCAGTCCAGGTACGGGGGCCCGGGGGCCCGGAATGGAGGCTCAGCAGCATGGGACGTGAGATCGAATTCACCACCAACTACAGCGACCTCAGCACCGACAACGGCTTCCAGTTCGAGTTCCGGTGCATGCGCTGCGGGAGTGGCTACCGGACCGAGTTCGACACCTACGAGCTCAGCGCCGCCACCAACGTCCTGGACGGCGCCAGCAGCCTCCTCGGCGGCTTCTTCTCCCAAGCGTCCGACGTCGCGAACCGCGCCAAGTCCGCGGCCTGGGAGAAGGCGAGCGACAAGGCCTTCGTCAAGGCGCAGGAGGAGATCCTCCCCAAGTTCGTCCAGTGCCCGCGCTGCAGCCAGTGGATGTGCCGCGAGCAGTGCTGGAACGACAAGAAGGGCCTCTGCAAGCAGTGCGCCCCCGACCTCGGCGTCGAGATGGCCGCCGCCCAGGCGAGCAAGTCGGTGGAGGAGGTCTGGGCGCACGCCAAGATGTCCGAGGAGGACAAGCACCTCACCGAAGAGGACTGGCGCGAGGGCATCACGGCCTCCTGTCCCAAGTGCGGAGCGCCGCAGGCGACGAATGCGAAGTTCTGCGCCGCGTGCGGCACAGACCTCAAGGCCGCGAAGCACTGTACTCAGTGCGGCGGCAAGCTGCAGCCCGGCGCGAAGTTCTGCAACGAATGCGGAGCGCCGGCGGTGTGAGTCACCTGCTCCGCGGCATGAGGTAGCGTCCTACTTCCACGAATCCGCGCATCAAGGGTGCTATTCACAACGACCTGCATTCGATATCAACCCGGGATTTGCGATTATCGTCCTCGTAACGCTTGTCTCCACCCCGTCGTAGTGGTACAACGACGGGTGTGAGAGTAGCCGCCGCGCCCAGGGGCGTGGTCACGAGGAGGGAGAAGCACGCATGAAGGTCCTTATCGTCGGCGCTGGCATGCAGGGTCAGGTCCTCACCTGGAACCTCGGCCGCAACCCAGCCGTCACCGAGATCGTCGTCGCGGACTACGACGAGGAGCGCGCGGCGTTCGTCGCCGGTCAGGTCGGCAACGGCAAGGCGCTGTCCATGTTCATCAACGCGGCCGACAGCGACGCGGTCGCCAAGGCCGCCGACGGCTGCAAGCTCATCGTCAATGCCGTCATCCCCGAGTTCAACAAGTCGCTCATGACGGCGTGCCTCAAGTGCGGCGCCGACTACATCGACATGGCACAGGGTCAGACGCGCACCCAGACCATCGACGAGGCGTATCTCGACCAGATGACGCTGGCGCCGGAGTTCGAGAAGCAGGGCCAGCTCGCACTCCTCAGCACGGGCATGGACCCGGGCGTGACCAATACCTTCGCGGCCAACGGCTACGAGGACCTCGACAAGTGCTTCGAGATCCGGATCAAGGACTTCGCCCTGTTCGACTCGCCGGTACCGCTCCAAGTCTGGTCGCAGGAGACCTACTACACGGACTGCTCGCAGCCGCCGCTGCTCTACGAGGACGGCGAGTTCAAGCGTGTCGAGATCTTCGGTCGCCGCGAGAAGTACGAGTTCCCGGAGCCGTTCGGCCTGGGCACCGTCATCTGCCACGACCACGAAGAGGTCAGCACGCTTCCGCGCCTTCTGCCCAGGGTCTTTGGGGACAAGGGTCTGCGCTACGTCGACTTCAAGATGGGCGGCGACGCCGACGGCAGCGGCATCGACGCCGACCTCGCCCTCGTCGGCTCGGGCATGACGAGCAAGTACCCCGTCAGACTCAAGGACGGCAGCGAGGTGAGGCCGATCGACGTGTTCGTCGCCACACTGGCGCCCAACCCGCCGGCCGACGAGCTGGCCAGGCTCGCGCTCGCCGGTGAGATCACCGACTACGGCGTCGTCACCGTCGACTGCATCGGCGAGAAGGACGGCAAGCCGGCCACCATCGGCTACTACGTCTTCCCGCCGGACATCAAGTGGGTCAACGGCCAGATCCCCGGCGCCACCTGCGTCAGCTACGGCACCAGCACGCCGGCCAGCATCTACGCCGAGTTCATCATCGAGGGCAAGATCGCCCAGAAGGGGATGATCTGCCCCGAGGAACTGCCGCGCGACGTGCGCGACGCGTTCATCGCCGAGATGGGCGTGCGTAACATGCCGACCTTCCGCAAGGACGTGTCTGCGGCCAACTGACCGCGGCGACAAGAGCCCCTGGGGCGCTCCCAGAGTGCCGGGAGCGCCGAGGGCCGGGGCGGCTGACGCCGCCCCGGCCCTCTCTCTTCGGCATATCTGAGCCTGACACCGCCCAGCTCGGACGATACATCCGGTACGGACGAAACGTCCGGTGACCGGCTGCAGCCTTCTCGGCGAATCAGTCGGAGCCGCAGAAGCGCACAGCGGTGAGCACCAGCGCCCGCGCGGCGGTCTCGAGATCGGCGATGGGGACATGCTCGTCGGGCATGTGGGCCACACGCACGTCCCCAGGACCGAACAGGACGGTGGGGATGTGCCCGACATTGACGAGCAGACGCATGTCGGCGCCGTAGGTGACGCCCTCCACCGGAGGCGCCGATCCCGTGATGTCGCTCACTGCGTTCGTCACTGCTGTGACGATCGGGTGCCCGGGATCCGTGACGGCCGGGTCGAACCGGCCGCCCCACCACTCCACCTCGGGCGGGTGGACGGCGAGCCAGGGGTCGGCCGCAGCGGCGCGGGCGATCGCCTCTTCGAGCGCTCGCCGGGCCGCGGCCACCTCCTCGCCGACGGCGACGCCGTAGCGCCCCTCAGCCGTGAGCGTGTCGGGCACGCTCGATGCCCAGTCGCCGGCGCGCACGGTGCCGACCTCGATGGGCCACGGCAGACGGTACCCGGCGAAGAGCGGTGACCGCGGATCGCCGGCGACCGCCGCCGCCCCTCCGGCCGCAACCCCAGTGCTCTCGGCCTCGGCCACCACACCGCACCGCTCGAGCTCGAGACGGCGCAACGCGGCGAACAGCGGCACGAACTTCTCCACCGCGCTCACGCCCTCTTCGCGCACGCAGCCGTGCGCCGAGAGGCCGTGCACGACGAGGCGGAACATCAGCGATCCGGCCTGCGCCGGCACGACGTGCAGCTGCGTAGGCTCGACCACCACCGCGCCGTCCGCGGTGTGACCGCGCAGCAGCGCTGCCAGCGTGCCCGTGCCGCCGTCCTCCTCGCCCACCACGCTCGCGACGCTGAGTCGGCCTCGCAGGGTGATGTCGGCGTCGCGTAGCGCCTTGGCGACGAAGAGTGCGCAGCACAGACCGCCCTTCATGTCCACGGCGCCGCGACCGTAGACGCGGCCGTCCTTGACGGTTGGGTCCCAGGGCGACGCCGACCACGCGGCCTCGTCGCCCACCGGCACCACGTCGATGTGGCCGTTGAGCAGCAGGTCGCGGCCCCGGCCGTGCTCCCCGACCCAGCCGACGACGCCCAGGGCCTCCCGGCGTTCCACCTCATGACACCAGTCCGGGTGGCGGGCGAGCTCCTCCAGATCGATGGGCCACACGTCGGTGCCGAGACCCTCGTCCGCCATCCAGGCGGCGACCCGTCGCTGCGCCGGCGTCTCCTGGCCGTCCAGGCTCGGGAGCGCGATCAGTTCGCGAAGGAGCGCGACCAGCCCATCGAGGTCGAGCGCGTCGAGCGCGCGCCGCTCTGCCTCGTTGAACTGGTCGCCGGACACTCCGGCCTCACTCAGGATCGCGCCAGACCGGCCGGGTCAGACAGGTCGGCCCTCCCTCGGCCTTGAAGGAGAGCGGGGCGCCGGGGAAGGTGACCACCTCGCAGTCGGCCATCTCGAGCATCTGTCTGGTGACCGGGTTCTCGTCGAGCATGATGCACCTGCGAGGCGCTACCGTCAGGACGTTGGTCGCCTGCGTGTGCGCGAACTCCTCCTCGGGCACCTCCAGGAGGCGCACGCCGCGGCGGCGGAGCTCGTGCCAGAAGGCGGTCGGCATGAGGCGCGGGTACGCGACCGCGAGATCGACGTCCACCGGGCTGATCAGGCTGAGCAGGTGGAGGCACGCGTCCGGCCCCGTGAAGAACGGCAGGTCGTAGTCCACGACCTCGACGCCGAGCGGATCCAGGAGGCCGCGGAGCTGGCGGACGCCTTCGGCGTTCGTCCGAAACCCGCGACCCACCGCCAGCGTGTCGTGATCGAGCCACAGGGTGTCGCCGCCCTCCGCGCGCGCATCACCCTCGAGGCGCCCGAGCACCGGCACGCCACAGTCCTGCAGCGCGCGCGCCAAGGGCTCCTCTTCGCCGCGGCGCTTCTCCTTGCCCATGCTCAGCACCAGGGTCCCGCTGTCGGTGACCAGAGCAGGGTCGAAGACAAAGACGCTGTCACTGTGGTCCGGCAACGGCTCCTCGTGGTACAGCACCTCGACGTCCCAAGCGCGGAGCGCGTCGGCGAACGCGTCGTGCGCGCTCCGCGCCTCCTCCACGTCGATGGCCTCGGTGTAGTGCCAGCCGGCAGGGTCAGCGGCGCTCATGGCCTCTCCCGGCCGCCGCATCATTACGCGCCGCAGCCGCCCCACCATACCCTGAGCTCCATATCCTTCAGCCATTGGTCCCCCCGCTCGATGGTAGGTCTGTCGTCGTCTCTGCCCCGCAGCTCAGAGAAGCTCGCCGCCCAACCCGGCGATGGTGCTCTTGGAGAGGGCGAACCGGGCGGTGCGCAGCGGATCGACGATCTGGGACACCTGCAGGTCGCCGCCGGCGCTCATGAGCATGGTGGCGACCTCGAGAGACAGGCCGAGCCGGTCCATCAGGAGGCGCGCCATGTGACGGGTCGCGGCTTCGGCGGCGGCGTCGAGCGTCTCCGCCGAGGCGATGGTCACCACCAGATCGCCACATTCGAGCACCGGCTCCTCGATGCGCAGGTCATGGCGGACGTCGAGGCGCACCGTGACACTGCCGCCGACCTCGACGCCGGTGCCGCAGATCTCGCCGTCGCCCATGGCCGCGTGCAGGTCACCGGCCGCAAAGAGGGCGCCGTCGTGCGCGACGGGCAGGTAGAGCAGTGTGCCGGCGCCGATGAGGCGCGTGTCCATGTTGCCGCCGTGCGCGCCCGGGGACGCAGTCGCGACGGGCGCGCCCGCAGGGGCGACGCCGATGACGCCGATCATGGGGCGCAGCGGGACCGCGATGCCGTCGGCGATCCGGGCGACACCGTCCTCGATGGCAACGATGCGGTGCGCCTGCTCGGCGACCTCGCCGGCGTGGACGCCGATGCCGGGGGCCACCGCCATCACGCCGCTGTCGGGGATGTCGACGGATTCGATCAACACGCTGAGGACGTCCCCCGGCTCCGCGCCCTCCACGAACACCGGGCCCGTCGCCGGATTGACGCGGTCCCAGTCGATGGCGTCCAGCACGTCGCCGGGCGCCCGCACCTGGTCGTCGAAGCAGTCGGCTGTCTCAAGCCGCACTCGCGTACCCGCGGGCACGCGCAGCGCCGGCTCGGCGGCGCCGTCAAAGGCGAAGATGCGGTGGTCCTTGCTGAGAGCGATCACGGCCGGAGTGAAGTCGCCGCGACGGAGCGGTGGTCAGTCGCCGTGGATCTGGCGGCGCCATGGGGCCCACGACGTGGGCACCGACATGTCCGCGTACTGGTGCACCGGTACGCCCTCGCTCTCGGCGAGCGTGATGAGGCCGTCGGCCTCGAGGGTGCACAGGCCGTCGGCCTCGATGAACGCGAAGAGACTCACGACGCCGACGGCGTCGGCGCCTCCGCCCAGTTCGTCCACCGTCATCGTGTGATTCTGGAGGAACCGGGTCCACGTGACGGCGAGACGGTCCCACGTGAGGTCCGTGCGCACGCCGCGGATCAGCAGGGAGATGCGCTCCTCGTTGGAGGCGACGATGCGGCCGTTGCCGCGCCAGAACACCAGGGGGAACTCGACGCCGATCATGTCGGCGGTGCGGAACTTCATGGTTTCGATCGAGATCATCATGCCTCCGGAGGGCCGCTGCAGGCGCCTAGTGTACCGGGCGCTACGGGCGCGGTACCAGTCCGACGCGCTCCCGCGCCTTGGCGAGGGTGCGCCCTGCGATGGCCTCGGCCCGCTCGGCCCCGGTCCTGAGCACGTCGAGCGTGTAGCTCTTGTCCGCCTCGAGCTCGCGGATGCGCTCCTGGATGGGCGCCAGCGCCTCGACGACCACCTCGGCGAGGTCGGCCTTGAAGTCCGCGTAGCCCTTGCCCTCGTAGCGCGCCTCGATGTCCGCGATGGTGTCGCCGGACAGGGCCGCGTAGATGTCGAGAAGGTTGGTGAGCGCGGGCTTGCCAGGCCCGCCCGTGACCTCGGTGCCGGAGTCGGTGACGGCGCGCCGGATCTTCCGGCGGATGACGTCCGGCGCGTCCATGACCGCGATGTAGCTGTTCTCGGACCCCGCACTCTTGCTCATCTTCTTGGTCGGGTCGTCCAGGCCCATGACGCGGGCGCCGCCCTCGCGGATGATGGGCTCGGGCACGACGAACGCCTTGCCGAACGCATTGTTGAAGCGCTCGGCCAGGTCGCGCGTGAGTTCAACGTGCTGCTTCTGGTCCTCCCCGACGGGGACGGCGTCCGCCTGGTACAACAGGATGTCGGCAGCCATCAGCACCGGGTAGTCGAACAGCCCGACGGCGATGCTCTCGCCCTCGGCGCCGACCGTCTTGTCCTTGAACTGCGTCATGCGCCTCAGCTCGCCCATGTACGTGATGGTGTTAAGGATCCACATGAGCTCGCTGTGCGCGGACACGTGGCTCTGCACGAAGACGATGGAACGCTCCGGGTCGACGCCACTCGCGAGGAACAGGTTGACCAGATCGACGGTGTTGCGCCGAAGCTCAGCCCGCACCTGCCGCACGGTGATCGCGTGCAGGTCCACGGCGCAGTACACGCAGTCGTGGGTCTCCTGCATGGCGACCCAGTTCTTCACCGCCCCGAGATAGTTGCCGAGGTGCAGCGTCCCAGAGGGCTGGATGCCGCTGAAGACGCGCGGCCGGCGAACTGGTGTGTCAGGCTGTCCACTCACGGCCTCGGAGTGTACAGAAGCCGCGCGGGCCGGGCCACCTGCGGCGGCGCCCGGGCCGGCCCGCACGCCACGCGTGACGCCAGGTGAGGGCATCAGCGGGTACGTGGAGGGCGTGCGTCGCCGACGACCCCGGAGCGGAGCACGTCGACCTCGTCCTGGTGCTAGGCCTCTTCGTCTGGCTCGCGCAGCGCCTCTCGGGGTTGCCGCACGAGATCCTCTCAGTCGCGGCGGAGGGCCTCGGCATCGCGGCGTGGGTGTTGCTGCGGAACCCGCTCGAGGCGCCGGTCCTCAACCGCAAGTCGACCGTGCGCGTGGAGCGGATCGACAGCGACGGGGAGTGAGCCGCGCCGTCGACGTTGCGGGCGCGGAAGGCCCGGTGCTACAGTGCCGTTGAACCGAGGAAGCCCGATAGACGGCCGCGTGAGAGCCCGCCGCACCGATCCGACAGGCGGGCGCCGAAGGGGCAAGGATGGCGCCGGATGCGCCGCCGAAACTCTCAGGCCAACGGAACGCGACGGGACGGGCCCCTGGAGCACGCGGACGAGGTCCGCGGCGGACAGGGTGATGGGGACATCACCCTGTCCTTCGACGTTTAAGGGTGAGCGGCATGAACAGCCACCGCAGGCAGGCTGACGAGCGGGGCGCCGGAGAGGCACCGCTCTGCAGAGCGAAGTCGGGCGTCCTGGCCGAGCGCGTCGGCCGCCTCGGGACCGAGACGGCGTTCGCCGTCTCCGCGGAGGCGGCCGAGTGGAGATCGCTCGGCCACACCGTCTACCCGTTCCACCTGGGCGACATGGACCTGCCGACGCCCGAGAACATCGTCGAGGCGGCGTTCCGCGCCATACGCGACGGCAAGACGGGCTACTGCCCCAACGCGGGCATCCCGGAGCTTCGGGAGGCGCTGGCGAACGAGGTCGCGACGACACACGGCGTGCCCTACGGCCCTCTGGACGTCGCGGTCCAGCCCGGCGGCAAGCCGGTGATCGAGAAGTTCCTGCTCGCGCTGATGGACCCGGGCGACGAGGTCCTCTACCCCAGCCCCGGGTTCCCCATCTACGAGAGCCAGATCGAGTTCCTCGGCGGTGTCGCCAAGCCCTACGGCTTCATCCCGGGCGAGGGCAACTTCCTGCTCGACGTGGAGGCGATCGAGGCGGCGATCACCCCGAAGACCAAGCTGCTCATCTTCAACAACCTCCACAACCCCACGGGGGCGGAAAGTCCGGTGCAGGAGCTCGAGACCCTGGCCGAGCTGGCGCTCAGGCACGACCTCTACGTGCTGTCCGACGAGGCCTACTGGGACGTGCGGTACTCGGGCACGAGCCGCTCCATCGCCTCATTGCCCGGCATGCGCGAACGCACGGTGATCCTGTACACCTTCAGCAAGAAGTACGCCATGACCGGGTGGCGTCTGGGAGGCGCGATCGGGCCGGAGGAGCTGATCGCGCCCATCGCCACCCTCAACGTGAACCAGGAGTCCTGCACGACGCACTTCATCCAGTGGGCCGGCGTGGAGGCGCTCACCGGCGACCAGTCGGGCGCGCGGGAGATCATCCGCATCCTCGAGGAGCGGCGCGACGTCGCCGTGGACCTGCTCAACGAGATCCCCGGGGTGAGCTGCTACCGGCCGGAGGCGACCTTCTACCTGTTCCCCGACGTGACCGGGCTCATGGAGCGCATGGGCCTGGAGACGTATGACCAGCTGCGGCGCGCGGCTCTGGAGCAGACGGGGTGCAGCTTCTGCACCCGCCTGCACTTCGGCCGCGCGCTGCCCGGAGAGGAGCGCCGCTACGTGCGCATCGCATACTCAGGCATCACCACCGACCTGATCCGTGAGGGGCTCGGCCGGCTCAAGGAGTGGGCGCAGTGAGCGCGGCGGCGGAGGGTCAGCACCTGCTGCGCACGCCGTTCCACGCGCAGCACGTGGCCGCCGGCGCCAGGATGGTGGACTTCGGCGGCTGGGACATGCCGGTGCAGTACCCGACCGGCATCATCGCCGAGCACCTCGCCACGCGGAGCGCCGCCGGCCTGTTCGACGTCTCGCACATGGGCCGGTTCGTCCTCCGCGGCCCCGGCGCCGCCGCGTTCCTGCAGCACGTGCTGACCAACAACGCCGAGGCGCTCGACCTGCTGCAGGCGCAGTACACGATGGTGCCCACCGAGACCGGCGGCGCTGTGGACGACGCCTACCTCTACCGCTTCGTCGAGGGCGAGTACCTGCTGGTCGTCAACGCCTCCAACCGGCACAAGGACTGGGACCACTTCCGTGAGCACCAGGCGCACTTCCCCGACGTGGAGATGAGCGACGAGACCGGTGAGATCGCGATGGTGGCCCTGCAGGGCATGGCGTCGCGGGACATCCTCGGCAGCCTCGTCGAGGAGGGCGGGCTGCCGGAGCCGCTGCGCAACGAGCTGAGTGTCGCCTCGCTGCGGCTGCCGGACGACGGACGCCTCGTCGAGGCCCGCATCGCACGCACGGGGTACACGGGCGAGCCCGTCGCGTTCGAGCTGTTCGTAGGCGCCCACGACGGGCCGGCCGTCTGGGACGCGCTCGTCAGCGCGGGCGCCGCGCCCGTGGGCCTCGGCGCCCGCGACACCCTGCGGCTCGAGGCCGGCCTTCCGCTCTACGGCCACGAGCTGGGCACAGATCCGAACGGCAGCGAGATCCCCATCTTCAGCTGCCCGCTGGCGACGTTCGCCGTGAGCTTCTCCCCGCTGAAGGGCGACTTCATCGGGCGACAGGCGCTGGAGCGGCAGCAGCGAGCGTATGCGCGCATCCTGCAGCGCGACTACTCGCTGCTGGAGGACCTGCCGCGACTCACGCGGCCCGTGGCCGTGACCGGCCGCGGCATCGCCCGCGAGGGCGCGCCGGTCCACGCCGAGGACGGCGCGCGCTTCGACGGCGAGACGCTCCTCGGCTGGGTGACGAGCGGCACCGCCGTTCCCTACTGGGGACTCGAGGGCGAAGGCCTGTGCTCCTCACAGACCGAGGAGCACGAGCTCCGCTCCATCGCGCTGGCATACCTCGACAGCCGCGTGCTCGAGGACGACGAGGTCGAGGTGGACGTGCGCGGCCGGCGCGTCCCCGGGCTGGTGGTCCCTCACCACCTGCGCAGTGACGCGCCGCCGTGCGCACGCGCCATCATCTGGGACCACACGCCTCAACTCACCGAGCTCGAGGGCGGCGAAGCGGGAGAGAAGGCGCTCCGTCTTCTCGGCAAGGCCATCGCCAACCACGAGTGGCGGCAGGAGGAGTGCATCGACCTCATCCCAAGCGAGATGACCCCGTCACCTGCCGCACGTCTGCTCAGCATCACCGATCCCTCGGGTCGGTACGCGGAACACAAGAAGACCGAGGCCTTCTACGACGCCGACGTCTTCTACTACCAGGGCACCGGGTTCATCCACGAGGTCGAGCGTCTCCTGGCGAGCGAGCTCCGGGCCTACCTGGGATGCCCCCAGGTCGAGACGCGGGCCGTCAGCGGCCAGATGGCGAACACCGCGGTGTTCAGCGCGCTGGTCGACTACCTCAACCGCGCCGACCGCAAGTCCGAGCCGCGCCGAATCGGGAAGGTGCTCAACAACCACATCGGCAAGGGCGGCCACCTCAGCGCGCAGCCGATGGGCGCGCTCCGCGACTACGTCGCGCGCGACCCGCGGACGGAGCTCCCGGCGGTCGTCGACATCCCCGTGCTGCGAGAGAACCCGTACAAGGCGGACGTGCCGGCGCTCCTCGACGTGATCGAGCAGGAGCGCCCCGAGCTCGTGATCCTCGGCAAGAGCATGGTGCTGCACCCCGAGCCGGTGTACGAGGTGCGGCAGTTCCTGGACGCGGCCGACATCCCCGCCGTGGTGATGTACGACATGGCCCACGTGCTGGGGCTTGCCGGCCCCCACTTCCAGGAGCCGTTCGTCGAGGGCGCCGACATCGTCACGGGCTCGACGCACAAGACGTTCTTCGGCACCCAGCGCGGCATCGTGGCGGCGCGCTGGGCCAAGGCCGACGAGAAGTACGACCTGTGGGAGGCGATCGAGCGGCGCACGTTCCCCGGATCGGTGAGCAATCACCACCTGGGCACGCTGCTCGGCCTGCTCATGGCGGCGTTCGAGATGAACCACTTCAAGGACGCCTGGCAGCAGGCCGTGATCGCCAACGCCAAGGCCTTCGCCGTGGCGCTGCACGAGGCCGGCCTCGACGTCGCCGGCGACCCGGAGGTCCAGTACACCGAGACGCACCAGGTGGTGGTGCGGGTCGGCTACGGACAGGGACCGGAGATCGCCGGCCGGCTCGAGGACAGCGGCATCATCGTGAACTACCAGGCGGCGCCGGACGAGGAGGGCTTCACCGCGGCCGGCGCCCTGCGCCTCGGGGTGGCCGAGATGACGCGGTTCGGCATGGGGCCCGAGCAGTTCGCCCAAGTCGCGGAGCTGATGGCCGCGGTGGTCCTGGAGGGCCGCGGCGTGGCCGCCGAGGCCAAGGCCCTGCGGCAGCAGTTCACCGAGATCGGCTACTGCTTCAAGGGGCCGGAGTTCGACCCGCTGGTGCAGCGGCTCCACCAGCTCTTCTGAGATGAGCGGGGCGGGGCGCACGCCGCTCGACGCGCCGACGGCGATGAACAACGCCACGGGCAAGCGCCTGCTGGCGCTGGTCCGCGACGCCGACTACGCGCACCCCGGCGAGGAGGCGGCCAATGAGCTCCTCTTCGCCGGAGCGGGTCTGGACCCACGCCGCCGCGTCCTCGACGCGGGCTGCGGCGGCGCCGGCACGGCCTCCTGGGTCCAGGGGCGCGGCCTCGGGGCAGTGACCGGCATCGAGGTCGATTCCGCCACCGCCAGGCTCGCCCGCGAGAGGCACCCGGAGGTCACGGTCGTCGAGGGCGACCTGCAGAGGGCCGGCGAGGTGCTCCACGGCCCGTTCGACCTCGTCTACTCGATGACTGCCATCTACGCCGTGCCGGACCAGAGCGCAGCGTTCCGGGAGCTCGGCGCGCTCGCCGCACGCGGCGCCGAGCTCCGCCTCCTCGAGTACTCGGATCCTGAGGGCCGCTTCGCGCAGGCGACGAGCGGCGACGCCAGCCTGGGCTGGTGGAACCCGCTCGTCCCTCGCGCCCTGCCGGAGGTGCTCACGGCCGCCGGCTGGACCTCCGTCACCGTCCGCGACCTCCACCAGGAGTTCGTGCACTGGTACGGCGACCTCTGCGACCGGATCGCGGCCCGGCGCGAGGAGATCGTCCGCGACTTCGGCCCCGACTGGTACGACTTCGTCGCGGGCGACTACGCGAGGATCCTGCACCTCGTGCGCTCGCGGGCACTCGGGGGCGTGCTCGTCCGCGCCCGGCGCGACGGCTGACGCCGCAGATTCTTCGGCCCAGCCACTGCACTTCTCCTCTGCTCCTGCTCGTCCTCACGACGACCGAAGGATATCCTGCGGAATAGTTGACGCAACGGAGCTTCTGCGCCCACAGTGGTCGCAGAGCGCAGCATCAGGAGGACGTACGTGGACGCTCTCGACCGGCGGATCCTCGCCGCACTGCAGGCTGACGGCCGCCAGACCAACGCCCGACTGGCCGACGCACTGGGCTTGTCCCAGTCGGCCATGCACGACCGCGTACGCCGGCTCGAGCGCGATGGGCTGATCCGCGGTTATCGGGCCGACGTGGCCCCCGAGGGGATGGACGTCGGCCTGCAGGCGTTCGTGGCCGCGGAGCTCAACGCCCACAGCCGCGGCCACATCGAGGACTTCGAGCGCGGCATCCTCCTCGTCCCCGGCGTGCGTGCCTGCTACCACATCACCGGGCGCTTCGACTATCTGGTGCACATCGCCGTGCGCGATCTCGAGCACCTCGGTGCGCTCATCAAGATGGACATCGCCTCGATCCCCGGAGTCGCCAAGCTCGAGACGCTGCTGGTGCTCACAGAGGTCAAGGCCGACACCGGCTGGCCACCGGTGGATGAGGACCAGGAGGGACCATGACCAGTTCGGACCACACGACCACACGACAGGAACTGCGCGAGCGACTGCGCATCGCGCCCGAGGACGTCGAGGCGGTCAACGCGCTGCTGTGTGGCGACCGGAGCCCGCTGCTGGACGGGTTGCTCGACCTGGTCGACGAGTTCGGCGGCGTGGACGCCATCAACAGCGCCGCCGACGGGGCGGGCGGACTGGGCGCCCGTCTGGCCCGTCTCGATGCCGAGCGCTCGCCCTGGCTCGACGACCTGGAGTGGCTGCGGGACCAGCGCGATGCCGGGGCGTTCGTCAGCCTCGACGAGTACCGCGACGGAGTGCTCGGCGCGGCCGCGTCACACGCTGCGGGAACGCGGCAGATCCACGAGGCCAACGCCGTCACCCTCGAGATCAGCGCCCTCCAGTACTTCCCCTGGCTCATCACCGAGGCCAAGCGGGCCATCGCGCGCCGCGAGCTGATGCCCGGCCGCTACATCCGCGTCCGCAACATGGCCGAGCAGAGCGCTCCGGGCGGAGACATCCTCGCCGTAGCCGCCGCCATGCAGATCCTCGGCGCCACCCATGTGGAGACGCTGGACACGCGGGGCATCGACGGCAGCAACGTCCACCTCGGGGGCCCGGACACCATCGCCGGCTACTTCGGCGGCATCGGCCAGCCGAACGACTACCCGCTCAAGTGGGCCCGCGAGTACCTCCACTACCTCACCGAGTTCGGGGTCCGGCAGGTCCTCAACGTGAACCTCGGCACCATCATGGTCTCGCTCCTGCTGCGCAAGCTCGGGGTGCGCAACGAGTTCAAGGTGTCCGTGTTCATGGGGGTCGACAACGCCTGGTCGGTGCTGTGGCTGCTGATGGGCGCCCGGCTGCTGGCCGGCCCGGACGGCGCGACGAGCATGGCCGGTCTCAACCTCTCGAACTCGGTGGATCTCGACACGCTGCTCTCGTGCGCGGACGTGCGACAGGCGCTGGGGCTCGCGGAGGCCGTCCGCTTCGAGCATCACGTGACCGAGGCGTACAAGAGCATCGTGCGGCAGCCCTACGACCGCCGCGCGGACGTGGTGCAGGCCGCGGCCTCCGTGCCCAACATCAGCGCGAAGCACGAGGGCGGCGACGCCACGGTGGAGGCCGGGCGCGACCACCCCAGCGACATCTTCGACTACTTCCAGCCCCTGGAGGAGATCGAGCGGCGCGGCCTCATGCCGGTGCTGCAGGCGAACTACCTGGACAAGCACGCGGCGGTGAACAGGACGGCTGCCGCGCTGCTCTCCGCAGGGATCGCCGTGAAGCCGGCGGCCCTGCTCCACGGGTCGCGCGAGCGAGCCGCCTCTGCAGCCTGACCCAGCCACGACCGGCCCGCGCCGAGCCCACCATCGCCGTGCCGCGGCGGCCTCAGCCGCTCCTAGGGAACGATGACGTCGTAGCGGAGCCAGAGTGCGTCGTCGTCAAAGCGCTCCATCTCGCGCAGTCTGAGCGACACGATATCCTCAGCGCTTGCATCGGCCGCGCGCACGAGCCAGCGGTGGCTCTCGCCTCCGATCAGACGAGGCTCGATGACGACGCTGACTTCGTGCACGAGCCCCTGACGCACAAGCGCGCCGACCAGTGAACCACCGGCATCGACGCGGACCACGCCCACGTCGTACAGGTCGGCGAGCGCCTCGAGCGCGCCGCGGAGGTCGACCCGATCCTCTCCGGCGAGGATGCTCGACACGCCGACAGCCTCGAGGAGCGCCAGGTGGCCCGGCGGGGTGGCCGCACTACAGAGCGCGATCGTGTCGCGCCAATAGGGCTGGTCGCGCAACCGGCCGAGACCGGGCAGGCGGCCACGCGAATCGACCGCCGCGAGCAGCGGGGCGCCGCGAGAGGCTCCTCCGCTCGAACCGCCGGTCGCACCATCCCCCTCCGGCGCCGTCCCCGGCTCCGCCAATTCCGGCATCGCCGTCAGCAGTGTCTCGCTGCCGACGAGGGTGCAGTCCTCATGCCAAGCCTCCGCCAGCTTGTAGAACCGCTCCATGTCCACGTCGAGCACGTCCATGCGGGCATCGAGGCTCATCTCGTTGTGCACGATGACATGCGGCAGCATTACGTGCTCCTGACCTCGGGCTTCGCCTTGCGCCGACACTCTACCTCCCTCCGCGGACGCCAAAGGGAAGGGCCGGGGAGGCTCTACGCCTCCCCGGCCCTGCTCGCTCGTTCGTGATCCGCCGCCCGCGTGGCGGTCGAAGCCGGACTCTTAGTCCGCCTCGATCTCCTCGTCCGTGGCGCCGCTCTCGCTGACGACCATCCGGGCGATGGCGCTGACGACGTCGCCCTCACGCATGTTCATGACCCTGACACCCTGCGTGGCGCGCCCGTGCCGGCTGATGCCGTCGGCGCGCACGCGGATCATGACGCCGTCGCGGCTCTGCAGCATGATCTCGTGGTTCTCCCGCACGACCTTGACGCCCACGAGGTAGCCCTTGCGGTCGGTGAGCGCCACGGTGCGCACTCCGAGCCCACCGCGAGCGGTGATGCGGTACTCGCTGATCGGCGTGCGCTTGCCGAAGCCGTTCTCGGTGATGACGAAGAGGTCGCTGTCGTCGCGGGCGATGTCCATGCTGATGACTTCGTCGCCCTTGCGCAGCCGCATGCCGTGCACACCCGAGGCGCTCCGGCCCGTGGGGCGCACGTCGGCCTCGTGGAAGCGGATGGCCTGGCCGAGCCGGCTGACCATCATGATGTCGTCGTCGCCCGAGGTGTTGCGCACCGCCAGCAGTTCGTCGTCTTCGCGGATCTTGATGGCGATGATGCCGTCGGCCTTGAGCTTGGTGTTGTACGAGGAGAACAGGGTCTTCTTCACGATGCCGTTGCGCGTGCCCAGGATGAGGTACTTGCCGTCGCTCTCCTCGAAGTTGCGCGTGTTGATGACGGCGCAGATCTTCTCGTCCTGGCGCAGGGGCAGCAGGTTCACGATGTGCTTGCCCTTGGCGTTGCGGCCGGCGAGCGGAAGCTCGTGCACCTTGAGCCGGTACACCTTGCCGACACTGGTGAAGAACAGCAGGAAGTTGTGCGTGCTCGTGATGAAGAGGTGCTCGACCTCGTCCTCTTCTTTGAGGTCCATGCCGGCCACGCCGATGCCACCGCGCTTCTGCTGGCGGTAGGTCGCGACGGGCAGCCGCTTCACGTAGCCGGTCTTGGTGATCGTGATCGCCATCTGCTCCTCGGCGATCAGGTCCTCGAGGTCGATCTCTCCCTCGTCCGGGACGATGTCGGTGCGCCTGTCGTCGTTGTAGAGGCGCCGGATCTCGGTGAGCTCCGTCTTGATGACGCCGAGGACGGCGTTCTCGTCGCCGAGCAGCGCGCGCAACTCGCCGATGCGCGCCAGCAGGCCGGCGTGCTCTTCCTTGACCTTGTCGCGCTCGAGGCCGGTGAGCTTCTGGAGCCGCAGGTCGAGGATGGCCTGGGCCTGCGGCCGCGTGAGCTCGAAGGTGTCCATGAGCGCGTCGCGCGCCGTCTCGCCGTCGGGAGCGTGGCGGATGATGCTGATGATCTGGTCGAGGTTGTCGAGGGCGACGAGCAGGCCCTCGAGGATGTGAGCCCTCGTCTCGGCCTTGTCGAGCTCGAACTTGGTCCGCCGGATGACGATCTCTTTCTGGAAGGCGATGTACGCCTGGATCATCTCGGGCAGAGTGAGCGTGCGCGGCACGCCGCCGACCAGCGCGATGTTGATGATCCCGAAGGTCGTCTGCATCTGGGTGTGCTTGTAGAGCTTGTTGAGCACGACCATGGGGATGGCCTCGCGCTTGAGCTCGATGACCAGGCGCATGCCCGAGCGGTCCGACTCGTTGCGCAGGTCGCTGATCTCGGTGATCTTCTTGGTCTTGACGAGATCCACGATGTTGTCGATCAGCGAGGCGCGGTTGACCTGGTACGGCAACTCCGTGACGACGATGGCGCTGCGGTTGCCCTTGATCTGCTCGGTGTGCGCCTTGGCGCGCACGCGGACGCGGCCACGGCCGGTGCGGTAGGCCTCTTTGAACCCGCCGGTGCCGAGGATGACGCCGCCGGTCGGGAAGTCCGGGCCTTTGATGAACTGCATGAGGTCGTCGGCGGTCGCCTCGGGGTTGTCGACCATGTGCATGGTGGCGTCGACGACCTCGCCGAGGTTGTGCGGCGGGATGTTGGTCGCCATGCCCACTGCGATGCCGGCCGCGCCGTTGACCAGGAGGTTGGGCATGCGGCTGGGCAGCACCTTGGGCTCGCGACGCGTCTCGTCGTAGTTGGGCATCCAGTCGACGGTGTTGGCGTCGATGTCGCGCAGCATCTCGACGGCGATCTTGCTGAAGCGCGCCTCGGTGTAGCGCATGGCCGCGGGCGAGTCGCCCTCGACGGAGCCGAAGTTGCCCTGGCCGTCGACGAGCGTGTAGCGCATGTTGAAGTCCTGCGCCATGCGCACGAGCGTCGGGTAGATGACGGCCTCGCCGTGAGGGTGGTAGTTGCCGCTGGTGTCGCCGGCGATCTTGGCGCACTTGCGGTGCTGCTTGTTGGGGGCGAGGCCGAGGTCGTTCATCGCGACCAGGATGCGCCGCTGGCTGGGCTTGAGACCGTCGCGCACGTCGGGGAGGGCGCGGTCGGTGAGGACGCTCATCGCGTAGTCGATGAAGGACGAGCGCATCTCGTCTTCGAGCTCGATGGGCTCGATCTTGCCCTCCAGCGTCTGCAGAGAATCAGACATCGAGGAACCTCACCTCCTTCGCGTTCTTCTCGATGAACTCGCGACGCGGCTCGACCTTGTCGCCCATGAGCATGGTGAAGACTTCGTCGGCCGCCTGGGCGTCTTCCATGGACACCAGCATGAGCGTGCGCGTCATGGGGTTCATGGTGGTCTCCCAGAGCTGGTCCGGGTTCATCTCGCCGAGGCCCTTGAAGCGCTGCAGTTGCATGCCCTCTTTGGTGAGGTCGACGATCTGCACGCGCAGGTCCTCATAGCTCGCGGCCTCGGACTTGCGGTTGCCGAGGTGCAGCGTGAACGGCGGCCGCCCTACGAGCTCCGCGATGCGCGAGTGCACGCGCTTGAGCGACTGGAACTCGCGCCCCGCCAGAGCCGCGAACGGGATCCTCAGGTTCGCGGCCAGACCCGTGCGGCGCTCGACGAGGCGCGTGTCGGCGACCTGCTCCTCTTCGTCCACGCCGAGGACGTCGATGACGTAGCGCTTGTCGATGTCCTCGCGCAGCGCCGCGAGGAGCGCCTCGAACGTGGTGATCTCGGCCTCGATGACGGGACCGTTCTTGAGCCAGTCGATGAGCTCGCCGCCCCACTGGCTCTTGAGCTTCTTGACCCAGCCCTCGTACTCACCGAAGAGCTTGAGGAAGCGCTGGTACTTGGTCTCGCTGAAGGTGAAGCCGGTGTCGGTGTTGTCGACGCGGATCTGCTCCAGGCGGCCGCGCAACAGGATCTCCTCGAGTTGCGCCTCCTTGTGGATGTACGTCTCCTGATTGCCCTGCTTGAGCCGGTACAGCGGCGGCTGGGCGATGTAGACGTAGCCCGCGTCGACCAGCGGCCTCATGTGCCTGAAGAGGAACGTGAGGATGAGCGTGCGGATGTGCGAGCCGTCGACGTCGGCGTCGGTCATGATGATGATCTTGTGGTAGCGCGCCTGCTCGACGTCGAACTCCTCGCCGATGCCGGCGCCGATGGCGCTGATCATCGTGAGGATCTCCTGGTTCTGGAGCATCTTGTCGATGCGCGCCTTCTCGACGTTGATGATCTTGCCGCGCAGCGGCAGGATGGCCTGGAAGGAGCGGTCGCGCGCCTGCTTTGCGGAGCCGCCGGCCGAGTCGCCCTCCACCAGGTAGATCTCACTGAGGGCGGCGTCCTTGATGGAGCAGTCGGCCAGCTTGCCGGGCAGCGTGCTGCCCTCGAGCAGGCCCTTGCGGCGCGTGAGGTCGCGCGCCTTGCGCGCCGCGCTCCGCGCCCGCGCCGCGTTGATCGCCTTCTCGACGATCTGGCGCCCCTCGCTCGGGTTCTCCTCGAGGAACTCGGCCAGCTTCTCGTTGACCGACGTGGCGACCAGTGTGGCGATCTCGGTGTTGCCCAGCTTGGTCTTGGTCTGACCCTCGAACTGCGGGTTCTTGAGCTTGACCGAGACGAGCGCCGTGAGGCCCTCGCGCATGTCCTCGCCGGTGAGGTTGTCCTCCTTCTCTTTGAGGAGGTTCTTCTGCCGGGCGTAGTCGTTGAGCGTACGCGTGAGCGCGGAGCGGAAGCCGGTGAGGTGCGAGCCGCCCTCTGTGGTGTTGATGTTGTTGGCGAAGGTGAAGACGGACTCGTTGTACGACGAGTTCCACTGCATCGCGATCTCTACCGAGCCGTCGGGAGTCTCGTTCTCGAGGTAGATGATGCTGCGGTGGATCGCGTCCTTCTCGCGGTTGATGTAGGCCACGAAGTCGCGGATGCCGCCCTCGTACTGGAAGGTGACGCTCTCGCCGTCGGCGCGCTCGTCATTCAGGGAGATCTTGAGACCCTTGGTGAGGAACGCCGTCTCGCGCAGGCGCTGGGCGAGCACGCGGTAGTCGTACTCGACCTCTTCGAAGATGTCGGGGTCGGCGAGGAACGAGACGGTGGTGCCCGTGGGGCCGTCCTTCTCGAGCTTCTCCCTCTTGACCAGGTCGGTGACCGGGTTGCCGCGCTCGAAGCGCTGGTTCCAGTGGTAGCCGTCGACGTAGATGTCGAGCTCGAGCCACTCGCTGAGCGCGTTGACCACGGAGACGCCGACGCCGTGCAGACCGCCGGAGACCTTGTAGCCCGCGCCGCCGAACTTGCCGCCGGCGTGCAGCATGGTGAGGACGATGGTGGCGGCGGGCAGGTTGTACTTCTCCATGATCCCGACGGGGATGCCGCGGCCATTGTCGGTGACGGTGATGGAGTTGTCGGGATTGATGGTGACGGTGATGGCGCTGCAGTAGCCGGCAAGCGCTTCGTCGACGGAGTTGTCGACCACCTCGTAGACGAGGTGATGGAGGCCTCTCGGCCCCGTGGAGCCGATGTACATGCCGGGCCGCTCGCGGACCGGCTCGAGGCCCTCAAGGACCTGGATATCTTGGGCGTCGTAGCTCGACTTCTTCACACGACCTCACAGTGGCCGAGGGGCTGGGCGATGTGGTGGGGGGCAGGCAAGAACCTGCTTGTGTGAGTATATCAAAGCCTGAGGCTGAGGGCGACCCTTCGGCCGCGGGAAAATCGCCGCAAAACGGCGGTTTTCGTCAACCAGAAGGGGTGCCGCGTCCGGGAGCCTCGGGAGGCTCCTCCGATGACCGTCGCAGAGCGGCCTCGATGGCCGCCCGGAGTCGTCCGTCCTCGACTCCCTCCGCCTGGGCCCGCGCCGCCTCATCGGCGTCCTGCGCGGGCTGTTGGTCCCGACGCTTCTCCTTCGCCGCCGGAGCCTCGGATCCCTGCCCGGAGGCCTCTGCGGCGCCGGTCGCGAGGCTCTCCGAAGCCTCTGCCGCCCCGACATCAGGAGCCGTGAGCCGGCCCACCACGAAGCGGAAGCGCTGTACCGGATGCCCGGGCACGAGCTCGTCCATGCGCCGCAAGATCTGCGGCCCCAGATAGGTGAGCTCGTTGGCCCAGACCGACGACGCACACTCCACGGTGAGCTGCCCGCGCCGGAACGCCTTGGGCCGGGTGCCGCGCGCCACCGGCTCACCGACGGCGCGCGCCCACGCAGCGTAGGCGCGCGCCTCGTCGCTCACGGCAAGCTTGTCGAGCGCCGGCGTCAGGATGTCGCCGAGGCGACGCGGAAGGTCGCCCCGCTTGCTCACAGCGCATCCAGGTCGGGTGGCGGCGGCGGAGGCTCGTCGTCGGGAGGCACGGCGGCGCCGGCCGCCAGCGAGCCGTCGAGCGGCAACTCGACCACCGTGGCCTCGACGAGTTCGTCGTCGGAGAAGTAGTGCCGGTTGGTGGTGGTGATGATCGCCTGGCCGGCGGTGCCGAGCATCTTGACCAGCAGCCGACGGCGAGCGTCGTCGAGTTCGCTCATCACGTCGTCGAGGAAGAGTGGCCCCTGCTGGCCGGTGCGCGCCGCGGCGAGGCGCTGCTCCGCGAGCAGCAGCGCCAGGACCGCGGCCCTCTGCTCGCCCTGTGAGCCGAAGAGCCGCAGGTCGCGGCCCCCTCGGGGCAACTCGACCGGACCGCAGACGGGCCCGCCGGTGACGGTGGGGATCTGCGCCTTCACCGGAGCCTGGGGGGAGTCTGTCCTGACGTCCACACCCGCTTCGACTGCGCCGACCTCCAGGAACTTGAGGTCGTCACGGTGCGGCCCGTACAGCGAGAGGCCGCGGCCGACCTCTCCGGGCCGGCGCTCCCGCAACTCATCCAGCAGCACCGCCTCGTCGTAGCCGACGGCGTCGAGTTGGGCCACCAGGCGGATCGTGAATCGCTCGCCGGCCGGCGCGAGCGCGGCGGCGACCTCGGCGAACTGCTCGGCCAGCTCGTCGACGAGAGTCGCGGCGGCGGCGTCCGAGCTCCGCCGCGACGCGCGCGAACTGCGTGTCCCAAGGATCGAGCGCGGCCGGATCGGCCCCGTGCTTCACGGCCGTCAACTGTGCGTTGCGCTGCCGCAGCACGCCCTGAAGGTCGCGTGCCGCGGCGGCGTACTGCGGGTCGAGCGCGGCGGCGAAGGCGTCCAGATGTGCGCGCCGCCGCGCCGGGCTGCCCTTGACGAGCAGCAGGCTCTCGGGCACGAAGATGAACACCTGGCTGCGCCCGCGGAGATCGTCGAGCGACGCGACCTCGAGGCCCTCCCAGCGCACGCGCTTGCCCTGCCCCGGCGCGAAGCCGACGTCGACGCGCTGCGTGCCGGTACCCGTGCCGTCCAGTTCGAGCTCCACGCGGGCGAACCGCTCCCCCCAGGTGATGAGCTTCTCGTCGCGCCGCGTGCGAGGGGAGCTGCCGCGCAGCGCGAACCACGCGGCCTCGAGCAGGTTGGTCTTGCCGGTGGCGTTCTCGCCGACCACCACGTTGAGGCCCTGACCGAAGCGGACAGTGGCGTCGCAGTACGAGCGGAAGTTGACGAGTCTCAGGCTGGAGACGACCACACGCGGAACTCCCGGCCGCCCACGCCCACCACATCGCCGGGCTGGAGCGTGCGCCCACGCCTGGTCTCGACCTCACCGTTCACCGTGACGTCCCCGGACTGGACGATGACCTTGGCGTGGCCTCCGGTGCCGGCCACGCCGGCGAGCTTCAGGAACGCCCCGAGTGGGATGGGGCCGGTGACGGCGACGTCGTCCATGTCGCTTGGGAGTCGGTCACCCGGCAGCGGTCAGCTGCTCAGGCGGATCGGCATGATGAGGTACGTGAAGTCGTCGCCGGGGCCGCTGACCAGCCCGGGCCGCAACGGGCTGGTGAACCGCAGCAGCGTCGCGTCGTCGTCGACCGCGTCGACGCCCTCGATGAGGTACCCCGGATTGAAGCCGATCTCGAAGGCCTCTCCGGTGAAGGCCACGTCCAGAGTCTCCTCCGCCTGGCCGACGTCCTGCGTGAGGGCACGCATGGTGAGATGGCCGTCGGCGAAGGACATCCGCAGCGGCGCGTTCTTCTGCGCCAGCAGGCTGACGCGCCGCGCCGACGCCATGAGCTGGCCGCGGTCGATGCTGACCTCGTGGTCGAACGTGTCCGGCAGCAGTTGCTTGTAGTTGGGGAACTGGCCCTCGATGAGCCGCGAGGCGATCCACACGTCGCCGGCCGGGTCGCTGAGCTTGAACACGGCCTGGTTCTCGCCGATGGCGACCTCGATTTCGCCCGGGCCCGAGCGTGGAGGCCAGACGCGTGACCTCACCGAGCGCCTTGACCGGCACGATGGCCTGGACCTCGGTCTCGAGCGGGTGGTCGAGTTTGGTCTCCTTGACCGCCAGCCGGTAGCTGTCCGTGGCGACCATCTTGAGCGTGTCGGCCATGATGGTCATGAGAACGCCGGTGAGGATGGGCCGCGTCTCGTCGCGCGAAGCCGCGCGGCCCACCTTGTTCAACGTCGCGACGAACGGCTCGCGGCCGACACGGAACGCGTCGGACATGTCGAACGTGGACGTCTGCGGGAAGTCGGCGGCGGCCCAGGCGTTGAGCGAGAAGGAGGCCCGGCCGGCGCTGACCTTGACGGCGGCGTCGCCGGCCTCGACCAGCACGTCCGTGTCGGGAAGGTTGCGCACGACATCGCTGAAGAGCCGGGCGGGCACGACGATCTCGCCCTCGCGCTCCACCGGAGTGGCCAGGTTGGCCTTGATGGAGAGTTCCATGTCGGTGGCGAACAGGTCGAGACGACCCTCGCCCGCCTGCAGCAGGATGCCGGACAGGACGGGAAGCGCGCTCCGCGTGGAGACGCCGCGAGCGAGGACGCCGAGCTTGTCGACCAGCGCTGAGCGATCACACGTGAACTTCATCCCGGCTCCTTATGAAGATAAAGAGAAGTAGATACTCCTCGTCGTCATCACAGCCCCTGTTGACGATGTGGAGAGACTGGCTTGTCGCTGCACGGCAGGAACGATTGTCATCTGCACAGTGTTGTGGACGTTGTGTGCAGAACGTGGCGCTCCTCCCCGCAGCGGGTCTGATGGTGTGCGAAGCATAGCCGATTTCAACGCTGATTGGAGTACCGTCCACAGGTGACGACGGCGTCGTCCACAGGGGGTGTGGACGGGTGCGTGCGAGCACTACTGCGCGGACTTGACGCGCGCAGTGATGAGGGCCACGAGGTCCTGGAGTTGCGTGTCGTGGCCGTCCTTGAGTTGCCGCTCCACTTTGTCGACGGCGTGCATGACGGTGGTGTGGTGCCGGCCGCCGAACTTGGCGCCGATCTGCGGGAGTGAGGCTTCCGTCAGATCCCGGCTGAGATACATCGCGATGTGCCGTGCGTAGGCCACGTCTTGGGTGCGCCGGTTGCCGCGGAGGTCGTTGACGTGGAGCCCGAACTGACGCGCGACCTCGTTCTGGACCATCTCGATGGTCACAGGGTGTTCGTACACCCGGGGGACGATGTCTTTGAGCGCCTCTTTGGTGATCTCGAGCGTGACGTCGCTGCCGCGGATGGACGCGAAGCTGACCGCACGCGTGAGCGCCCCGTAGAGCTCGCGGATGTTGGAGGTGACCTTCTGCGCGATCCACTCGAGCGCCTCGGGTTCGGCGATGTGGTAGCCCTCCCACTTGACCTGCTTGCGCAGGATCGCGATGCGCGTCTCGAGATCGGGCCGGCTGATGTCGACGACCACGCCCTGGCCGAAGCGCGAGCGCAGCCTGTCCTCGAGTTCCTCCAGCTCGCGCGGGGGCCGGTCGCTCGTGATGACGATCTGCTTGCCGGCCTCGTAGAGCGCATTGAAGGTGTGGAAGAACTCGACCTGCGTCTGCTGCTTGTCGGCCAGGAACTGCACGTCGTCGACGATGAGCACGTCGTTGTCGCGGTACGTCTGCTTGAAGCCCTCGATGCGGCCCTTGTCGGTGACCGCATTGATGAAGTCGTCGGTGAAGCGCTCGCAGGTGACGTAGCGGACGCTGAGCTCCGGATGCTGGTCGAGGGTCGCGTGAGCGATGGCCTGGGTGAGGTGGGTCTTGCCGAGACCCGTGCCGGCGTAGATGAACACCGGGTTGTACGCGGTCGCGGGAGACTCGGCTACGCTGCGGGCGACGGCGGTGGCGTACTCGTTGTTGGGCCCGGTGACGAACCGGTCGAAGACGTAGCGAGGATTGAGGTCGCCGACGGCCTGGACGCGCCTGCGTTTGTTGCCGCGCCGGCTCTGTTCCTTGGCGGGCTCGGGCTCCGGCGCCGCAGGGGGCTCGGGCTCAGGCTCGGCCCGCCGCTCGGCGAGCTCGGCCGCGCGCTCGTCGACCACGACGCGGACCTCCACGGTGTCACCGAGGACCTCTGCGAGCGCCTCGGCCACCTGGCCCGCGAGCCGCCGGTCGATCCACTCGCGGGCGAAGTCGTTGGGCACGCCGATGACGAACGCGCCGTCGTCGAGGCCGACTGGGATCGTGCGGTCGAACCAGAACTGGAAGGCCGCCTCGTTCAGGCGGCCGCGGAGGTGCTTCTTCGCCTCGTCCCAGATGCGTGTGAGTTCGTCGTCCGTGGTCGCCCCATCACCTCAGTCCGGGGACGCAGCGGCCCACCGGAGACACATGAACGGTAGTCAGAGGATGCTCTCGAGGAGGCGCAATCCCTCCTCGCGCAAGGCACGCTTGCCGCCGTCCAAGGAGTTTATCAACCCCATTTCCTGCAGTACAGCGAGTTCCCGGAAAGCGGTCGCGGGCGCGAATCCGAGCTCCTTGCCGACCTGGGTGGGGCCGGCCGAGCCGAGCTCCATGAGGAGCACGAGGATCTTGGTCTGCCGGTTGGTGAGCTTGACGTCGGGTACGCCGGGCTGCGGCGCCGCGGGCTGCGGCGCGCTCGGCATCTTGATCGTGAACACCGCTCCGCCGCCGAGGTTGTCCTCGACGGTCAGGATGCCCCGCAGGAACTGGAGGGACTCACGCGCGAGAGGCAGACCGGAGCCGACGCCGCGGATGATGCGCCGCTGCTCGGCGGTCGCCGTCGTGAAGCCGGGCTGGAAGGCGCGGTCCTTGTCGTCCACCCCCGGCCCGTGGTCGGAGATCCGTATGGTCTGGCCGTTGTCGAGGATGGTGATGACGACGTCGAGGAAGTAGGCGTGCAGCAGGTTCTCGATCAACTCCTGGATGACCGAGTACGGGACCTGGCCGCCCTGTTCGCGGCAGTAGTGGTATGTCTTCTCCGCGAGTGAGGCGATGAGAGCGGGAAGGTCCTGCTCCTCGACGGCGATCACGCGCGGAGGGCTGGTCAGCGTGTCGTAGATCGCGATGCGCGGCGCGTCGTACCCGATGGGGACCTGGGGCAACGGCCCGTCGAGCGACGGCGCCGGGGTCGTGCGTCCCGCCGGTTCAGAGGTGGCCGCCGGGGGTGCGGGCCGCTCCGCGGGCCGCCGGGCGGCGGCCCCCTGGTCGGCGAGCAGCCTGTCGAGGAACGAGTCCATAGGGGCGCCGAGTATACCAGTGCGCCCGTGGTGCCTCCATGGGGCCTCGTGAAACGCGGTTTTGCAGGTGAAACAGCAGAGTTATCCACAACCTGTTCACGAATTGTGGAAAGAGTGCCCGGGTGACCTTCGAAAAGTGCCCACTTTGCGGGAGTTGTGGAAAGTACGGTTTCAGGAGGTGTGGAGAGGTCGGGCGCCGGCGTGGCCTGGTGAACCTCTTTCGGAGCCGTCTGTCAACCCCACGGTTGCGCCGCTTCCTCGGACATATCTCCCTGCAAAACAGCGATAAACGTGCGTGAAGGTGTCATGAGCGTGTTGTCAAGGAAGCATTTGGTCGTCAACGCCTTATCCACGGCAATCGTGAGCCTGAGAGCATGACAAAAGCGACTTATCCACATTCTGCACAGGCTCCTGTGAATGCTCGGGCGGACGAGATGAAACGAGTTATCGCGTACACACCGCTGCTGTACACTGTCCTCGACCCTGCGGAGCTCCCGTGAGAGGAGCTGAGATGGCGCTTCCTGGCGCCGACGCGTCGAACCTGACCGCCCTCCGGGGCGGCGGCGCCTGTGGGCGCTGCTGGGTAATGCCAGCGAAGGGAGAGATGTCACCGTGAGCACACCCCTTGTCCCCTCCCAGGCCGACGCGCCCGACGTGCGCGCGCGACTCAACCTCAACCCCGCGCACTGGGGCGTACGCGCCATCGCGGAGATCGGCGTCGCCGTCGCGCTCGCGGCGGCCCTCAGTTGGATCGCGCAGGCGTTCCCGCTGCGCATGCCCCAGGGTGGGTCGTTCGGCCTCGAGATGCTGCCGATCCTCTTCATCGCCATGCGCCGCGGCGTGGTGCCGGGCGTCGTCGCCGGCGGCCTCTTCGGGCTCCTGCAACTCGTGGGGGTCGCGGGGACCCCGTACATCTTCCACCCGCTGCAGGCCGCGCTGGACTACCCGCTGGCGTTCGCGGCTCTCGGGCTCGCCGGGCTCGTCCCGGTCGGCGAGCTCAAGGGCGCCGGGGGCGTGGCCCGGCTGACGGGCGCCGTCGCCGTGGGCGCCGGCGCCCGCCTGGTGTGCCACTTCCTCTCCGGCTGGATCTTCTTCGCCGAGTACGCGCCGGCCTGGGAGGCGCCGTGGCTGTACTCGATCACCTACAACCTGCTGTACCTGCTGCCGTCCGCCGTCGTGACGGCGATCCTGCTCTGGCCGTTGCTGCGCGCCTACGACGCCGCGTTCCCCGACGCGAGAGGGATGGGCGCGTGAGCGCCGGGGGCGCGGAGGACCGGGGTCGCACCCTCGCCGTCGTGTTCCTCGACGGCGACTACGGCGACCCCGGCTGGTACCGCGCTCTCGTCTCCCGCGCCGGCCTCGTACTGGCCGCCGACGGCGGCGCCCGGTTCCTGGCGCGTCTCGGCGTGAGGCCGGATGCGGTCGTCGGCGACTTCGACTCCCTCGACGAGGCCGACGCCCGGCGCCTGGAGGCCGACGGAGTGGAGCTGGTGCACCACCCGGTGCGCAAGGACGTCACCGACGGCGAACTCGCCGTGGACGAGGCACTGCGCCGCGGCGCCGGCGAGGTGGTGCTCGCCGGGGCCACCGGGGCGCTCGACCACACGCTGGGCCACCTGGCGATCCTGCGGCGCCTCGCGGCGCGCGGCGTGGCCGCGCGCCTTGCGGCGCCGGACCTCTCGGTGGCCGTTCTGCAGGCGCCCGCGGCGGCGACGCTCGATGCCCCCGCCGGCGTACGCGTGTCGGTGGTCCCACTCGGCGGCGATGTCGTGGTGAGCCTCGCCGGCTTGGACTACCCCCTGGACCATGGACGGTTGCCGGCGGACGGCTGTCTGGGCCTCGGCAACCACGTCGTCTCGGCCGGCGCGGCCGCCATCGAAGTGCACTCGGGAGTGGCGGCGGTGCTCGTCGAGGCGGACGAGCCCTTCTGGGCCGTTCGATCCGGGACGGACGTCGCGTGACCGCTTCCGGGCGCTGGCGTGCGGTCGCACTGGTCTGGGCGGCCGCCATCGTCGTCTCGGGCGTGCTCCCCATCGGCGCGCTCGTGAAGGCCGTCGGCCCGCCGGACCCCGTGACGACCACCGGGCACTTCGTCGCCTACGCAGTGCTCGGGTTCGTGCTCGTGATCGCGCTCGGTGGCTGGCGGGTGTCGTTCCGCGCGCTCGCCCTCGCGTTCGCGCTCGCGGTGTCGCTCGGGGCCGTGATCGAACTCATCCAGGGGCCGATCCCCTACCGCGACGCCTCGCTGCTCGACCTCGCGGTCGACGTCGCCGGCGTCGCGGTGGGCCTGGCTGTGGTCAGTGCCGTGGCGCGGGCGCGGCGACCACGATCGCATCACGGATGATGCTCGCCGCCACGTCTTCCGCCGGTACGTCGTACCCACGCTCGGCGATCAAGTCCCTCAGGACGTTGACCCTTCGTTCCCGCGACCCGGTGGGGTCCCGATCGGCACCGTTCTGCTGCTGATCCCTGGCCACCACACCCTCCTCGTGGTCCTCTCTCGAGTAGATGAATCGGGCCGTGGGCGCGCGGAGTTTACTAAGATGCGTACACAGATATGAATCCACCGGGGAGACACAGGTGATCAGCATCCATCAAGCTCTCGACAGCGTCCTTGCCGACATCGGTCCGCTGGGCGCCGAAGAAGTGCGCCTGCTGGACGCGCTCGGCCGCTCCGCCGCCGAGCGCATCGTCTCGCCGGAGCAGGTGCCCACGTTCGCCAACTCGGCGATGGACGGCTTCGCAGTCAGCGGCGCCGAGCTCGAGGCGGGCCGGCGCGAATTCCACGTGGTCGTGGACATCCCCGCCGGCCGGTACGTGTCGGACGAGGTGCGGCCGGGCGAGGCGGCGCGCATCATGACGGGCGCGCCGGTGCCTCCCGGCGTCGACACTGTCGTCCAGGTCGAGCACACGACGGTGGACGACGAGCTCATGACCGTCGAGACGGTCCCGAGGACGGGCGCGAACGTGCGCCGCGCCGGCGAGGACGTCACCGTCGGAGACGTCCTCTTCGAGCGCGGCGCCCTCCTGGGCGCGGCCGAGGTGGGTCTGCTCGCCGCGGTCGGCATCGACAGGGTGCGCGTGGCGCGTCGCCCGCGTGTCGCCATACTGGCCACCGGGAGCGAGCTCGTCTCGGGCGGTCAGGCGCTCCAGCCGGGGCAGATCCGCAACTCCAACTCGTTCACCGCCTACGGGCAGGTGGTCGCCGCGGGCGGCGACCCGATCCTGCTCGGCATCGCCCGCGACGACCCGGACGAGACGCGGCGGCTGATGGCCGCGGCGCTGGAGAACGACGTGGTGATCACGTCGGGCGGCGTCTCCGTCGGCGACTACGACTTCGTCAAGCAGGTGCAGGACGAGCTCGGCGTGCAGCGGCGCTTCTGGGGCGTCGCGACCAAGCCGGGCAAGCCGCTCGCGTTCGGCGTCCGGGGCGACACCCTGGTGTTCGGGGTGCCGGGCAATCCGGTCGCCGCCATGGTGAGCTTCGAGATGTACGTGCGGCCGGCGCTCCTGGCCCTGCAGGGCCGGCCGGACGTCTACCGCCCCTGGTTCCTCGCGCGCTCGGACGAGCCGGTCCACCGCACCAAGGGTCGCACCGAGGCGCGGCGCTGCCGGCTCACACACGACGCCGGATGGCTCACTGCGCTTCACGACCACCGGCCCGCAGGGCTCGGGCATCCTGAGCTCCATGGCCGGCGCGGAGGGTCTGTTCTTCGTGCCGCCGCAGTACTCCGGCGGCGACGTGGGGACGGAGATGCTGGTGATGCTGCTCGCCGGCAGCGGCAGCGAGAGGCCGCCGTTCCCCGGCGCGACGGACTGACTGGGGCTCAGCGGCTCCGCGCCGCGCGCAGCGGCCGGGCCTTCTCGAGCGTCGCCGAGACGACGAGGCGGTGCGCCGCGCTGTAGGGGGGTGTGCACGTGGTGAGCACCAGGCCGTACCCGCGGTCGGCGAGGACGCCGATGTCGGTCGGGTCGACCACCGTCGTCTTGGCGACCCGGTAGCGGAACCTGGCATATGGGGTGTCCACGTAGATGGGGTCGCCTTTGCGCAGCTTGTCGAGCTCGTAGAACGGCGCCCCGTAGGTGGTCCGGTGGCCCGCGACCGCGAACGGCTCGCCCGCCCCGGGCAGCGGCGTGATGCCGTAGTGGACGGGGCCGTTGCGCAGGAGCGCACGGTCGCCGTCCGGATCGAGCGCCATCTTGCCGCTCACACCCTGCTGCACCAGCCGGTCAAGGTCGATGCGGGGGATGCGCAGGCGCCCGATGGGGTCTCCCGCCTTCAGTTTCTTGCCGTACAGGACGGCGAGCCGACGTACCAACTCCTCGTCGGAGACACCACGGTCCTTGCGCGTGTCGCGGTCGGCGTTGATGTCCTGCACGAACGCGACGCTCTGCTCCCGATAGGTGGAGTCGAGTCGCGTCTGCTGCACCTGGGCGTAGGCGGCCGACCAGAAGGGGTACGCGAGCACGAGGCCGCCCACGATGAGCAGCAGGTCGCCGGCGAGGCGCAGCCAGCGGGTCCGCGTGCCGCGAGCGGCGTTCGACGAGCCGGGCTGGGTGTTCTGGTCCGCCGCGTCCATTGCCAGATGGTACCCCCTCGGCGGGGCGGAAGGGGTGCGCCGCCGTGCTAGACTGGCGCCCCCCGAACGAGGAGCCACGACGGTGCGATCCTTCACCGACGTCCACGAAGCCCTCGCCGCCCGAGGCGTCGAGCACGAGATCATCCACTTGCCGTCCTCGTCCCGCACCGCCCAGCTGGCCGCTGAGGCGCTGGGCGTGCCGGTCTCCGCGGTGGTCAAGTCACTGCTCTTCATCGCCGACGGCCGACCGGTGATGGCGCTGGTGGACGGCGAGGCCACGGTGGACACCGAGGCGCTCATGCGTGAGCTGGACGCAGAAGAGGTCACTCTCGCGCGCGGGCGCGAGGTGCGCGACCTGACCGGCTACAAGCCCGGGGCGGTCCCGCCGGTCGGGCTGGCCACCGACCTGCCGGTGGTCGCCGACCCCGCGGTGTTCGCGCCCCAGGTGGTCTACTGCGGCGGGGGCGCCGGCACCGCCATGCTGCGCATCGGGGCGGCGGACCTGCGCGACCTGCTCGCGGCGAGCGTCGTCCCCATCGCGAGTCGCGGATGAGCGCGCGGCCGTTGAGGGAGCCGCGACTGCGCAGCCGACGGACGGCGGCCCCGCATCCGTCCAACCGAGACACCAGCCTACGAAGTGGAGAGCGACGATGACGCAGAGCCCGACCCACACCATCGGCTCGGCCGGACGACTGGCCATCCTCTCGGAGGACGACCTGCGGCGGCTCGACGAGGCCGCGCTCGACGTGCTCGCTGAGACCGGTGTCTCGATCCCGTCGGAGCGGGCTCGCGCCGCGCTGGTGGCGCAGGGCGCCACGGCCGACGGCGCGCGCGTCACGCTGCCGCGTGAGCTGGTGCGCCGGCTCGTGGATCTGGCGCCGGCGCGAATGACGCTCGGCGCCCGCGCCGGCGCGCCGATCGTCACCGGCGAGCGGTCCCTGCTGACCACCGACGGCTGCTGCGTGGAGATCTACGACCTCGAGACGGGCGAGAAGCGCGGCACGACGGCCGACGACGTCGCCACCATCAGCCGCGTTGTCGACGGGCTGCCCGAGGTCGACTTCTGCTGGCCGGCGGTGAGCGCGCAGGACAGGCCGGTGGAGGTGCGCGGCCTGCACGAGCTGTACCTGGCCATGGCCAACACCGGCAAGCACGTGCAGACGGTCACCGTGGTCGAACCCGACCTCGCCGAGGTCGCGGTGCGGATGGCGCGGGCCGTGAGCGGCTCGGAGGAGCGGCTGCGTGCCGAGCCGCCGATCAGCGCCCTGCTCGGCACCGTCACGCCGCTGGGCAACGACGCGGGCACGCTGGAGGCCGGCCTGGTCTTCGCGGAGGCCGGCATCCCCATCGGGTTCGTCACCATGCCGATGGGCGGCTCCACCACACCCGTCACCATGGCCGGCTCGCTCGTCGTGGGCATCGCCGAGGCGCTCAGCTCCGTGTGCGCGATCCAGGCGGCGTTTCCCGGCGCCCCGGTGTTCATCTGCTTCATCCCCAGCGTGATGGACCTCAAGAGCGGCGACTTCACCGGCGGCGCTCCCGAGGACACCGTCATGGCCGCCGCGGTGGCCGACGTCGGCCACTTCTACGGCCTGCCGACCCAGTGCGGCGTCAACTCGAGCGGCGCCAAGGAGCCGAGCTGGCAGTCGGCGCTCGACGACACGACGACCTCCTGGCTCTCGCTCGCAGCCGGCGTCGACATGCTCACGGGCGTGGGGATGGTCTCGGGCGGGCGCATCTTCAGCTACGAGGAGATGGCGCTCGGCGTGGAGACTCTCTCACACGCACGCACGATCGCCGCCGGCGTGGACGTGACGTCGGCCGGCGGTTCGGCCGGCGGGCAGGCGCCGCCCGCCGCCGGCCCCTCGCTGGCCGTCGATCAGGCGCTCCGCCACTGGACGGCGGGCGGCCGCGTGACGGCCCTCGACCACGCGCACGAGCGGGTGGCCGGTGTGGCCGCGGATCACCGGCCGCCGGCGCTCGAGCCGGCGGTGGATGCCGAGCTGCGGCGCCTCGCGCACGTCGACTGAACGCTCAGATTCTCACATCTCACCCCATCGTTCTTCGTCCTCAGCTTCGCCGTCGCTTGCCTTTCGAAGGCTGTGCTGTATAAATCCAAGTCGGATACGTCGCGCCGGGGGAGTGCGGCACCGAACGTTCCTGACAAGGCGGTGGGGGCCGCCATCCGTACATCCACACCGGTGGGTCGCGGCGTCGGGACAAGGCAGCTGGAAAGGACGGAGGCATGAGAAAGGGCAAGACCTACATTCTGGCGGCGGTGCTCTTGTTCGCTGTCGTCGCGCTCGCGGGAGTACTCGCCGCGTGCGGTAGTAGTAGCGACGGCGGGACCACGACTGAGAGCAGCCCGAGCGCGCAGCCGACAAGCGCCGCGGACATCGCCCAGCAGATCCTCGGCAAGGCCCCGAGTGGCCTCGCCAAGGAGATCGTCGATCGCGGCACCGTGCTCGTCAGCACGGACGCCAACTACGCCCCACAGAGCTCGGTCAACCAGGACACCGGCGAGCTCGAAGGCTTCGACATCGACACCGCCCTCGCCATGGGCAAGGCTCCTCGGCCTCACGGTCGACTTCAAGAAGGTCCAGTGGGAGACCGTCATCCCCGGTCTGCAGACCGGCAAGTGGGACGTCTCCATCGGCTCCATGACGATCACGCCTGAGCGTGAGAAGACCGTCGACTTCACCGAGCCGTACTACTACACCTCGGGCCAGGTGTTCGTGAAGAAGGGTGGCACGCAGATCACCAGCATCGACGACCTCGCCGGCAAGACGGTGGGCGTGGGCGCCGCCACCACGTACTACGACTTCCTCAAGAAGAACTCGAAGGCCGACGTCAAGACGTACCCGACCGACGCCGACGCGTTCCCCGACCTGCGTAACGGCAACCTCGACTTCGTGATGACGGCCGGCCCCACCGGCCAGCAGGCCATCCTCGAGGGCCAGCCCTTCGACTTCTCTGGCGCGCCGCTCTACTACGAGGACCTCGCGTTCGCCATCAACCAGGGCGAGGGCGACTGGCTCCAGATGCTCAACTACGCCGTCGCCAAGATGCACGAGGACGGCACTCTCACCGAGATGAGCAAGAAGTGGTACAACGGCCTCGACCTCACGGTCAAGGAGTAGCAACCACGCGGTTCTGCCTTCTGGGCGAGACTGCATAGTTCTGGTCGACTAGCGGCGGGGTGGTCCCTGGCGGGCCCCCCGCCGCAGTCCCGAGTGAGAGGTCTTTGCCGATGCACAAACGACACTGGCTCGTGAGTGTCGCCCTCTTCGCGGCAATGCTCGCGCTGGCGGTGGCATCCCTCACGCCCGTGGCGCTGGCGGCGGCATCGCCGTCGCCGGCAGCCAGCGACGGCACACCCGTCGTCACCGGCACCATCCCGAACCCCAAAGACCCGAGAGGACTCAAGGGGTGGACCGGCGATCAGGTCCAGGTCAACTTCGACCCCAACGGCGCCGAGCTCGACCTGGCCAAGTGCAAGCTCTTCGTCGCCGAGATCAAAGCGGGCGATACCGAGCGCATCTACAACGAGCAGAAGCTGAGCGAGCCTCCTCGCATCATCCCTGCGGTCTCTCGCGCCACGTCCACCCTGCAGTTCTCCTGGACCGACCCCTATCCCAAGGGTGACTACGCGTTCAAGGTCGAACTCGTCACCACCAAGGGCGCCACTGTGCCGTACGAGTGGGACTTCCAGTCCACCGGCTCGGCCGGCAGCGGCAGCCTCATCAACTTCCAGGTGATGAAGAACTGGTTCTGGTTCATCGCCCGCGGCGGTGTCGTCACCGTGGAGCTCACGGTGATCTCCATCTTCTTCGCGTGCGTCCTTGCTCTCTTCGGTTCGCTCGGGCGCCTCTCCAAGAAGATGACGTTCAAGCAGGCGTGGGACCGCTACCAGAGCTGGGGCTACATGTGGCGGATGGTCATCGGCCGCATCCCCTACTGGGTCGCTACCTTCTACACCTCGCTGTTCCGAGGCACACCGCTGCTCCTGCAGATCATCGCCATCTACCAGGTGATCCCGGAGATCATCCGCGCGATGGGTCTGCCCGACACCTACAATCCGCCGGCGTTCTGGTCGGGCGTGGCGGCGCTGTCGCTCAACTACGGCGCCTACCTCACCGAGGTCTTCCGCGCCGGCATCCAGGCGGTGCCCAAGGGGCAGAACGAGGCCGCGTGGGCCATCGGCCTCAGCGGCTGGCAGACGCAGCGGCGGATCATCCTCCCGCAGGCGCTCAAGATCGTGATCCCTGCCGTGGGCAACGACTTCATCGCCCTCATCAAGGACACCTCACTGGTGTCGGTCATCACGGTCGAAGAACTGCTCCGCCGCTCCCAGCTGGCCGGAGCCGCCACCTTCAGCTTCATGAGCACACTGCTCGTCGCGGCCGCGTGGTACTGGGCCCTGACGATCTTCTTCAGCTTCTGGCAGGCCAAGCTCGAGACGCGCATGGCGCGCGACAAGGCCCGCGAGAAGGAGAAGGGGAAGGCGAAGTAGCATGGGCACACAGACATACGCACACGAGACGATCAGCGACGACAAGGGCCGCGAGCTCGTCGTCAAGGTCGAGAACCTGCAGAAGTACTTCGGCAGGAACCACGTGCTCAAGGGCATCGATCTCGAGGTCTACAAGGGCGAGGTGCTCGTGCTCATCGGCCCGTCCGGGTCCGGCAAGAGCACGTTCCTGCGCTGCCTCAACTTCCTCGAGGACCCCACCTCCGGCGAGATCAGGGTCGGAGACGTCCACGTCACCTGCGGCAGTCACGGTGGCAAGTTCAAGAAGGACGTGCACGAGATCCGCATGAAGTGCGGCATGGTGTTCCAGGAGTTCAATCTCTTCCCGCACAAGGACGCGACCGAGAACGTCACCGAGGGTCCGATCCTGGTCAAGGGCGTCAAGAAGGACGAGGCCATCCGGCACGCGCACGAGCTGCTCACCAAGGTGGGCCTCGCCGAGCGCATGGACTTCTTCCCCAGCCAGCTCTCGGGCGGGCAGAAGCAGCGCGTGGCCATCGCCCGCGCGATGGCGATGGACCCGGTGCTCATGCTCTTCGACGAGCCGACGAGCGCCTTGGACCCCGAGCTCATCGGCGAGGTGCTGAAGGTCATGAAGGACCTCGCCGCGGGGGGAATGACCATGATCGTGGTGAGCCACGAGATGGGGTTCAGCCGCGACGTGGCCGACCGCGTCGTGTACATGGACGACGGCTACTTCATCGAGCAGGGCCCGCCGAGCGAGGTCTTCTTCCACCCGAAGGACGAGCGCACCAAGCGGTTCCTGCGCCACATCTTGCCGGAGAAGGAGCCCGAGCACGCCAAGGAGCTCGGCATCCTCGAGGTCGACCAGGAGCTGCCGGAGCCCGACGCTGTCCCGCTGGAGCCGATCGGCGCCGACATGCAGGGATCCCCGGGTGCGGCGCTCAGCCAGGACAACCTGGCCGACACGGCCCTTCCCGAGATCCCCCTCTCCAACGGCCCCATGGGCGAGACGCCCCTGCCTCCGGGCGACGAGAACCTCTGAGGCCCGGCCGGGTCTGACTGCCGAAGGGCGGCGGGGCGCGCGAGCGCCCCGCCGCCCTTCTTGCGTCGCAGGTGACGGCCGTCGCTCCGGCCCGGTAGCATCGGGGCGACGACCGGGAGGACCGATGACCGAGGCGGATGCGCGCATAGACCCCATCCGGCCGCGCTTGCGCTGGGACGTCCTCGGCGCGACCGACGTCGAGCGACTCGAAGCGGCGATCTTCCAGACGCTCGCGGAGGTCGGCGTGCGGTTCCCCCTGGCGCGTGCGCTCGACGTGCTGGAGCGCGCGGGCTGCCTCGTGGACCGAGGGGCGCAGGTCGCGCTCCTGCCGGAGGAGGTCGTGCGGGCGGCGCTGAAGTCGGCGCCGAAGGCGCCGCTGCTCGCCGCCCGTGACCCCCGTTGCGACATCGTCCTTGACGGCTCGGGCTGTCACCTCAGCAACGACGGCTGCGGCGTCCGCGTCATCGACCCGTGGACCGGCGAGTTGCGCCCGAGCACCAAAGCGGACGTCGCCGACTCTGCGCGCTTCGTCGACGCCGTCCCCGAGGTGAGCTTCTACTGGGGACCCGTGGTGACCGCCGAGGACGTGCCGTCGGCGACACGGCCTCTGCACGAGGCCGAGGCGATCTTCGCCGGGACGAGCAAGCACTTCCAGGCCGTGGACGTGGTCGGTGAGCACATGACGCGGCGCGTGGTGGAGATGGCGCGGGTGGTGGCCGGCGGGGACGAAGAGCTCCGCCGCCGGCCCATCATGAGTCTCATCGCCTGCCCAATCGACCCACTCGGCAACGAGGCGGTGAGCCTGGAGGCGGCGCTGGTCTGCGCCGAGGCCGGCGTCCCGGTGGGCTTCCTCTCGCTGACGCTCGCCTGCGCTTCCGCACCGGCGACCATGGCGGGCAATCTCGTCGTGAACCTGGCAGCCGTCCTTGCCGGCATCGTCCTGCTTCAGTTGGCGCATCCGGGCGCGCCGGTGTTCCTGGCCGGCGCGCCCTCCGTGATGGATCTCAAGACGGGCGGGTACACCGGCGGCAGTCCCGAGGACTACGTCCTGGCCGCTGCCGCGACGCAGCTCGCCCACCACTTCGGCTTCGCGATGAACATGGGGACCATGGCGAGCGGAGCCAAGGAGCCCGGGTGGCAGGCCGCCGTCGACGACGCCCTGTCCACGCTCGCCAGCGCCTCCGCTGGCGCCGAGATGATGAGCGGCTGCGGCCTCCTGGACGGGTCGAAGACCCTGAGCTACGAGCATCTCCTGATGGAAGTGGAGGTCCACCGGATCGTGCAGAAGATGGTCGCCGGCATCGTCGTGGACGACGAGACGCTGGCGTTGGACGTCATCAGGAGGGTGGGGCCGGGCGGTACCTACCTCGCGGAGAAGCACACACGCCGGCACATGAAGGAGATCTGGCGCCCCGGCATCTGGGATCGGGCGCCGTACGACGCGTGGGTGGCCGCGGGCAAGGAGGGCGCGCGCGAGCGTGCGCAGGAGAAGGCGCGTGAGATCCTGCGGACGCACGCGCCCGAGCCGCTCCCGGAGGACGTAGCCGCGGAGCTGCGCCGGCTGGTCGCCGCGGCCGACGCCGAGCTGGCCGGCGTGCGCGTATGAGCGACGATGGTGAGTTCGCGCTGGTCCGCGTCTTCGGGACGGAGGACCATCAGGCGGCCTACCGGGTGAGGAACATGCTGCAGGCGGCCGGCATCGAGGCGCTGGTCGCACCGACGCGCCAGTTCCTCTCGGCGCCGGGCGGGGCGAGCCTGTTCCCCGAGGGACCCTGGTCGGTCCTCGTGCCGGAGCCGGACGGCGCACGGGCCGCGGACCTCGCCGAGCGCTGGCGGCGGCGGTTCGGGGAGGCCTGACTGCCGCCCGGGGTCTACCCCACCAGCTCCTTCGCCCGCTCCACGGCCATGCCGGCGTTGGCGCCGTAGCCGTCGGCGCCGATCTCCTCGGCGTAGGCGGCCGTCACGGGGGCGCCGCCGACCATCACCTTGACCGCGTCCCGGAGGCCCTCGGCCTTGAGCTGCGCGATCGTCTCGCTCATGTGCGGCAGCGTGGTCGTGAGCAGGGCGCTCATGCCGATGATGGCGGGTGAGTGCTCCCTGACCGCGGCGACGAAGTCGGCGGCCGTCACCCCGGTGCCGAGGTTCACGACCGTGAAGCCGGCGCCCTGGAGGAGCATGCCGACGAGGTTCTTGCCGATGTCGTGCAGGTCGCCCTCGACGGTGCCGATCACGACCGTGCCCATGCCGGCCTCCTCGCCGGCCGCCATGTGCGGGCGCAGCAGGTCGAGGCAGGCCTGCATGACCCGGGCGCTGAGCAGCACCTCGGGGATGAAGCACTCGCCCTCGCGCATGCGCGTGCCCACGACCTCCATGCCCGGGAGCAGGCCCTCGTCTAAGATCTCACGGGCCGAGGCCCCGGTGGCGAGCAGCGCCTGGGTCATCGCCAGGGCGACGCCCTCGTTGCCGTCGATGATGGCTTGCTTGAGCTGGTCTTTCATGTCACGCCCTTCTCACGATCTGCGGCTTCCACGATGCGGCGCACCTGCTCGGCCACGTCCGGGTCGAGGGGCTCCGGCCGGTGAGACTCCACGAGGTCCAGCGCCCGGGCGCGCGCCCGGGTGGCAAGGTCGGTCGCGCCCCTGCTCTCCCAGTCCTCGCGCACGCGGCGGTCGAGCAGCGCCGGCTGGCTGAGCTCGCGCATGTGCCTGAGGGTGGCGTCGAGCGAGAGGAAGTCGCCGAACGCGCCCACCCCGGCGATGTCGTCGACGGCCAGCGTCTCGTCGGTCACGGCGATCCCGCCGACCGTGAACTTGATCATCCGGGCGATCTCGTCGTCCATGACGAGCTGGCCCAGGTCGAAGGTGACGCCCGATTCGATCATCCCCGCACCGTAGATCTGGTTGGCGCCTGCCAACGCAGGAAGGAGGCCGGTGAGGGTCTTCTCGTGACCGGTCTGCGCGTCACCGAGCTTGGAGTCCGCCTACAACCCCGCCACGAAGCTCGGGATGAGGTAGCGGCGGGCGATCTGGGCGCAGGCGGCGGAGAAGAGGGCGAGCTCCGGCGAGCCCACCGACGCCGCCGCCAGCTTGAGGTCCATGGCAGTAGTGGATGTGCCGTAGGTCACGGGGCAGCCACGCTCCACCAGTTGCGAGAGCACGATGCCGCTGAGCACCTCGGCGTTGTGCTGCGCGAGCGTGCCGGCGAGCGTGACCGGGGACGAGCCGCCGGCCATGGCCATGCTGAGGATCGTGTCCGGGCACCAGGCGCGCGCCGACTCGATGATGACCTCGGTGGCGTCGCGCGGCAGCTTGAGCGGACTGACGGCGCACACGCCGAAGCCGATGAGCGGGCGGCGACGGAACTCGTCCTCGCCGCCCGCGACCACCGTGGCCATCTCGATGAGCTTGCGGCAGTCGTAGGCGCTCGTCGCCTCAGTCCCCACGGGCTTGCCGGTGTTCTCGACGGCGGCCAGCCACTTGTGGAGGCTCGCCGTCTCCTCGGGCACGTCCCCCGGGTGGACGGCCGACTCGTAGGTGTCGATGTCGGGCAGCGCGTCGACGAGTCGCGCCGCCTCGTGCACGTCTCGGAGCAGCGGATGCCTGCGTTCGCCGCTGCGCGGGTCGACGACCATGATGCCTTCGTCGAAGTTGGAGAAGTAGACACGGCCGGCCTCGAGCACGATGTCCTGGTCGGGGTCGCGGCCGCAGAGGTAGTTCTTGGGCGGGGCGGAGCGGACGGCGGCCTCCACGAGGTGCGGCGGGATGCGGACCATGCGCGTCTCGCCGTCCACCGCGCAGCCGCCGTCACGGAAGATGTCGAGTGCGTCATCCGCCTCGACCCAGACGCCGGTGCGCTCGAGGACCTCGAGGGATGCCAGGTGGATGTCGTCGAGCTCGGCCTCGGTGAACACGCTGAGGCTCAGGCCACCCGAGCCGGGCCTTCCTGCCTGCAGGTTGCGCTTCAACTCGGCACCTCCCCCGTCGGTGAGTCCGAGCGTACGGGCGGGGCGCGCGCGAGTAAAGCGTCCGGCCCGCGCGCGCCCAACTTCGCCGAGCAATCCGTCGTGGACCGTCACGGCTTCGCGCGAACTTCGCGCAACTTGCAGCCGGGATCGACCGGCCATGAACGGAGCACGCGCCGCGTCAACGGCTGCCGCTTCTGGGCCACGGCCCAGGCGGTACAAGGGAGAGGGGGGCTCGACAGGAGGAGGATAGATGCCGCGCTTCGATTCACTCACGCCGATCCACAAAGCCGTCCGCGCCCTGGTGTACGCCGGTGGAGGCGCACTGCAAACGGCCGACTTCGCCGATGACCAGGCCGCGACCAAGGCGGCCGCCGACCTGGAGCCGGTGCTCCACCTGATGCACGACCACCACCACACCGAGGAGAAGTACTTCTTCCCGGTGCTGCAGCCGTTCGAGCCGGAACTCGTCGGCGACATGCTCCTCCAGCACGAGGCGGTGGTGCGACTGCTGGATGCGACCGGCGAGGCCCGCGGGCTCGTCGTCGTCACGGACGGCGACGAGAGGGTGCAGGCCGGAACGGACCTCAATCGGCGGTACAACGAACTGGTCGCGTTCTACCTGGAGCACCTGGCGCAGGAGGAGGCGCGGGTGCTGCCGGCGATGTGGCGGCACCTCGACGACGGGCGGCTGATGGGCGTGCAGGGCAGCATCATCGCCGAGAGCGACCCCGACACCTTGTTCCAGTGGCTGGGCTGGATGTTCAGAGGCCTCAACCGCATGGAGCTGGTGGGCCTGCTGAGCGGCGCCAAGATGGGCATGCCGCCGGAGGCGCTCGAGGCGATGAGGGCACTGGGCGCCGCGAGCCTGGAGCCGGCGGTCTGGCAGGTGGTGCGGGAGCAGGCCGGACTCTGACCAGGCGTGGCCGCGACTAGCGCGGCGACGGGTACCGCGAGTCGGCAAGCCGCCGGTAGAGGAGCTCACGTCCGGCGTCGAGCGCTCCGAGCAACTGGTCTCGAGCATCGGCCCGGAGGTCCAGCCCCGGATAGGCCGGCACCGGCCGGCCGGCCAGCTCGCGCAGCCAGAGCCGGCCACGCAGGATGTCGCGCTTGACCCGGTACGTCTCGCTCTGGGACGCGACCATCTCGTCTGGACCCGCCTCCAAGAGCCGTAGCCGGTCTGAGACAGCCGCGAGCGCCTGCTCCCCGGCCGGTGTCCGTACGATCAGGTCGCTGACGCCGTCCGATCCTTCGAACCGGTCGAGCCAGGCGTCACCGACGGAGATGTCCGCGAGCTCCGCGAGCGCGTCCGGACAGACACGACAACGCGGCGGCGTGTGGGCGGCGAGGTGCCTGTCGAAGTAGGCAGGGTAGTCTTGCCACCGCACATGACCGGCCCGCGTCACCAGGCGCATGCCGCCCGGCCATCCGGGTCCGCGGTAGGCGACCGAGGCGAGCTCCGACGGCTCGAGTCCGGCCTGCAGTGCCGCCACCTCAGTGGCGCGCGGTTCGCAGGTGAGGCCGCAGAAGATGCCGAGGGCGAGGACGACGCGCTCGCGCAGGCGGCGCGAGCTACGCTGCGCCAGCCTCAGTCCCTGGATGTGACAGGGCAGCCCGACGAGTACGTAGCGCCCCGGCTCGTCGAGCACCGTGCGCAGGAGCGTGTTGACCGCGACGACGTTGTACTTGGACCCGCGGCAGGCGGCGATCTCGGTGGCGGAGCGGCAGAGGACGCCGGTCGCCGCCAGCGGATTCCGGTGGCTCAGGCCTGTCGCCAACACCGCGTCCGCCAGACCATCCTCCACGAGGCCGGACAGGAGCGCCGTCGCCACGCCGCCCGACGCTCCGGCGTGGCGGACCGCCGGGTCGGTCGCCCAGCCGAACCAGAGACGCCGCCAGGGACCGAGGAAGTCACGGCTGCGGGCGCCCTCGTTCAGGTCGCGCCACCAGACTGCGTCCGTGAAGTCCAGACCGGGACCCGGGCACGACTCGACGCAGGCGCCGCAGTCGTTGCATAGCGAGCGGTCGATGATGACGCGGTAGCCGGTCGTCACGTCCCAGTCGAGACTGACGGCGCGGGTGGGACAGATGGCGGCACAGGTGCCGCACTGCATGCAGAGCCCGTCATCCCGTACCTGTTCGACGTCCATCACGGGCTAGCATCTCGACCGGGCGCCCGTATGTCCAGCAGGCCTGACTGCGTCGAGTGCCGCGATCGGAGGGGAAGCGACGGAACGCGCCCGCCCGCGCGTCAAATGCTGTGCCGCCCTCCCTTGGACGGTGAACGCCGACCGTTGAGGAGGATGCGCCGTGGACGCTGCCCGCCTGACCATCTGGGACGACGACGCCTGCCGGCGCGTGCACGAGGCGACACTCGAGGTGCTCGCGGAGACGGGTATCGACGTGCACTACGCGCCGGCTGTGGAGACCTTCGCTGCCGCCGGCGCGCAGGTGGACGGGACGCGCGTGCGCATCCCGGCCGGGCTCGTGGAGCGCGCGCTCGCGAGCGCGCCGCGCGACTGGACCATCAAGCCGCGCGGCGGGGACACGGAGCCGCTGGTGCTGGACGCCGACCACACCTGGTGCGGGACCGGCTCCGATGTGCTCTACGTCTGCGACCCGGACACACGGGAGCGCCGCCGGGTCCGCCGCGCCGACGTCGAGGGCATGGCGGCGCTCTGCGAGAAGCTCCCCAACATCGACTTCGTCATGAGCATGGGCCTGCCGGAGGACGCGCCGCAGGCTATCGACGATCTCGTGCAGGTCGACGCGATGCTGCGCGGCACGCGCAAGCCACTCATCGTCGCGCCGCGCGACGGCCACATCCTCCCCAAGCTGCAGGAGATGGCTGCGCTCGCAGGCGAGCGCGACAGCTTCGCGATCTACGCGATGCCGGTGCCGCCCCTGCTGTTCGATGAGGACGGCGCCAGCAAGGTCATCGCCTGCGCCGAGCTGGACATCCCCGTGGTCTGGGCGCCGGCGCCGAACGCAGGGTCCACGGCGCCGGCCAGCGTGGCGGCGGTCATCGTGGTGGCCAACGCCGAGGTGCTGGCCGGCCTGGTGCTGAGCCAGGCCGTCAAGCCCGGCGCGCCGTTCGTCTGGGGCGTCGGAGTCGGAGCCATGAACATGAAGACGATGAACGAGGTGTACTCGTCCGCCGACGTCTTCCGCGGCCACCAGGCTCAGACCGACCTCGCGCGCTGGTACGGCCTGCCGAGCTTCGCCTACGCGGCCCACACCGACAGCAAGGTGCTCGACCAGCAGTGGAGCGCCGAGGCGGCGCTGACCGCGATCCTCGGCAAGCTCAGCCGCGGCACGCTGCTCCACGATGTCGGCTACCTCGAGTGCGGGCTGCAGAGCAGCTACGAGTCCATCGTGTTCGGCGACCACCTGCTCGGCTGGGCCAAGGCCTTCATGGCGCCGCTGCCGGTGGACGACGAGGCGCTGGCGCTGGACGAGATCAAGCAGGTGGGGCCGGGCGGCAACCACCTGGCCCGGCCCTACACGCGCAAGCACTTCCGGCAGATCTGGCAGAGCGACTTCTTCGATACGACGCGGCACGACGCGTGGGAGGCGGGCGGGTCGCAGACGCTGCTCGACCGGCTGAAGGCGCGGGTCGCGGAGCTGCGCTCCGAGCCGCGCGCCTTCGAGCTCCCGGACTACGTGAAGACCGGCCTCGACGCGATCCTCGCGGACGTCGAGGCCCACCGTCCCGGCGCTTGAGTGCACGCAAAACCGCTGCATGTGGCCACGGCGATGGTTTCTCGCGCGCGAGGCCGGTGATAGGATTCGGCCCGTGCCCGACGCAACCAGCATCAGCATCAGCACCATCAACCGCTCCTGCGGCCTGTAAGCCCGCCCGCACCCCGCGGACGGGCTCCCTGTGAGTAGCACCGCGACCGCCCGCCCGTTGTCCGACCGCCTTTGACCTGTCGTCGACGGACCCCTGCGAGGTTGCCGCAATGACTTCCCGAATCAACCCCATCGCCCCCCGTCTCTGGTGGGACGTGCTGAACGCCAGTGAGCTGGAGCGCATCCACGAGGCCACCCTCGACGTGCTCGAGACGGTCGGCATCCGGTTTCCCAGCGAGCGCGCTCTCGACGTGCTCGAGAAGAACGGGTGCGAGGTCGACCGCGCCACCCAGATCGCCAAGCTGCCGCGGGCGGTCGTCATGGAGGCCGTCTCGCAGGTGCCGGACAGCTACGTGCTCGCCGGCCGCGACCCCGCCTGCGACCTGCTCATCGACGGCAAGCACTGCTACCTGAGCAACGACGGCTCCGGCGTGTTCGTGTGGGACCACCACAAGGGCGAGAAGCGGCCGAGCACCAAGCAGGACGCGGCGACCAGCGCCCGCTTCGTCGACGCGCTGCCCAACGTCAGCTACTACTGGGGACCGGTAGTGACCAGCCAGGACGTGCCCCCGGCGACCAAGGCGCTGCACGACGCCGAGGCCGTGTTCACCAACACCAGCAAGCACTTCCAGACGGTGACCACCGTCGGCGACAAGCCCGCACGTTACCTGGTCGAGATGGCTGCGGCCATCGTCGGCGGCACGGACAAGCTGCGCGAGCGGCCCATCCTGAGCTTCATGCAGTGCGCCGTGGACCCGCTGGCGCACGACGGCCCGAACCTCGAGGCCAACCTCGTCGCCGCCGAGCACGGGCTCGCGAGCGGCTTCATGCCCATGCCGCTCGCGGCCGGCACCGGCCCGGCGACGCTCGCCGGCAACCTCGTCGTCCAGAACGCCGAGGCGCTCAGCGGCGTGGTTCTCCTCGAGCTCGCCTACCCAGGCGTCCCGGCGCTTCTTCGCCGGCGCCCCCAGCGTCATCGACCTCAAGACCGGCGGCTACACCGGCGGCTCGCCCGAGGACTACCTGCTCGCCGGCGCGTCCACCCAGCTCGCCCACTTCTACGGCGTGCCGATGGCGATGGGCACCATGGCCACCGGCGCCAAGGAGCCCGACTGGCAGGCGGCCATCGACGACTCGCTCAGCACGTTCGCCAGCGTGATGACCAACGCCGACATGATGAACGGCTGCGGTCTGCTCAACGGCTCCAAGATCCTCAGCTACCCGCACATGGTCATGGAGACCGAGATCTACGGCATCGTGCAGAAGGTCGCCGACGGCATCCTGGTGGACGACGAGACTCTGGCGCTGGACCTGATCAAGAAGGTCGGGCACAACGGCACCTACCTCGCGGAGAAGCACACGCGGCAGCACATGAAGGAGATCTGGCGCCCCACCGTGTGGGACCGCACGCCGTACGACAACTGGCTGCGCGAGGGCAAGAAGGGCGCCCTGGAGAAGGCCACGGAGATCGCCGACGACATCCTGGCGAACTACCAGCCCGAGCCGCTTCCGGATGACGTGGTCGCCGAGCTGCGCGCCATCGTGGCGCGCGCGGACGCGGAGCTGGCGGGAGCCTGATGCCCGCCGCGCGCCTCACCGTCTGGGACGACGCCGCCTGCTGGCGCGTGCACGAGGCGACTCTCGCGCTGCTCGAGGAGACCGGCGTGGAGGTCCGTCACGCCGGCAGCCGTGAGCTGCTGGCGGAGGCGGGCGCGCGCGTCGACGGGACGCGCGCCCGCATCCCGGCCGCTCTGGTGGACGCGGCGCTGCAGAGTGCTCCGCGCCACTTCAGACTCAGGGAGCGCGGCGCGTCCGGCGGGCGAGGGCCACGCGCGACGCGGCGAGCTCGGCGGCCTCGACCTGGAGGACGGCAAGAGCTACTTCGGCACGGGGTCGGACTGCGTCTACGTCACCGACCCCGACACCGGTGAGCGCCGTCGGAGCACCACCGCCGACGTCGAGGGCATGGCCGTCCTCGCGGAACGGCTGCCCAACCTCGACTTCGTGATGAGCATGGGCCTGCCGAGCGACGTGCCGGTCGAGGTCGGCGACCTCGCGCAGTTCGCCGCCATGCTGGCGGGCACTCGCAAACCGCTGCTGACGACGGCGCACGACGCAGCCTCCCTGCGCCGCATGAAGGACATGGCCGCCGTGTGCGGCGAGGCCCGCAGCTTCGGCTGCTACGCCATGCCCAACCCTCCGCTCATCCACAGCGAGGAGGCGCTGGACAAGGTCCTCGCCTGCGCCGACCTGGACATCCCGCTCATCTACGCGCCGGCGCCGGCCCTGGGCACCACCGCGCCGGCCTCCATGACCGCGACCATCGTGGTCGGCAACGCCGAGACGCTGAGCGGCCTCGTGGTCCACCAGCTCCGCCGCGCCGGCGCGCCGTTCGTATACGGCGTCGGCTGTGGCGCGTTCGACATGCGGACCGCCGTCGACGTGTACGGCGCCCCCGAGCACTTCCTCGGTAACGCGGCCGCTACGGACCTGGCGCGGTTCTACGGGCTGCCGAGCTTCGCCTACGCCGCCGTCGCCGACGCCAAGGGTTTCGACGAGCAGTGGGCCGCCGAGGCCGGCATCACCGCGGTGCTGGGCGCGTTGAGCCGCGCGACGCTGCTGCACGACGTCGGCTACCTCGAGAGCGGGCTGCAGAGCAGCTACGAGACCATCGTCCTCGGTGACGAGCTGGTCGGGTATGCGCGCGCCCTGCTCGTGGAGGTGGGCGTGGACGACGAGGCGCTCGCGCTCAACGAGATCGACGCGGTGGGCCCCGGCGGCAGTCACCTGGGCCGGGACTACACGCGCAAGCACCACCGCGAGACCTGGCACCCGCGGTTGTTCGACCGCGCCACGCACGACCGCTGGGCCGCCGCCGGCGCGACCACGCTCAAGGAGCGCGTGCTGGCGCGAACGCAAGAGCTGCGTGACGAGCCGCGCGCGTTCGCGCTGGACCAGACGATCCGCGACCGGCTGCAGGCCGTGCTCGCCGAGGCAGAAGGGAGCAGCCGGTGACCGAGCCGACGACCAGCGTGACGGGGGCCGGCGCGGACGCGCCGGCCGTGCAGGCGCGCCCCATCCTCACCACCCGGGCGCGCCTCGCTCTGCGCGTGCTCAGCGACGACGACGTCGCGCGCGTGCACGCGGCCGCGCTCGAGCTGCTGGGCGCCGAGGGCGCCGCGGCCGAGGCCGCGGCCGCTGCGGCGCCTTCGGCGTTCGTCCTCGCCGGGCGCGTACCGGCGCACGACGTCGCGCTGGGCGCGGACCACGTGTGGCTGGCCGCGGGCGCCGCGACCGCCGGCGCGGGCGGCGTGCCCGAGCGGGTTCGCCGGATCACCGGCGGCGACTCCGTGCCCGCCACGGCCGCCGACCTGGACGAGGCCGTGAAGCTCGCCGATGCGCTGCCGGAGGTCGCGGTGCTGGCCGGCCCGCCGCTGCGGGCAGCCGGCCTCTCCGTCACGGCTGCGCTTGCGCACTGCGTGGCCGGCACGAGCAAGCACGTGCTGGCCGGCCTGCTGACGTCCGCGGCCGACGCCGAGACCGCCGTCGAGCTGGCGGCGGCCGTCGCCGGCTCCGCCGGCGAGGCGCGCCGCCGCCCGCCGCTCTCGCTCTGCGGTGGCGCAGACGCCCTGGGTGCGGCGATCGTCTTCGCCCGCGCCGGCCTGCCCGTCGGGCTGGTGCTGGCGCCGGCCGATGCAGCCGCCGGAGCTGCCGCTCCGCCCTCGACTCCGGCGGCGACGGCCGACCTGGCGGCGCCAGCTGCTGCCGAGCTCGGACCGGCGCTCGTCCGCCATCACGCCGGCGTGCTCGCCGGCTGTGCGGCCGTGCAGGCCGCGACCCCCGGCGCGTCGTTCTTCTACGTCGCCGACCCGATGGCCGCCGGCCTGCCTCCCGCCGGCCCGCAGGCCTCGCTCTTCCAGCTCGCCGCCGCGCAGCTCGCGGCGCACGCCGGCCTGCCGTTCGTCGCCGGCGGCCTGCGCACCACCAGCCACGAGCCGGACTGGCAGGCCTGCCAGCAGGACGCGTTCGTCTCGATGACGACCACAGCGTCCGGCGCCGATGTGACCGGCGGGGCCGGTCTGCTCGGCGCCGCGGCGGCCTTCAGCCCGCAGCAGCTCGTGATGGACAGCGAGATCTTCAGCTGGAATGCGTTCATCGCCTCCGGCATCCAGGTAGACGACGAGACCATCGCCCTCGACGCGATCAAGCAGGTCGGCATCGGCGGCAACTACCTGGGGCAGCGCCACACCCGGAGACACATGAAGGAGGTGTGGCGCCCGCGGCTGCTCGATCGCAGCATGTGGGACGCCTGGGTCGCCTCCGGCCGCGAGGGCGCTTACGAGAAGGCGACCGAGCTGGCGGGTCAGCTGCTCGCCGAGCACACGCCCGTGCCGCTCGGCGCCGAGGCCCGCGGCGTCATCGAGCGCATCATCGCGGGCCCCGGCCTGTAGGCGGCGCGATCAGCGAGCGGCGTCGTCGGCCGCGCCGCTGTAAACTCTGTATGCATGAGTGCATCACCGCCCCGGCACGTGGAGCCGGGGCGTGACCGGGTCAGTGAGTCGCGAGGGTCAGGGGCCTCGCGGAGAAGGAGCGTTCAGATGATCAGAGACCGCAAGGACATCCCGCGATTCAAAGATGTGAGCGACGCGGACTGGAGCGACTACAAGTGGCAGTTGCGTAACCGCCTCACCACGACCGAAGACTTCGAAGACGTACTCAACCTCACGGACGCGCAGCGCAGGGACCTCGACGCGTGCATGGGCAAGTTCCGCGTCAGCGTGACGCCGTACTACGCGTCGCTCATGGACGCCGACGACTCCACGGACCCCGTGCGCATGCAGGGCGTGCCGACGCCGGCCGAACTCGTCATCCACTCCGAGGACATCGAGGACGCCGTCTCCGAGGACTTCGACTCGCCGACGCCGCGCATCACGCACAGGTATCCGGACCGCGTACTGTTCGTGGTCACCGAGATGTGCAGCATGTACTGCCGCCACTGCACGCGCCGTCGCGTGGTCGGGGGCACTGAGGACATCGTCGCCAAGACCGAGATCGACAACGCGATCGAGTACATCGAGCGCGCCACCGAGGTCCGCGACGTGCTCATCAGCGGCGGCGACCCGCTGGTGCTCAGCGACGCGCAGCTCGAGAGCATCATCCAGCGCGTGCGCGCCATCGACCACGTGGAGATCATCCGCATCGGCTCGCGCATGCCGGTCGTGTGCCCGCAGCGCATCACGCCCGAGCTCGTGGCCATGCTCAAGAAGTACCAGCCGATCTACCTGAACACGCACTTCAACCACCCGCAGGAGTTCACCGCCGAGAGCAAGCTCGCCTGCGACCGGCTCAACGACGCCGGCATCCCGATGGGCAACCAGACCGTGCTCATGCGCGGCATCAACGACGACGCGCGCGTGATGATGAAGCTCTCGCACAGGCTGCTGCAGTACCGCGTCAAGCCGTACTACTACTACCAGTGCGACCTGGCGCAGGGCACGACCCACTTCCGCACGAGCGTGTCGAAGGGCATCGAGATCTACGAGAGCCTGCGCGGCCACACCACCGGCTTCGGCGTGCCGACCTACATCATCGACGCCATCGGCGGCGGCGGGAAGACGCCGGTGTTCCCCAACTACGTCATCAGCCACGCGCCCGGTCAGGTCATCCTGCGCAACTACGAGGGCGTGATCAGCAAGTACACCGAGCCGAAGGATTACGTGCCCGGCAAGTGCCATCTCGAGGGCTGTGACGAGAAGCCGCGCACAGGGGTCGCGGGCATGTTCGACGCCGGTCACGGCCCGACGCTGAGCGAGGTGTGGGACGCGCGCATGCAGAAGGTCGTCGATCGCAAGAACCGGATGGCCGACATCTTCGGCGAGGCCAAGGTCTGAGGGGACCGAGGTCTGAGCGCCGAGCCTGTGGGGTAGGACCGGGAGGACCTCGGGCGGTGTAGAGTCCGCCGGTGGGGCGGGCGGCCGGAAGCGCCGCCCGCCCGTCCTCACGGAACGCAAGGAGTGACAGTGCCGAAAGTCTTCGTCGAGCCCATCGGGCTCACCCTGACCATCGATGAGGGGGAGAACCTGCTCGAGGGGCTCGTCCGCGCCCAGATCGACATCCCCACCGACTGCGCCGGCCGCGGCACCTGCGGCAAGTGTCTCGTCCGCCTCGGCTCGGGTGAGCTGACGGCGCCGACGGAGCGCGAGCTCAAGCGCATCCCCGAGAAGTTGCGCAACGAGGGCTGGCGCCTCGCGTGCCAGGCGTACCCGCGCTCGGCGCGCGTGAGCGTCGAGGTGCGCGGCACCGCCGGGCAGCGGCGGATACTCACCACCTCGCAGCTCACGCACGGCGCCGCCCACCCGGCCGTCTGCACCAAGGCGGTGCAACTGGAGCCGCCCACGCTCGCCGACAAGCGCTCCGACCTTGAGCGGTTCGACCAGGCCCTCGGCGGTGTGGAGGTCCCTCTGCACGTGCTGGAGGAGCTGCCCGCTACGCTGCGCGACGGCAAGTGGAAGGTCACCGCGACCCTGTACGGCAAGCGCGTCATCGACGTTCACCCGGGCGAGCGCGACCGCGAGTGCTACGGCGTGGCCGTGGACATCGGCACGTCCAAGGTCATCGCCTACCTGTTCGACCTCCGCCGCGGCGCGCTCATCGACCAGGAGGCCGTCGAGAACCCGCAGATGCGCTACGGCGAGGACGTCATCAGCCGCATCGCGCACGCCGCCCAGCACAACGAGACGGCGCTGCTGGCGGCGGCCGTCCGCGAGGGCATCAATACCAACCTCAAGGCGCTCTACGAGCGGCAGGACGTCCACCCCAAGCACGTCTGCGACATGACGGTGGTCGGCAACACCGCCATGCACCACCTGGCCCTCGGCCTCTCTCCCGTCGGCCTCGGCCAGGCGCCGTTCGCGCCGGCGGCGGCCGAGCCGCTCACCTACAAGGCGAGCGAGCTCGGCATCGACATGAACCCGGACGGCGGCGTGCACTTCCCGCCGCCCATCGCCGGGTTCGTCGGTTCGGACGCTCTCGCCGTGGTCGCGGCGACGCACCTCGTCGACGCCAAGAAGCCGAGCATGGCCATCGACATCGGCACCAACACCGAGATCGCCCTGGCTCACGACGGTCGCGTGACGGTCACCAGTTGCGCCTCGGGTCCGGCGTTCGAGGGCTACCAGATCCGCAACGGCATGAAGGCGGTGGCCGGCGCCATCGAGCGCGTCACGATCACTCCCGACGGCGAGGCCACCGACATCGTCACCATCACCGGCGCCGAGCCGATCGGCATCTGCGGCTCCGGCGTGGTCGACCTGCTCGCCGGACTCGTGCACGCCGGCGTCGTCGACAAGAGCGGCCGCATGCAGATCGACCACCCGCTCGTGCGCAAGGGCGAGGAGGGCAACGAGTACCTGCTCACCACCGGCCCGCACGGCGACATCGTCTTCACGCAGCACGACGTGCGCAGCCTGCAGCTCGCCAAGGGCGCGATCCACGCCGGCTGGGAGCTCCTCATGGCCGGCCTCGACGTCCCGCTCGAGGAGCTCGACACCGTCTACATCGCCGGCGCGTTCGGCAACTACCTTGACCTGTCGGCGGCGCAGTATCTCGGCCTGTTCCCGCCGGTGTCCACCGAGCGGGTCGCGTTCGTCGGCAACGCCGCCGGTGTGGGTGCGCAGATGGCGCTCATCGACGTCAGGGCGAGGGCCCGGATGGCGAAGGTGCGCGACAAGATCGAGTTCCTCGACCTGGCCACCGACAAGCGGTTCCTGGAGGTCTTCTCCGGCCGTCTCGGGTTCGCGAGCGATTGACGGGTGACGGCGCATCGGGAGCCGCGCCGGGGGACGCGGGTCTCGCACGAGCCGATCACCGCCTCCGCGGATACGCGGAGATCGCCGCGTCGTCGCTGATCCTCGGCACCTCGGCGACGCTCATCCAGATCTCGACGATGCCGGCCAGCCTGCTCCTCGTTCTGAGGATGGGGCTGGCCGGCATCGCTCTCGCGGTCCTCTTCTTCCTGACCGGCGGCGTCGAGGAGGTGCGCCGCTCGGGCCGCATCCGGCGGATGGTCGTGCTCGGCATCGTCGTCGCGTTCGAGATGATCTTCTACTTCGCGTCCATCCGGACCTCGAACGTCACGGTCGGGGTCTCGCTGGAGTACATGGCGCCGGTGTGGGTCGCGCTGCTGGCGCCGTGGCTGCTGCGCAGGCGGCGCCAGGGGATCGACATGGTCGCCGTCGCGGTGGCCGTCGGTGGCATGGCGCTGCTGGTGCTGCCTGCCGCGACCGCCGGTGACGGCTCCGTCACGCTGCCCGGCGTGGTCTTCGGCCTGCTCGCCGGCCTCATGTTCGCGCTGGCGATGATGCTCGTCAGCAGCATGAGCGACGCCGGCGTGCGCGGCTCGACGTTCGCCCTGTTCTACTGCCTGGGCAGCGTCATCCTGTTCACCCCGCTCGCCGTCTGGCAGACCGTGGGCAGCGGCTATCACCTCACCTGGACCGACACGTGGATCGTGATCGTCAGCGGCCTGGTCTATACCGCGCTGTGCTTCAGCCTGTTCACCGACGGCCTGCGCTACGTGCGCGTCGAGCACGCCGGGATCCTCGGGTACCTCGAGCCGGTCACGTCGCCGCTCTGGGCGTTCCTGCTGATCGGCGAGGCGCCGCCGTGGACCACCTATGCCGGCGGCGCCCTCATCGTGGCCGCCGGCATCCTCGTGATCGTCTTCGGCAAGGGCGAGGCCGAGACGCTGGTGGAGCCCTTGACGTGAGCGGCTCCCGTCTGCGTGGCTACCTGGAGGTCGGCCTCGGCAGCCTCGCGAACGGCTCGATCGGCGTCATGGTCACGTATGCCGACATGCCGGCGACCATGCTCCTCTGCCTGCGCATGGTGTTCGCGGCGACCGCGCTCGGCGCAGTCGTCGCGGCGACCGGCAGCTGGCGGGACCTGCGCAAGCCCGGCGCTCCCCTGCGCGTGCTCGGGATCAGCGTCGCGCTCTCGCTCAACCTGATCCTGTACTTCCTCGCCATCCGCAGCGCCGGTGTCGCGGTGGCGATCTTCCTGAGCTACCTGGCGCCGGTGTACCTCGCGTTCGCGGCGCCGCGGATCCTCAAGGAGAAGACGGAACCCGTCGTGTACGTCGCGCTCGCCATCGGCCTGGCGGGCATGGCGCTGATCCTCGTCCCGGGCCTGCTGCTCGAGGGCGCGGGGCTCTCGGCCGCCGGCCTCTTCTACGGCTGGGCGGCCGGCGTCATGTACGCCGTGTACCTGCTCTTCGCCAAGAGCCTGCGCGGGCTCGCCGTGCGCAGCACACCGGTGGTGTTCGCGCAGAGCGCCTTCACCGCGCTGGTGATGCTCGGGCCGGGCCTTCTCGCCGTCAACGCAGTGAACTACCAGTTCTCGGGAATCGACCTCTTGATGGCTGCGCTGCTCGGCCTGGTGACCACGGCGTTCAGCTTCAGCCTGTTCATGGACGGCCTCCACTACATCCGCGTGCAGCACGCCGGCATCATCGCCTACATCGAACCGGTCAGCGCCCCGCTCTACGCGCTCGTCTTCCTCAGTCAGGTGCCGAGCGGCTGGACCATCGCCGGGGGAGCGCTCATCGTCGCGGCGGGCATCCTCGTGGTGCTGTACGCTCGCGGTGAGCCCGAACTGGAGCCGCTCGGGTGACCGCACCGGGGGACCGAGAGTGAGCACCCAGCCTTCGCACAGTCAGGAGCCGGGCGCCCCTGCCGCGGCCCGTACGGGCCGGGGGCACGAGCCCGGCTCACCGGCGCCGCGCCGCGGCGATCCCGCCGGGTACGCGCTGGTCGTCGCATCGTACGTGTTGTTCAGCCTCACGCCGGTCCTGATGGCCTGGACCACCATCCCCACCAGCCTGGCGCTCGTCGTGCGGTACGCGATCGCGGCGGGCATCCTGCTGGCGGTGTTCTGGCGGCGGCGGCCGCTGGCCGGCGTGCTGCGGCCGGGGGTCTGGCAGCGGTTCGTGCTCCTGGCCGCGCTCGATGCCTCGCAGGCGTTCGCCTACTTCTACTCGGTGCGCGTCCTCGGCGTGGCCGTGGCGACGTTCCTCTACTACCTGCAACCGCTGTGGGTGGCCCTGCTCGCGCCGCGGATCCTCCACGTGACCACCGAGCGCGTCGTCTACATCGCGATGCCGGTCGCGTTCGCCGGGCTGGCGCTCGTCCTCGGGCCGTCGTTCTCCGACACGGTGTCGCTCTCCGTGCCCGGGGTGGCCGCCGCCTTGCTCGCCGGCTTCGGGTTCGCCCTGTTCCAGATCGTCATCAAGCGACAGACGCGGGAGGTCTCCAGCATCTCGATGGTCTCCGTGATGTGCCTCCTGGACGGCCTCTTCCTGCTGCCCGTGGCGCTCTTCCAGACCTCCGGGCAGGGGGCCGACTTCGGCACCCGCGACATCGTCGCGGTGGTGCTCATCGGCGTGTTCACCACGGCCGTCGCGTTCACCATGTGGGTGGACGGGGTGGCGCGGATACGCGTCCAGTACAGCGCCATCCTCGGGCTGCTCAACGCCGTCGCCTCGCCGGTGTTCGCGTTCCTGCTCCTCGGGCAGGGACTGTCCGCCTGGGAGGTGGCCGGTGGGATGCTCATCCTGGCGTCGGGGGTGCTGGTAGTGCTCCGCGGCGCGGGAGAACCCGAGCTGGAGCCGCCGCTGTGAGCGCCGTCCGGCGGCCGGCCGCAGCGGCCGATGGAGCGGGGCGCGACCTCACCGGCTACGGTCTGGTCGCGGCCTGCTTCCTCCTGGTCGGACTGAGCGGCGCGCTCGTGAGCTGGGCCGACGCGCCGTCGACCGTCCTCCTCGTCATGCGCCTGGTCGTGGCGTCCGCCGCTCTCACGCTCGTGTTCTGGCGCCGCAAGCCGCTCAGCGCCCTGCTGCGCCGTGACCTCTGGCCCAAGCTGCTGCTCATAGGCCCCCTCGACGGCGGCTCCCTGCTCTGCTACTTCCTCTCCATCAGGCTGACCGGCGTGGCCGTGGCCACCTTCCTGCTGTTCATGCAGCCGGTGTGGGTCGCCGTGCTGGCCCCGCACCTGCTCAAGACCCGCACCGAGAAGGTGGTGTATCTCTCGCTCGGCGCGGCCGTCGCCGGCCTCGCCGTCATCATCCTGCCGTCGCTCGCGGGGGGCGGCCTGGAGCTCTCAGCCGCCGGCGTCGCGGCCGGCCTCGCCGCCGGCTTGCTCTACGCGTTCTTCCAGTTGCTGGTGAAGGATCTGACCACGCACCTGGACAGCATCTCGATCGTCACAGTCGAGGTCACGCTGGACGCGATCGTGATCCTGCCGCTGGCGCTGTGGACGGTCGCCGCGACCGGTCTCGCCCTCAGCGGGCGAGACGTCGTCGCGGCCCTCATCCTCGGCCTGGTCTGCACGGCCGTCGCCTACTCGATCTGGGTGGAGGGCGTCGCGCGCATCCGCGTGCAACACAGCTCCATCATGGGGTTCCTCACTCCCGTGGTCGCGCCCGTCTTCGCCTGGGTGCTCCTCGGCGAGGACATCACCCTCACCGTCGCCCTCGGGGGCGCGCTCATCATCGTCGCCGGTGTGCTCGTCGTGCTGTTCGGCGAGGCCGAGGGGGAGCTGGAGCCGCTGTGAGCGCTCGACCGACCATCGCCACACCGGCCACAGGTGGCCGCGACATGGTCGGGTACGCCGTCGTCATCGTCTCGTACCTGGGCATGGCGGGGAGCGCCCCGCTGGTCGCGTGGGCCGACGCGCCGGAGGCCATCATCCTCTGCCTGCGCATGGCGTTCGCGGCGCTGGCGCTGGGCGTGGTGTTCCTGCGGCGCCCGATGCTCGCCGACTGGCGACGCCCGGGCGCCGCGTGGCGGCTGCTGCTCATGGCCGCCATGTCGTCGCTCACCCTGCTTCTGTTCTTCTACGCGGTCCGCCACACCAGCGTCGCCATCGCGATGTTCATGCTCTTCCTGATGCCGGTGTGGGTGTCGCTGGCGGCGCCCAGGCTCTTCAAGTCGCCGCGCGAACCGATCGTCTGGCCCGCGCTCGGCCTCGCCCTCGCCGGCCTCGCCGTGATCCTGGTGCCCGACCTGCTCGGCGAGGGCGTGGAGATCTCGGTCCTCGGCATGCTGGCGGCGCTCTTCACCGGCTTCGGGTACGCCTCGTACACGGTCTCCGTGAAGGGGCTCACCAAGATCGTGGGCTCGTCCACCATCTCGATGGCGGAGGCGTTCTTCGACACCCTGTTCGTCCTCCCGCTCGCCCTCTGGCAGTTCCATGACACGGGATACCAGCTGGACGGAAAGGCCTGGGCGGCGGCGGCGATCATGGGCGTGTTCTGCACCGCGATCCCGTACACGCTCTGGATCGTGGGGACCAGGCGCGTGCGCGTGGAGCACGTCACGATCCTCGGCTACATCGAGCCGGTCGCCGGACCGTTGTACGCGGTGTTCCTGGTCGGGCAGCTGCCGACGGTGTGGACGGTGATCGGCGGCGCGCTGATCCTCGCGGCCGGGCTCCTGATCGTGGTCTTCGGCCGCGGCGAGGGCGAGCAGTCGGCCGCCGCGGCCATGGAGCCGGAGCCGCTGTGAGCGCGGGAGGCACGAGAGGGGCCGCCACGTGAGCCGCGCGGCGCGCGGCTACCTGCTGGTGGCCGGCTCCTTCCTCATCATGGGCCTCATCGGCGCGCTCGTGGAGTGGGCCACGGCCCCGGAGAGCGCGCTGCTCGTCCTGCGCTTCGCCACCGCCGGCATCGTGCTCGGCGTGGTCTTCGCGCGCCGTCGCCCGCTCGCCGGGGTGCGCGACCGCTCCGTCTGGCCGCGCCTGCTCCTGATGGCGGCGGTCGACGCCTTCACGCTCCTGCTGTTCTTCGTCGCCATCCGCGACACGAGCGTCGCCATCGGCATGTTCCTGCAGTTCCTCGCGCCGGTGTGGGTGGCGATCATGGCGCCGCTCGTGACCCGGTCCCGCACGGAGACCATCGTCTACCCGGCGCTCGCCATCGCCCTGGCGGGTCTCGCCGTGATCCTCACGCCGTCACTTCTTGGAGAGGGCGTCAGGCTCTCGCCCTGGGGCGTGGCCGCAGGGCTGCTCGCCGGTGTCGGGTATGCGGCGTTCCAGCTCATCGTCAAGGACCTGACCAGGCGCGTCTCGGCGGTCACCATCGTCTTCACCGAGGCCTGGCTCGACGCCCTGTTCCTGCTGCCGCTGGCGCTCTGGCAGACGGTCGGCGCCGGGTACCAGCTCACGACCCGCGACCTGGTGGCCGGACTCATCCTGGGGGTGGTGTGCACCGCGCTCGCCTATCTGATGTGGACCCACGGCATGGGGATGATCAAGGTCCAGCACAGCTCCATCCTCGGGTACCTCGAGCCGGTGTCGGCGCCCATCTACGCGCTGCTGCTGCTGGGGCAGGGCATCTCGGTCTGGACCGTGGCCGGCGGCGTGCTCATCGTGATCGCCGGCCTGCTGGTGGTGCTGCTCGGCGAGCACGAGGAGGAGGGCGCCGAGTCGCTGGAGCCGGCGCCGTGATGCGCGCGGTGCGCGCGCCCGCCGGCGCCGGCGACGCAGCCGCCGGGATGGACATCCTGGCGCCCGGCCGCCCCGTCGTACTCCCTCGCGCGCACGCGCGAGGGGTGCCTGACCGTTGCGTATCAGATACGCTCGTCAGGCTGGCCGGGAACGACCCTCGTTCTCGGCTGTGCAGGCTCGGGAGGGCGCGCGGGTGACCATCCTTCTCATGTACAGCCGCCTCTGGCCGGACCCCGGGTGAGACCGGGTCCGCGTCGCCTGCCTTGATCCGATCACGCCGCTGATCGCGAACTCTCAGGTGGACGAGCGGCCGGCGCTGCGCCGGGCCGCCCGCCCCGCCTCTCCGGTCCGAAAGGAGCCCTCATGACGAAGCCCGTCAAAGCGCCCCCAAGCTCACCCTCACCAAGTCCATGAGCATGCTGGACGACGCCCAACGGCTCACTCCCGGCGGCGTCGGCGGCATCCGCCGCGCCTACAACTTCGTCGTCGGCGAGTACCCCGTCTTCCTCACGCACGGCAAGGGCGGCCACATCTTCGACGTCGACGGCAACGAGTACATCGACATGCTCTGTGCCTACGGGCCGATCATCCTCGGCTACGTGGAGGACGAGATCAACGATGCCGCCAAGGCGCAGATGGACAAGGGCTTCTGCTTCAGCCTCTGCCAGCCGGTCCAGAACGAGCTGGAAGAGCGGCTCGTCGACACGCTGCCGTGCGGCGAGCAGGCCATCCTCGTCAAGACCGGCTCGGACGCGACCAACGCCGCCGTCCGCGCCATGCGCGCCTACACCGGCCGCGACATCATCGCCCGTTGCGGCTACCACGGCTGGGGCGACTGGTGCGTCGAGCACCACGGCGGTGTCCCGCAGGCCGTGTGGGAGCTCACCAAGGAGTTCGAGTACGGCGACATCGCCCACCTCGAGCGCCTCTTCGCCGAGAACCCCGGCCAGGTGGCCGGCGTGATGATCACGCCCGTCGGCCACCCCATGGCCCTGCCGCTCATCGCGCCGCCGGACGGCTACCTGCAGGCGGTCGTCGACCTCTGCCACAAGAACGACACGCCGGTGTGCTTCGACGAGATCCGCACCGGCTTCCGCGTCGCCATGGGCGGCGCGAGCGAGCGCTACGGCGTCGTGCCCGACCTGATGACGGTCGGCAAGGCGATGGCCAACGGGTACCCCATCTCGGCGCTGGTCGGCAAGCGTGAGGTGATGGAGGTCTACCTCAAGGACGCGTTCCTCAGCTCGACCTTCTTCCCCAACAGCCTAGAGATGGTCGCGGCCATGACGTGCATGGACATCCTGGAGCGCGAGAAGGTGCAGGACGCGATCTGGGAGCGCGGCACGGGCTTCCTCGACAGGCTGGGCACGATCGTCGACGCGTCCGGCGTGCCGGTGACGAAGAGCGGCATCCCGCCGATGCCGTTCCTCACGTTCGACCACGTGGACGACCACTACAAGGAGCGGCGCACGGAGTTCTACACGCAGTGCATCCGCCGCGGGCTCTTCGTGCAGCCGTACCACCACTGGTACATCTGCTACCGTCACACCGAGGCCGATTTGACGCGCGCGCTCGACGTGATCGAGGAGTCTCTCGCCTACGTGGCGCAGAGCCATCCCTGGCAGAAGTAGCGGCTCGCCAACACATCCGGGTATGAAGAGGGGGTCGCAGGTGGACAAGCTCATCATCACCGTGGCCGGCGTCGGCGCCGAGACCACCAAGGACGCACAGCCGGGGCTGCCGGTGACGGCTGCCGAGATCGGCGCCGACGCGGCGCGCTGCCGCGAGGCCGGCGCCGCGATGTACCACCTGCACGTACGCGACGCCGCGGCCAACCCCACGCAGGCCAAGGAAGTGTTCGCGGCGGCGATCGAGGCGATCCGCGAGCGCACCGACATCATCATCCAGACGAGCACCGGCGGCGCCATGGGCATGACCGCCGACGAGCGCCTGCAGCCGCTCGAGCTCGGCCCGGAGATGGCGTCGCTCACCACGGGCACCGCCAACTTCGGCGACGATGTGTTCTTCAACGACGCCGCGCTGATGAGCGAGTTCTACCAGCGCATGCAGAAGAAGGGCGTGCGGCCGGAGTTCGAGATCTTCGAGGCCGGCCAGATCGACAACGCGCTCAAGCTCGTGAAGAAGTATGGCCCGGCGGGCCCTCTGCTGCACTGGGACTTCGTGCTCGGCGTGCCCGGCAGCATGAGCGGCGAGCCGCGCAACCTCATGTTCCTGGTCGACCGCATCCCCGAGGGGTCGACCTGGACCTGCACCGGCATCGGCCGCTGGCACATGCCGGTGACGATGACCGCGCTCGCGCTCGGCGGCAACGTGCGCCTCGGGTTCGAGGACAACATCTTCCTGCACAAGGGCGTGCTGGCGAAGGAGAACGCCGAGCTCGTCGGCCGCGTCGCGCGCGTCGCGCAGGAGTGGGACCGCCCCTGCGCCACACCCGACGAAGCGCGCCAGATCCTCAGGCTCGGAGCCCACGCCGCGCACTGAACGACGAGGGCCGGGGGCCGCGCTCCGCTCCGCCGGCGCGGCCCCCCAGCCTCGTATCCGGCCGGTGGCATAGGCAGTTGTTCCTCTCAAGCAATCCCCGAGGCGTGCCGACACGGGTGACGTAGGCACGGAGAGTTCGGCCGTGTCGCGGGCATCCCTGACGGGCGTACTATAGTGGGTACCCTTTCGACGGGGCGGCCGATGGCCGGCGGGGGGACGATGGCGTTTCGGACCAGGAATCGCAAGGCGGATCGTGGCGAGGTCGAGCTGTTGCGCGGCCTCATCAAGTTGGCCAATCAGCTGCAGTCCAGCCTCGCGCTGGACGCGATCGTCCACGTCATCGCCACCGCGCTCGCCGAGACCTTCGGGTTCCGCGAGGCGAGCGTGTACCTGCGTGAGCCGGGCGGCGAGTTCCTCGTCCACGCCACCGTCGGTGAGTTCCCCGAGTACGACCAGATCCTCTTCGAGCGGCCCGTCCCCAGGCACATCTGGGACCAGCTGTTCCTCGAGAAGCACCAGATCGGCTCGTCGTATTTCGTCGACCACCGCCGGCACGAATGGACGGAGGAGCAGCTCCACTACCTGCCCGAGCTCGACCTCGGGCCGCGCCACCACGACGAGTGGAGCAGCAAGGACGACCTCCTGGTGCCGCTCTACGACAAGGACCACGAGCTCATGGGCGTGCTCGACCTCTTCGACCCGGCCGACCGCCAGCTGCCGACACTGGAGCTGGTGAAGTCGCTGGAGGTGTTCGCCACCCATGCGGCCGTGGCGATCGAGAACGCACGCCAGTACGAGGAGCTCCAGGAGGCCAGTTCGGCCCTGCAGGCCCAGCTGGCCCTGCGCCACGCCATCCTCGACGTCAGCGGCGCCTTGCTCGCGACCCTCGAGCCCCGCGAGGTCTTCGCCCGCATCGCCGGGTTGCTCAAGGAGATCGTCGACTACGACGCGCTCGAGGTCCGGCTCGTGGACGAAGACGCCGGTGAGCTCTACAGCGGCTACTACGTGGACGAGGACGGCGGTGAGGGCGACGGCGAGGAGATGCGCTCCTGGCGCAGCCCGATCGACGTCGGCGTGAGCGGCTGGGTGGTGAGCCACAACGAGGCGCAACTGGTCAACGACATGCTGAACGACCCGCGCGGGGCGCTCGTGCCGGGCACGGAGTGGGAGCCGCAGGCCAGCCTCATCGCCCCGCTCACTCTGGGCGACAAGGTGCTCGGTGTGCTGGCGCTCGACCGGCTGGGAGAGCGCACGTTCTCCGAGCAGGAGCTGGAGCCCGTCACGCTGTTCGCCAACCTGGCGGCCATCGCGATCCACAACGCCCGCCAGTACGAGGAGGCCGAGAAGGCCTCCAGGCAGCTGGCGGACCAGCTGGCGCTCAGCCACGAGTTGCTCAGCGCCAGCGGCGCGGTGCTCTCGTCACTGGAGCAGACAGAGGTGCTCGAGCACATCGCCGACACGCTCAAGCAGATCGTCGACTACGAGGCCATGGACATCCGGCTCGTGGACCGCGAGCGCCAGCAGCTGATCGCCGTCTACGCCCGCGACGACAACGACGGCCAGGAGATCCTCGACTTCCCCATCGCCATGGACGAGGGCATCAGCGGCTGGGTGGTGCGCCACAACGAGGCGCAGCTCGTCAATGACATGAGCAAGGACCCGCGCGCCGTCCACATCCCCGGTACGGAACAGGACGAGGCCCAGGCCTGCATCCTCGCGCCGCTGTCGGTGGGCGACGAGGTCATCGGCATCATGACGATGGACCGTATGGGCGGGCGCACCTTCGAGCCGCGCGAGCTGGAGCCCGCCCGGCTGTTCGCCAACCTGGCTGCCATCGCGATCCGTAATGCTCGCCAGTACGACGCGCTCGAGACCACCTCGTCGAGGCTCGAGAACCAGCTCGACATGCAGCATGAACTGATGGACCTCAGCACGCTGCTCCTCAGCTCTCTCGACCAGCGCGAGGTGTTCCCGCGCATCAGCGAGATGCTCAAGGAGATCGTCGACTATGACGCGATGGACATCCGTCTGCTGGACGACGAGACGCGCGAGCTGGTGTGCATCTACTCGCGCGACCTCAACGCCGAGCTCAACGAGCAGTTCCGCCTCTCGATCGACGAGGGCCTCGCCGGCTGGGTGGTGCGGCACGACGAGGCCCAGCTCGTCAACGACATGACCACCGATCCGCGCGGCGTGCACATCCCCGGCACCGGCGAGGACGTGCCGCAGGCCACCATCGTCGTGCCGCTGCGCGTGCTGGGCAAGGTGACCGGCGTGCTTTCCCTCGACCGCCTCGGCGGCCGTACGTTCGCGGAGGCGGACCTCGAACCCGTCATCCTGTTCGCCAACCTCGCGGGGATCGCCATCCAGAACGCGCGCACGTATGAGGCTATGGAGCGTCAGGCCATCAGCGACGGCCTCACCGGTATCCACAACTACCGGCACTTCCAGGAGAACCTCAAGGCCGAGGTGAGCCGCGCCGGGCGGTACGGCGAGCACTTCTGCCTGTTGATGATGGACCTGGACCACTTCAAGTCGGTCAACGACACCATCGGCCACCAGAAGGGCGACGAGGTGCTGCGCGCGGTCGCCAACGTGCTGCGCAGCTGCTCGCGCGAGTCCGACTACCTCGCCCGCTACGGCGGCGAGGAGTTCGTGATGATCCTGCCGCGGACCACGCTCGAGGAGGCCACCACGCTCGCCGATCGAATCCGCGCATCGGTCGCGATGCTCGACCCGGGTCATCCGGACCTGCACGTGACCATGTCCATCGGTCTCTCCGCGTTCCCGGAGTCCGCCGGCGACAGCGACGGGGTGCTGGGGGCCGCCGACGCCGCGCTCCTGCGCGCGAAGAACACCGGCCGCAACCGGGTGTGTCTGTATACCGACGCGATTGCGAGCGCGACCGCCGAGCTGCAGGGCGACCTCGTCGCCATCGGCCGCCGTTTCGCGGCCTTCATCGGCCTGGACGAGGCGGAGACCGCCGGGCTGGTCACGGCCCTCGCGGTGCACGAGACCGGCGCCACCGTGCAAGATGGCGTCCAGGCGGTGCTCGGGACTGGAGACGCCGGCGCCGCCGGCGCCGGCGAGGTGCGGCAGAGCGCCGTGGCGGCGCTCGTCTACGGCAACGAGCGCTGGGACGGCGGCGGGTACCCGGAGGGCCGGCGCGGGGCCGAGATCCCTCGTGTCGCCCGCGCCTTCGCCATCTGCCGGCGTTGGGACCCGGCCGCGCACAACGGCGACAGTGTCGCCGACCTGCGCGGCCGCGCCTCTCGTGAGCTGGACCCGCGCATGGTGCAGCGGTTCACCGCCATGCTCCGCGCGGAGCAGGCCGTCCACAACTAGCCGGCCTTCGCCCCTGAAGGCTGCTCTTCCCGAGCGGTCGCGGGGTGCGACATCACTGCCGCGCCCGCCGCGGCGAGAATCTGCCTATACTCACACTATGGACAACGTGCGACCCCTCCGGCCCAAGAAGCAGCCGCCCAAACCACGCCGCGACCGGCACTCGCGTCGCCGCATCGTCACGGCGGTCGTCGCCGCGATCGTCGTGCTCGTGCTGGTCTTCGGCAGCCGCATACTCGGGATGTATGTGGACTGGCTCTGGTTCGGCGAGGTCGGATTCCGGGGCGTGTTCTGGACGCGGATCTGGGCGCAGCTTCTGCTCGGCCTCGTCGCGTTCGTCGGCTTCTTCGTGGTCATCTGGGCCAACGTGGAGCTCGCACGGCGGCTGGCGCCGGACTTCCGCGCGGACGTGGACGGTACGCTCCTCGAGCCGCGCAGCCCACGGGTACGCAAGTGGGTGGGCTTCGGAGCTGTGGCGGTCTGCGTCGTCGTCGCGTTCATCGCCGCCGTCTCCGCGTCGAGCGCCTGGCAGCGCGTCCTGCTCTATCTGAACCAGGTCTCGTGGGGCGAGAAAGATCCCATCTTCGGCAAGGACATCTCCTTCTACGTCTTCTCGATGCCGTTCTGGCAGGGCGTGCTCGGCTACCTCATGGCCGCGCTCATCGTGGCGCTCATCCTCGCGGCCGTCGTGCACCTCATCATGGGGGGCATCGAGCTCCGGCAGACCGGCGGCCGCGGAGCGCAAGGCGCGGGCGAGGCCGACGAGCCCGGGTCGCCGTTCACCCGCGCCCAGAAGGCCGCGGCGCCTCAACTGCCCCAGTTCGACATCAAGCTGGGCGGCCGCGCCGTGGCGCACCTCTCGGCGCTGCTGGCAGCGATCTTCGTCGTCACCGCCGTCGGTCAGCTGTTCCGCAACTGGAACCTGCTGTACTCCACCGCCGGCACGGTGTTCGGCGCCGGGTACACCGACATCCACATCCGCATGCCGCATGAACTACGTCACCATGGCCATCGCCCTGCTGCTCGCCGCCGTGCTCATCTGGAACGTCTGGCGGCGGCACCAGTGGTGGCCGCTCGCCGTCGTCGTCTGGATCGTGGCGCTGATCCTGGTGCGCGGCATCGTGCCGTCGGTGTACCAGTCGCTGTTCGTCAACCCGAACCAGTTGAGCAAGGAGAAGCAGTACATCTCCCACAACCTGGCCATGACCAAGCAGGCCTACGCGCTCAACCAGATCGAGCAGAAGCCGCTGACGACCAAGGCGCCGCTGACGCCGCAGAAGCTCAGCGACAACTCGGCCACGCTGCGCAACATCCGGCTGTGGGACCCCGGCACGCTGGTCACGAGCTACAGACAGCTCCAGGAGCTGCGCAAGTACTACACCTTCCTCGACGCCGACGTGGACCGCTACACCGTCGACGGCACCTACCGTCAGACCATGCTCTCGCCTCGCGAGCTCAACATGCAGGAGTTGCCGCAGCAGTGGGTCAACCAGCACATCACCTACACGCACGGCTTCGGGGTGGCGATGAGCGCCGTGAATCAGGTGACGGCGGACGGGTCACCGGACTTCCTCGTGCAGGACATCCCACCGGTGAGCTCGGCCTCGAGCCTGCAGATCTCCGAGCCGCGCATCTACTTCGGCGAACTGGGCACCGACTACAGCCTCGTCAACACAAGCCAGCCTGAGTTCGACTACCCGGGCGCCACCGGCGACGTCTACACCAAGGGCTACTCCGGCAGCGGCGGCGTGCCCATCTCCCCGTTCCTCAACCGGCTCGCCTTCTCCGCGAAGTTCGGCACCATCAAGTTCTTCACGACGTCCGCGATCCGGAGCGACAGCCGCGTCATCTTCCGCAACAACATCCGCGCGCGCATCAACGCGGCCGCCCCCTTCCTCCAGCTCGACCCGGACCCGTACATGGTCATCGCCGACGGCAAGCTGTGGTGGATCCAGGACGCCTACACGAGCACGATGCGCTTTCCGTACTCCACGCCGGAGAGCGGCGTCAACTACATCCGCAACTCGGTGAAGATCGTGGTCGACGCCTACAGCGGGGCGATGAAGTTCTACGTGTGGGACGACAAGGACCCGCTGCTCAAGACGTGGCGCAGCGTGTACCCCGAACTCTTCACGCCGCGCGCGGAGGTGCCACAGGCGCTTCTCGACCACGTGAGGTACCCGGAGGGCCTGTTCGACATCCAGGCGACTGTGTGGACGACCTACCACGTGGACGGGCCGGAGATCCTCTACAACAAGGGTGACCAGTGGCAGGTGCCCGACAATGTCTCGCTCAGCGGCCCTGGCCCCATGCAGGCCTACTACGTGATCATGCGGCTGCCCGGCGAGGCCAAGGAGGAGTTCCTCCTCATGTTGCCGTTCGTGCCGACGGGCCGCCAGAACATGATCAGCTGGCTCGGGGCGCGCAGCGACATGCCCGCCTACGGGAACTCGCTGAACTACATCTTCAGCAAGAGCACGACAGTGTTCGGCCCGAGCCAGGTGGAGGCCGCGGTCAACCAGGACCCGGAGATCTCCTCCCAACGCACGCTGTGGGGGCAGCAGGGGTCGGAGGTCATCATGGGCAACCTGCTCGTGGTGCCCATCGAGGACTCGCTGCTCTACGTCCAGCCGCTGTACCTGCAGAGCAACCAGACCCAACTGCCGCAGCTCAAGCGAGTGATCGTGTTCTACAGGGCGCCGGCGATCGCCAACGCAGCGCAGGGCACCGGCGCCGCCAAGCAGGTCGTGGCGATGGAGCCCACGCTCGGCGAGGCGCTCACCGCCGCCTTCGGCCAGACGTTCGACACCGGGAGCGCCGCCGGCGGCACCGGTGGCGTGAGCGGCACCGGCGGCACCGGCGGGACCACTGGAGGCGCCTCCGGCGGCAGTGGCCTGAGCGCCCAGGCGCGCGACGCTCATCACGCGCGCCGGCCAGGAGTTCGACGCCGCCCAGGCCGCCCTCAAGGCCGGCGACTTCGCCGGGTACGGCGAGCACATCAAGGCGCTGCAGCAGGCCCTCACGGACCTCCAGCGCCTCCAGCAGCAGTAGCCACCCGGTCTGTCCCCGGCAGCTTCGTCGGCCATTCGTGTAGCCTGACTGGCAACGGGCGCGGCCGCGGCGAACTCGGCGGCCGCAACTTTCGTCACCGGAATAGAGGTGGCACAATGGTCGTCTGGCCTCCTTCGCGGGCGGACGCGGAGCACGCCGCCGCGAAGGTGGAGAGGCGCGGCGCGCGAACCTAGTAAGACGGGCGCCCGGTGGGGCAACGAAATGAGTCGGAGAGGGCTCATGATTCCTCGTCCCCCGCCGATACAGCGACTAGAGAGCTACCCGCTATCCGGAGGCAGGGTACATGAACAGGCACTTCTGGCGGGCCTGTGACCGCGAAGCCGGCTTCAGCTTCGTGGAGTTGCTGGTCACCATCATCATCGCAGGCATCGCCTTCGCGGCGATGGTCCCCGTGTTCGTCAGCGCGCAGCAGGCGTCGTCGGGCGAACAGATGCGCAACGTCTCCCTGCAGCTGGCGCAGGACAAGCTCGAGAAGGTCCGCGGGCTCGACTACGACCTCATCACGCCGGACGAACCTCAGAGCGACACGATTCGCGGACGGCAGTTCGGGACCTCCGTCTCATGGGCGACCGGCGGCGGCGGCAGCCGCGACGTTCACCGTCACGTATCGGGTCGACTACATCGACAGCGACGGCAACCCCGGCGCGACGCCCGGCGAGGAAGCTACAAGCAGGTGACCATCACGACGGCCTGGACCGGCGAACCCAGTCCGGTCAAGCCGGTCCAGCTCAGCACCATGGTCTCGCAGCAGTACGCCGGCCCCAAGATCACGCAGTTCAACGTGGCGCCTCTGTACACCAATCCGAGCACCGGCACACAGTCCATTCGCTCGAGCCGGTCCCGTCGTGCTCGACGCGTACATCCAGCCGGACGACATCCTGAGCATGAACCAGGCAGCCAGCTCGGACAATCGCGGCTACGTGCTGTTCTCCGTCAGCTCGCTCGACGGGTCCAAGGTGGCCTCCGCCGAGGTCAACACGCCGCTCACCGGCCAGCCCGCGCACTACCAGTTCCATCTGGGACAACTCGGCCGCGGCCGACGGCGTGTACATCTTCCAGGCCGTCGCAGTGGCAGGGTTCGGCTCCCGCCAGCAGGGTCTGCCGGTCAGCATCGGCTACATCTACGAGAACCACCGGCCGCCGGCCGCTCCATGGCCCTCGCGGCGTCCTCAGGCGACGGATTGGTCGCGCTCGAGTGGGTGAGCGGCGGCGACGTGGACCACTACGAGATCGAGCGCTCGACCGACGGGCTCACCTTCACCAACCTGAGCGCCGACTGGCGTCTGAGTCCTACGAGGACATCACGGTCACCAACGGCACCACCTACTACTACCGCGTGCGCACGATCGACGTCGAGGGCTACGCCAGCGTGTACTCGACATCGTGTCCGCGACACCGAATCCCCAGGCAGACGGCGTGCCGCCCAGCATCCCCTCGCCGCTGACGCTCGTCGCGGACCCCGACCTGCCGACGGTCCACCTCTCGTGGCCCGCCTCCACCGATTACGGGACGCCCACATCCGGTCTCCGCGGCTACACCGTTGAGCGCAGCCTCAACGGCACGACGGGCTGGACGATCCTGCAGAGCGGGCTCGAGGACATCACCTACAACGACACGAGCACCACCTGGTCCACCCAGTACTGGTACCGGGTGAAGGCGGTCGACCTGTCCGGCAACTCCTCCGACTACGCTCTCTCCGGCCCCGTGATGACGCGCCCCCATCGTCTTCCGCAACATCATCGTGAGGAACCAGAGCTCAGGTCATGTCTACGCCTGGGTCCAGGATGTCGCCACTTCGCAGTGGTACACCACGGCCGGGTGGGCTCGACCAGCCGCCCGTCCGGCGAGAAGGTCAAGAGCGGCGGCACGTGACCTTGCGCACCTGGCCAGGGGCAACTACAACGTCTTCATCCGTTCCACCTCACAGTGGAGCAGCACACTGCTCACGACGCTCAACGTCTCACTGAGCACGGCCGACCAGACGGTCGTGTACTGATGGGCGGCGAGTCGATGCCAGGCGGGGCTGGCCGTCGGTGGCTCGGCACGCTCGCACGCGCGCGCGGCCGCGACGAGCGCGGCATGTCGATGGTCGAGCTCCTCATGGCGATGTCGATCAGCGTGCATCCTCGGCGACCATGATCATCGGCACGTGGTGGGCGCTCACCAACTCCTACGCCAACACCGTGCGGCGCGACAAGGCGACCGACTTCTCGCGGCTCGCCGTCGCGCGCATGGAGCGTGAGATCCGCGACGCCGAGCAGCCGCCGGCCACGGTCGCCGAAGTGGCCATCACCCGCGCGCGCCCGTTCTTCATCGTGCTGTACACCTCCTTCAACAAGGCGGGCAACGACGACTACACCGCCACGCCGCCACGCCTGGTGATGTATCGCCTCTACGAGGTCACGCGTCCCGACGGGCAGGTGGTAGAGCAGCTCTGGCGGTTCCATGACGGCGATGCGGTCGGGCAACCCGGCTACGGCGCGATCGAGAACGTGAACATCAACGCCGAGGACGACTTCGATCCGATGAGCGGACGAACGGCGAGGGGGCGCAGCTCATGGTGTCCAACCTCGTGAACATGGTGACGCCCACCATCGCTCACCCGACGCCGCTGTTCACGTATCTCTACTACACGACACGAGCGGCAACCTGGACAGCTCGACCGACGTCCGCGGGACGAGAACCGCTCGAGGATCCGCGCGGTGGAGCTGAACCTGCTGGTCGACCTGAACCCCGGCAGGTCGCCGGTCTACACGCACATGCGCACCACCGCGCAGCTGCGCAATACGAGGTAGCGGGATGCGTGCACGTCGCACCCGCCGCGGAGGTGAATCGATGATGGAGTCGACGCAAGGATCGCGACCGGTGACCCGGCGGTCGCGAGGGCGGCGCCGGCTTGGTGCTCATCATCGGCGTCATCGCGGCGCTCGCCATCCTGGCCGCGTCGCTGGTCGCGCTGTTGGCCAACGTGCAGGCCAATACCGCCGACACGCGGCAGCACGTCAAGTCCTTCACCGTCACGGAGGCCGGCCTCGACGCCGGCATGGCGCTGCTGAGCCAGCAGTGGCCGATGTCCGAGACGTCGACCACGACCTTCGACGCGGCCGCGTTCAGGGACCGCTTCAGCCTCGCGGAGTTCCCGGACCCGGCCTCGGGCCAGTTCATCACGGTGGAGTGGTACGACAACCAGGAGCCGATCGATACCGACATCACCTGGGACCAGGGTCGTCCGGACGAGCCGGACAATCCCGACGGCATCATGTGGATGGTCGCCCAGGCCGACGTCGGCAAGCGCTCGACCCGCGTGATCTCCGAAGTGGAGCGCACGTGGTTCACGATGTCACTGCCGCGAGGCATCCCGCTGTGGGCCGGCGGCAACCTCATGAGCAACGGCGGCGGCAACAACCCGAAGATCGACGATCGAGGTCCCGCCACCCTCGGATATCACGACGACGGTCCAGGTCGGCGGCTACATCGAGGAGTCCGACGTCTCCGCCATGGGCATCATCCAGAAGACGGGCGACGAGATCGACCCTCTCGACGAGGTCTTCCCGCAGGCGCTGGTCGACGCGCTGGTCTCCGACCGCGCAGGCGAACGGCCGCTACTTCACCTCGATGGCACAGGCCGAGGCGAGCCCGGCCGACGAGATCTGGAGCCCGTCCGGCGGCTTGAGCGGCCTCTGCGTCATCGAGCCGAGCGCGCCCACCACGCTCAGGGTCAACGGCAACACGACCCTGAACAGCGAGGCCCTGCCGGGCATCCTCCTGGTGCTCGGCGGAAGCACGTTGGAGTGGGGCGGAACTGGGCAGTTCTACGGCGTCATCTACTGCGAGGGCCCGATGAACACCTCGCACGGCACCGCCGACATCCACGGCATGGTGATCACCAACAACAGCGAGGACATGCGCGGTACGCCGAACATCCTCTACAACGACAACTGCATCGCGAACCTCGACCAGCGGTTCCCTTCGCTGGTCCGCCGCATCACCAACACGCTGGCGCGAGGTGCAGCCGCAGTAGGCTGGGGCTGCGGCAGCTGGAGAAGAAGGGGCGGGAGGCCGGAAGGGCCCTCCCGCCCCGCTCGCTTTCGAAACGAGACGCAGCGGCTCGGCCGGGCAGACCGGGCCGATGGCCGTGAGGCTCCGCGGCACGAAGATCAGGGTCAGGGCGCCCTGGGCGGCGAGGTCCTTGAGCAGGCCCTGGATGTGCAGACTGGCCGTCGGGTCCAAGGCGGAGGTGGGCTCGTCCAGCAACAGGATCTCGGGGTCGTTGGCGAGCGCCCGCGCGATGGAGATGCGCTGCGCCGCGCCGCCGGCTGAGGTCCTGGGCGGACCGCCCGGCGAAGTCCCCGGCAGGTCGACCCGGGCGAGGAGCTCGGCCGCCTGCTCGGCCTCCCCCGGTCGCGGCGGCTTGCCGGCCAGGCTCTGCGGCCCGAGGCGCCCGCAAGACCGGAGCCGTGGGCCGTACAGCACGTTGTCGAGCACGGTCCCGTCGAACAGCGCCGCCGTCTCGAACACCATCCCGACGCGGCGGCGCAGCTCCTGCACCGGCAATCCCGATGCCGGCCGGCCGTGCAGCAGCACTGCGCCGGTGTCCGGCTCCACGAGCCGGTTGATGCAGTGGAGCAGGGTGCTCAGCGTCGCGCGTCTCCGGGTTCGGTCCCTCCGTGATCACGTCGATCCAGAGCACGATACCCGGTGGACGGCTAGCTTCTCGTGAATGCCATCGTCGTATACTTGGCCGCGCGCGGGCGATTAGCTCAGGGGTAGAGCACCTGCCTTACAAGCAGGGAGTCGCTGGTTCAAATCCAGCATCGCCCACCACTCTCCTCAGGACCAGAGGAACGCCACCGACCGCTTGCCGACGATCTGTTCGTCGAAGACGAGCTCGCCCGGCCGCCCCGCCATGCCCGCGCAGACGTGCAGCGGGAGCAGGTGCTCCTCCCGCGGATGGGCGTAGCGGGCGTTCGGGGCGGCCTCCCAGTCCAGAAGACGGCGCTGCCGCTCTTCCGGCGTCAGCTCACTTGTGCACGTCTCGATCAGCCAGTCCTGGAAGGCGTCGTTCAGCGGGTCGGGAGCGCCGGTCGCCCGCCAGTCGAACGCCATCATGTTGTGGAACGAGAACCCCGATCCGAGCACCAGGATGTTCTCGTCTCGCAGGTCGCCCAGGGCCGTGCCGAGGGCGATGTGGGACCAGGGGTCGAGGCCGCGCAGCAGGGAGAGCTGCAGCGCGGGGACGTCGGCTTCGGGATACATCAGCAGGAGCGGGATGAAGGCCCCGTGGTCGAACCCGCGCTCGCCGTCGACGCCGGTGGTGATGCCGTGTCCTTCCAGGGCGCCGGAGACGCGCCCGGCGAGCGCGGGGTCTCCGGGCGCCGGGTACGAGATGTGGTAGGTCTCCTCGGGGAAGCCGTAGTAGTCGTAGTACAGGGGTGGAGTGGCGCCGCCTTGCACGGTCGCGACCCGCTCCTCCCAGTGCGCGCTGACCACCAGGACCGCGTCGGGCTTGCGCAGCCGCGACCCGAGCTGTCGCATGAAGGCCACCATGGCGTCGTGTCCGGGGTCGCCCAGGAGCGGCAGCGGCCCGCCGCCGTGCGACAGGTAGACGATCTGGGCGCCGGTCGCGGAGGTGTCCTTATCCATCGGTTCTCCTGTCGGAGTGGTGTGCGAACGCTTTCCTGCTAGATTACTCAAACGCTCGACGGCACGGAGAGGAGTGTGGCGATGACACGGAAGCTCGTTCCCCTTGGTCTCGCGGCGGCGCTGCTGGCGGTCGCGCTGATGACCGCCGGCTGCGGCAGCTCCTCCGGCGGTTCGTCGGGCGGCGGCAGCACCGATCCCGCCGCCCTCCAAGGCTCGGTCTGGCGGCTCACCGGCTGGTCGGTCAGCAGCCAGGACCCCAACGACTTCACCATCACCGCCGAGTTCAAGGACGGCCGCATCGGCGGTACCTCGGCGGTCAACCAGTACGGCGGCCCCTACACGGCTGGGGACGACGGGTCGTTCTCGGTAGGCGACCTGGCCAGCACCATGATGGCTGGACCAGAGCCCGACATGCAGGCCGAGCAGAAGTACATGGAGCTGCTCGCCGCGGCCAAGTCGTTCGCCGTAGACGGAGACACGCTGACGCTTTCGGACGGCTCCGGCAACGAGTCGCTGATCTACACGCGCTCGACCGCCTCTCCCGGCGGGTGAGGAATAGGGTACGGGCATGAACGGCCCAGGGACGAGCCCGGCGGGACGGCCGGACGCGGAGGACGCTCGACTCATCCTCGATGCTGAGGCGGCGCGCGAGCGGCAGTCACACGTGCGACACGAGCTCCGGGCGCCGCTCGCCGTCCTGTACCCGCTGCTCTCGCTGCTGCTGGACGGCGGCGCCGGCGAGCTGACGGCGCAGCAGCGGGAGTACCTCGAGGTCCTCGACCGCAACGTCGGCCGGCTCGAGGCGCTCATCACCGGCGTCGCCGCGAGCGGCTGGGCGGACTGCTCCGCCGCGCCGCGCGTGCCGGCCACGGTCGTCCTCGGCGACGTCGCCGAAGAGCTGGTGGCCCTGCGCGGCAGCGAAGGCGCGCAGGGGCCGTCGATCCGGGTGGAGGCCGGGGCTCCGCCGGGCCCGCGCGCACTGGCCGACCGCGAAGACGTGCGCCAGATCCTCGCCGGCCTGGTCCGCAATGCGGTCGTGTATGCCCCGGCCGGAGGCGCCGTCGTCATCCGTGCCCGCGCCGGGGACGAGGCCGGCACGGTCGCCTTCGAGGTGGAAGATGCGGGGCCCGGCATCCCTCCGGAGGAGCTGGGCCGGGTCTTCGAGTTCGGGTTTCGCGGCGAGCTCGCCCGCGACCTCAAGGCGCCCGGCCTCGGGGCCGGGCTCTGGGTCGGCCGGGAGCTCGCGCGCCGCAACGCCGGCGACCTCCGGCTCGCGAGCGAGCCGGGCTCCGGGGTCACGGCGACACTCACGCTTCCCGTCGCTCCGGAGGATCCGGCGTGAACGCCGCCCGCCTGGTCCTGCTGGTGGACGACGACCAGGACCTGCTCACCGTGCTCTCGGCTGCACTCCGTCAGCGCGGGTACGAAGTCGCCGTGGCGCAGGATGCCGTCGCCGCCATGAGCGCCGCCGTCAAGCTCAAGCCGCACGTGGTGGTGCTCGACGTCGGCCTGCCCGGCGGCGAGGGGTCGGTGGTGATGAAGCGCATGCACGCCCTGCCTCAGCTTGCCGGCGTCCCCGTGGTCATCATGAGCGGCCGCGACCCGGAGAAGTACCGGGACGAGGCGCTCGCGGCCGGCGCCTCCGCCTACCTGACCAAGCCGGTGGACCCCGACGCGCTCGTGCTCGCGCTGCGCGTGGCACTCGGCGAGGATGTCCAGGAGGGCGTCCAGGGCGCTGCCGGCGGCCGCCTCGGCGACATCCTCAAGGACATGGGCCTCGTGACGGAGGAGCAGATCGCCTCGGCCCTCGCCCGCCAGGGCGAGGCGGCGGCCGGAGGCATCCCGTCCGGCCTCGCCGGCAAGGTCGTCCTGCTCGTGGACGACGACGAGGACCTGCTCGTCGCGCTCGCGGCTCCGCTCCGCCGGCAGGGGTTCGACGTGGCCGTGGCGACGGATGCGGTGACCGCGGTCTCCACGGCCGTCAAGCAGCCGCCGGACGTGATCGTGCTCGACATCGGGCTCCCCGGAGGCGACGGCCTCATGGTGATGCAGCGGCTGCACTCGCTCCCGCAGCTGGCCGGCGTGCCGGTCATCATGCTGAGCGGGCGGGACCCGGAGAAGCACCGTGACGCCTCGCTGGCCGCCGGCGCCGTGGCCTACTTCGCCAAGCCGATCGCGGCGGATGCGCTGACGTCGGCGCCGTGGTCGAAGCCCTGCATGGGCGAGGGCCGAGCTTCCGTAGACGTCATGGTAGAGTGAGCCCAGCCGATTCGGCAGGGGCGAGCGTGCCGAACAGATGCCCGCGCCGACGACCCTGGAGGGACACCTGGCAGCCAGCACGTCAGCCGACCGCGCGCCGCGCACGCTCTTCGTCACCAACGACTTCCCGCCGCGGATCGGTGGCGCCCAGTCGTACTACTGGGGCGTCATCCAGACGCTGGACCCCTCCGAGGTGGCGATCCTCGCCCCTGCTCACATCGACGCGGCGGCGTTCGACGCCACCCACCCCTACACCGTGGTGCGCGCCTCGACCTCGGTCCTCTGGCCCACCAACGCCATGCTCCACACGGTGGAGCAGATGGCCGAGCGCGAGGGAGCGGAGCTCATCCAGCTCGGCCACCCCCTGCCCGCCGGCCTGCTCGGGCCGCGGCTCAGGCAGCGGCATGGCATCCCCTACGTCGTGTTCCTCGGCGGCGCCGAGGTCACCCTGCCGGGCGTCATCCCCGGCGTGAACAACGCCCTGCGGCACGTGCTCGGCAACGCCTCCATGCTGCTCACCGTGAGCGAGTACACAGCGCAGGCGGCGCGCCAGCAGACCGACGGCAAGGTGCCCGCGGAGGTGCTTCGCCCGCCGCTCAACGTCGACGCGTTCGAGCCGGCCGACAGCGAGGAGGCGGCGTGCCTGCGTGAGCGTCTCGGCGTCGACGGCCAGCTCGTCGTCTGCGTGGGTCGCCTCGTGCCCCGCAAGGGCCAGGACAAGCTCATCGACGCCCTGGGCCTGCTGCGCAAGGAGTTCCCGCGCCTGCACCTCGTCATCATCGGCGAGGGGAGGCTGGCCACGGGGCTCTACGACCGCGCCCAGAAGCGCGGCGTGGGCGAGCGCGTCCATCTCACCGGCGCGCTCGCGGACAAGACCATGAAGGAGTGGCTGCGGGCGGCCGACGTGTTCGCCTCGCCTTGTCGCAGCCGCTGGGCCGGCCTCGAGGTGGAGGGCTTCGGCATCGTGTTCGCCGAGGCCGCCCTGGCCGGCCTGCCGGTGATCGCCGGGCGTTCCGGCGGCGCGCCGGAGGCGGTGATCCAGGGCAAGACGGGCATCGTCGTGGACGGGCACTCCGTGCAGGAGGTCGCCGCCGCTCTGGCCGCCATCCTGCGGCGCACGCCCGAGCAGCGGCGCGTCATGGGCGCCAAGCGGACGAGAGCTGGCCCTGGCGCGTCACACTCCAAGCGTGGTCGGCGAGCGGTACCGCGAGCTCCTGCGCAGGGCGGCGGCCGGATGAGCGGCGAGAAGCGCCGCGCCTTCGGCGCGGTCAAGACGCTCGCCTTCATCGGCGCGGCCTACGCCGCGGGCAGCATCCCGACCGGCAAGCTCGTCACGCGCGCGCTCACCGGCCAGAGCCTGGAAGACCTCGGCGACGGCAAGGTCGGCTCGTCCAACGTCGCCCGCAGCGTGGGCTGGAAGGCCGGCGCCGCCGTGCTCGCACTCGACGCGCTCAAAGCGTACGTGCCGGCCACCACGGCCCGGCTGGCCGGCGCCGGCGACAACACGGTCGCCGCCATCGGCATCTCCGCCATGGACGGCCACATCGTCTTCGTCAAGGGACGCGGCGCCGCCTCGGCGCTGGGCGCCGCGTTCGCCATGGACCCCGCGATGATGGCCGTCGGCTGCGTGCCGCTCGTCGGCGGCAGCCTGCTGCACCGGCACGCGCAGGCGGTGACCATCACGGCGCTCTCGCTGCCGCTCATCAGCCTGGCCCTGCACCGCAGCCCGCGGCGCGCGCTCGGCCCGCTGGCGCTCATCACGCTCCTGTTCGCGGCCCGACTCCGCGGCGCGCCGGGCTCACCGCTGCCCCGCTCCCCCGAGGTGTACTGGAACCGCCTCACACTCGACAGGGACGAACGCTGACCCGGAGGTCCCGGTGCGCGTAGGTCTGGTCTCTCCCTATTCGTGGACCGTCCCCGGTGGGGTGAACCACCACGTGGAGCACCTCGCCGAGGAGCTTGACGCTCGCGGCCACGAATCGTGGATCATCGCGCCGGTCGGCGCGCTCAGCCCGGCGCGCCGGCACGTGGACAGCCGCCGGCAGACGCTCACCGAGCGCTTCATCCCGATGGGCAACGCCGTCCCCGTCCCGTCCAACGGGTCGATGGCGTACGTCAACTTCTCGCCGCAGATCATGGCTCGCATGGACCGCGCCGTCCGCTACGGGCGCTTCGACGTGCTCCACGTGCACGAGCCGTGCACGCCGATGGTGGCGATGATGGCCGTGGTGATGGCGGCGTCCCCGGTGGTGGGCACCTTCCACGCCGCCCTCGACGCCTCCGCGTTCTACGACCACGGCAGGCCCGCCGCCGGCGCCGTCATGCGGCGGCTGGACGTGCGGGTGGCCGTGAGCGAGGCGGCTCGGTCGTTCCCCCAGAGCCGGTTCCCGGGGCCGTTCCGCATCATCCCCAACGGGGTGCCCGTGGAGATGTACGCCCCGGCGATCGGCGCCACCAAGGTGCCGGGGCGGATCCTCTTCGTCGGCAGGTCCGAGCCGCGCAAGGGCCTCGGCGTGCTGCTGCAGGCGTTCACGCTGCTGCGCCGCCGAGTCCCGCATGCCACGCTGGTCGTGGCCGGCGCCACCCGCCGTCAGGTGCTGGAGACCGAGCGCAACGGGATCCCCACCGACCTGACCGGTGTGGAAGCCCTGGGCTGGGTGGAGGACCACGAGAAGGTGGAGCAGTTCGGCCAGGCGGAGATCCTGTGCGCGCCCTCGCTGGCGGCCGAGAGCTTCGGCATCGTGCTCGCCGAGGGCATGGCTGCCGGGGTGCCGGTGGTGGCCTCGGACCTGCCGGGCTATCGCGCTGTGCTGCGCGACGGCGAGGCCGGGCGGCTCACGCCGCCCGGCGACCCCGTCGCGCTCGCCGATGCGCTCTACGAGGTGCTGCAGGACGAGGAGCAGCGGCGGCGGCTCGCCGCCGCCGGCCTCGTTGCCGCCGCGGACCTCTCCTGGGCGCGCATCACCGACCGCATCGAGGAGGCCTACGAGGACGCCGTCGCGGCGCCGCGGGTGCGCGGCGTGCACGGGCTGCCGGGCAGGCCGGCGTTCCACCGCGCCGCCCTCGAGTACGCGCTCTGGGCCGCGCGCAGCGGCTACTCGGCGCGGCGAGCCCGAGACCGCGACGGGGCCGGACCCGGCTGACGGCGGGCGGCCTTCGGAGGCCTCTGCGGCGCGGCTCCGCGCCGTTTTGCCGCGCCGACGCCCCTGTGCTAGACTCCGCATTCGCTGTACAGCGGCCGGTCGCAAGTCGCCCGGCCGTCAGCGTCCTTACGCGGGGGCGTAGCTCAGCTGGTTAGAGCGCCGGCCTGTCACGCCGGAGGCCGCGGGTTCGAGCCCCGTCGCTCCCGCCACTTGTTCCCCGGGCCTCCTCCGCCCGCCTCCTCTCGCCCAGCTCTCCCATCCGGGCAGCTCGTGCGCCGGTTCGAGTCCTGGATTCCCGGCGTGCCATGCAGTCGCCGCGCACCACTCGACCGTCGGCGCTCGCGACGGGAGGACGCGATGGCGCGGAGCCTCCGCAGCCGGCGAGAAGCACGACGCCCGCCGCCAGTACGCCTGCCGTCAGCATCAAGGCGGGCAGCGCCGCGAGGCGCGCCGGCATGTCAGCCGCCGAGGGTGGGGCCGGACGCCGCTACCTCGGGCGACACGCGACCGGCGAACCGTTCGAAGTTGGCGGCGAACTTCTCCGCCAGCCTCGTCGCACGGAGGTCGTAATCGTCCGGGTCGGCCCAGCTGCACCGCGGGTCCAGCAAGTCGTCCGGCACGCCGGGGCACGACGACGGCACCTGCACGCCGAACACGGGGTGTGGCGCCATCACGGCGCGCTCCAGGGCGCCCTCGAGCGCGGCCTTGAGCAGACTGCGGGTCATCTCGATGGGCATGCGGTCGGCGGTCCCGGCCGAGCCGCCGCACCAGCCGGTGTTGACCAGCCAGCACTGCGTCTTGCTGGTCCGCAGGCGCTCGGCCAGCATGTCCGCGTACACCACAGGGTCGCGCGGCATGAACGGGGCGCCGAAGCAGGCGGAGAACGTCGGCTCCGGCTCCGTGACGCCGGCCTCCGTGCCCGCCACCTTGGCGGTGAAGCCGGAGAGGAAGTGGTAGCTGGCCATCTCCGGCGTGAGCCGCGAGATCGGCGGCAGCACGCCGTAGGCGTCGCAGGCGAGCAGGAAGACGTTGCGCGGCATGCCTCCCAGGCCCGTCTCGATGGCGTTGGGGATGTAGCTGACCGGGTACGTGGCGCGGGTGTTCTCCGTGATGGAGTCGTCGTCCCAGTCGATGGCCCGCGTGAGCGGGTCGATGATCACGTTCTCGAGGATCGACCCGAAGCGGATGGCGTTGAAGATCTGCGGCTCGTCCACCGGCGAGAGGCGGATGACCTTGGCGTAGCATCCGCCCTCGAAGTTGAACACCCCGTGGTCGCTCCAGCCGTGCTCGTCGTCGCCGATGAGGCGGCGAGTCGGGTCGGCGGACAGCGTGGTCTTGCCGGTGCCGGAGAGGCCGAAGTAGAGGGCCACGTCGCCCTTCTTGCCGGCGGTCGCCGAGCAGTGCATCGGCAGCACGTTGCGCTCGGGCAGCAGGTAGTTCATCGCCGTGAAGAGCGACTTCTTGGTCTCGCCGCCGTACATGGTGCCGAGGATGATGACCAGGCGACGGCTGAAGCTGATGCCGACGAACGCCTGCGACGGCCGCCCATCGATGCCCTCCTCGCCCTCCGGCCGCGCGTCGACCGGCAGCTCGCCGCAGTTGATGACCGTGAAGGTCGGCTCGAAGTCCTCGAGGTCGATCGGCTCGGGCCGCACGAACAGCGTGTGCGCGAAGAGTCCGTGCCAGGACGCCCGGGTCACCACGCGGATGGGTGTGCGGTACGTGGGCTCCGCGCCGATGAAGCCGTCGAACACGTAGACCTCGCGACGGCGCAGGTAGTCGCTCACGCGCCGGACCTGGCGGTCGAAGAACTCGGGCGTGCAGGCCTGGTTGGCCCCGCCCCAGTCGACGCCCTCGGCCTCCGGCTCGTCGACGATGTAGCGGTCGGCCGGGGAGCGGCCGGTGCGCTCGCCGGTGGTGACGACGAGAGCGCCGTTGGCGGCGAAGATGCCCTCGCCGCGGGCCAGCGAGCGGGCGATGAGCTCCGGCGCCGGCAGGTTCCTGTGCACGGGTCCGACGGTGACGTCGGCTTCGGCCAGTTGCGCGCGTACTGCGGGTTCGTCCATGTGGTCCTCCTCCGCAGGCAATCCTATCGCCTTCGGGGAGCCACGGGCGAGACGACCGGAGAGAGGTGTACGGCCGGCGCCTCAAGAGGTACGACGGGTACATGCGGCGGCTGATCGCGCATCCCTGCCGCCGTTCGTCGAGAGCGCTCGCGAGTGCTCCTCGCGCTGGTGCCCGGCGCACTCGCGGCGACGCCGCGCGGTCAGCCCAGGGAGCCGACCTCCGCCTCGACGGCCTCGAGGATCTCCCCCGACTCGACCAGCGCGGCCATCGCGTTGTGGTCGGTGTAGAGCGGCCGGTCGATGTCGAGGTGCTCGACGTGCTTGCGGATGACCTCCTTGGCCTTGCGCACGCCCTTGCCCGGCGTGAAGTCGCGGAAGTCCAGCGCCTGCGCCGCGGCCATGAACTCGATGCCGAGCACGCCGTAGGCGTTCTCGCAGGATCTGCCGGTTCTTGAGGGCCGTGTTCATGCCCATGGAGACGAAGTCCTCCTGGTCGGCGGCGGCGGGGATGCTCATGGTCGACGCCGGCGCCGAGAGGATGCGCTGCTCGGTGATGAGCATGTCGGCCGTGTACTGGCTGAGCATCAGGCCGCTGTAGAAGCCCGGGTTGGGCGTGAGGAAGTCGGGCAGGCCCTGGCTGGTCGCCGTGTTCTCCATGCGGTTGAGCCGGCGCTCGCTGAGCACGCTGACCATGGTGATGGCCTGGCCGACCATCTCCATGGGGAGGCTGACCGGCGTGCCCTGGAAGTTGGCGCCGGTCAGCGTCAGCTTCTCCTCGGGCACCCAGATGGGGTTGTCGCCCACGCCGTTGAGCTCGATCTCCACCTGGCTCCTCGCCCACTTGAGCGCGTCGTGCGCGGCGCCGATGACCTGCGGCGTGGAGCGCATGGAGTAGGCGTCCTGCACCTTGGTCTTGATCTTGCCGGTGGCGAGGTCGCTCTCGTCGATGCAGGCGCGGATGGCGGCGGCGCTGCGCACCGCGCCGGAGAACCCGCGCAGCTCGTGCAGCTTGCTGTTGTACGGCTTGAGGTTGGCGAGCAGGGCCTCGAGGCTCATGGAGGCGGCGATCTCGGCCTGCTTGAACCAGCGGTCGGCGTCGTAGCAGAGCAGGGCGCTCATCGCCGTGAGCACGTTGGAGCCGTTGATGGTGGCGAGGCCGTCGCGCGCCTCCAGGCCGGGGACCGGGATGCCGGCGCGCTCGAGCGCCTCGCGGCTGGGCATGCGCTCGCCCTGGTAGAAGGACTCGCCCTCGCCCATCATGACCAGGGCCATCTGGGCCATCGGGGCGAGGTCGCCGCAGGCGCCGACCGAGCCCTTGCTGCTCATGACCGGCGTGACGCCCTTGTTGAGCAGCTCGACCAGTGTCTGGGTGATCTCCAGCCGGTTGCCCGAGTTGCCGTGCGCGTGGACGTTGATGCGCGCCGCCATGGCGCCGCGCACGACCTCGATCGGCGCGGGCTCGCCGATGCCGGCGGCGTGGTTGTAGACGAGGAAGCGCTGGAACTGCTGCACCTGGTCGTCGTCGAGCACGATCTCGCTGAACTCGCCGATGCCGGTGTTGGTGCCGTACATGATCTCGCGCGCCGCGATCTTCTCCTCGAGCATGGCGCGGCAGACGTTGATGCGCTCGACGGCGGCCGGGTCGAGCTCGACCTGCTCGCCCTCGCGGGCGATGCGCACGAGCTTCTCGACGGTGAGCGATGAGCCGTCCAGGATGATGGTCACCGGTGTGTCTCCTCTCGCGGGGACAGGCGCCGCGGGCGGCCCGAAGGGCCGCGGACGGCGCCGCGCTGACTCTCGCGCACTGTAGGGGAGGCCGGGAGGGATGCCCAGACTCGACGGGGAGTTGTCCGAAATGACGGACGTAAATCCGCCGGGCTGCGGGCGCGGACCGTCCCTCCTCCCGGACAAGACGCTCCAACCTGTTGCCTTCTCGCGCGAGCGGGCGTACCATGCGCGCGCTTGCGGTTGATCGTCTGCGACGTCGCGCGGCCGCCGGGCCGCCAGGGGGATCGTCCGATGACTGACGGCGAGACTGCCGCATGCCGAAGATCCGCCGGTGCCCCCCGGAACCCAGTGCGCCCCCGTACGTCCTCACTCCCGACAGCACCAGCTTCGACTCTCGCGGCCCGTAGGCCGATCGCCGCGCCGGGCCCCACGCCCACGTCCCGGCGCTCCGCCCCATCCCTCGTTCGCGCCGCCGGGCGCGCCCACGGCGGGCCCTCGCGGCGCATCCCAAGGAGACAGCACATGGGAGATACGTTGAATCTGCGGATGCTCTCCTCCGAGCAGGTGAGCACCATGCGCGAGAAGTGCCTCTACCTGCTCGCGACGCTGGGCATGAGGATCGACCACGACGGCGCGCTCGGCATGCTTGCCGAGGCCGGCGCCGACGTCGACCGCGAGACCCACGTCGTCAAGTTCCCGGCCGACCTCGTCGAGGCGGCCCTGGCGACCGTCCCGGCGAGCTGGTCGTCAAGGGCGCCGACCCCAGGCACGACTGCCGATCCCTCACCCGGCCGGGCTGTTCTACTCGTGCACCAACATCCAGAGCATGCTGCACCACGACGTCGACACCAAGCGCTTCGAGGACAACACGGTCGCCCGCTACGCGGAGTGGTGCCAGATCATCGAGGTCCTCGACCACGCGGACATCTGCGCCATCCAGACGCCGATGGACGTGCCGGCGGAGAGCGCCGAGGTCCACGCGCTCAACATCCAGATGCAGAACACGACCAAGCCTCTGTGGATGCACGCCTTCAGTCTGGAGGCCGTGCCGTACATGTTCGAGCTCATGGTCGCGCGCATGGGCAGCGTCGAGGCCCTGCGCGAGCAGAGCGTCGCGATCATCAACCCAGGCACCGTGTCGCCGTTCATCATGAAGGCGATGGACGCCGAGGAGATCATCCAGGCGTGCCACCACGGCGTGCCGCTCTCGGCCGACGGCCACGTCATGGCCGGGTTCACCAGCCCGATGACCGTCGCCGGCAGCGTCGTGCAGAACTGCGCCGAGACGCTGGCGCACGTGGTCCTCAGCCAGGTGGTCAAGCCCGGTCACCCCGCCATGATGACCCAGTTCAACTGCCCCGGTGACATGGCGACCGGCTTCTCCACGCTGGCGACGCCGGTCGCCAACGTGCAGCGTGCCGCCGGCCAGCAGCTCACGAGGAGGGCTTCGGGATCCCCGTGTCCGGCTGCCCGATCATGACCGACACCTACGTCAGCGACGGCCGCGCCGTGGCCGAGAAGGCGCTCGGCGGCCTCATGAGCATCATGGCCGGCATGGACATCGCCTACGGCGTCGGCCGGCTGGGCGGCGCCAGCCTCGCCAGCCCCGCCCAGCTCATCATCGACAACCAGCTCATCGCCTTGCTCAAGGAGTACGTGCGCGGCGTGCAGGTGGACGATGAGTACCTGGCGATCGACGAGATCCTCGCGCCGGGCATCGGCGGCAGCTTCGTGCAGAGCAAGCACACGCTGCGGCACTGCCGCGACTACGTGGAGCCCAGCCTGTTCCGCTTCCAGTTGCAGCAGCAGTGGGAGGCCGAGGGCGAGAAGGACCTCTACGAGCGCGCTGTCGACGAGTACCGCCGTCTCCAGTCCGTGATCAAGCCCGTCGACCTGCCCGACGACGTGCGCCGCGAGATGGACGCCGTCGTCGCCCGCGCCGACAAGGCGCTCTGCCCCTGACGGCCGCCCGGTCACACCCATCACGACATCAGCGTCGCCGAGACGCGAGGAGGAACCATGTCGATCACCGACATCAGGCAGGCCGTGCTCACCGGCGACGCCGACGGCGCCGCGGATCTCGCGCGCGCCGAGCTCGAGGCGGGCACCGAGCCGGCCGTCATCATGAACGACGCGCTCATCAGCGCGATGGACGAGGCCGGCGCCATGATGGCCACCGGCGAGCTCTTCATCCCCGAGGTCCTCGTCGCGGCCGAGGCCATGCGGGCGGCGATGGACGTCATCACGCCGCATCTCGAGCTCGAGGCGACCGGCGGACGCGGGACGGTCGTCATCGGCGCCGTCGAGGGCGACGTCCACGACATCGGCAAGAGCCTCGTGGCGCTCATGCTCGACGGCGCCGGCTTCACCGTCCACGACCTCGGCGTCGACGTCCCCATCCCCGCCTTCGTCGCTGCCGCGAAGGAGCACGAGGCGGACGTCGTGGCGATGTCGTCGCTGATGGTGACGACGATGCCGAAGATGAAGGTCGTCATCGAGGCGCTGCGCGAGGCGGGCGTCGAGGCTAAGCCCATCGTCGGCGGCGCGCCGATCACGCAGGCGTTCGCCGACGAGATCGGGGCCGCCGGGTACGCACCCGACGCCGGCGGCGCCGTGCGCCTGGTCCGCGACCTGCTCTAAGCCGGACACGATCGGACGACGGGGCCGGCGGGCATCTGCCCGCCGGCCCCCCTTCGTCCCCCGGCTACGCGCGCGCCCGCTGTGCGATCTCGCGCGCGACCGCCTCGACGATCTGCCGCGCACGCGCGATGCCGAACTCCTCGACTCGCCAGCTCGGCGCGGTGATGCCGACGGCGGCGTCGTCGTCGCTCAGATCGATCGCGCAGACGATGGACGTCACGCCCGCCTCGACGGCGTCTCTGGCGACGTGTGATGTGGTGCGATCTTGGAAGGCGGCGCCGGTCGCGGTGCCTGCCAGCGGCACGCGCCTGCCCACCCAGCCGCCGTGCCGCAGTGCGAAGGAGCTCTCGACCTGGTCCACGTAGATCGCGTGGTCGCCGTCCAGGACGATGAGGTTCGCCGTCTCCTTGGTGGCGTCACGCAGGCGGACGAGATGGGCCCGGGCGGCGATCCGCAGGCGGTCGACCCAGCCTACGCGCGACGCGAGACTCACCAGCTCCAGGCCGAGGGAGTACGTGCCGTCGGGGTCTGCATGGAGGAGATCGCTCTCCACGAGATACGGCAGGATCCGCGTGACGGCCACCCGCGACATGCCCGCGCCCGTGGCGATCTGCTGGACGGTCAGGCCGTGCGTGTGCGTCGCGAACGCCCTCAGGACGGCAAGGGCGTGTGCGAACAGCGGTGCGTCGGCGCTGAGTTCGAAGGCGGCTGAGCCCAGGGACCAGGCGCGCGCGTCGGCCCGGTAGCTGACGAAGCGTCGTTCCTTGAGCAGGTTGAGAAGCCCGTAGGTGCTCGAGCGGGGGATGTGGCAGGACGACGCGATGATGCTGGCCGGCGCGGGACTGGTGCGTCGTCCCAGGAACTCGAGCACGTCGAGGACTCGTGCGGCGCCCCAGGTGG
>CAVVGY010000015.1:0-30430 GCA_963747935.1 uncultured Thermoleophilia bacterium | reverse complement strand
GCGGACCAAGCTGAGCGCCGCGGAGGCGCGCGAGCTGCTCGCCGCGGCGCCCGGCGTCGTGGTCGTCGACGACCCGGCCGACCTGCAGTACCCCATGCCGCTGCCGGCCGAGGGCCAGGACCCGGTGTACGTGGGCCGCATCCGCGAGGACGTCACCATCGAGAACGGCCTCGACATGTGGGTCGTCTCGGACAACCTGCGCAAGGGCGCGGCGCTCAACGCGGTGCAGATCGCCGAGGAGCTCGTCGCCCGGAGGCTCCTGTAAGCCGGGGGTCCGCCCTGAGCTTTGATGGGTAGAACGCTGTCACATCGCGAATCCCGACGAGGAACGGTCCATGCCTGATACCACTGAGAACGGCGCCGACGTGTACGACGTCGTCATCGTCGGCGCCGGCCCCGCGGGCCTCACCGCCGGCATCTACACCAGCCGCGGCCGCCTCAAGGCGGCCTGTCTGGAACGCAACATGTCCGGCGGGCAGATCGCGCTGACGGACCTGGTCGAGAACTACCCCGGCTTCCCCGAGGGCATCTCCGGCTTCGACCTCGCGCAGAAGATGAAGGAGCAGGCGGAGAAGTTCGGCGCCGTGCTCCGCGAGATCGAGGCGGTCTCCGAGTTGCGGCCCGAGGACGACGGCACCTACACCGTCGTCACCGACCGTGAGGAGATCCGCGCGCGCTCGGTCATCCTCGCCCCGGGCGTGGAGCCGCGGCGCTCCGGCATCCCCGGCGAGGCCGAGTTCATCGGCCGCGGCGTCAGCTGGTGCGCCACCTGCGACGGCGCCCTCTACCGCGGCAGGACCGTCGCCGTCATCGGCGGCGGCGACTCCGCGGTCGAGGAGGGCATGTTCCTCACCAAGTTCGCCGACAAGGTCTACCTGGTGCACCGCCGCGACGAACTGCGCGCCGCCGAGATCGCCCAGGAGCGCGCGTTCGCCAACCCCAAGATGGAGTTCGTCTGGGACTCAGTGCCCAGGAAGATCGACGGCGCGGAGATGGTCGAGGCCCTCGAGGTCGAGAACGTCAAGTCCGGCGAGGAGCGCACCCTGGCCGTCAACGGCGTGTTCATGTACATCGGCCAGATCCCCAACACCCAGTGGCTCAAGGACACGCTCGAGATCGACGAGCAGGGCTACATCGTCACCGACGGCATGCTGCGCACCAGCCTGCCCGGTGTGTTCGCCTGCGGCGACGCGCGCGCCAACCCGCTCAAGCAGATCGCCATGGCGGTCGGCGAGGGCGCGCTCGCGGCGGTGCAGGCCGAGCGCTACCTGGACGAACTGGACAGCCCCGTGAAGCAGCCGACGGACGCGACCGCCGGCGCGAAACGCTGACGGAGGGCCGCCGGCGCGCTAGGCTGTCCCACACAGCGGCACCCGGCGCCCAAGCCGGACTACTGCCGGACTTACCGGCGCAAGCCAGTCACAGGAGGGATCAGTTGGACGCTGTCTCGCAGGACAACTTCGAAGCCGAGGTCATCAAGGCGCCCGGCAAGGTGCTGGTCGACTTCTGGGCCGAGTGGTGCGGCCCCTGCCGCATGATCGGGCCGGTCCTGGAGGAGATGGCGGGCGACTTCCCCGACGTCAAGTTCGTCAAGCTCAACGTCGACGAGGCGCCGGCCGTGGCCCAGCAGTTCTCCGTCATGAACATCCCGACGATCCTCGCGTTCGAGGACGGCGAGGCCAGGCACCGCATCGTCGGCGCGATGCCCAAGGCCAAGCTCGTCGAGGAGCTGGGCGCCTTCCTGGGCTGAGCCCCTCTCCCACGCGCGACGACCGCCGGACGGGGCGGGCGCTCCTTGCGAGCGCCCGCCCCGTCCTTTCGCGGGCTGCATTCCGGCGACTGTGCGCGCCGGCCTGTCCCCGATGCGCGCGACGACCCGCACGCCGGCGCCGTCGGGACCAAGGTATGTGCAATCCAGCCACGTACGTCCAAGCGTACGTCCGGTAGCCCCATGGGGTGTCTGGACGTACGCTTGGACGTACGCAGCCCCAACGCACTACCCCCTCCCCCCGGAGCACGGCGCGGAACACCGCGTCCTCCGCCGCCTCCCGCAGGCACGCCGCCCCGCAGGCACGCCTCAACGTCTCCCGGGTCCCGGATTCGTCCACCTTTGCCTGGTCGGCGGACGCCGGTACCATCCCCAGTCGACAGCGCCGGACGAGCGGCGACCAAGCGCGATCCGGGAGGCCGCAGGTGGCCGGCAAAGCGCCCCTTGTCGTCCCGATCAGCGAGCTGCGCAGGGACACCGCGCGGCTGATCAGGCGGATGGAGAGATCACACCTGCCCGTGTTCATCACGCAGCGAGGCTTCGTGACCGCTGTGCTGCTGTCCCGCGATGAGTACGACACGATGTGCGTGCTTCGGGACAAGGGGCTCAAGGCCATCCACTCGCGCCTGCCCGTCGACGAGCGGCTGCCGAGCGTGCGCGACGTAGAGAACGAGCCGGAGTACTGGAACGACTGGTGAGCGTCAGTACGGCAGGCCGGCGTCGGCGCAGAGCTGCGCCAGGCTGACGGCCTTGTAGCCCTTGGCCTTCAGTCCCTTGAGGACTGCGGGAAGGGCGGCGTCGCTGTTCCACTGCGTGTGGAAGACGATGATGGCGCCGGGCTTGACGGCGGCCAGGGCGTTGGCGGCGACCTGCGAGGCGGAGAGGCCGCGCCAGTCGCCGGCGTCGCCGTTCCACATCACGACGTACCGGTAGCCAGCGTCACCGGCCGCCTTGACCGTGGTCGCGGTCTGCGACCCGTAGGGCGGCCGGAAGAACGGCTGCGGGACGGCCTTGCAGGCCTTCCACCAGGCGTCGGAGTTGCGGTTCAGCTGGTCCACCTGCTCCGCGTAGGAGATGGTGCTGAAGTCCGGGTGGTCGTAGCTGTGGTTGCCGATGGTCTGGCGCTGGTCCACGGCGAGCTGCGCCATGTCCGGGTACTTGTCGACGCTCACGCCGGTGCAGAACCAGGTGCCGGCCTGGTCGTGGGAGTAGAGCTCGTTCATGAGGCTGCGCCAGGCGTAGCCCGAACCGCCGTCGAAGGTGAGGGCCACCTCCTTGCCCGCCTTGGGCAGGTTGGTGATGATGCGCGCCTTGACCGGATGGACGCAGGCGAGCGAGGCGCGGGCGTCCGTGACGTTGCCCGCGCGGTCGGTGGCTCGGACGCTCAGCCAGTAGGTGCCGGGGCCGAGCTTCTCGCCGTCCACCGACGGAATGGCCCAGTCGACGCTCACGGGGCCGGCGGGCGCACCGGGCTTGCCCTGTTCGCCCACGGGCTTGTCGAGGACGTCGACCATCGCCCACTGCACGGTGACGCCGTCCTCGGAGGGCGCGGTGAACGAGAGCTTGACCGCGCCCGTGCCGTCCGTGCGGTCGGGCGAGACCTGGACGGCGGTGACCTCCGGCGGCCTGGTGTCGATGCCGACCTTGACCGTCACCGCGTCGCCGCCGCCGAGCGGCTTGGCCTCGACCGTGTGCATGCCGTCGTTGCTGTGGTCCTTGGGGCCGCGCACGTGGACCCGTTTGTCCTGCGTCCAGGAGCCACCGTCGATGGCGAAGCTCGCGGCGACCGGCTTACCGTCGGCGTCGCGGAAGCGGAGCGTGACCGGACCGTTGTGCCAGAGATCCTCGGCGCCGACGATGGTGAGCGCGCCGTCGGAGCTGGTGGCGCTTGACTGGCCGGAGGAGCCGGACTGGCCGGAGGAGCCGGACTGGCCGCCGGAGCCGGACTGGCCGCGGAGGACTGTCCGGCGCCCGACGAGCCGAGGGAGGGCACGTGGAGGAGTCCCGACCAGACGCCGGCGAGAGCGAGCGCGGCGACCACGACGACGACTGCGACGACGAGAAGGATCCGGCGCCGCCGGCGTGCACGACGGCGCTGCTCCGCCCGGGGGGACCGGTAATAGGTCGGCAGCTGCGGAGAACTCACGCCCGCTCGAGCCGCACACCGACCACGTCGTAGCTGAAGCTCACCGACCTGTCCGAGAACGCGACGTCGAGGCTCATCTGGACCTCTACGGGCAGCGCCTTGATGCGGCCGCGGATGAGCGCCGCCTTGGGCGGAGGAACCGCGGCCGCCTGCAGCCAGTAGTCGAGGTCGATGGTGCGGCGGACCTCGCCGCGCGCGCAGACCGCGAGCCCGGCGCGCGCGATGATGTCCTCGAGCTCCCCCATCCGGTAGTGCCGCCGGTGGGCCGGCTCACGCAGGCGCGCGATCTCGTTGAACGGCTTGTCGACGGTCTCGTCCACCACGGTGTCGAGCACGACGATGCGGCCGTCGGGCTTGAGCACGCGGAGCAGCTCCTGCAGAGCGGACACCGGTTCGGGCAGCAAGTGGAACGCGTTGCGGCAGAGGACGAGGTCGAACGCGGCGTCCTTGTACGGCAGCGCATAGAGGTCGACGAGCGTGAAGGCGACGTTGACGAGGCCGAGCTCGGTGGCCAGGCGCTCACCCTCCTGCAGGAGGTCCGGGAGCTCGTCGGCGGCCTCCACCGTCGCCACGTCGGGCGCCACGACGAACCCGGCCATGCCCGCGCCGGTGGCGTAGTCGAGCACGGCGTCGGTGAAGGCGGGCCGCGCCAGGTCGACCAGCAGATCGAGCGATGCCTCACGCAGCTCTTCCACGGCTTCTCCCTTCGTCGCCACCCGGCGGGCGGTGTGCCCCTGCGGTCCCCCTGTCAGCCGTAGGTGACGGTGAAGATGGTACCCGTCACGCTGAGACCGATACCGACCTCGTGACCGTCCACCCGCGCCTGCTCGACGTGGTCGCCCGCGGCGGAGCCGAGCGAGAACTCGCTGGCGAGCGTCTCGGCCATGATGGCGCCGCGGTGGCGCTCGGCCGGCGGGCGCAGCTGCTCCGGCACGTCGAGCGTGAGGCTGACGGTGTCTTCGATACGAAGGTCGGCAGCTTTGCGCGCGAGCTGAACGGCGTGGATGAGCTCGCGCGCCAGTCCCTCCTCGCGCAGCGCGTCGTCGACGTCGGTCTTGAGCGCGACGACGCGGCCGGCCTCGGACTCCACCTGGTAGCCCTCCGGCGAGCCGGTCTCGATGAGGAGTTCCTCCTCCACGAGACTGATCTCGCCGTCCGGCAGGACGATGACGGCGGCGCCGTCCGCGCGGACGGCGGCCACGATCGCCGCGCCGTCCGCCTCCCTGAGCGCCGCCTGCAGCGGGCCCATGCGCTTGCCGAGCTTGGGCCCGAGCACCTTGAGGTTGGGCTTGACGACGTAGGCGACGAGCTCGTCCTCGCCGCCTACGAACCGCAGGTCCTTGACGTTGAGCTCGTCGAGCACGACGTCGCGGAGGCGCTCCACCGCCTGCGCCTCGGCCTCGGGCAAGGCCAGGACGACCTCGGCCAGCGGCTGCCGCGTCTTGACCGCCGCGCCGTTGCGCGCGGCGCGGCCCAGCTCCACCACGCGCCGCGCCGCCGCCATGTCGAAGCTGACGCCGGCGTCGATGGCCTGCTCGTCGACCACCGGCCAGGCGCACAGGTGCACGCTCTCCGGCGCGCCGGCATCGACCGAGCGCACCAGGTTCTGGTACAGCTCCTCGGCGACGAACGGCGTGAACGGCGCGAGCAGCTTGGCGACCGTGACGAGCGCCTCGTGGAGGGTGTGGTAGGCGGCCAGCTTGTCGGCGTCGCTCTCCGACTTCCAGAAGCGACGCCGGTTGCGGCGCACGTACCAGTTGCTCAGGTCGTCGACGAACTGCTGGATCGACCGCGCCGTGCCCGTGGCGTCGTAGGCCTCGAGCCCCGCGGTGACGTCCTGGACGAGCGTGTTGAGCTCGCCCACGAGCCAGCGGTCGATGAGCGGCCGCTCCTCGACCGGCGACTCCTCGGCCGCCGGGTCGAACCGGTCGATGTTGGCGTAGAGCGTGAAGAAGCTGTAGGTGTTCCACAGCGTGAGCAGGAACTTGCGCACGACCTCGTCGACCATCTCGGCGCTGAAGCGGCGTGGGCTCCACGGCTGCTGGCTGGAGAACATGAACCAGCGGAACGCGTCCGCGCCCTGGTGGTCGAGGATGTCGTCCGGCTGCACCACGTTGCCCTTGCTCTTGCTCATCTTCTGGCCCTCGCCGTCGAGGATGTGCCCCAGGCAGAGCACGCGCTTGTAGGAGCTGCGCCCCTCGATGAGCGTGGCGATGGCGAGCAGGCTGTAGAACCAGCCGCGGGTCTGGTCGATGGCCTCGGCGATGAAGTCGGCCGGGAAGCGCTCGGCGAACGTCTCCTGGTTCTCGAACGGGTAGTGCCACTGGGCGAACGGCATGGAGCCCGAGTCGAACCAGGCGTCGATGACCTCCGGTACGCGGCGCATCTCGCCGCCGCACTCCGGACAAGTGAGCGCGACGTCGTCGACGTAGGGCCGGTGGAGTTCCAGCTCCGCAGGAACAGGACCGGCCGCCAGCTCCCTGAGCTCCTCGACCGAACCCACGCAGTGCGTGTGCCCCTGCTCGCAGCGCCAGATGGGCAGGGGCGTGCCCCAGTAGCGGTCGCGGCTGAGCGCCCAGTCGACGTTGCCGGCGAGCCACTCGCCGAAGCGCCCGTGCTTGATGTGCTCCGGGTGCCAGACGACGTCGTCGTTGGCGGCGATGAGCTGGTCCTTGATCGCCGTGGTGCGGATGTACCAGGTGGCCTTGCTGTAGTAGAGCAGCGGCGTGTCGCAGCGCCAGCAGAACGGATAGCTGTGCTCGTAGGGCTCGACGCCCAGCAGCAGGCCGCGGTGCTTGAGCTCGTGCGTGATGGCCGGGTCCGCGTCCTTGACCCAGACGCCGGCCCACGGCGTGACCTCGGCGACGAACTTGCCCTCGAGGTCGACGGCGTTCACCACCGGCAGGTCGTTGTCCATGCCCACGCGCATGTCGGCCTCGCCGAACGCCGGGGCGATGTGCACGATGCCGGTGCCGTCCGTGGTCGTCACGTAGTCGTCGCAGACGACGAAGTGCGCGCGCTTGTCGGTCTGCATGAAGTCGAACAGCGGCTCGTAGTCCAGGCCGCTGAGGTCGGAGCCGGGGAACTCCCGCAGCACCTCGGCCTTCTTGCCGAGCACGGTCTCCACGAGGTCGCGCGCGAGCACGAAGCGCTCGCCGCGGCTCTCGACGAGCGCGTAGGTGACGTCCGCGCGCACGGCGGCCGCCACGTTGCTGATGAGCGTCCACGGCGTGGTGGTCCAGACGGCGAGCGAGACGCGCTTGGGCTCGCCGTCCCCTGCCCCGCCGTCCACGCCCTCCGTCACCTTGGCCGCCGCCTCCGCCGTGAGCGGGAAGCGCACGTAGATGGAGTCCTCGGTGACGTCCTTGTAGCCCTGCGCCACCTCGTGGCTGCTGATGGCCGTGCCGCAGCGCGGGCAGTACGGCACCACCTTGAAGCCCTGGTAGAGCAGGCCCTTGTCCCAGATGGTGCGCAGCAGCGACCACACCGACTCGATGTAGTCGTTGGTGTAGGTGTAGTAGGCGTCGTCGAGGTCGACCCAGAAGCCGATGCGCTCGGTGAAGCGCTCCCACTCCTCGAGGTAGGTGGTCACGCTCTCCTTGCAGAGCTGGTTGAACTCGGCGACGCCGTAGGCCTCGATCTGACCCTTGCCGTCGATGCCGAGGCGGCGTTCGACCTCGAGCTCCACCGGCAAGCCGTGCGTGTCCCAGCCTGCCTTGCGAGGCACCCGGTAGCCGCGCATGGTCTTGTAGCGCGGGAAGAGGTCCTTGAAGATGCGCGAGATGACGTGGTGCGCGCCCGGCCTGCCGTTGGCGGTGGGCGGCCCCTCGTAGAAGACGAAGATCGGCGCGTCCTCGCGGCCCTCGAGGCTCTTGTGGAAGATGTCGTTGGACTTCCAGAACTCGAGGATGCGCGCGTCCAGCGCCGGGAAGTCGACGCGCGCCGAGACGTCCTGGAACCGGGGCTGACTGTCGCGGAGTGTCACGGGACTCGCTTTCTGCTGCTTCTGGCCGGAACGGCGATTCTACCAGACACGTGGCGCGGGCCCGGTCGGACGCGCGGGCGCGCGTGAGGCGCGCGGCGCGCCCGTGTAGACTCTCGCCATGACCGACGGGCCAACACGCACGGGCGCGGGCGGAGACGCCGGCAGCCCGCGCCTCCTCGCCCTCCTCGACTACGACGGCACCATGACCACGCACGAGTGCAACGAGGTAGCCCTGCAGCCGTTCGTCGGCGACCCCTGGTGGGAGCTCGAAGAGGAGTCGTACAACGACCGCATGAGCCACGCCGAGGTGTTCGACCGGCAGGTAGGGCTCATCGAGGCGCCGCGGGCGGAGCTCGTCCGGCGCCTGCTCGAGGTGGCCGAGCCCATGCCGGGCCTGCACGACTTCTTCGTGCAGTTGCAGGCCCGCGGAGGCGAGGCGGCCATCGTCAGCGCCGGCATCCGCGAGGCGATCGAGGCGTTCTGGGCGCGTCTCGAACTGCCGCCGATCGAGGTGTTCTCCAGCGAGCTCGTCGGCGAGGGGCCGGACGGCGGCCCGCCGTACCACCTCGAGTTCAGCGACGCGCTCAGCGACTGCCCGCGGTGCGGGCCGAAGAGCTGCAAGGCCGGCGTGCTGCGCCGCCTGCGCCGCCCCGGCGACGTGGTGCTCGTGTTCGGCGACGGGCCGAGCGACCTGTGCCCGGCGCGCGAGGCCGACCTCGTGTTCGCGCGCGGCCACCTGGCCGAGCGCTGCGAGGCCGAGGGACTCGAGTGGCGTCCGCTCACCGACTTCGGCACGGTGCTCGGTGAGGTGGACGCGTGGCTGGCGCGCCGGTGAGCAAGAGCGCCGTCGCCGGCGCGCCCCGAAAGGCGCCGGCCCCAAGCACGGAGCCGGCGCTCCTCGGCCCGGTCCGCAGGCCGGCCGGCGAGACCGCGCTGCTCGTCGTCGCCGCCGTGGCGCTCCAGGCGGTCTCGTGGGCGATCCTCATCGGCCTGCTCCGCCAGGGCGGGCCCTGGTACTACTTCTTCGACGTCTCCGACATCGGCGTGTACCTCGAGTACGCGCAGAAGGTCTCCGCAGGGCCTCAAGGTCGTACAAGGACTTCTCCTTCGAGTACCCGCCGCTCGCGCTGCCGCTGTTCACGCTGCCGCCGCACGGCGATCCGGCGTCGTACCCCAACTGGTTCGCCGCCGAGATGATCCTGCTCGCCTCGGCCGCGGCGGCGCTCACCGGCGCCACGGCCGCCGCCCTCTGGCGCGGGCTCGCGCGCCCGCTCTGGGCCGCCGGCGCCTACGCCGTCGCCATCCTCGCCGCCGGGGCGATCACCGCCAACCGCTACGACGTGGCGGTCGCGCTGACGCTCGCGGCGTGCCTGCTCTTCCTCGCGCGGCGCCACACCACGGCGGCCGGCGCCGCGCTCGGCATCGGCGTGGCGCTCAAGCTCACGCCCGGCCTGCTCCTGCCGCTGGTGCTCATCGTGGCGGAGACGCGGCGGCGCATCCTCTACGCCCTCGCCGCCTTCGCCCTCTTCGCCTTCGTCCCCTTCGTGCCGTTCCTGGGACGCATCGACGGGCTCACCAACATCATCACCTACCACGCGCAGCGCCCACTGCAGATCGAGAGCGTGCCGGGTACCCCGTACCTGATCGCCGGCGCGCTGGGCAAGTGGGGCATCGGCACGGGCAACTCCTTCGGCTCCCAGTCGCTGGCGGGCCCGGGCAGCGTGATCGTGGCCCGCCTCAGCGTGTGGGTCGGCCTGCTGCTGGTCGCCGGGGTCTACCTGCTCGTCTGGCGCCGCCGCACGCTGCTGCGGGCGGCGCCGGAGTTCGTCCCGCTCGCCGCGCTCGCCTGCGTCCTGGCGTTCACGGTCGCCAACAAGGTGCTGTCGCCGCAGTTCCTGTGCTGGACGTTCCCGCTCGTAGCTCTGGTGGTCGTGGGCCGCACCACACTGCAGCGCGTCGCCGGCATCCTGACGCTGGTCGCGATCGCCCTCACCCAGGTGGAGTTCCCCAAGTACTACTGGAAGATGGTCGCGCTCGAGTCCGGACCGGTGGCCGTGGTCGTGGTGCGCAACGCGGTGCTGGTGGCCGCCGCCGTGGTCGCGGCGCTCGCGCTCTGGAAGCTGCCGGAGCGGGCGACGCAGGACTGACGCCCGCCGGGCATCCCGGGCATCCACACCGCCCGGCCGGTTTTGGAGCCGGGAGAGCATCACGTATCATGACTGGGTCCTGCGGGCGCGCGGCCGGCGCTGCGGCGCCGCGCGGCCCATCCTCTCCATGGCACCAGGTGATCCGTGGACGCGCGCCTCAAGAAGAGCATCCGCCAGTTCGTCAAGTTCTGCTTCGTCGGCGCCAGCGGCGTGGTGGTCAACCTCGTCGTGTTCACGTCCGTCCTGCTGCTCTGGATGGCGTTCTCCGGCCACATCCACTCGGCAGGCGACCTCGGTCACTCCGTGCTCAACCTGGCCGTCAAGAAGGACACGCGGGCCGTACCGGCTGAGGCGGCGTTCGTCGCCAACGCCGCCGGCTTCATCGTCTCCGTGTTCACCAACTACTACCTGAACCGCCGCTGGACGTTCCGCTCCTCAGGCGCCGTGAGCAGCGAGCTGCCCAAGTTCTTCACCGTCAGCGTCACGGCCTACGTGGGCCAGCTCGCGGTGTTCTGGGCCCTGCACGGTCCGGCCCACGTGGCGCCCATCCTGAGCCAGCTGGTCGCCATCGCCTGCGTGATGCCGATCAACTTCATCTTGAACAAGCTCTGGAGCTTCAGGGGCGCGTGAACGCCGACGACCAGACCTCGGCCGTCGCCGGCGCGGCCGCCACAGACCAGCACGCGCCCAACCGCTGGCTCGCCATGTTCGCGGCGGGGTTCCTCACGCTGCTCGTGATGGGCGGGCTGTTCCCCAACCTCTGGTACGGGATGCACGACATCACCGACCTGCCGGTGTACCACGGCTACGCGGAGCGCATCGCCAGCGGCGAGGCGCCGTACACCAAGAGCTTCGAAGTGGAGTACCCGCCGCTTGCCGTGGCGCTGTTCCGCGTGCCCGGCCACACCGGCAGCGAGAGCCTGTACGGCATCTGGTTCAACATCCTGATGGGAGCGCTCACCGTGGCGACCGGCGTCGTGACGGCCTACGTCGCCTGCCGGCTCTGGCCGCGCGGAGGTCGAGCCTACGTGGCCTCCGTCCTCTTCCCCGTCGGCGTCGCGCTCATCGGCACCATCGTGCTCAACCGCTACGACATGGCCGTGGCGCTGCTGACCGCCGTCTTCCTCCTCTGCCTGGTCGGCCGCTGGTACACCGCCGCCGGGTTCGTGCTCGGCATGGGGTTCGCGCTCAAGTTCACCCCGATCGTGATCGTGCCGCTCGTCCTGGTGCTGGCCGGGCCCAAGCGGCGCTGGCTGTGGCCGCTGGTCGCGTTCGCGGCGGCCGCGATCGCCCCGTTCGTCCCCTACTTGCTGAAGTCCGGGAGCGGCGTGTGGTACACGTTCCAGTACTTCCTGGGCAGACCGCTGCAGATCGAGAGCGTGCTGGGCACGCCGCAGTTGCTCGGCCAGCTGCTCGGAGCGGACTGGGCGACGTGGGCGTGGAGCCACGGCTCCCACTCGCTCGTCGCCCCGGGCGTCGGCCTGGCGGCCGACGCATCGGGCGGCCTCACGCTGCTTGCCGTGGCCGCCGTCTACCTGTTCGCGTGGCTGCGACGCCACCACCTGCGCACGTCGCCGGCCGACCAGGTGGTCGTCGTGCTCGCCCTGTTGCTCGCGCTCATGACCTTCGGCAAGGTCCTCTCGCCGCAGTACTTCATCTGGATCCTGCCGGCGTGGGCGCTGGTGGCTGCGCGCGACAAGTGGATCGCCGTCCTCGGCGGCCTCACGCTCGCGCTCACCCAGGCCGAGTTCCCGGCGCGCTACTGGTTCTTGCTCGACATGGAGCCGACCACCCTGGCGATCGTGGTGATGCGCAACATCCTGCTGCTGGCGACGTTCGTGGTCGCGCTGTGGCGGGTGTGGCGGCTGCCGCAGGACAAGGTTGGGACCGGGCAGCCGGACTCGTTGGCGCGGCCGCCGAGAAGCGCCGGAGAGGCGGTCGCGGCCGGCCCGAACTGACGGGGGACCGCAGCGATCGCCCGCCACGCCGGAGTGCCCGGAAGCTACGCGTCGCCGTAGGGCGGCCAGACGTACGGACGCTCGAACCAACCCGGCGGGCACGTGAGTTCTGCGACCTGCTTGATCACCCGTGCGGGGTTGCCGGCGACGACGGCGCCGGCAGGCACGTCGTGGACGACGACGGACCCGGCGCCCACCACCGACCCCTCGCCGATCTCGACACCCGGCAGGATGGTGCTGTTGGCGCCGATACGCGCCAGGCGGCGCACTACGGCTCCCCCCTTGCAGTCCTGGTAGCGGGGGCAGCCCATGGGGTGCGGGTCGTCGGTGAAGACGACGTTGGGGCCGACGAAGACGTCGTCCTCGATGGTCACGAGCTCGAGGAAGCAGCCGCTGTGGATGCGGACGCGGCTGCCGAGCCGATTGCCGAACTCCAGGACGGCGTTGGTGCCGATGCTGACGTCGTCGCCGATGGTGTTGTCCTCTCGGATGCTCGCCCCCTGCCCGGTCTGCAGGCGAGAGCCGATCGTGCTCCCGGCGTAGATGGTCGTGAACGGCCGTATGACCGCGCCGGCGCCGATGGCGAGTGGAAGCTCGCCTTCTCCGGCGCCTCGCGGCGGCTTGCCGAGGATGCACGGCGGCTGCAGTTCGGAGGCCCCGCCTAGGGCGACGTTTGGAGCGATGCGAATCTGCAGGTCGCCCGGTGAATGGGCGGCGGGCGGCGTGGTCACGACCGCGACCCTACTCGCCGATGGGCGGCGCGGGCTCGTCGATCCTCCTGCCCAGCCCCGTGGAAGCCACTCTGCCGACCTGGGAACCACTCCCGCGGTATGAGTAGTACTCCTTGTGCTTGACGGGTTCTCCCACCACCACGATACCGACCTTCCTGCATGGCAGGGCCTGCAGCGCGTCGCGCACGGTCCTCAGGATGGGCCGCCGTGCCTTGCCGATGTTGGAGAGCAAGACGAGACCGTCCACGGACGATGCCAGCGCTCCGGCATCGCCCACGACAAGCAGAGGTGGAGCGTCGACGAGGACGTAGTCCACCTCACGCTGGTGGAGCTGCTTGAGGACTCCTGACATCCGCTTGGATGCCGCGAGTTCTCCAGGATCAGGCGGAAGGGGCCCGGAGGTGAGTACCTGGAGGCTGCCCGCGTCGCCGTCGACGCCTGGCGGTGCTGCCTGCTCCGGGCGCACGCGCACATACGGCTCGGACCTGGTCCGCCGCCAGTCCGGTGCAAGCTCGAACGTCTGCAGCGCATCGTCAAGAGAGGCCTTGCCGACAACGACCGAAGTAAGACCGACGGACATTCGGCAGCTCGAAGACGGTGTGCAGCCGCGGCGCGCGCAGGTCGCCATCCACGATGACGACCCTGTTGCCGGAGCGCGCCAGTGTCACCGCGAGGTTGCTGATGGTCAGAGTCTTGCCCTCTCCCTTCACACAGCTCGTGACGAGCAGGGACTTGATCTCGCTGTCGACAGCCGCCCATTCCAGACTGCTGCGCACCATGCGCAGGGCCTCGCTCACTTGCCCGCTGGGCTCCGTGACTGAGACCAGATCGCTGGCTTTCGACGAGTGCCGAGGAATGCGCGGGATGCGCCCGATGGCGGGAAGACCGACGAGCTCGGCGATCTCACCGGACGTACGCACGCGGGTATCCAGTCGGGCACTCGTGTACGCGACTGCGACGCCCAAGATGATGCCGAGGCCGAGGCCCAATGCGGCCGACTTCATCGGCTTGGGAGAGACGGGTGACTCCGGCGGTGTGGCGGGGACGATCACCTTGAAGTCCCCGGTGGCGGTCGCCTCAGCGATCTGGAGATTGTGGAGTTGTTGCGTGAGGATCGCGTAGTCGGCAGTCCGCTGGGACTCCGGCGTCGGATAGAGCTTGAGTTGATTCTCGACCACTCGTTGCGCCGCTGCGTAGCGTTGCTGCGTCTCCTCCTTGCGCAGTCCGATGATCGCGGCCGCATAGGCATTCGCAAGGCGAGCAGCACTCGACGGTGATGGCGTCACCGCCGTGACGTCGACCGAACTCAGGAAATCCGAACCGGTGGATTGCTCGTCTGGCTCGGCAGGCGCCGCGGTGACTTTGAACTCGGTCGGTACCTCACCGTCGAGGAGCGTCTTGGCCCGGTCGCGGACGGCCGGGCTGTCGATGGTGCTGCTCACGCTCTGCAGCTGGATGCTGATGCTTTCCGTGTCGACGGATGAGCGGCTGGAAGTGGGATCGGAGACGTCCGTGGGCTGCTGGTACAGCAGACGCGCGACGCCTTCGTACTTGCGGCTCTGGCTGTTCGCCACGAGAAACGCCGTCCCGGCGCACACGGCGGCGATCAGGGCCACCAGCCACAAACGCCTCCACAGCGCACCCAGAATGTCAGGGGGGGTCATCTCCTGAAGCTCATCACTCGGCGACACGATCGTCCCCCAACTGCGGTTGCCTGTTCGACCCGTGCATTCTACTGCATCGTCACGAAGCGCTGTGGGCTACAGCCATCGGAGAGCGGCCCCGGCCGTAGTCACGGCCGCCATGGATGAGCTCCGCGGCGGCCCCACGGCCACTTCAGGCCAGGGGCATGTCCGACAGCTCGATGGGCTGCACGCCGCCGTGGTTGCGCAGTGACCTCTCGGCCGCCTCCAGCGAGGCGACGACCTGAAGACCCGCGACTCCGTCGGTGACCGGCCGTTTGCCGGTGGTGACGCACTCGATGAAGTGGCTCGCCTCGGCGAACAGCGGCTCGACCGTGGCGAGCTTCGGGGCGACGATGTCGCCGGTGCGGTAGGAGAGATGGAACTCGCCGAACGTCTCCGGGTCCTTGTAGTCCACGCCGTGGTCGAACACCTTGACCTTCTCGACGCTCTCGGTGTCGTCGTAGAGCGCCATGCGCTGGCTGCCGACGATCACCGTGCGGCGCAGCTTGACCGGCGAGAGCCAGGCGATGTCGATGTTGGCGATCACCCCGGATGGGAACCTCAGGTTGACGAAGGCCACGTCGGGGATGTCCGGCACGATGCAGCCGCGACCGGTGACGTAGACCGTGGAGGCGGCCTCTCCCAGCCAGTAGTACAGGATCGAGAGGTCGTGCGTCGCCAGGTCCCACACCACGCTGACGTCCTTCTGGTGCAGGCCGAGGTTGACGCGCGACGAGGTGATGAAGTGGATGTCGCCGAGCTGACCGCGGTGGATGAGGTCGCCGAGCTTGCGCACCGGCGGGCTGAACACGAAGGTGTGGCCGACCATGAGGGTGAGGCCGGTGCGGTGGGCGAGCAGCACGAGCTCCTCGGCGTCGGCCGTCGAGCTCGTCATCGGCTTCTCGACGAACACGTGCTTGCCGGCCTCGAGGGCCGCCTTGGCGAGCGCGAAGTGCGTCGAGATCGGCGTGGCGATGACCACCGCGTCCACGGCCCTGTCAGCGAGCACCTCGTCGTAGCTCTCCGTGGTGGCCTGCGCCGGGTAACGGCGGCGGACCTTCTCGAGCGCCTCCGGGACCACGTCGCAGACCCACTTCACCGTGACGCCCGGCACTTCCAGGTAGTTGCGTAGAAGGTTAGGGCCCCAATACCCGAGCCCGACGATCGCTACGTTCGTCATGCTGCCCCCGCGGGTCGTGCTCACGCGGCTCCGTGGCCAAGCAGGGCCGCCGGCACCGTGCGCAGGCACAGTGCGACGTCCACCAGAGCGTCGCGTGAACAGTCGTACAGAATATCCTGGAACACCATGTCGTCGAAGCTGACACGGCTCCGCCCGTCCACCTGCCACACGCCGGTGATACCGGGTCTGACCTCCAGGCGACGACGGTGCCAGGGCTGGTAGGCGGCGACCTCGTAGGGCAGCGGGGGCCGTGGCCCCACGAGGCTCATGTCGCCGATGACCACGTTCCAGAGCTGCGGCAGCTCGTCGAGCGAGTAGCGCCGCAGCAGGCGGCCGACGCCGGTGACGCGCGGATCGTCGACCAGCTTGAAGACCTGCTCCTCCTCGCCCTCCACCGACTGCGTCCTCGTCTCGGCCACGCCGTTGATCAGGGCGCGCATGTACTCGCAGTGCGCCGTGGAGTCGGAGCCGTTGCGCATGCTGCGGAACTTGTAGAACTTGAAGCTCCGGCCGTCGAGACCGATCCGCTCCTGCGCGTGGAACACCGGGCCGCGCGACGTGAGCTTCACGGCGAGGGCGATCGCCAGCATGAGCGGGGAGAGCACCAGCAGCGCGCCGGCGGAGATGACGATGTCGAAGGCTCGCTTGACGGGATCGCGGCGTCGCGCTCCGGGCATACGGTGCGTGCGCACCACGGGCGCCTCGAACAGGTCGATGAGCAGGCGCCGGCCGGTGAGCGGGCGCAACCGGTTGGAGACCACGTACACCATGGCGCCGTGGCGCCGGCCGGTGGCGATGAGGTCCAGCGTCTGGGCAAGCGCGAGACTGCCGGCGTCGACGAACAACGACCCGAATGCCGGCCGGCCTGCATCCGTCGCGCTCGCACCAGGTGCTCGGTGACGCGGGCGACGACGCGCTGCTCCCTGCCGCCGTCGACCAGCGTCACGCGGTTGAAGCCTTTGAGCATGGTGAGGCGTTCCCGCAGCGGCTCGGTGCGGTACGGCCAGCCGACGACGAGCGTGCCTCCCATGTCCTCCCGGAACCGCCGTCCCAAGAGGCGCGAGAGCAGGAGCGTGCGTACCACGGCGGCAAACAGGAAGAAGAGAGCGAACGTGCCCACCACCGTGAACCTGGACTCGAAGCCGATCGGCAGGTGAAGCAGGTACACGAGCAGCGCGCTGATCGCGGCGGACCAGAGCATCGCTTTGGCGAGCGTCAGCAGGTGGAGCGCGCGCAAAGCCAGGAGCTCGCGCTCGTAGAGGCCGAGCGCGTAGAACACGATGAACGTGACCGCCAACGGGACGAGCATGGACCAGCTGGGACCGAGCGAGACGGCCTCCCCCGCCTCGCCGACCTCAGCGCGGAACACGAGGGCCAGACGTAGGCGATCAGGCCGAAACAGAGGTCGGTGAAGAGGAACCAGCGTGCGGGATGCAGGCGCGCCTTGACCGGCGCCGCGGCCTCGCGGTCCACCGCGACCAGATGCACCGGGACGACATGACTGTCCAGCGCCTGCTCTTCAGCGCCAGAAGCCCTCATCGCCGTCATTCGCTCTCCCTCCTCTCAGGTCCGTCGGGGCCATCGCCTCGGCCAGAGACGCCACCACGTAGGCGCGCTGCTCGCGCGTGATCTCGGGGAACATCGGCAGCGAGAGCATGCGCGCCGCCCTGCGCTCGGAGACGGGGAAGTCGCCCTGCGCATATCCCAACTTCGCGTAGGCGGGCTGCAGGTGCAGCGGCACCGGATAGTGGATCCCGGACTCGACCCCCCGCTCTGCCAGTCGCTCCCGCACCCCGTCCCTGTCCTCCACCATCACCACGTACAGGTGATAGACGGCCTCGACGCGTCGCCCCGAGCTCCGTGACCGTCACTCCGTCCCTTCCCGCGAGGCCGGAGTCGTAGTCGCGCGCGGCGATGCGCCGGGCCTCGTTCCAGGCGGCGAGATGCGGCAACTTGAGCAGCAGCAGAGCCGCCTGGAGATTGTGCAGGCGGTCGCAGTAGCCGGCCACCTGATGCGTGTACCTGTCCGTCTGGCCGTGGTTGCGGTACAGGCGCACCGTGTCCGCTGCGGCGGCGTCGTTGGTGGTGACCGCTCCGCCGTCGCCGAGAGCGCCCAGGTTCTTGCCCGGGTAGAAGCTGAAGGCGGCGGTGATGCCGAACGAGCCCGCCGGCCTCCCCTTGTAGGTGGCGCCGTGCGCCTGGCAGGCGTCTTCGACGACCGCCAGGCCGTGAGCCGATGCGACCTCGGCGAGCGCGTCCATGTCCACGGGCTGCCCGTACAGGTGCACGGGCACGACCGCGGTGGTGCGCGGCGTGACCGCAGGCCCGACGGCTGCGGTGTCCATGAGACCGTTGCTCTCGAGGCAGTCCACGAAGACCGGCGTGGCGCCGATGTGGCTCACGGCCTCGGCGGTGGCGATGAACGTGTTGGCCGGGACGATGACGTCGTCCCCCGGCTGCACCCCGGCGGCGAGGAGCGCCAGCTTCACGGCGTCGGTGCCCGAGCTCACCCCGATCGCGTGGTCGCAGCCGCAGAAGTGCGCGAAGGCCTCCTCGAACTGCGCCAGCTCGGGCCCCATGGTGTAGGCGGCCCGCTCGACGACCGAGTGGAAGGCAGCGTCGAACTCGGCGCGCAGACCCTCGGCCTGACGCTTGAGATCGACGAAGGGCACGCGCATGGCGACGAGATCGTCGCCCCGGTGCCCGGTGGTGGTGCCCGCGCTTCCCACGTATCGCCCCCGGTGAGCCTCTCTGCGAACCCTAGGTTACCCCGGCGGAGGCAGCCCCAGAACCGGGTCATTCGTCTACGAGTAGTCCTTCCTGGCTACTCTCCAGCGCCAAGTCGTCGCCCCGAGCGTAGGCTGCCACGCCTGAAAAGCGGACCACGAGACTCGCCTTTCCCGGTGACGACAAGCGTCGTCAGGACTGGCTACACCCGGCCGCGTTCACTGGGTCGGAGCGCGCCCGGCGACCTGCTCGAAGACCGCGATGTAGTCCTGCACCGCCCTCTCGGGAGCGAAGTCCCTCACCTTGCCGAGGTTGTTCTCGCCGAGCCTGCGGCGCAGCGGCTCGTCCCCGGCCAGCGTGACGATCGCCTCGGCGACCTCCTGCGGCGAGTGCGGCGCGACGAACAGCACGTTCTCCCCCTCGACGAGGTGATCGGCCGCCCCGCGGATCGGGGTCGTGACGATCGGCAGACCGTGGCTCATCGCCTCGGAGATGACCGTGGGGAACCCCTCTCCGTAGTAGCTCGGCAGCACCAGCATGTCTGCGCGCGCGTAGACCGCCCCCAGGTCCTCCTGATCCAGAAAGCCGAGGAACTCCACCCGGTCCTGCAGGCCGAGGTCCGCGGCGCGGCGCCGGAGGTCGCCCTCGATCGCACCCTCGCCGGCGATGAGCAGCGTGCACTCCTCCTGCCTGACAACCACCAGGGCCATCGCCTCCAGCAGGTCGTAGAGGCCCTTCTCGGGCATCAGCCGGCCGGAGAACAGGACCCGGATGCCGGACCCCGGCTCACCGCGGTGCGGCCCCGAGCCGGGGCTCGGCGAGAACGGGTTCGAGACCATGGCGAAGCGGGTCCGCGGGAAGATCGCCGTCCACTGGCGTACCTCCTCGCTGGAGAGGACGAGCACGGCGCGCGCCCGCCGGACGAGCAACCGGGTCGCGCACGTGAACCGCATCCGCCCGGGCGTGCCGAGCCACTGGGGCTTGCTGCCGTGATACAGCAGCACCCACGGCACGCGCCGGGGCAGCGAGTACACCAGCAGGAGGTCCCTGGTCAGCGCGCGCAGGTCGTGGGTGGTGTTCACGAAGATGACGTCGGGCCGTCCCGCGAGGATCTTCCGGCGGATCCCGACCAGGTCCCTGGCCCTGCCGGCGACGCGGGCCGCTTCGGACTCGTTTGCCTCGTGCCGCCCCCACAGTCTCGGTCTCGACGGCGCAGCCGGCGCCTCTCAGCGCTTCGACGAGACTGTAGGCGATCCTTGCGATCGGCCCCGGGAACGGGCCGGATATCTCGGGGTTCGGGGCGAGGACCAGGAGCCTGAGTCCGCGGCGTTCGTGGGCCCCGGTCTCAGCTCGTGCCACGGACGCCCATCCCGATCGCTCGCGCCGCAGGCGCGACCATTGGGTACGATGAGCAGCGAAAGGACCGTCTCATGCGGATAGCTTACTACTATCGTCACCTCAACGACCCGATCGGGTCCGGCTCTCACGCGAGCAGCCTGGTCCGGGAATGGACGAAGGCGGGCAACGAGGTCCGCTGCCTTCCGCAGCCGCCGGCGACCGGCGATCCGGCGGACCGGTCGCCGTCACCCGCCTCGCGTCTCCTGGCCGCGGTGCCGTCGGGCGTGACGACACAGGCTGCGCTTCCTGCAGGACGACCTGAGGAGCACGCGGGAAGCGCCGCGGCTCCTGGATGACGTGCGGTCCTGGAGACCTGACGTCTTCATCGCGCGTCACAGCGACTTCGACCGGACGCTCGACAGGATGCTCGGGCGCACAGGATGCCCCGTGGTCGCAGAGGTGAACGCGGTGGTCCATCGCGAGTGGCGCCACCTGCTCGGCGAGGAACAGCCGGCCAGTGCGGTCGAGCGCGAGCTGGCCTTCCTGCGCCGCGCCGACTTCAGCATCTGCGTGTCGGAGGAGGTCCGGGACGAGCTGCTCGCGCTCGGCGTGGATCCCGAGCGGTGCGCCGTCGTGCCGAACGGCGCGGACTGCGAGCTGTTCAGGCCCGACGTCGCGTGGGACGACGGGCTGCAGGGCGTGGCTGGGGGCGAGAAGCGGCCCGCTCGTGGCCTACTGCGGTTCGGCCGGCATGGTCCACGACATGGACACGCTGCTCCGCGCCACCGAGCGGCTCGCCGAGCGCGTGCCCGACAGCCTGTTCCTCTTCGTCGGGCCGGTCGGGACGCAGGTGGGAGAGCTCCTGCAGCGAGCCCCGCGCCTCGCCGGACCGCGTCCACGTGACGGGGGTCGTCCCCCACGAGAAGGTGCCCTCGTTCCTCGCCGCCGCCGACCTCCTCTGGGCGGCCTACCGCAACGAGTACGGCTCGCCGCTCAAGGCCTTCGAGTACATGGCGATGGGCAAGCCCGGCGTCGCCGCCGGCGTGGGGCAGGCCCGTCAGCTGCTGGAGGCATCAGGCAGCGGCACGGCCGTGGGCATCGGCAGGCCGGAGGAGCTGGCCGATGCCGCGGCCGCGATCCTGTCCCTCCCCGCAGACGCCAGAAGGGCGCTGGGGTCCTCGGCGCGGCGATGGGCGGTCGAGCACGGGAGCTGGTCCGTGACGGCGGCGACCATGCTCTCGCTCATCCGCGAGAAGGTGCTGCAGGAGCGCTCGTAGTCGCACCGCGGTGGAAGTACCACACGACGTCCGCGGCGGCCAGCAGGGTGCAGAGCGCCACGATCACCCCGGGCGAGTGGATCAGGTGCATGGTGAAGAGCGTGCTGTCGACCAGAAGAAGAGGGAGGGAGACCGCGAGCGCACGCGCGATCAGCCGCTCCAGCGGGTCGGCGGGCGACCGGGCCACCCTGACGAAGCTCACGAAGGCGCCGACGAGGACGAGCGCGAACGGCGCCAGCGCGATCAGCCCCCCCTGCGCGGCCAGCGTCGCCCAGGCATTGTCCACCCAGGGGCTGTCCGGCGCCCTGCCCGGCATCCCCATGGCGGCGCCCAGGCCCTGGCCCGAGACGATGGTGACCGGACTCTCCTGCCACTTGCTCATGGCGATGTCGACCTGGACCTGCCGGTACTGGTAGTTGGGGTCGCTGGAGATCGAGTCGACCCACGAGAATCGCTGAGCCAGCTCTTGCGGCAGGATGGTCGCACTGCGCATGCCCAGTGAGCCGGCGACCGGGAGCGCGATCACGAAGACCAGGACGATGAGCGCGATGCTGCCCGCGATGCGCCAGCGGCGAACGCCGAGCTTCCACATGCCCGGCAGCAGCGCGACGAGGATCACGTTCACCGCGGCCGCCGCCATCAGCGTCCGGGTCTGCGTCACCACCATGCTCCCGACCATGAGCAATGAGGAGACGAGTCCGAGCAGCCGCAGCCGCCCCGCGGACTTGCTGCCGGCGAGGAGCAGGGCGATCGGGAGCACGAGCACGTAGACGGAGGCGCCGTCGAAGTAGATGCGCGCCGATCTTGCCCACTCGGTGGCGGAGAAGAAGAACGCCCGGAGGGGAGGCGCGGCGAACGCCGCCAGGGCGAGCGCGCCGCACAGCGTGGCCCCGACCAGCACGAGCGCGAGAAAGACGGAGAGCGCGCGGGCCGCACGTCGCCGGGACACCAGGATCACGGGGATGACCCAGAGGTAGACGGAGAAGTACATGAACTGACGTCCGGCCGCCGCGAGACCGTTCCTGCCCTCGCCGATCAGCAGGAGCACGATGCAGGCGGTCACCCAGACGAGGACCGTGCCCGAAGCGCCTCGGCGCAGGACGGCCAGCAGGTACGCGAGGCTCTCGTCGCTCGCCATGGCGACCGTGAGGACGGCCATGCCGATCACGATCAGGATCTGGAACGGCGGGTTGATCGGCCCGAGCGGGATGCTCAGGAACGAGTTGCCGGAGTCTCCCGCGGCGGTGATGGGCACGCCGATCACCAGGATCAGCGCCAGCGCGGCGAGGTCGGGCAGCCCGCGCGCGAGGACGGCGGTCACGACGATCACCGCCAGCGCGCCGGCGGCCGCCGGGGACACGGTGGAGAGGATGCCGACCGCCGCGGCGAAGCACAGGCCGAGGACCAGGAGCGCGGACGGCGAGCGACCGATGCCGGCGTCGGAGCGCAGGGACTGTGCGTTCTTCATGCGCTCCACCCTACTCCTGCGCCGCGGGGCCGGGGATCCTGAGGACCTTCATGAGCGGCGTGCTGAGTCTCCACGGCAGCATGCCCAGCGCCACGGACATGGCCCTCTCGGCCCCGTCCACGCGCCACGTCCTGGGGAGCAGGCTCACGGCGACCAAGGCGGTGGCGATGCACACGACCGCGAGGCAGACGAGCATCGCGAGGTCAGACCACTGATCGCCGCGGAGCAGGTACGCCACCGCGGCCCCGACCGCGAGCACGAGCAGCCCGCAGACCAGGCCCGTGGCGTGGGCCCGTGCGAACGAGCGCCACGAGAAGCCCAGGAGGCTGTGAGACAGCTGGGCTATCAGGACGTACATGACCATGATGGCCAGGCTCGTGCCCCAGGCGACGCCGACGATCCCCCACCGGTAGCCGATGAGGGCGCCGGCGACGACGACCACCGCGTACAGGAGCTGGCGCAGGAACTCCCGCCACGGCTTGCCCAGCGCCTGCGCGACCGCGGTACCGAGGTGATAGGCCGCCCGGAACGCGCCGAAGATGGCGAACACCTGCAGGGGCGCGATCGACGCCTCCCACTGCGGGCCGAAGAGCGTGCGGATGAGGTAGGGCGCCGCCACCAGCACGAACATCAGCATGGGGGTGGCGACCGTGAAGACCAGGTAGAGGCTGGCCAGGTACCCGCGACTCACGCGCTCGCGGTCGTCCTGGGCCCGGGAGAAGGCGGGCAGCAGGACCTGCGACAGCACCAGTGCGCCGTAGGTCACCGGCAGGTTCATGAGCATGTAGGCGCGGTTGTACAGACCCACCGCGCCGGCGCCGAGCGTCCGACCGATGATGAAGTTGTCGGCGTTGAGCGCGACGTAGTTGGCCAGGCCACTCGCCGTCACCCCGCCGCCGAAGTCGAGGATCTCCCGCGTCGCGCTCCGCGCCAGACGCAGCTTCACGGTGTGCCGCTCGTAGGCGAAGGCGACGATACAGGCGAGGACGCCCTGGGAGAGCATCCCTGCCACCAGGGCCCAGACTCCCCACCCGAGCAGAGCGGTGGAGACGGCGACCAGGCAGTAGCCCAGCCCGTACGAGACCAGGTCGACGACCATGAGCTCGCGGAACCGCATCTCGCGGCGGAGCAGGCTCATCGAGCAGGTCCGCAGCCCCGTGAGGACGAGGATCGGGCTGACGACCACGAACACGATCGTGGTCGAGGCGTCGCCCACGAACCTCGCCAGCAGCGGGGCGAGCAGGGCGATGACGGCGCAGCCCAGGATGCCGCCGAGCAGCGACAGCGTCCAGGCGGTCGCCACGTAGTCCGGGGTGAGCGTCTTGCGCCGCACGAGCGCGGGGCCGACCCCCAGGAACGCCAGCATGTTGGCGATGCCGACGACGACGGCCACCAGCGTGACGGTGCCGAAGTCCTCCGGCGTGAGGAGGCGCGCGAGGACGATCGAGACGGCGAACTGCAGGGCCGCCCCCCGAACGTCGACGCCGCGCGCCAGGCGCCGCCGGAGACGCTCGCGGCGGTCAGATCCTCGGCGTGATCCGAGAGGCCGGCGTCGGGCGGCCGTACCTCGGCATTGTTGGGATGGTCCGCCATCTCTCCTCGCCCGATCGCACTCTTCCGCCGGTCGCCGCCCCGCCCCGGGAGTGGAGGATAGCACGGCGCCGGAGAGGTCAGAGGGCCGCTCGACCGGTGTCAGTCGTAGGCTCCGATGTCGGGAGGGTCACTCCGCCCGGAGCCGGTGATGTCGTACAAGGGCGCCGTGACGCGGTCTCCCCGGCCCACGGCGGGGCTCATGGCTCGCAGCCGGAAATCGGCGGTCCTCCCGTAGCCGGTCGCCGCGCTCACGTCGGGGTTCACGAACAGGGCGAGCGGGTCCACCCGGGTGCCGTACGTCCTGCCGAGCGAGTGGGCACCCTCGGCGGCGGGCAGGGCGTTCTGGCGCTCGGAGGGCAGCCAGCAGAAGACGTTGTAGTCGCTGTCGATGCCGCTCTTGCCGGCGGGAGCCAGGGAGAAGCACCTGAAGATGTTGTTCCGGAGCAGGGCGCTGTCGGCCGCGCCCAGCAGCGGAGACGACGACCAGAACGTGTTGTTGAGCAGCCGGACATCGATACTGGCGCCGCTGTCCTTCGCCGTCACGATCGAGGCGCTGCTGCCGCCCTGCCCAAGCAGCAGGCTGTTCTGCAGGGTGAAGTCCACGTGGCTGTTCGGCTTCACCGTGCCGCACATGACGATCTGGCTGGGGCCGATCTCCTGGGCGAGACCACCGCGCTCGGCCGGCGCCGGTCCGGGCTGCCAGGTGCCCAGCGTGCAGCGATCGATCAGCAGGTCGCGGACCGAGGCCCACATCTGGATGCAGTCGGTGTGCTGGGAGTCGTTGTACCACTCCCACAGGTCGCGGATGACCGTGTTGCGGATCACCGAGCCCGTCGAGTAGTTGACCCGGATGCCGTCGCCGTCGATGCCACCCGCAGCCGTACCGGAAGGGCCGCCTACGATGGTGACGGTGTCGATCACGTTGTAGTCGCCGGTCAGCTGGATGCCGGACCAACCCCTGTGGTGGGCGATGGTGCCGTTCAGGATGGTCGTGTGGTCGGCCCCGCCGGCGTTGCTGGTCGCGGTGACGATGCCCGAGCTGCCGACCCTGCGGATGGTGAAGTCCCTGATGGTGGTGTAGTGGCGATCGTCGTTGACGACGAACCCGGACCCCGGCGTGTCGTGGACAGCGAAGCCGGTGAAGGTGTCGTGGCTGCCGTTGACCTGGATCTGCCCTCGATGCAGGTCAGCGTCCGGGTCGCCCGTGAAGGCCGCGCCCGGTGTGACTTCGAAGCCGGCCAGGCTGGTGTGGTCGGCGTTGACGACGAAGCCCCGGCTGACGACCACCGCGCCGTCGGCGATGAACTGCGTCGGGCGCGCCGCGGTGCCGCCGGCTCCGGCCGGGATCGTGACGCGCTCGTTGTAGGTGCCCGCCCCGATGCCGACCACCTCGCCGGGGCCGACGCTGTCGGCGGCCTTCTGGATGGTGCGCCAGGGGCTGCCGGCGGACCCGTCACCCGAGAGGTCGTCGCCGGTCCTGGCGACGTACTGGTCGGCCACGATCGGCGTCGGGGCTGGTGTCGGCGCGACCGGCGTGGCGGCGTAGACACGCACCTCAGAGACCTTGGCCCGGCCGAGGGCCCTCAGCACCTTGAGGCGGATGAATCGGTAGGCGCCGCTGACCTGATCGGATGTCTTGCCCCCGGTCGCGCCCGCCCGCCGGGCGCCGAGCAAGGTCCAGGCTGAGCGGTCGTTGCTGCCCAGGATCTGGTAGCTCTGGCGGCGCCCGTCGGCCTTCCGCCAGTTCACGACCACCCGGCCGATACTCTCGCTGGACCCCAGATCGACGGTCCAGCGCTGGGGAGCGTTGCGGCCGGCGGCCATCCAGTACGTGCGGAGGCTGCCGTCGTTGGCGGCCCTCGGCGGTCTGCCGGAGTACGCGGAGGTGGCGGTGGCCGGCCTGTCCTTGGACAGCAGGGCGCCGATCGCCGTGGAATCGGTGGGCGCGAGCGCGATGAGGCCCAGGACCGCGACGATGGCGACGGCCGTGGACAGCCCGAGGCGATACGCGCGCCGGGTCACGCCTGTCGGCCGTTGGCCGGCGATCCGCCCATCACGGCCCCGTGTACGCCCTGACCCTGCCGTCCGGGAGGATGTCGCGGCAGTTGACGTAGGCGACGCGGTAGGTCGGGTGGGCGGCGGGGTTGATCTCCTGCCAGGCGTAGCCGAACCCCGTCGACGTCTCCGCGCCTCTGGTCCCCATCTCGTAGGTGCAGTTGGTGTAGGTGACCTGCATGGTGCCCTCGGCAGGAGGGGTCGCGTCGAGCGTGTAGCCGAACCCGCGCACCGTGAACGCGATGTCGAAGGATTCCTTGGTGTAGACGTTGGTCACGTTGGCGACCCGCATGTTGTCGATCTCGAGGAGGTCGTCACCCGAACCCTTGAGGTAGCAGTCGCGGACGTTGAGCGTGCCGCCCCGTCCCCAACCGTTGACCTGGATACCCACGTGGTACTGGCGGTTGAGGAACGGCGGCACCTTGCCCGAATCGAAGTGCACATTGCTGATGTCGATGTCGTCACAGACCTGGTTGACGTCTGCCGGCCACTGGTCCCTGGCGGGCACTCCGGCCACGGACAACTCGGTCATCACGAGGATGCCGGTGTCGCCGCCCTCGATGCGCACGTTGTCGATGGTGATGTCGCGCACGTAGTTCGTCGTCGCCTCGCGCACGCCTCCCTGCTTGCACCCGAGGCCGATGGCCACACAGGTGCCGCCGGAGACCGCGGGCGCCCCGTGGATGGAGATGTCCTGGATCGTGATGTCCTCGACGTTACCGCGCTTGGTGAAGTAGTTGCCGAAGGCGTTCGTGGCGCCGATGAACGAGCAGCCACTGATGCTCAGCCGCTTCGTCGCATCCACCTCGAAGCCCTTGATCTTGAAGTGCCGGAAGCTCTGGTAGTCGGCGGTGTCGTTGAGCTCCAGGAACCCCATCGCGCCGTCGACGACGATCTTCGCGCCGTAGCCCGAGAGCGTGAGCAGGGACGTGTTGCCCGGCGGCAGCTTGATGGCTGACGTGACCCTGTAGTCGCCCGGAGCGAACGTCACCGCGCCGCCCGTCGTGCCGCAGGCGGTCACGGCGCGCTGGATGGCGGACGTGTCGTCTCCGCCGGAGGGGGTGACGGAGTAGCTCGCGCTCGGGGTGGGCGTCGCCGTCGGGGTGGGCGTCGCGGTCGGGGTGGGCGTGGCCGTCGGGGTGGGCGTCACCGTCGGGGTGGGCTCGGGAGTCGGCGGCGACGATGGAGTCGTCTCGCCGTACACCGTGATCTCGTTGGCGGCGGCCGTGGCGCCGCCGCCGCTGACGCCCAGGATCTGGACGCGCACGTACCGGGCGACGGCGCTGACGGCGTCCGTCGTCGTCCCCTTGGTCTGGTTCCGGCTGCGGTCCTTGACGGTGGTGAACGTGGTCCCGTCCAGGCTCACCTCGACACGGTAGCGATACGCGCGCTTGTCGGCGCCGTACCAGTTCGCCACGACGCCGGACACGGTCGTCGCGGCCCCGAGGTCGACCATCCACCACTGCGGGTAAGTGCGCGTGCTCGCGGCCCACCGCGTGGCGGCCTGCCCGTCGTTGCCGGCGGCCGCCTCATGGGTCGCTTGCGCGCTGCTCGCCAGAGCCGGCAGACCCGCCGACACCGGCGCCGCCGCGAGCGGGGCGTCGTTGGTGGATTCCCTGACGACCGCGGCAGGGGCAGGGCGGAGGAGGACGTAGCGACTGGCGCGTCTGACCACGCGGTAGCGCGGCACCCCGTGGACGGTCACGTACCGCTCGCGATGCACGACGCGGAAGACCCGATGGTGGCCCCGGGCGACGTCGAAGGCCCGAGCGTGCCGGACGATCCTGTACCGCAGGGTCCTGGTGCGGGGGGCGGCGGACGCGGCAGTGACCGCGCACGAGGCCGATCGCAAGCAGCAGGAGGACGAGCAGGGCGCCTGCGATGCCGAGCCGCTTGTTCACCGTGACCCCTCCAGAGCGGGGAACCGGGGTCGCCTCGGTGTCCGCGGCAGCGCCGCATAGACAAACTCGTGTCGCACCGACGCGACCCGCTGGAGTTCCGTTGGCCGAACGTCGAGCAGTCCTCACTGCTCATGGGAAGGAATCGGCGCTGCCGCCCTCGTCCTTAGGGTCTAGACGGTTATCTGTTGCCAGCAGAGGCAACGCGGCGGCGGGAGGAGTGAGCGGTACGCGTGCGCGACGGCGAGAGCGCGAACCCGGCATGGGCGGGGCATGCGAGCGACGCCGCGCATGTAGGATGCTTGCGTCATGGACGTCGCGGCAGTACACATCGACGACCCTCGCTGGCGCGAGTTCGTGGACACGCACCCGCAGGCGGGTCCGTTTCACCTGCCCGCCTGGGCCTCCCTGCTCGCCGACTGCTACCGCTTCCGCGCGTTCGCGCTCACCGTGCAGGACGCCGGCGGCGAGCTGCTCGCCGGCCTGCCGGCCGTAGAGGTGCGCTCGCCGCGGGGCGGCCGGCGCTGGGTGTCCCTGCCGTTCACCGACGCGTGCGCGCCGCTGATCAGGGCCGGCGTCGCGCCGGACGACGTGTTCGCGGCGATCGACGCCTACGCCCTGGCGGCGCCGGTGCGCGGGCTCGAGGTCCGCGCCGCGCTCCCGGCCGGCGGCAGCCGTCACCCCGAGCCGGCGGGCTACATCCACACCCTGGCCCTCCCAAGCGACCCAGCGCACCTGCACCCCAACAAGGGGCACCGCAACTACCGCAACAAGGCGGTGCGCAACGGGGTCGTGGTCACGCAGGGGCGCAGCGCGCAGGAGCTCGCGACGTTCTACCGGCTGCACACGCTCACCAGGCGCCGCCACGGCGTGCCGGTGCAGCCGCGACGGTTCTTCGACCTGCTGCTGGAGCGCATGATCGCGCCGGGGCACGGCTTCGTCGCGACGGCGGCGGCCGGCGGGGACGTGCTGACCGCGGCCGTCTACCTGGCCCACAACGGGGTCCTCGTGGCCAAGTACCAGGGCTCGGACCCCGGCCTGCCCGACAAGCGCGCCGGCTACCTCATCGACTGGGAGATGATGGTCGCCGGGTGCGCCGGCGGCTACCACACGCTGGACCTCGGGCGCAGCGACCCCGGCGCCGATGGGCTGCGCCTCTACAAGTCCTCGTGGGGCGCCAAGGAAGAGCCACTGAGCTACACGCACGTCTCCCGCACGGCGCCGCCGGCCGGCCACGACTCCGGCGTCGGCGGGCTCTCCCGCGCGGTCATCCGCCGCTCGCCGGTCTGGGTCTGCCGCGCGCTCGGCGAGGTGTTCTACCGCTGGGCGGCCTGAGGGCCGTCCGCCGGGACTCCGCCCCCACCGCCCGCCCCCGAGCCCGTCTCCGGACCCGTCCGCGCGCCCGTCCCACCGAGCCCGCGTCCAGGCGGCGACGTCTCTCGGCAGCGCGTGCCAGGGACCGGGGCGGCGGGCGAGCTCGTCGAGGAACTCCTCGTACAGCGCCAGCCTCCCGCCGCGGCAGAGGTAGTCCGGGTGCGTGTTGACGAGCGCCATGCCCTCGTGGCCGGCCAGGAAGTCGAGTTTCTCCAGCCAGATCCGGGGGCTCGTCTCGCCCAGCGTCTCGATGAGCGTGTGGTCCTGCGGCAGCGTGTAGGGCAGCTCCACGAACCGTCCCATCACGTAGGGCCAGATGGTCATGACGCCGCCCGGCATGGGCTCGAAGGGGTCGGTGTCGAAGAAGGACGAGTCCCACTCCACCTCGAGGCCCTGCATCCACGAGGGCACGCGGTGCGTCATCGGTGACCTGAACCCGACCGCCTCCCACTGCCGCAGCCGCGCGTTCATCGCGGGGAGCCGCCGGTCGAACCGGGCGCGCGACTCGAAGAGCCGCCCGTCGTGGCGCCAGCCGTGCAGGGCCACCTCGAAGCCGGCCTCACGGACCTCCCGCAGCAGGGAGTCCGGCACCTCGTAGGTGTCGCCGACGAACGAGACCGAGGAGCGGAACCCACGCTCCCGCTCCAGGGCGAGCACGTCGAGCAGGTGCGAGAGGCCGAACGGCCCCTCGACGTCGTGCGTCAGCACCACGGCGCAGGAGTGGCCGTCCGGCCACCAGGGGAGCGCCCGCTCCGACCCCCGACCCTCGAGCGCGGCGCGGACCTGCTCGGCGAAGGCCACGAAGCGGTCCTCCACCGGCCAGCGGAGCGGGCCGGCCGCGCCCTCCCGGCTGACCACGCCGCGGCGCAGCAGCGCCCGGGCCGCGGCCGGCAGCAGCGGCCGGACCCGGTAGTAGACGCGCCGCGGTCGCGAGAGCGTGAAGTGCCCGGGCCCGAACTGACCCTCGAGCAGCACGGCCTCGCCGAGGCCCTCGAGCCCGGACTCGGCGAGCGCCCGGCTCGCCGCCTCCGGCAGCACGCCGCCCGCGGCGCGGGCGGCCTCGACGACGGCCTCCGGCTCGAACGCCTCCACGCCCAGCA
>CAVVGY010000014.1:0-87838 GCA_963747935.1 uncultured Thermoleophilia bacterium | reverse complement strand
GTAGGCCCCTCTGCTCTGCATTGCTACTCCCTTGTTGATGACGTGGTGCCGGCGGGGACTCTACCACCAGAGGAGTACCGCCAGTCATCGGCGTATACTCGTGGGCGGGCCGCGAGGCGCCTGGAGCGCTATCCGCGCGGCCCGCCGACGGAAGGGGAGGGGCTCCGACTGCTATCCGAACGTTCTGCGCCTGCTCGCGTGCGCCGCTGCTGTCGTCGCGGTCGCCCTCGGCGCGGTGGGCTTCGCCGCCGCGCCGGCCACCGCCTCGCCGGCCGCCGCCGGTTACCCGCCGTACCCGGCCAACCTCATCGTGAAGTCTGAGTTGCGGCTCAAGGCGGACCTCATCCGCAAGAACCTCGGCAACTCGGTGCAGCTCGTGTTCTTCGGCGGCTCGCGCAGCCAGCGCTTCGACCCCACCTACGCGCGGCGGGTCACCGGCCTGCGCGCCGTCAACATCGCGCTCAGCCGCGGCCACCCCGAGTCCGCCTACGGCATGCTCAACTGGTTCTACTCCCGCTGGCCCGACGCCAAGGTCCGCTGGGTGTGGGGCATGCAGCCCGGCATGCTCAGGGACCAGGACCTCGATCCCGCGCTGCTGCAGGACCCCCGGTTCTACCCCTACTTCCCCAACGACCTGCTCACTCGCCAGCGCGCGCTGCTGCCGCAGCGGCCCGAGGACGTGCCGCACGCTTACGGCTTCCAGCGCAACACATACTCCAAGCTGGGCATGTGCATCTTCAACGTGTACGACAAGATGTTCGCGAGCGGCGTCACGCTCAACGAGATGCTGGACAAGTACATCAAGAGGATGCTGAAGCACGCGCCCGAGGACGTGGCCGCAAGCCGCGGGGTGCCGGACTCGCGGGCGCGCGCCTACTTCGAGAAGACGGTCGAGCTGCTCAACGAGCACGGCACGACGCCGATCATCGTGCTCATGCGCCCACCCACCCGCGCGTGCTGCGCGTGATGCGCCGGTACGGACTGGGCAAGGAGCGGCAGGACCTCCGCGAGTACCTCGCCGCCTACGGCCAGACGGCGCAGATCAAGGTGGTGGATCTCACCGCCATCAGCACCTTCAACGGCCGCGCCGACGGTCTGACTACGTGCACATCAATCGCGGCAACTCCCACCGGGTGATCCTCGCCATCAAGCGCAAGGCAGGCGACTACCTCAAGTAGGAGCGACGCCGGCGGAGACGCCTGACGCCACGCCGCCGCTCACGGGGTCCCGCAGCCAGCGCTTCGACCCCGCCTTCGCGCGCCGCACCACCGGACTCCGCAGCGTCAACATCGCGACCAGCTGCGCCCGTCCCGAGGCCGCCTGGGGCATGCTCAACTGGTTCTACTCCCGCTGGCCGGACGCCAAGGTCCGCTGGGTGTGGGGCATGCAGTCCGGCATGCTCCGCGACCTCGACCTCGACCCGGCGCTGCTGCAGGATCCGCGCTTCTACCCGTACTTCCCCGACGACGTGCTCGCCGGCCAGCGCGCGCTGCTGCCGCAGACGGTCGAGGACATGCCGCACTCCTACGGGTTCCTGCGCAACAAGTACTCCGACCTCGGGATGTGCCTCTGGAACGTGTACGACACGCGGTTCGCGAAGGGCCTCACGCTCGACGAATCGCTCGACGCCTACATCGCCAGGATGCTGCACGAGTCGCTGCGGGGCGAGCCTGGGTCCGAGGTGCCGGACTCGCAGGCGCGCGCCTACTTCGAGAAGACGGTCAAGCTGCTCAACGAGCACGGCACGTCGCCGATCATCGTGCTCATGCCCATCCACCCGCGCGTGCTGCGCGTGATGCGCGCGCACGACATGGGCAGCGAGCGCCAGAAGCTCCGGGAGTACCTCGCCGCGCTCGGCCAGACGGCGCAGATCAAGGTGCTGGACCTCACCACCATCACCAGCTTCAACGGCCGCGCCGACTGGTTCTACGACGGCGTGCACATCACCCGCGGCAACGCCAACCGGGTGATCCTCACCGTCAAGCGCAAGGCGGGAGACTACCTCAAGTAGGAGCTGCGGGGGCGCCGGCGGACGGCGCCGGTCGGGGCCCGGCCGCCGGCGCCGAGCCCGCTCGCCTCCCGTCAGGCCGGCGCAGACCCTCCGGTCCCGCCGGCGAGGAGTGTGCGACCGCGATGCGTACGTCCAAACGTACGTGCGGACACCCCATGGGGCTTCTGGACGTACGCTTGGACGTACGTGTCCGGAACGAGCACACCGGCCCCGCCGGAGCGGATCGGACCATGACGACGCACGCCGCCGTCCAGGGCCTCGGGCCTGCCTCAGCCACAGGGCTCTGCTCGCCGCCGGGCACACGGTCCGTGCGGTCCCGAACGAGGTAGTACTCGCGCCGGGGGCCGAGCACTCCCGTGGCCCCCGGCGCAGGCGGCGCATCAGCCTCCGGTCGGCGCCTTCACGCCGGGCGTGAGATAGGCTGGCGCCGGCGACGGCAGGAGGACGGCGTGGCGGGCGGACGCATCAGGAGAGACGTGTGGGCCATCGTGTCCAAGGTCCTGGCCCACGACCTCCCGCAGCTCTCGGCCGCGCTCACGTACTACACCGTGCTCTCGCTGATCCCCTCGCTGCTCGTGATGGCCTCGCTGCTCGGCATGGTGGGCCTCTCCGCGGACACGGTGCACTCGCTCCTCGACACACTGGGCGAGGTGGGCGCGCCCTGGGCCGCGCAGGCCGTGTCCGACGTCCTCGACTCCGTGCTTACCTCGCAGAGTTCCGGGACCGTGTTCACGATCAGCGTCATCCTGTCGCTCTGGGCGGCGTCCGGTTACGTCGGGTCGTTCATGGCCGGGTCGGACCGCATCTACGAGATCGTGCAGCGGCGGCCCTTCTGGACCGGGATGCCCCTGCGCGTCGGGCTGGCGCTGCTGCTCCTGTCGCTGCTCTCGCTGACCGCCGCCGTGGTGGCGATGGTGGGACCGGTCGGCGCCTGGATCGCCGACGCCACCGGCATCGGGACGGGGCCGCTGCACATCTGGACCTGGATCAAGTGGCCCCTGCTCGTGGTGCTCGGCCTGCTGCTGTTCACGCTGCTCTACAAGTTCACGCCGAGCCGCGGGCAACCGGCTCTGTGGTGGCTGCTGCCGGGGGCGGCGATAGGGCTGGGCCTCTGGGTCGCCGCCTCCGCGCTCTTCAGCCTGTACCTCTCCAACTTCGCCAACTACAACCGCGTCTACGGCACGCTGGGCGCCGCCGTGGCGTTCCTCGTGTGGGCGTGGCTGCTCAACATGGCGCTGCTCGTGGGCGTCGAGGTGAACCGCGAGTTGGAGGTGCGCCGCGCCGGCGGGACCGGCGTCCCCGCCGCCGGCCCGGCGCCCGAGTCCGGGCCGGAAGCTACGGGAGGCCCGGCGAGCGTATAATCGGGGTTCACGCCAACCGACGGGCCCCGCCCGCAGACTTCCGCCGGTGACCCATGCCCGAGCTGAACGAACTCCAGACGGAACTCCGCCGCCTCGCCGCCGAGCGCGACGTCGTCATCCTGGCGCACAACTACCAGCGCCCCGAGGTGCAGGACGCCGCGGACCACACCGGCGACTCGCTCGAGCTCTCGCGCATCGCCGCCAAAGACCCGCACAGCGTCATCCTGTTCTGCGGCGTGCACTTCATGGCCGAGACCGCCTACATCCTCTCGCCCCAGAAGACCGTGCTCATGCCCGACAAGCGCGCCGGGTGCCCCATGGCCGACATGGTCACCGTGCACGGGCTGCGCGAGCTCAAGGCGCAGCACCCGGACGCCGTGGTGGTCGCCTACGTCAACACCTCGGCGGACATCAAGGCCGAGACCGACGTGTGCTGCACCAGCGCCAACGCCGTCCAGATCGTGGAGCGGTTCCCCAAGGACCAGAAGATCATCTTCGTGCCGGACAGGAACCTCGGCGACTACGTGGCCCGGCAGACCGGCCGCGAGGAGACCATGATCCTGTGGCAGGGCTGGTGCCACGTGCACGACGACTTCCGCGCGGCGGAGATCGAGCAGATCCGCGCGGGCAACCCCGGCAGCGTCCTCATGGCCCACCCGGAGAGCCGGCGCGAGGTGCTGGACATCGCCGACGTGGTCACCAGCACCTCCGGCATGCTGCGCTACCCGGAGACGAGCGACGCCAGGACGTTCGTCGTCGCCACCGAGACCGGGTTGCTGTACAGGCTGGGCCGGCTCTATCCGGACCGGAAGTTCATCCCCGCGTCCGCCCAGGCCGTCTGCCCCAACATGAAGCGCACCACCCTCGAGAAGTGCATCGCCACGCTGAGCGACGAGTGGGACGACGTGCTCGACCACGAGGTCACGGTGGCCGAACACACGCGCCTCAAGGCGCTCCAGGCCGTCGAGCGCATGCTTGCCTGACCGCGCCGACCAATCTCACGAAGGCGACCCGACTGACATGAACACCCCGGCAGAGACACGCCCGCAGTGGTCCCCGGACTCCTGGCGCCGCCTGACGGCCGACCAGCAGCCCAACTGGCCGGACCCCGCCGTCGTCGACGCGGTCACGGCGGAGCTCAGGTCCATGCCGCCGCTCGTGTTCGCCGGCGAGGCGCGCCAGTTGCGCCGCGCCCTGGCCGAGGTCTCCGCGGGGCGCGGGTTCCTGCTGCACTCGGGCGACTGCGCCGAGAGCTTCCGCGACCTCACGGCGCCGCGCATCCGCGACAACCTCAAGATCATGCTGCAGATGGCGACGGTGCTCACCTACGGCGCCGCCCTGCCGGTGGTCAAGCTGGCCCGCGCGGCCGGCCAGTTCGCCAAGCCGCGCTCCAACGACACCGAGGTGGTGGACGGCGTCGAGCTGCCGTCGTTCCGCGGCCACATGGTCAACGACGACGCGCCCGACGCCGCGGCGCGCGTGCCCGACCCGGCGCGCATGCTGCAGGCCTACCACCAGTCGGCCGCGCGCCTGAACCTCCTGCGCGCGTTCACCAAGGGCGGGTTCGCCGACCTCACCCAGGTGCACGTGTGGAACCAGGAGTTCGTCGCCAACTCGCCGGAGGGCCGGCGCTACGAGCGCATCGCGCGCGGCATCGACGACGCGCTGCGGTTCATGTCCGCCTGCGGCATCGACCTCGAGCGCGAGCACCAGCTGCACGAGGTCGACCTCTACACCAGTCACGAGGGCCTCATCCTGCCCTACGAGGAGGCCCTCAGCCGCCGCGACAGCCTCACCGGCCAGTGGTACGACTGCTCGGCGCACCTGCTCTGGATCGGCGAGCGCACCCGCGACCCCGGCCGCGCCCACATGGAGTTCTTCGCCGGCGTGCACAACCCCATCGCCTGCAAGTTCGGCCCACGGACCAGCGCCGAGGAGCTCGTCGAGCTCTGCGGACACCTCGACCCGGAGCGCGACCCCGGGCGGCTCACGCTCATCGCCCGGCTCGGCGCCGACAAGATCGAGGCCGTGCTCCCGCCGCTCATCCGCGCCGTACAGAAGGCGGGACATCCGGTCGTGTGGGCGAGCGATCCCATGCACGGCAACGGCGTGGTGACCAAGGACGGCATCAAGACCCGCCGCTTCGACGACATCATGAGCGAGCTCGAGGCGTTCTTCAGCTGTGTGCCGGGCCGAAGGCGCGTGGCCCGGCGGCGTGCACCTCGAGTTCACCGGCGACGACGTGACGGAGTGCGTCGGCGGCGCCGAGCCGGTCTCCGAGCATGACCTCGGCATCCACTACTCGTCGCTGGTCGACCCGCGCCTCAACGCCCGCCAGTCACTCGACGTCGCCTTCCAGGTCGCCGAACTGCTGCATCCCATCAGCGGCCGCTAGACGCCTCCGGCCGGCGGTGAGATGACACTCCCCTCAGGATTCGTCGCCCGCCCAGCCGCGGCCGCGGACGCAGCAGGAGCGACCGCCTGTGTCATCGCCGCCTACCGCCACTACGTCGACCGCAACGGCAAGGTCCCGGCGCCCATGCGCGACGACTACGGCGAGCTGATCGCCGAGCATGACGTGACCATCGTCGAGCACGACGGCGCCGCCGTCGCCGTGCTCGTCGTGAAGGAGGCCGCGGAAGGCTTCCTCCTCGACAACATCGCCGTGGCGCCGTCTGCTCAGGGCACCGGCGTAGGCCGTCACCTGCTCGAGCTCGCAGAGGCGAAGGCGCTTGAGCGTGGGTACGACTCCATCTACCTGTACACGCAGGAGATCATGACCGAGAACCAGGGGCTGTACGAACGCATCGGGTACGTGGAGTACGCACGCCGGCACGAGATCGGCCTGGACCGGATCTACATGCGCAAGCAGCTCGCGCCGGGAACCTGAAGCACAGCGTCCCGGCGCGACTACCGCACCCCATCAGATGGCGGCCGCCTCCGGCTCGGGCTCGGCGAAGAGCACCGTGGAGAGGTAGCGCTCGCCGGTGTCGCACAGCACGGTGACGATGAGCTTGCCTTTGTTCTCCGGACGGCTCGCCACGATCTCGGCCGCCCTGGCGTTGGCGCCGGCCGAGATGCCGACGAGGATGCCCTCCGAGGCGAGCTCGCGGGCCGCGGCGAACGCCTCCTCGTTCGTCACCTGGACGACCTCGTCGTACACCTGCGTGTTGAGCACCTTGGGCACGAAGCCGGCGCCCATGCCCTGGATCTTGTGCGGGCCCGGCTGCCCGCCGCTGAGCACCGGCGAGTCGGTCGGCTCGACGGCGACGATGCTGACGCTCGGCTTGCGCTCCTTGAGCACCTCTCCGACGCCGGTCACCGTGCCGCCGGTGCCTACGCCGGCCACGAACACGTCCACCTGGCCGTCGGTGTCGTTCCAGACCTCTTCGGCCGTGGTGCGGCGGTGCACCTCGGGGTTGGCGGGGTTCTCGAACTGCTGCGGGATGAACGAGTCCGGCGTCTCCTTGGCGAGCTCCTCCGCCTTGGCGATGGCGCCCTTCATGCCCTGAGCGCCGGGGGTGAGGACGAGCTCGGCGCCGTACGCGCGCAGCAGGTTACGGCGCTCCACGCTCATCGTCTCGGGCATCGCGAGCACGACCCTGTAGCCGCGGCCCGCGGCCACCATGGCGAGGGCGATGCCGGTGTTGCCGCTGGTCGGCTCGATGATGGTGGTCTTGGCCGGCGAGATGAGCCCGGCCGCCTCCGCCGCGTCGATCATCGAGAGCCCGATGCGGTCCTTGACGCTGCCGCCGGGGTTGAACGACTCGAGCTTGCCGACGACGGTGGCGCCGGTCCTCTCCGAGATGCCGCGCAGCTTCACGAGCGGCGTGCCCCCGATCAGGGCGGTGATGTCGTCTGCGATCTTCACGTTGTCTGCTCCTTTGTCGTCTTGGCGGTCAGATCTGGTAGAACGGGGCGCCGGCGCGCTGCTCCAGCTCGCGGTCGGCGAGGTCTGCGATGGACGTCCGCGCCAGCACACTCTCGTAGGCGTCGCCGGCGGCGAGCCACACGGCTCCGGCGGCCTCGCGCTCCTCGACGGCGCAGTCGCCCGGGGTGCACACCACGGTGTCGAAGGCTCCGTCGAGCGTGTGCACGACGTCGAGGACCGTGACGCGGTCCGGCCGGCGGGCGAACGTGAACCCGCCTCCCACGCCGCGGTGCCCGGTCACGAGCCCCGCGCGGCGCAGGCCGGCGAAGAGCTGCTCGAGGAACTGCTCGGGGATCCCCCGTTCGTGCGCGAGGTCGATCAGCCGGACCGGCCGGTCCGCCGTGCGGCTGCGCAGGTCCAGCTCGACCAGCGCCATCAACGCATATCGGCTCTTGGATGAGACCTTCATGCGACTCCTCGCGTTCTCTTGCCGGGGACCACTGTCGAAAATACTGATTCCCGATAAGTTTTATCGGGAATCATTGTCGTCGAGCTTGCTCACGACGTCAAGCGGCCGGGAGACAAGATGCGACATGGTGATGCGAAGGACCGGTCGCATGGCGTGGCATAATCCCGGCCGAGGCACACCGACCAGGGAGGTACCGTGCCAGCCATCACCGTCGGGCTGCCGGCCGCGCTGACCGCGCCCCAGCCGCCGCGCGACTACGCCTGTGACGCGGCGACCGTGGGCGAGGCGCTCCGCGACGTGGCGGCGCAGTCGCCTCAGTACACCCAGCGCATCTTCTACGGCGAGCGGCTGCTGGTCGTCGTCACCCTCAACGGCAAGCACGTGGCGCCCGGCCTGGTGCAGGACACGCCGCTGGCGGAGGGCGACCGGGTGGACGTGCTGCTGCCGGTCGCCGGCGGCTGACGCCCATACACTCCCCCGCGCGTCGCCCCGCCCCGCGCGGGGTACGCTGGCTCTGACGACCAAGGAGGGCGGCGTGAAGCTGTGGGCGACGCGCGAGTCACGGACAGGACTCATGATGGCGTTCTTGCGCATCATGATGGGCGCCATCTTCCTCGCCGTCTGGTCGGACAACCTCATCAAGGGCTACTACTCGCCCAGCGGCTGGGCGGACTTCGTCCAGCACTACGCCGACACCACCAAGGTGAGCCTCTACGCCGACCTGCTCGACAAGGTCATGATCCCCAACGCGACCGTGTTCGCCTACGGCCAGTTCGGCATCGAGTTCGTGGTCTTCGGCCTCTTCCTGGTGCTGGGCCTGTTCACTCCGGTCTCGGCGCTGCTGGCCGCGCTCTTCCAGCTGAACCTGCTGGTGGCGACCTCCGGCACCAAGGACTGGCCCGGCACGTACATCATCATGGCGGGGCTCCTGCTGGCGGTGAGCATCTCCCAGGCGGGGCGGACGCTCGGGCTGGACGCGGTGCTGGCGCGGCGTGACCCGCACCCGCGGCTGCCGGTCTACTGACCGGCGCGCGGCCGGAACCCGAACAGGCCGAGCCGCAACAGACACCAGAAGATGTCGCGCACGGCCGCGGCCGAGCCCGCCCACGTCCCGGCGATCTTGGACGAGCCGGCGCGCTTGCGGTAGCGGACGTCCCGGATGACGATGCGCGCGCCGGCGAGGCGCGCCTTCACCGCCATCTCCGTCGGGAACGCGTAGGCGCGCTGCTCCAGGCGCAGGGACTCGAGCAGGTCCAGGCGCACGGCCCGGTACGGGCCGTCATCGCTGAGCCGCAGGCCGAAGAAGAGCCACAGGTTGAGCGCGAGCCAGTCGTTGCCGAGCCGCTGGTGGATGGGCATGCGGCCGGCGGAGGCGCCGCGCACCGCGCGGCGCCGGGAGCCGATGACGAGGTCGGCGACGCCGGCCAGCACCGGACCGGCCAGGTAGCGGCACTGCGCCGGGTCGTCGGTGCCGTCGGCCTCGAGGAAGACGACCACGCGGGCGCCCGCGGCCGCGGCCGCACGGGCGCCCGTCAGGCAGGGGTAGCCGTAGCCGCGGCGCGACTCGCGCAGCAGGGTCGCGCCGGCCGCCAGAATCAGCTCTGCACTCCCGTCGGCCGAGCCGTTGTCGACGAAGATCGCCCGCTCGAGCAGGCCGAGGCCGTCCAGCTCGGCGAGCAGCGCGGGCAGAGCCTCCGCCTCGTCGAGCACGGGCACGACGATGCAGTAGTCTGGCTGCGATGAAGCTGCTGAAGTCGCCACGGGTCCGCGCGTACCTCGGTCTGGCCATCGTCGCCGCCGGGCTCGTCGGACTCGCCGTCTCCGGCGACCTGCTCGTGCACGCGGCGCGGTTCACCGCATTCTACGTACTCGCCGGGGCGGGTTTCGCGCTTCTGGCCACGGCGGCGGCGAGCCTGCCGCTGCGCGCAGCGATCCTCGCCGCCGTCCTCCTTCGCCTCATCTTCCTCCCCGTCGTGCCGAGCCTGAGTGATGACTACCACCGTTACGTCTGGGACGGGCGCGTGCAGGCGGCCGGCATCAATCCCTACAAGTACCGGCCCTACGAGCACCCGCTCGACCGCGTGCGCTACTCCGGGCGTGCCCTGATCAACCACGAGGAACTGCGCAGCATCTACCCGCCGCTGACGCAGGCGATGTTCCTGGGGGTGGCGGAGGCGTCGCGCGCGGCCGGCCGCGGGGTCCTCGTGGAGCCGGCCGGCACCAGTCCGATCCGCCCCGGTGACGTCCCCGCCGACGCGCCCCAGCCGCGCGCCGAGGTCATCCTCTTCAAGCTCGTCTTCGGCGCGTTCGACCTGGCCACCGCGGCCGCGGTCTGGCTCCTGGCGACGAAGAAGCTCCGCACGCGGGCGACTGTGCTGTACCTGCTCTGCCCCGCGGTCATCGTGCAGACGTGGGAATCGGCGCACGCGGAGGCGCCGGCGATGCTGTTCTGCGTGCTCGCCGCCGCCCTGCTCGTGCGCAGGCGCGACGGCTGGGCCGGCGTGGCGCTCGGTCTGGCCGCCGCGCTCAAGGTCACGCCGCTCGGGCTTCTCGTGCCGGCGCTGCTGGGCGGTCGGGCCTCGCCGGTCCGCTTTCTCGCCGGCTTCGTCCCCGCGTTCGTCCTTCCCTACGTGCCGTACCTGCTCACCGGCGGTTCCCTGGGCTCCCTGCTCGAGAGTGGCCGCGGCTGGACCGGGGGTTCGCTCCTCTTCTCCTTGCTCGCCATGGTCACCACGCGCGAGGCTGCTCGTTGGCTCTCGCTGGCCCTCTTCGTGGGCGGGGCGATCTGGCTCGCCGGCAGCTTCAGGGGCCGCGAGAAGACGGCGGAGGCGTTCGCCTGGACGTCCACTCTGCTCATCCTGTGCCTGCCGGTCGTGCACGCGTGGTACTGGCTCACCCCGCTCGCCCTGGGCCTGGCCGCCGGCCTGTGGCTGCCGCTCCTGATCGGGATGGCCGGCCCGCTCGTCGAGTCGCTGCCGCTCGCGGCGAAGACGGCGCGCGGCGGGATTGTAGCCCTTCGTTTGCCTCGCCATACTGAGCCGATGCAGAAGGGGCCACAGCGATGAGCGACCGGACCATCGTCGTCATGGCGCGGCCGCTGGTGCGCGGCGCCGTCAAGACCCGGCTGGCCACCGCGCTGGGAGACGAAGGCGCCCTCGCCGTGTACGAGCGCCTGCTGCGCGGCACGCTCGACGCGGCCGAACTGGTGCGTGGGGCGCAACTCGTGCTGGCCGAGGCCCCGGGAGGTACGCCGGCGGACCTGGTCACGGCCGGCGCTCCGGCCGGGCGCCCGACCGCGGACGCTCTCGAGGGTCGCAGCCGCCGCTGGCTGCGGGTCGGACAGCGGGGCGGCGGGCTCGGCGAGCGGCTGGCCAGCGTGTTCGCCGAGCAGTTCGCCGGCGACGCCGGCTCCGTGGTCGTCGTGAACAGTGACAGCCCCGCTCTGCCGCCCGAGTACCTGGAGCAGGCGTTCGCGGAGCTCGACTCTGCCGACCTCGTGCTGGGGCCGGCGGCCGACGGCGGCTACTACCTCATCGGAGTGGCCCGGCATGCCTGGGAGGCCGAGCGCGAGACACTCATGAGCCTGCTGGCGGCCTCACCCATGAGCACCGGCGGCCTGCTCGAGCACACGCTGCACGCGGCGCAGGCCACAGGACTGCGGACCGCGCAGCTCCCGCTCTGGATGGACGTCGACGAGCCCGCCGACCTCGGCGTGCTCGACCGGCTCGAGGGCCACGCCCCGCTGCGCGGTGACCCGGCCGGCGGCCTGCGAGAGATCTACCTGCACGTGACCCACCGCTGCGGCCGCGCCTGCAGGCACTGCTACGACGGCGCGGCCGTGGCCGACGGGGAGCTGACGACCGCCGAGTGGCGCGCCGCCATCGACGAGTGCGTCGCGCTCGGGGCGCGCAGCTTCGTGTTCATCGGCGGCGACCCGCTGGTCCGCGACGACTTCGTGCAACTCCTGGAGCACATCACCGGGCGGCACGGGGCCAAGGCGCGGTTCTTCTTCAACAGCCGCATCGACCTGCCTCAGGCCCGCGAGCTCGGCCGCGCCGGGCGAGGCCTGCTCAAGCCGCTGGCCAGCATCGACGGGCCGCGCGACGTGAACGACGGGCTCCGCGGTGAGGGCAGCTACGACGACGTCATGGCCTCGGTCGCGAACCTGCTCGCGGTGGGCCTGGAACCTGTCGCGAACACAGTGCTGGTGCGGCCGGCGCTGCCCGGACTGCCGCAGCTCGCGCGCGAGCTGCGCGCCGCCGGGCTCAGCCGGCTCCACCTCATCCTGCCGCACCAGCGGGGCATGACGGGTGCGGAGGCCGACGACCTCGTCCCCACCGGCGAGGAGTTGCTGGCCGCCGTCCGTGCGCTGCTCGAGGTCGCGGCCGACATCGGCCTCACGGTCGACAACCTGTCCGGCTGGCAGCGGCGCATCGGCAGGCGCAACGACCTGTGCGCGGCCGGCTGCCGCGATCTCTCGATCGACCCGGCCGGCCGCGTGCACGCCTGCGTGATCACTGCCGGCGACCCCGCCTTTGTGGCCGGCTCGCTGCGCGAGCAGCCGCTGGAGACGATCTGGCGCACGTCCAGCAGCCTGCGGCTGCTGCGCGCCGCGCGCGCCCGCGACCGAGCCGAGTGCTTCGCCTGTCCCGTCGCCGACGCATGTGGCGGTGAGTGCTGGGTGCAGGCGCACTACGCCGCGCGGGCGCACGACGCTCGCGCCGGCTACGCCGCGCCGTTCCCGTACTGCGATCTGGTGCGACCGATGCTCGAGGAGCTCGCGGCCGGCGACGCCTGCGGCGGGGCCGGCGGCGCCTGCGGCGGCCAGTCCGCGGCCGGGTCCGACGACTACGCCCTGTTCGACTGCATCTGAGGCTACTGACCGGCGCGGGCGTGACCCGCGCGAGTCACGAAGGATCCGGAGGCCTCAGGTGAGTCCCAGCAGGAGGTCGAGCTCACCGGCGCGGTCGAGCCGCGCGAGGTCGTCGTATCCCCCCACACTGCGATCGTCTATCAGGATCTGGGGCACCGTCCGCCGGCCGGACCGCTCCTCCATCTCCTGACGGAGTGCGGCGTCGTGGGTGACGTCGATCTCACGCCACGTCACTCCCTTCCTGCTCAACAGGGCTCCGGCCATGTTGCAGAAGGGACAGAACAGGGTCTTGTACATGAGGACGTCGGCCACTGTGCCTCCTCGATCTCGGTCGTCCGTCGCGGGAACGCAAGGGTAGACAACCGGACGCGCGGACCGCAACCGCACGGGATCGCGCCGGCGACCACTGGGCGCGCCCCGGCCGGGGAGCGCCGAGGAGGTCAGTCCGCGGCGACCCGCAGCACGGCGGAGCCGCGCACCCGGTCCTCCTTGAGGTCGAGCAGCGCCTCGTTGGCCTGCTCGAGCTCGTACTCCTGCACGCGGCTCACGATGGGGATGGCGGCCGCGTCGCGCAGCAGCTCGCGCGCGTCCTGACGGGTCGAGTTGGCGACGCTGCGCACCACGCGCTCGTGGTAGATCCACGGGTACTCGATGGGCGGGATGGGCGAGCTGTAGATCCCGCCCAGCGCGACGATGCCACCCTTGTCGAGGCGGCGCAGGGCGTCGACGGCGAGCTCGCCGGCCGGCGCGAAGACGATCGCGGCGTCGTAGAGCACGCCGGGGTCGTCGCCCGTCTCGCCGGCCCACACCGCGCCCAGCTCGCGGGCCATGGCGCGGTGCTCCTCGTCGCGCGCGATGCCGTAGACCTCCCAGCCGCGCCAGACGGCGACCTGGGTGCAGAGCGAGGCAGCCGAGCCGAAGCCGTAGATGGCGAGGCGCTTCGCACCCGGCTCGGCGACCGGGCCGGCCGAGGCCGCATCCGGCAGGCCGGCGTCGTCGCCGACGATGCCGACCAGGCGCAGGCAGCGGTAGCCGATGATGCCGGCGCACAGCAGCGGAGCCGCCGCTATGGCGGTCATGCCGGCCGGCAGACGGTAGACGAACCCGGCCGGCGCCAGCGTGTACTCGGCGAAGCCGCCGTCCACGTCCCAGCCGGTGAAGAGCGCGTGCTCGCACAGGTTCTCGCGGCCCGTGCGGCAGAACCGGCAGCTCTCGTCGGTCTGGTGCAGCCAGGGCACGCCGACGCGGTCGCCGGCGGCGAGCGGAGCCGCGCCGGGCTCGCCGCCCGGCGGGACCAGCCCGGCGCCCTCGCCGAGCGCGACCACTTCACCGACGATCTGGTGCCCGGGGACCACGGGCGAGCGGTGCGGCGGCAGCTCGCCCTCCAGGATGTGCAGGTCGGTGCGGCAGACGCCGCAGGCCAGCACCCGCAGGAGGACCTGGCCGGGACCCGGCTCGGGCACCGGGAGCTCGACGAGCCGGAGCGGCGCCTCCGCCGCGGGAGCCGGCGCCGCCAGCTGCATCGCCCGCATCGTCATCTCATCACCTGCCTGCGTGAGGGGAGTCCCGCCGTGGTTCTGTGATGGGCGTCTGTGACGGTGTTCCGCCACCGCCGCCGCCAGCAGCACGCCGGCGGCCGGGACGAAGAAGAGACCGAGCTCGACCGCGAAGAGCACGCACCCGCCACCAGCGCGGCCGAGAGCGCCAGCGCGCCGCGGGATGACGCCGCACGAGGTACGCCACCCCACCACGCCCGCGCCGCGACCGCCCAGGCCGCTCAGCCACAGCCCGTCTTCGCCCACGGCGACCACGATGGCGACCTCGGCCGCCAGGAACAGGGCCACGCTGGCTTTGACGAGCACGGACATACCGTCTCTTACCCTACGACAGCACGTCCTTGCGCCGGAACACCAGATACGCGGCGAACGTGAGCACGCCGCTCCACAGCGCGAAGACCCCCAGGCCCTTCAGGATGGGCCGCCAGTAGATGGGATCCCGGAAGAAGTTGAGGAACTCCGTGAGGTACTGCGGGAACACCCAGGGCCGCAGCCAGTCGAAGTAGCTGAACTGGATGAGCACCGTGATCACGATGTAGATGACGATGGTCGCGATGAGCGCCGTGAGGCTCGAGTCGGTGATGGTGCTGAAGAGCAGCGCCAGGGAGACGACGCACGACATGGCGGCGAGCGCGTACAGGCAGCTCAGCAGGATCAGCCCGAGGCCGTGCCAGACGCCGACCGTACTCCCCGAGAGCGTGACCAAGGGGTGCAGGCCGAAGAAGATGCCGCCGAACAGCAAGCCGCCGGCGATCATGAAGCCGAACCCGACGGCCAGGTACACCATCGCCATCGTCCACTTGGAGAGGAGGAACGCGCCGCGCCGCGTGGGCCGCAGCAGGACGATGCGCAGCGTCCCCAGCTCCGCCTCGCCGGCGATCATGTAGCCGGCCACCATGGCCGCGGCCATCGGCAGGAGGAACGGGATGAGCACGGTGAGCGAGCCGAGGGTGACGAACATCCCGTTCGACGTGATCCGCTCCATGAAGACGGGACCACCCCCGCCACCCTGGTCGTTGCGCGTGAGGTAGAACGCGAGCGCGATGAGGAACGGGATGACGAAGGCGCCGCCCCAGATGAGGTAGCTGCGGCGCTGGAACAGCAGCTTGACCCACTCGCGGCGAAGCGGGCCCCAGCGGTGCCCGCGCATGCCGGCGCCGGTGCTGCCGTGGGCGTGCTCCGACGGGGTCGGCGGCGGTCGGCGCTCCCGTCCCGGCCGGTCCGGGCACGGCGCTCATCGCTTGCCTCCCCGGAGCAGCCGCGCGAGACCGGAGCGCTTCTTGGCGCGCGGCTCACCGGCGTCGTAGGTGAGCTCGAGGAAGAAGTCCTCGAGCCCCTGCTCCGACGCCGGCACGACCGCGCGCACCTCGACGCCGTCCGCGACCAGGCGGCGGACCATCTCGGGCACGGCGTCCTGGTCGGCCGCGACGACGAGGTACTCCTCGTCCTCCTTGACGCCGCCGGCGCCGAACTGGCCGCGCAGCACCTCGGCGGCGCGGCCCTGATCGCCGGTGAGCACCTTGATCGCGTCGTTCTGGGGTCTCAGCTCGCTGACCGGGCCCTGCACCACGACGCGGCCCTTGTTGATGATCACGGCGCGCGTGCACACCTGCTCCACCTCGTGCAGCAGGTGCGAGCTCAGGAAGACGGTGGTCCCGGCGGCGCCGAGCTCGCGGATGAGCTCGCGCACGTCCTTCATGCCGCGCGGGTCGAGGCCGCTGGTCGGCTCGTCGAGCACGATGAGCTCCGGGCTGTGCAGCAGCGCCTGCGCGATGCCGAGGCGCTGCTTCATGCCGTGGCTGAACCCGCCGACGCGGTCCTCCGCCCGGTCGCTGAGCGCGACGATCTCCAGCACCTCGTCGACGCGCTCCTCGCTCACCGGGCCGGTCATGCTGCCCAGCAGGCGCAGGTTCCGGCGGGCGCTCATCAGCGGGTAGAAGGTCGGGTCGTCCACGAACCCGCCGACGTGGCGGAGCGCGCCCTGCAGTTCGCCCGGCACACGGTGCCCGCACACCTCGGCGTAGCCGCTCGTGGGGTGGATCAGGCCGAGGACCAGCCGGATGACGGTGGTCTTGCCGGCGCCGTTGGGGCCGAGAAAGCCGAAGATGTCGCCCTTGCAGACGGTCATGTCGAGACCGTCGACGGCGCGCAGACCGCCGAACTGCTTGGTCAGGGCGTGCGTGGTCAGGATGGGGGCGCGGCCGTCGCAGCTCTGCTGCCCGGGCCGCGCCCCCTCCGGTCCACTCTGCTTCTGCGCCTCAGCGACGTCCTGCGTCACGCTACTGTCCACATCAACGGACGGAGCTCGCGAACGCCTCCAGGTCGCTCATCGGCACCATGCCGCCGGCGACCAGTGTGGTGCCGCCCTGCTGCCACACGATGACGCCGCCCAGCGGCGTGCCGACCTCGAGCGCCTTGGCGCCGTTCACCGTGGCCGAGCCGAGGATCTGCGAGGCCTGCCCGGCCTGCTTGAGCTGCTTCTCGAGCTCGGGAGTGGTCTTCGTCTGGGCCAGGGCGATGGTGCCCAGGCCCTGGCCGTACAGCAGCACGCTGGCCGGGCTCGACGTGGCGCTCTGCGCGTCCGACCCTGCCGGTGCGCGTCATCGCCTTCAAGTCCATCCCGGTGGCCGCGCCGATCGCCTGCAGCAGCGGCGACCCGTCCGCCGCGAGCGGGCCGGCCGAGCCGAGCACCGCGCCCCACTGGTACGGCCGCGCGGTGTAGTCCCGTGCGTAGGCAAGCTCGTACGGCACCAGCTCGGCGACCTGGCCGCGCGTGAGCAGCGCGCCCTGCACCGCCTGCATCGCGCCGGCCATCTGCTTCTCGGTGGGCTGTGCGCCCTGCGTGCGCGCGTCCCGGCCTTCTGCAGCTCGGCGCGCATCTTGTCGGCGTTCACGGTCTTGGTGGTGACCTTGGCGCCCTGCGGCGGGGTGAACGCGAACGTCGACGGGTCGATCGAGTCGTAGCTCACACTCGTGAACCCGAACTTGATGACCGGGGTGGTCCCGCCCTTGGCGTAGATCTCGAGCTGCAGCGGCAGCATGGTCTTGCCGTCGATGGCCGCCTGCACGTAGCCCAGGGCGGTGTCCTGGAGGCCGGCGTGAACCGCAACTGATAGGTGTCTCGGCCGGCGACCTTGGTCTGCCCGGCGACCTCCACAGTTGTGAGCGCGGTGAGCCGCTGCAGGTACAGGGCGATCGCCTCGGGAGTGAGCATGGTGGCGCTGGGCGCCGGAGACGCGGTCTCCGCCGGCGCCGACCCGGTGACGACGACCTGCTTCGCCGTGTTCGCGGCGTAGTCGTAGACCCACGCGGTGCGCTGCGCCTTGTCGACGACGACCACCTGGTCGCCCCCGCTGCCCTGTGACTCGATGCGCGTGCCGGCGGCGCTCACCCAGATGCGCCCGGAGCCGCTGCTGGTGAGCGGCGACTGCGCCGGCATGTGCGCCATGCCGCTCGCCTGCGAGAGGTCACCGAAGAGCCCGTTGTGCCAGGCGATCTCGCCGCTGACGTCCGTGACGCCGTTGGCCTGCGCCATCTTCGCGAGAAGCTCCGGCGCCGTCACGGCGGGGAGCGGATCGGACTGCCCCGCTCCGGCGACCGCGACGCCGATGACGAGGGCCACGGCGGCGAGGACGACGAGCGAGATGAGGATGAGGAGTCTCGAGCGCATGCAGGTCTCCTTTGGGTAGCGCTGCTGCTTAGGGTGTACCCCCGCCGGGCCACGGCCGCAACCTTACGGGGGTACGCACGCCTCGTCGCCAGCGCTGGCGACACCGGGGGGATCTGAGGGTTCCCGTACCTCCATAGAGTAGGGCATACTGGCACCATCGCAGGGATCGGGCCCCTGCGAAGAGGGAGAGGGGCACCACCACGGACGACACACGGCCAGAGACCGTGCGCTCCACCGACGCGTTCTCACCCGACGCAGCGTTCGACGTCGCCCCCGACTGGATCGCGCTCATCGACACCGACTGCGTCATCCGCCGGGTCAACAGGACCATGGCCGACGCCCTCGGCGTCGAGCCGGCAGACCTCGTCGGCCGCAGGTGCCACGAGGTCCTCCACGGCTCCGAGACGCCCGTCCTCGACTGCCCGCACGCGCGGATGCTGGGCCGACCCCGGAGCAGCCGGTGCGCGACATCGTCGAGCTCGCCGGCAGGGGCGTCTTCGAGGTGCTGTGCGCCCCGCTCAAGGACGACGGCGGGGCGCTCGTCGGCTCGGTCCACATGATGCGCGACATCTCGCGCAGCGTGCACGTGGAGGTCCAGGCGGAGGAGCACGCGCACTACCTGCAGCAGGTGCTCGACGCCGTGCCCACGCCGATCTACCACAAGGACTCCGAGGGCCGGTATCTCGTGGTCAACAAGGCGTTCGCCGAGGGCGCGGGCAAGGAGCGCCAGGACATCCTGGGCAGGACCGCGACGGACGTCTTCCCCGCGGAGGTCGCGGAGAGTATCCGCGAGCACGACGTCAGGCTGCTCGAAGCGGGCGGCCGGACTCGCGCGCCGCGCTCGGCTGGTACGCGGACCGCGGCATCCGGCAGGTCGAGCTCCACCGGTCGGTGTACGCCGACCTCGCCGGTCAGGCCGGCGGCATCGTGGGCGTGGAGTTCGACGTCACCGACGACCGTGGAGACCCGCGAGGCCCTGCGCTCGCGCGAGGCCCTGCTGCGCGGCCTCTTCGACACCATGCCGAGCGGCTGCGCCGTGTACGAGGTGCGCGGCGGCGGCAGGTCGCCAGACGACTACGTCCTCAAGGACATCAACCGCACCGCCCTCGCATGGACGGACTGCGGCGGGAGGACGTCCTCGGCCGCCGTCTGGGCGACATCTGGCCACCGATGGCCGAGTGGGATCCGCTTCAGGTGCTGTGGCGCGTGTGGCGCACCGGCGACCCGGAGCGCGTCGACGACGAGCCAGTACGGCGGTCAGCGGCGCGGCAGTACGACGACTACCTGTTCCGCCTCCCGACGGGCGACGTGGTGGAGATCTACACGACGTCACGGCGACGCGCCGCGCCGAAGAGGCGCTGCGCGCGCGGAGGCGGAGATGCAGGCCGTGTTCGATCTCGCCGGCATCCCCATGGCCGTGCTCGACACACGCGGCGCGTTCCGGCGCTGGAACCGGTCCTTCCAGAAGGCCCTGGGCTACCCGCCCGAGGACCTCAGGCGGATGACGATCCGCGACATCACGGTCGCGGACGAGCGCGCCGACATGCTGCGCCGCATCTCCGGCGCGCTGGACGGCGAAGGCACGCCCTATCGTATCGAGCGGCGGCTGGTCACCATCGACGGGCAGACGCCCTGGTTCGACATGTCGGTGACCCCGGTGCTCGGCCCCGAGGGCACCGTGGTGGCGCTCATCGCCGCCGGAGTCGACGTCACCGAGCGGCGGCGCAGCCAGGACGCCCTCATCGCCAGCCAGGCCCAGCTGCGTGAGGCGCTGGGCGCGACCGTCGCCTCCATGGGCGCCATCGTCGCCATCCGCGACCCGTACACGGCGGGGCACGAGCGGCGGGTCGCCGAGCTCGTGTCGCCATCGCGGAGGAGCTCGGCCTGCCCGAGGACGTGGTCAGCGGCCTGAGTCACGCCGCCTCGGTGCACGACGTGGGCAAGGTGGCGGTACCCGCCGAGATCCTCACCATGCCGCGGCGGCTCTCGGAGTGGGAGTACAGCCTCATCCAGACGCACGTGGAGGTCGGCCACGGGGTGCTCGAGAGCATCGCCTTCGAGCAGCCGGTGGCCGCGACCGTGCTCCAGCACCACGAGCGCCTCGACGGCTCCGGCTATCCGGGCGGGCTGCGCGGTGACGACATCATGCTCACCGCGCGGATCCTGGCGGTGGCCGACGTGGTCGAGGCGATGGCGTCGCACCGGCCGTACCGGCCGGCGCTGGGTGTGGGCGCCGCCATGGACGAGATCGGCTGGGGCGCCGGCCGGCTCTACGACGAGAAGGTCGTCGCGGCCTGCCAGCGGGTGGTCCGCCGCGGCGTCGTCGACCTCAGCGAGACGCCGGTCTGAGGCGGCGGGCGGGCGCAGCCGGCCCCGCCCACGCGCCGCCTCACGGCAGCGTCTGCACGTAGGACTCCCACCCGAGCGCAGCTCGTCCCAGCTCACATCCAGGCTCTGCCGCGCCGCGGCGTCGAGCCCCTTGCCGGTCAGATCGGAGTCGCTCACGGCGTGCACGAACTCCTTGAGGTGGCGCAGGTCCCAGTGGTCCATCACGTACAGGACCAGCGAGGCGCCCTCCAGGTATGCCAGCCGCACTCTGGCGGTCGCGTTGCCCTTCCACAGGCTCTTCGCCCGCAGCGCCTTCTCGAGCGGGAAGCTCGACGCCGCGGCGGCCAGGTCGTCGCGCAGCGGCTGGAACGTGCGGCCGCCCTCCACCGCGGTCCCCAGCCCCTCCGCGAGCAGGGTCGGCGCGTGCTTCGCGCCGCGAACCAGCTGTCGTGTAGGCGTGCGTCAGCTCGTGCGCCAGCATCTGCGGCGTCCACGACTCGTTGCCGGCCAGCGCAGGCCCGAGCACGCCGACGTCGCGCGTCCACGTCTTCTCGTGGTCGAGGTGGACCGGCGGGGGAGAAGAAGCGCACGCGGGCCTCGCCCGGGGTCGTCGCCGAGCGAGCGCAGCATCTGGCTCCGCGAGGCGTAGTAGTAGACGACGACCGGCTCTGCGCGAGGTGAGGCCGAGCAGCTTCAGCCGGTCGCGGGCCGGGCCGCCGGCACGCGCCAGCTCCTCGGCGGCGGCCTGCTCGGCCTTGTCGGCGATCACCACCAGCCCGTTGCGGCGGATCACGACCGGCCTCTCGAACGCCATGACCTGCTGCCCCCGGATGTCCTTGGGGTGACGTCGGCCCGCAGGACCGGCCGGCCGTCGCGCGCCACGCGTCGTACACGCGGCGCGCCATGATCCGGTCCGGCGGGTCAGTACCGGCGAGCTCGCCTACGGCGCCGATGTAGAACCGGCCGGGATGCCCTCGACCGGCTCGGAGACGATGCGGACGCTCGTCCACGGCAGCCGCACGAGGTGCCGGTACAGGCTGTCCACCGACCGCCGCGCGCGGCCGGGGCGGGCAGCGCGGCGGCCCAGGCGGCGGCGTCACGGGCGCGGAGCGCCTGCGTCGCGCGCCCGGCGGCCGCCTGCATCTCGCGCGCCGTGAGAGCGCGCTCCCGGCAACGGGCGCGCGGCCCCGGCGGCGCCTCGTCGCCGGCCGTCAGCGGCAGCACCGTGCCGACCACGACGAGCACGACGACGGCCACCGCGAGCACCGGCGGCGGCGAGGATGAGCAGGGGACGAGTCCTGCCGGAGACCTGAGCCATGTCAGTGTAGCGCCCGCGCCGCGGCCCGGCCGCCTGCAGGCCCCGAGGGCTCCCGCGGTGCGGCTCAGCCCCCGCCGAGCACGTAGCGGCGCCAGCCGGCGTAGAACCGCCGCCAGTCCACGCCGAGCGCCTTGCCGAGCGCGGCGTCCATGCCCGCCTCCGTCGGCTCGGCCGCCGCGACCGCCTCGACGAAGGCCGCAGGCGCGCGGGTCCCCACGCGAGACGACGTAGTCGGACGGGCGACCGCCCACGTCGTACCCGAGGCTCACGGCCTCGCCGTCGCGCCGTCCCACACGTCCTGCACCCCGAACGACTCGGGCAGCGGCCAGAGCTGGTCGCCCGTGGCCACCTCCTCGCGCAGCGCCGGGGTGACGAACGCGCCCTCGGCCGCCTCGGCGAGCCCTCGGCCAGCAGAGCCCGGGGGCCGCTCGCTGCCGCCGAACCAGCGGATCGTGTATGCGTGCGCCAGCTCGTGGGTCAGCACCGCGCCGGTCGAGATGCCGGGATCACGCAGCCACGGCCCCATGACGCCGACGTCCCAGACGTCCCAGCTCTTCTTCGCCACGCGCAGCGGCGGGTAGGAGAAGTAGACCAGCCGCGGAGTGGCGGCCTCGATCGCCGGGCGTCGCGCACGTCCTCCGCCGACCCGTAGACCGTGATGACCACGGTCGGGCTGGTGTCCACCCCCAGGGTCACGAGGCGGGGACGGGCCGGTCGGCCGCGGCGAGCACGGTCCGCGCGCGGCCGCGCGCCCAGCGGTCGGCGAGGACGATGAGTCCGGGGCGCTGCAGCACGACGGGTCGTGCAGCGCCATCAGGTACCGGCGCCGCAGGTCCTCCGGGGTCCGGTCCGCGGCGACCACCGCGCCGTCGGCGGCGCCCGAGAGCGCCAAGGTACCTCACCACCGCGAGCCGGTCCGTCGGCCCCGCGTCGCCCAGCTGTCCGCTGCCGACGACGCGGTAGACGCCCGTGGCCTGGTCGAGCGGCGTGACGGCGAAGGTGAACGGTCGCCACGGCAGCCCCGAGAGCGTGTCGTAGACCTGGGCGAGGCCACGCCGGGCAGCGGCCGAGGATGCGGTGGCGTCGCCGGGAAGCCACCGGAGGAAGCCGGCGCGGTCGCGGTCGCGCAGCGCCTCCGCGGCCTGCGCGAACTCGTGGCGCGCGAGCTCGAGCGTGCGCGCCCGCTCCGCGCCGGCGCCGGTGTCTTCCGAGGCGCCCGGCAGACTGCAGGAGCCGAGCAGGAACGGGAGCGCGAGGCACGCCGCCAGGGCGGCGGCGAGCGCTCCCGCGCGGCGCGCGCCTCTCCGTCTGGTCGCGCTCCCCCTGACCGCCCCTGCGTGCATCTCCCCCCGCCCCGACGACGCGGCCATCATACCGCCGCCGCGCACGCGCCGGGCCGCGCGTGTACCATGAGACCCCTATGACCCTCGTCGTCTGCCCCAACCTCGCCATCGACCGGATGCTCGCCACCGACCGGGTGCGACCCGGCGGGATGAGCCGCTGCCGCGTAGCTGCGCACGCAGGCCGGCGGCAAGGGCGCCAACGTGCTGCGCGCGACCAGGCCCTGGCGGAGCAGGGCTGCTGACGGGCTTCGCCGCCGGCCGCGCGGAGAGATGATCGTCGAGCTCGCGCGCGACGAGGGGCTCGAGCTCGAGGTGGTCGCCACGGACGGCGAGGCGCGCGCCTCGACCGTCGTCCTCGGGGACGACGGGTCCGTCACGCGCCTGTACGAGGCCGGGCCGGCGGTCGGCGCGAGCGCCGAGCGGGCGCTCGCGGACCTCGCCGGCCGCCGCCCGGCCGCCCCGGGCGAGTGGGCCGTCGTCACCGGCGCGGCGCCGCCGGGCGTCTCGCCCGGCTTCTACGCCGCGCTCCTCCTCTCCGCCCGCGCCGCCGGCTACAAGGTGCTGGTCGACGCGACCGGCGTGCAGCTGGCCGGCGCCCTGGCCGAGCGGCCGGACCTCGTCAAGGTCAACGTCGCCGAGGCCTGCAGCGCCGTCGGCGCGACGGCGGCGCACTGCGACGACGAAGGCACGGCCGCCAGCCGAGCTGGTGGCCGAGGGACTCGAGCTGGCGCGGCGGCTGTGCGCCGCCGGAGCCGCCGCCGCCGTGCTCACCCTGGGCGCCGCCGGAGCCGCCGGCGTGCTCGGCGGCGAGGAGTGGCAGGTCGCCACACCGCCGGTCCGCGCCGTGAACCCCGTCGGCTCGGGCGACTGCTTCTCGGCCGGGCTCACCCTCGCGCTGCAGCGCGGGGAGGGTGTGGCCGCGGCGCTACGCCTGGCCGCCGCGGCCGGCGCAGCGAACGCCGTTTCACCCTACAACGGCTGCGTGGACCCGGCGCTCGCAGAGAGCTGGCGGGCGGCGCCGTCGCCGGCCCGCCCGCGCTCGAGGTAGCCACCCGCGCGGGAACCCCTCCTAGACTGGCGTGACGCATGCGACCCATCCTCTTCCAGATAGGCGACTTCCGCTTCTACAGCTTCGGCCTCATGGCCGCGCTGGCGCTCATCGTGCCCGGCCTCACCATCGTGCGGCCGCTGGTGCGCCGCCGCGGCGTGCCCGAGAGTTCGCCTACGAGCTCATCGTCGCGGCGGGCGTGGGCGGCTTCGTCGTCGCCCGCATCTACTACCTCATCGAGAACTACGCCCCGATCAAGGCGGACTTCTGGCACGTTGCCTTCGGCGGCGCCGGGTTCGTCTGGTACGGCGGCCTCATCGGCGGCTTCCTCGGGGTCGTCGGCTGGACGCTGGTCCGCCGCTATCCGCTCGACGTCATCGCCAACGCCATGGCCCGGCCACCGCCTTCGGGTACCTCATCGGCCGCATCGGCTGCCAGCTCGCCGGCGACGGCGACTACGGCAAGGTCAGCACGCTGCCCTGGGCGATGGGCTATCCCGAACGGCACCGTGCCCACCCCGCCCGGCGTCCGCGTCCAGCCCACGCCCATCTACGAGGTCATCGCCATGAGCTTCGTGGTCTGGATCCTCTGGCGGCTGGCCACCCGCTACGACAAGTCCGGCTGGTGGACGTTCGGCTGGTTCCTGGTCCTCTCGGGTGTCGAGCGCCTGCTGGTCGAGTTCGTGCGCGGCAACCCCATCTGGTTCGGCACCTCACGCAGCCGCAGTGGGTGAGCATCGTCAGCATGGTCATCGGGGCCGTGCTGATCTGGCGTTCGGCAGGAGGCCCGCGGTGCTGGCCGGGCGGCGCACAGCCGGCCGGCCCGAAGCGGCGCGCCCCGGGCGCGGCTGAGCGGAGCCCGGCGCGGCGGAGCGTCAGGCGGCCTCAGCGGGTCGCTGGGGACGAGGAGCAGCGGGCACGGCGCCGTGACGATGAGCTCCTTGATCACGGCGCCGTGCCCGCTCTCGAAGCTCCCGTTCCACGAGAGCACGATGAGCTCGGCGCCGTTCTTCCCGGCCTCCTCGGCGATGACCGCCGCCGGCTCGCCCACCCGGACCGCCACCCGGTGCCGCCCGCCCTCGGGGCACTGGAGAAGCGCATGGTGAACTCGTCCTGCCACGCCCTCCACTCGTAGTGCTCCTGGTCCATCATGCGCGGCGCCGGCATGCTGCCGATCTCCGCGGGCGTGTCCCCGGTGACGACGTGCAGCATCACGATCTCGCGGCCACGGGCGCAGAGCGCGTCGTCGGCGGCGCGCATCGCCGCGGAGACCGAGGGGCTGCCCTCGAGCGGGACGACCAGGCGCTTGAGGCCGGCGACGGCGCGCATGCCGGGGCGCACCAGCAGCACCGGCGCCACGTGGCCGTTCAGCAGCGCCTCCGCCACGTGGCCCATGCCGGACGCGGCCGGCCCCTCGCCGCACGAGCAGCTCAGGCCGAAGGCGACCGCGTCCACGGCCGTCCCGCCGACCAGCCGGCTCAGGGCCTCGACCGGGTCGCCCTCGATGGCCGTGAGGTCGAGGCCTTCGAGGTCGGCGCTGCCGGGCTCGGGACGCCGGGCTCACGCACGTGCACCGCGCGCACGTCCCAGCGGGCGGCCGCGGCGAGCGCGCGGGCGCTGGCGACGACCTCGCGGTCGGCCTCGGCGTCGGCTACGGCTATGAGCAGCGTCATCCTTCGTCCACCTGCCAGGTCGCTCCGTCGCTTGCGGCGCAGGGTGTGCGCGCCGACCGCGAGCTCGCGGTCCACTCCGTCGAGCTGCAGCGTCACCGGCGCCTCCTCGACGGTTATACCCACGTCGACCCCGTCCTTCCGCGCGCGGATGTCGAGACGCGAGCCGCGCGCCGCGGAACCGCAGGGGCATGCGGACCCGCTTCCAGGCCTTCGGCAGTTGCGGGTCGAAGCGCAGCGCCTCGCCGCGGCGCATGACGCCGCAGAAGCCCATGACGGCGGCCTGCCACAGGCCACCCATGGTGGCCATGTGCAGGCCGGCGGCCGCGTTGCCCATGTTGTCGGCGAGGTCGATCGCCGCGGCCATCGTGAAGTAGCTCGGGCCTCGGCGACGTCGTGCAGCCGCGCCGCGACGGCCGCGTGGATGCCCGGGCTCAGCGAGCTGCCGTGGCAGGTGATCGGCTCGTAGTAGTCGTAGTTGGCGCGCGTCGTGACCTCGTCGATCTCGTCGGCCAGCACGTGGCAGAGCATCACGACGTCGGCCTGCTTGATCACCTTGCGACCAGCGTCACGTCGCGGCCGAGCAGCAGGTCGGCCGCCATCGGCCGCGGGCGGAGCTTCTCGACCGGCACGTCGTCCATCTCGTAGAACCCGGCGAACTGCTCGTAGAGCCGCGTCTCCGGGTCGAAGCCGGTCGCGTAGCCGTCCACGACCTGCGCCAGCCGCAGAGCTCCGTGACGGTGAGCGTCCAGGCGCTTCGGAGCTCTCGGCGTCGTCCGGCGTTGACCGTCCTTGAGCCAGGCCAGCGCCTCGAGCGCGCGCTGGATGTTCCAGCGCGCCAGCACGTTGGTGTACGCGTTGTCGTCGACGCCCTCGTGGTACTCGTCGGGGCCGACGACGACGCGGATGTGGTAGCGGCCGTCGCGCGTCGCGCGCGGCGCGCGACGCCCAGAACCGGGCCGTCTCCAGCAGCATCTCCACGCCCATCGTCGACCATGAACGCGTCGTCGGCCGTCGCCTTCCAGTACTCCCAGACCGCCCAGGCCACGTCCGCCGAGATGTGGTGCTCCATGAGGCCGGAGAGGATGGGCACCTTCTCCCCGTCGGGGCCGTAGCCGTACGGCGGCGTGGTCTCGACGCCCTTGTCGGCGGACTCCCACGGGTAGAGCGCGCCGCTGTGACCCATGTGCGCGCCTTCTCGCGCGCGCCGGGCAGGTTGCGGTAGCGATACTCCAGCAGCGTGCGCGCGTCTCCGGCAGCGTGTAGATGAAGAACGGCAGCACGAAGATCTCGGTGTCCCAGAAGACGTGCAGGAATACGACATGCCGGCGAGGCCGCGGGCGCCGATCGAGACGCTCCTTGTCCGGCTGCGCCGGCGACCATGTGGTAGATGGAGAACCGCGCCGCCAGTTGCGCGTCGGCGTCGCCGTCGATGCGCACGTCGCCCGCGCCCCAGCGGCCTCCCACATGGCGCGGTGCCGCCGCAGCAGCTCGTCGTAGCCCGCGTCGCGCGCCCGCTCGAGGGCGCGGCGCGCGACGTCCCGCTCGGCGCCCCGTGCGGGCGGCGACGATGGCGGCCAGGCGGTCGACCCTGGCCGGCTCGCCGGGCACCACCCGCCCGCCGATGACGTCGCGCGACTGCTGCGCGGCGCGGACGGGCGAGCCGGGGCCGGCGCGGTCGTCACCGCCATGGCGTGCCCGCCCCCGTTGCGACCGCGCGTCCACGCGAGAAGCCCCGCCGCTCGTCGAAGCACCTCGATCGCGTCTCCGGACGGCGCCGCCGGCGTGCGTGATGCCGAGACCGCTCTGCCATACCAGCTAGCCGGCGATGTCCACCGGCTCCGCCTCGGCACGCGCCCCAGCAGCCGCCGGTCTGCCAGCGAGGCGAACCGCGCGGTGCGCACGCGGACCAGGCGCCCGCTGCTCTCCCGCTGCAGCCAGTCGCGGAACACCACGCCCTGACGCAGGTCGTGCATGCGCTGGTGCTCGAGGATCTCGCCGTTGGCCAGGTTGAGCGGCACGCCCTCCACGTGGAGGCGCAGGACCGCCAGTCGGGCGCCGGCACGGGCTCGCGGATCAGAGGGTCGCTCGTGCCGTCGCCGAAGACGCCGGCGACGAAGGTGGCCGGCGTCGACGCCGCGGAGCCCTCCTCGATGGAGCCCCGTGTCCCCGTGTGGCCGTTGGCGACGGTGAGCCAGGTCTCCACCTCGCGTTCGCGGAACGGGTCGAATCCCTCTGACGAACAGCCAGGCGGGGTCTTCGATCGGGTCGCGGAAACCCCTCGTGCGCGACCCGTTCCCGCAGTTCCAGTTGGGCGTCGAGGATCCGCAGCACCTCGTTGGGACCGCCGCCCACGTGCAGCACCTGCGGCGGAGCCCCGTCGCCTTCGACTCCCACGGAGACGTAACGTCGCCTCCCCAGTTCGGGGAGCAGCATCCGGGTCGCCGCCCTCCCCATCGCCCGGGGCGCCGAACGCGTCGCCGACACGAGCAGATCCGCGGCGGCAGGCTGCGCGCGCGCACCAGGTGCTGATGACCCAGCGCATGTCGCTCTCGCCGGCGTCGAGTCCGCGCGACCACGATGCTGCCGACGCTGCGCGAGCGGTCACGGCCAGCTCGCGCGCCAGCCCGAGCAGGTGTGCAGCCTCGAACCCGGCGGCGAGGCCGCTCGTCGACGAGCCGCTGAAGCTCCGCTGACCGGCCGGTGGCACGGCCAGTCCGGCGAGGTCGCGGACCGCCGGTGAGGTGGCCGGGTACGAGCCGCGCTCCGCCCGCGCCGAGCCGCGCACCATGTCCTCGGCGGCGGCGGCCAGCTGCTCCTCCTGTGCGGGGTCGCCGGCGACGCTCGAGAAGGCGCGTGCCCTTGGGGCCGGCCACGTAGACCTCGGCGCCGCCGGAGAGCTAGCAGGAAGAGGCGGCCCTCGACGCCGGGGCGGGCGGGCACGCCCCGTCGACCTCGAGCCCGTCTCGGCCGACGTCGGCGACGTCGACCCCGAGCGCCGTCAGGCGCTCCACGCGGGAGCGCACGGCGGCGGCGCGGCCGTCCTCGGTGGTTGCGCCGACGCGTCCCAGTCGAAGCAGATGACCGGAAAGGGCCGGTCGAGCCGCGCGGTCGAGCGCCCGGTCGTCTGTCTCCGCCCATCCGCCCGGTGCTCGCGCTCGCTGCTCTGCCGTCGCCGCCCGGCATCGTCCTCCCAATCCTGCCCCAGTGCGCCCTTCCTGCACGGGACGGTACACTTGGCTCCCTGTCACCGCCGGCCCGAGGTGAGCCCATGAAGCCGTTCGACGTCGCCTACGTTCGCAGCCAGTTCCCCGCGCCAAGCGCATGATCGACGGTCTTCCGGCCGCCTATCTCGACGGCCCGGGCGGCACCCAGGCGCCGCAGCGGGTCATCGACGCCGTCACCGACTACCTTGCCAACCACAACTGCAACGTCCACGGCGCCTTCGTCACCTGCGAGGAGTCGGACGCGACCATCCAGGACGCCCAGGCGCCCTCGCCGACCTGCTCGGCGGCGACTGGGACGAGGTCGGCTTCGGCGCGAACATGACGACCCTCACCTCCTGCTCAGCGACAGCGCTCGCCCGCGACATCGCGCCCGGGCGACGAAGTCGTGATCACCCAGCTGGACCACGAGGCCAACCGCGGCCCGTGGCTGCGCCTGGCCGAGCGCGGCGCAGTCATCCGCGAGGTGCCCGTGGACCTCGAGACGTGCACCCTCGACTGGGACGCGTTCGAGCAGCTGGTCGAGCCGGGCAAGACCAAGCTGGTCGCGCTCGGCTACGCGTCGAACGCCGTCGGTACGGTCAACGACGTCGCGCGTGCGGCGGCGCTGGCGCGCGAGGCCGGCGCGCTCTGCGATGTCGACGCCGTGCACTACGCGCTGCACGGCCCCATCGACGTCCGGGCCGTCGGCTGCGACTTCCTCCTCTGCTCCGCCTACAAGTTCTTCGGCCCGCACGTCGGCCTCATGTACGCGAGGCGCGAGGCAACGCAGCTGCTCGACCCGCGTCCGGCTGTGCACCCAGGAAGCCGACCCGCCGTTCGTGTGGCAGACCGGGCACGCTGAACCACGAGGGCATGGCCGGCACCACCGCGGCCGTCGACTTCATCGCCGACCTCGGCGAGCGCCACCTCGGCATGGTGGAGGACAGCCTGCCCGCCGGCCTGAAGGGCCGGCGCCGGGCGGTCGTCGCCGGCATGCTCGCCGGCGAGGCCTACGAGCAGCCGCTGGCGAAGGGGCTGCGCGAGCAGCTCGAGCGCATCCCCGGCGTGACGCTGTACGGGCCGCCCGAGGGCAGCCCGCGGACGTCCACCGTGTCGTTCACGCTCGACGGCTTCCAGGCCGGTGAGGTCGTGCCGCGCGCTGGGCGCGCGCGGCCTCTTCACCTGGGACGGCGACTTCTACGCCCAGCGGCTCGTCGAGCTGCTCGGCCTGCAGACGCGCGGCGGCCTGGTGCGCGTCGGGCTCGCCCCGTACACCACGGAGGGCGAGCTCGAGCGCCTGGTCGCCGCCGTCGGCGATCTCTCCCGGTCGGTGCGATGACCGGCGCTCCCGCCGTCCGGGCGCCGCACGGCGCCGGCGGCCGGCGCCGCGCGACGTGAGGCTCCCGCTGGCCGGCTTCAACGAAGAGCCCGAGCCCGAGCGGCCAGGACCGTCAAGCTCTGCCTGCTCGGCTTCGGCAGCGTCGCGCGGGCGCTCTGCGAGCTGCTGGCCGCGCAGGAGCGCGTGCTCGCCGAACGGCACGGCCTGCGCGTGCTGGTCAGCGCGGCCGGCACGCGCCGCGGCAGCCTGCTCGAGCCGGCCGGCCTCACGCCGGCGGAGGCGCTGGCGCGCGGCCGGCGACGGCGCCGGCCCTGCCGCAGCCGCCCCGGCCGGCCGCCGAGCTGCTCGCCGCCTCCGGCGCCGACGTCCTCGTCGAGCTCACGGTGATGGGCGACCTCTCCGGCGTCGCCGCCGCCGACGACCTCTTACCGGCCGGCGGCCACCGCACACGTCCTCCAGGCGTTCGACCTCGGCATGGACGTGGTCACGGCCAACAAGGGCCCCATCGCCTGGACCTGGCCCGAGGTCGCGGCGGCGGCCGCCCGCACCGGCCGCCGCATCCGCTTCGAGAGCACGGTGATGGACGGCCTCCCGGTCTTCAGCCTGCTCGAGTACACGCTGCCCGACTGCACTCGTGCTGGGCTTCGAGGCCGTCTTCAACGCGACCACCAACTTCATCATCGACGCGATGGGGGCGGGGCGCAGCTACGACGACGCGCTGGCGCAGGTGCAGGCCGAGGGCTACGCGGAGGCCGACCCGAGCAACGACGTGGACGGCTGGGACGCGGCGAGCAAGGCGTGCGCGCTGGCCAACGTCGCGATGGACGCCGGCATCACGCCGGCGGACGTCGAGCGCGAGAGCCTCCGTGACGTACCGCTCGAGCGCATGATGCAAGCGCGCGAGGAGGGCAAGCGGCTGCGTCTTGTCTCGTCGGTGTGGCGGGAGCCCGGACGGCCGGCGCGGCTTCGCCGGCCGGCGCCGTCCGCGCCCGGCTGCGCGCCGAGGAGCTCGACATCGAGCACCCGCTCGCCGCCGTGAGCGGCGAATCGCTCGGCGCGCTGCTGCACACCGACCTGATGGCCGACGTGCTCGTGAGCGAGCGCCACGCCCTCGTCCCGCAGACGGCCTACGGCGTGTACGCCGACCTCCTCCACCTGTGCCGGACGAGCTGACGCCAGGCCCCGTCCGCGCCGCCGGCCGCCCCGGCGAGTACGCCACCGGCGCCGCCGCCGGTCGTGACGGGTACGGCAGCCGGCGGCGGCCGGCCGGCCCGCCGCCCGTCGTGGCTGCGGGCGGCGATCTGGTCGCTGGTCATCCTCGCCGCCGGGCGGCGCTCGGCGGCGCCGGCTACAAGTACGAGCGCTCGTACCTCGTCCAAACCGCCGGTGGCCGCGCGGACGGCCGACGGTGGCGCCTCGCCGCCCGCAGCCCGGACACGAGCTCAGCGGCCTGGGACTGAACGGCGCCCGCCTCATCTGGCAGGACGGCGCGTCGATCGAGTACATGGACACGACCGACGGCGACGTCCTGCTGCTCGGGCCCGGCGCCGGCATGCGCGTCACGTGGGACCCCGCCGTAAGCGACCGTTACGCCGTCTGGTTCGAGGCCGAGCGCCAGGTGAGCGTCGCCGCCCGGCTGGTCGTCTACGACACGGTCACGGGACGGCGCTGGAGCACGGCGACGTCGGCTCCGTGCGCTCCTACCCTGCGCTCTCCGGCTCCCTCGCCGTCTGGTGCTCGGCGGTCCAGCTGGGCCGGCCGCGATCCTGGGCTCGTGGGTGGCGGCAGGGCGGGCGAGCAGCTCATCCCCATCGCCGACGGCGACGGCGCGCCCGTCGTCTCCGGCGGCCTCGTCGTCTGGGCCCAGATGGACCGGGCCGTTCCTGGCCAGGAGATCGCCAGCGGGTCCAATGGCCGGTCACCGCCTCGATGACGGCGGCAGGCTCACCGGACTCGCGCTCTCCGGACGCACGCTCGTCTGGGGCCAGCAGGGCAAGGAGAGCGGCTCCGGCGTGGTGGCCGCCATCGACGTCGACGGCGGCGGCCAGCAGACGCTCGCCTCCGGCATCACCGGTCTCGCCGGCCCGTCCTACGACGGCGAGACCGTGGGTGGGCGCAGACCTCAGGCTCCCACAGCCGGGTGATGGCGCTCCGTCTCGACGCCGGACAGGCCCGTTTCTCGTCGCCGAAGTGGACGGCCCCGTCACGGAGGTCGCCGTCAGCGGCGACACGGTCGCCTGGATCCAGAAGTCCGCCGGCTCCTCGGCCATCGTCCTCGGAGGCTGCCGCGATGAGCGGCACCTTCCGCGTGCGCCGCACACCGAGTCGCCCCAGCGAGGCCCGCGACCGGCTGCTGCTCCTCCTGCTGATCGAGCTGTGGATGCTGAACGTTGCCGACCTCGCGCTCACCCGGTACGCCATGTGGCTCGGGTTCGCCACCGAGTCCAACGGCGTCATGGACTACTTCCTGCGCGCCGGGACGCTGCCCACCCTGCTCTTCAAGGTCGGCATCGTCAGCCTCGGCGCGCTGCTGCTCTGGCGGCTGCCGTCGTACACCGTGGCGACGGTGGCGGCGGCGCTGATGGCCGGCGTCTTCGCCGCCGTCGTCGCCTACCAGGTGCTCTGGGTGCTCAGCCTGCGCTGACCCTGCGTCTCACCCTCACCAGCCGTGATGGTGATGCGGGGGAGAGGTGTCCAAGGTCACGCTTCGATCCGCCGCGCGACGACCCGCTCGGCCTGACCGGACAGCAGCGCGGCGAGCACGCCGGCGGCCGTCAACACCGCTCCGATGGTCTCCAGCGAGTCGAGCACGGGGGCGTCCCACACCGGCAGACACATCAGCAGCGCGCCGGCGGCCGTCAGCGCATACTGCCAGCGCGCACCGCTCCACGGCGCAGCGGCGAGCACGAGTGCGGTGGGAACGACCGCCCAGACGAACGCCATGCGCCAGGACAGCGGAGAGAACAGCAGCACGCCCATCACCGCCAGCACGAGCAGTTGCAGCGAGCGACTCGTGAGATGAGCGCCTGACCCGGCCTCACCGCGATCCGACTGCCTGCCGCGGCCCGCGACGACCGCGGCGGCGACCACCAGCGCGTAGCCGCCCAGCGAGGCGTACTTGGCCCACACGTCGAGATGACTCCAGCCGCGCAGCAGCGTCTGGTTGTGGAAGAACGGGTTGCCCCCCGAGGCGGACGGGAGGACCGTCGTCAGGTACTCCCAGTAGAGACCCGGGCTCACTGCGAGCAGGCTCACTCCGGCTACGGCCAGGCCGGCGACGACCGTCTTGCCGAGCACCCGCCAGTCGCGGAAGTACGCGACCAGCGAGAGAGCCACGACGGCCGGAGTCAACTTGAGCGCGATGGCCAGGGCAAAGAGCACGGCTGTCGGCCAGGAGCGCAGACGTCCGTACAGCAGGAACGCGGTGATGGAGAGACCCGCGACGATCATGTCGATCTGTCCCTGCCGGATGTGGAACAGGACGGGGTCCGAGGCCGCGAGCAGCAGGGCTCCAAGCGCTGCCGTCTCCCAGCGGCGCCCGCGCGCGAGGACGACGCCGATCACGAGAGGGCACAGGAGCGCCGTCAGGCAGAGACCCAGCCAGACTGCGCGTGCCTGATCGTAGGCAAGGCGAGAGAGGGCGCCGAAGAGCGGCAGGGCCACCGGCGGATAGATGTAGCCGGAGATCCGCTCGGAGCGCGGTATCGGGATGGACCCGGAGCCGCGAGGCACGGCGGCGTAGGGGTCCGATCCGAGACGCCAGTTGTGGCCGGCCGCGTAGTACTGCCAGAAGTCGTACTGGGGACGCGCGGGGCCCGCCTGCACCATCTGGCCCATGGCGTAATAGTCGGCGGCCTTGGGCAGCCAGTAGACCGCGAAGAGGACGCCGGCCACGACGATGAGACCGGCGATGAGCAGACGCCGCCGCCCGCTGCGTCCCGCCCCGCGCGTGGACGTTGCCGTGACCACGGTCGTCGGGAGCCTCCAGTCAGACGGACGAGGGCTCGCCCGACGACCGGTCGTCAAGCACGACTGCGGGGAGCGCGGAGTCGGCCGACTGTGCCTGCAGACGCCACAGAGCGACGAGGCTCGTCAGAAGCACCGCCACCAGGACGAGGTTGCGGGCCGCCACGACGATGATGGCCGCCGGCTTCAGGGCGAACAGGTCGAAGTACATCATCGGGTACTCGACCTGGGTGAGGATCATGGCGACGAACATGAGCAGCGCCGGGATGCGGAACGACCAGCGGGTGGCGACAGAGCGCCAGTGCGACCACCGGCAGCACCCAGATCAGGTGCTGGGGCGAGAGGACCTTGTTGCCGCACATGGTCGCGACCATCAGGGCCAGCACGGCGACGGGGACGGCCTCGGGCGTCGCACGCAGACGGCCACGCACCTGCCAGATGACGAGATAGACGACGACGCACGAGCGCCAAGACAAGCAGCGGCGCCAGCGTGTTCACCTCTCCGGCGCCGCGCGCCAGGATGCTCAGCGAACCGCCGGGAGGAGCTACGGACGTCACCGACCCCGGCCGGAACACCTCGCGTAGCAGGAAGGGGCTCGCGGCGACGGTCTCTATCTGCAGGCCGCGAGCCGTCTGCCCGCTCACTGTGGTGGTGAAGATGGCCGTGCCGCTCTGTACCAGGAAGGGCACGAACGGGACCACCATACCCAGCAGCGCCGCCACCCCAGCCCACCACACGGCGCGCCACCTGCGAGCCAGCACCAGGACCAGCGGAAGCAGCACGATGGGCATGAGCTTCAGACTGAAGCCGAGCCCCACGAACAGGGCCGCCAGCGCCCAGCGGCGATACGCCAGGCAGAGCACGGTCAGCGCGATCATCAGGCCGACGGTGGCATCGAAGCGGTTCAGGCCGATGAGTCCCGTCGCCGGGACGGTCGCAGCCATCACGACCGCGGCCGCCAGCGCGCGCCGCGACGAGCTCCAGAGCCTGATCGCCACCCAGGTCGTGACGATCGCGTTGAGCGCGAAGACCACGACCATCTCGATCTTGAACTCCAGCGCGTAGCGTGCGAAGGGCAGGATGTCGGGAGGGACCAGCAGCGGGACCAGCGTCAGCGGCGGGTACTCGAACGGGACTCCGCTGTAGGGCCAGGCCCCGTGACGGATCGCCCAGACGACCTCCGCGTAGTGCTGGACGTCGGGGATCGTCACGTCCCAGTACCGCCGGAACCACGACCGCACGATCACGACGACGATCGCCCACGCCAGGGTCTGGAGGGCCGCCGCCGCGAGAAGGAGCAGGACGACCTCGCGGCGCGTGGGCCGCGGCGAAGGCCCCGCCGCGGCGTCGACGCCTTCTGGCGGCATGCGGCCTAGACTCCTTCGGGCAGGCCGCCCAGCCGGCCCTTGACGATCTTGGTGGCCTCGGCGATCACCTCGAGGCTGCGGTCGACCTCGGTCTTGGTGTGCGCGGTGCTCGCGAAGAAGCGCTCGAAGTTGAAGTTGTGGAAGTACACGCCGCGCATCTGGCACTCGGCCTGCAGCTGCTCGAAGAAACGCGTGTCGCTGGCGCGCGCCTGGCGGTACTTCGTGACCGGCTCCTCGTGGCCGAAGAACACCTGCCACATCGGCCCGACCTGGCTGATGTACGCCGGCACGCCGTTCTCCGCGAAGATGCCGCGCATGCCCTGCACCATGGCGTTGGCGATGGTGTTGAGGTGCCCGTACACGCGCTCGCGGTCGTTGATGAGGATGTCGAGTGAGGCGTTCATACCGGCCAGGGTCATCGGGTTGCCCGAGTAGGTGCCGCCGTGCAGCACGGTGCCGTCGGCCTCGAGCGCCATGAGCTCCTTCTTGCCGCCGAACGCGGCGGCGCCCGGCGTACCGCCGCCGACAGCCTTGGCCACGCACGTAAGGTCCGGAATGACCCCATACAGCTCCTGCGCGCCGCCGAGCGAGACGCGGAAGCCGGTGATGATCTCGTCGAAGATCAGCACGACGTCGTTCTCGTCGCAGATGCGGCGCAGGCCCTCGAGGAACCCGGGCACCGGCGGGATGATGCCGGCGTCGCCGAGGATCGGCTCGGCGAGCACGCAAGCCAGCTGGTCGCGGTTGCGCTTGATGAGCACCTCGACCGCGTCGATGTCGTTGAACGGCGCGACGACGATGGTCGCCTCCATCGCCTTGGGGATGCCGGCGCCCGAGGGCAGCGTGCGCGGGAACTTCTCGGTACCGGCGGCGCCGAGCGCCGGCACGTGCGAGTAGGCGTGGCAGTCGAGGAAGCCGTTGTAGCTCCCCTCCCACTTCATGACCTTGTCCTTGCCGGTGTAGGCGCGGGCGAGGCGGATGGCCGCCTGCGTGGCCTCCGAGCCGGAGTTGGCGAAGCGCAGTTCCTCGATGCCGGGCACGGCCTGCACGATCTTGCGCCCGACCTCGTAATCCAGCTCGTGCGGGAACGTGTAGAGCATGCCGCCCTGGGTGATCTGGGCGACGATCGAGTCGAGGATGGGCTTGGGGCGGTGGCCGAAGATCATGGGGCCGTAGCCGATGCACCAGTCAATGTACGAGTTGCCGTCGACATCGAAGAAGTAGGCGCCCTCGCCACGCTCCATCACGATGGGGCGCGTGCCGATGAGCCGGGCGTAGCTCGACTCGCCGCCGGAGATGACCTCCTTGCACTTGGCGAACATCTCCTGGGTCTTCTTCAGGTGGCTGTCGTCGATGAGGTTGGCTGCCATCGCGGGTGTGCTCCTTGAACGGCCGGGCTCGGCGCGGCATCCGCGGGTGCGGGGCCGGGTCCCCGGAAGGTGTGCGGGCAGTCTACCGGATGGACGCGCGCCGGTGAACGTCAGACGACGACGGCGAGCAGGCTGACCCCGATGACGGTGCAGGCGATGCCGGCCCACTGGTTGGGCTTCGGGCGCTCGTGCAGGAGCACGAAGCCCAACACCACGGCGAACGTGCCGAACTGCGTGGTGGTCACGCCGGCCACCGTGGCGGGGCCGAGCGCGAAGGTGATCGTGAGCAGCGAGAGGCCGGCGAGCTCCAGCACGCCCGCGCCGGCCGCGCGCACACGGAGCACCTTGGGCACCGCGACGCTGCCGGTCAGCAGCGCCACCGGCAGCGCGATGGCCAGCGAGACGGTGCGCGAGATCGCCGTCTGCGAGAGCCAGTCGATCTCGCCGTAGTTGTAGCAGAGCATCACGCCGGTGAAGAGCAGACCGGCGGCAAACGCCCAGGGCGCGCCCCGCGTAGATCCGGCGCGCCCCTCGAACGACGTCAGTACCGCGCCGATCACGCAGAGCGCGAGCGCGGCGGCCAGGAGCGGGGTCACCGGCTCGCCGAGCAGGATCACGGTGACCGCGAGGTACGCGCCCTGCAGGGAGACGAGCGCGGAGATCAGGCCGAGATCGCCCACGTTGAGGCCTCGCAGCAGGCAGAACAGGGCTCCGAAGTAGAGCACGCCGGCGAGCGCCGCGAGTCCCGCTCCCGTCCACTCGCCGGGGTCCGGCAGTCCGCGCAGGATCAGGGCCACCGGCAGGATGATCACCGCTCCGGTGGCCAGCACCCAGACCATCTGCGTGAGCGCACGGGTCTCGCGCGTGACGCGCTGCGAGAACATGTCGCTGGTCGCGTAGGAGAGGGCGGAGAGCAGGCCTGAGAGGATCGTCAGCACGCGGTCAGTCTACTGGAGCACGACGCCAACGGGTTGCTTGCCCGTGGAGCTGCCGGGGAGGATGGGGGCATGGACACGAGCCACGACGCGCGCCCCAGCCTGCCGGTCGCGGCCGACTGGTTCAGCCTCACGTGGGTGACCGCCAGGACGGCGGTCATCACCGAGCCGCACGTGGACGACCTGCTGCGCGCCGGCCTCTGGTTCCTGCGCGGCCGTGACCGTGACCTGCTGGTCGACACCGGCAACGGCGTGGGTGCGCTGGCGCCGTATCTGGCGCGCCTCGCGCGTGGAGGGCGCCCCCGCGAGATCGTCTGCGTCTGCACGCACGCGCACATCGACCACATCGGCGGCTTCCACGAGTTCGAGCGGCGCCTGCTGCACCCCGCCGAGCAGGGCCTGGCGAGCCGGGTGCGCGACGGTGCGCCGCTCGCGCCGGCCATGTGGTCGCCCCCACTGCTCGCCCAGCTCGCCGAGAGTGGGTTCGTGCCGCCGCCGGTGCTCGTCGACGCCCTCCCGTTCCCGGGCTTCGACCCGTACACGTTCCGGCCGGAGCGCGCCGCCCCGACGCACCTGGTGCAAGGCGGCGACGAGATCGACCTCGGTGACCGCAGGTTCAGCATCGTCGACCTGCCGGGACACACGCCGGGGAGCATCGGGCTCATCGACCACGCGGAGCGGGCGCTCATCTCGGGCGACGCCGTCTACGACGGCGGCCTCATCGACACGCTGCCGGAGTCGGACGTTGGGACGTACCTGCGCACGATGGACCTGCTGCGCCGGCTCGACGTGGACGTCGTGTACCCCGGGCACGGCTGGCCGTTCGACCGCGCCCGGCTGCGCGAGATCGCCGAGCGCTACCTGCGCGAGAAGGGCGGCTGAGTCAGCTCACCGCGAACAGCGTGCACGCGACGCAGGTGCACGCCACGCCCACGTACTGCAGCCTGGAGAGCCGCTCGCGCAGCGCGAGGTACCCGAGCAGCACGGCCAGCGTCCCGCCCTGCGAGATGACCACCGACGCCACGGCCAGCGGGCCGATGGTGATGGCCGCGGCGAAGAGGATGAACCCGGCCGAGTCGGCCAGGCCGGCGAGGATGGTACGGCGGACGAACACCCGGGGCAGCCGCAGGCCGGCGAACAGCAGGGCCACCGGCACGAGGACGACCATGGTGCCCACGCGGCCGTAGGCGGCGATGGCCACCGACGGCAGCGCAGTCGCCTCATCCAGCAGCAGGATGACGACGGCAAACAGGGCCGATGAGAGCAGAGCCCAGCCGGCGCCGGCCGTCCCGCGCCGGCGGGGGACCGGCTCGGCCGGTGGGTCCTCGCCGGCGGACACGTCGATCGCTGCGGCCTCAAGCCGGAACACTTCCTTCGCCGGCGCCTTCTCGACCGACGCCAGCAGGCCGCCGGCCACCGCCAGCGGCAGGCCGATCACCGCCGGCGTGGTGAGAGGCTCGCCGCCCACGACGGCGATGACGGCGACGAGCCCGCCGGCGAGCGAGGCGAGCGGCGTGACGATCGAGAGGTTCCCGGTGACGAGGCCGCGGAGCAGACAGGCGAGCGCCGCGGCCTCGCAGAGCCCCCCGGCGGCGGCGAACGCGGCCGCCCGCCACTCGGCGGAGCCGCTCGGCGGGCCGTACAGCAGCAGCGCCGCCGGGACGAGGACCACCAGGCCCACGCCCATGGCCCAGCACATGGCGGTCCACACGGCCACGGCGCGCACGACCTTGACCATCAGGAAGTCGTGCAGCACGTAGCCCATAGCGGAACCCAGCCCGAGGACGACGGTCAGCATGGCCGTACTCTACTGGACGGGCGTACGCAGATGGAGGCGCCCGGCCTGCCGGCCGGGCGCCCCCATCTGGTCACTTCGTGCGTCTACTCCTCAGAAGTCCGTGCCGCACACCGTGAGGTCGGCGAAGTTGCGCGGCGCGAGGCCCTGGTGCTTCTCGGCGATCGTGTCGGCGAGGACGTCGAGCCGCGCGTAGTCGGCCTCGCGCGGCATGCCCTTGGCGAGCACCGGCTCGAGGAACTCGACCTTGAGCTTGTTCATCTGGCCGACCAGCGTCTCGACCGTCTTGCCGGCCCAGCCGTAGCTGCCGATCACGGTCGCGTACTTGGCGCGCGGCCGCAGCGCGTTGGCGAGCACGGCCGCGTACATCGCCAGCGGATGCGGTCCCGTGAGGACCGTCGGCGTCCCGAGGACGATGGTGCCGGCGTGCACCAGCGAGCTGGCGAGCTCGCCGGCGTCCAGCGTCGTGAGATTGAAGCGCTCGACCGCGACGCTGCGGTCCGTCAGCGCCGCCGTCAGGTGGTCCACCATCTTGAGGGTGCTGTCGTGCATGCTCACGAACGGCAGGCAGACGATGTTCTGCGGCTCACCGCCGGCCCAGTCGCGGTAGGCCTCGATGATGAACCCGGGATCGTCGTACACGGGTCCGTGGCTCGGCCCGATGAACTTGATGGGATACTTGGTGACCTTGTCGATGTTCTTCAGCACCTGGCCGCCGAACGGCATCATGATCTCGGCGTAGTAGCGCTTGGCGCCGTCGTACACCTCGTGCTTGTCGGCGAACACGTCGTTGGTGGCGTAGTGCGAGCCGAAGAAGTCGCAGCTGAAGAGGATCTTGTCCTCCTCCAGCCAGGTGCTCATCGTCTCCGGCCAGTGCACCCAGGGCGTGAAGACGAACGTCAGGGTCTTGTCGCCGAGGCTCAGCGTCTCGCCGTCGGCCACGACCTGGAAGCGCGCGTCGTCCACGTGCAGGTGGTCGATCAGCATCGACTTGGCCTTCTCGTTGCAGACGATGGTCAGCTCGGGGAAGCGCTCGAGGAGCTGCGGCGTGCAGCCCGAGTGGTCCTGCTCCACGTGGTTGATCACGAGGTAGTCCGGCGCCGGCAGCTGGTCGAGCTGCGCCATCAGCGTCGAGCAGTGCGCCGGGTCGCAGGTGTCGACGATGACGTTCTTCTCGCTGCCGACGACGAAGTAGGCGTTGTAGCTGGTGCCGTCCGGCAGCGGGATGAGGGCGTCGAACAGGCGGCGGTCCCAGTCGACGGCGCCGATGAGGAACACGTTTTCGCGGATCGTGCGTGGCTTCATGGTCACCTCGGGTGAGGTCGTGACGATGCGTTCGGTCCACCCCGAGTATACCGAGGCGTGAGCGGCGGGTCGGCGCGGGCGATGTCAAAACGACGGCGGCCCGCTTGGACAGGAGGGCGGGCTCGCCGCCCTCCTCTTCTCCTCTCTGCGCTCGCGTACTACCATGCGAGAGGGGGACGGCGGGCAGCGCGTGAGGGAGGACGTCACGATGACCCGTGACGTGCGGCAGGATCGCAAGGCACCGGGCACTTCCGAGTCGGCGCCATGAGCGCCTGTCCGGCCTGTCGCGCGCGCGTCCCGGACGGCGCCCGCTTCTGCCCCGCCTGTGGCACGCGGCTCGAGGCGGCCGGGCCGGAGTCCACCGAGCGCAAGGTCGTGACCACGCTGTTCGCCGACCTCGTGGGCTTCACGGCGCTCGGTGAGCGCCACGACCCCGAGGACATCGACGCCGCCCTGCGTGGCTTCTATGCCCTGGCGCGCAGGATCATCGAGCGCTTCGGCGGAACGGTCGAGAAGTTCATCGGCGACGCCGTCGTCGGGCTCTTCGGCGTGCCGCTCGCACACGAGGACGACGCCGAGCGCGCCGTTCGCGCGGCGCTCGAGCTGGTGGCGCGGATGTCCGAGCTCCAGCCCGTGGGCGGCGAGTCTCTGCAGGTGCGCTGCGCCGTGAACACGGGATCCGCCCTGGTGCGCCTGCTCCCGCGCCCGGAGGCGGGCGAGGGAGTCCTGGTGGGTGACACCGTGAACATCTGCGCGCGGCTGATGGCCGGAACACCTTCGATGACAGTCGCGGTCGGATCCGCAACGTACCGGCTGACGTCGCACGCCATCGAGTATGAGCGTCTGCTCCCCTTGAGCGCGAAGGGCAAGACGAGATCGCTCTCCCGCTGGAGACCGTGCCGCCCGGTTGCTCGCTGCGGCTCCGCGCTTGGCATGCAGGACGCCGGGCCGATAGTGGGACGAGAGGTCGAGCTGGCGATCCTGTCCGGGCTGCTGGACCGCGCGATCGCCTCCGGGTCTCCGCAATACGCACTGGTCACGGGCGAGGCCGGTGTGGGCAAGTCACGACTGCTCCGGCAGTTCTTCCGTCTCGTCGACGAGCGCACGGCCGTCCTCTGCAACTGGCGTCAGGCAGGCTGCCCGGCCTATGGATCCGATCTCGCGTACTGGGCCATCAGAGATATTGCCTGTTCCCATCTGGGCATCGTGCCGGGAGAAGACCAGCACCTCGTCGAGCACAAGCTCGTGCAGGCCGTGAGCGGCGAGCCCGACGATTGGCTGGCGACGCATCTGCGGCCACTCGTCGGTCTGCCCGGCCCGAAAGCCGAGCGGCATGAGGCTTTCGCCGCGTGGACGCACTTCTTCGAGAGCATCGCCGGCAGTCGGCCCGCCGTGGTCGTGGTCGAGGACTTGCACTGGGCGAGTGCACCGACGCTCGAGTTCCTCGAACACCTCGTCGCTCACGCCACCGGGATCCCCCTCCTGATGGTCTGCACCGCGCGACCGGAGTTCCTCGACGGCCGCGCGGACGTTTTCGACCTCACGCCCTGGACGCCGCTCGACATAAAGCCCTTGGACGACGCCGAGACAGCCCGCCTCGTCCACGGGCTCCGTTCCGAGAACGACACGGCCGAGCTGGATGCCCTCGTAGCGGAGCGGTGCGGCGGCAATCCCCTGTTCGCAGAAGAGCTGGTGCGCTACTACGCGGAGATCGCCTCGCCCTCGCGTGACCGAGGCGACTCTGAGGTCAGGCACGACGCACCGAACTCGCTCCTCACACTGATCGCCGCCCGTCTGGATGCTCTTCTGCCCGAGCGGAAGAGCATTCTGGCGGACGCGTCGATCTTCGGTCCGGTCTTCTTGGCGGAGGGAGTCGCGGCGCTGGAGGGTCTCGAGGCAGACGAAGTGATGGCAGGGCTCGACCAGCTCGAGGCGCGCGGGTTCGTCCGCCGCCAGGGAGACTCGTCGATCGAGGGGGAGATCGAGTTCAGGTTCTGGCACGCGCTGGTCAGGGACGTGGCGTACGAGGGGCTGGCGCGCCCCTCCCGAGCGGTCCGCCACCTCCGTGCGGCTCGCTGGCTGGCGGAACGCTCGCGCGGGAGCGATGACTCCCTCGAGGTGGTCGCTCACCACTTCGCCACGGGGCTCGATCTGGCTCGAGCCTGTGGCGATTCGAAGCTCGCTGAAGACAACCGCGCTGCGGCGCGAGAGACCTTCATCAAGGCGGGCGACCGCGCTCTCAGGCTGGACGTCGATGCCGCCCGACGCCATTACGAGCGTGCGCTCGACGAGTCCGGCGCCGGTGACGACAGCCGGCCCGCACTCCTGCTCAAGCTCGGAGCAGCACTGCGGGCCGTCGACCAGGACGAGCAGGCGGCGGCAAGACTCCAGGAGGCGGCGGAGCTGTACGAAGCGCACGAGAACGCGCGGGGCCAAGCGCACGCCATGAGCCAGTTGGCGTTCACGCTCGCCGAGGAATACCCCGCGGAAGGCCGGTCGTGGCTTGACCGGGCCGTGCACCTGCTGGATGCAGCGGCAAGCCCGGAGGCAGTGGCGGTCCTGGAGACCTTGGCCACATTGCGGCTCTGGGACGGAGACCTCCCGGCCGTGCTCGACACGACGCGCCGCATCCTCGCGATGCAGGAGGAGCTGGGACAGCCACCGTCTCCACGCGCCCAGGGCCTGCACGGCTACACGCGATGCATGCTGGGCGAGCCGGAGGGCCTACGCGAACAGGAGCTCGCCATGGCCGCCTCCGAGGCGGCGGGCGTAGCCCCTGAACTCTTCGGGATCCGCAACGCATACGCGAGGTGGGTCTGCATCCTCGAAGGTCCCGCGGCCGCTCTGGCGTTGAGCCGCAGGTGGATGGCCGAAGCCGAGCGAAGGCGTGACTTGTCCAGCGCCGTCGAACTGGGGATGTACGCGTGCCGCGAGCTGCTGCTGTGCGCGCAGTGGCGCGATGCCCTCTCGGCGGCGGACGGCCTGAAACGAGAAGGTCGCTCGGTGACTCAACCGGTGTCTGAGACCGAGGTCTGTGCGGCGCGCATCTGCGCCTACCTCGGACTCGGGATCGCACGCGATGCGAAGCCCTACGCCGAGAGATACCTGCGCCTGGTAGCCGGGCTCGAGCCGCCACTCACCTTCGGCGCCATCACCACGGCGGCGCTCGAGTATCGGACCGGGAACCGAGACAGGGCGGCCGACCTCCTGGAACCTCTGGTCGAGACGACCCGTTTCGTGCTGGAACCGATCGACGTTCTCTGGTGGCCGCTCGCCGTCAGGACCGCCCTCGTCGCCGGCGGAGCGGAGCTAGCGGAGCCGTTGGCGCGAGTAGCCCTCGACTGGCCGGCCTGCCCGCCACGTGTCTCACTCGCGCTCGAGGCGTTGCTCCTCGAGGCCCGCGGACAGGCCGAACAGGCCGCAGTCGCGTACAGGGATGCCGCTGCGGCCTGGAAGATCGGCGGGTCGCCGCACGAGGAAGGTATCGCGCTTCTCGGACTCGGACGATGCCTGCGTGCGCAGGGCAGCGAGAAGGAGGCTCGCTCCGCTCTGGCGCAGGCACGCACGGTGCTGACACGCATAGGAGCCCGGACCGAGCTAGAGGAGGCGGACCGGGCACTCGACGCCGAGCAAACGAGCGGAGCCGTTCGGCCACAGGATCCCGACAGCCGCATCCCCTCCTCGTACGGCACACCAGCGGGGGGGCAACAGTGAGCGCCTGTGGGACATGTCGCGCGCGCGTCCCGGACGGCGCCCGCTTCTGCCCCGCCTGTGGCACGCGGCTCGAGGCGGCCGGGCCGGAGTCCACCGAGCGCAAGGTCGTGACCACGCTGTTCGCCGACCTCGTGGGCTTCACCGCCCTCGGTGAGCGCCACGACCCCGAGGACATCGACGCCGCCCTGCGTGGCTTCTATGCCCTGGCGCGCAGGATCATCGAGCGCTTCGGCGGAACGGTCGAGAAGTTCATCGGCGACGCCGTCGTCGGGCTCTTCGGCGTGCCGCTCGCACACGAGGACGACGCCGAGCGCGCCGTTCGCGCGGCGCTCGAGCTGGTGGCGCACCTGCACGAGCTACCGCCGATCGGAGAGGAGCAGCTGCAGGTGCGCTGCGCCGCCAACACCGGTCCGGCGCTCGTGCGTCTGCACGCGCGCCCGGAGACCGGCGAGGGCGTGCTGGTGGGGGACGCGGTGAACACCTGCGCGCGGCTGCTCGGCGAGGCGCCGCCGATGGGGGTGGTCGCGGGCGAGATGACGCAGCGGCTCAGCGCCCGAGCCATCGCCTACGAGGAGTTGCCGGCGATCACCACCAAGGGCAAGAAGAAGCCGGTGCGGCGGTGGCTGGCGCGAGGACACACGGCTCGGCGAGGCCAGGAGGCCCGCATGAGCTTCGCCACGCCCATGGTAGGACGTGAAGTGGAGCTCGCCTCGCTCGACGCTCTCCTCGCCAAGGCGATCGCGTCATCCAGCCCTCAGTTCGTGCTGGTCTCCGGCGAGGCCGGCATGGGCAAGAGCCGTCTGGTCGGGGAGTTCTTCCGCCTCATCGACGAGCGCCCCGACTTCTTCGTGCAGTGGCGACAGGGGCGCTGCCCGCCTTACGGTGACGAGCTCTCCTACTGGGTCCTTCGCGAGATCGCCGCCGCCCACGCGGGCATCCTTCGGACCGATGATCCAGCGGTCGTGGAGCAGAAGCTGGCCGCCGTACTCCAGGGGCGCCGGGACAGCGAGCGGGTAGGAGCGCGTCTGCGCGCCCTGCTGGGTCTCTCAGCGAGCCAGGCGGACCGCGACGACACGTTCGCAGCCTGGCGGACGTTCCTGGAGGGGATCGCGGAGCAGCTTCCGGCCGTGATCGTCATGGAGGACATCCACTGGGCGAGCGAACCTACCCTCGCGTTCCTGGACCACGTCGTGCGCCACGCTGCCGGGGTCCCACTGCTTCTCGTGGCGACCGCGCGGCCCGAGTTCCTCGATGCGGGTGCTGTTCCGCTGACCTCCGCAGACAAGGTCGTCCACCTCGCCTTGAAGGCGCTGTCGCCTGACGACTCGGCCCGGCTTGCGCGACAACTGCCTCTCGTCGCGGACAGCGACGAGCTCGCGCTGGCCGTCGCCCGGCAGTCCGGTGGGAACCCGCTGTTCGCCGAGGAGCTGGCGCGGGTGATGGGGGAGCACCCGGACTCCACGGACCCGGGCCCGGCCGCGGGCGAGGCCGTCGGGCTCGACACGATCGCGGCGTTGCTGGGAGCGCGTCTGGACGCGCTGCCCAGGGAGCAGCGCGCGGTGCTCGCCGACGCCTCGGTCATCGGCAACGTGTTCTGGCCGAGCGCCGCGGCATCCGTGGGCGGACTGGCCCCCGAAGAGGTCAAGATCGCCCTCGAGCACATCGAGTCGCGCGAGCTGGTGCGCCGGCACGCCGAATCGACGTACTCTCCCGAACCTGAATACGAGTTCTGGCACGCGCTCATGCGCGACGTGGCCTACCAGCGGATGCCCAGACTCGACCGTTGCGCCAAGCACTCGGCCGCCGCCGACTGGATCGAGGGCTCGCAGCGGACCGCCGTCGCGGACGCCGCGGATCTCATCGCCCACCACAGGACCGTGGCCCTCGAGCTGGCCCAGGCGGCGGGGCGTGAGGACATCGCAGGCGAGCTGCGTCCTCGGGCGGTGCTCGCTCTCAGGCGATCGGGCGAGAGGATGCTCTCTTCGGACATCCTGGTCGCCGAACGCGAATTCGAGCGGGCCGTCGTCGTGGCCGGCCCGGACGATCCGGAGCGCCCTTCGCTGCTCCGGGCATGGGCGGGCGCGCTTCTCCAGAGCGGCAAGCTGCGACAGGCGGCCGCGGTGTTCGAAGAGGCGGCGGACGGCCATCGCCGGGCCGGCGAGATGACACTTGCCGCCCTCGCCGAAGCCTCCGGCTGGTACTCACTCTCGCTCATCGGAGAGAAGTCGTCCGGGCTGCCGGATGTGCCCGACCTGCTCCTGACCTCGGAGGAGCCGGGGCAAGACCTGGCGGGCGTGCTCGAGCTGGGAGCCGACCGCGCACTGTACGCATGCCGGAGCGCACTGGCCCTGGACCTCGCAGGACGCGCCGCCCAGGTCCTGGAACAGCTCTCACTCCCATCTCTGCGGGCTCGCGAGCTCCGGAGCATCGCGCTCTGTCAGCTCGGCCGCCGCGAAGGCCTCGAGGAGTACCGGACCGTGATCGCCATGCTCCGGAGCGACGGCGAGAGCCACTGGACCTGCACAGCCATGAGCAATCTGGCGGAGCTGCTCCTGGCGTTCGAGGGGACCGGGCCCGCCGGCGAGCTCCAGGACGAGGCGATAGACATGGCGACACGCCTCAACGACCACCTGGCGGGTGCGTTCACCAGGTTCCTCCGCCTCCAGGTCCACTACTGGTCCGGGGAGTGGACCGCAGCCATGCGTGACTTCGCCGAGGTCGAGCGACTCCTCGAGGAACGCGACGACATGTGGGACCTTCGCGACCTGAGGGCCTTCGGCGCCCTGCTCCACCTGCACCGGGGTGACACCCGCACCGCCGAGCGCCTGGCCGCCTGGGCGGAAGAGCAGAGCCGGGGCACTCCTATCGTAGGGATCCGGGCGGCCTGCCTGGTCGCCCTCTCCGCGGTCCTCGCGCGCAGGGGAGACGAGGAGAAGGCCGGACGCCACCTCGAGGAACTGCGGGAGGTGCTGGCGCTCGCGGACGGACTCGAGACGGACATCGTCCTGCTCCTGCCGGAGGCCCTGCGTACCACTCGCCTTCTCGGCTGGCCGGAAGCAGGCGCGGGCTTCATCGAAGCCGCACTGAGGACCCGGCCGTTCGACTCCGGGACCCGAGCCTATCTGGAGGGCTTCCGCTGTGAGCGACTCGGAGACGTCGGCGACGGCGCCGAGCGCTTCGACGAGGCGGCCGCCATCTGGGACGGCCTGGGCTTCAGGTTCGAGAGCGCCCAGTCCCGGCTGGGTGGCGCGAGATGCCGGGCGGCCCTCGGAGACACCGCCGCCGCCGGCGCATCGGCCCGAGCGGCCTTCGTGGCGTTCCGCGAGCTGGGAGCCTTGCCTGCGATGAGCGAGGCGGACGCGATCGTCACGCAGGAGGGGCGGACAGCACCGACGTGACCAGTCGCCGTCTCGATGCTCGGGCTGGCGGCAGTGCCAAGCTGAGGTACCGCTCGCCGACCCTGACCATCAGCCGCCGTGTGACCAAGGAATCGAGGCAGGCAGAGACGCTCGCCTCGACATCCTGGTCCAGGCCCTGTAGCGACCTCACCGCCGCGATCACGGCCACCCTCGATGCGATGTCCTGGCACGCTTCGTAGACCGTCGTCTCCAGTTCGCTGAGCTCCACTTCACCGCACAGGGCGCCGGGACGCGTGTCCTTCAGTGTGAGACGCCCACCCTCGCGCTTGGCGATGCGCAGGTCACCGCTCCGCCACTCGCACGTCCACTTCTGTACCTCGCGCTCGAGTGCGGCGCCCACATCCGGCGGCGTGCAGGCGGCCCGGCATCGATGATCGAACGCATACGCGATCTGCTCGAGATCCTCTCCCCCGAAGGGATACAGATACCGATAGGGCCGCAGCGGCTCGAGGGCGGCTATCCCGTGCCTGCCGGGTTCCCGGTGATAGGGGCTGCGACGGTCCACGCAGATGGTCTGGACGAGGTGGGGCGGCTGCAGGAAGCGGATCGCCGGAAGGAGCGCCAGAAGCTCCTCGTAGTCCTCTTCGGTCTCTCCCGGGAGCCCGTGGAGGAGGTTCCAGTGCGCCTGGACACCCAGCTCTCGGCACCACTTCAGCAGACGGATGTTCTCGATGCCGCGAGTACCCTTCTGCATGAGACGCAGGACGTGGTCGTTGAAGCTCTCGATTCCCGGCTGTATCTCAGCCTGCGCGGCCGCCACCGCAGTGAGCTGACTGCGACTGAGGCCCGGGCGCACCTCGAAGAACAGCGGCGCCCGGAGCGGCTCGGCGACGAGCGCCGGGAGCACCTCGTCGAGGAAGGTCGTTGAGACGAGCGGGTCCGCCACGTGCACGAACGTACAGGGCCAGCGCCGGGTCAGCTCGCGCAACTCCGCCACGGCACGAGCTGCGCTCTTCGTGCGGTAGGTGCGATACCGGGCGTCTATGCCGCAGAACGCGCAGGCCCTCCTGTCCGCCCACCAGCATCCGCGCGCGGATTCGAACGTCAGCGACGGCAAGGCGGCGCGCACGTGCGGCAATCGGTGCCGAGTGGCGTAGAAGTCGCTGAAATCCGGGACGGGCAAGTGGTCCAGATCGAGGTCCGGCGGGCTCTCCGGATTCACGACCGTCCGCGTTCCAGAACGGTAGACGAGCCCCGGAATCGAACTGAGCTCGACGGGCCGCCGAGCGCGGAGAGCCCGCACGAGGGCCGGCAGCGCCTTCTCCGCATCCCCGGAGACCGCGAAGTCGACGAACGTGAAGCGGCGGTGGGCGGCCACGCCCGGGGAGCCATGCCAGTTCGCACCGCCGAAGACGATCGGCAACTTCGGATGGACCCGTTTGACCAGTCGCGCCAGCGAGAGGGACGCGACGTTCATGGCGACGAACGACGAGAACCCCACGAGGCCGTAGTCGGTCCAACGGACCGACCGGAGACACCTCCGGAGAAACTCCGGTACTGCGCGCCTCACCCGCCGGACCGTCTCGATGTCCTCCGGCGTCACCCTCCACCGAGACTCCAGGATGTCCTCGACGTAGCCCGCGGGAAGACGCTCCTCGTCCCACAACGATCCCGCGAAGACCCATTCACCCACGAGCGCCCGCACGGGAAGCTCCTTGGCGATCAGGTCGTAGGCCCCCCTGCCAACGCACTCGGCGAACTCGAGGTCGAGGTAGGCGACGTCACAGGGCAGGCCTTCGCGCAGGAGCTGGGCCTTGAGCGTGCTGACGCCCAAGGCGGGACGCTCCATGGCGGCGAACGGCATGACGACCAGGAGAGTCTTCACGAACGCCCCCCGAGAGACTCAGAGGTCCTGAGGGGGCCGGGGTGTCTCGTCCAAGGGACGAGACCCCCCGGCCGGCACTGGACCAGCTGGGATCAACCGTGATGGCCGAGCGGGACCGCCTTGGAGGTGAAGGAGGGCGCACCCACGCCCACGCTTGTCTCGGCGGTGAAGAAGCCGTCCTCACCGATCTTCGCCGCGATGAACGTGAGCCGCTCGATGTCGGGCACCTCCCCCGCGATGACGGCGTCGTGGCGGCCGAACGTCATGAAGACGGAGGTGACCACCCCCTCGAGCTCCTCGATCCGGGCGCGCTGTGCCTGCAGGTTCTCGGCCGCGGCGTCAGCCTGGCCTCTCCCCAGTTCCGTCAGCTTGAGCAGGATCAGGAAGTAATACGGCATGTCCCCTCCAATCTCATCGCACTGGCAGACGGCCCGCTTAGCGGGCCGACGATGAAGCCGAAACTGCCTCGCCGAGCGTGGAACGGGTCACGGGACCGACGACCCCGGGCCAGTCTATGCCGTCAGCAGAGTCGGAGGAAGGGGACGCGCCTACCGCGTCAGCTCGTCCGCCAACTGCTCGACGAACAGGCCGACGTCGGTGACGATGCCGATGGTCTGGAACGAGCCGCGGTCGGCCAGCTTGGTGACGACCGCGGGGTTGATGTCGGCGCACACGGTGCGGACGCTGGCCGGCAGCATGTTGCCCACGGCGATGCTGTGCAGCATGGTGCTGAGCATGAGGCAGGCGCCGGCCTGCTGGGCGTACCGGCGCATCTCGCGCTGCGCGGCCATCACGTCGGTGATCACCTCGGGCATCGGGCCGTCGTCGCGGATGCTGCCGGCGAGCACGTAGGGCGTGCCCGTCGTGGTGAGCGTGTACATGAGGCCGTCGGTCAGGATGCCCTGGTCGACGGCGGCCTGGATGCTGCCGGCGCGCCGGATGGTGTTGATGGCGCGCAGGTGGTGCTCGTGGCCGCCCGCGACGGGCGTCCCCTCCTTGAGGTTGATGCCGAGCGACGTCCCGTACAGGTTGCTCTCGATGTCGTGCGTGGCGATGGCGTTGCCGCCGAACACGCAGCCCACGTAGCCGGCCTCGATGAGGCGGGCCAGCTGCGGCGCCGCGCCCGTGTGCACCACGGCGGGGCCGACGACGGCGATGGTCAGCCGGCCCTCCTCCTTGACCTGCCGGAGGATGTGGGCGACCTCGTGGACGATCTGCGCCTTGGGCTTCTCCGAGCTGACGGCGCTGGCCATGAACTCGAACGGCTGGCTCTCGCGCGAGCGCTGGAGCGGCAGCACGCGGATGCCGCGGTGACCGGTGACGAAGCGGTCGCCGGTCCGCACGTCGCTCATCGCCACGGTCTCCGCGGTCGCCGCCTGCACGTCCACGCGGATGCCGCAGTCCATCTCCGGGTGCTCCACGCGGATCCAGTCGCCTTCGATGCGGACGAACGTGACGAGGTTGGTCGTCGAGTAGAAGGTGTCGGGGAACACGCCGTCCATGTCGGCCGGCGCGAGGACGGCGTCCTGCGGCTTGACGGCCACGACGCCGAACTCGGTGATGGCCGTCATGATCTCGTCCAGGTGCGTGGCGTCGCGGCCGAAGATGCGCATCACCGCGTGCGACGGATCGTCCTTCATGCGCCCGACCTCGAAGGTGAGCATCTCGAACTCGCCGTCCAGATCCATCACCTCGTCCATGATGTGCGGCATCATGAGCGAGTCGATGAGGTGGCCTTCGATCTCGACGTCTTCGTAGGGCATGTCGGGCATGGGATCCTCCCGGACGGACACGGCTGCGGCGGCGGGCCGCGCCCGCCGGCGCCCAGTCTACTCCTTGACCTCTCCGCGCCGCGTCCCTATGGTCGGCGGACACGGAAGCGGCGCCAGGGGGTTGCCGTTCCATCTGCACCAGGGGGAGAGAAGCATGGCAGCACGTTCCCGGCCGTCAGGCCTGTTCGTCAAAGCCTCACTCATTCTGACCGTGCTGCTGCTCGCGGCGGCGGCGGCAGGCGTCGCCCGCGCCGCCGCCTCCTCCAGCCCGGCGCCGGCGCGACAAGGTCACCCTGCACATCGGCATGGTGCAGGAGCCGGACAACCTCAACCCGTTCATCGGCATCCAGGGCATCGACTACATGTTCTGGCACATGAACTACGACTTCCTCGTGGGGTTCGACTCCAAGACGCTGGAGCCCAGGCCGGAGCTCGCCACCGAGTGGGCCGTCTCCGACGACGGCAAGGAGTGGACCTTCACCATCCGCGAGGGCTCCACCTGGCAGGACGGCGAGCCCGTGACCGCGCGCGACGTGGCCTTCACCTTCAACTACATCGTCGACAACGAGCTCCTCAACCTCTCCACGTACACCAACGGCATCACCGGGGCCGAGGTGATCGACGACACGCACGTGAAGATCACCACCGACGCCCCCAAGGCGAACATGCTCCGCATGGTCGTCCCCATCCTGCCCGAGCACATCTGGAGCAAGGTGAGCGGCAAGGCCGCCACCAGCAGCTACCAGAACAAGCCGCCCATCGTCGGTGACGGGCCCTTCCAGCTCGTGGAGTGGAAGAAGGGCAAGTTCGTGCGCTTCGCGGCCAACCCGAACTACTGGGCCGGCAAGCCCAAGGTCGACGAGGTCATCTTCGAGCTGTACCAGAACCCCGACACGATGGCGCAGGACCTCAAGCTGGGCACCATCGACGGCGCCGTCGACATCCCTCCGGCCCAGTTCAAGCCTCTGAGCGGTGAGGACGGCCTCACCACCAGCCAGTCCACCTCGTGGAACTTCATCGAGCTCGCGATGAACAGCTACCAAAGCCCGAACTCCAAGGGCAACCCGGTGCTCAAGGACCAGCAGTTCCGCACCGCGGTCAACTGGGCGGTCGACCGGCAGAAGGTGGTCGACGTCGCCTACCAGAAGTACGCGACGCTGGGGTCCTCACTCGTCGTGCCGTACTCCAAGTACCACTGGGAGCCGCCGGCCGACCAGGCCTTCACGTTCGACCCCGAGAAGGCCAAGCAGATCCTCGAGGACGCCGGCTACAAGGACGTCAACGGCGACGGCCTGCGCGAGACCAAGGACGGCAAGAAGCTCGCGCTGCGCTTCTACGCCACCACCGACTCCACGCAGAACCAGACGGCCGCCAAGCTCATCGTCGGCTGGCTCAAGGACGTCGGCATCAAGGTCAACCTGCAGGTCATCGACGCGGGCACGCTCATCAACTACCAGTACGAGTACACCGGTGACACCTACACGCCCGACTGGGACATGTTCATCTGGTACTGGGTGCAGGACGTCGACCCCAACTTCATCGTCGACATCTACACGCCGCAGCAGATCGAGGGCTGGAACGACTGCCTGTGGACCGACCCCGAGTACACCAAGCTGAACGCCCAGCAGATCCAGACCATCGACGAGGCCAAGCGCATCCCGATCATCCAGCAGATGCAGGAGATCTTCTACAAGGGCGCCGCCTACGCGATCATGGCGTACCCGTACCAGCTCGAGGCCTTCAACACCGACAAGTGGCAGGGTTGGGTGCACACCCCGGGTGACGCGCCGGGCGGGCAGCAAGGCTCCGTCATCTACAGCTACAACAACATCGACACGTACCGCATGGTCGAGCCCAAGGTGGCGGCAAGCACGCCCGAGGAGAAGAAGCCGCTGGTCAACTGGACCTGGCTGGCCGTCGGCCTCGGCGGCGTGGCCATCCTGCTCGTGGTCATGCTCCTCCTGACGCGGTTCTTCGGGAGCAAGCGCCACGAAGAGGAGTGACCTGGGGGAGCGGCCGCGGGTGCTCGTGAGGGCGCCCGCGGCCGCTCCTGCGTACGCCGTCCGTCCCGCGCGGCGCCGGGGACGTGTTGCCCGGTGCTAGCATCGGGGAGGGCGGCCGCCCGGTCGCCCGGGACGGACGGAGGGCAGCGTGTCGCGCCTCGCGTGGGTCATCCTGATCGCGGTGGTCGTCGCCGTGTGCGCGGCCGCCATCCTGCTCGTCTGGCGGCCGTGGGACACGGGGCCGGCCATCCAGACCAAGGCGCTCGGCGTGTGGCAGGAGCAGACCGCCGCCGACCCCGTCAAGATGACGGTCAGCGCCGCCGGGGACGACGCCACACGGTTCTGGGTCGACCTCCCCAGCTCGTTCACCGCACCCGCGCCGGCGCGCCTCGAGGGCGACAGTATCGTCATCCTGGGCGAGAACTCGCAGGACGTGGTCTGGAGGATCGACTACGGCGACGGCGCCGACGTCCTGCTTCCTCGCCCGACCGGACGGCAGCGAGCGGCACGTCCTGCGCCGCGTCTCGCGCTGACGCCGGTCGGCGCCGACCGGCGGCGCCCGCCGCCCCACGCCTCCCGCACCTGGTGCCTGGAGCGAGGTATGCGCGATGCGGTCACGTACGTCCAAGCGTACGTCTGAACACCCCATGGGGCTCCTGGACGTACGCTTGGATGTACTCCTCCCCGACGCACTACCTTGTCGCCGGCGGGCCGCGCCCGGCTCCGTCCGGCCGGCCCACCCCGTGGCTGGCTCTCAGCCGGGCATCTCGCCGTCGAGCGTGAGCAGCGGCCGGTACAGCTCCGGCCGCCGGTCGCGGAAGTAGGTCCAGTACTCGCGGTGCCGCCGCACGGCGTCGAGGTCGACCGTCGCGGTGACGACCTCTTCGCGGTCGCGAGCGGCGCAGGCGAGCAGCACACCGTTCTCGTCCGCGACGAACGATGACCCGTAGAAGCGGATGCTCGGCTCGCCGCCTTCCACCGCCTCCAGCCCGATGCGGTTGGCCGCCACGACGGGCATCGCGTTGGCCACCGCGTGGCCGCGCTGCACCGTCTGCCAGGCATCCATCGAGTCGTCCTCGGGCGTGGGCGGGTCGCTCCCGATGGCCGTCGGGTACAGCAGCACCTCGGCGCCCTGCAGCGCCATCGCGCGCGCGGCCTCCGGGAACCACTGGTCCCAGCAGATGCCCACGCCGATGCGGCCGAACGCGGTGTCCCACACCCGGAACCCGGTGTCGCCGGGCGAGAAGTAGTACTTCTCCTGGTAGCCGCGCGCGTCGGGGATGTGGCTCTTGCGGTAGACGCCCAGGACCGCCCCGTCGGCGTCGACCACGGCGACGGAGTTGAAGAACGTCTGGCCGGCGCGCTCGAAGAAGCTCACGGGGAGCACGACCCCGAGTTCGGCGGCCAGCCGGCCGAAGCGCGCGATGACCGGGTGGCCCTCCGCCGGCCCCGCCAGGTCGAAGTAGCGCGCGTCCTGCGCGATCGGGAAGTACGGCGTCGCGAAGAGCTCCTGCAGCAGGACGATCTGTGCGCCTCGCCCGGCCGCTTCGCGGACCAGCCGCTCGGCCGTGTCCAGATTGGCCGGGATGTCCCAGGTGCAGGCGGACTGCGTCGCCGCCAGCGTCACTTCGCGCGTCATCGCCGCCTCCTCGTGGTCCGGGCCAGTCTACCCGTGCGGAGAAGCCCGCGGCCGCAGCCCGTCAGAGGACGGCGCGCACCTCGTCGGTCTCCCAGGGCTCGCCGGCCTTGCGGGCCTCGATGGCCCGGAGGACCGCCGCGTGCCGGCGCTTGGTCAGCGGCATGAGCCAGCAGAACACGGCGCCGGGGACGAGCCACACCGCGGCGCCCACCGACATGAGCAGCCGGATGCCCCACATGGCGCTCTCCGTCTGCACCACGTCGGGCCTGTAGCCGGCCAGGTCGAGCACGAGGCCGGCCAGCCAGACCACCAGTGCGGCCATCGCGGTCTGCCCGAAGGCGATCACGCCGTAGTACATGCCTTCGCGGCGCTGGCCCGAGAGCAGTTCGTCCACGTCGGTGACGTCGGCGAGCATCGACCAGCCGGTGACGGCGACAGCCATGCTGCCCGCGCTGCTCAGCACGATGGCGATCCAGAAGAGGATCACGTCCTCAGGCCCCGGGATCAGGAACAGACACTGGATCGCCGCCCAGGTGAGGGTGAAGACGATGTAGGTGGCGCGCTTGCCGTAGCGCTTGCTCATCCAGGCCACCAACGGCAGCCAGGCGACGCCGACGAGGAACCAGGTGAGCATGACCAGGCCGGCGTAGTCCTCCGAATACCCCATGCGATAGACCGCGAAGTACACCGAGACGGCGCCGATGACGTTGAGCGGCGCCCAGCCGAGCACGTAGGCGACGAACAGCAGGCGGAACGAGCGGTTGCGCAGGGTGTCGGCGACGTCCCGCAGCCGTACGGCGGCCGGCTCCTTGTGGTGCTCGCGGCCGCGCGTGGCGCGCCACGTCCAGAGGATCCCGAGCGTGGAGAGCACGCCCATGATCGCCGCCGACGCCGACCAGCCGGCCCGCTCGCTGCCCAGCAGGTCGCCGAGGAGGCCGTTGAGCACCAGCGGCGCCGCGGCGCCGACGAGGGCGCCGACCTGCGCGAAGAGCGTGCGGAACGTGTTGAGGCTGGTGCGCTCGTCGTAGCTGGAGGTCAGCTCCGCGGCGAGCGCGCCGTAGGGCACGTAGAACAGCGTCAGGCAGGTGAAGTAGAAGAGGACGGCGGCGATCATGTACGCAACCGTCCCGGAGCTCCCGAGGCCCCAGTCCGTGAAGAGCAGCCAGGCGGCGACGCCGTAGGGCAGCGCCGTGGCAAGGAGGAAGGGCCGGCGGCGGCCCTTCGCGGAGCGCAGCCGGTCCGACCACACGCCGACGAACGGCTGGAAGACCGCGTTCCAGAGCGTGCCCACCATCATCACCAGACCAGCCGTTCCGGCGCCGACACCCACCACGTCCGTGAGGAAGTACAGGAAGAGGGCGTAGAAGAGCGTCCAGACGACGGAGTTGGCCCACTCGCCTCCGCCGTAGCCGAACCGGACGCTGCAGCGGCAGGTGGCCGGCGGCGGCGCGTGGGGCTGTCGCCTCCACGCCGGGCGCCCCGGCCGGCGCGTCGACCGCCATGTCAGTCCGCCTCCGCCACGACCGGCAGGAGGACGTGGGACGGCCGCTCGCGGTCGTGGAAGACCGTCTGCACGGCGATGCGAGTGACGGTGTCGGCGGCGAAGGCGTGGCCGGTGTTCGGGTTGCGGTCCCAGCGGTCGAACTCCGCACTCGCGACCTCGACGCGCAGCCGGTGCCCGGCGGCGAAGAGGTAGCCGGTGGCGGCGAGAGACACCTCGATCCGGTAGACCTCGCCGGGCTCGGCGAGCTCCGGCTGCGCGTCCGACCCGCGGTAGCGGAGCCTGCGGATGCCTTGTTGCACGAGCTGGACGTACCCGTCCGGCCAGACGTCGGCGAGACTGACGACGAAGTCGGTGTCGGGCGTCGTGGTCGAGACCCACAGCACGGCGCCGAGCGGCCCGACCACCTCCAGCGGAGCCGCGAGGGCCGGTCCGGTGAACGTCAGTACGTCCGGCCGCTCCTCGAGCGGCCGCCGGTCACCGAGGTGCTTGGCCGCCGCCCACAGGTCCTTGCCCTCCCACCAGTCGGGCGGATCGCGCGGGTCGTAGGCGTAGCGACAGGGTGCTTCGGCGGACGGCGGGGCGGGCACGAGGCGGCCGGGAGGCGTGCCGGTGGCGGGCGGCGTGCCTTCGGCCTCGCCCGGCGCGTCCGGCGCGGCCGCGCCGTCACCGGAGAGGTAGAACGGCGTGGGCACAGCGACCGGCAACGGCCACTCGTCCGCCTCCCGCCAGCGGCCGGCGCCGGTGACGTACACGCGCACCCGGGGGTCGCGACGAAGCCCGCGGCTCCACCGCGCGCGACCCCGCCATCAGCCTCTTCGTCGCTGCCGTCGAGCAGCACCGCGTCCATGAACTCGAGCACGCGGTCCCAGCTCCGCGGCGCCTCCGGCAGCCGGACGCGGCCCACGACCCCGGTGAAGTCGGGCGAGGTCTCGTGGTCCGTGGGGCCGAGCGTGAGCCACCGCGGCCGGCGGGCAGCATTGGTGGCTCCGGCCTCGGCGTCCGTCGCCTCCATCCCGCGCCAGCAGTCGAGCGTCGCCGCCAGCATGTTGTCGTACCAGCCGCTCCACAGGAACACGGGGATGTCGACGGCGGCCAGCACCTCCCGGAAGTCGTACTCGCTCCAGTACGCGTCACGGCTCGGACGGGCGATCAGCTCGCTGAACAGGCGGCTGGGCAGCCCGGCCGCGTCGGCCATCTCCCCCAGCGGCAGGTGCCGCGTGTCGAAGCGCAGCCAGTTGATGTAGGCACGGCGCGCCTGGTCGCACGACCAGAGCGCGGTCGACCCAAGGGCCAGCGCACCGCCCTCATAGAGCAGCGCGTAGACGTCACATCCCATGTCGCCGGGCGAGATGCAGCGCAGCGCAGGATGCCGAGACGCCGCGGCCGCCCACTGGGTGTGGCCGAAGTACGACTCACCCGTCATGCCCACCCGGCCGTCACACCACGGCTGGTGCGGCGACCCACTCGATGGCGTCGTACCCGTCGTCGACCTCGTGTCTGAACGGGTCCCACTCACCCTCGGAGCCGTACTTGCCGCGCACGTCCTGCACGACGCAGGCGTAGCCGCGGCGCGCCCAGTACCGGCCCACGGCCGGCATGTAGGCGTAGGGCTCGCGGATGCCGTAGGGCATGCGGATGAGGATGGCCGGGAGAGACTCGCTCACCGGCCGCCCGTCGGCGCCTGCCGGGAGGTACACGTCGGTCGCCAGCGTGACGCCGTCCCGCATCGGTACGCGCTCGTCGACGAGCACGTGCACCCTGGGGTACCGCCCCGGGATCGCCGACGGCAACTCCTTGCGCGGAAGCGTGAACCGCTTCTGTCCCGCCAGAAGCAGCCGGACGCCCGCCCACGCGAGATCCGCCTTCAGGTGCGTCATCGCTCGCACTCTAGGCGCTTTCGCCGGCGACGGAAAGGCCGTGCGTCGCCGCCGGGTCAGCGCAACAGCGCCCGGGCGATCGGCTGCAGGTCGGGGGCGGCAGGTACGTCGTCGATGCCGATCAGCGCCAGCAGCAGCGCCTTCTGGAAGTGCTTCCGGTTCTCGGCCTCGTCGAGGACGATCGAGAACGGCGCGTCGAGGATCGCATCCGTCATCTCCTCGCCGCGGATGGCGGGCAGGCAGTGCATGAACCTCGCGCCGGGCTTCGCGTGCTGCCACAGCGCCTCGTTCACCTGGTACGGCCCGAGGATGCGGCGCAGCTCGTTCTTCTCGTCCTCGGGCTGCATCCACCACCAGCCGACCGTGAACACGACGTCGGCCTGCGAGACCGCCTCGACGGCGTCGTCGGTCAGGGTCGAGCGAGGCGCCGGACAGCGCGCAGTTGGCGCGCGCCAGCGCCTCGACCTCCGGCGTCATCTGCTCCTCCGGCGGACCCGCCATGATCATGCTGCTGCCCAGGCGGGTCATCGTGAGCGCCACGGACGTACCCATGGCGTCGGCGCACTTGCCGACGAACGCGCACGTCAGCCCCTCGACGGTCCCGAAGTGCTCGAGGATCGTCATCGCGTCGGTCATGGTCTGGACGGGATGGTCGTAGTCGTCGGTGAGGCCGTTGATGACCGGGACGGTCGCGTACTCGACCAGCTCGGCGAGCGTGGTGTGGATAGGCCGTGCGCGCCATGATGGCGTCGACGAGGCGGCTGATGACGCGCGCCGTGTCGGCCACGGTCTCGTGGCCGCCGAGGTGGATCTCGCCGGGCCGCAGGTACTGCGCGTGCCCGCCGAGCTCGGTCATGCCGGCCTCGAAGCTGATGCGCGTGCGCGTGGACGGGTGCTCGAAGATCATCGCCAGCGTGCGGCCTTCGAGGTACGGGGTGAGCGGCCGTCGCCGGTAGAGAGCCTTGAGGGCGACGGCCAGGTCGAGCAGGCCCAGGAGTTCCTCACGTGAGTACTCCTGGTCGGTGAAGAAGTGGCGGCCGCGCAGGGCGGCGAAGCCGGGCAGCGCGGCCGGGTCGACGGTGTAGCCCGCGGGACCCGTGGTGGTGTCCATGCCGTCTTGTCCCTCCTGGTCGTGGCGGGCGCCGCTCCGACGCACCAGTATCATGCGAACGTCAGAACTAAATGACCGTTTAACCGCTGGCTGTCAAGAGCGCTGCAGTAGGATGCGGCAAGGAGAGCCGGGGGAGCGCATGGGCGGCAAGAGCAACCGCGGGTGCTTCGGGTGCGTCACGGTGGTCGTCGCCATCGTCGTCGCCGTGCTGCTGGTCGTGTTCGTGTGGCTTCCCTCCAACCGCAAGTCGTACAGCGTCGACGACGTGCGCATCCTGGCGTCGGTCCAGTCCGACGGCACGCTCCGCGTGGACGAGCGCTTCACCTACACGTTCCACGGCGACTTCACCCGCGTCTACCGCGACATCCCGTACTCCCCCCTCGCGCCCATCGTCGTCACCGGCGTCTCGGGGCCGGACGGCCCACTCAAGAGGCTGCCCACCGGCTGGACGCCGGCCTCGGGGGCGCCCCGGGAGACGACCCAGGCGCTCGAGGCCACGCCGTCGCCGTGGTCGTCCATCCCGCCGGAACAACGCCCGGCCGGCTACTACCGGGTGACCACGGACTGGGCCAGCCTGGGTGGCCCAAGCGTCCGCATCGAGGCCTTCGCCCCCCTGAACGACACGTCGGCGCAGTTCACCTTCCGCTGGCGGGCCGAAAACGCCGCCCAGCGTTTCGCCGACACGGGCGAGCTCACGTGGCAGCTGATCGGCCGGGGCTGGGATGTGCCCATGAAGCACGTGAGCGCGGTCGTCGTCCTGCCCGACAGCGCGAAGGCCGGCGAGGTCCGGGCGTGGGGACACGGCCCGCTGAACGGGGTGGTCCGGAGGCGACCGGACGGAGCGGTCGTCCTCTCCGTGGACGACCTTCCGCCGGCGACCTTCGTCGAGGCTCACCTGCTCTTCGCGCCGGCGGCGCTCAAGGACGCACCGCTCACCGACATCGACATCCTGCCGAGCCGCCTCGCCACGGAGACGCAGCTGGCTGGCGCGGCGAACGAGGCGCGCGAGCGGGCGCGCTCCGAGGTGTCGGCGGAACACCGCAGAGACGTCATCGCCTGGACGGTCTCCGGCGCGGCGACGGGAGTGGCCCTCGTCGTCTGGCTCGTCCTCTTCTTCTCCGGAGGTCGGGAGTACCGGCCGCGAGCCCGAGTGAAGTACCTGCGCGAGGTGCCGGAGGGACTCTCGCCGGCACTCGTGGGAGCCCTGTGGCGCATGGGCGACGTCACGAACGACGACCTCTCCGCCACGCTGCTCGATCTCGCCGTGCGCGGCGTCCTGCACATCGAGCCTGGCGCGGGCCCACGGCCGACCGGCGGGTCGTCTCCCACGCCGCCGGTCGAAGGGACCTCCTTCGTGCTCAGGCTGGACCGCGCCAAGGTGGACGAGGTGGACGAGCTCACCCAGCCGTTGGTCCGGCTCCTGTTCGAGACCGTGACCGAGGACGACGTCGTGACCATGGAGCAGCTCGAGCGGTGGGCCAAGCGGCACCCTGCCCGATTCCGCAGCGGTATCGAGACCTGGCGCGGCGGGGTGGAGCGCCGCGCCCGCGAGCTCGGCTTCGTGGAGAAAGGCGGTGGGCGGCGGATGCTCTGGGCCGCGCTCGCACCCGGTCTCGCGGCGGCGGTCACCTGGGTCATGTTCGTCCTCTCGCAGGAGTGGTGGCTGCTCGCCCTCGTCGCCGCGTGCGTCGTTGCGGCCTTGGCCTGCCCGGTGATGAAGCGGCGCTCGAGAGAGGCGGCCGAGCTCGTCGCGCCGTACAAGGCCCTCTACCGGTACCTGCGCGATTTCGGCCGCCTGCAGGAGAAGCCACCCGCCGCCGCCGTGCTGTGGGAGCAGTACCTGGTCATGGCGGTCGTGTTCGGCATCGCCACGCAGGTGATCCAGCAGCTGCACGTCTCCGTGCCGGAGGTCGCCGACGACGACCGGTTCACCTCCGTGTTCTGGTTCACGACGCCGGCCTTCGCCGCAAGCGCCGGCGGAGTCGGCGCCGCACTCTCGTCGTTCACCGGCGGCGTGAACGCCGCCGTGGTGGCGGCCAGCCCGCCGTCCTCCGCAAGCGGCGGCGGCGGGGGCAGCTCGTCCAGCAGCGGCTTCTCCGGCGGCGGGGGCGGAGGAGGGGGTGGAGGCGGGGGCGGCGCCGACTAGCGGACTGGCAGCGCGAGGTAGCTGCCGACGACGTCGCGCCAGACCCGCCAGGCGGCCGCGTGGTCGAAGCCGTCCGGGTCGAGGGCCCGCTGGATGCCGAGGCCCTCGACCACCGCGATGCTCACCGCCGCGAGCGACTCGAGCTCCTGCTCGCTCAGCTCTCGCGGCGCGCCGCTGAGGCAGTCGGCGTCGACGTCGCGGTACACGCGGTACTCCTCAGCGAAACGCGCCCTCACCCCCGGGTCGCGCAGCGCGTGCGGCAGGAGCTCGTAGAGCATCCGGTTCACCCGGTCATTGGCCGAGACGGCCTGCTGCCAGTCGAGGAAGGCCCCGGCCAGGTCGGCTCCGCCGCGGCCGGCGCCGATCTCCTCGATCGAACCGATCTCGGGGCTCAGGAAGAGCGAGTCGACCAGTGCGGCCAGCAGGCCCGCCTTGCCGCCGAAGTAGTAGGAGACGAGCGCGCGGTTCACCCCCGAGACCTGCGCGATGGCCGTGATCGTCAGCTCGGAGTAGCCGCGCTCGGCGAGGATGTCCTTGGCGGTCGCCAGGATGAGCTGCGCCGTCGGCGGCAAGTCCTCCGGCGGGGTGGGTCCAGTGGGGCGGTCCAAGGGGTCGTGAGGTGTCACGACTCGCTCCCCTCCTCCGCCTCGATCTCCTCCACGATCCCTTTGCTCCCCGGCAGCAACTCGACGATGAACACCCCGGCGAGCATCATCGACCCGCCGACCAGCAGGCGCCACGTCACGGAGTCCATGCCGGCGATGATGCCGGCGATGGCCGCGAACACGCTCTCGAACCCGAGCAGGATCGCGGCGTGCGTGGACGTGGTGTAGCGCTGCGCCCAGCTCTGGATGAAGAACGCGTAGATGGTGCCGCTGAGCGCCGTCCAGACCACCACCGCCCACACCTCCCAAGGCAGGTCGAACGTGATCTGCACCACGAACGGCGTGACCACGACGAGGGCCAGCGTCGACACGGCCATCTGGGTGAACGCCAGCGTCGTGGGTCTCACCTTGGGCGCGAAGAACCCGGTGGTCATGATGTGCAGCGCGTAGAACAGCGTGCCGAGCAGGGTGATGGCGTCGCCCCACTTGAGCGTGAAGTCGCCCTGCAGGCTGAGCGCCCCGAGGCCGATGAAGGCGACGATGGCGCCGATGATCTGCCAGTGGCCGGGCGAGCGGCGCGCGACGAACCAGTAGAGGAACGGGACCATGGCGACGCTCATCCCGGTGATGAAGCCGCTGACGCCCGGCGACGTGCGCTGCAGACCGACGGTCTGGAGGACGAGGGCGGTCAGGTAGAACGCGCCGAGCAGGCCGCCTCGCGCCCAGTCGCCGCGGGTCGAGCCGAGCCAGCTGCGCGGCTGCGCCACGGCGAAGATGCCGGTCGCGACCACGTAGCGCAGAACGAGGTAGAGCAGGGTGCCGGCGACGATACTGCCGGCGGCGAGCTCGGTGGTGCGCTCGACGACGTCTTTGATGAAGACGAAGTTGCTGCCCCAGAAGACGGCGACGCTGAAGAGCAGCACGTCGGCGACGAGCGCCTTGCGGCGCGAAGCGTGCGTGCTGCCGGTCGGCGTCGCCATCGCCGCCATCCTATCGGACGGGCGGCGCGCCGGAGGCCACGCGAGCTACTCGCCGGCCGGCGCGGAGACCGCGGCGATCGAGACGAGCGGCTGCCGCAGGAAGCCGTCGCTGCCGAACGCGAGCCAGGTGGCGCCGCCGTCCGACGTGGCGAGGATCGGCTGGCTCGTGGTGGTCGCAAGCAGGTGCTGCTCGTCGGCGGCCGCGATCGCCTGCGGCTGCCCTGCCGCGACCTGCTGGAGCTCCCAGGTCTCACCGCCGTCCCGACTGGTGAGCACGCCCGCGCCGCAGGTGAGCCACAGGCTGGTGGATCCGGGGGACCCGGCCGCGGAGGCCGTCCCTTCGCCGGCGGCGACGATCTGGCCGGCCTGCAGGGCGCCCGGGGAGGGCGCCGGCACGTCGATGCGCAGCCGGCGCCAGGCGCCGCCGCCGTTGGCGGTGGCGAGCACGAAGGGTGTTCCGTCCCGGGTGTCCCAGCCGGCGACCCAGGCGTGCCGCACGTCACCGGCGGCCACACTGGTCAGCACCGTCATGGCGAGTTGCCGGCGCTGCTTCCAGGTGCGGCCGCCGTCGCGCGTCGTCCAGATGCGATCGAGGGCGATCAGCACGCCGCGCCGGGCGTCGGAGAAGGCGACGTCGGCGAGCATCGCGTCGCCGAAGCCGGCGCGCGCCCACGCCTCGCCGCCGTCGGTCGTGCTCAGCAGCAGCGCCTTGCCCGGGTCGCCTGCGGCGCCGGCCACGGCGACCACCCAGGCGGTGGAGGCGTCCACGGCCGCCACCGCCTTGAGCTGCAGGGCGGACTTGTCCACGACCTTCCAGGCGGCGCCGCCGTCCACGGTGAGGAGCACGCCGCCCGCGTCCGTGACCAGCCAGCCGGTGAGCGCGTCCGGGAACGCCACGTCGAGACCGCGCTCGGAGAGGTAGAACCGTTGGCGCTTCCAGCTCGCGCCGCCGTCGGCCGTCACCAGCAGGGTGCCGACCTCACCGGACGCCCACGCGCGGATACCGGCGGCGGGCGGCGGCGGACTGCCGAAGGGGTGCTCCGGCGCCTCCGTCCCGGCGCCTCCTCCGCAGCCGGCAAGGAGCGCCACGGCAGCGAGCGCGGCCACGAGCGCCGGAGCCGCCCGAAGCCTCCTCAGCCTCACAGTCGCTCCGGGACCACCAGGAGGCGCCTGTCCACCAGTACCATGCCCAGGGCCGCCGTCGCGGCGGCATCGGACCCGCCACACCCGCGCACGACCAGGACGACGATCAGCACGACGATCGCGATGAGGATCGCAAGGGCGACGAGCCGGCGACGCCGGAGCTGGCGTCGTCGTTGCTCCCGACGTGCCGCGCGGTCCTGCGGGGAGCGCGACCGCCGCTCGTAGCCGTCGTCAGGACCGGGTGCTCCGCCGACCGCCGCGCGCTCGGCGGCCTCGATGGTGCTCGTGCGGGGGCGCTCGAACTCGGCGCTCGGCGCGGGGCGCCCGGTCTCGGTGCGGTCGGGCAGGACGTATTCGGGAGAGGGCGGAGGCGGCGAGGGCTCTTGCGGCGCCTGTCCACGCCCCTGCTCCCACGCGTCCTCGGCGGAGAACACCTGCGTCACGGACTCGTCCAGAGGCTCCGGCTGATCCGGCTCCTGCCGTGCGGGCTGCGGCCGATCCGGCTGCGGCGGCCGGGGATCCGCCGCCGGGGCGGGCTCATCGGCGGCACGCCGCGGCGGTGGGGTTTCGCTCGGCGGCCCGTCTTCCCAGTCCCAATCCATCTGGTCTCCGACCTCGGTGTGGCCCTGCCGTACGCTTCAAGCGTACCAGAGGGAATCCGTCGCGCCAGAGGGAGCCGTGGGCCGGCCGGCGTCAGTCCGCACGCGGGAGCACGTCCGCCGGGTTGGGCGCGCCGCGCCTGCCCGGCAGCGTCTCGATGACGATCACGCCGACAAGGATCAGCACCGCTCCGACGACGAACCGCCAGCTCATCACGTCCATCCCGAACAGCAGGCCGAACGCCGCCGCGAACAGGCCCTCCAGGCCGAGGATGACGGCCGCGCGCGTCGAGGTCGTCGACTTCTGCGCCCACGCCTGGATGAGGAACCCGAACACGGTGCCGGAGAGCGCGGTCCACACGATGGCCGCCCAGCCCTGCCAGCCGAAGTCCCAGGTGACGTGCTCGGTGAACGGAGTGACGACCACGAACAGCGCCGCGGCGGCCACGATCTGCGTGAGCGCCAGCACGGCGGGCTTGGTCCTCGGCGCGAAGAACCCCGTCGCGGCGATCTGCGCCGCGAACGCGAGCGCCCCGGCGAGGGTGAGCAGGTCGCCCTTGGACATACCGAGGCCGCCCTGCAGGCTCAGGAACCCGAGACCGGCGGTGGCCAGTACCGCGCCGCCGATCTGCGTCCAGCCGGGAGAGCGGCGCGTGACCATCCAGTACAGGAACGGGACCATCACGATGTAGAGGCTGGTGATGAACCCGCTCTTGCCGGGCGTGGTCCACTGCAGGCCGATGGTCTGGGTGACGAAGGCGACGAAGAGGAAGAAGCCCAGGACCGCGCCGTAGAGCCAGTCGCGGCGGGTGGTCTGCCGGACGGTGCGCGGCATGACGAGAGCCAACATGATCGCCGCGACGATGTGCCTCCACAGGAGGTACGTCATCGGGCCGGTGTCGGCGATGGCGTCCTTGATGACGACGAAGTTGAGGCCCCAGACGACGGCGACGCTGAGAAGCGCCGCGTCGGCGAGAAGGCCGTGGCGTCTGTCGTTCGCGGCGGGAGGGGCTCCGGTCACGCCATCAGGCCGAGCCACACCAGCGCAGCACGGTGATGGCGATGGCGGCGCTGAAGTCGACGAGTCCGGCGAGCGGGATGCGCTCGTCCACGGCGTGCGCCGTCTCGATCCCGGGCGGCCCGAAGCTGAAGGTCGGCGTGCCGCCGCGCGTGAACGTCGCCGCGTCGTGCCAGCTGTTGAGGCCGGCCGGCTCGCCCTTGTGGCCGAGCGCCGCGGCGCAGCCGAGCGCGGTGGCCACGAGCGGGTGGTCGGCCGGCATCTCGGCAGGCACGACGTCCTCTGACCAGACGAACTGGAGCGGGTGCTCGGCGAACCAGGGATCACCTGCGACGGCCCGGGTGAGGCGGTCGACGATCTCCGCCTCGACCGCCTTGCCCGAGCCGTCGGCGTCCACGTGCTGCGGCAGGTACGTCACGTCCGCCGTGACGGCGCAGGACGCGGGGATGGTGACCATCCAGGTCCCGCCGTTCACGATGGTCGGCACGATGTCGCCCGGCGCCAGCAACGGGTGGACGTGGTCGGGGCGCGCCCTCCACTCCTCCCGGAGCGCGCTCATCCCGCTGAGCACGGGCACCAGCTTCTCGATGGCGTTCACCGCGCCGCCCTCGCGCCAGTCCGGCTGCGGCATCTCGGCGTGGCCGGCGCGGCCGGCCACCGTGATCGTCGGCGTGACCGTGCCGCGGCAGCTCACCCAGGCGTCGAACGCCGTGGCTTCGGCGGCGATGCCGGCGTCGGCCTTCACGCCGTGCCGCACGCACATGTAGCCGCCGGCGCCGGACGACTCCTCGTCGGTGTTGGTGCAGAACACGACGTCGCCGCCCAGACGGACGCCCTGGCGGTGCAACGCCTCCAGGGCGATCACCAGGGCGGCGATGCCGCCCTTCATGTCGTTGGAGCCGCGGCCGTACAGGTAGCCGTCGCGCTCGGTGAGCAGGAACGGGTCGCTCGTCCACGTCTCGCGCGGCTCCACGTCCACCGCGTCGATGTGGCCGTTGAGCAGGATGCTGCGGCCGCCGCCCGAGCCGCGCAGGACGGCGGCGAGCTGCGGCCGGCCGGCGAAGTCCAGGCCGGCCGGCAGGAACCGGCCGCCGTCCCCGGTCGGCTCCGGCTCCCACAGGTCGGCCTCGGCGCCGAGCGCCTCGAGTCTTGCCGCGAGCAGCCGCTGAAGCTTGTCCTCGTCGCGCGCGGGGTCGCCGGGGTGGCGCGCGGTCGTGTCCAGCGCGACGAGCTCCGCCGTGAGGCCCACGAGCTCGTCCTTCGCGTCGCGCGCGGACTGGACGATGCGCTCCTCGAGCGCGGACTGCAGTTCCACCACGAGCCTCCTCGGTCGACGGACAGCCGCGGCGCCGCCGGGTATACGATGGCGGCACCGGAGCGACGGTTCGATTCTATGACGCCGCCGACGACAGGAGGGGGCATGGGCGACCTGAGCGACAGCAAGATCCGCGTCATCAAGGCCGACGAGATGATCTGGGAAGAGGCCATGCGCAACCCCGGCGAGACCGACCCGCCCGGACAGGAGGTCAACGCCGCCGCCTCGGTCGACGACAAGTTCAGCTTCGGCCTGTGGAAGCGCGACGTGCAACGACGCCACTTCGAGCGCCCTTACCACGAGGTGGCCTACATCATCGAGGGCCAGGTCGAGGTCACCGACGACGAGGGCGACGTCCACATCGCAGGCCCCGGTGACATCCTCATCACCCCCAAGGGCAGCAAGGGCTACTGGAAGAACCTCACGCCGGTCAAGAAGGTCTGGGGCATCTACGAAGAGGCCGGCGCCGGCCTCACCGCGTACATCGGACCGGGCGGGTTCTGAGCGGACGGGCGGTCCGGCCGCAGGCGAGACCGCCCTCAGCACCGCGCGCCCAGACCCTCACCGCGTGGTGACGACGAAGCGGTCCGCGCCGCAGCCGCCGGCCGGGCCGCTGGGCGGGATGCAATATCCAGCGAGCGGCGAACGTCCACGCACGTCTGTGGTCGTCACCCTTGTCCCACCCTTCACGGGCGATGAAGCTCGGAGCTGACCGCAGCGTCCAGAGTGGCCGTCGAGTACCTCTGTCTGTAGTCACATTTCGAGCAGGAATTGTGGTCCCAATTGCCTTCCCAGCCGTGCTGATGAGGGCTGTGACCACAACTGATGCCAATCCCAGGGACTTGTGGTCACATGGGTGGGCGAAAGTGAGGCCACAGTGCAGAGCGTCGGCATACGGGAACTGAAGGCGCACCTCAGCGAGTATCTTCGCGCCGCAAGCGAGGGTGAGACGATCGTCGTCACGCGTCACGGCGTCGACTTCGCGGTCCTGCGTCCGGCCGGCGGCGAGGCGGAGGGCCTCCGCAGGCTACTCGCGAGCGGGCGGGCAACCTGGTCAGGTCGACGGCCTGACCCCGGCGGGACGGGCAGACCTGATCCTGTATCTTGACACCACCAGCCTCCTGAAGCGTTACATCCGCGACGAAGTGTCCGGCGCGATAGACACGTGGATGGCTAGGGCGGACGTAGCAGCGACGTCACAAGTCAGCCTTGCCGAGGCCGCCGCAGTGCTCCAGGCAACGCCCAGGTGGGCCGGCACGACCCGCGGGAAGCTCGAGCGCGCCCTCGAGGCGCTCGTGGCTGACTGGGACGACTACGTCGTGATCGGTGTCGATGAGCGCCTGGCGGCGAACCTGGCATGGAAGCACGGGCTGAGAGGCTTCGGCGCCCTCCACATCGCCGGGGCACTCACCGCCGCCACGCTGGCATCCCCTGATGCACTCGCGTTCTCGTCGTTCGACCGCGAGCTCCGGCAGGCCGCTCGGGCGGAGAGCCTTGCCACCGTCGACTGGGCCGGGTGAGCGACAGGCGTCGCCCGGCCCGGCCACGGTGCGGGTAGTATCCAGGCATGGCCACGGCGGACCCCTCTCCCGCGCCCGAGCGGCCCTCACTCCTGCGACACCCGCGGCGCTGGTTCGCCGGGCTCCGCGGGCTGGACCCCAACGTCCGCACGCTCGGGCTGGTCAGCATGCTCGCCGACCTCAGCTCGGAGATCGCCTACCCGCTGTTCCCGATCTTCGTGACCACCGTGCTCGGCGCGCCGGTGGCGCTGCTCGGGCTGATCGAGGGGATCGCCGAAGCCACCGCGAGCATCACCAAGTACCCCTTCGGGCAGGCCGCCGACTTCACCGGCCGGCGGCGGCCGTTCGTCCTCGGCGGCTACACGCTCGGCGCCCTGGGCAAGCTGATCATCGCCCTCGCCCCGGGCTGGGGCGCGGCGCTCGCCGGCCGGTTCACCGACCGGCTGGGCAAGGGCATGCGGACGGCGCCGCGCGACGACCTGATCGCGGCGAACACCAAGCCGGGCCAGCAGGGGCTGGCGTTCGGCCTCCACCGGACCATGGACACGATGGGCGCGGTGCTCGGCCCCCTGGTCGCGCTCGCCCTGGTCGAGGCGCACGTCTCGCTGCGCTGGATCTTCGCCATCGCGGTGGTCCCGGGGCTGCTCAGCGTGCTGGCCATCGTGCTGCTCGTGAAGGAGCACCGTGAGACGCCCCGCACGCAGGCGTTCAAGCTCTCACTCCCCGCCTCGCCGGCGTTCCGCTGGCTGCTGGCCGGCTCGCTGCTGTTCGCGGTCGGCAACTCGAGCGACACGTTCATCCTGCTCAGGGCGAAGGACCTGGGGATGGGCACGGCGACGGTGATCCTGCTCTACGTGCTCTACAACCTGGTGTACGCGGCCGGGTCGCTGCCCCTGGGCGGGCTGAGCGACCGCGTGGGGCAGTACCCGCTGGTGATCGCGGGCTACGTGGTGTTCGCGGCGGTGTACGCAGGCTTCGCCGCCGCCGGCTCGGGGCTGACGCTCGCGGTGCTGTTCGCGACCTACGGCCTCTACATCGCCGCGACGGAGGGCACCAGCAAGGCGCTGATCGGGCGCGCCATCCCCACCGGCGAGCGCGCCTCCGCTCTGGGCCTGTACTACACGGCCACAGGACTCGCCGCCTTCGCCGCCAGCACCCTCGGCGGCCTCCTCTGGAGCGTGTACGGCGCGTGGGCCACGTTCGCCTACGGCGCGGCGGCAGCCCTGCTGGCGGCGCTGCTGATGCTGCTGGGCAGGGGCCGCGTCCGCCGCGCGCTCGCGTCGGAATCGCAGCCGGCGAGCGCGGACACGGACGCGGCTCTCACAGCCTGAGCGCCGCCGGTCGACGGCTCGACCCCTGTCCCCGGCGGCGTTCACCCGATAGCATGCGCTGGAGGGTCCAGCCGACCAGCCCAGGAGGGGGACATGGCGCGGACGTGCGCCGCCTGTGGGCGCGCCAACGACGACGACGCGAGCTTCTGCCAGCAGTGCGGCGCGCCAGTGGCTCCCGCCACCCCGGTGGCGCCGTCCACCTTCGCGCCGCCCCCGCCCGCGCCCCCCGAGCAACCTCTCACGGCGCCGCCGGGAGCGCCGCCGGCCACGGCCGGCGGCCCACCCCGCAAGGGCAAGCCGGCTCCGCGCTGGCTGGTGGTGCTCGTGGTGGTCGCCGTCGTCGCGCTGGCCGCCGTCATGGCTTTCGCCTTCTTCCCGCGAGGGGGTGGCGAGGGAAGCACGGGGCAGTCGCCCAAGCCGACCGGCGCGACCGTGGCCGCCTCGCCCTCGCCGGCGCTCGACCAGTACCTCGCCGGCGCGACCGGCCCCAAGGCGGACCGGCTGGCCGCGATCATGAGCGACGGCACCGTCAAGCCCATCACCCGGTTCAGCGGCCAGCAGATCTGGCAGATCGCCTACTCTCCGGACGGCAAGTGGCTCGCCTGCATCGCCGGCACCTGGCGGCGCAGCGAGCTCTGGCTCTTCGACGCGGCGACCGGCGACGCCCGCCAGGTCACGGCCAGCACGCCGGACATCGTCGCCGTCGACAGCATCGCGTGGCTCTCGCCGCGCGACCTGCTCCTGGCCGGCTACACGGAGACGCCCACGGCCACCGGCCAGAACGCCGAGTTCCTCGACTACGACACCGAGACCGAGAAGTCCACGCCGCTCACCGCCAACGGCGGCGTGGCGCTCCGCGGCGTCTCGGTGAGCGCCTCTCGCGAGGGCGCCAAGGTCGCCTTCGTCACCTACACCGACCACAAGACCGACCGGTACGGCATGGCGACCGCGACCGAGCGGCTGGAGGTGCTCGACCGGGCGTCCGGCGAGGTCGCCGAGCTCGGCCACAACAAGGCGCTCTTCGACGTCAACGCCCGCGCGTTCGACGAGCCGCTCATCTCACCCGAGGGCCAGGCGATCATCTACCGGCGCGCCGGCAGCGACGTCGGCACCAGCTACACGGTGGTCGGCGTCGACGGGACGGTCCTGATGCCGGCGAAGCAGGCGACCATGCCGGCCGGCTACTCCTGGGACCCCGGCGGCACCAAGGTCGTGTTCACCGGCCAGCCGATGAGCGCGAACGGCGATGCCCCGGTCACCTTCTGGCAGTTCGACACCGAGGCCGGCGGAGCCCCCGTGGCGCTCGCGAAGTACAGCGGCGGATCCTCCGTCCAGGACCTCTCCTGGTCCCCCGACGGCTCCACCATCGCCTGGGCGGAGTACGACCCGAAGATGGACTGGCGCACCGGCATCGTCTACCTCATGCCGGCGAGCGGCGGCGACTCGCAGACGCTGGTGAAGCAGGCGCTCTCGCCGGTGTGGGCGCCGGGCGCCGCCGAGCCGCTGCAGACCTCTCCGTCTCCCTGACGTCCGCCGTCCCACTCGCGGCCGCGGTTTCTTGTGCCGCGACGCACAACCGGCTCGCCATCTCGGCCTGATACAAGTAGTACAAAGGGACGCCGCGTCGAGTTGCCGCTCCTCGTGCGGCCCCCTACACTGAGGCTCGGGTCATTGTCCCCTCGAAGGCAGTCGACAACTGGCGGAAAGGCGCATCCCTCCCGCCCCGCACGAAGGACATCCGCGCCTATGACCACCACCATCCCCCGCACCCTGGCGGCCGAGATACAGGCGGCGACCGGGATCAATCCCGCCACCTGCTACCAATGTGGCAAGTGCTCGGCGGGCTGCCCCATGGTCTCGGAGTCCGACCTGCGCCCGCACCAGGTGATGCGCAAGGTCGTGTACTCGCCGCGCGACAAGGCGCTGCGCGACGAGTCCATCTGGTTCTGCCTCACCTGCGAGACGTGCAGCGCGCGCTGCCCCAACGACTGCGATCCGGCGCGCATCATCGACGCCGTGCGCGAGATCAGCAACGCGGAGGGCGTTGCGGTCAAGCCGCGCGCCATCGACGCGTTCCACAAGACGTTCCTCGAGCAGGTCCGCGCCAACGGCCGGCTCTACGAGATGGGCCTGGTGATGGGCTTCAAGCTCCGCAGTGGCGCCCTCATGGGCGACGTCGAGAACGCGCCCGGCATGTTCACCCGCGGCAAGCTCTCCCTCATGCCGGACCGCATCAAGGGCGTCGCCGAGGTCAAGCGGATCTTCGACAAGTGCGGGGTGAAGCCATGAGCTACGGTCGTCGAAGCGCCCGTCAAGACCGCCACGCCAGACGTCCGCCGTCGCCTACTACCCGGGGTGCTCGCTCCACGGCACGTCGCCGGAGTACGACGAGAGCCTGCAGGCCGTGGTCGCGGCTCTCGGCATCGCCCTGGCGGAGATCCCCGACTGGAACTGCTGCGGCGCGAGCAGCGGGCACATCGCCAGTCACGACCTGGCCGTTGCCCTGCCGGCGCGCAACCTCGCGCTCGCCGAGGCGCAGGGCTTCGACAAGGTGCTGGCTCCCTGCGCCGCCTGCTACAACCGCCTCCTCGTCGCGCACCAGACGCTGCAAGAGGACGAGGACCTCGCCGGCCGCATGCCCGACATCCTCGGCCGGGAGTTCGCGAACACGGTCGACGTGCTCAGCGCCGTGCAGTTGCTGCACGAGGTGCGCGACGAGATCGCCGCGCGCGTCGCCGACGCCCCCATCGAGAGAAACCTCATGGGCGGCGTCAAGCTGGCCTCCTACTACGGCTGCCTGCTCGTGCGGCCGGCGTCGGTGGCCGGCGGCGACGACGTCGAGCAGCCGATGTTCATGGACGACGTGGTCGCCGCCTGCGGCGCCGAGCCCGTGGACTGGAACATGAAGGTCGAGTGCTGCGGCGGCGCCTACGGCGTGAGCCGCACCTCCTCCGTCGTGCGGCTCGGCCGCGCGATCGTCGAGGACGCGCGCAAGAACGGCGCCGAGGCCATCGTCGTCGCCTGCCCGCTCTGCCAGACCAACCTGGACCTGCGGCAGAAGGCCATGGAGTCGCGCGGGGCCCCGCCGCTGCCCGTGCTCTACATCACCGAGATCCTCGGCCTCGCGCTCGGGCTTTCGCCGGAGGAGCTCGGCATCAAGCGGCACTGGGTCGACGCGCAGCCGTGGCTGCGCGACCTGCAGACGCGCGCCGTCGAGCGCGCCGCGGCCGCCAGGAAGGCCGAGGAGGAGAAGGCCGCCAAGGCCGCCGCGCGGGCGGCCAAGGAGGCCGGCGCCAAGGTGGCCGCCGCCGAGGACGCGCCAGCTGCCCCGGACGCCGGAGGTGACGCATGAGCCGCATCGGCGTCTTCGTCTGCCACTGCGGCGAGAACATCGGCCGCACCGTCGACTGCGCCGCGGTCGCTGAGACGCTCAAGGACCATCCGGGCGTCGCCGTCGCCGAGGACTACAAGTACATGTGCTCGGACCCCGGCCAGCAGCTGGTCAAGAAGGCCATCGAGGACAACAACCTCACCGGCGTCGTCATCGCCGCGTGCTCCCCGCACATGCACGAGAAGACGTTCCGCCGGGCCGCCGACCAGGCCGGCCTCAACAAGTTCATGTGCGAGATGGCCAACATCCGCGAGCACTGCTCCTGGATCCACGAGGACCGCGGCGACGCCACGGCCAAGGCCATCGACATCGGCCGCACCATCGTCGAGAAGGTCAAGCACAACCGGCCGCTCGAGGTCATCAAGATCCCGGTCACCAAGCGCGCCATGGTCATCGGCGGCGGCATCGCCGGCATCCAGGCGGCGCTCGACATCGCCGACGGCGGTCACGAGGTCATCCTCATCGAGAAGGAAGCGTCCATCGGCGGCCACATGAGCCAGCTGAGCGAGACGTTCCCCACCCTCGACTGCTCGCAGTGCATCCTCACCCCACGCATGGTCGAGGCCTACCAGCACCCCAACATCAAGCTCCACACCTGGAGCGAGGTGGAGAAGGTCGACGGGTACATCGGCAACTTCGAGGTCACGGTGCGCAAGAAGGCGCGGTCCGTGAACCAGGACCTCTGCAACGGGTGCGGCGACTGCATGGCGGTCTGCCCGTCCAAGAAGATCCCCAGCGAGTTCGACGCGGGGCTGAGCAACCGCACCGCCATCTACGTGCCGTTCCCCCAGGCGGTGCCCAACCAGCCTGTGCTCGACCGCCCCAACTGCAGCCTCTTCAAGGGCCGCGCCAAGGGCATCAAGAAGGACGCCTGCGGCAAGTGCAAGGAGGCGTGCCTCAAGGGCGCGATCGACTACGACACCGAGGACGAGTTCGTGGTCGAGGAGGTCGGGGCGATCGTGGTGGCCACCGGCTACAAGCTCTACGACGTCGGCAAGGCGCAGCCGGAGGGCCTCAAGGGCTACGGCGAGTACGGCTACGGCGAGGACCCGGACATCATCGACGGCCTGCAGTTCGAGCGCCTGGCATCGGCCAGCGGGCCGACGGCAGGCGCCATCCTCAGGCCGTCGGACGGCAAGGAACCGCAGACGGTGGTCTTCGTCCACTGCGTCGGCTCCCGCGATCCCGAGAAGGGCATGGCCTACTGCAGCAAGATCTGCTGCATGTACAACGCCAAGCACGCCATGCTGTACAAGCACAAGGTGCACGACGGCCGCGCCGTCGCCTTCTACATGGACATCCGCGCCAACGGCAAGGGCTACGACGAGTTCAGCCGCAGGGCCATCGACGAGGACCACGCCGAGTACATCCGCGGCCGCGTCAGCCGCATCTTCCGCGACGGCGACACGCTCAAGGTCTGGGGCTTCGACACGCTGAGCGGCGAGCAGGTCGTCATCGACGCCGACATGGTGGTGCTGGCCACGGCCATCCGCCCCAACGACGGCGTCAAGGAGCTCGCGCAGAAGCTCAGCTGCAGCGTCGACACCGACGGCTTCATCAACGAGGCGCACCCCAAGCTGCGCCCCGTCGAGACCAACACGGCCGGCGTCTTCGTCGCCGGCGCCTGCCAGGCGCCGCGCGACATCCCGGACGCGGTCGCCATGGCGAGCGCCACCGGCGCCAAGGTCATGGCCCTGTTCAGCTCGGACGAGCTCGAGCGCGAGCCGGCTGTGGCGATCGTCAACGAGCAGACCTGCATCGGCTGCATGCGCTGCGAGCTGGTCTGCCCCTACGGCGCCATCGAACAGCGCGAGATCTGCACGGTCGACGGCCACGTCTGCGGGCACACCGCCTACGTGAACCCGGGCGTCTGCCAGGGCTGCGGCACCTGCGAGGCCGTGTGCCTCAGCCACAGCGTGGAGCTCCAGACGTTCACCGACGAGCAGATCTTCAGCGAGATCAACGCGCTCTGCGCGTGGGAGTGAGAAGCCAATGACCGACGCACACACCGACTTCGAGCCCCGCATCACCGCCTTCGTCTGCAACTGGTGCACCTACACCGGAGCGGACCTGGCGGGCACCAGCCGCCTGCACATGGCGAGCAACGTGCGCATCATCCGCCTGCCCTGCACGGGCCGCATCGACCCGCTGTTCATCGTCAAGGCGTTCGAGCGTGGCGCCGACGGCGTCATCGTCAGCGGCTGCCACCCGGCCGACTGCCACTACACCTCGGGCAACTACCACGCCCGGCGGCGCTTCGGCGTGTTCCACGACGTCATGGAGTTCGTCGGCGTCGACCCGCGGCGCATGACCTTCAGCTGGGTCTCCGCCAGCGAGGGCGCCAAGTGGAGGGACGTGGTGGACGAGGCCGTCACCAACGTCCGCGAGCTCGGCCCCTTCGAGGCGTACCGGGCGCTGGCGCCCGAGGCGGCCGAGGCGTGGCCCGAGGCCACGGACAACCTGGCCGCGGCCGGCGCGTCACCCTCGTCCGGTGAGGAGGTGGCCTCATGAGCGACATCGCCACCGCCCCGGTGTACACCGGCGTCGACGACCTGCGGCGCGTCGCCCGCGAGCTCCTGGAAGGCGGCGACGTGCGCGTCATCATCGGCTGGGAGCACGCGCGCAGAGGCGCCCGCCCGGTCTTCGTCAGCGACCCGGCCGAGGCCGACAAGCTCATCTTCGACACGCGCTGCGTGCACAACCTCGTGACCTACCTGAATCCCCGTCGCGACCACGTGGCCGAGCTGGGCAAGATCGGGCTCGTCGTCAAGGGCTGCGACGTCAAGGCAGTCGCAGGAATGCTGCGCGAGTCGCAGCTGAACCGCGACGACGTCGTCCTGATCGGCGTGCGCTGCGGCGGCGTGCTCGAGGAGAACGAGCTGCCCGCCGCCCTGGCCCTCACGCCCGAGAACGTGGCGCCGCGCTGCTACGGCTGCGACAACCGCGAGCCGGCGCTCACGGACCACCTCGTCGGCGAGTCGCAGCCGGAGCCCCCGCGGCCGGTCATGACCATCGACGAGCGCGTGGCCGCGCTCGACGGCCAGCCGCTCGAGGAGCGCTGGGCGTTCTGGACCGACCAGTTCAGCAAGTGCGTGCGCTGCTACGCCTGCCGCCAGGTCTGCCCGCTCTGCCTCTGCGAGCAGTGCATCGTGGAGAAGACGCAGCCGCAGTGGATCGAGGCGGCCGCGCACCCGCGCGGCAACTTCAGCTGGAACATCACCCGCGCCATCCACCTGGCCGGGCGCTGCGTCGACTGCGGCGAGTGCGAGCGGTTCTGCCCCGTCGGCATCCCGCTCAGCCTGCTCAACCGCAAGCTGCAGCACATCATGCACGACCGCTACGACTACACGGTGAGCGACGACCCCGAGAACGCGGCGCCGATCGGCGACTACCGCCTCGACGACCAGCAGGAGTTCATCAAGTGAGCGATCGATACTTCATCTCCGACGCGGATCTGCGCGGCCTCGCCGCGGACCTGCTCGGCGCGGGCACCGAGGTCATCGCGCCCGTCGCCACCGACATCTGCCAGTCGCCGTCGGCCATCGCCGCCACGGCCTGCACCCTCGACCACTCCAAGGTCGACATCGACTACACGGCCCTCGCCTCGGCCGACGACCTGGACCTCGACCGCGGCCTGCCGCAGCTCTCGCTCAAGGGCTACTTCCTGCCCGAGCACGAGGCGCTGTGCCGCTGGAAGCAGAAGGGCACCACGGTCGAGGTCATCGAGGTCCCGACCGAGTTCGCACCGCGCGTGGTGCTGGCGTCCAAGCCGTGCGACGCCGCGGCCCTCGAGGTCGTGGACAAGGTCATGAACTGGGACTACGAGGACGAGCTGTGGAACGGCCGCCGCGCTGCGACCACCATCATCAACCTCGCCTGCCCGGTGATCGACGACAGCTGCTTCTGCACGGCTGTGGGGTCGGCGCCGGACGACGTCAAGGGCGCCGACGGCCTGCTCACGCCGGTCGCCGGCGGCTACGTGTTCGAGCCGGCGACCGACAAGGGGCGCGCCCTGGCCGATGCACACAAGGCGCGCTTCAACGCCGACGTGCCGGCCGACACCCTCGGCCGCCAGGCCGACGACGAACGCGCGGCATCGCGCGAGCGCGTGGCCGGCAACCTCGAGATCGACGCCGGCTCCGTGCGCGACTGGATCGACACGCACTTCGAGGACCCGCTCCTCGCGCAACTGGCCATCCGCTGCAACGGCTGCGGCGCCTGCACGAGCGTGTGCCCCACCTGCCACTGCTTCGACATCGTCGACGAGCAGGAGGGCGTGGGCCGCGGCACCCGGCGCCGCTGCTGGGACACCTGCCAGGCTCCCACGTTCACGCTGCACGCCAGCGGCCACAACCCGCGCGACGACCAGCACGTGCGCTACCGCCAGCGCATCAACCACAAGTTCGCCATCTACCCGCTCAAGTTCGGCGAGGTGCTCTGCACCGGCTGCGGCCGCTGCACGCGCGTCTGCCACGCGGGGCAGGACCTCGTCGAGATCCTGCAGGCCATCGACATCGCGGCGCGCCGCCCGCGTGACGCCGAGCCCGCGGAGGCCGCCTCGTGAACATCTACCAGCCGCTCATGACCACCGTCACCGAGTTGGTGGACGAGACCGCCGACACGCGCACGCTCCGTCTGGAGTTCCAGGACGACGCCCTGCGCGACGGCTTCGACTTCAAGGCCGGCCAGTTCGGCGAGTACAGCGTCTTCGGCGCCGGCGAGAGCACGTTCTGCATCGCCAGTTCGCCCACGCGCGAGGGTTACATCGAGTGCAGCTTCAAGGCCATCGGCAAGGTGACGACCGCCCTGCGTGAGGTCAACGTGGGCGACACCGTCGGCTTCCGTGGCCCCTACGGCAACTGGTTCCCGGTGGACGACTGGAAGGGCAAGGACGTCGTCTTCGTCGCCGGCGGCATCGGCCTGGCGCCGGTCCGCTGCGTGATCTGGAACGTCCTGGACCGGCGCGACGAGTTCGGCGACGTGACCATCGTGTACGGCGCCCGCTCCGTCGACGACCTGGTGTACAAGCGCGAGCTGGAGGAGTGGGCCGCGCGCTCCGACGTCAAGATGGTCACGACCGTCGACCCCGGCGGAGACACCCCGGACTGGACCGGCGAGGTCGGCTACGTCACGCCGGTCGTCGAGAAGACGGCGCCCAAGGCCGACAACGCCGTCGCCGTCGTCTGTGGCCCGCCGATCGTGGTCAAGCTCACGCTGCCGGTGCTGGAGAAGCTCGGCTTCTCCGACGACGCCGTCTTCACCACGCTCGAGAACCGCATGAAGTGCGGGCTCGGCAAGTGCGGCCGCTGCAACATCGGGCCCGTGTACGTGTGCAAGGACGGGCCCGTCTTCACCGCCGCGCAGATGAAGCAGCTCCCGCCGGAGTTCTGATCCCGCCGGCGCCGGACCGCTGACGAAGGGAGCCCCTGATGCGGAGTTACTCAGACCTGCCCCCGTGGGCGCGCAAGGCGATCCCGGTCATCGTGGTGTGGGACCTCGTCTGGCGGAGCATGGCGCTGTGGCGCGCTGCGCGCCGCAGACAGCCCGTGTGGTTCGTCTGCCTGCTCGTCCTGAGCACGGGCGGCGTGCTGCCCATCGTCTACCTGCTGAGGGACAAAGCGCGGAACTAGGCCGTTCTGGTGCGCGTGTGATGCCTGAGTGAACGAGGAGGCCGGCCGGCTCCCCGGCGCAGCGCCCGGGAGCCGGCCGGCCATCCGCTCTCACGAGTGCGACTTGTGCACTCCGATCCGGTTGCCCTCGGTGTCTTTGAAGAAGCCGATCCAGCCGACCATCTCGCCCATGTCCTGCAGCGGGCTGAGGATCTCGCCGCCGGCGTCGGCCGCGCGCTGCAGCATACCCTCCGGGTCGTCGTCGGCGTTGAAGTAGATGGTGCAGCCGTCGAAGCTCGGCTTCAGGTTCTCGGTCTGCACGAGGTCGAACGCCACGGGCATCGGGCCCTCGGGCTGCGCGCCGCCGTTGCCTTCTCCGGGCGGCTGATCCGGCGCGGGGATCGCGACGCTGTCCATGCCCGGCATCTTCATCAAGGGGCGCTTCAGTACGGCGCTGTAGAACTCGATCCTCGCGAAAGCGCGGGAACGGGCCAAAGAGTCAGCAAGTGAAAGCGACCCTTGGGAGTGTGCTCTGATGGACAGGGTCCAAGCCTTCTTCAACAGCTTCTTCTCGTGGCTGCCGAACCTGATCGGCGCCATCGTGATCCTCATCGTGGCCTACATCATCGCGCGATCGATGTCGGTCATCGGGGATGTCGGCCCAGACGAGTGCCAGGTTGTCCATCGTCGTCGGCGACTACAAGCGCGGCATGGCGCCTCGTCTCAGCGTGACCAACCTCATCGCCGGCGTGGTGTTCTGGTTCGTGTTCGGCACCGGCATCCTGCTGGCGCTGGCCACCCTTCAGATCCCGTTGCTGGACAGCGCCATCGCGACCGTAGTGCGTATCTGCCCAACGTGCTCGCGGCCGTGCTGATCCTCTTCGTGGGCGTCGGTCGCCGCGCGGTCTGCGCGGGCGCGTGAAGGGCAAGAGATACCCCGCTCGCGGATCGTGGCACGGCGGTGCCGATCGTGTGGTGGCCGTCGCCATCGCCATGGCGCTCGTGCAGCTCCAGATCTCCACACCGATCGTTCGCCACCACGGGATCGTGCTCGGGTCGGTGGGGCTCGGCCTCGCCCTGGCGTTCGGCCTGGGCGGCCGCGCCGTGGCCGCCGACCTGCTGCGCAGCGCCTACGACAAGACGGCTGAGAACATGCCGCAGATGCGTGCGGAGGCGGAGCTCGTCAAGGAGCGCGCCTCCGACCAGGTCGAGGCGGTGCAGGAGAGGATCCAGGAGCAGAAGGAGCCGCCGACCGGCCCCGGCCCGTTGACCGGCCCCGGGCCGCTGCCCGGTGAGGACACCGAGCGCCGGGCCGCCTGACGGCCGCCGGCTCACCGCCGCCGTCGCCTGTGGCGCGGGCGGCTCACGACCGGGCCGGACGGGACGCGGAGCGTCCCATCACCTCCGTGCATCGTTCGGCGCTCCTCCGAGCACAATCGTCGGCAGGGGTGCATCCGCAGACCCAGGGAGGTTCGGTGCAGTACCTGCTGCTGATCTCGCACGACGACACGTTCGCCCCGACCGAGCAACTGGTCGAGGACATCCGCGCCTGGGGCGCGGACATGGACCGGCGCGGCATCAGGCGAGACGGACGGCCGCTTCGGCCGCCAGCTGAGGCCCTTACGGTGCGACTGCGCCGCGGCGAGCGCCTGCCCGGTCTCCCGACAGGACGAGGCGCCGGCGGGTCGAGCTCGAGCTGTGCAGACCTTGACGAGGCCGTCGAGGCCGCGGCGACGCACCGATGGCCGCGGCCGGCGCCGTCGAGGTCCGCCCGGTGGCAGGTTGGCGGACCTGCGCTTACCGACGGGCGCGCGGCGGCAAGGCGTAGCGAATGGCGCTCCGGGGTCACAGAGCGGGCGGGCGGCTCGTCCTTCTCCTGCTGCTGACGGTGACGGCCGGCCTGCTGGTCGCGCCGGTCGCCCACGCGCACGCGCCGCTCGGCGTGGGCGACAACGAGAGCATCACCACGGCGACGCTGATCTCAGACCCCACCAAGTCCTGGGCCGTCTACGCCGACCTCCACGCGGGCGGAGAGGCGCAGTACTACCGCCTCGAGGCCAGACGCGGGGATGTCATCCCGCTGCAGCTGTTCCGCAGCCCGGCGGAGGACAAGTCCGGGTTCGTCCCCAGCCTCGTCGTCATGGGGCCGGGCGTGCAGGACGCAGGGACCGTACCGGCCTTCGTCGAGCGGCCGGCCGGCGCCGGCGTCGCCGTCGTGCCCGGCGCCCCCTCGCGCGACGTCAGCTACGAGCCGTTCTCGCCGAGCGCGATGCGCGAGGTGGCGCGCACCACGCTCACCGCGTCGGAGGACGGCGCCTACTACGTGGCCGTGTACGGCAACGACCGCGGCGGGCGCTACGGCCTCGCGGTCGGCTCGCGCGAGTCGTTCACGGCGTCCGAGTGGCTCACCGTGCCGCTGTTCTTCGCCACGGTGTACGCCTGGGAGGGACGGCCGCTCTGGCTCGTCTACCTGCCCGCGGCGCTGGTCGTGGCCGCGGGCGTGGGGCTGCTGTTGCTGCGGCGGCGGGCCGGGCGTCGCCTGGACCTCGCCGGCTGGACGGCGTCCCTCGCCGGCCTGCTCTTCATCGCCTCGGGCGTCACCGTCGCCGTCCAGATGGTCGTCGCGGTCAGCCGATCCGGTCTCGATCCCGCTCTGACGGTGACGGTCTTCCTCGCGGCGCTCCCGATCGCCCTCGGCGCCGGCACGCTGTGGTTCGCGTCGCACCGGAGCGGCGGCTGGACGGCCGGAGCGCGCCTCGTCCTGGCGGCGCTCGGCGTCGCCGGCCTGGTCCTCTGGGCCGGGTGGATCGGCGGGCCCGCGCTGGCCGTCGTCGCCGCCCTCCTGCCGCCGTGGAGGCCCTCAGTCTCCCTGTGAGCGCGACACCCGGCGCTGCGATAGAGTCCGGGGCCATGACGAGCGATCACTCCCCTCGCATGTCGGTCGTTGCCCGGAGCCTCGTTGTCCTGCTCGCCGTCTTCGCCGCCATGCTCGCGACCATCGTCCTGGGCGCGTGCGGGTCGTCGGACTCGGCCTCCACTCAGGCCTCCGCCGCCCCGGTCAAGACCGCCATCGTCAAGCTGCTGCCCCGGGACGCGTCCGTCGAGCCCCCGTGGAACGGCCGCTTCGTGCAGGTGAACGTGCGCGCGAACCAGCCGGGGAAGATGGACCCGGCCGACTGGCGCGTCTTCGTCAACGGCAAACAACCGGAGCTGGAGAACGCGCCCAGCATCCTCCCCTACTCAGCCGGCGAGGCGATCGTCGCCTTCATGTTCCAGGCGCCTTACGGTGACCCGGGCACCTACGAGTTCCGCGTGGTGTACGCGCCCAAGGGCGGCCCGAAGGTGCAGAAGTCGTGGGAGTACAAGTGGTGAGCCGGCGCTGAGCCGTGTGCGCCCGGGCGCGCTAGGCGAGCGCCCGCCCGATGAACCTCGCCTCGGCGGGCGCGACCTTCCCGAAGAAGTCGTAGTCATGGCCGCCGTGCCCGTAGTGCACGGCGGACGGATCCGGCAGGGCGGCCCGCAGGTAGGTCACGTAGCCGTAGAACGGGTCCTGCTTGCCGCAATCCACGCGCACGTCGACGCCGGCGAGGCGGTCCGCGTGCGCGATGACGTCGTACCTGGCGAAGTCGGCCGCGTCGTCGAACGCGTCGCGCGGCCCGAGCATCATCGCGTCGTAGCTGGTCCACACCGCCGGCCCGGTGGCGACCACAGCGGCGAACATCTTGGGCTCGGTCTCCGCCGCCAGCAGGGCGCCGTACCCGCCCATCGACCAGCCGATGATGGCGCGCCCGCGCCCGTCGCCGCCGAGGCGGTACCGGCGGGCACACAGCGGGACCAGTTCGTCGAGCAGCATGCTGAGCCGGTCCTCGCCGGTCTGGCGGCGGTGCCAGTACGAGATGCCGCCGTCGACGCCGACGACGGCATAGGGCGGCGACTCGTCCTCATGCACCGCCGCCGCCACGAAGTCCGCGAAGCCCATGGGAGGCGAACCGCCTCGTCCCGGCAGAGCGAAGCACACGGGAAGCGGATCGCCGGGCTCCGAGCCCGGCGGCCAGGCGATGCTGCAGGCGACCGGCTCGTCGACGTAGCGGGAGTCCAGCGTGAAGTCTCGTCTGGTGATGTGCGGCGCGCCGGGGACGTCCACGCCGACCGCGTCCCCTGCTGCCCCGACCCAGTCCCTCCACGGGGCCACTCGCCACGCGATGCCGCCGGCGACCAGCACGGCCGCTCCGAGACCGGCCGCGGCGAGGAACCCGCGCCGGGTCATCCCGGCCTCGCCGTGCCGGCCGGCGACCCGCTCGGCCGGCCACACCTCGAGGTCGCGCCGCATGACGTCACGAGTGCCGTCCACGAGACCCATCGTAGCGCAGCGCTGGACGCGATGTCGTACCATCGGACCTCGTCAGTGATGCCGAAGGAAGGGGCGACGTGAGCGACACGGGTGCGACGACGCAGCCGGCGGCGAGTCCCGAGGCGACCCAGACCCTTCGAGACCTCGGCGCCGCGGTCGACGCGCCGGACTTCATCCTCCCCTGGCTGGACCGGATGTACGACGCGGACGACGCCGCCCTGGTGCTGGCCGCGGCGGCCGGCGACCTCTCCGGCGCCGATCCCGAGCGCCTCGAGCGCGCCTACCGGCGAGCGATCCTCGACCGCGACGAGGCCGGCGCGTACGCGCCGGCCGACCTCCACACGCGCCTCGAGATCTGGGCGATGTTCGAGGGCTGGAAGGACGTGCCTCTCGCCGTCCACCGGCGGCTCGCGGACTGGGACGTCGACTCCTACGCGAGCAGGATCCGCGCCGACGTCGAAGCCGCCATCGAGGGACACCCCAACGAGTCCTACGAGGCGCGGTACTCCTACGTCCTGCTCCATGAGGCCGCGGCCATCATCGCCGCACAGGACCACGTCTACCTCTTTCCGTGCGACTGTCGCTCCATCGTGAGCAAGTGTCGCAAGCTGATGGACGTGTGCCTGCGTTTCGAGAACGATCGCGGCCTCGGCTGGGAGATCTCGCGCGAGCGCGCCCTCACCATCCTGCGCTCCACCGACAAGGCGGGGCTCATGCACACCGCCGACGTGCACGCGGACCTCGCCGACACCTCATCCATCTGCAACTGCTGCACCGACTGCTGCTACCCGCACCTGGCGTCGGAGCGGCTGGGGGCCACCGACGCGTGGCCGGTACGGCGGTACGTCGCCGGCATCGACACGGACCTCTGCAAGTCGTGCGGCCGTTGCGCCCTGCGCTGCCCGTTCGGCGCCATCGTGTGCAACTCCAGCGGACGGCCGGAGCTCGAGGCCGCCCTGTGCCGCGGCTGCGGCCTCTGTCAGACGGGCTGCAGCTCGGACGCCATCACGATGACGCCGCTCGGCGAAGAGTAGGCGGCGGTGCAGGCGATGGTCCACGACCCCCTTCACGACTTCCAGCTGCTCGTCCGGTCGCGGTACGGAGCGCTGCTCATCGAGACGGCTGAGGAGGACCGCGCCGAGGACCTTGCCACGCGCGCGGCCTGGCAGCTGCAGCTGCCGCTGTTCGTGTGGAGGCGCGCAACCGGGCTGCGCCGCGCGGGCGCGCCCAACGGCGTGTACGGCACCGAGGACCCGCGCAACGCGCTCAGCCACGTCATCAACTCGGAGAGCCCGGCCCTGTACGTGTTCCACGGCCTGGGGCCGGACCTCGAGAAGGCGGACGTGGCCGACCTGCTGCGGGAGGCGGCGCGCAGGCTCGCCGGCAGATCAGGCGCCCTCGTACTCACAGGCGAGGGCGTCAAGCTGCCGGAGCCGCTGCGCGCCGAGGTCGGGCCGCTCCATCTCCCGGCCCCGGACCGGGAGGAGTATCGCGGCCTGCTCCGGCGCGTCGCCAAGGACCTGACCGGACGGGCGAGCGTGGTCGTGTCGCTCACGCCCGCCGACGAGGACCGCCTGCTGGCCAACCTGCAGGGGCTCACGCTCGCCGAGACGGAGAAGCTGCTCACCCGCCTGATGGTCGAGGACGGCCGCCTGGAGGCCGGCGACATCGGCCGCGTCGTCGAGGCCAAGCGGGAGCTCGTGGAACGCGACGGCCTGCTCGAGTACCAGCCGGCCACGCAGTCCCTGGACGAGATCGCCGACCTCGTGCGCCTCAAGGAGTGGCTGGGCAAGCGCAAGCTGTTCATGGAGGACCCGCAGCGCGCGGTCGAGTTCGGTCTCGAGTTCCCGCGCGGCATCCTGCTGGTGGGCGTCCCCGGCTGCGGCAAGAGCCTCTGCGCCAAGGCGGTCGCGGCGGCGTGGTCCCTGCCTCTGGTACGGCTCGATCCCGGCGCGCTCTACGACAAGTACATCGGCGAGACGGAGCAGAACTTCCGCAAAGCGGTGGAGTCGGCCGACCGGCTCGCGCCGCTGGTGCTCTGGATCGACGAGCTGGAGAAGGCGTTCGCCGCCGGAGGCGGAGACGAGGACGGCGGGACGTCCCTGCGCGTGCTCGGCTCGTTCCTCTCGTGGCTGCAGGAGCGGAAGGGCGACGTCTTCGTGGTCGCCACGGCCAACGACGTCCAGCGGTTGCCGGCCGAGCTGCTGCGCAAGGGCCGGTTCGACGAGACCTTCTTCGTCGACCTGCCGGACGAGACGACGCGGGCGTCCATCCTGGCCATCCACCTGCGCCGCCGCAAGCAGGCGCCCGAGCAGTTCGACCTCGCGGCGCTCGCGCGCGAGAGCGAGGGCTACAGCGGGGCCGAGCTGGAGCAGGTGGTGGTCTCGGCCCTCTACACGGCGTTCTCGGCCAAGACGCAGCTCACCACCGAGCTGCTGCGGACTGAACTCCGCACCATGCCGCCCGTCGCCTCGACGGCGCGCGAGAAGATCGCCTTCTTGCGGCAGTGGGCCGAGGGGCGGACGGTGCCGGCCAACTGACCGGCGTCGTCGCGCCGGCGGCCTGCGGCGCGCGTCAGGGCGCCGGCTGCACCGCGTCGAGCCGCGCCGCCAGACCCTCCGGCAGCGGCGCGGCCTCGTGCGTCGCCAGCAGCTCCTTCGCCCGCTCGGTCGCCCTCTGCGTCGCGTCCATGCGCGCCGCGCCTCGGACCAGCGGTCGTAGCTGGCGCGGTTCAGGACCTTGGCGCGCCACTGGTTCGCGCGCAGGTGCTTGCGCGTGTGGCGCTGGCCGAGGTAGTCGCCGCCGGGGCCGACGGCCCTCAGCACGTCCACGGCCAGCGTCTCGTCGTCCACCTCGATCGCCTTGAGCAGCTGCCGGTCGCGGCTGATGAACTCGGCCACCAGCACCACCTCGGCGAGTGAGCCGGAGAGCCCGAAGTCCATGTAGCCGACGTCGTGGTTGAGGTTGGCGCCCAGCTGCATGGACAGCTTGGTGATCTCGTCGGCCTCCATGCCGGCCTGGGCGTCGACGACCTGGGCGTCGGTGTGGCCGCTGAACCCCCAGTTGGGGATGTCCAGCCACTTGGCCATCTCGACCTCCAGCGCGTACGCGCGGATGAACTCGGGGGAGTTGTAGGACGACTGCGAGGTCGCCATGTCGAGCGTGTTGGGCCCCTGGCCGATGACGAACGGCGCGCCGGGGGCCCGGAGCTGGTGCATGACCAGGCCGAAGAGGGCCTCGGCGATGCCCAGCGTGATCTGGCCGGCCGTGGTGATGGGCGCGGTGCCGCCGGCGACCGGCGACGGGCAGTAGGTGGACGGCACGCCCTTGTCGGCGCAGAAGAGCAGCTTGTCGACGGTCTCGAACGGGTGCTTGAGCGGCGTGACCGGCTGGTTGTACATGATGAAGTACGGCTTGTCGCGGAGCGCCTGCTCGCCGCCGCGGACCTCGCAGGCCATCCGCCACATGGGCTCCACGGTCTCCACGCCGCCGGCCGTCATGACGAGCGGCTTGGTGGTGGACGGGATCATGGCGCGGAACTGCTTGGGGTACGCCTCGGTGGCGTCCATGCCGTCCGGCCACGCGCCCGACATGACGAAGTCGATCTCGGGCAGCGCGTCGCAGAGGCGGGCCGCCTCGGCCACGTCCCCCATCCTGCCGAGGCGTCGCTCCCCGGTCTCCAGGTCGTGCAGGTGCATGACGTCGGAGCCGTTGCCGAAGTAGCTGCGGTAGCCGCCGAGGTCCATGGCCGGCTCGCCGGCGCGGTCGTAGACCAGGAAGCTCGCCGGCACGGTCTCACGCGCCTGCTCGACGAGCGCAGCCGGCACGTGCACGAGGCCGTCCGCATCCCTGGTGCAGCCGCCGTCGAGCATCACCTGCTCGCCCTCCTCGTGGAGCACGACCATGCCGATCTCACCGAGGATGCCGAGGGCCGCGTCGTAGATGCGCTGCTTCTGCTCCCCGGTGAGGAAGCTGACGCGACCCGCGCCGATCTCCTTGCTGCTGTCTGCCATGGTCACTCCCGAAGCGAGAATTGCCGACGAGGCGGCCCCGCATGCTGCGCGCCGGGCCGCCTCGCCGAACACTACACCGTTTTCGGAGCTACTTCACGCCGAGTTCGCGTTCGGCAGCCTCGATAATCGAACGAAGTTCTGCCGATACCTCC
>CAVVGY010000013.1:0-147402 GCA_963747935.1 uncultured Thermoleophilia bacterium | reverse complement strand
CTTCGCCGGGATGCTGCCCTCCCAGTGGGAGGTCGTGGGCGTCGACTTGCGCGGTTGGGACGACTACCAGAGCGGGGCTCGCCTGTGGCGACCGGCCTGTTCCGGGCGCGCCCGCGGGCGACCTGGGAGGTCATGATGCTCCCGTTCATCCACATCTGGACCGTGGCGACGACGACCAGGTGCGGGGGGTGTTCGACTACTTCGGCGGGATCGAGGTCGACGTCGCGAGGACGTGCGCTCGCGGCGGGGCTCGACGTCCTGCGCTGGGGCGACCTAGCGCCGGGGGTGCTGCCGGCGGCCCGGCTCCGCGCCGTCCGGCTCTCAGAAGACGAGCGCGTCGCCGGGGCCGCGCAGCCTCCGGCGGCGGGCCTTGCAGTCCGGCAGCACGTCCTCGACCCGGCGCCAGAACGCCTTGCCGTGGTTGGGCTCGTGCAGGTGGGCCAGCTCGTGGACGACCACGTAGTCGATCAGCCCGGGCGGCAGCGCGACGAGTGCCAGTGGAAGCTGACCGTCAGCTTGCCGTGGTCGCACACGCCCCAGCGCCGCTTGCCGAGGTCGCGGACGACGACGTTGGCCGGAGCCGCGCCGACGAGCGGGCGAACCGGGCGACCGCGGCCTCCACGTGCTCGCTCGCCCGGGCCTCGTACCAGGCCACTACCGCCGCGCGCGCGTCGCCGTCCAGGCCGCGGTCCACCTCGAGCCGTGCCCTCGCCGAGGGCGACCGGCTGCCGCCGGGCGTCGACGCGGGCCAGCCGGTACTCGCGGCCGAGGTAGGGGAAGCGCTCGCCGGCCACCATCTCGCGCGGCTCCGGCGGCGGCCCCAGGCCTCGAACTCGGCCAGCTTGCGCCGCACCCACGGGAGCTTCTCGCGCACGACCGCCTCGAGCTGGCGCACCGGGGTGCGTTCGGGCGCCGCCACGACGAGCTCTCCGTCGCGCTTGACGGTGATGCCGATGGTGCGCCGCCTGGCGCTCCAGCGCACGGTGAACCGCAGGCCGTCGAGGCGAGCGAGTCGATGGGCGCGCGCGCAGGCTCACGGCGGGCATGTAGCGCACGGGGTCGCGGGCGCGCCGCGCGCCCTGCCGGCGATCTGCTCCGTACGCGACGAGGGCGGCCCCGCAGCGGAGGCCGCCCTTGCCGCGGCAATCGGCTGTTCCGCGCGGCTCAGGCCTTACGGACGTTGCTCGCCTGCATCTTGCCGTTCTGGCCTTCGGTCACGTCGAAGGTGACGTCATCGCCCTCGTCGAGGGTACGGAAGCCATCGGCCTGGATCTCACGGAAGTGGACGAACAGGTCGTCCCCATCCTCACGAGAGATGAAGCCGTACCCCTTGGCCGCGTTGAACCACTTGACGGTGCCTTCTGCCATTTGACGCATCCTTTTCCGCCCCCGAAGGGCTTAAACGAAGCGACGCGACCGATTGCAGTGTTCCGCTGTCCACGCCGGCGGAGAAGCAACTGGTCACGCCGCCAACTCTCTGGGCCTAGTACCCATGCGCGACATAGTATCGCACTCTGTCAAGAAAAACCCGCCAAAAGCGTAATCTGAGGCGCTCCCCCTCGCTGCCGGCGGGAGGCGCTCGTCCGCCTACTCTGCCGGGCCCGGGTCGTCGGCTGCCGGCTTCACGCGCGTCGCCGTGATCTCCTGGCCGGCCATGCGTATCGAGGCGCCGTCCAGCCGCGTGCCGTCGACGACGAACGAGAGCCCCTGGTGTGCCGTGAACTGATCGGCGAAGTCATCCCCGTTGACGATGACGGCGACCACCTTGCCGGCGTCGCCCTCCGCCTCCGTACCGCCGATCACCACCCAGAAGTCGCCCTCGAGATCCCGGTACTCCACGGTCCCGACCGCCTGCACGGTGCCGTCGGCGAGGTCGTAGAGCCGGGGGCCAGCTGCTGCCGGCCTGCTGGCGGAGCCGGCCGGCGGCTCGGCGAGGCCGTCGGCTTCCCCGGCCGATGGGTCGCGCGCCGCAGGCGGCCGCGGTCAGCAGCAGGACGGCGGCCGCGACGACCCGCGGCCGCCGTGAGAACGTGTGTCCGGCGTGTGCGCATCGGAGCCTCCCGGGTAGCGGTCTGTGACGGAGGGACGCGGACGCCCGCCGGCTGGTTCGCGCGCTGTGCGCTCAGAGCGCGACGGCCGGCGGCCACGGCTCCCTGCGGCCGGCCGTCCACAGCGCGTTGACGTAGGCGAGCGCGAAATGGTTCTGCGCCAGATGCAGCCAGAACGCGCCGGCGTCGGTGAGGACGAGCGCGCCGTCCTCGCGGCGGGCGAGGCCGGCGGCCTCGATCGCCCGCAGCCAGCGGCGCGCCTTCGCTGTGTCTCCGCCGAGCTCCCGGCCAGTTCCGTCACCGGGATACGCGTGTCGTAGAAGCGCCAGTAGAGCCACCACCAGCCGGCCATGTGGCCGGCGAACGGCAGGCGCAGGGCGATCGGGAGCGGCCGGCGGCCAGGGCGTCCGCCCACGCCGGCAGGTCGAACGTGTTGAGCACGAAGCCGTCGGGGAGGTGCAGCCGCGCCCGGCCCGATGCCGAGGTAGCCGTCGCGGGTGACCGACGAGTAGCGCGGCGCGTCGCCGCGGCGGAAGCTCCAGACGGAGACGCGCTCGAAGCCGCGTCGCGCGCGCGCCCAGGTGGTGATCGCCCGGTAGTGCGCGCGCCGGGTCGGCGAGGCGGGCATGCGCGACGCCTGGAGCCGGCGATACTCGCCCACCGCCGTGTACGGGAACGTGAACAGCGGGTACACGGTCACCTGGCCCGCGCCGAGCTCGGCCGCGCGCGTCGAGGTCGGCGACCACGTCGGCGGTCGGTCTGCCCGGGGAGCGCGAACATGAGGTCGGCGTTCACGGCCTTGAAGCCGCCGGCGGCGAGCCGCGCGAGCGCCGTCCGCCGTCTCCGGTGCGTAGCGGCGGCCGATGGCCGCGAGGTGCGCGCGTGGAACGACTCGCACCCCCAGGGAGACCATCGACGACGCCCGGCCTCGCGCAGCCGGCCGGCCAGTGCCGTCGTCGACGTCCGCCGGGTTCGTCTCGATGCACACGTCGCCGGTGACGCGGAAGCGCTCGCGCATGCGCTCGAGGATGCGCGGCGACGCTCCTCGAGCGCCAGTGTCGGCGTCCCCCCGCCGATGTAATGCTCGTCGCCTCCGGCCGGTCCGACGGCGGCGGCCCACCGGTCCGTCCTCGGCGAGCGCCGCCTCGTCGTAGGGCGACCAGTTCCTCCTCGGTAGGGCAGCTTCGTGTACGGGCAGTACGGGCACCCGTTGCGGCAGAAGGGGACGTGCAGGTAGAGCGAGGTGCGTTCGACCGGGGCGGGACCCAGCCGTCGGCGGCCGGGCGAAGGCCCACCGCTGCTCGCGGGCCGACGAGGTGGCGGCGCGCCGCCCGGGTCGCCGCGCGCGAGACGCCCGCGCCCGGCACGCTCACCGGTATCGCCCCATCGCCAGCACCGCGCTGGGCCGCAGGCGCAGCGCCTCGACGATCTCGGTGCAGGCGGCGTACCCGCAGTCCACGCAGCACCAGTCGGGCGCGCCGGCAGCAGACGACTCGCCGTCGACGTCGGCGACGACCGCGGCAGGCGTGCGCGCCGCGTCCAGCGCCCGGAGCGCAGCGCCAGCAACCCCGCCCGCGAGTTGAGCACGGGCAGCCCGGCGCGGCTGCAGGCGAGCAGCCGGTCGATCACCGGCGCCCGCTCCTCGGCGTCGAGGAAGAGCTCGTCGTAGCCGTAGTACGGCGTGTGGAAGTAGAACATCACGCCCCTCACGGGGAGCGCCGTGTCCAGCTATCCACTTCAGGAACGGCTCCACGCCGGCCCGGGTCTCGCGGTCGACCACGTACAGCACCGCGGCCCGCGGGTGGCCCGGCGCGCGGACCGCCGCCTCGACCTCCTCGAAGTGCTCTCCTCTCCGGCGCCGGTATGTCTCGGGCAGGCCGTCGACGCTCACCCAGACGAGGTCGGCCGAGCTGTCCGAGCCCCAGCGTGCCGTTGGTGTACAGGTGGACGTGGTAGAAGCCGAGGCGCCGCGCGAGGCGGACCGCGTCCTCGACCGTGCGCTCGCCGTCGCGCCACAGCATGAGGCTCGCCGCCGCTGAAGTACAGCTCGCGGAACCCGCGCCGGTGGGCCGAACGCAGCAGCGCCCCGAGCTGTTCCCACGTGACGTCCGGACGGTCCAGCGACCGGGATCGCGGCAGCCCGCGCAGCGGAGGTTGCAGCGGTCGGTGAGGGCGACGCCGTAGAACAGGGGGCCCACCTCGTGGCGCACGGAGGCCCTCCAACGTACCGGGCGTACCAGGCGAGCCTGCCGTCCATCGTCCCCGCTCCCTTCCGCGCGGCGCGCCGCGCACCCTCAGTATTCCCTCTCGGTTGCTGCAGCAAAGGCGTCGCGAGAGGCGGGCGGCGTGACACGCGGCCCGCCCGCCGACGCCGCGGGCCCGAGGTCAGACTGCGACGGGCAGGACGCCGGCGGCGGCGAGGGCGCGGAGCGCCTCCTCCGCCGCGTCGCCGGCCTCGGCGCCGGCCAGCTCGATGTCGGCGCCGAGGTCGCCCGCCGGCGTCCATGTCCGACCACGCACACCGGGTGCGGGGCCGCCAGGCGGCGCAGCCGGTCGAGGTCGAAGCGGTCCACGTCGCCGAGCGAGGCGACGAAGATGATGCCGGCGTCGGTCATCGACCAGGCGATCTCGCCGAGCCGCCCGAGGTGCTCCTCGCGGGCGAGGACGTCCTTGTCGTCGCCGAGGTCGGTGGCGCTCAGGCAGAACGAGTGCAGGCCGTCGGCGAACATGCGGCGCTCCACGCTGCGCGGCGAGGGCGTGCGCGGCCTCGCCCGACTGCGAGGCGAACACGACCGCCTTGCCCGCGTGCCCGTAGCGCGCGGCGCGCTCCTCTTCGCTCACCTCGCCGCGCAGGAACTTGCGCCCGGTGACGTCGCCGCGGCCCTGTGTCCTCGAGGGCCTCGAGGGCGATGCCGCAGCCGGCGGTGTCCCAGCCGTGCACGATGACGAACCGCGAGGTCGGCTCCAGCGCGTCGGCGGCGTCGAACGCCACCGGCCGCACGGCGCGCAGGATGACCTCGGCCACCATGTGCCGCTCGACCTGGCCGGCGCCCGTGACGGATTCGAGTTCCTGCTCGTCGAGCACGCTGATGACCTGCTCGAGCTCGGCGGCGACACGGGCGGCGCCCATGCGCAGCACGTAGCGGCGCCCGCGGATGAAGGGCGCGGTGTTCATCCAGAAGATGTTGGCGCGGATGCGCGTGGCCATGAGCGGCTCGGGCTGGTCGGCGCGCACCAGCAACTCGCCGGGTTTGGCGTAGACCTGCGTGTCGAGCGTCAGGCCCGTGGCCTGGCCGGCGAACGCCTCCTCGGGCCGCGGGCCGGTGAGCGCCTCGATCGTCTTGACGGTCGAGTGCTTGCGCGACGGCAGGAACACCACCTCGTCGCCGGGGCGGACGCGCCCGGTCTCGATGGTGCCGACGAAGATGCGCCGGTCGTCGTCGGCCTCCGTGAACTTGTACACGTCCTGGAGCGGCATGCGGAACGGCCGGTCGAGGTCGTCGTCCAGGAGCTTGAACGCCTCGACCTGGTCGAGCACGGTCGGGCCCGTGTACCAGGGTGCGTCCGCGGCGCGCGCGACGATGTTGTCGCCGTCTCGCGCGCTGATCGGGATGAAGCTCATGGGGTGCACGCCGAGCCTGCCGAGGAAGTCGGCGTACTCCGCGACGATCGCCTCGAACTTGGCCTGGTCCCAGTCCAGCAGGTCCATCTTGTTGACCAGCACGCTGAGCTGGCGGATGCCGAGCATGGAGAGGATGTAGCCGTGCCGCTTGGAGTTCTCCTTGACGCCCTCGTGGGCGTCGATGACCAGCAGCGCGGCCTGCGCCCGCGACGCGCCGGTGATCATGTTCTTGAGGAACTCCACGTGGCCCGGGGCGTCGTGGATGATGTAGTGCCGGTTCGGCGTGTTGAAGAAGCAGCGCGCCGTGTCGATGGTGATGCCCTGCGCCTGCTCGTTCTTCAGGGCGTCCAGCAGGAACGCGTACTCGAAGGGGCGCGCGTTCTGCTTGCACATCTGCTTGACCTGCTCGAGCTTGCCGTCGGGCAGGGAGCCGGTGTCGGCCATGAGCCGGCCGATGACGGTGCTCTTGCCGTGGTCCACGTGGCCGACGGCGACGATGTCGAGGCGCTCGAGGTCGAACGGCGAGATCTCGGCCGCTGGGGCCGGTGTCGGCACGCTGCTCACATGTACCCCCCGCGGCGCAGCGACTCGAGGCCGCCGCCGTCGTCCTTGTCCTGGGCGCGTCCGCTGCGCTCGGCGATGTTGCTGAACTTGCCCGTGCGCAGCTCCCGGATGATGTCCGGGATGTCCTTGGCGTCCGACTCGACCGACGAGGTGCACGGCCAGCAGCCGAGGGAGCGGCAGCGGTGGCCGGTGCCGTCGTCGAAGTAGAGCGAGGTGACCGGGATGCTCTCGCGCTCGATGTACTCCCACACGTTGAGCTCGGTCCAGTCCAGCAGCGGGTGCACGCGCACGTGCGTGCCCGGCTCGAAGTCGGTCTTGAAGTAGCGCCAGAGCTCCGGCGGCTGGTCGTCGACGTTCCAGTCGTTCTCGACGTCACGGGGCGAGAAGTAGCGCTCCTTGGAGCGCGAGCCCTCTTCGTCCGCGCGCACGCCCACGATCACGCCGGTGTACGGCGTGTGGTCCTCGTCGTCCACGAGACGGCCGAGCGTGTGGTCCATGCGCTGGCGCGTCCACTCGCCCGAGAGCGTGTGCTTGAGCGCCATCGTCTTGAGGTTGCGGCAGCACTGGATGCGGTCGCAGTTGCCGTCCGGGAACGTCGCCTTCTCCTCGAGGGCCTTGCGGTTCTGGCCCACGATGAGGTTGAGGCGCCACTCGAGCGCCAGGCGGTCCCGGTACTCGATCATCTCCGGCATCTTGTAGGCGGTGTCGATGTGCACCAGCGGGATCGGCACGTGGCCGAAGAACGCCTTGCGCGCGAGGTGCAGCAGCACGGTGCTGTCTTTGCCGATGGACCAGAGCATGCACACGTTGCCGAGGCTGCGGTACGCCTCGCGCAGGATGTGGACGCTCTTGGCCTCCAGGGTGTCGAGCTGGTTCATCCGCGCACCCTCAGACGCCGGTCGCCGCGTCGGCGGCGCTCCCGGGGATCCTGGCGGCGCGGTCGTGCAGGCCGCACTCGCGGTGCTCGGGGAGCTCCCACCACCAGCGGCCGGCGCGCCAGTCCTCGCCCTCGGCCACGGCGCGCGTGCACGGCGCGCAGCCGATGCTGGGGAAGCCCTGGTCGTGCAGCGGGTTGTAGGGCACGTCGTTGGCGCGGATGAACTCCCACACGCGCGCCTCGTCCCACGAGGCCAGCGGGTTGACCTTGACCATGTCGGCGAGCTGGTCCCACTCGGCGATCTCGACCTTCTGCCGGGTGGCGCCCTGGCCGCTGCGCAGGCCGCAGATCCAGGCGCCGAGCTCGAGCTGCGCGCGGCGCAGCGGCATGATCTTGCGCACCTCGCAGCAGCGGTGGCGCGCCTCGATGCTGTCGCGGAAGAGGTTGACGCCGTCCCGGTCGACCATCTTCTCGACCTCGGCGGCGGCCGGGAAGTACGTCTTGATGCACAGGCCGTAGTGCTTGGCGGTCCTGTCGAGCAGGTCGTAGGTCTCGGGGTACAGGCGGCCGGTGTCGAGCGTGAAGATCGGGATGTCGAGGCCGGCGTCGGCGATCATGTGCGTGAGGACCTGGTCCTCGGCGCCCAGCGACGAGGCGAAAGCCACGCGACCGGCGTACCGGCGCGCGACCTCGGCGAGCACCGCTTCGGGCGTCGCGCCGTCGAGCTCGGTGAGGAGGGCGGTCACGTCTTCCTGCAGGGTCGTCATGCGGGCTTTCTCCTTCTCGGTCGCCACGCGATCCACAAAATGCAATCGGCTAACGTTACAAATAATGTTCGTGCATGATATTGGACGGCCATCGTGGGTGCAAGCGCCGCCGGGCGGGGAGGAGGGTCTCGGCTCCGGGGGACCCGGCGCCGGAGGACCCGGCTCCGGAGGCGTACGTGTGACCTCTCGCGCCGGCTGCACCCGTCGGCGGTGCGTGCCGGGTCAGGGAGCGGGTGAGGTGGCGGAGGTCGTCAGCGCGCCCTCCGTCTCGAGCAGCCGGAGCTTGCGCCACAGGCCACCGCCGTAGCCGCCCAGGCCACCGCCGGCGGCGACCACGCGGTGGCACGGGATCACGATCGCGATGCGGTTGGCGCCGTTGGCGCGGCCGACGGCGCGGGCCGCGCCGGGCACGCCGAGCTCGCGAGCAAGCTCTGCGTAGGTGCGCGTCTCCCCGTACGGGATCCGCCGCAGCGCATCCCACACCCGCTCCTGGAACGGGCTGCCCGGGTACGCGAGCGGAAGGTCGAACGTCCGCCTGCGCCCGTCGAAGTAGTCGTCCAGCTGCGCGCGCAGGCGGTCGAGCAGCGGGCTGCCGCCGGGCGCGAGCGGGCGGTCGAACCGGCGGCGCACGGAGGCGAGCTGGGCCTCGAGCATGCGCCGGTCCGGGTACTCGAGCAGGACGATCGCCTCGTCTGTGGCGCCGGCGACAAGGGGGCCGATCGGTGTCTCAAGCCACGCGAGCCGGACGAGGGAGCCGTCGGGCGCCGCCGCCGCTGCGCCGGGCGGCGCCCCCGCGAGCTTGCCGAACGCCGTCCGGAAGCCGGAGTGCGACTCCCAGCCGTGGTCGAACACGACCTCGTCGATGGGGTCGCCGGAGCGCAGCGCGACGAACGCGTCGCCCAGGCGGCGGGCACGGCAGTAGGCCTGGAACGTCATGCCGTGCGTCTTCTTGAACCAGCGGCGTACCGCAGCCGGGTCCAAGCCCTCCGCGCGCAGGTCGGCGTCGCTGATGCGCGCCCGCGGGTCGGCCTCCACGCGGCCGATGAGCCGCGCCGCCCACTCGGGGGTGCCGGCCTCCGCGTCGAGCGGCCGGCACCGCTTGCACGGCCGGAACCCGGCCACCAGCGCCTCGCGGGTGGTGGCGTAGAACTCGATGTGCTCCGGTTTGGGGTCGCGGGCGGGGCACGACGGGCGGCAGAACACACCCGTCGTCGTCACGCCCCCGTAGAACAGGCCGTCGTAGGACCTGTCCCGCTCGCGGAACGCCGTGAGCATCTCCTCGCGGGACGGCAGGGGACCGCTCCGTCGCAAGGGATCGCTCCGTCTCCCTGCCGTGGTCGTGGTCGTCGCCATCGTCCTCACCCGCCCTGTGTGTCGCCGCGCTTCCGGCGCGGCCTCGCCTCGCGTACCAGCCGCGCGTGCTCCGCCCGGCGCTCAAGGTGCCGCTGCTGCTGCCTGGCCAGGTCCAGTGCTACGAAATCGAACATCTCGCTTCCCTCTTCCTCTGTCCGTCAGCTTCCCGGACCACGCTGTGGGGTGATCCGTTGTCATCATGGACCGAGGTTAGCTCCGGCGCGGGAAGGGTCGCCACCGAATTCTGGACGTCGAATCCGGAGAGTCGAGGGGGGCGGCGTTGCCGGTACACCGGGCTGCGGGCCTCGTCGGTCCGCCGGCTGGTCAGTCCGCCGGCCCGCCCTCAGCGGCGAGGACGACACGTCGGCGACGATCTCCGGGCTGCCATGCGGCGCGGGTGGCGGCGTGCGCAGCCGCCACCGCCGGTCGTCATTCCGTGATGGTCACACTCGCCTGCGGGTCGAGCGGATTGGTGCGCACCGCGAGCGAGAAGAGGAAGGGATACTGCGTCTGCAGGTGTCGCAGGTAGTCGATCCACTGCACGCCCAGCAGGGTGTAGGCGCGCTTCACGTCCACCGCGAGGTGCGCCCGGTCGGGCGCCGGCAGGTTGTCGAAGTCCCCGCGCGCGTGCAGTTCCTCGGTGAGGTGCGTGACCGCCCACAGCAGGTCGGTGAACTTCTCGTGCTCCAGCAGCGCCTGGTTGCCGAGCAGGCCGATCAGGTACGCCTTCTCCCGGTCCAGCCGCTCGCGCAGCGACACGAGGTCGCCGGTGCTCAACTCGATGATCGGCTTGTGCGCCCGGAACGCCTGCTTGGCGAGCTCGTAGTCCTTGGCCCTCCAGGACTGGCGCGCCAGAAAGTCCTCGCGTACCGCCTCGAGGTCGCCGTCGAGTCGCGCCAGGCGGCCCAACACGTCGGTGCCGCACTCCGTGAAGAACGCGCCGATGATCATGTTGAGCTTGTCGAGCATCCTCTCGCGTTGCCGGCGCTGCATGAGCCCGTCGACGAGGATGGACACCAGCAGCACCTGGATGAACAGGAAGGCCACGTCGTCGACGAGGTACCGCAGCATCTCCTCGTGCAGGTTCTCGCTGGGGAAGAGGATCCAGCGGAGCGCGTAGACGACGATCGCGGCGACGATGAGGACGGCGGCGATCTGGACTTGCCAGCGGCGCAGGTTCACGGGGACTCCGGGGCTCACGGGGCAGGGCGGGCGCGGGACAGGATACCTGCTTGGGCGGCAGGGTGCGAGGGAGGCCCCGCGTACGCACTGGTGCAGCAGGTCGTTTCCTCCGATGGGATCGCCTTGTACTTCACCAGGCGTTCTCGTCGAATGTCCCGCTTCTTGGGACGCTCCAGTCCACGCGGCTGATCGGGCGGCGCTTCCTGCAGCTACGTGCCTGCTGCACTTTAGGATTATTCCCAGCGCGTCACGCGGTTACGCCGTTTCGCCGTTGGTTCAGGGATCCGATGCGAGGCCCGCCGGAGGGCGGGTCGGAGAGTGGCGGCGAGGACGGCGCGACTCTCCCGCGGCTCCGCCCCGCTCAGCGCTTGTGCGCACGGCCCTTGGTGCGCAGCGCCAGCGGCCGCAGGTACGCCATCACGGCGGGCCAGTCCGGGAACCGCTCCATGCCGAAGTGGATGTGCTCGCCGCAGAAGGCGCCGGCCCCGTGCTTGGTGCGGTCGTCGATGAGGAAGTCGCCGCGGTTGAGGTCCTTGTGGTGCGAGAGGATGAGGCGCTTGTGGGCGGGCTTGCCGAGGTAGGTCTTGACCCAGGTGAGCTTGTCGGACCACGAGGTGGGGTTGTCCCAAGGGGACGTCGAGAGGATGAAGGTGTCGAAGAGCGAGGCCAGCTCGGTGAAGGCCACGAGCGCGCCCGGCATGGGTCTCATGAGCGAGTAGATGCCGGGCACGTCGTCCAGATGTCCCGCGTACTCCCTCTGGACCTCGTCCGGCACGAACGGCAGAGCCGACCTGAAGTCGACCAGCACGCCGTCCATGTCCACGTAGACGATCTTCTTGCCCATGTGTCCCTCCTTGCGCCGCTGCAGGCGCGTCGACTCTAACAGTTACCGCTCGAACGTCGCGGGAAGGCCCCAAGTGTCAGTTGCAACGGACCGAGAGAGAGGAGGAAGCACCCTTGGGACTCGGGACGAGCATCTTTCTCATCGCCCTCGGCGCGATCCTGCGCTTTGCGGTGACCGCGACGGTAGGCGGCGTGAGCATCCAGACGATCGGCGTCATCCTGATGGTCGTCGGGGTGATCGGCCTCGTACTGTCGATCATCTTCTGGTCGTCGTGGGGCTGGGGTCGCCGGCGCACCGTGGTGGACCGCGGCGATACCGTAGTACGGGACGACCGGTACCGGGACAGGTACGACGACGACGACATCAACCGCGCCGCCTGACGCTCGGCGTCTGAAGGCGCGTTGCGGGGCGCCGCCGTGACCCTGTGGGGTCGCGGCGGCGCCCCATTTCTGTGCCCCGCCGCCGGTGGGCCGGTGGCGCGAGCGGCGCCGTCCGTCCGCCCCCTTAGAGCCCGTAGCGCTCGGCGATCCAGCCGGCCCAGGCGCGCCAGGACCCTTGCGGGTCGCGCGCCCGCACCCACGTCGTCCAGTCCTGGTGCGTGAAGACGGCGAACGACGCGCGGCCACGGAACAGGCGTCCCCAGTCGCGCACGTCGGGCAGGCCACTCGATCTGAGCGACCGTGCCAGCCCCACGTTGCGCGCGTCGAGGGCCACCGCCGAGACGACGAACCCGTAGCGACCGGTGTGCGCCAGCGCCTCCGCGAGCGCCTGCTGGCGCAGGAGCTGGTAGCCGGCGCGGGCCGCCGGGCAGCAGGGGAGACCCGCGAACGCGCCGGCGTCGAGCGCGTCGTACAGTCGCTCCCAATACAGCCGGCCCCAGGAGGCCTGATGGCAGCGCCCCGGGTCGGCGAGCAGGGCCGGCACGTCGTCGCAGCGCGCGGGGTCCGGGTTGCCGGGCCGCCTGACCGACCCGCTGCCGGAGCGCGCCGAACAGCGGTAGAAGGAGTGCTCGACGAGCTTGTTCTCCACGAGCACCAGGCCCTCGCCGCCGTTGACGCGCAGCCCGATGTCCGGCGAGGTCTGGCCGCTGCCGCGCGTGCCGCCCGTCTCGCCGAGCAGCGTCCGCGGGCTGAGCTCGCGGTCGCCGGCCCACTCCAGGTCCAGCGAGTCGACCGACCGCACGCGCGCGATCCACGTGGTCGCGCAAGAACCCGGCGAGCAGCGCGCGGCCCTCGACGGTGGCTCCGAAGGGGAAGTAGAGGTTGACCCCCGAGACCCACGAGCTCTTGAGGTTGTGCACGCCCGAGTGCGGGCGGACGCGATGGGCCGTGAGGTACGCCTGCAGCGACGCCGGCCCCTCGCCCCGCAGCGGCGGCCAGAGGCCCTGCTGCCAGGCCCAGCGCGGCAGGAGCCACTCGTAGGTGACCTTGTTCTGCACGCCCTGGTCGGCGCGTGTCCACGTTGTCCCGGCGCCAGCGCACCTGGCGCTCGGTCATCTCGGCGTCGAAGCTGGTCACGCCCCGGTTGTACCACCCGGGGCGGACGGCACTAAGATGGACGGCGACCGGCGACGGGCCGGCCTGCTTGCCGGCCCGTGCGCGGACGGCGCGACCCTGACCGCGCCCGAGCCTGGAGGACCGGCATGACCGTGTTCGACTCCTCGTTCCCACCCACCCCGACCCCCACGTCGACCCCGACGTACTACCGCATCTCGCGGATCGAGCGGCTCCGTGCCGCCGCGACCTCGACGCGCACGGTGGCCGGAGGCGTGCCCCGGCTCGTGCTGCACGCGGCCGCTCGCGGCGTCGCCCTGTTCTTCGGCCTCTTCGCCCTGGTCAACCTGGTCGGGGAGCTGCGCGCGCCCGGCTTCGACCAGAACATCTGGTGGCTCGACCTGAGGCCGCTCCCGGCCAGCGTGTCGGCCGCGCTTCTCGGCATCGCCGGTGTGCTGCTGGTGTGGTGGGCGCTGCGGCCGGCGGCCCCGGGCTGGAGGCGTGTGCTCACCGCCGGGGTGCTCGCCGCGCTCGCCATCGTCGCCTTCAGGAACGGGCTCACGTTCTACAACGTGTGGCGGGCCGGGCTGATCCGGCCGTGGCTCGGCGTGCCGTTCTCGTTCGTGCTGGCGCCCGTGCTGCTGCTTCTCTCGTGGGCGGTCGCGGCGCGGACGCCGGTGCGCCGCCCACGCTGGGCGCCGTCGCTCGCCTTTCTCGTCGCGGCGGCGGCTCTCCTCGCCTGCGGCCTGCTCTTCCCGCTCGCCCAGCAGGCCTTCTTCGGCAAGACCACCTACGTGCGGCACGCCGACGTGGCCGTCGTGTTCGGCGCCCAGGTGCACCCCACCGGCAACGCCAGCATCACGCTGGCCGACCGCGTCGCGACCGGCGTCTCCCTCTACAAGCAGGGCCTCGCCGACCGCCTGCTGATGTCCGGCGCCAAGGGCGCCGACGAGCCCGCCAACGAGGTGACGGTGATGCGCGCAGCTCGCCATCGAGCAGGGCGTGCCGGCCTCCGCGATCTCCGTCGACCCGAAGGGGTTCAACACCGACGCGACCGTCGGCAACAGCGTCGCGATGCTCGGCGCGGGCCAGAGCGGCACGGTCGCCGTGGTGAGCGACTTCTTCCACCTGCCGCGCATCAAGCTCGCCTACCAGCGCGCGGGCGTGGACGTCATCACGGTGCCCTCGCACGCGCGGCGCATCCCGCAGACCACCGGCCTGGTCATCCGCGAGATCCCGGCGTTCTGGGTGTACTACCTGCGGGCCGTGCTTTAGCGAAGAGCGTCCGAGGACGCACGCGGTCAGGGGAGCAGGCGAGCAGCGGGGAGGGCAGATTCGAACCGCTGACCGAGAGGACTCGGTTGCGCGGCCTTCCGGCGAGAGTCGCGCCTTTCCTGCACCTACTTCGCCTTCATGAGGAGTCGCACCAACGCGTAGTGGCCGGACTCGACGATCACTGTCCGCGACAGCCCGGCGCGCAGCATCTCTACGGTGTAGCGGCCGGGCGGCACATCGAACTTGAAGGCACCATCGTCGCCCGTCTTCTGCGTAGCGACGACCGGTCCCGCAGCATCGCCCCGGTGGATCGTGACGGCCAGGCCGGGTCTGCCATGCCCATTCACCTCCGGCGGTCCCCCGTCAAACACCGCCTTCCCCTGTATCCCCGATGCGCCACATGACGCGGCGAGTCCGGCCATCACGACCATCAGACACAGCAGCCGGCCCATCCCTGACCTCCCCACTTCAAGCTGGAGGCGCTGACGTGGCTCCAAGCGTCTCCTCGCGATCTATTGTCGCACCTGTGGGACGGTGCGGGTGTGAACCGATTGAGCGAAGACAAGCCATGAGTCCTGCTCCAGCGCCAGGATTGGGGGAGGACATCCCCGCAAATGGCGGAGGAGGGTGAACCGTCACGGATGCAGCTTCTCGTGCCGCTCCAGCATCTCGATGAACTGCCACAGGCGCCGCTCGCGCGTCTCAGCCTTCTTGGCGGTCTGCAGCCGCCAGATGATCGCGTAGCGGTTGGCGCTGTTGAGTGTCTCGAAGAAGGCCTTCGCCTCGGGATTCGCCTCCAGGGCGGCCTGAAGATCGTCGGGCACGACTGCCGTGCGCTGGGAGTCGTACGCGTCCGCCCAGCGCCCGTCCGCCTTGGCGCGCTCCACCTCGGCGAGGCCCGACGGGCGCATCTCGCCGCTGCTGATGAGCGCCTCCGCCCGTTCGCGGTTGAGCTTTGACCAGACGCTCCGGGCGCCCCGCGGAGTGAACTTCTGCAGCCAGCCGCTGTCGTCGTGGCGCTGCTTCTGGCCGTCGATCCAGCCGTAGCAGAGCGCCACTTCCAGCGCTTCGGCGTACGTCACGGTCTGCCGCGCCGAGCCCTTCTTCGCGATCAGCAGACAGGACGCCGGGCGACCTCGGGTGGTGCACGTCGAGCCAGGCGCGCCAGTCGTCGCGCGTGGCGAACTCCATGATGGGAAGCTCCACCTTGGCCGTGGCATCCTCCTGGGTCTCCTGAGATATGCCCGGCTCATCCGGTCTCTAGAGATGGGGCGCAGGGCGGGCGGAGCGCCGGGAGCAGACCTGCAAATGGCGGAGAGGGGGGGATTCGAACCCCCGAACCCGAGGAGCCGGTTAACGGTTTTCGAGACCGCCGCATTCAACCGCTCTGCCACCTCTCCGCGAGGCGACGGCAGCCCGCGAGGGGCGGGAGGCCGCGGACGCGTATCTTAGCACGGGCCCGCGGCCTCGCTCACTCGTGCCGCGCCGAGGCGTCCGCCGGTCACTGCTGCGAGGCGCGTCGCTCCACCCAGGCGCGGACGTCCTCGGGCGTGAAGCCGTAGCTGGTCCTTGATGTCCTTCAGCGGCAGGCCCAGGGCGTCCGCGGGCACGCCCCACTGCGGCGCTGAACTCGTCGAGCCGGGATGCCGGTCGTCGTCGGCGATGTCCGGCGAACGACATGTAGCCCTTGATCGGCATGAGGTCGAAGCGACCGCCGCCTTCGCCGGACCCTCGCGCTGGCTCTCGGCGCCGCGGCCTCGGCGCAGGCTCCGCCGATGCTGTCCAGTCGAACGAGCCGGTGAGCGTGGTGGCGCCGACGATGGCGACCATGAGCGCGACGACCACGCCGGCGGCGGCCAGCGCCGGGGACGCGCGAGCCGCCGGCCGCGGTGACCTTGAGGGCGCCGGGCACGGGGCAGGCGTTGACGCACTCGTTGCACGAGATGCACTCGGAGCTCGTCACCACGTCGGCGGTCGCCACCTCGACGTTCATCATGCAGGCCTTGTCGCAGCGGCCGCAGTCGATGCAGGTCGCGGCGTCGCGCCTGATGTTCAGGAAGCTCACCCTCGACAGGAGCCCGAGCAGGGCCCCGGCGGGGCAGAGGTACTTGCAGAAGAAACGCTCGTAGACGAGCGAGCCGGCGAGGGAGACGACGAGGACGACGAAGCCGATGAGATAGGTGGTGAGCAGGTCGGCTGGCGGTGAGGTGCGCCCAGGCCACCCACGGGTCGTAGGGGCGCATCACGAGTTCCGCCGCCTGCCAGGTCCACAGCAGGAAGAAGGCGAGCACGCCGTACTTGAGGAAGCGGGCGACCCGGTCGACTCCGGCCGGGACGGTGAGGCGCCGCTTGAACAGCCTGCGTCCGGCGGCGCCGAAGATCCCCTGCAATGTGCCCAGCGGGCACAGCATGCCGCAGAACGAGCGCCGGAACGCGACGGCCATGACGAGCATGCCGACCAGCAGGATCACGGCGCTGGTGGCCGTGTGGCGCAGGAACCCGCCGCCGGCGAGCAGCGAGTACAGGGTCTCGAGGCCGCCGAAGGGGCAGAGGAAGTCCACGCCCGCCCAGCGCCCGGCGCCGTGCGCCTTCTGATGCGCCAGCGTGATGGCGGTCATGGCGACGAGGACCGCCCCGAGCACCACCCAGCGCACCCACCGCGCCCGCGTCCTCGCGGTGCGGTCGGCCTGCCGCTCGGCCTGCCGGTCCGCGGCAGTGCCTCCTGTCTCTGTCATCCGGTCCCCTCCTGCTGAAGTCTGCGGCCGCGCGCGTGGCTGCGGCGGCCGTGGCTGAAGGAGAGCCTAGACGAGACTTGTGAAGAGCCTTTGAACGGCTTCTGAGGAGGTTGTGAAGTGGCGGAGAGGGAGGGATTCGAACCCTCGAGGCAGGTTGACCCCGCCCACGCGATTTCCAGTCGCGCTCCTTAAGCCAACTCGGACACCTCTCCGCGAGGCGCCGCCGGGCGAGCCCGGCGAGCGGACGAACAGTATACGACAGGGCGCGGAGTGGGGGTACCGCCGCGCGGGCCTTGCAGGCAGTCGGCGGACCGGCCGCCGCCCTCCTCAGCCCTGTCGGTCGGGATGGAGGATGCCCTTGGGCACCAGCAGGAGCAGCGAGCGGCACCAGACGCGGCCGGGCCGCCGGTCGCCTCGCCGTCCGGGTTCACTTCCGCTCGGCCATCCCCGCGATGAACAGGGCCTCGGCGAGTACGCAGCGCTCGAGTTCGGCGAGGTCCACGCTCTCGTTGGGCGCGTGGATCTTGCACAGGGGCTCCTCGGCGCCCCAGAGGATCATCTCGGCGCCGGGGATGGCCTCGAGGAACGCGGCGACCAGCGGGATCGACCCGCCCTCGCCGTAGTGCACCACGTCCTTGCCGTAGGCCTCCTTCATCGCGCGGCCGGCGGCGGAGTAGGCCGGCCCGCCGGTCTCGGCCAGGAACCCCTCGCCGGTCGTGCCCGGCGTCACCTTGACCCTGACCTTCCAGGGCGCCACGGCCTCGAGGTGGGCCTTGACGGCCTGCATGGCGGCGTCCGGCTCCTGCCCGGGCGCGAGGCGCACGCTGATGCGCGCCCGGGCCTTGGGGACGAGCGCGTTGGCGGCGCCATCCACCTTGGGCGCGTCGATGCCGATCACGTTGATCGACGGGTTGCCGTACAGCCGCTGGCCGATCGAGCCGCTACCGATGAGGCTCACGCCGTCGAGCACGCCGGCGTCGGTGCGGAAGGCGGCCTCGTCGTAGGGCGCGCCGTCGTACGCCAGGGTCTTGAGCCCCTTCACCGTGACGTCGCCCGTGTCGTCGTGCAGCGTGGCGATCATGCGCGTGAGGGCGATGAGGGCGTCGGGCGCCGGGCCGCCGAACATGCCGCTGTGCACGGCGCCTTCCAGGGTCTCGACCTCGACGTCGCAGGCGGCCATGCCGCGGAGCGACGTCGTGAGGGTGGGTACGCCGAGGGCGTAGTTGCCGACGTCGCTGATGACGATGACGTCGGCCTTGAGCAACTCGGCGTTGGCGGCCACGAACTGCTCGATGCCGCCCTCGCCGGCCTCCTCCTGGCCCTCGATGAGCACCTTGACGCCCACGGGGCAGTCGTCCCCGAGGGCCAGCAGCGCGCCGGCGTGCATGACCACGCCGCTCTTGTCGTCGGCGGCGCCGCGCCCGTACAGCCGGCCGTCACGTTCGGTCGGCTCGAAGGGCTTGCTGTGCCACAGCTCCTCGGGCCCTGCCGGCTGGACGTCGTAGTGCGCGTACAGCAGTACGGTGGGCGCTCCGTCCCGTGCCGGCCGCTCTCCGAACACGGCCTGCGGCGCGCCCGGGACGTCCAACATGCGCACGCCGGGCAGGCCGGCCTCCGTGAGCAGCCGCGCCACGGCCGCGCCCGTCTGTTCCACCGGCGCGGCCGGGAAGTCCGGGAAGAACGCGACCGAGGGCAGCCGCACGAGCTTCTTGAGCTCGTCGGTGAGCCTCGGCATCAGGCCCTTGATGGTCGACTCCAGGTCCGCGGGCATCATGCCCTCCTCGTTGTCGTTGCGATTCAACGGTGTCCAGGCCGACGACGTACGCGTCGAACGCCGCCGGCTTCATGGGGGACACGCTCCCGCACGCGCGCGACAAGGCCTCTCCCCCGAGAGGGAGTCGTCAGGGGCGCGTGATCAACGTCTGGATACCCAGCGTGGTCGTTCCTGCAACGAGCAGGACGACGAGGTTGACGCCGAGCACCGCGAGCGCGCCTCCCGCGCCTTGCCAGGCGCCGAGACCGGCGGCCACGCCTACGTAGGCCGCCGCCGGGATCGTCGTCACCGAGATCGCCACGCCGACGGCGAAGCTCGCGCGCGTCTCGAAGCTCAGCATGGCAGCCACGCCCGCTGCGGCGGCGACGCAGACAGTGGTCACCGAGACGTGGGTGAGGCTCGAGACCACGCCGGAGCTGATGTCTGCGTCGACGTGCACCGTCCCGGTCGCTCGAAGGACCAGCGTGACGAGCCAGGCCACCAGGACGGCGGTGATGAGTCCGGGCAGGAGTGTGCCGACGGCTCGCGCGAACAACAGTGGCCGCCGGGCGACCAGCCCGACCGACGCGGCCGTGAGCGGCAGCAGGTCCGGGCTCACGGCCATGGCGCCGACGATGAGGACGGCGCTCCTGTCGATCACGCCGAAGGCGGCGATGAGGCCGGCGACGGCCATATAGGCGAGGTAGCTCGGGCGCAAGCCGATGTTGTCGATCGCCTCGTCGGCCACCTCGGTCCACACAAGTGTGTCGCTGTTCGAGGTCGACTCGAGGACGTAGCCCTCGGTCGTCATGGGGCGCACCACCTGCACGCGGGCGATCGAGAGGTCGCTCGCCGGGATCCCGAGCATGGTGAGCTCGGCGACGACGCCGTCTGCGGCCTCGTCGTCGAGTTCGGCGGTGATCAGCGAGACGTTCGTGTCCAGGGTGGAGCCGGACAGCACGATGTGACGCGCGCCCTCGTGCGCGCGGAGTGCGCGCGTCACCTCGTCGAACTGGTCCGGGCGCACGTAGGCGCGCAGGTTGAACACGCGGCCTACCGCCGCGCCCGGAAGAACCGCCGCAGCAACGCCACCGACTCGCCGGCGAGCACGCCGGCGGTGACGTCCAGGCAGTGGTTGAGGCGGGCGTCCTGGCACACGTTGTAGAGCGTGCCGGCCGCGCCCGCCTTCTCGTCCGTGGCGCCGTAGACCAGGCGCGGGATGCGCGCCTGCACGATGGCGCCGGCGCACATGGGGCACGGCTCCAGGGTCACGTAGAGCGTGGTGTCCAGGAGCCGCCAGCTGCGCAGGTGGGCCGCCGCCTGCTCGATGGCCAGCATCTCGCAGTGCGCGAGCGGGCTCTGGCGCAGTTCGCGCTCGTTACCTGCTGCGCCGATGATCTCGCTGCCGAGCACCACCACGGCGCCGATGGGCACGTCGCCGTGGTCCACGGCTCGCTCCGCCTCGCGGAGGGCGAGCCGCATGAAGTACTCGTCGCGTGAGGGGTCTGCCTTGTCCATCGCGGCAATCATGCCCGATTCGCACAGGTGTGAGAACCGGCAAAGGGGGGAAGACCAGACTCACAAAATAATTGTACATGCAACTATTGCACACGCAACAAGTGAAGGAGTCACCATGGCCACGGTAGTCGAGAACAGCGAGAGGACAATCAACGGCGTCACCTTCCCGGTAGCCGGGACCTGGGCGCTCGATCCCGCTCACACCAGCGTCGAGTTCCAGGCCAAGCACCTCATGGTCGCCAAGGTGAAGGGCCACTTCGCGGGAGCCCAGGGCGCGCTCGAGATCGCCGAGGACCCGACGCAGTCGTCGGCCGAGATCACCATCGACGCGACGACGCTCACCACCGGCGTCGCGGACCGGGACGCGCACCTCAAGTCGGCCGACTTCCTCGAGGTGGACGCGTATCCCGAGATCACGTTCCGCACCAGCGCGCTCGAGCACGACGGAGGGAGCGAGTGGAAGCTCCGCGGCGAGCTCAGCATCCACGGCGTGACGCGCCCGGTGACTCTTGAGACCGAGTACAACGGCGTCGGCGCCGACCCGTGGGGCGGCACGCGCGCCTTCTTCTCCGCGGAGACCAAGATCGACCGCGAGGACTGGGGCCTCACGTGGAACCAGGCGCTCGAGGCCGGCGGCTGGCTCGTGGGCAAGGAGATCAAGATCGCGATCGAGGTGGAGGCTGTCCGCCAGGCAGGCTGAGCGCAGGCCCGTCTCCTGCCTGCCGGGTCGCATCCGGTCGTCCCCGGGGCAGACTGCGGGTACAGTAGCTCGCAGCAAGGCACTCCGTCAGCGTGAGGTGAACTGGCTTTCATGGACTGGACTCTCTACATCATCTGCTTCGGCGTACCGCTCATCCTCGGGCTGGCGGTGCAGGGCTGGCTCCGCAGCACGTTCGCCAAGAACAGCCGAGTCCCCGTGGGGAGCGGCATGACCGGCGCCGACGTGGCGCGCCGCATCCTCGACACCAACGGCCTCCAGAGCGTGCCGGTGCACCCCTCCAAGGCCGGCCCGCTGAGCGACCACTACGACCCGCGCACCCGGGGCGTCTTCCTCTCGGAGGCGGTGTTCACCGGCAGGTCGGTGGCCGCCACCGCGGTCGCCGCGCACGAGGTGGGGCACGCCATCCAGCACGCGCAGGCCTACGCGCCGATGCGCCTGCGCGCGGCCATCTGGCCGGTGGCGGCGTTCGGTTCGCAGGCGTGGTTCTTCATCCTGCTCATGGGCGTCATCTTCGGCGCGTTCGGGCTCGTTCAGCTCGCACTCATCGTGTTCGCGCTGGTCATCGCGTTCCAGATCGTCACGCTGCCCGTGGAGTTCAACGCGTCGCGCCGGGCCATGGCGCAGATCCGGCAACTCGGGCTGGTCAGCGACACCGAGGCCGTCGGCGCGCGCCAGACGCTCACCGCCGCCGCCATGACCTACGTGGCCGGCGCGCTGGCGTCCATCGCCCAGCTGCTCTACTTCCTGGCGATCTTCGGGCGGAACTGAGGCGGACCGGCGCGGGACGCCGGGTGGCCGGGGACGGTCCGGTCAGGGATCGGCGACGTACCCGGGCGTGAACTGGGCGACGACCACCGGTCGTCGCCCCACGCACACCACGGTCACCTTCTTGTGCGGCACGCGGTCGTCGGCCGTGTAGCTGAGCGTGCCGGTCACGCCGGGGAAGTGCCGCGTGGCCTGCAGCGCGTCGCGGATGGCCGCCGGCTTGATCGACTTGGCGCGGCGGATGGCCGAGGCGACCAGACCGATGGCGTCGTAGCCGAGGCCGGCGAACGCGTTCTGCGGCGGGCGGCCGTAGGCGGCCTGGAACGAGGCGTCGAACCGGCGGATCGCGTGGCTGGCCGAGCTCATGCCGACGCCGGCGTGCGTGGTGTAGTAGACCTTGCCGCCGGTCTTCTCGGCGGCCCGGACGAGCCCCTGCGGAGTCGAAGCTGTCGCCGCCCATGACCGGCTGGCGGTAGCCGGCGGCGCGCAGGGCGCGCACGATGCGCGCCGCGTCCGCCGGCGCGGCGGCCACGAACAGCACGTCGGCCTGGGCGGCGAGTGACGGCGACGTGGACGCCTTGCCGGCCGAGGCGGACCGCTCGTCGCTTGAGCCGCCGGCAGAGTCGGACGAGGCGCCGTCCGAGCCGGCAGCGCCCGCGTCCGAGGCGGTCTCCGAGCCTGAGCTTGCTCCGTCCTCACCGGAGTCCTCCGCTGCGGAGCTCTCCTCAGTCGCGCCGCCGAGGGAGCCGTCGCCCAGCCTGCCTACGGCCTCACCGGCGTGCTTGTAGTCCGCCGTGACCAGTACGCTGCCGCCCTGGGCGCGGAACGAGCGCCCGTAGTACTTCGCCAGCAGGCGGGTGTAGTCGAGGTCGCGGTCGAAGACGATGGCCGTTGTCCGCGCGCCGAGCTGGTCGGTAGCGTACTGCGCGCTCGCCGCGGCCTGCGCGTTGTCGCCGAAGCAGGCGAGGAACAGCCAGTCGGGCACCTGGGTCGGCAGGAGCGGGGAGGTGGCCCCGCTGGTGACGAAGGGGATGCCGGCGCGCGCCGCCACCGGCGCGGCGGCCAGCACCTGGTCGGTGTCCGAGAGGCCGATGATCGCGGAGCAGCCGGAGGCCGACGAGGCCGGCCGCCGCCAGGCGGACGTCGGTCACGTTGGTCTGGCCGTCGCGCTCCAGGAGTTCCACGCGCCGGCCCAGCAGACCGCCGCGGGCGTTGATGCGGTCCACGGCCAGACGGGCGCCGTCGAGCGACGGGGAGTCCAGCGAAGCCTGACCGCCGGTGAGGTTGTAGATGGCGCCGATGCGCACCGGCGGGGGAGTCTGGCGGGCGGCCGTGGCTGCGCCGCCGCAGGCGGCCGCGACCACAGCCAGCGGGATGACGAGCGCCGCTGCCGCTGCCGCGCGCGCGAACGTCGAGGTCTTTCCGCGTGTCCTCTCGCGCCTCATGGGTCACGACCATGGTAGAGCAGTGCCGCGGGCCCGGCATCCCGGCGACCCGCGGGACGCTTCAGCCGTCCGGGACTCCTGCTACCCTGCTCATGCACATCACCGAGGAGGGCCTCATGCGTTCGCGATCGCTCATCGTCACCCTGGTCGTCTGCGTGGCCGCCCTGCTGTTGCCGGCCGCGGCCTCGGCGTGGAGCAACGGCGGCGACTACGGCGACGGCTTCGGCACCCACGACTGGGTGCTGCAGGAGGCCAACCGACTGGCCGCCAAGCAGGGCGCGGGGTGGGTCGCCCTCAGGACCGCTCTGCCGCACACCGACGACCCGGACACCGAGTTCCACGACTTCTACTACCACGTGTACGACGTGTGGGGCAGCACGCACTACGGCGACGCCCCCAAGAAGGTCATGGAGTACTACGGCAAGGCACTCGCCGCGCGCAGGGCAGGCAACGCCTCGGACGCCAGCAAGTGGGCGGGCATCATGGCGCACTACTACGCCGACATCTGCTGCCCCCTGCACACCGACCAGAACGACGCCGAAGACCGGATGCACTCGAACTACGAGTCCGCGGCGCAGACGCTCACCGACAAGCCGGGGGAGAACCGCGCCTGGATCTCGTATGACGGCTACCAGGCCACGAAGGACGTGGTCGCGTTCAGCAAGAACACGGCGGCCGCGAGCCACCAGTACTACGCGGCGCTCGTGAGCGGCTACAACAGCGGCGGGATGAACAGTGCGGTCAAGACCATCACTCGCAAGCGGCTCAACCGCGCCGCCAACGGGCTCGCCGATCTGCTCGTCTCCATCAAGAGGAACGTCGCCGGCAAGTAGGGCAAGTAGCCCTCGACTCCTGCCGGGCGTGGATCAGGGCGTGTAGGTCTCCACGGGCAGGCCGGCGTCCAGCCACGCCGTGATCCCGCCGTCCACGTTGTAGACCTGGGTGTAGCCGAGCTGGACCAGGATCTCGGAGGCGGTCCGGCTGCGGTTGCCGCTCCGGCAGATCACGTAGACCGGCTGGTCCGAGGCGAGTTCGGAGGGCGCACGCGACTCCACGTCCGCGAGGGGGATCAGCACCGCCCCAGGGGCCACACCCGTCTCGGCCCACTCCACCGGCTCGCGCACGTCCACCAGTTGGGCGTCCTCGTTCGAACCCAGTGCCTCGTAGGCCGTCTGGACGTCCACCGTGTCGTACGCGGCGGTCGTGGCGGCGCTTGTCGCGGCCGGTGACGCGGTCTCCTGAGTCGAGCATCCGGCCGCGGCCGCCGTGAGCAGCAGGACGACGGCCGCCAGACGCAGTGGAAGGTAACGTGCTCGCATGGTGCGGGACTCCTCGAGTAGTCGGGAACACGGATCGCGGAGACTGTACCCACATGGGGGGTATACGGAGCGGGTCGCGCAGGGTCGCTGCGCCCTGCGCCGTCATCGGGGCACCTGTCGTTCACGGTGGGTAAGCTGGAGTGTGGGAGGCGCAGTGAACCCACTCGATCTGATCGGCAAGAGAGTGCGGTACGAGGGGCGCGAGGGGCACGTCCGGAGTGTGAATGCCGGGAGGGACCGGCCACCTGCCTTGCGCATCAAGCTGCGCGTGCCGCACAGCGAACCCGACCGCACGATCGACGTGCCCGAGTCTGACTGGGACAAGGTCGAAGTCTTGCCGAGCTGAGTCGCCCGTGGGCGCGGAGAAGTGCGGGCGGGGGAAGAAGAGGCTGGTGCGCACGGCAGGACTCGAACCTGCGGCCTTCGGTTCCGTAGACCGACGCTCTAATCCAACTGAGCTACGTGCGCACGCGGAGGCAGAGTATACCCGAAAGTGGCGGGGCGGGGAAATCCAGGGTCGCGGAGCGGAGTCCGGGGAGGGTGAGGCTGGCGGAGAAGCCGGGATTCGAACCCGGGAAGGAGGTTAAAGCCCCTTAACCGCTTAGCAGGCGGTTGCCTTCAGCCACTCGGCCACTTCTCCGCGCAGGGAAAGACACTATACCGCACCCGCCACGGGCTCGAAAGCGGAGGGTCCGGCGGTGGTGGGATGCGCTGCGACGGAGCGGCCGGGACCGATATGATGATGACCACTATCGCGTTCGCAAGCTGAACCAGAGGGGGTCATTCGTGGACATCGCCGGCATCGATCCCGCCGTCGTCGCCGAGGTGGAGCGCGAGACCAGCGAGCTGCTGAGCGCGCTCATCCAGATCGACACCAGCAACCCGCCCGGCGACGAGACGCGGGTGGCCGAGTTCATGGCCGCCTGGTTCGCCGAGCGCGGTGTCACGGGCGGCCAGATCGTCGGCGAGCCGGAGGACCGGCGGAGCTTCGTGCTCCGGCTCGACAGCGGCAAGCCCGGCCCGAGCCTCCTGCTCCTGGCGCACGAAGACGTGGTGCCGGCCAACGCTGCCGAGTGGCAGGTGCCGCCGTTCTCCGGCCTCATCAAGGACGGCTACGTGTGGGGCCGCGGCGCGGTCGACATCAAGAACCTGGTGGCCGCCCACGCGGTCGCCGCGGCGCGCGTCGCCCTGTCCGGCGGCCCGGCCGCCGGCACGCTCGTCTACGCCTGCACCGCCGACGAGGAGGAGGGCTCCATCGGCGGCGCCCGCTGGCTCTGCGCCAACCGCCCCGACCTCATCAAGACCGACTACGTGATCAACGAGGGCGGCGGCCACTTCCTGGAGCGTGCCGGCCGCCGCGTGTACCTGATCGAGAGCGGGGAGAAGGGCACCGCCCAGTTCAAGCTCGTCGTCAAGGGCGAGGCCGGCCACGCCTCCGTGCCGCTGCGCAGCGGCAACGCCGTCGTCGCCGCGGCGCGCTGCATCGACGCCCTCGCCTCGCACCAGATGCCGCTGGTCATCGACGGCTCCTCCGACGAGCTCGTCCAGATGCTGGTGGACTCGCCCGCCCTGCGCCAGCGGCTGCGCGACCCGAAGACGGCGCGCGCGGCCCTGGCCGACCTCGCGCGCCGCGACGTCCAGCTCGCCGACATGATCGAGCCCCTCTATGGGTTCCAGTTCTCGCCGACCATCCTCAAGAGCAACAGCGTGGCCGTGAACGTCTTCCCGACCAGGGTCGAGGTCAGCGTCGACTGCCGCATGCTCGCCGGGCACGACGAGCAGGAGGTGCTCACTGAGGTGCGCACCGCGCTCGATGGGGTGGAGGCCGACTGGGACCTCGAGTGGGTCGGTCCCGTCGTGCGCGGCAACTTCTCCCGGTACCCGTCGCCGCTCTCGGACGCCATCAAGTCGACCCTCCGGCGGTACATCCCCGAGGCGCAGCTCGCCAACAGCCACTCCGCCGGGTTCACCGACTCCAACTGGTTCCGCTCGGCGTTCCCGGACGTGATCGCCTACAACTTCGCTCCGCACCTCGTGGAGACGTATGAGGAGGTCGCGCCGCGCTACCACAACGTCGACGAGCGTATCCTCGTCCGCGACCTCGCCTTCCAGGCGCTGTTCGCGGAGTCCGTGGCGCGGGAGGTGCTGGCGCCGTGAAGCCCTGGGTGCTGCTCCTGATCGGCGCCAGCCTGGACCTCGTGGTCGCGGCGGGTCTCATCGCCGTGGGCCTCACCGCGTTCGGCGCCTTCATGGGCGTCGTCGCCGTCGTCGGGTTCGGCCTCGCGTTCTGGATCCGCGCGCGGACTCCCTGACGGCCGCCCGCGCGACCGGCGTCGTGCGTTGCGCCTTCAGTCGCCTCCGCCGCCGCCGTGGATGCGCCCGCTCGCATCCCCGTGGCAGGCCGTGCAGCGGTAGATGAACGTCGCCTTACCCTGCAGGGTGAGCGGCACCTGGTTGTCGATGGACTTGGTGGAGCGCCACTCCGCGTGCGGGCTGCCGTGGCACGACTCGCACTGGATCTTCTTGCCGTTCATGTCCTCGGGGCCGTTGGCGAGGTACGAGTTGCGGTAGAGCTGCCCCGGGTTCTCCGCGAAGGTGGCGCCGTGGCAGCCGCCGCAGGTGGGCTCCTCCAGCCAGGCCTCACGGTTGGTCGGAGGACCCTGGCTGTCGGCGACCTTCGCCATGCCGCCGTGGCAGCCGGCGCTGGTGCAAGTGAAGCCGGCCTGCGCCATGCGGCCTCGCAGGCACTTCGTCTGCGCGCCCGGGTGGCAGGCGTAGCACGGGGTCCCGAGAGCGGCGACCCCCGGCACGTCCATCTTGTCCGCGTGGAACCCGTGGATCACCTGCGACAGCGGCTTGACGCCGGCGACCCCGGGCTTGCCGAGTGCGTTGTCCTTGTGGCACTCGCTGCAGGCGTGGCGGACGCCGGCCCGGAGGTCGGTGTACAGGTGCGTCGCGTTGGCGGCGTCGTGAGCCTGCAGGATGCTCCCGGCGGTGTCCACCGGACCGTGGCACAGGTCGCAGCGCATCTCGTCGGAGACCGGGATGACGACCTTGGGCTGCACCGCCAGCACCTTGCCCGTCGAGGAGCTGCGCACGGTGACCTTGGCGACCTGGAGCGGATTGAAGGTCAGGTTGTCGGTGTAGGGCGTGATGGGGATCGCGGTCACCTCCCAGTACGGCGAGCCGGCGATGCGCTTGAGCTTGCCGGTGAGCTTGTTGCCCGTGATGCCCACGTTGGGCTTGAGACCGGGGTAGCCGTAGCTCGAGGCGTACTTCCAGAAGTCGGTCTTGTTCGACGACTTCGTGTTGTTGAGGATCGTGTACGAGATGGTGATGCCCCTGGTCACCACCTGCGCGCCTTCACCGCCCTTGCGGAACACCTGCACCTTCAGGTTGTTCGCCGGCGGCAGGATCATGAAGCCGGCGTAGCTGCGCTGGTAGCAGTGCATGCCGAGGTCGTTGACCGCGAACACCGCGTACCTGGCGGCGAACGCCGGGGCGGCTCCCAGCGTGAGCAATGCCGCCGCTGCGACGACGAGCACGAGCAGCAGTCGTGGAATCGACGGGCGAGGTCCCATAGCTCCTCCCAGCTGCGGGCCGGCGTGGCCGGCGTTCCCCCATGAGCCGAGCATAGCGAGACTTCGTGAGGCGGCGGGCGGCGGCGGCCGTTGGCGACGCCCGCCGCCCGCCGCGGCCGCCGGGCGCGGCACGAAGCGGCGCCCTCGGCGCCCCGCGGCGGAGGTCAGGCCGGCCGGACCGGGTGCCGCAGCACGGTCTTGAGCCGCGCCGGCTCGGTGCGGCGGGGGTCGCCCAGGTAGATCTCGTGGTGGCGACCCCTGAGCTCGTAACCTTGCCCGGCGACCCACGCGTGCAGGCGCTCGATGGTCGGCGCCTCGTCGGCGTAAGGACCCAGATGCATGATCTGCGCCGCGAGGCCCTCCTCCAGGCGCTCGTGGCGCAGCAGCGGCGCGGCGGGCAGGTCCTTCTTCCGCGCCGCGGCCTCCCGCGCCTCGTCGACCTCACCGGCCGTGACCGCGTCGGGCACGGCGATCATCATCGTCCAGTTCCAGGAGTCACGGTCGCTTTGCAGCTCGGCCATGCTGGGCGCCTCGGCGTCGGCCCACCACTGTCCCTCGAGCGGCGCGACCTTGAAGTCCCGCTCCGGGTCGCGCTTCTTCAGCGTGAACTTGAGCGTGTACGCAACGGAGTAGAGCGCCTCGAGCGCCTGGTGGTACGGCTCGGCGGTCTCCGGGTCGCCGCGACCGTCGACCATCAGGAACGCGAACCCGGGCACCTCCACGATCGCCGGGTGCTTGGCCGACGGCATGTACAGCGCCTTGTGCTCCTTGACGATGTCGAACTGGGTCACGGTCCGCTCCTTTCGGGTCGAGCCTCCGGTCTCGTTCCTCCTGCACGCTGGCTCATGGGCGCATCGCGAGCACCACGGCCCCGCTGACGAGCATGATGGCCACCTGCACGCCGATGCCCCACACGGGACCGGACCTGCCGTGCGGGAACGAGTCCACGTGGCTCGGGAAGTACTTGCGCCCCTTCTCGCCCCGGGCGATCCAGATGAGCACGTCCCAGTCCGGCGCGCCGGAGATGAGCCCCATGAAGGCGATCCACCACGGGTACCCCAGCAGCAGCCAGGCGACCCAGAACGCGGCGAACGAGGCGATGAAGTCGCACCAGCCGAAGAAGACCGGATGGCGCGAGTTGGTGTAGTCCCAGTGCGGGATGAGGTCCATGAGGACGTGGGAAGCGATGACGAGGACCACGAGCAGCCACCACGGTCCGCCGAGGGCGGCGGCGATGCCGAGGCCGGCGAGGACGTGTGTCGTGACCCACATGGGCCGAGCCTACGCCACCGCCCGGGCACGGCGCCAGAAGACGCCGGGCATAGACAGTCCGGCATGGGGTACTATGGGCACAGCGAACGGGAGGAGGGACCCTTTTGAAGAAGATCGTCTTCATCATGCTGCTCATCCTCGTCGGCGTCGGTGCGTACTTCGCCTGGAAGATGCTCAAGGGTGACGGTGGCTGCTGCGGTTGGGGTGGCGACAACACCGACCCGTGGAGCAGCTACACGCCGCCGGCTGAAGAGACCACCCCGGCGTGATCTGAAGCTGAGTGACGGCGCCGGGAGGCGGTGCGTTGCACCGCCGCCTCCCGGCGCCTTCGCACGTACGGGCCCGGCTACGCCGCCCGCCGGGCCTCCTCGAGGCTCTTGTGCAGCACGAACACCGTGTTGAGCCCGGTGATGAACAGCACCTGGCGCAGGTGCGGCCGCGTGACGACCACGTCCAGCGGCCTTTTCATCCCTCGCTGGAGCACCACCAGCACCCCGAGCGCGGTCGAGTCCATGAACGTGACCTCGGACAGGTCGACGACGAGCCGGGCCGGCCGGCGGTCTCTCGCCGCGGCGAGCGCCTTCTGGAACTCCGGGCACGTGTGGATGTCCAGCTCACCGGCCGCGCGCACCAGCGCGACGTCGTCGTCGAGTCCCTCCACCTCGCAGGCGAACGGGGGTGTCTCGTCCCACATCTCGGCGTGGCTGAAGTTCGGTGGTCATGGCGGCCTCCCGGGGGTCCTCGCGGCGGAGCTCCTCGAGTATGGCAGCGCACATCGTTCCGCATCGGCGCTGCGCCGTTGACCTTGCCGGCTCCGTTCGGCGTCGCGTCGAGCGCCGAGCCGGGGCAGGCCGGGCGTTCGCGGAGGAACCGACTGCGGTGGCGCGGGTGATCGGGGCAAGGAGCACGGGGAGATGCGGGCAGCTGGCGGAGGGGGTGGGATTCGAACCCACGAACGAGTCACCCCGTTGGCGGTTTTCAAGACCGCTGCCTTCGACCTCTCGGCCACCCCTCCGGCAGGGGTGAGTGTACAACGAGCGCGGGCGGCGCCTGAGCCCGCGCGGGAGGGGTCGCTCGTCAGAGTTGGCGGCGGCCCGGCTGGCCGCTCGCCGTGCCGTCTGAGATACTGCCCGGCATGAACGCGCTTCTCATCGGCTGCTCGGACGGCCGCATCGCCAGTCGCCTCGACGCGCTCCTCGAAGCGATCGGGCACCCGGACGCCAACCGCCTGCTGGTGCCCGGCGGTCCGCTGCCGTTCACGAGGCCGGGCTCGGAGCGGCGGGTCGAGATCTCGTACGTGCGCGAGATCGTCGACGTCCACGACGTGCGGCGGATCATCCTGGTGGCCCACCAGGAGTGCGCCGCCTACGCGCGGGCGCTCGGCGGGCTGGGCTTCGACCAGCGCGAACTGCTCGAGCGCGACCTGCGCAAGGTCAAGACGCTGCTCGAGACCGAGTTCTCTGGGGTCGACGTACGCTGCTACGTCATCCCGTGGCACGAGGACGGCGAGAGCGCGGCGTACGGACCGGCGACGCCGGTCGAGTGACGCGCCCCGCCGGAACGGCCACGCCGATCCCGCACCCATGAAGACCACGCCCCCAGAGGACGCACGCGGCAGTGACGCCGCCGCTCCTGCCGGCGCCGGCGAGTACGAGCGGCCGGACGTGGAGTGGCCGCCGGAGCACGAAGCTCCGCCGGCGGCCCAGACCGACGTCGAGCGCAAGGAGCCGGGCGTGCGGTGGGGCCGCTTCGTCGCCGGACTCCTCGCCGCGGCCGCCGTGCTCGTCGTGGCGGTGGCCGCCTTCAACCTCCTCACCGACCCGTGGGGGGTGTTCGGCGTCGGCATCTTCCCGCCGCGGGTCAACCAGGACCGCTCGACCAAGGCCGACCTGATCGCGGGGTTGCGGCAACCGCCGCAACTGCTCATCTACGGCTCGTCGCGCGCCTGGACCGTCGAGGCGGCGCGCGTGGAGCAGCTCACCGGGCTGCGCACGTTCAACGCCGCCGTCACCGCCGGCCGGCCGTCCGACGCCTACGTGTTCACGCGCGTCGTGCACGACCGCTGGCCCCAGGCGACACCGGACTTCCTCTGGCTGCTCGACGTGGAGGCGTTCCAGCGCGGCACGCTCCCGCCGTCGCTGCTTGCCGACTCGAGGTTCAGCCGCTACCTGCCCTGGCGGGCGCGGGCGGCGGCCCAGCTCGACGAGCTGGGGTGGCTCGCCTCCTGGTCCGGGCTCCAGGCCTCCTACGAGGTCTGGAAGAAGCACCCGACGTGGGACAAGGTGCGGGCGAGCTGGCTCAAGCGCATCTCGCCCGACGGGACGGTCAGGACGCCGCCGTCGAGCGAGGCCGGCGCGGGTCCCAAGGCGCTCCGAAGTGGAGCGACGCCGAGCTGGCGCAGTACCGCGCGTTCGCGGGACTCGATCCAGAGGCCGAGACCTACGTGGAGAAGACCCTGCAGCTCTTCGCCTCGTGGGGCGGCGCCGGTGTGGTCGTGCTCACACCTACGCAACCGGAGGTGCTGACGGCGGCGCAGAAGGCGGGATGGGATGCGCGCCACGCGCAGGTGCTGCGCATGCTCGAGCGCTACCAGCGGCAGTACGACTTCAAGGTCGTCGACCTGACGAGTGTCTCCTCGTTCGGCGGCGACCCCGCCGGGTTCTTCGACGCCACGCACATGACGCGCGAGAACCAGCGCCGCATGATCGACGCGGCGCTGAAGCAGGCCGGCGAGACGCTCCGCTAGACCGGCCGCGCTCGCCCCGAGCCTGCGCAACTGTTACTGCCCGGAAGGCCCGGGAACCCCACAGGCTAGGAGGGTCGATACCCAGAGGGGTATCGGCTTTGGCTTGCCCAGGAGGCGCACATGGCTGGAGTAGCCTTCCAAGGGGTCAGCAAGGTCTATCCGGGCGGCGCGCGCGCCGTCAGCGACATGGACCTGGAGATCGGCGACGGCGAGTTCGTCGTACTGGTGGGGCCGTCGGGCTGTGGCAAGACGACGGCGCTCCGCATGCTCGCAGGCCTCGAGACGATCACCGAGGGGACCATCCGCATCGGTGACAAGGTCGTCAACCACATGGCCCCCCGTGACCGGGACATCGCGATGGTGTTCCAGAACTACGCGCTCTACCCCCACCTCAAGGTCTACGACAACATCGCCTTCGGCCTGCGTCTGCGCAAGGTCTCGAAGGATGAGATCGACAAGAGGGTGCGGCACGCGGCGGAGGTCCTCGGTCTCGAGGACTTCCTGGACCGCAAGCCGCGCGCCCTGTCCGGCGGCCAGCGCCAGCGGGTCGCCATGGGGCGCGCCATCGTGCGCGAGCCCCAGGCGTTCCTGATGGACGAGCCGCTGTCCAACCTCGACGCCAAGCTCCGCGTGCAGATGCGCTCCGAGATCGGGGCGCTGCAGCGGGACCTCGGCGTCACCACCATCTACGTGACTCACGACCAGGTCGAGGCCATGACGATGGGCGACCGCGTGGCCGTGATGCGCAAGGGCGAGCTGCAGCAGGTCGCCCCGCCGCAGGAGCTCTACGACCGGCCGGTGAGCCTGTTCGTCGCCGGCTTCATCGGCAGCCCGACCATGAACATGGTCGAGGCGACGGTGGAGCAGGACGACGGCCGGCTGGCCGTCGTCATCGGCGAGCAGCGCCTGAGCCTGGCCGACGAGGCCATGGAGGCGCACCCCTCTGCTCAAGGACTACGTGGGCAAGCGCGTGGTCGTCGGCATCCGCCCCGAAGACATGGAGGATGCCGCCCTCAAGCCGGAGACGCCCGAGGACCAGCGCCTGCGCGGCACGATGATGCTCCGCGAGGCGCTCGGTTCCGAGATCAACGCGCACGTGGAGATCGAGGCGCCGCCGGTGCTCACCGAGGACACGCGCGAGCTGGCCGAGGACATCGGCACCGGCCACCACCACGAAGCCCACACGAAGCGCGGGACGCAGACGTCCAAGCTCGTCGGCCGCTTCGACCCGCACACGCAGGTGAAGCCCGACGAGCCGGTCGAGATCGCCGTGGACACCCGCGCACTGCACTTCTTCGATGTCGACTCGGGGCTCGGGATCTACGACAAGCCCGCGTCCCTCGACGCGCGTCGCGACGGCAAGGCCGCGCCTGCGCCCCGGTTCCAGGAGGTTCACGATGTACCAGTTGAGACACCACACGCGGCTTCTGCTTAGCGTGGTCGTCATCGCGGCCATCGCCGCGATCGCCGCCGGGTGCGGCAAGATCACCAATTCGAGCGCCGGGTCGCCGAGCAGTTCGGCGGCAACTCGAGCGTCTCCGGCAACGTATCCGTGATGGCCGTTTGGAGCGGCGCCGAGCAGAAGCGCCTTCAAACAGGTCATCGACGGGTTCAACAAGCAGTACCCGAACGTCAAGGTGAAGTTCAACTCCGCCGGCGACCAGCTGCCGACGGTGCTCTCCACGGCCGTGCAGGGCGGCAACCCGCCCAGCATCGCCGTTCGGTGCCACAGCCGGGCCTGATGCAGGACTTCGTCAAGCGCGGCGTGCTCAAGCCCATCGACTACGCTGCAGTCGCTCATGAGCCAGAACTACTCGCCCGACTGGATCGACCTCGGCACCGTCAACGGCCAGCTCTACGGCATCGTCTTCAAGGGCGCCAACAAGTCGACCGTCTGGTACAACGTCAAGGCGTTCCAGGCGGCGGGCGTGCAGCCGCCCAAGACGTGGCCCGACCTGCTCAAGGCCGCCAAGACCCTGCAAGCCTCCGGCGTCAAGGCCTACTCGATCGGCGGCGCCGACGGCTGGACCCTCACCGACCTGTTCGAGAACATCTACCTGCGGACGGCCGGCCCGGACATGTACGACAAGCTGACCAACCACCAGATCCCGTGGACCGACCCGTCCGTCACCACGGCGCTGCAGGCCATGGCGCAGATCCTCGGCGACACCGGCAACATCGCCGGCGGCACCTCGGGCGCCCTGCAGACCGACTTCCCGACCTCGGTGACCAACGTCTTCAGCACTCCGCCGAAGGCCGCCATGGTCTTCGAGGGCGACTTCGTGCAGGGCGTGATCACCAGCTCGACCAAGGCCAAGGCCGGGACCGACTTCAACCAGTTCGCCGTTCCCGTCCATCAACGGCTCGCAGCCGGCGGTCGTGGGCGGCGGCGACATGATCGTCACCTTCAAGAGCGACCCCGCGACGCAGGCGTTCGTCGAAGTACCTCGCCACGCCGCAGGCGGCCGAGATCTGGGCCAGGATCGGCGGGTTCGCCTCGCCGAACAAGGGCGTGCCGGCGAGCGCATATCCCGACGCGATCTCGCGCGACACCGCCACGGCTCTCGCCAACGCGAGACCTTCCGCTTCGACATGTCCGACCTGACGCCCGCCGCGTTCGGCGGCACCGTCGGCCAGGGTGAGTGGAAGATCCTGCAGGACTTCCTGAAGAACCCGAAGGACGTCCAGGGTACGCAGCAGGCTCTCGAGCAGGCTGCCACCCAGGCTTACGGGAAGTGACGTCATGGCCGGCGGATCGTCGGTGGCGGCGGGGCCCTCCCCTGTGGGGGCCCGGCCGGCCGCCCCGCCGGCTGAGAAGGACCCCGGCCGCCGCCGCAGATACCTCGTGGCGGCCGGCTTTCTCCTCCCGGCGCTCATCTTTCTCGGCGTGTGGGTCGTCTATCCGACGGTCTACACGGTCATCCGGAGCTTCTACGACGCGCAGGGAGACGCGTTCGTCGGCATCGACAACTACCAGCGCATGTTCACCAGCAGCATCCTGCTGACGGCGATCAAGAACAACGCCATCTGGGTGCTGGTGGTGCCCGCGCTGGTCACGGCCATCGGCCTCGTGTTCGCCGTCCTCACCGAGCGCATCCGCTGGTCGGTCGCGTTCAAGACGGCGGTGTTCATGCCGATGGCCATCTCGCTGTTCGCCGCCGGCGTGATCTGGCACATCATGTACAGCAGGACCCGAGCCAGGGCACCATCAATGCGGCGATCGCGGTGGTCAAAGACGCGGTCAATCCGCCCGGCGTTCTCTCGGGCGCGTCGGCGTCCACGAACGCGCTCAAGGGGTCGCCGCAGAAGGGGTACACCCTCGCCCACGGCGTCCAGCCGGGCCAGGTGGCCCTCCTCGGGCTCACCGGCATCCCGCCCACGCGATGTGAAGGGCGGGCAGCAGGCCGTGAAGCCGGTGACGCAGTCGGGCGGCATCACCGGCGTGGTCTGGCGTGACTTCAAGCCCGGCGGCGGCAAGCCGGGCAAGGTCGAGCGGGGAGAGATCGGCATCCCCGGCGTCACGCTTGACCTGCTGAACGGCAGCGGCAAGCAGGTGGCCACAACGACCTCCAAGCGCCGACGGCTCGTTCGCCTTCACCGGCCTCACGGCAGGGACGACGTACCAGGTCGGTATCGACGCACAGACGTTCCAGCAGCCCTACGGCGGGAGTGTCGTGGCTGAGCGCCAGCCTCATCACGCCGGCGATCATCATCGCCTACATCTGGGTCTGGGCCGGCTTCGCGATGGTCGTCATCGCCGCGGGCCTCGCCTCGATCCCGCGAGACGTGCTCGAGGCGGCCCGGACCGACGGCGCCACCGAGTGGCAGGTGTTCCGCCGCGTGACCGTGCCGCTGCTCGCGCCGGTCCTCAGCGTCGTCTTCATCACCATGGTCATCAACGTGCTCAAGGTGTTCGACATCGTCCTGTCCGTCGCGCCGCCCTCGGTGCAGGACGAGGCGAACGTCATCGCCCTCGCCATGTGGCGGACGGCGTTCGGCGGCGTCAACGACTTCGGTCTCGGCTCGGCGATCGCCGTGTTCCTCTTCATCCTCGTCATCCCGGTGCTGCTGCTCAACGTGCGCCGCTTCCGGAGGGAGTCCTGATGGCTACCGCGACCGGTCACTTGGGCGAGCCGCTGGTGCGGCCGCTCGACACCACACCGCACGAGGGCGCGGGGCGGAGCATCGTCCGCGCCCTCAGCCACGCGCCCGTCAACATCCTGCTCGTCATCATCGGGATCGCGTGGCTCATCCCGACGCTCGGCCTGCTGTTCACCTCGCTGCTGCCGTCCAGTCTCATCTCCTCGGTCGGCTGGTGGCAGGCGCTCAAGCACCCGAGCCTGATGACGCTCGACAACTACCGCGGCGTCTTCGCCGACCAGGCGATCACCGGCTCGCTCGTGACCACCGTCTGGATCGCGATCGGCGGGACGATCCTGCCGATCGTCGTCGCGGCGCTCGCGGCTACGCGTTCGCCTGGATCGACTTCCCCGGCCGCGACTGGCTGTTCCTCGGCGTGGTCGCGATGATCGTCGTGCCGCTGCAGATGGCGCTGATCCCGATCTTCTCGCTCTACGACCGGCTCCACCTGTTCGACACCATCCCGGGGCTGATCCTGTTCCACACGGCGTTCGGGCTGCCGCTGGCGATCTTCCTCTTACGCAACTTCTTCGTCGGGATCCCGGCGGAGCTCCTGGAGGCGGCGCGTATCGACGGCGCGTCGGAGGTGAGGATCTTCACGCGCCTGATCCTGCCGCTGAGTTGGCCGGCGGTGGCGTCGCTGGCGATCTTCCAGTTCCTGTGGACCTGGAACGACCTGATCGTGGCGCTGTCGCTCGCCCGCAACACCCAGCCGATCACCGTGGCGATCTTCTCGCAGCTGCGGCAGTTCGGCGCCAACATCGACGTGATCGCGCCGGCGGCGTTCCTCTCGCTGGCGATCCCGCTGGTGGTGTTCTTCGCCTTCCAGCGGTACTTCGTGCAGGGGCTGCTCGCCGGGTCGGTCAAGTAGAGCCGCGTCCCCCCGGAACGCACGAGGCGGCGGCGACCCTCCCCGGTCGCCGCCGCCTCGTGGCGTCGGTGAAGCTGCCGCCTGACGGCGGTGCCTGCCGGGCTCAGCCGCCGATGACGTCCTTGCCCATCATGGGCCGCAGCACGTCGGGCACCACGATGCTGCCGTCGGCCTGCTGGTAGTTCTCCATGATGGCGATGAGCGTGCGGCCGACGGCCACGCCGGTGCCGTTCAGCGTGTGCACGAAGCGCGGGCCCTTCTCGGTGCGGAAGCGGGTGTTGAGCCGCCGCGCCTGGTAGTCCGTGCAGTTGCTGCAACTGGTGAGCTCCCGGTAGCGCTGCTGGCCCGGGAGCCACGCCTCGCAGTCGAACTTCTGCGCCGCCGGGGCGCCGAGGTCTCCGGCGGCGATGTTGACCACCTGATACGGGATGCCGAGGCCCTGCAGGATCGCCTCCTCGGCCGAGAGGATCACCAGGTGCTCGGCCGCGCTCTGCTCGGGCGCGCAGAAGCTGAACATCTCGACCTTGTCGAACTGGTGCACGCGCAGGATGCCGCGCGTGTCGCGCCCCGCGGCGCCGGCCTCGCGGCGGAAGCAGGTCGAATAGCCTGCGTAGCGGATCGGGAACGCGGCCTCGTCCAGGAACTCCTCCATGTGCATGGCCGCGAGCGGGACCTCGCTGGTGCCGACGAGGCAGTCGCCGTCCACCGTCTCGTACACCTGGGCGCGGTCGGTGGGGAAGAAGCCGGTGCCGTACATGGCCTCCTCGCGCACGAGCACGGGAGGGATGACGGGGCGGAAGCCCTTGCTCTGGATGACGGTGAGCGCGTAGTTGACGAGGGCGAACTGCAGCATGACGAGGTCGCCCTTGAGGTAGACGAAGCGCGAGCCGCTCACCTTGGCGGCGCGCTCCATGTCGATGAGGTCGAGCGCGAGGCCCAGGTCGAGGTGGTCCTTGGGCTCGAAGTCGAACTGCCGGGGCTCGCCGACCTTGCGCAGGACGACGGAGTCCTCCTCGCCGCCGTCGGGCACGTCCGGCAGCACGAGGTTGGGGATCTCGAGGAGCATGACGTTGAGGCGCTCCTCCGTCTCGGCGAGCGCCGCCTCGTGCTCCTTGATCTGGTCGCCGAGGGCGCGCATGGCGGCGATCGCCTGGTCGGCGTCGCCGCCGGCCTTCTTGACGGTGGCGATCTCGTCGCTCGCCCGCTTGCGCTCGGCGCGCCGCGTCTCGACCTCGGTGAGGAGCTGCCGGCGGCGCTCCTCCACGGCGAGGAACTCGTCGAGTGACGACGTGGAGTCGCCCCGCCGTTCCAGGGCCCTGCGGACCGTGTCCGGGTCGGTGCGGACCATCTTCACGTCGAGCATCGCTCCACTCTCCTCGCGGTCGTGACGGGTGACTTCTGCCGCCCTGCTTGCCGGGCGCCCGTCAATGGTATCGCACGCGCACCGGCGGCTCGGGCGTGAACGCCTGCCCAGGCGTGACCGTCCCTGTGGGGGCAGCCGCGGGGCGCGGAGGTGGTCGACCGTCCGCGAGAGCCCGTGCTACCCTGCCGTACCGAGCAGGCACGCACGCCAACGCGTTTCACGGAGGGAGCAGTCACATGCGCGAGGTCGTCACCGGTCGTGACCATCGAGGAGTCTGGGCACTCGGCCTCCTGACCGCCGTGGTGCTCGCGCTCGCGTTCGCCGCGCCGGCGTTCGCCGCGTCCTCTCCCGTCGCATCACCTTCGGCGAGCGAGGCTCCGGCCGTCGAGTCGTCGCCCGTCGCGCCGACGCTCACCGCGGCGCTCTCCAATGCGTCCGTGGTCTTCGGCGACGAGGTCACCGTGACCGGCACGCTCTCGTCGGGCGCGGCAGACCAGGAGGTCACGGTCCAGGTCGGCACCACCCCTGCCGGCACGGCGACGACCGACGCCACCGGCGCCTACACGCTCACCTTCACGCCGCACCGCAGCGGCGACGTCGTCGCGAGCCTCACAGCGGATCCCGCGGTCGCCAGCGCCCCGCAGGCGCTCGCCGTCAAGCCCAAGGCCACCGTGACCCACGGTACGCTCGTCCCGTTCCTCTCCTCCACGTTCGTCGTGAAGATCACGCCGTCCGCCTACGACGGGCTCGTCGTCGTCAAGGTGGTGCACCGCGGCGTCCTGGTCGGCACCTACAAGGCCCGCGCCAAGGACGGCAAGGCCACGCTGCGCCTCCCGCTGCGCGGCGTGGACGCGTTCACGCTCAACGTCGTCCTGCCGGCCGCCGCCGGACTGGACGCGCGGGCGCTGCAGGCCAAGGTCTCGGTGCGCGCCAAGACGCTCGCCGCCGGTTCCAGCGGCCCCTACGTCAAGGGCATGCTCACGGCGCTGCAGCGGCTCGCGTTCCGCGTCCCGGGCGTCGGCTACAACTTCACCACCCAGGTCAAGGACTCGGTGATGGCGTTCCAGAAGGCCTACGGCCTGTCGCGCACCTACGTGTTCAACACCGCCTGCTGGCGCAAGATCGACGGCGCCAGGCTCATCAAGCCACGCCACGCCACGCCGTCCACCCACGTCGAGGTCGACAAGGGCCGCCAGATCCTCATGGTGGTCAAGGGCGGCAAGCCGGTGGGCATCATCTGCGTCTCCACCGGCGCCACCGGCAACACGCCGGAGGGCACGTTCCACATCCAGCAGAAGCACCCGTTCACCACGTCGGGCTACGGCGGCATCCTCGTGCGGACCATGGGGTTCGTCGGGAACTTCGCCATCCACGGCTACTCGCCGGTGCCTCCGTACCCGGCCAGCCACGGCTGCGTGCGCGAGCCCATCTGGGCCTGCTACTGGGTGTACGACAACTCGTTCGTCGGCGAGACGCTGTACATCTACCACTGAGCTGATCGAGCGGCCGGCGGGCGGCCGTGGTTCACGACCGCAGGGCGTGCTCCGCGGTGACGCGCTGCAGGACGGCGAGGCCGGCGGCCAGCGTGGTGCCGGCCTCGTCCCGCGACGGTGTGAACGACGTCACCGTGACGGCGATGAGGCCGAACCGCTCGCGCACCAGGTCGATGGCCTCGAGCAACTGGGCGGCGGAGAGGCCGTGCGGCGAAGGGAACGTGACGCCCGGCGCCGCCGCCGGGTCGAGCACGTCGAGGTCGACGTGCAGATGCGCCGGCGGCGGTTCGCTCGCGTCGAGGCCCCAGGCGTCCCGCCGCTCGCGAGCCAGCGCGCTCAAGGCGGGGATCATCGCCTCGGCGGGCCCGTGCTCGCGCAGCGTGTCGCCGTCGACCGCGCGCACATCCGAGGCCAGCAGCGAGGAGCGCTCCTTGCGGTCGAAGTCCCGTCCGCCCGCGTGCAGCACGGACGTCTCCGGGAGCGCGTCGGCGTGGAGCTCTCTGGCCACCGCGTCGCGGTAGGCCCGCCCGCACAGCATGGCGAGCGGCATGCCGTCGAGGTAGCCGGTCTCGGTGGTGTCCGGCGTGTTGAAGTCGCCGTGGGCGTCGAGCCACACCAGCGCGGCGTCCATGGCGCCGCCGCGCTGCAGGCCTGCCTGCACGCCGAGCGTCGCGTTGCAGTTGCCGGCCACCACGAGCGGCAGCGCGTCGTCGAACAGCGCTTGCTCCACAAGGTCGGCCAGCGCGCTGTTCACGTCCAGCACCGCCTGCAGCTCGTCTTCGAACGGCGTCTCCCGGCGCACGGTGACTCACCTCGACCTCGTGGCCGCGCGCGCGGAGCGCCTCCGCGGCGCCGGCCTTGAGGTACGCGCCCGGGCCGCGCCCGCTGCCCACGTCGGCGCGGCCGAGGTCGTAGGGGACGGCGATGAGTGCGACGCGCATGCGGCTCCTCAGTCCAGCTCGGGCAGGCGCTTCTCGAGCGCCAGCAGATCGCCTTCGTCGGCGCGGCCGATGAAGCCGTGCCCCTTGTAGAGGTGCAGCGAGGGGCCGTCCGACTCGGGCACGAACGCCACGAGGCGGGAGAGCTTGCGCTCGATGGCCAGCCCCTCGACCCAGTCGAGCAGCTGGTTGGCCACGCCGCGCGCTTCGAACCCGGGATTGACGCAGATGCAGCGCACGTCGCACTCCTCCTCGCCGATCTCGACGGCGACGAATCCTCCGGGCTCGCCGCCGCACTGCGCGACGTACACTTCCGCGCGGTCCAGCAGCCTCACCACGTCGCCGGTCCGGTACCTCTCGGGGTGGCCGGTGCCCTCCGCCAGCGGGTGCAGTGTCTCCTCGGCGAGCAGCACGAGCATGCTCCGGTCGTCCCGGCTCGCCTCGCGGATCTCACACTTGACGCGATCCATCAGGCACCTCCTGAAGCCGATTCTTCCAGACGGGTCGCCGCGTTCGCGACCTCGACGCTGATCATGGAGCGGATGACGGCGAGCTGCACCAGCATCCAGACGAGCCCGAAGACGGCGGCCACCTGGTACTCGTAGAAGCTGAAGAACCCGCCGATGAGGATCGCGACGAGCGCGCCCCGCTCGAACCAGCGGTAGGCGTGCAGCTTGGACCTCCGCCAGTCGAGGATGCCGAGGACGGTGCACACGCCGGTGGCCGTGCCGGCCAGCATGCCGCCGATCTCCATGCCCGAGAGCGGCGTGCCGTCGGCCAGGAAGGTGATCGGGTTCAGCAGCCAGACGAGCGTCGTGAGGACGAACCACCAGAGGATGAAGCGCCGGAACCAGCGGCGCCCGACGAGTCGCGTCCACCAGCCGCTGACCCTCTGCCAGAGCCGCTGGGCGGCGTTGGGGCCCGAGGCGGGCACGGGCACCTCGCGGAGTACCGCGGTGAGGCCTGCACCATGGGGTCCGACTGGTCGGCGCGACCGAGCACGTAGAGCGCCTCGTCGCGCTCGCCGCGGCTCATGGCGCGCATCACCGCCTCTTTGGCGAAGTCGAACGAGTTGACGAGCGCCGTCTCCGGCCCCATCTTGTCGACGCGGCCGAGCGCACGGAACAGGAAGAACAGCACCACGAAGAGGACGTACATGATGGCCACGGCCGGCTGGAAGAAGTAATCGTTGTCCGACGTGATGAACTTGCCGAGCTCGTCGAGGAACAGGCCGAACCCGATGCCGGCGGAGAGGGTCGCGAGGAAATCCCACAGGCGACCCTGCATGGCCATGAACAGGATGAACGCGAGCAGCATGCCGATGCCGCCCCACAGAAGGTGGGCGAAGTGGATCTTGCCGCCGCCCAGCTGCGGCCAGCCGGTGGCGGCGAGGATCATGCGCACGAGCAGGATGGTGGCGACGGAGGTGACGAAGAACACTTCGAAGTCCTGCATCGCGGTCACGCGGCGCACGAAGTAGAGCGACTTGGACGCCGTAGGGGCCTCGGCTGCCGTCTCCAGGGCCGACCCGGCCGGCCCCTGCCCGGTGTCGGCCACCTCGGTCATGCCGGGTACGACCCCAGGACCTTGATCCACGGCAGCTTGCAGGCGAGGCACTTGACCGCCTGCGCCACGGGCTGGCTCTCGAGGCTGCCTTCCACGTCGATGATGAAGATGTAGTGCCCCAGCGCGCGCTTGGACGGCCGGGACTCGACCTTGGTGAGGTTGACGTGGCGGTAGGCGAACTCGCTGAGGATGAGCAGGAGGCTGCCCGGCTCATCCTGGTCGATGCCGCAGACGAAGCTGGTCTTGTAGGGGCCGTCGAGGTCCTGGGGCGCCGGCTGCTTCGCCACGAACACGAAGCGCGTGGCGTTGTCCTCGGCGTCCTCGATGTCCTCGGCGGCGATATGGCACTCGTACATCTCGGCGGCGAGCCGCGTGCCCACGGCCGCCCACGGCCGGTTGACGCGGCTCACGCGGCGGACGGCCTCGGCCGTCGAGTCGGTCGCCTCGTGCTCCACGTTGCCGAGGTGCTCGCGGATGAAGTCACGGCACTGCCCGTAGGCGTGCGGGATGCTGATGACCTTGGTGATCTGGTCGAGCGGCATCTCGCTGCCGGTGATCAGCATCTGGTGCACCGGGTGGGTGACCTCGCGCACGATGTGCAGGTCGTCGAAGCCCCAGACCAGGCTGTCCATGGTGACCGGGACCGACCCCTCGAGAGCGTTCTCGATGGCGACGATGCCGAGCGGCGCCTCGCCGGCCTGCACGGCGCGGAGCACGTCGGGGATGGACGGGTAGGGGAAGGGGTGCAGCCCGCCGTCGGGCATGTTGGCGAGGAGCGCCTCTTCCGTGAACGTCCCTTCGGGTCCGAGGAACGCGACCTTGTCGCTGCCGTTCGCCAAGCTCTTTCTCCTCCGGTCTCAGCTCCGCTCGTACCCGTTAGGCTATCAGACCACGCCGGCGGGCTCCGCCCGTGGCGGGGGTCAGTGGACCGGAGGACGAGACGTCACGAGGCGGCCGGAGGCCCGGCCGGACGCGCGGTCAGCGTCGCGAGGGGGAACCACCCTGCGGACGCTGCGGAGGGGACTCCCAGGTGAAGTCGTCGCCGAGCCCGGCGTCCGTGTCCGGGTGCGGACCCGGGGTGACGGCCTCGCCGAGCGCCTCGAACGCGGCCGACGCCGCGTCGGCTGCCGCGGCCGGCGCACCGGGCTCGGCGCCGGCCTCGTCCGCTGCGTGCAGCGGCTGCAGGCCGGCGGGCGGCTGCGCCTCCGGCAGGGGAGCACGTCTGGCCTTGGCTCCCTCTTCGCCCGGCCGCAGGGGCTTAGGCACGGCGAGCTCCATGACCCTCACTTCCTCGGGCGAGAGGTCGCGGTCGGCGACGCCGTCGGTGACGTGCTTGACGTAGATGCGCGCGAAGTCGCGCGCCGCGATGGCGCTGAACACGACGCCGGACCGGTACTGGTCGAGCAGTGCGAACGATGCGCTCTGCTCGCCGCCGGCGTCGCGGAACGCGTCGTACCGCACGATGGCGCGGTTGGTGAGCGCGTGGTCGAGGTGCCGCTTCTGGTCGTCGAGCTGGTCGGTGAGGATCTCGACGGCCTCGCGGAGGTTGCGCACCTGCGCGTCCAGGTCCTCGGTGTGCTCCACGATGTCGCGCTGCTCGTGGTGCCCCAGCACCACCGTCTGCGCGCGGCGCAGACGGCTCACGCGCGTCAGGAGCACGACGACGACGACCAGCAGGACGAGAGAGAGGACGGCCGCCCCGAGGGCTACGTAGGGGGCGATGTCGCGCAAGGTCTGCATACGGTACTTACTGGAGCTGCAGCAGCAGCTTGAAACTCGCCGTGTTGTTGGTCTCCACGGCCTCGCCCTTGACCGGGCCGGCCGTGACCTTGAGCGTGACCTCTTTGCTCAGCGCCTGCTCCGGGATGGCGAAGCCGCTGATGGTGACCAGCTCGGTCTTGTTGGGTTCGATGACGGAGATCGTGCCCTCCTGCTTGATCGGGTCGCCGCCGGGGAGGGTGAGCGTGGCCACCACCGTGACGTCGTGCTCGGCCACGCTGCCCTGGTTCTGGACCTCGCACACGAACCCGAGGTCGGCGGACGCGGGCACGTCGTTGGTCTTGCCTTTGACGAGCTTGATGTCGCCGCCGGTGGTCTGGGCGGTGACGCCGAGCAGGCCGACGCCGTGGATGCCGGTGAGCTTGGACGACTTGCCGACGGTGTCGAGAGCATCCTTGACGCGTACGGGGTCGAGCGCCTTCCACGTGAGGTAGTAGGTGGAGGACGGGACGGCCACGCCGGTGACTCCGTCCTCGGCCATGGTGTCGCGCGCCGGCGCGTACACGAGCTCCTGATAGTACGCGTCGGGGCCGCTGAAGTAGCCGTCGAGCGCCGAGATGTCGGCGGCTTTGACCTTCTTGTTGGCCAGAGCGCTCAGCATGGCCGTGCGCAGGAGCTTGAAGCCGGCCGCACGGACCTTCATGCCGGTGGCGAACTGCGCCTGCTCGGACTCGAGGGTGGTGGGGGGCTCCAGCCGTCCGGCGCGCACGGCGATCTCGTCCTGCTGCGCGGCGAGTTGCCCGAGCTTGTCGACGAGCTCCTTGCGGGAGAGCTTGGTGGGGTCGTACATGAAGGCCGACACCTGCTTGCCGAGCGCGGTGGAGTCGTCGATGGCCGTCTTGACGCCCTGGAAATACGTCTCGTACCCGCCGACCTTGCGGTTGTGCTGGCAGCTGCGCGCCCACCACGCCATGCCGAACACGACGGCGAAGACGATGACGGCGGCGATGGCGAGCCGCTGGAGGCGCGTGCGACGGCGGTCGGTGGGTCGGCGACGGGACGGGGAAGAAGGAGGGCCGGCTGCGTCAGCTGGCGCCCGGCTGGTCTCGTCGTCGAAGAAATCCACCCCGCGGACCCCCGTTCACAGGTGGTGTGGTGGGCGAGGGGGGACTTGAACCCCCACGAGCGTAAGCTCACTAGACCCTGAACCTAGCGCGTCTGCCAATTCCGCCACTCGCCCACAGGCTCTGACAGGGAAGGCATTGTACCACACCGAATATCGGGGAAACCGACCGACTGAGCGAGCCCCCGAATGCCCGTCGCCGCACAGAGCCCCGTTCCATATGACGCCCACTGGCGCGACCGCTATCAGCTGGTCGGCAAGATCGGCAGCGGCGCGTTCGCCGAGGTGTTCGAGGCCTACGACCTCACGCTCGAGGAGCCCGTCGCGCTCAAGATGGTCCCCGCGGGGAAGGCGCTCAGCGCGCGCATCGTGCGCGAGGTGCAGGCGGCCGCGGCGCTCGACCACCCCAACATCGTCGCCCTCTACGACTGGTTCTCGGACGACGACGGCAGCGTGCTGGTGTGGGAGCTGGTCCGCGGCGATTCGCTGGACCAGGTCGGCGAGCGGCTCGACGACGGGGATGTGGCCGCCGTCGGCGTCGAGCTCCTCGACGCACTCGCCTACGCGCACCACCAGGGCATCATCCACCGCGACGTCAAGCCGCAGAACGTCATGCTGGGCGACGACGGTCACGTCAAGGTCATGGACTTCGGCATCGCCCACCTCATGGACGCGGACACGCTCACCGGCGACGGCGACCTCATCGGGACGATCGCGTACATGGCGCCGGAGCAGGCGCAGGGCAAGCGCGTGCAGCCGGCGAGCGACGTGTACTCCGCCGGCATGGTGCTGTACGAACTGCTGGCCGGGGCTCACCCGCTGCGCGGGGACACCCCGGCCGAGACGTACTCCAACGTCGCCGCGGCGCGGCTGCCGTCGCTCGCCGAGCTGCGGCCGGACCTGCCCGAGGATCTCATCACGCTCATCGACGCGGCCTGCGCGCCGCGCCCGGCCGAGCGGCCGACGCCCGCCTACCTGAGCGACGCGCTCGACGACCTCCTGCGTAGCGGGCGCCTGCGGAGCCGCGGCCTGCGCACCGCGCAGCGGCTGGTGCGCCCGCTGGGGCGGGCGGCCGAGGTGGCAGAGCGCGCCGGAGGCGCGGCGCTCGCCGCCGTCACCAGCGCCGTCGTGCTCGGCTCGCTGCCCGCCTACCCGCAGAGCTGGACGCTGCCGCTGGTCGCGCTGAGCGCCGCCATCTGGGCGGTCGTGCCCGAGGCGGGCCTCGCGTTCCTGCTCGGTTCGCTCGCGTTCCCGCTGTTCAACGTCTCGCTCAGCGTGGGCGGGCTGTACCTGGCGTTCGCGATCGCGTTGTTCCTCATCGCCCGCACGAGGCCGATCACCGCGCTGTGGCCGGCGTTCGCGCTGATCCTCACGCCGGCGTACCTGACGCTGCTGGCGCCGGCGGCCGCGGCGCTGCTGGGCCGCGTGCGCGGCCCGCTCACCGCCGCCTGGGCCGGCGTGGGCACGGTCGTGTTCCTGCTGCTCGTGCGCGCCCCGCGCGGGCCGTTCACCCTGCAGCAGCCGCGCTGGAGGGTGGCGGAGGAGGTCGGCGCGGCCGGAGACCCGTTCACGGCCGCCGGCCGCGTGCTCGTCCACGTCGCCGCGGGTCCCACGCTGCTGCAGGCCGTCGTGTGGGCCGGGCTGGCGGCGGCGCTGGCCTGGGCGCTCACGCGCCGCCGCCTCGACACCCGGCTCTGGATCTGGTCGCTCTCGTTCGCCGCGATCTTCGCCGTGTATCGCATCGTCCCGATCGTGGTATGGCACTATCCGGCGGAGGTGTGGCCCCTCGTGTGGAGTGTGGCCGTGCCCGCCGCCGTGATACTCTTGCCGCTGGTCCTGACCACCGGAGAAGCACCGGAGGAAGGCAACGATGGGGATCTTCAGGAAGGCCAATAACAAGCTCGAGGGCGCCGTCGAGGGCGCGTTCGGGCGTGCGTTCAAGTCGAGCGTGCAGCCGGTGGAACTGGCGCACAAGCTCGCCAAGGAGATGGGCGACCACAAGACGGTCGGGGTCTCCAACGTCTACGTGCCCAACGAGTTCGACGTGTACCTGGGCAAAGAGGACTTCGAGCACCTCATCTCGTTCGAGGACTCGCTCAAGCAGGAGCTCTCCAACTACGTCACTGCGTTCGCGCGGCGCGAGGGCTGGACGCTCGTCGCGCCGCCGCGCATCGAACTGCACAAGGACGACGACCTGCGCGTGGGCGAGTTCGGCATCGCCACGCGCACGGTGAGCGCGCCGGCCGAGATCCCTGGCGCCGGCGCCTTCGACGCCCCGGCCATGGTGCCGCCGGCAGCCGCCGCCGCTCCCGGGCCGGTCATCGACCAGACGGTGCTCTACCAGGAGCCGGCCGCTGCGGCCGCTGCCGCGGCCCCCGCCGCCCGCGCCTCCGGTGCGCGTGGCGTCCTTCGCGGCCGGCAGGGCGACTACCAGCTCTCCGGGCCGGTCACCGTCCTGGGCCGCAGCCGGCGCTGCGACATCGTGCTCACCGACCCCAACGTCTCGCGGCAGCACGCCGAGATCCGCCGTCAGGACGATGGGTTCATGCTCGTCGACCTGGGCTCCACCAACGGCACACGCGTCAACCGTCGGGACGTCAAGCAGGTCGTGCTCCAGCACGGCGACCGCATCGAGCTCGGCACCACGGAGTTTCTGTTCGAGAGGCAGCCCTGAGCGGGAGGCCCCGGTGACCACGGCGCCGGCGGGCCCTGAGGGCGTGCCGCGCGGGGGAATCGCATGATCGACATCGTTCTGCTCGTCCTCAAGATCGGCATCCTCGTCCTGCTCTACCTGTTCATCTGGCAGGTCGTGAAGACGGCGGTGCAGAGCGTGCGCGGCGGCGGAGGCGTGGCCGCGCCCGCCAACGCCGCGCCGGACGTCGTGCTGCCGGCCGGCGACCGGCTGTCGCCCACGTTCACGCCGGCCGAGCGCGACCAGCGCCGGGAGGACCGCCTGGTCGAGCGCACCATCGCCGGCGAGAAGATGGACTTCTCGGCGCACATCAACCCACGGCTCGTCGTCGAGGAGAGCCCGATCATCCCGCCGGGCGTGGTCTTCCCGCTGGAGGGGTGGATCAACGTCGGCCGCGCCGCCACCAGCGACATCGTCCTCGACGAGCAGTTCGTGTCGAGCACCCACGCACGCCTGGTCCCGCGCGGCCAGTTCTTCTACGTGGAGGACCTCGGCAGCACCAACGGCACCTACGTGAACGAGAAGCAGGTGACGGAGGCGCAGCTCAAGCTGGACAGCCGGCTGCGCATCGGCGAGACGACGTTCCGCTACGAGGAGTGAGCGCGCCGTGACGCTCGTCGCGCGACACGGCGCCCTCAGCGACATCGGGCTCCACCGCAAGACCAACGAAGACACGTATGTCGTCGAACCGCCGCTGTACGCCGTCTGCGACGGCATGGGCGGCGCCAACGCCGGCGAGGTGGCGAGCGGGCTGGCCGCCCAGACGCTGGCCGCGGAGGTCGCCAAGGGCACGCCCATCCGGGCGGCCGCCGAGGCCGCCAACGCGGCCGTGTTCCAGCGCGCCCACGACAACGTCGAGCAGACGGGAATGGGCACCACGCTCACCGCGTTCATCCTCGAGGGCAGTACGGCGCGCTTCGCCCACATCGGCGACAGCCGCGCCTATCTGCTGCGCGACGGCGAGCTGCGCCAGGTGAGCGACGACCACTCGCTGGTGGGAGAGATGGTGCGGGACGGCCGCCTGACCGAAGAAGAGGCGGCCGTGCACCCCCATCGCAGCATCCTCAGCCGCGCCCTGGGCACGGAGCCCAAAGCGCGCATCGACGAGTTTACCGAGGACCTGCTGCCCGGAGACGTGCTGCTGCTCTGCAGCGACGGCCTCAGCGGGCCGGTGGCGGCCGACGCCATCAAGCTCGCGCTGACGCGCAGCGACCCGCAGGCGGCCGCCGAGCGCCTCATCCTGGAGGCGCGCAAGCAGGGCGGGCCGGACAACATCACCGCCGTGGTCGTGCACCTGGACGAGGGCCCGCACGGCGCCAAGGACGTGTCCGAGGACGAGACCACGCTCATCCAGCCGGTCGACCCGGAGGCCGAGGAGGTCACCGGTGAGCTGCCGTTCGTCATCGACGCGCCGGAGGCGGAGGAGCCGCCCGGCGACGCCGCCGACGCGCTCGCCGCCCAAGCTGCGGCGCTGCGCGCCGAGGACGAAGGCCGGCCGGCGCCCGACGCGTCCGGCGACGCCGCCCGGCGCCGGAAGCGCACGGCTCGCCGGCTCGGCTTCGTCGCGGCGCTGCTCGCGCTGCTCGTCGTGGCCCTGGCCGCCGGCGCCTTCTACCTCAGTACCGTGTTCTACGTCGGCGTGGATGAGGGCACGCTCACCATCTACAGCGGCGTGCCCGCCAAGGTCGGTCCCGTCCCGTTGCACGCCGTGTACCGGCGCAGCTACGTCGCCTACGACACGCTCTCGCCGTCGGCAAGGTCGCTGGTCGACGAGCAGCAACTCCGCGACCGCCAGGATGCGCTCGACCTCGGGACCCTGCTCGGGATGTTCAGGTGAGCAGAAGGAACCTCGAGCTCGTCTTCCTGGTGCTGGCCGGGGCGGTCAGCACCATGGCCTACGTGTCCGTCTACGCCGGTCGCTTCCGCGAGATCAACAGCATCTCCATCATCTACGGCCTCGTGTTCGTCGGCATCTTCGTGCTGCTGCACCTCGTGGAGCGCATCTTCCTGCCGCAGGCCGACCCGTTCCTGCTGCCCATCACGGCGCTGCTGGCGGCCATCGGGCTCACCGAGATCTTCCGCATCAAGCCGACGCTGGCGCTGGTGCAGGGTCAGTGGCTGCTGGTCGCCGCCGGCCTGTTCATCCTCACGGTCCTCCTGGTGCGCGACCACATGAAGCTCGACCGCTACCGCTACCTGATCGGCGCCGTGGGCCTGGCGCTGCTCGTGCTCACCATCGTGCTCGGCAGCACCATCAACGGCGCCAAGCTGTGGATCCACGCGTTCGGGTTCAGCATCCAGCCGTCGGAGTTCGCCAAGCTCGCCATCGTGATCTTCCTGGCCGGGTACCTGGACGACAAGAAGGTCATGCTCTCGGTGCCGCAGCGCCACGTGCTGGGCGTGCCGCTGCCCGCGTTCAAGTACTTCGGGCCGCTGCTCGTGATGTGGGTGATGAGCCTCGCCATGCTCGTGTTCATGAAGGACTTCGGCATGGCGCTGCTGTTCATGTCCATCTTCGTCGGCCTCATGTACATGGCGACGGCACGCGTCGTGTACGTGGCCGCCGGCGTAGGGCTCTTCGCCGTCGCCGGCGCCATCTCCGTGTACCTCGTGCCGCACGTGCACGAGCGGTTCGCCATCTGGCTCGACCCCTGGAAGGACGCCATGGGCAGCGGCTACCAGTTGCTGCAGTCGCTGTTCACCATCGCCGACGGCGGCATCATCGGCGCGGGGTTCGGGCGGGGCTACCTGCTGTTCCCCGATCACACGCCGGTCGTGCCGGAGCTCCAGACCGACTTCATCTTCGCCGCCGTCGCCAACGAGGTCGGCCTGCTCGGCGCCGCGGGTATCGTGCTGCTGTACCTGCTGTTCACGTGGCGCGGCTTCCGCATCGCCGTGTACGCGCCGGACGGCTTCTCCAAGCTGCTCGCCGCCGGCCTCGCCCTGGCGTTCGCGCTCCAGACGTTCATCATCATCGGCGGCGTCACGCGCCTCATCCCGCTCACCGGCATCACGCTGCCGTTCCTCAGCTACGGCGGCAGCTCCGTGACCGCCAACCTCATGCTGGTGGCGCTGCTGCTGCTGGTGAGCAACCGCACCAACATCATCCGCGGCGGCACCGACCTCGAGCGCCGCAAGATGGCGGAGAGGGGGTAGCCGCATGAACCGGGCGATGAGCAAGGTCTTCATCATCACCGTGGTGCTGTTCGTGGCGCTGATCGCGAATCTCACCTGGATCATGGGCGTGCGCGCGCAGTGGTTCCAGGACCGTCCCGAGAACAAGCGCAGCATCGCGGAGGAGCAGAAGATCAAGCGCGGCGAGATCCGTGGTTACGACGGGTCCGTCATCGCGGGGGTCGACCGCCGGTCCGGGTACTACTACCGCGACTACCCCAACGGCACCATCGCCCCACAGCTCCTGGGGTACGACTCCGTCCGCTACGGGCGCACCGGCGTCGAGGCCCAGTACAACGATGTGCTCACGGGTCAGTCGAGCGACCTCGGCGTGCAGAACTGGGTGGACAAGCTCCTCGGCCGGCGTCCCAAGGGGGCGAACCTCAAGCTCACCCTGGTCCCCGGTGTGCAGAAGGTCGCGCAGCAGGCGCTGCAGGGGCAGAAGGGCGCCATCGTGGCGCTCGACCCCAAGACGGGCGCCCTCATCGCCTCGGCGTCGGCGCCCACCTACGACCCCGCGAACCTCGAGGACCAGTGGGCGCGTCTCAGCAAGGATGGCAGCGCGCCGCTCCTCAACCGGCCCACACAGGGCCTGTACGTGCCCGGATCGTCGTTCAAGGTGGTCACCGGTTCGGCCGGCCTGGACAACGGCAAGGTCACCCCGGACACCAAGTTCGTCGACACCGGCACGTACGTGGTGTTCGGCGGCAAGGTCACCAACTACGGCGGCGAGGTCTTCGGCCCCAACGACTTCACCTACGCGCTCACGGCGTCGATCAACACCACCTTCGCCAAAGTGGGCAACCTGCTGGGCAAGAAGCGGCTCATCGCCGGGGCCCAGCGCTACGGCTTCTACCAGACCCCGCCGCTGCCGCTGCCGGCCGGCGAGGTCGTCCCCAGCGGCCGCTACGGCAAGAACGGCATCCTCTCGCCCAACGCGTTCATGGATCCGCTGGACGTGGCCTGGGCGGCGTGCGGCCAGGAGCGGCTGCTGGCCACTCCGCTGCAGATGGCCCTCGTGGCCGGGGGCGTGGCCAACGGCGGCCGGGTCATGAAGCCGTACTACCTGCAGGAGATCGTGACGGCCGACGGCAACGTGGTGAGCAAGACGCAGCCCGAGCAGTGGCTCGTGGCCACCAAGGCCGTCACCGCGAGCCAGCTCAACACGATGATGCAGAACGTGGTCAACTACGGGACCGGTACGCAGGCCGCGCTCGAGGGGATCTCGGTCGCGGGCAAGACGGGCACCGCGGAGAAGGGCGACGGCACCAATCTGGCGTGGTTCATCGGCTTCGCGCCGGCGGACGACCCGCAGGTGTGCATCGCCGTGGTGATCGAAGACACCCAGTCGACCGGCGGCGAGGCCGCGGCTCCGCTCGCCGCCGCCGTCATGAAGACGGCGCTGGCGCAGCCGTCCCTGCCCTAGAGGCAGGGACCGTGCGCCGCCGGTCGTACCAGACAGCATGAAAGACAGGAGCAGACGGACGTGAGCGACGTGTTCCAGCCAGAAGAGGTGGTAGGCGGCCGGTACCGCGTGGTCCGCAAACTGGGCGGCGGCGGAATGGCCGACGTGTACCTGTGTGAGGACCTCACACTGGGCCGGCACGTCGCCGTCAAGGTGCTGCTGCAGCGCTACCTGAGCGATCCGACGTTCGTCGAACGGTTCCGCCGCGAGGCCAAGGCCGCCGCCGGGCTCAACCAGCAGAACCTCGTCAGCATCTACGACTGGGGCGAGCTCGACGGGACGTACTACATCGTCATGGAGTACGTGGAGGGCGAGACCCTCAAGGACCTCATCCGCCGTCGCGAGCGCCTCAGCGGCAACGAGTCGGTCAACATCACCATGCAGTTGCTCGCCGCCGTGGACTTCGCGCACCGCAGCGGCATCGTGCACAGGGACATCAAGCCGCAGAACGTGATGATCGACCGTGACGGCACCTGCAAGGTGATGGACTTCGGCATCGCGCGCGCCGGCGACTCCGGGATGACTGAGGCCGGCTCCATCCTCGGCACCGCGCAGTACCTGGCGCCGGAGCAGGCCAAGGGGTACCCCGTCGACGAGCGCTCCGACCTCTACTCCGTGGGCGTGGTCCTCTACGAGATGCTCACCGGCACTGTGCCGTTCAAGGGCGACAGCGCCGTGACCGTGGCGCTCAAGCACGTCAACGAGGCGCCGCGGGAGCCGGCCGAACTGGTGCCCGGCCTGCCGTACTCGCTCAACCAGATCGTGCTCAAGGCCATGGCCAAGGACCCCGTGGACCGCTATCAGTCCGCCGCCGAGTTCGCCCGCGACCTGCGCGCCGCGCGCGAGGGCGGGCCGGTGCAGGCCGCCGCGTTCGACGCCGGCGGCGAGCGCACGCGCGTCATGGCCGCCGGCATGGCCGGCACGGCCGGCGGCGAGACGGCGATGCAGACGTCGGTGCTCGACCAGCCCATGCCGCCTCGGCGCAAGAAGTCCAGGTGGCCGCTGATCCTCGTCCTCCTGCTTCTGGCCATCATCGCCGCCGTCGCCGTCGGGCTCTGGTGGACGATGAGCGGCGCCAAGGACCCGGTGCCGAGCGTGGTGGGTCTCAGCAAGTCCGCGGCCGTGAAGGCGGTCGAGAAGGCCGGGTTCAAGGCCGGCATCCAGGAGGAGTTCTCCGACCGTGTCGCCGCCGGGTTCGTGAGCCGTCAGGCTCCCACCGGCGGTACCAAGCTGCGCGAGGGCGCCACGGTCGACATCTGGGTGAGCAAGGGCAGCGAGTCCGTCACCCTGCGGGACTTCAAGGGGTGGACCGACACCGAGGTCGACGACTGGCTCAGCCAGAACGGCCTCATCGGCGACAGGCACACCGGCAAGTCGAACGCCGTCGCCGACGGTCAGGTGTTCAAGCAGGACCCCGCGGCCGACACGAAGGTCAAGCGCGGCGACACGGTGTCGTACTGGATCAGCACCGGCAAGCCGCAGGTGACGGTGCCCGACCTGACCAACCTCACGCAGGCCGACGCGACCAACCAGCTCACGGGCGCCGGCCTCAAGCTGGGCACCGTGACGACGGAGACGAGCACCACCGTCACGGCCGGCTCGGTCATCAGACAGGACCCGGCCGCCAACAAGAAGGTCGACAAGGGCACCTCGGTGAGCATCGTGGTGTCCACGGGCTCGCCGTCGCCGACCGCGACGCCCACGCCGACCACGAGCCCGACCACGAGCGGCGTCGCCGTGCCCAACGTGTACGGCATGCAGTCGAGCGCGGCCGAGCAGCAACTCGTGGGGCTCGGCCTGCAGGTCGCCTACCGCCAGAAGCCCAACACCGGCCAGCCGTCCGGGACGGTGGTCGACATCAAGCCGGCTTCGGGCACCGTGGTCCCCGCGGGCTCGACCGTGACGCTGGTGATCGCCTCGTAGCGGGCGACACATCCGTCGTTGACGCGGCGGCCGGGTCCTCACGGACCCGGCCGCCGTCTTCAGTCTGTCACCGTGCGATGCCGATATGGGGGGAGGCGCCCCCACGGGGTAGGGGGCAGCAGCCCGTATCGGTGAGCCGAACGACTGCCGCCGTCAGGCGATGGCGAACACGTAGATCAGATAGACGAAGTACACGGAGCCGGCGCCGCCCAGCGACCACCAGGTGAGTGTGTGGCGGATCCGGAGCGTGAGGTAGAACACCGTCCCGCTCACCAGCGCCAGGAGTCCGGCAACGAGCGCGTCGCCGGTGAGCTGCCACGACGTGAAGATGAGGCCGACGGAGACCGGGAACGTGCTCTGGAACACCATCGCCCCGGTGATGTTGCCGAGCGCGAGCGTGTCTTTGCGCTGCCGGATCCACAGCACCGAGTTGAACTTCTCCGGCAGCTCGGTGGCGATCGGCGTGATGAGCAGCGACACCACGAGCGGCGCGGCGCCCAGCGTCGTGCTGAGGGCGTCGATCTCGTGCACGAAGATCTCGGCGCCGATGATGATGCCGGCCAGCGCCGCGCCGATCTGCAGGTAGATGCGGTAGGTGTGCGGCATCTCGGGGTCGCGGTGGAAGTAGAGCGGCTTGGTGTCCTCGCCGAGGTCGCCCTCCGCCTTGAGCGTCTCCCACACGTAGTAGCCGTAGAAGAGCATGAGGGCGACCGCCAGCACGTAGTGGGCCTGGCGCACGTGCACGACCGCCGCGGCCATGGCGAGGCCGTAGGCGATGAGGAAGTGGCTGAGGTCGCGACGCATGATGCTCTCGTTGATGGTGACCGCGAGCGGACGCCGCTTGCGCCAGTGGAACACGACCACGGCGACCGCGGTGACCACCATCGCGATGGTGGCCAGCATGAACGGCGCCCCGAGGATGGCGCCGATGCCGATGTCGTCGGACGCCGCGGTGCCGGTGAACAGGATCGCGATGATGGGGATGAGCGTCTCGGGCAGCGCCGTGCCCACGGCCGCGAGGACGCTGCCCACGGCGCCCTCGCCGAGCTCATAGCGGCGGCCGAACCACTCCACCCCGTTGGTGAAGAGCTCTGCCGAGATGAGGATGATCGCGAGGGCGAGGATGAGCAGCACGACGGACATACGGCGGCAAGGATAGCAGAAGGGGCGGGCTGCCCTGCGGCGGCCCGCCCCTTCTCAGGATGCGGTCTTGCTGAGTGCGCTACGCGCGGCTCAGACCCAGCCCTTCGACTGCAGAAGCGGGACCAGGAAGTAGATGACGAAACCTGCGGAGGCGATCCACAGCATCCAGCTGATCTCCTTGGCCTTGCCCTGCGTGATGCGGATGAGCGTGTACGACAGGAAGCCGGCGCCGATGCCGTTCGTGATGCTGTACGTGAGCGGCATGATGGTCATCGTGAGCACGGCGGGGAGGCCAAACGCGATGTCGCCGAAGTGGATGGAAGAGATGGCGCGCTTCACGAGCCCGCCGCCCTCTTCGTCCTCGGCTTCGATCTCGCCCGCGACCAGCGTCGCCATCATGAGGTAGCCCACGATGATGAGTGCAGGCGCCGTGGCGTTGGCCGGGACGATCGCCGCGATGGGCGAGAAGAACATGGCCAGGAGGAAGAGCACGCCGCAGACGATGGCGACCATGCCCGTTCGTCCGCCGGCGGCGACACCTGAGCCGGACTCGATGTACGTCGTCGCCGACGAGGCCGAGGCGGCGCCGCCTGCGACGGCCGCCAGCGAGTCGACGAGGAGGAGCCGGTTGAGCTTCTTCAGGTCGCCCTTGTCGTCGAGGTAGCCGGCCTGCTGGCCGACGCCGACGAGCGTGCCCATGGTGTCGAAGAAGTCCGACAGCATCAGACTGAAGATCCAGAGGATCGCGGCCGCGACGCCCAGCTTGCTGAAGGCGCCGAAGTTGAACTCGCCGATCAGGCTGAAGTCCGGAGCGGCGACGATACTGCTCGGGATCACCGCGGTGCCCTCGAGGAACGACGTCTTGTCGTAGGCGTAGTTGAGGATGGTCGCGAAGATCGTGGAGAAGATGATGCCGAGGATCACGGCGAAGCGCCAGCCGCGGACCAGCATCATGATCGTCACCGCGAGACCGAAGATCGTGACGGCGACGGGTACCCCGACGAAGTTGCCGAGTGCGACCGGCGTGCCGCTGCCGGCGACCACGATGCCGCCGTCGACCAGGCCGATGAAGAGGATGAAGAAGCCGATACCGATGACGATCGCCTTCTTCAGTTCGAGCGGGATGGCCTTGAAGATCGCCTCACGGAACCCGGTGAGCACCAGGATGAGGATGGCGATGCCTTCGAGGACGATGAGGCCCATCGCCTGGGGGAACGTGAGCCCCTGGCCCAGCACCAGGCCGAACGCGACGACCGCGTTGAGGCCCATGCCGGGTGCGATGGCGTAGGCGCGGTTGGTCACCGGCACCCATCAGGATGGTCATGACGCCGGCCACGAGGCAGGTGGACGTGAGCGCGGCCGCGAACGGCAGCCCCTTGCCGCCAAGGCCCAGGATGCTCGGGTTCACGAAGATGATGTAGGACATGACGATGAACGTCGTGAGCCCTGCGAGCACGTCGCGACCAAGGGTCGTGTTCCACTGCTTGAATTTGAAGAACCGCTCGAGCGCTCCGCCCGATCCGGTTTCCACTGCTTGCATTGAGACCTCGTCCTCCTTCGGGGTCGTCTTTGGGGGGATGACCGCGAGAGCATATCTCACCCGCTGCCTACGAGGACATTCGTTGAAGCGGAATCGCGCAAATCCCGCCGACGGCATGAGTAGCCGTGATTGACGCTCCGCGCGCGACCTGAGGTATCCTCGCCGGGCACCCGGTCCCGAAAGGATGTGCACCCCCTCATGGACGAGACCTCCGGATCCCTTGCCCTCTCCGAGCTAGACGGCATGAAGGTCCTCGACGTCGCCGGTGAGCTGGTCGGCGAGCTGGTGGACGTCGTCGCCACCACCACGGCCGGACCGCCCGTGGTCACCGCACTCTTCATCGACCACGACGAGGGGCAGCTGGCCGCCTCGTGGGCTCAGGTGGCCGAGATCGACGTGGACGGCGAGCGCGTGCTGCTGGGCGTGCCGCTCGAGGCCGTCAAGCCCGCGTCGCTGCGCCCTGACGAGCTCTCGCTCGTCGACGCGCTGCTGGACAACCAGGCGCTCGACATGCGTCGCCGCGCGTTCGTGCGCGTGCAGGACGTCGTGCTCGAGCCGGCCGAGGACCACCTCGTGGTCGCCGGCGTCGACGCGAGCTCCGCCGCGCTGGCCCGGCGCTTCGGCCTCGGGTTCCTCTCGCGCCGCCTGCCGAAGAAGAGCGGCGACTTCGTGCCCTGGGACGACGTCAACCTCATCGCCCTGCGCCTCTCGCGGCTCAACTTCGTGGAGGCGTTCGCCGAGCTGGCCGAACTGCACCCCGCCGACATCGCCGACATCGTCGGCCAGGTCGGCCCGCGCGAGCGCGCGGCGGTGCTGGCCGCGCTCAACGCCAGCCTGGCCGCCGACACGCTGCAGGAGATGGAGGAGGACCTGCGCAACGCGGCGCTGCAGGAGATGCCCGTGGAGCGCGCCGCCCGGGTGCTCGAGAACATGGAGGCGGACGAGGCGGCCGACATGCTCGCGCAACTGCCGGACACCCTCGCGCAAGAGTTGCTGACGCTCCTGCCAGACAAGCGCGAGCAGGACCTGCGTGCGCTCGCGAGCCACCCCGAGCACACCGCCGGCTCGCTCATGACCACCGACTTCGTCATGCTGCCGTGCAAGGCCACGGCGGGCAAGGCGCTCGACTGGATCCGTCGCGAGCGCCCGGAGCAGCACATGATGACGTACCTGTACATCGTCGACGCCGACGAGCGCCTGGTCGGCGTGGTCAGCCTCCGCGACCTCGTGCTTGCGGCTCAGGACGACCAGGTGCAGACGTTCATGGAGGACGACCTCGTGGAGGTCACGGCCGACGTGGACGAAGAAGAGGTCGGCCGCATCATGACCAAGTACGACCTGCTGGCGATCCCGGTGGTGGACGACCAGCGGCGCCTGATCGGGATCGTCACCCTCGACGACGCGCTTGAGGCGGTCGTGCCGGACGACTGGAAGCAGCGCCTGCCGCGTCTGTACCGCTAGCCGCGGGACGGGTCAGCAGACGGGCATGGCTCCGGCCGGCGCCTCCACGTGCTCCCAGGCCGCGCTGCGGCGTGGCGCCTCCACCAGTGCGGCGAGGTCGAGGCGGAACCGGGCGACCTCGCCCTTCTCCTGCACGCGGCGGAACCCGCCGCCCTCGAGGACGTCGGGATTGAACAGGTTGAGCTCGCGCAGGTAGCCGCGAAACGCGTCGTCGTCGCGGCTGTGGCGCAGGGCGAACGCCTCGAGCGCCTTGACCTTGCGGTGCTTGAGCGCCGCCTCGATCTCCTGCAGCAGGAACCGGAACCCGTGCAGGTACTCCTCGTCGTAGAAGTACGCGCAGGTGAGCACGTAGGCGTCGGGGAGGGGTGGCCCGGCCGGCAGCGCGCGGGCGCGGGGCGTGAGGCGCAGGCTCGCCGTGTGCATCCAGCCGATCACCGCGTCCCCGTCGAGCAGCGCCTTGCCGAAGAACCCCGCTTCGTTCTCCGCCTCGCGTTCCCAGTCGGACCGGAGGGTGGGTGGGATGTCGGCGCCCGGACGGGCGAGCCACCAGGTGCAGGTGGCGCAGCAGGGGGCGAGCAGGTCCCTGCTCGCGAACGTCAGGTCGATCGCCCTCACGCGGAGGGGTCGGCGATGTCGTCGATGTGCACCTCGACGCGGGTGATGGGTGTGCCCGTGGTGCGCGTGAGGTAGGTGGCGCCGGCGCGGGCGACGGCCTCGCCGACCGCGGCCAGGTCGGAGCCGGAGGCCGCCACCAGGTGGATCTCCAGCACCGGACCCTCGTCGTCGGAGTCGAGGCGCACCGGGCCGTGCCGCTCGAGGTGGACGCGCTCTCCCAGCGTCTGCATGGGCGTGCGGTAGAGGTCCGCGACTCCCGGCAGTTCCTTCACGGCGTCCCAGACGGCGCTCGAGACGACGTCCGGAGAGATGCTCGGTCCTTGTCCCTGCTGCACGCTGCGGCCCTCCCGTCGCTGGTCTCGCCAGTATATCGTCGCGAGCACAGGGCATGTTTGCCACTGTAGTTGAGGCTCCCCTATACTCCCACGAGTCAGGGGGCCTTCCGGCTCCCTCTGCTGTGGGCTGCCACGTGACCACCGACCGCGACATCACGATCTATCGCGCCGACTGGGTCCTCCCGGTCTCGGCGCCCGTCCTGCCGGACGGGGGCGTCGCCGTGGCCGGAGACAGCATCGTGGCGGTCGGACCGGCGCCGCGCCTGCAGGCCGACCACCCCGGCGCCGCCCTGGTCGACATGGGCCGGTCCATCATCATGCCCGGGTTCGTCAACTGCCACAGCCACGTCGAGTACACCTCGTTCCGCGGCATCCTCGACGACGCCGAGTTCGGCGACTGGATCATCAGCCTCGTCGACGTCAAGGCCTCCCTGCGTCCCGACGAGTACCTCGTCAGCGCGCGGCTCGGAGCCATGGAGGCCGTCTCCTCGGGCATCACCACCATCGCCGACACGAGTTACGGCGCGGCGACGCTCGCGGCGGCCGCAGAGGCCGGCCTGCGCGGCCGGCTGTACCTCGAGGTCTTCGGCATCGACGATTCGCACCTCGACGAGACCATGGAGGACGTCGAGCGGCGGCTGGCCGAGGCACAGGCCGCCGCGCCGCCCACGTTCGACGTCGGCCTCGCCCCGCACGCGCCGTACACCGTGTCCAGCCTGCTGTACCAGCGCGTCTCGCGGCTTGCCCAGGAGCGCGGCCTCAAGGTCATGAGCCACGTCGCCGAGAGCAAGGACGAGCTCACGTACGTCCGCTCGGGGTCCGGCAAGTTCGCCCACGACTACCGCGAGAAGATGGGCTGGGAGCGCATGCTTGTGCAGCCCTACGGCGTCACTCCCATCAAGTACCTGCAGCAGTGGAACGTGCTGCACCACGACTTCCTGGCCGTGCACTGCGTCAACGTCACGCGCGACGACATCCGCATCCTGCACAACAAGGACGTCGCCGTGGCTCACTGCCCCAAGAGCAACGCCAAGCTGGGCTGCGGCATCGCACCGCTGGCCGGGCTGCTGCACGAGGGCGTGCGCGTCGGCCTGGGCACCGACAGCCCGGCGTCGAGCAACATCATGGACATGTTCGACGAGATGCGCACCATGCTGTTCCTGCACCGGGCCGTGGAGCGTGACGTCACCGTGCTCGACGCGCAGAAGTGCGTGCGCATCGCCACGCTCGGCGGCGCCGAAGCGCTCGGCATGGAGACCGAGGTCGGCAGCCTCGAGGCCGGCAAGCGCGCCGACCTCATCGCCGTCGACGTGTCACGCTCGCACTTCGCGCCCATCGCCGACCCGTACTCGGCGCTGGTCTACGGCGCCAACCAGGATGACGTGCGCCTCACCGTGGTCGGCGGCCGCGAGCTCTACCGCGACCGCGAGCACAAGGGCGTGGACGCGGACGCCATCCGCGCAACCGCCATCAGCGTGCGCGAGAAGCTGCAGGACCGTGTCCGTACCGGGGCCGTCGAGATCGGCGGCGCCGATTCCGGCTGGTGGCACATACCACCGGCCGTTCATCGAGAGGAGTCCGTCTAAGTGCTGCTCGATCGCCGCAAGGTCAAGTTCTGGCAGAAGATCATCTTCGGGTTCATGGCCTTCCTGATGGCCGCGTTCCTCGTCGTCGGCTACTCCGGCGTGCTCAACGGCTGTTCGTGGGTCAACTCCACGCAGTCGGCGGACCGAGTCCCTCGATCAGCAGGCCGCGACCGCGAAGAAGGCGACGGCGGCCGCCGCCCACCAGACGCCGCCGCCTGGACCAAGCTCGCCGAGGCGTATCTCGCCACGAGCGGGCTCGAGGCAGGCGGGTTCCAGCCTCGCGGCCGGTGACCTCGGGAGTTCGGCGAAGGCCTACAAGAAGGCCGACGCCGATCCTGGCCGAACAGAAGGGCGCGGCCGTCAAGGCGCAGCGCGTCGAGGTGCTGCAGTCAACTGGTGTCCACCGTGTACGCTGTAACTCAACGACGACCCCGCGGCCGTCCGCGCCTGCAGCGACATCACCGCCCTCACTGCCCAAGGACGCGCAGTCCTTTTCGACATGCCCGGTCGGCCGCAGAGCGCCGGCGACACCGCCACCGCGCTGCTCGCGTTCAGCAAGTTCCTCGAGCTCGACCCGACCTCTCCCGACGCGACCGGAGTCAAGGCACGCGATCAGCAGAACAGCGCCGCAACCCACGCCGACGCCCTCTCCATCGTCCGACCAAGTAAGGGGTCCCGGTCCCATGAGCGACATGTTCAGCGTCTCCAGTGAACGACTCGACGACGACCTCGGCGTGGTCGTCCTGTCGGGCGAGGTCGACATCTTCACGGCGCCGCAGTTCAAGGAGTCCCTCCTCGAACTGCTGGACTCCGGCATCAAGCGCCTCGTCGTCGACCTCAGCGAAGTGACCTTCATCGACTCCACGGCGCTCGGCGTGCTCATCGGCGGCGTCCGCCGCGTGCACGGCGCCGGCGGCGCGATGACCATCGTGGTCACCACCCGGCCGGTCGAGCGGGTCCTCAGCGTCACTGGTCTGGACCGTGTGTTCTCCATGCACGCCACGCGCGACGAGGCCGTCGCGGCGCTCGACTGACAACGGCCGCGCGCGTCAACGTCATCCTCGACGTACAGGTTTGCGGGGTGGTATTAACTCCCGCAGTCCCGTGCGTCCCTTCCACGTCCCCATGAGGTAGCAGTGAAGCTCATCGTCACAGAGAAGGACTCGGCCGCGAAGAAGATCGCCGAGATCCTCGGCGGCAAGCCGTCGGTCAAGGAGCACGGCCGCGGCCGCCTGAAGGTGAAGTCCTACCATTTCACCTACGAAGGCGACGACGCGGTGGCCATCGGGCTGCGCGGTCACGTGATGGAGACGGTGTTCCCCAACACGTACAAGCGCTGGAGCCTCAAGTACCTCACCGACATGATCGAGAAGCCGGACCTGGCATGGATCGTGGACGGAGGCGCCGCCGGCACCATCTCGGCGCTCCGCGCGGTCGCCAAGGGCGCCACCGAGGTCGTCATCGCCACCGACTACGACCGCGAGGGCGAGCTCATCGGCCACGAGGCGCTCCAGATCCTTCGCGGCGACGCGCTCAAGCGCAACCCCGGCGACAAGCCGGAGAAGAAGAAGCGCGTCAAGGCCGCCGCCAAGGACGGCGCGGAGGCGCGCGCCAAGGCGCCGGCGCCCGAGCCGCTGGACGGCGACCCGCACGTCAAGGCCATGCTGCCGGAGGCCGTGGTCGACCGGCACATCCGCGTGCGCTACTCGGCGCTCACGCCGGAGGAGGTCAAGGCCGCGTTCGCCAAGCCCTCCACCGTCGACTTCAACCTCGCCGAGGCGGCGCACTCGCGCCAGGACATCGACCTCATCTGGGGCGCGGTGCTCACGCGCTTCATGTCGCTCGCCTCGTACCGCTACGGCTCGGACTACCTCTCGGTGGGTCGCGTCCAGTCGCCGACCCTCCGCCTTGTCGTGGACCGCGAGCTCGAGCGGCGCGCGTTCGTCCCCGTCCCATACTGGGAGATCAAGGCGACGCTCGAGCGCGACGGAGAGCCGTTCGAGGTCGCGCACGCCAAGGGCCGCTTCGACACCGAGGAGGCCATGCAGGCGGCCTTCGAGGGCGCCGGCGTGGAGCTCGCCGAGGTCACCGGCTATGAGGCCAAGCCGCGCCAGGACAAGCCGCCGGCGCCGTTCAACACCACGGCGCTCATGAGCGCCTCTTCCAGCGCAGGCATGACCCCGGCCCGCGCCATGCGCGCGGCCGAGTCGCTGTACCTCGACGGCCTCATCAGCTACCCGCGCACCGACAACACGGTCTACCCACCCTCGATCGACCTGCGCGGCAGCCTGCAGGAGCTCGCGCGCTGGCAGCCGGTCGCCGAGACGGCAGCCCGGCTCGCCGCCCAGGACAAGCTGACGCCCACGCGCGGCAAGAAGCGCACCACCGACCACCCGCCGATCTACCCGGTGGGCGCGCCCAAGAAGGAGCTGAGCGGCGACCAGGCCAAGGTCTACGACCTGGTCGCCCGGCGCTTCCTCGCCACGCTGCTGCCGGCGGCCGTCATCGAGGGCCAGCGCATGGACCTCAAGCTCGGCACCGAGCCGTTCGTGGCGCACGGCAGCCGTGTGGCCAAGCTCGGCTACCTCGAGGTCTACGAGAAGTACGCCGCCAAGCGCGACCGCCCGCTGCCTCCGCTTGACCCCGGCGAGACGCTCAAGGTGCTCGACCTGCGCTCGGAGGCCAAAGAGACGCAGCCGCCCGGCCGCTACGGGCAGGGCCGCCTGCTCGAGAAGATGGAGGAGCTGGGGCTCGGCACCAAGGCTACCCGCGCCGACATCATCCAGCACCTCTACGACCGCAACTACGTGCGCGACAACCCCGTCGAGCCCACCGAGCTGGGCGTGGCGCTCATCGCCGCCTTCGACGCAGCCATGGAGCAGGCGCCGGTCGACATCTCGTCGAGCGCGATGAGCGCCAGGCTGGAGGCCGACATGGACCGCATCAGCGAGGGCGAGTTGCGCCGTGAGGACGTCGTCTCCGAGAGCCAGGAGATGCTCGAGCAGGCCCTGCAAGCTCCTCGACGCCCACGTCACCGACATCCGCGACCGCATCAAGAGCGGCGTGCGCGAGGACCTCACGCTCGGCACGTGCAAGAACTGCGGCGGCCAGCTTCGCGTCTTGCGCGGGAAGACAGGCAAGCGGTTCGCAGCGTGTGTGGGCAAGGAGGGCGACGAGCCCCAGCAGCCCACCGTCGAGGGCGAGCGTCCGCGGCGCGGCTGCGGCCAGACGTTCCCGCTGCCGCAGCGCGGCACCATCGTGCCCACCGGCAAGGTGTGCGCCGAGTGCGGCTGGCCGGAGATCAAGGTCGTCGGCGGCGGCGGCCGCGGGCGCCCGTGGGTGCTGTGCATCGACATCGACTGCCCGACCAAGGAGAAGTACCGCGCGCGCAAGAAGGCGGGTTGATCCGCGGCGTCCTCATCACGCTCGAGGGCTGCGACGGGTGCGGCAAGAGCACCCAAGCGGCCCTGCTCTGTGAGCGCCTGGCGGCCTGCGGCCTGCCCGTAGGGCCTTCCGCCGCGCCGGGCACGGTGATCCGCGAGCCCGGCGCCACCGCGGCCGGCGAGGCTATCCGCGGCGTCCTGCTCCACGGCCCGTCGCAGATCGCGCCGTGGACGGAGACGCTGCTCTACGCGGCCGCCAGGGCCGAGCTCGTCCAGACGGTGCTGCTGCCCGAGCTCGCGGCGGGGCGCATCCTCGTGCTCGACCGGTTCGTCGACTCGTCTCTCGCCTACCAGGGGTTCGCCCGCAAGCTGGGCGTCGACGAGGTGCTTGCCGCCAACGCTCCGGCCCTGCAAGGCCTGCTGCCGGACCTCACCCTCGTCCTCGACGTCGATCCCGTCGTGGGGCTGGCGCGCGCCGGCGGGGGAGAGGGTCGCGCCGACCGCATCGAGGCGGAGGGGCTCGACTTCCAGGAGCGCGTCGCGGCCGGCTTCGCCGCGCTCGCGCGCCGCTGGCCCGAGCGGGTCCGCCTCGTCGACGGCTTCCGCGACGTCGAGCTCGTGGCCGCCGACGTCGAGGCGGCGGCCCTCGAGGCCGTGGCCGACGCCGGCCGGCGGCTCGGCGACTGAGGCCGTCGTGTTCGAGTCCGTCCCCGGACAGGCGCAGGCCAAGGCCTTCTTCTCCCGCGCTCTGCGCGACGGCTCGCTGAGCCACGCGTACCTGCTCGCCGGCCCCGAGGGCCTCGCCAAGACGGCGTTTGCGCGCGAGCTCGGCGCCGCGCTCGTCAGCGGGTGCGGCAACTGCGGCGCCTGCCCCGAGTGCGAGCGCGCCCTCGCCGGCATGCACCCGGACCTGCACATCCTGGAGCGCGAAGGCGACGTGTACCGGGTGGAGCAGATCGAGCCCGTGGTCGCCGACCTCAGCCTCAAGCCCTTCTCCGCGTCGCACCGTGTCTGGGTCATCCCGGAGGTCGAGTACCTCAACCCGCAGTCGGCCAACAAGCTGCTCAAGAGCGTCGAGGAGCCCCCGTCTTACGTGGTGTTCCTCCTCGTCGCCGACCGACTCGAGCGCGTGCTGCCCACCATCGTCTCGCGCTGCCAGGTCGTGGAGTTCCGGCCGCTGAGCGACACCGAGGTGAGCGCCTACCTCGTCGAGCGCCACGGCGTGGAGCCCGTCGCGGCCGAGGCGCTCGCCCGCCTCTCGCTCGGCTCGGTGGAGAGGGCCGCCCGTCTGGCGGACGACGCGGCCGGCGCCGACCGCCGCGCGGAGTACCTCAAGTACGCGGCGGCGGCCGTGGCCGGCGCCCGCCCGCAGGACGGCCCGGCCCCGGCCGAGGCGTTCCTCGGCGTGCTCGCCCGTCAGCAGGCCGAGATCGCGGGGCAGGTGGAGGACGACCTTGGGCGCCGCCTCTCCGAGCTCGATCGCCAGTTCCAGGACAAGAAGGACCTCAAGTGGTACACGGAGCAGGCCGAGGCGCGCGCCAAGCGCGAAGCCGCGCGCCGCGGTCGCCTCGCCGCACAGGACGCGCTCGACCTGCTCGTCTCGTGGGTGCGTGACCTCTGGGTGTGCGCATCCGGGGCTTCCGATGTACTCTGGAACAGCGACCACCGCGACGCGCTCGCCGAGGCGGTCGCAGCGACGCCGGAGCACTACCAGCGGCTCCTCGGCCTCGCCGCCAAGACTCGCAAGGACCTGTATCTCAACATCGACCAGAAGCTCGCGTTGCAGGCGATGTTCGCGCGCTTCGAGGAGGTCTCCACCAGTGCCTAGGATCTGCAGCGTCGTGTTCCGCGGCGGTGGCAGGGTCTACCAGTTCGGCGCCGGCGACCTGGAGCTCGCTCCGGGGGACGGCGTCGTCGTCGACACCACGCGCGGCAACGACTACGGCCGCGTCGTCAAGGCGCCCGAGGAGGTCGCCGCCGGCGACGCTCCGCGCGGCCTCCGCCGCGTCGTCCGCAAGGCGTCGGCCGCGGACACCGAGGCCATGGCCTCGCACCGTGAGGCGGAGTGCGAGGCCAAGCGCACCTGTCGCGCCCTCGCCAACGAGCTCAAGCTCGACCTCAAGGTCGTGGAGGCGCGCCAGGCGTTCGACGGACCCAAGCTCACCATCACGTTCTTCGCCGAGGAGCGCACGGACGCCCGAGAACTCCAGAACCGCCTCGGCGACCGCCTCGGTCGCCGCGTCGAGCTCAAGCAGGTGAGCGCCCGCGACGAGTCGCGTATCGTGGGCGGCTACGGCCCCTGCGGCCGCGGCCTCTGCTGCGCCACGTTCGCCGGCGACCAGGAGCCCGTGTCCATCCGCATGGCCAAAGACCAGAACCTGCCGCTCAACCCCACCAAGATCTCGGGGTGCTGCGGGCGGCTCATGTGCTGCCTCAAGTACGAACACCAGGTGTACGTGTCGTTCCGCAAACGGGCGCCCAAGCGTGGGGCGATAGTCCGCACCCCGGAAGGGGAAGGAAAGGTCACGGACCTGCTGGCCCCGGTCGACAGCGTCATCGTCAACCTGGGAGAAGGACGGTCGGCGACCTTCAAGCTCGACGAGCTGGGGTCGGCGTCCGCGTCGGGAAGGAGCGACAATGGCTGAAACTCACGCGGTACTCAACGTACCGGCCGTGTCCTGTAACCACTGCAAGATGGCCATCGAGAAGGCCGTCGGCGCGCTCAGCGGCGTCGGTACGGTGGACGTCGACGTCGCGGAGAAGACCGTCACGGTCGACTTCGACGGCGACGCCGTCACGCTCGAGTCCATCGAAGAAGCCTGCGCCGAAGAGGGCTACGAGGTCGCCGGGCGCCACGTGTTCGGCGCCTGACGCCGGGCGTCCGGCGCGCGGCGGGCCGTTCCCGGCCGTCCACGGCGCCCGTTTGGCAAGACCGCGGCGGACTGGTACCATATCGCGCGCACGTTCGTGGGCCGTTAGCTTAGTTGGTAGAGCAGGGGACTCTTAATCCCAAGGTCGAAGGTTCGAATCCTTCACGGCCCACCATAATCTCCCCGCATATGAGCCTGGCTGTCGGCAGGGCCTCACCTGCAGTCCCTCTTGAGTATCCGACTCTCGCGCCCGTGGTCGCAGCGCATGGCAGTGTTCGTCGCCCCTCTTGACGTCGCCCGCAACGTGCGCGAACAGATCGAAGCGGCGGTTGCAGACAATCTTCGGAAGAACCATGCCGACTGCTGCACGGGGCGCGGCACGGAGACCGGGATCCGCCTTGAGGTCACCTCGGATGAGGCGATCGCCGGCCTTGACTCGCGCCTCAGTAGCTAGTCCTCTGGCTACTCCATGCCTCACATTCGAATGGCACCGTCGCATTTGGGCGGCACCGGATTCTAGAGGGGGGCAGGGGCGGTTCGGCACTGACCTCGCTGCAGAGGGGCCGGCAAGCCCCAGGCTTGCCGGCCCCTCTCTTCTTGCGAGCGCCTCCTCTCCCCTCAGTGGAGGCGCAGGGAATCGATCAAAGGGCCTCTATCTGGCTCGTCACTGACCTGATGGCGGCAGCCATTGCCGCCGAACGAGCCGTCAGGTCGCCCTGCTCGCTTTGGAGGACGGGGGACAAAGCATCGATCGCGGTGCTGAACTGCCCCGCCTCGATCATTCTGTATTGAGGCACCACGTTCAGGAACGCCGGGAGCCTGCCCTGTCCGCCCCAGGTGACGCGGTAGTAGTTGGGGTCATGGCGCGTCAGTTCGTAGGCGTACACCTGCGGGCTCAACTCGATGCCCTGGACGGTGAGGCCTACGCCCACCAGATCGGCGAGGGCCGCCGCCTTGTCAGGCACCCCCAGGTGAGCGATCGTGGCCTGTAGGGCCTCGGTGTCCCACAGCACCTGCTCGAAGGGGTAGGTCGGCCCCTCGTAGACGGTCAAACCGCTCAGGTTGGTGTAGATCGTCTCTTGAATGGCCACGAGCTTCGCGTTGAGGGCGGCCACCTCATCTGCCGTTACCGTCTTGCCTTCGTAGGCGACGGCGGCGACCTTGAGATCGGCAATCGCATCCACGAGCTCATCGACCGCCCAGCCTTCGGCCCCCGCGTTCTTCAGCCGAGTGCCGTCACCGGTCTTGGCGATCAGATCGTTTGCGCGCGCCACCGGACTGTATGGCAGCAGTCTGCTCGTGTCGGCAAACGCGCTCAGCATGAGGTAGTTGAACTTCGCGAGGCGCGCGAAGTACGGCCAGTCGATCATCAGGTCCGTGTCGTACTGCGTGTGGTAGAAGTGGCTCGAGTAGTAGCCGGTGAGGTCAGAAGTGCTGTCCGTGAACGCCGGGACGCCGGCGGCCATGAAGGTCCACATGTCGGTCCACGACGAGGGGCCGCTGATGGCGTAGCCGTTGGTCAGGAGGTCCGGGTTCGCGTCGGCGAGGCTCTTGACCCAGGGCCGGAAGTCGGCCGGCACGCGGAAGGAGAGCGGGCAGTCACGCCCGCCTTGGGACTCAAGGTTCACGAGGCCCACGACCTTGCCGGCCCAGTCGCTGTGCGAGTGGGTCGCCGCCCACCAGGCGCCGATACACCATTCGTAATAGGCGTTGGTGAGGCCATATTCCTCGGCTGTCGTGCTGAAGAACACAATTGTACGGTCGGGTTTGTAGCCGCTCATCTTCATCGCCTTGGCGATGGTGGTCTCAGCGGCGACTGCCGAGGTGTCGTCGAGGCCGGCCCGGAAGTAGGCGTCGTGGTGCGAGTTGATGACGACCATCTCGCCGTTGCGCACCTTGCCGGGCAGTTCACCGTAGACGTTGTAGCCTGTGCCACCGTCGGTCGCCAGCTGCATATAGGTGTTGTTGACCATGGTGCCGGAGACCGGGGCAGGACTGGTCGCCGCGATCTTGGCCTTGAGCCAGTCGCCGTCGGTCCAGGAGATGTAGACCGCCGGCACCCACTTGAGGTCGTAGTAGCCGTCGAAGGTTCCGAGGGCGTCCGGCGTCGCATAGTACGCGGCGTCGTTCGGTGTGAATGTGAGGATGACGCCAGCCGCGCCGCGTGCAGTGGCCTCGGCGCAGGGGACGTTGAGCCACCACAACGACATATGCATGTCGATTAGGGCGATCTTGCCCGTGACGTCGACCTTGTCGAAGTCGGCGGCGGTCCCGTAGCCGACGTACACGATGTCGTCGGAGATGCCGTCGGCTGTCGTCGCCGGAACGCCACCGAACGACGTGGCAGGCATGATTCGGTTGCCGACCGTAACGCTGGCCCCATAGAAGTTGTAGGCGTCAACAGGCACCGGCTCGAGCCTGACGTTGATCAGGCCCGCCTTGCGCCATTGGTCGGCAATGTACCTGGCGGACTGCGTGTCTGACGTGGAGCCCGCGTAGCGGAAGCCCATCGGTGAAGTCCCGAAGCTGTTAATGGTGCTCTCCACTTGCGCCGAGTAGCCCGACTCGACTAGCTGGTCGACGGCCTGATTGAACGTCGGCTTGCCGGCAAGCGCCGCGGCCGGCAGCAGCAGCAGGAGCACCAAGCCCGATACGAGTAGGAGAATAGGCACGCGCTTCATCCTTGCCCTCCTGTCTCTCGAACACCCCTGAGTGGATGGCGCCACTCGCGCACCGGAAGAGGAGGGAGGGGAGTTCGACCTGCTCGTCCGACAAGGCCACGCTATGCCCGGCGCTTGCCCATGGTCAACGTTATGAGTGAGGCGAGTCGCTTCAGGACGACGCGGACGCTTCCCGCGAACTCCAAGACCGCCTGCGGGGCCGCCCACCTATACGACGACAACACAATGACAACAAGACCTGCCGATATCAGAGGCCCGCTACCCCTGCGAGCGGCGGGCCTCTATGCGGTTCCGGCATTGCTGCCCAGGTCGGTCAATACACAGTAATGGTCATGCCGGTCATACCCACTGGCGGACAGCGCGCCATGACGCCTTTGTGGGCGGTCGTGGCCGGGATCCTGGCGTTCACTCGGTACTCGCCGCGACTCTTCGGCGTCCACTTCCAGCTGCAGGTGCCGGTGGCGCTCAGGGCTCGCTCCACGGTGGCGCGCGCGACCCACTTGCCGCCCACGCGCCTCTGGACACGGATGGTGACGTTGCCACCCAGGTCTGCGGGCGCCACGGTGCAGTGCACTGTCAGGGTGCGGCCGAGTTCGACGGTCCATGGGGTCAAAGGCGCGCGCGTGAAGCCCCGGATCACGAGCGTCAGACCTGGCGTCGGCTTGAGGGTCCTGATACTCGGAACAGAGGTCCACGTCGGGCCGATCCAGCCCTGATCGATGGCGCGGTAGTACGCATACCGTACCGGTGACGCGACCGTGAAGCCGAAGTTGCCGTACTTGTTGGTGACCGTCTGTCCGACGTCGGTGAACTCAGTCGCGCCCCACAGCCGCTGCTGCAGGTAGACGGTGACGTCAGGGTGCACCACACCCTGTCCGAGCGCGGGGTAGTCGATGATCTTGCCATGCAGTCTGTATCCGGCAGCGACCGACCTGCCGTCCAAGGTGAAGATCGGCCGGGTGAGTGGCCCCGTGTGGGGCGCCGTCATGCCCACGTGGCATGTCGTGCAGTCGGTGACGCCGGCGACATAGAGGGTGTGCGGTGTCGGTGCCGTCAACGGCTCGACGGTGTGGCAGTCGCATACCGCCAATGCCGGCGCAGTCCCGATGCTCAGGGCGGCGACCAGACCAAGGGCCGCCGCCAGGATGAGCTTGAGCCTCATGCTTCTCACCTCCTTCCTGCCTGCAGGGTAGGTGAGGTGAACGACTCAGTCATCACCGGAATCCGGTGATTCTCCGATGATGTTGAGCGTGGCGGCGCGCAGAAGAGTCTCTGCGCGTGGGCGAAGTCTCTGCCATGGCGATCAGTCGAGGAGGGGGCCATGCCCGCATCTCTTCCGGCGTCTCGATGTGCGGAAAGTCCGGCGTGCACCTCGTCCAGTCGGCGTTCGGCGGCCTTGCAGTCTGGCCGCATGCCGGCCAGGACCGTGGATCACGTGATGGCATGGCCCGCCACGCTCCTGGCCCCAGGCAACAGCCCGGAGAGGAGCCGCGTGCCGGGGCGGGAACAACACACTCAACGCGAGCACGCTCGCCGGGCGTACACCGCGGCTCGGCGGGAATACTGCGTGTCATGCGCGGGACATCAGTTGCCCGGTGTTCCGGGCCTCTGCTATCGTTCGTTGGATACGGGCGCCCGCTCGTGACGTCCACCTGACGGGAGGTCGAAGAGGGTGAACTCACGCCTCAGGCCCACGGTGGGCCGGCTCTTGAACGACGCCAGATTCTCCCTCGCCCCCGACGGCGCCTGGGACGTGTTCCGCCAGGCCCTCATCATGCTGGCCTGCTACCTCGCGTACGACTTCTCCCGCGCTCTGTCACAAGGGCGCGAGGCCGTGGCCATGGCCAACGGCATCTTCTTCATGAACCTCGAGAAGGCGCTCGGCATCTGGTGGGAGCCGTGGGTGCAGGGCCGGGTCAGCGCCGTGGAGCCCGTCATGACCGTGCTCGTGTGGGTGTACCAGTACGCGCACCTGCCCATCATCATCGGTACCATGATGTGGGTGTTCACCCAGCGTCGCGAGTGGTGGACCACCTACCGCAACTGGTTCCTCGCCATGAACTTCGTCGCCGTGCTGGTGTTCGCTCTGCTGCCGACCGCGCCGCCGCGCATGATCTTCACGTCCGGCGTCGCCGACATCAACTTCCTGCACGGCGTGCGCTCGGCCATCTTCGAGAACGGCCTGCTCGCCAACCCGTATGCGGCCATGCCGAGCCTGCACTTCGGCTACGCCCTGTTCATCGGCATCATGCTGTACTCGCTGGCGCGCACGCGCTGGGTGCGGTACCTGGGGTTCGTCTACGCCGTGGTCGTGCTGGTGACCATCGTGGCGACCGGCAACCACTTCATCGTCGATGCGGTCGGCGGGGCCCTCGTGGTCCTGGCGGCCTGGGTGTTCGCCGTGAACGTGCAGCCGAGCGCCGCGACACCGTCGCCGGTCACCGTGCGCGAGCGCGACGGCTGACGTGGCGAACCTCAAGACGCGCTATACCGACGGCGCTCGCCGGGGGTTCTTCCATCTTGGCGTGATCCTCGCACGCCGCGGCTTCACCGCCGACATGATGACCTACATCGGCCTGTTGCTGCAGGTCGCCGCCCTGCCGCTCATCATCACCGGGTACTTCGGGTGGGCGCTCGTGGTCGGCATCATCGCCTCGCTGTGCGACGCGCTGGACGGCGCGGTGGCGCGCGCCGGGGCGGGCCCTACCACGGCCGGTGCGTTCCTCGACTCCACGCTCGACCGCGTCTCCGAGCTCATGGTCGCCGCGGCCCTCGTCGTGTACTTCGTCCTCGAGGGCCCGGAGTGGGGCCCCATCATCGCGATGCTGGTGTTCATGGGCGCGGCTCAGATGGTCTCCTACGTCCGCGCTCGCGCGGAGGCGCTCGGCGTGGACTGCAAGGTCGGCTTCATGTCCCGGCCGGAGCGCCTGGTAGGCCTCGGCATCGGGTTCCTCTTCTCGTGGTGGGAGCCGGGCGGCACGAGCTTCCTGGTCTGGTGGCTGTACTTGCTCACGACGCTCACGGTCATCACCGTGGTGCACCGGGAGGTGCACGTGATGCGCAAGCTGCGTCAGGCGGACAGGGCGCCGGCGCTCGAAGCTCCGCCGGCCCCTCGTGACGACGATGCCGCGCCGCGTGGCGACTCGGGCGATGACTTCGGCGACTTCGCCGACGACCTCTGGGCGGAGCCCAGCGGCCGCGGCGGACGCCGACCCTGACCGCGGCCGGCCGGGCCGGGCGAAGGCCCGCCGCGTGATATACTTCCGCGCGTTATCTCGAGCCGGGTGGGGTCTCCGAGCAGTCCCACAGGAGGGCTCCGATCGACGCGGCCGCCGGGCGCGGCTCGCATCATGGAGGTTGACCGATCTTGGGTAATCCAGTTCGCGTTGCGATCATCGGCGTCGGCAACTGCGCCTCGTCGTTCGTGCAGGGCGTTGAGTTCTACAAGAACGCCAAGAAGTCCGACTTCGTGCCGGGCCTCATGCACCCCGTGGTGGGCGGCTACCACGTCAAGGACATCGAGTTCGTGGCCGCCATCGACATCGACAAGAACAAGGTGGGCAAGGACCTCAGCGAGGCCATCTTCACCAAGCCCAACAACACGGTGAAGTTCAGCGACGTGCCGGAGAAGGGCGTCAAGGTCGCCCGCGGCATGACGCACGACGGCCTCGGCAAGTACCTCTCGCAGATCATCGAGAAGGCGCCCGGCCCCACCGACGACATCGTCGGCATCCTCAAGGACACGCAGGCCGACGTGGTGGTCAGCTACCTGCCCGTGGGCAGCGAAGAGGCCACCAAGTGGTACGCCGAGCAGATCCTCACCGCCGGCTGCGCCATGGTGAACTGCGTGCCGGTGTTCATCGCGCGTGAGCCCTACTGGCAGAAGCGCTTCGTCGAAGCGGGCGTGCCGATCATCGGCGACGACATCAAGAGCCAGGTCGGCGCCACCATCGTGCACCGCGTGCTCACCCGCCTCATGCGCGAGCGCGGGGTCAAGCTCGAGCGCACCAGCCAGCTCAACGTGGGCGGCAACACGGACTTCCTCAACATGCTCGAGCGCGAGCGCCTGGAGTCCAAGAAGATCAGCAAGACCAACGCCGTCACCAGCCAGCTCGACTACGACATGGGCGCCGACAACGTGCATATCGGCCCCAGCGACTACGTCAAGTGGCTCGACGACCGCAAGTGGGCGTACATCCGCATGGAGGGTCGCACCTTCGGCGACGTGCCGCTCAACATCGAGCTCAAGCTCGAGGTGGTCGACTCGCCCAACAGCGCCGGCATCGTCATCGACGCCGTGCGCTGCGCCAAGATCGGCCTCGACCGCGGCCTCGCCGGCTCGCTCGAGGGCCCGAGCAGCTACTTCATGAAGTCACCGCCCGTGCAGCACCCGGACGACCAGTGCCGCCGCATGACCGAGGAGTTCATCAGCGGCGACGGCCCGGACGCCAACGCGGTCTGCCAGGGCTGAAATCCGGCATGTCAGAGTGACCGCGAGGGGCGGCCGGGGCGATGCCCCGGCCGCCCCTCGCGCGTACGCTGCCGGCCGCGCCCGTCCGCCTGCCCGCGCGGCCGTCTCCCGTGCGGTACCATGAGCCGCATGACGCTCAAGGTCGGCATCCTCACGCCCTTCCTCTGGTCGACCCAGTCGGCCGTCAACGAGCAGGTGCGCGCGCTCGCGGAGCGCCTCGCGCTGGCGGGGCACAAGGTCACCGTCATCGCGCCCACCACCGACCGGCAGGCGGTGGACGAGGCGCACCGGCGCGTCCAGGCGGTGCTCACCGGTGAGCGGGATACCGTGTTCCTGCCCGACGAGCCCTATCCCCGGTACTTCTTCGCCGGCGCCACGTACGCCGTCAAGGAGAGCGGGTCACTCAAGCTCATCGCCGCGCCGCCGGAGCTCATCGCCAACATCGACGTGCTGCTCGGCGCGGAGGACTTCGACCTGCTGCACCTCAACGAGCCGTTCGTCCCCGGCCTGGGCTGGTCGGCCTTGCGGTACGCCGGGTGCCCTCTGGTCGCGACGTTCCACGCCAACCCAGAGAAGATGAGGCCCTTCTGGTCCACGCGGCCGCAGCTCCGGCGTCTCTTCGACTCGCTCGACGCCGCCATCGCGTCGTCGGCGGCCGTCCGGGACATGGCGGCGCTCAGCTTCCCTGGCGCCTACCGCGTGATCCCGGCCGGGGTGGACCTCGAGGCGTTCCACCCGGCGTTCGAGCGTGCCCCGGGGCCGCTGCGCGTGCTGTTCAGCGCCGGCGTCGAGAGGCGCAAAGGCCTCGGCGTGCTTCTGCGGGCGCTGCGCCTGCTCGGCGACGAGCACGGCGACGTGGTGCTCGATGTGTGCGGCGGCGACCTGCAGGAGCGCCGGTACGCGCGGCTCGTGCCGCCTGCCTGGGAGGGCCGGGTGCGGTTCCACGGGCGGCTGCCGCGCGCCGCGGTCGCGTCGCTGCTGCGCGGCGCCGACGTCTTCTGCGCGCCGTCGTTCGGGCCCGAGACGGCCGGGGTGGCCCTGCTCGAGGCCATGGCGTCCGGCGCCGTCGTGCTGGCGTCGGAGATCCCCGGGTACGACGAGGTGGTGCTCAACGAGGCCACGGGCCTGCTGGTGCCGCCGCGCGACGCCCCGGCGCTCGCGGCGGCGCTCTCCCGCGTGCTCGGCGACGCCGAGCTGCGCCGCCGCCTCTCCGGACACGCGGTGCGCGCGGTGCGCCGCTACGACTGGGAGCGGATCGCCGGCGAGGTGCTTGAGGTGTACGAGGAGGTCGCGAGCCGGCGGCGGCACCCGCTGCCGCGCCGCCGCCGCCAGCAGCGCGAACTGTTCGCCGATTTCCACATCCACACGCATCACAGCAAAGACTGTGTGATGCCCGTGGCCGACATCCTCGAGCGCGCCCGTGAGGTCGGCCTGGACGTCGTGGCCATCACGGACCACGACAGCGCCGCCGGTGGCCTCGAAGCGCGCGAGCTGGCAGACCGGTACGGCGTGCGCGTCATCGTCGGGGAGGAGGTCAAGACCAGCGAAGGCGAGGTCATCGGCCTGTTCCTGGAGCGCACCATCCCCGGAGGGATGACGTTCGCCGAGACCATCAGCGCCATCAAGGAACAGGGCGGCGTCGTCTACGTGCCGCACCCGTTCGATCGCCTGCACACCATCCCGAGCCCGTCGGTGCTGCGCGACAACGTCGCCGACATCGACGTGGTCGAGGTGTTCAACTCGCGCCTCGCGTTCCCCGGGTTCAACGAGCTCGCCGAGCGGTTCGCGCAGCGGTACCGCCTTCCCGCCGCGGCCGGCAGCGACGCGCACGTGCTGCCCGGCATCGGCACCACGCTGTGCGGCATGGACGACTTCACCGGGCCGGACGACTTCGTCGCGGCCCTCGCCGAGAGCCGCATCGTCAGGCGCCCGCGTAGCCGCATCTACCTTCAGTCCCTCAAGCTCCTGCAGACCACCATGGGAGGCTCCTCCAAGGACGACGGGCAGGTGGATTCCCCTGCATAGCGCGCGGATAATCGGGCTCTGCCGGCAATTCGATGGACGGTGCGAGGAGTTCGCGGCAGGTACGCGAACATCCTAGGGAATCGTGAGACTGCGGGGCACCATCCGTCAGCTGACCTGGGGCGGCTGATCAGCAGCACAGTCCGAGAGAGGTACCGCGTGGCGCAACCCAACGAGATCTACGACAAGTACCTGACCCGGGCCATCAGCGAGATCAACGAGCTGACGGGCGAGATCCTCAAGTGTTCGCGCTGCAGCCATGCGCGGACCATGCCGGTGATCGGCTCCGGCCACCCGATGGCCGACATCTTCCTCCTCAAGTACCAGGCGCGGCCCTCGGAGCTGCACGAGGGCGTCGCGTTCTTCGGCCGCGCCGGCACGGCGCTCATGAAGAGCTGCCAGCGCCTCAAGATCGACCCGCTGCAGCTGTACGGCAGCAACGTCGTCAAGTGCGGCGAGGTCAGGGAGGCGCACCCGGAGGCCAAGTGTCTCGACCACCTGCGCCGCGAGCTCGCCATCGTCAATCCCAAGCTCATCGTCGCGATGGGGGAGGAGACGGTGGCGGCGCTCAACACGGCCAAGGTGCCGCTGGCGCGCGAGCTCGAGTACAAGCCCGGCGAGATCGTGGACTTCACGCCGGGGACCGAGGTGCTCGTCACGCCGGACATCGACGTCTCGCTCGACGAGCAGAGGCTCAAGGCCGGGTTCTGGCGCGCGTTCCGGCGGCTCGGCGAGTGGTACGACAACATCCCGCCTTATTGACGTCGGCGGCCTCGGCCGCGTCCTCCCGATGAAGCGCCTCCTCCTGCCCGCCGCCGCGGTCGTCGTGCTGCTCGCCTGGGGCTTCGGCAGCCGGTGGCTGCCCGCGCCGCCCGTGCGCGCCGACATCATGCTCTCGGCTCTGGTCGTGCTCGCCGCCGTGGCGGCGCTGGTGTGGGGCCTGCTCCCGCTGGCGGCGCTCGGGAGGCGGCTCCCGCTGGTGGCGCTGGTCGCCCTGCCGTGCGCCGCCCTCTTCGTGTGGCTCGGCTGGGTGCCGCTGGCCAACGTCGCCAAGGTGGTCTTCGCGGCCTCGCTCGGCATCTGGATCGCCGCCGAGCTCGAGCGCCTCAGCTGGATCGTCATCGTGGCGGCCGTGTCCGCGGCCGTCGACATCGTGAGCGTCGCCGCGGGGCCCACCAGGGCCATCCTGGAGAAGGGCCCCGTCGTCGTCGGCTGGTTCACGCTCGCGGTGACGTGGGCGGGCTACAGCTACGACGAGGCGTTCACGGGGCTGGGCGTGAGCGATGTGCTCTTCTTCGCCCTCTACCTGGCCGCGGCGCGCCGGTTCCGGCTGCGCGCCGGCTGGAGCGCTGTAGCGATGGTGGGGTCGTTCCTCGCCACCATCGCCCTCGCCATGTGGTGGACGGCGCTTCCGGCTCTCCCGCTGCTCTCCGTGGCGTTCCTCGCCGTCAACGCCGATCTGCTGGTCCGGGGCATCCGGAGCGGGGGAGAGGCGCCGGCGGAGGACTGACGGCGCTGCGCGGCGTCAGCCGCGCCGCTCGAACAGCGCCACCGTCTCGATGTGGTGCGTGTGCGGGAACATGTCCACGGGTGCGACGGTGGTCAGCACGTACCCCTGCTCCACCAGTTCGGCGGCGTTGCCGGCCAGCGTGGTGGGGTTGCACGAGACGTAGACGAAGCGGTCGGCGCCGAGCGCGGCCGCGCGCGCGAGCGCTTTGCGTGCCATGCCCGCGCGCGGCGGGTCCGTGACCACCACGGCCGGGCGGTCCGCGTCGTCGGCCCGGCCGGCATCCAGCACCGGGTGCGGCGGGAACCGCAGGAGCGGCCGCACGTCGGCGGCGTAGAACGACGCGTCGTCTACGCCGTTGAGATCAGCGTTGACCTGCGCCGCCTGGATGGCCTCATCCATGATCTCGATGGCCTGGACCTCGCGTGAGGCGCGGGCGAGCGGCAGGCTCAGAGAGCCGATGCCGCAGTAGAGGTCCACGGACGGCCTGTCGGGCTCGGGGGCGGCGAACCGCAGCGCCGTGGAGTAGAGCACCTCGCACATGGCGCTGTTGGTCTGCAGGAACGCCGTGGCCGGCACCCGCAGGTCCATTCCGGCCAGCCGCTCGCGCAGATACGGCGGTCCCAGCAGCATGTGGGGGCCGTCCCCGATGGCGGCGTCCGCGCGGGACTCGTTGACGGTGACCGCGAAGGAGGTGCAGCCGCTCGCCTCGGCGACGCGTCGTGCGAGCTCCTGCTCCTCGGGGAACCGGGCGGCGACGAACAGGTTGAGCAGGAGGTCGCCGCTGGACAGCCCCTCGCGCACCACGAGGTGGCGCAGCAGCCCGCCGTCTCCCTCGCGCGAGAAGGGCCGCAGTCCGAGGTCGCGACACGCTTCCGCCACGGCCAGGCGGGCGCGGTTCATGCGCTCGGAGGCCAGCAGGCAGTCGACGACGTCGACGATCTCCTTCCAGGACCCGCGCTTGTGCAGCCCCAGGACCAGCCGTCCGTCCTCGTCCTCGCCGAAGGAGAACTCCATCTTGTTGCGGTAGCGCCAGGGGTCGTCCATGCCGCGGATGGGCTCCAGCGCGTACTCGGTGAGGTGCGCGATGCGCTGCAGGGAGTCCACCACCTGCTGCTGCTTGAACTCCAGCTGTGCCTGGTAGTCCAGCGTCTGCCACTCGCAGCCGCCGCACTCCTGTGAGTGCCGGCAGCGCGGCGGGACGCGGCGTGGGGAGGGTGAGACGACCTCGAGGGTCTTCGCCTCGGCGTGCGACGGGCGGCGCTTGGTCACGCGCGCGAGCACGCGGTCGCCGGGCACCGCCCCGCGCACGAAGACGACGAACTCGTCCAGGCGAGCGACGCCCTGCCCGCCGTAGGCGAGCGAGGTGACGTCGAGCTCAACGGTATCTCCGGGGCGAGGTGGCATGGTCGCTCAGTGTACCTTCCCCGTCAGGGTGCGGCGAACCACCCCGGCGAGCGGTGTCGCCAGATCTGTCGTCCACCTCTGGGGCAATCGTCCACCCAGTCGACGGGCCGAGGGGGTGTCGCCCCCGGCGGCCGCTGGTAGAGTCGCGGCTGGACCGTCCGGCCCGCCGCCGGCCCATGAAAGGAGTGTTTGGTGAGCGACCTCGATCTGGAGCAGTACCGGCGCCGCGCCGAGGAGTTCGTCGGCGCGCTCGACCTCGAATACTACGAGCATTTCTCCGGCCGCAAGGCCCGGTGCGACACCGCCGCGGTGTACGACCGCTATCCCGGTCTGTTCACGCGCGAGGCCATCGACGGGCTGGAGGAGCTCTACGCGGCGGCCCTGGACGACGAGAAGCTCCGCCTCGCGTACCTGCTCGCGTTCGCAGTGGACGGCTACCTCGGAGAGCAGACCAAGCACCTGGGCGACGAGATCGCCAACACGGAGGGCGAGGCCACCATCACCGTGGACGGTGAGAGCATCGGCCTGCGGCAGGCGAGCGTCGTGCAGGGCAACGAGCCCGACAGGGCGCGCCGCGAGCGCATCCAGGCGGCGCGCCTCGCGGCGACCGCCGAGAGCCTCAACCCGCTGCTCGACACTCTGTGGAGACGGTGTCACGACCTCGCCGTCGAGCTCGGCTATCCGGACTACAAAGAGCTCTACGGCACGGTCAAGGGGCTCGACTACGACCACCTGCGCGCCGAGCTCGAGGGCTTCCTCGCCGACACCGACGGGCTGTACGAGCGTGTCATGGACAGGCTGGTGCGCGAGCGCCTCGGCATCACGCTCGCGCAACTCGGCTTCTCCGACCTGCCGTACCTGTGGCGCGCGGAGGGCTTCGACCACGCGTTCAAGGGGGACGCGCTCGTGCCGTCCCTGCGTCGCACGCTGGCGGGCATGGGCATCGATCTCGACGCCCAGCCCAACGTCCACCTCGACACGGAGATCCGAGAGCTCAAATCGCCGCGCGCGTTCTGCGCCCCCGTGCGCGTGCCGGACGAGATCTACCTCTGCGTGCTGCCGCACGGTGGTCAGGACGACTTCGGCATGCTGCTGCACGAGGCCGGGCACACGGAGCACTTCGCCCACGTGCAGCCGGACCTCGCCTTCGAGTACCGGCACCTGGGCGACAACGCGGTCACGGAGGGGTTCGCCTTCATCTTCGACCACCTGCTCGGCAGCCGCGAGTGGCTGGCGCAGATCCTGGACTACGAGGACGCGGACGACTACGTGCGGTTCGCCGCCGTCAACGACCTGTACTTCATGCGGCGCTACGCGGCCAAGCTCGCCTACGAGACCACGCTGCACGCGCAGACGGGTCCGCTGGACGCCATGCCGGCCGAGTACAGTCGCCGGCTCAGCTCGGCCACCAGGGTCGAGGTGCCGGAGGAGAACTACCTCGTCGACGTCGACGACGGCTTCTACTGTGCGAGCTACCTGCGCGCGTGGATGCTCGAGGGTGCGCTGCGCCTCATGCTGCAGGACAACTTCGGCAAGGCGTGGTTCGCCTCCACGGACGCCGGGGACTGGCTCAAGGGCCTCTGGTCGCAGGGCCAGCACCTCACGGCGGAGCGCCTGCTGCTGCGTCACGGAGGCGGTCGGCTGAACACCGACCCTCTGCGCCACCTGTTCGAGCAGGTGCTGGGGCGCTGAGGGGGCTCAGCCCGGCAGCACGGACACGAACACCTTGCGGCGCCGCGGTCCGTCGAACTCGGCGAAGTAGATGCCTTGCCACGTGCCGAGCTGCAGCTTGCCCCTCACCAGGGGCACCAGCGCGCTGCTGCCCATGAGGCTCGCCTTGGTGTGTGCGTCCGAGTTGCCCTCGAGGTGGGCGAACGGCAGGTCGCCGGGCACGATGCGGTCGAGGGCCATGGCGAGGTCGGCGCGCACCGACGGGTCGGCGTCCTCGTTGATCGTCACGCCGGCCGTGGTGTGGGGTACGTAGACCAGCACCGCACCGTCGCCGGCGTCGCGCACCAGTGCTTCCACCTTGCGGGTGATGTCCACGAACGCGACGCGCTCGTCCGTGTTCACGTCCAGGGTCCACATGCCGTCCTCCTAGAAGATCCCGAAGCGCCGCCGCTGTACGGGCGCCCTGCGGCGGTGAGGCAACGTGCGCCCGAGCTGAAGCGCCTGCACCACGTCGGCCGTGCTCGTGACGGGGTCGGGGAGCTCCGTGTAGCACACCATGAGATCCCCGGGGTCGTGCGCGTCGCTGCCTCCGGTGCGGGCCACGCCGAGCGCGCCGGCGATCTGCTCGGCGGCGTCGACGAACCGGTCGCCGAGCCACGAGCCGTTGTAGACCTCCACGGCATCCACCACGCCGCCGACCATGCTCTCGATGCCCGGATAGTAGGCGGACCCGCTGCGCCCGCCGCCGGCGCCCGGATGCACCCAGACGACCGCCGCGTGGTCCGGCACCGTGCCGGGGCGCGGCGCGTCCTGCACGCTGCGCAGTGTGGCGAGGTAGTCCAGGTCCGGCGAGAAGATCACGAAGTCCCCGAACAGCGTGCTGATCTCGATGCCGTCGATGAGGAGCACGCCCTCGGCCGCCAGCGCCGGTCCCAGCTTGAGGTTGTCCGAGATGTCGCCGTGGTTGGTGAGCGCCACCGCCTCGACGGCGTTGTCCACGCACCAGGCGATGTAGTCGCGATACGAGATGTGGGAGCAGTCCGAAGCCGGGTAGGTGTGCGTGTGCAGGTCGACGTTCATGTGGGACGATTATAGACTTCGTGGCGGCATGCAGGGGACGCTTGACACATTCGGAGTCGTCGAGATCCTGCAGATTCTGGGCAGGGTGCGGCGCTCCGGCACGCTCCACATCGAGTGCCCGCAGCGCCTCATCGACGTCCACTTCGCCGCGGGCCGCATCGCCGAGACCCGCGACTCCACGCGCGTCGCCGCCGATACCGTCATCGGCAGCCAGCTCCTCAAGCGGTCGCTGGTCAACGAGCAGCAGCTCCAGGCCGCCCTGGACGAGCAGGAGCTCCACCCGCGTCCGGTGGGCACCATCCTGGTCGAGCACGGCGCCGTGGAGGAGGACGCGCTGCGCGAGGTGCTCTCCCGGCAGATCGCCAACACTCTCGTGGCCGCCAAGCTGGAGGCCGCCGGTACGTTCGTGTTCGTCGTCGACGCCGATCCGGCGCCTGCCGATTGCATCACCGTCGACACACAGTCCGTGCTGCTCGGCATCTCCGCGCTGGGGGGCGAGTACTGCCTCGCCGTGGAGATGCTCGGCCGGCCGTCCACCGTGCTCGTGCGCAACGGCGACTACAAGACGCTCCCCCGCAACCCGGTGCTCATGGGGCGCGACGAGTTCGTCGTGCTCCTGCAGGTGGACGGAGCGCGCACGGTCAAGGAGATCACCCAGGCGACCCACCTCGAGGAGATCACGGTGGTCAGCATCCTCGGCAAGCTCGCCGACGCCGGGGTGTTGCTGGTCAAGGCCGAGCGGCAGTCGCGGGCCGAGGACGCCGAAGAGCTCCAGGCGCACCGGGACAGCGTGTGGGCCGAAGTGAGCCAGTTGCTCGACGACATGGTCGACGTCACGGAGCCGGCGCGGCCGTCGGGGGACGCCGGCTTCGCCGAGGGACTCTGATCCGCGCCCGCGGGCGCGGGCGGATCGATAGACGCAGAAGGGGCGGGCGGCCACAAGGCCGCCCGCCCCTTCTCGTGCTCCTCATCGGCCGGCGCCGCTCCCGGCGGCCGGCCGCGGTGCCTCCGTCAGGCGGTGACGTCGCGGACGAGGTCCTCGAACGCGTCGACGAAGAGGTCGACGTCGGCGTCGGTGTGCGTGATGGAGAGCGTCCACTCCTCTTCGCGCCCGGGGGCGATGATGAGGCCGCGGTTGATGTTGTACAGCCACGCCAGGGCGACGAGGTCGGCGTCCTGCTCCTTGATGAACGACTCGTAGTCGGTGATCTTGCCGAGGGCGAAGTTGACGCAGCCCTTGGACGAGATGCCGACGGTGTAGCCGGGGAAGTCGTACTTGGTGCAGACGGCGTCGCACTTGGCGATGATGCGGTCGTTCAGCTTGTTGAGGTGCGCGTAGGCGTCGTCGGTCATGACCTGCTCGAAGCTGGCGCGGGCGGCGGCCATGCTCAGCGGGTTGCCCGAGTAGGTGCCGACCTGGAAGACGGTACCGTCGTTGACCTTGGCCATGATCTCCTCGGAGCCGCCGATGGCGCCGCAGGGGGTGCCGCCGGCGATCGCCTTGCCGAGGGTGACCATGTCCGGCAGCACGCCCCAGCGCTCGACGGCGCCGCCGCGGGCGGTGCAGATGCCGACCTTGACCTCGTCGAAGATCAGGACGATGCCGTGCTTCTTGGTGAGCTCGCGCACGCCCTCGAGGAAGCCCGGCTCGGGCAGCACGACGCCGAGGTTCATCATGGCGGGTTCCATGATGACGCAGGCGGGCGGGTTGCCCTGCTCGATGAGGCTCTCGATGCGCTTGGTCATGTTCTCGATGTCGTTGAACGGCACCGGGATGGTCATGTCGATCGAGCTCTGCGGGATGCCGCCGCCGTAGGGCAGCGAGGCGTAGTTGTCGCGCGGGCCGATCTTGCCGTAGTCAAGCGCGCCGATGCTGACCATGACGTAGTCGTGGTGGCCGTGGTACGAGCCGAACATCTTGACGATGGTGTCGCGGCCGGTGAAGGCGCGGGCGACGCGGATGGCGTCCATCGTGGCCTCGGAGCCCGAGTTGACGAAACGCCACTGCGGGAGCTTGAAGGCGCCGGCGAGGTTCTCGGCCATGATGATGGCGTCCTCGGTCGGCAGCCCGAACTGGGTGCCGAGCGGCGCGCGCTTCTGGATGGCCTCGACGATGAGCGGGTGGGCGTGGCCCTGGACCATGCAGCCGTAGCCGTTGTGGAAGTCGACGATCTCCTTGCCCTCGACGCTCCAGATATGCGGGCCCTTGCCGTGGGTGAAGTAGATCGGGTACGGGTCACGCGCGTGGTACGTGGAGGCCACGCCCATGGGCATGTGCTTGATGGCGCGCTGGTAGAGCTCGTAGGACTTCGGAGTCTCGTTCTCGAGCCTCTTCTCTTCCTTCTCCATGAGTTCCGCGATGAGCTTGCGGTTCGGTACGCACTCTGCCATGTGGGCTGCTCCTTCACAGTTGTCCCGCCCGGGCCTGCGGCCGGGCGGAGATGCCTGATGCTGACGGCGCCGCGAGATCGGGCTGGGCGGCGCGGGACGGGTGCTCGGTCAGAGCGCGGGCGTGGTCACCTTCGTCTGCGTATCACCCCGCAATGCGTATCTCGTCCCCCTGAGACGCGGGAGCTGTGCTCCCGGGCCCGTGACGGGCCTGATGGAGTGTCGCGGCGAGCAAAAGGGCTCGCGCGCGAAAGTCTATCCGGTTTCCGCTGCGAAGTGTAGGGTTCGGCAACGATGTGCCGTTTCGGAAGCCGAATCGGCAACGCTTCGGCCTTGGGAGTGTCGGGGACGGCGTCCGTCCGGGCGGACGACCAGCTCTGTCCGCGCCCGCCGGGAGCCCAAAAGACGAAGGGCGGCCCCCTCGCGGGGACCGCCCTTCGCATGTACCGATCGTCAGGTAGTCCTATCGGCTACAAGCCTGGAGACTGGACTACTTGATTCTTACCACCCTGTTGGGGCTGACGGCGGCGAGATTGAGTCCGCCATCACCAGGCATGCTGGCACGGAAGTACCACTTGCCCTTGGTGAAGTTCAGCCTCTGCTGGATGTCGTACGTGCCGTTGGTAGCCAGAGTCTGTGTCTTCCAGTTCCGCCAACTCTGGCCGGCCATCCTGCGCTGCAGGGTGACCTTGCCCTTGCCGGCGAGGCCCCAACCGTTCAGGACGGCGCCGCGGAAGAAGACCTTCTGACCCTTGGTGATCGAGTCCTTCGACACCCGGAGCGAGACTACCCACTTCCTCGGCTCGCGGCTGACCTGCCTCCACTGCCCTGGCCTGCAGGAGCGCCACATTGACGATGGCGCGCGAGTAGTCCCAGTTGTGGAGACCGAAGCTGCCTTCGCTCTCGACGTACCCAACGTTGGTGAACGCCTTGAGGAAGTTGGTCTGGCCGAACGTACGGTCTGCCTCCGGGATGGCCACGAGGGCCTCATGGGCTGCAGCTTCGTCCGCGTAGCCGAGACGCACGGCAGCCGGCCTTGAGCTCAGCGTGGATCTCGGCGACCTTGGCCTCGGTCCACTCCTGACGCTGGTCGATCGGTGTCCTGCAGCCAGAGAGCCTTGTCACCCTGGTTCGCGACGTTCTGAGTGACGACGACCGTCGACGACGTTCGGGTCAGCCCCGGGGGTCGGTGAGGTGGTGACTCGTTGCCACAGGTACCGGTGTGGGGACTCTGCTTGTTGTTGTGGCAGGTGCTGCAGGCCGAATACGGCATGCTGTCCTGGGTCACGGTCTTCGTCGTGGTCACGACCGGGCTCGAAGTCGGGTCCGGATACGTGGTCGCCACAGAGGTGGCTGTGCTGATCGGAATCGGCAGCGCCTCCACGGCTGTCTCAGGATCGATGATCGTGAAGGTGTGGTTGCCGCCGAGCTGGACCGAACCGCGGCTGTAGCTCGTCGGGGCCATGTGGCACTGGACGCACTTGCCCTTGTGGACGCTCGGGAACGACTGCACGTCGATAGCACCGTAACCGTCCATCATCTCCTTCATCGGATGATGGACCTCGGCGCCCGGCGAAGCGGTGGAGCCGGCCGGGATCTCGCCGTTGTGGCACTCGACGCAGAGGTTGCTGCCGTTGCCGCCGAGGTTGGCGTCACCGTTCAGCTGAGCGTCGAACTCCTCGTCCCACGCGCCGACGGTGGTTCCGGCGTCATGAGGAGCATGGCAGCCAACGCAGGTGATGCCGTACTTGACATCCGCGCTGGTCGGGTTCTTGCCCATCTCCTTGAGGATGCGGTAGTCGGCCGAGTGGCACTCGAGGCACTCCTGCTTGGTGGCCTCAGGGAACGACGCCCAGAAGGGCATGCTCGTGAGGGCCGTCAAAGCGTCTGCGTGACCCTCGCTCTGCCACTCCGGGTACTGCGCGGCGCTGCCGTCGTGGCCGATCTGCTGCCACATGGTGTCGGTCGGGGCGCCCGTGGCCGTGGCGGCGGGAAGCTGCCAGTAGGTCATGAGGTTCCCGAAGCCCGCCCTGGTGGCGGTCGGCTTGGGGGTCCATCCCGGAGACGGGTAGTTCAGCACGGTGTTCAGCGGAGCGGCCGGGTTCCAGCCGCCACCCGCCTTCGGGGTTCCGAGCATGTTGTAGCCGAGAGCCATCTGCGGCTGGATCGTCGCGATCGCCTTGGGCGTCGGGATCGGCGAGATGGCGAAGGTGCCCACGGTGTACGAGTAGCGCGAATGGCAGGCGCCGCAGATATCGGCGTTGGCCATCTCGCCCATCGGGACCGTGTGCGCCGTGTCGTTCGAATCGACACCGGCCTGAGCGAGGGTACCGGCCACGTCCGCACCGTAGTGGCATGAGGAGCAGCCGATGAAACCCTCAGACCATGCGCCGTTGCCGACAGCCTGCGGCTTCGACACGTCGGTCGTGTAGGCCCACGCCGTCGTGGTGGCGGTCGGTGTCGACGCCGGCCCGACCGGCGTGGAATAGGCGACGGTCGTGGCAGTCGCCGTTGGCGTCATCTTGGCGGGTTCGGGGTTGAAGTTGGCCGTGTGGCAGCCCTGACAGACAGAGCCCGTCGGCACGCGGTCCTTCACCTCGGCATACGCCTCGTTCTCGGCGTGCTTGGTCTCCGCCCACTCGTGGTAGACCGCGGGGATGCCGGCGATGCCGGAATGGCACGTCTGGCACGCGTCCGTGGTCGTGTAGTCGGGACGGAAGCCGTTGAACGCCAAGGCCGGGACCGCCAGCACCAAGAAGGCGGCCACAACGAGCGCAACGATGGTCACGCGTTTGAACATGGTCACCTCCTTGGAAGCCTTGCAGGAATGATGCAAACTGTCCGCTCTCACTGAATCACCTCCCCTCACACAAGCGGATCATGGGTCGAAAACGCCTCGCGAAGCCCGGGCGACGTGAGGCGAAGTTCGTGCGGTGAAGCGGGTGCGGGGAGAGTGGCCGAGCAGGGACCGACATGTGATGAAACGCACATGCAAGTCCGTGTGATGTCGGTGCTCCAAGTCCCCATGATAGCCCGCAGCCTGACCCACCCGTGGGGGTATGCCAGGCTACCCGTGGAGGTATACAGGATTTGGTGGGTGTTAGCAAACATTGAGCAATGTTGCGGCGGCCCGTACGAGCCCGCGCATCGACCGCCGCTTGATGACGTTTGCCCACTGGAGTCCCCCTCCCGGTTGTGGCAGCCTGCCCGCGTCACCACGCGGTGAAACCGTTGTCGGGCGTCGGCAGCTCCGAGCGAGGGACGCAGTCCAGGCTCCGTGGGGCAGGCCCTCGCCCGCGTTAAGAAGTGTGCGTCCAGAGCGCGTCCCGTGCGCTCGATCGCGGGTGCCGGCGCGCGTGTCAGGCCGGCGGCGCGGAGCCGGGTGTGCGTCGGCCCAGGCCGGCGTGCCGAGCCGGTCGTGCCCGGTCGGTCGCACGCTCCTCGGGCTGCGACGAGGAGGATGCGGAGCACCGAGTCTCCGACGCCGGGGTTCGGCGGTCCCGCCGCTCACAACCCTCGATGTCCGTGCGCGGTCGGGCGAAGACCAGGTCTGAGGACGGCGTTTCGGACTCACGTGACGGTGGTAGAAACTTGACAACAAGTGACTCAGATTTTATGATGCGTACCAGAGTAATCCCCCAAGGAGGAATCCATGGCCAAAGTCATCGGCATCGACCTGGGCACGACCAACAGCGCAATGGCCGTGCTCGAGGGCGGCGAGCCGACGGTCATCCCGAACAGTGAGGGTGGCCGCACCACGCCGTCCGTGGTCGCGTTCTCGAAGAGCGGCGAGCGCCTCGTAGGCAGCGTCGCCCGTCGTCAGGCGGTCACGAATCCCGAGAACACCGTGTTCTCCATCAAGCGCTTCATGGGCCGCAAGTTCGGCGACGTCTCCGAAGAGATGAAGATCGTGCCGTACCACGTGGTCAAGGCTTCCAACGGCGACGCCTCCGTCGACATCGGCGGCAAGACCTACTCGCCGCCGGAGATCTCCGCGATGATCCTGCAGAAGCTCAAGCGGGACGCCGAGGAGTACCTGGGCGAGAAGGTCAACGAGGCGGTCGTCACCGTCCCGGCGTACTTCAACGACTCGCAGCGCCAGGCCACCAAGGACGCCGGCAAGATCGCCGGTCTCGAGGTCAAGCGCATCATCAACGAGCCCACGGCCGCCGCGCTCGCGTACGGGCTCGACAAGGAGCACGACCAGACGATCCTCGTGTTCGACCTGGGCGGCGGCACCTTCGACGTCAGCATCCTCGACCTCGGGGAGGGCGTGTTCGAGGTCCGCTCCACCAACGGCGACACGCACCTGGGCGGCGACAACTTCGACAAGGCCGTCGTCGACTGGATGGTCGCGGAGTTCAAGCAGAGCCAGGGCATCGACCTGAGCGTCGACAAGATGGCGCTGCAGCGGCTGTACGAGGCGGCGGAGAAGGCCAAGATCGAGCTCTCCACCACGATGAGCTCGGCCGTCAACCTGCCGTTCATCACGGCCGACGAGAACGGCCCCAAGCACCTGGACCTGACCCTGACGCGCGCGAAGTTCGACGAGCTCACGCACGACCTGGTCGAACGCGTCGTCAAGCCGGTCGAGAGCGCCATCAAGGACGCCGGCGTCACCAAGAGCGAGATCCACCACGTGATCCTCGTGGGCGGCATGACCCGTGTGCCGGCGGTGCAGGAGAGGGTCAAGGAGCTCATCGGCAAGGACCCGCACAAGGGCGTCAACCCGGACGAGGTCGTCGCCGTCGGCGCCGCCATCCAGGGCGGCGTGCTGGCCGGCGAGGTCAAGGACGTGCTGCTCCTCGACGTCACGCCGCTGAGCCTCGGCATCGAGACCAAGGGCGGCGTGTTCACCCGGCTCATCGACCGCAACACCACGATCCCGACCAAGAAGAGCGAGATCTTCAGCACCGCGGACGACAACCAGACGAGCGTCGAGATCCACGTGCTCCAGGGTGAGCGCGACATGGCGGCCTACAACAAGACGCTGGGCAAGTTCCAGCTGGTGGGCATCCCGCCGGCGCCGCGCGGCATCCCGCAGATCGAGGTCACGTTCGACATCGACGCCAACGGCATCGTGCACGTGAGCGCCAAGGACCTCGGCACCGGCAACGAGCAGAAGATCACCATCACCGCGTCCAGCGGCCTGAGCGAGCAGGACATCGAGCGGATGATGAAGGACGCCGACGCGCACGCCGACGAGGACAAGAAGGCGCGCGAGGTGGCCGACGTCAAGAACACCGCCGAGAACATGCTGTACAGCACCGAGAAGTCGCTGCGCGACATGGGCGACAGGGTCGACGAGTCCACCAAGGCCGAGATCGAGTCGGCGTCGGGCGAGCTCAAGACCGCGCTCGAGGGCGACGACGTCGAGGCCATCAAGGCCAAGACCGACGCGCTCATGCAGGCCTCGCACAAGCTCGCCGAGGCCGTGTACCAGCAGGCGCAGCAGGAGCAGGCCGCGAGCTCGGACGGCTCGGGCGCGGCCCAGGACGACGAGAACGTCGAAGAGGCCGACTACGAGGTCATCGACGAAGACGAGAGCAAGTAAGGCAAGACCCGAGAGGAGGTCAATCATGGCGATCATCAGATGGGACCCGTTCCGCGAGATGACCCAGGTCCAGAACCAGTTCAACCGGCTGGTCGACCAGGTCTGGAACGGCCGTCAGGAGAGCTGGCTGCCGGCGGTCGACGTCTTCGACAGGAAGGACGCCGTCATCCTCAAGGCCGAGCTCGCCGGCATGGACCCCGACGACATCGAGATCGAGGTCGAGGACAACGTGCTCACCATCAAGGGCGAGCGCAAGTTCGAGGAGCAGGTCGAGGACGAGCGCTACTACCGCGTGGAGCGTCGCTTCGGCAGCTTCCAGCGCAGCCTCGCCCTCCCGCAGGGCGTCAAGGCCGGACGAGATCCAGGCCGGGTACGAGGACGGCATCCTGACCGTCACCGTACCGAAGGCCGAGGAGGAGAAGCCGCAGCGCATCGAGGTCAAGGCCAAGAAGACGGTCGAGGCCAGCGCGGGCCAGACGGCCGAGGCTCGGCCAGAGCTGACGCGGATGAGCCGGGAGCACGGCGGGGCGGGGACGCAGCGTCTCCGCCCCGCCGGGTCCTCCGGCGCTGACGGAGCGGCCGTGAGGCCGCACACGGAACGAGACTGAGAACGGACATGACGGACAGGAAGCACACGACACAGGACCAGAAGCGCGCCAAGGCCGCCGAGGCCAAGGCCGGCAAGAAGGCTGGCCGAGGCGCAGGACGCCGAGGCTCAGGCCGAGGCCGACCGAGGCGCAGATCGCCGAGGCGGCGGCACAGGCCATCGCCGACGAGCTCGCCGTGGTCACCAAGGAGCGCGACGACTACCTCGACCACCTGCGCAGGCTCAAGGCGGAGTGGGACAACTACCGCAAGCGCTCGCAGCGCGACAAAGAGGAGCAGCGCCTGCGCGCCGCCGAGACGGTCGTCGAGTCCTTGCTGCCGGTCATGGACAACCTGACCCGCGCGCTCGAGGCCGCCGACAAGCACGAGGAGGGCCAGCTGCTGGCCGGCCTCGACCTGGTCGCCGGCCAGCTGCGCGGCACCCTGGCCGGGCACGGCCTCGAGGAGATCGAGGTCGAGCCGGGCACGATGTTCGACCCCGAGTACCACGAGGCGATCGTCGCCCAGCCGTCCGAGGAGTACGAAGAGGGCACGGTGACCCAGGTGCTGGAGCGCGGCTACCTGCTGCACGGCAAGCTGCTGCGCCCGGCCAAGGTCATCGTGGCCAGGTAGCGGGCGGAGATGGCCGACTACTACCAGACACTCGGCGTCTCCAAGAACGCCTCGCAGGACGAGATCAAGAAGGCGTTCCGCAAGCTGGCGCGCGAGCACCATCCGGACAAGAACCCCGGCAACAAGGCGGCGGAGGAGAAGTTCAAGGAGGTCAGCACGGCCTACGAGACGCTCTCCGACCCCGAGAAGCGCAAGCAGTACGACGAGCTCAGCCGGCTCGGCGCCTTCGGCGCGGGACCCGGCGGCGGTTCCGGCCGGGCGCCGGCGGCTCGCAGGGCTTCGACCCGCGCATGTACCAGCAGTGGCAGCAGCAGGCGGCGGCGCCCCGTTCGAGATGGGCGACCTGGGCGACATCCTCGGCAACCTGTTCGGCGGGGCGGCGGGCGGCGCCGGCCGCGGCCGCCGCAGGCAGGCCGAGCGGGGCGACGACCTCAGGCCGACGTCACCGTGTCGTTCGACGACGCGCTGAACGGCGTCACCGTGCGCGTGCCGGTCGAGAAGCCGGACACGTGCGAGACCTGCCACGGCAGCGGCGCCAAGTCCGGGCACGACGCCCAAGGTCTGCCCGGAGTGCCAGGGCCGCGGCATGGTGGCGCGCAACCAGGGCCCGTTCGCGCTGTCCGAGCCGTGCCCGCGCTGCCACGGCCAGGGCACGATCATCGAGGACCCGTGCCCCACGTGTCGCGGCACGGGCGTGCAGACACGGACCCGCCGGTACAACGTCAAGGTCCCGGCCGGGGTCAAGGACGGCAGCAAGATCCGCATCAAGGGCAAGGGCGAGGCCGGCCTCCGCGGCGGCCCGGCCGGCGACCTGTACGTGCGCGTGCGCGTGGAGACAGACGACCTGTTCGAGCGCCGCGGCGACGACCTGATCGTCGAGGTGCCGGTCACGGTGGCGGAGGCTGCGCTGGGCGCGACCGTCAACGTGCCCACCCCGGGCGGCGGCAAGGTGTCGCTCAAGGTGCCGGCCGGCAGCCAGGATGGGCGCACACTGCGCCTCAAGGGCAAGGGCATGCCCAAGCTCAAGGGCGGCCATGGCAACCTCCTGGTCAAGCTCCGGGTGCACATCCCCGGCAAGCTGACCAAGGAGCAGAAGCAGCTGTTCGAGAAGCTGGCGGCGACGCTTGCGGACCCGCGCAGCACCAGCTGACCGGCGAGACGTGACCACGGCGGAGACCCGTCATGAGACGACCAGACGACGATAACGACAGACCGCTCTTCATGATCTCCGTGGCGGCGGAGCTGGCGGGCATGCACCCGCAGACGCTCCGCCTCTACGAGCGGCGCGGGCTCGTGCGCCCGCAGCGGACCGCCGGCAAGACGCGCCGGTACTCGCAGCACGACGTGGAGCGGCTCCAGCGCATCCAGGAGCTCACCGAGATCGGCCTCAACCTGGCCGGCGTGGAGCGGGTGCTGGCCATGGAGGAGCAGCTCGAGGTCCTGCAGCGCCAGATGCAGCTGATGCAGCAGCAGCTGGCGCAGGCCGCCGAGGCCATGCGCCAAGAGGTCGAGCGCGTGGAGCGCTCCCACCGTCTGGAACTCGTGCCGGTCTCGCGGAGCCAGGTCGTGCACATCGGCCGGCGTCGCCGGCACGCCTGAGCGCGCGCCGGCCACCACAGAGCGGACCGCGGCGGCACCGCGAGCGGGCGACACCGGCCCAGGTCGCGGGCGGACCGCCCGGCCCCGTCAGGACCACCAGAAGACTCGACCCTTTTCCCGATCCCCGAGGGATCTCCCAGACTGAAGTGAGTGAGGGACCATATGGACATGAACAAGTTCTCCGAGCGCGCGCGTGAGGCGCTCGAGACAGCTCAGGGCATCGTGCGCCGGAGCCCGGGCAACCAGCTCGGCACCGAGCACCTGCTGATCGGCGTGCTCAGCCTGCCCGGCGGCGTCGTCGAGCAGATCTTCAACCTGCTCGGCGTCGACAAGGGCACGGCCATGGCGCGCGCCAACCACTACCTGCAGACCGCCGGAGCCGGCCGCGTGGGCGGCCCCGGCGGCGGCGACCAGCTGTACCTGACGCCGCGCGCCAAGGCCGCGCTCGACATCGCCGGCCAGAAGGCGCAGGCCATGGGCGACGCCTTCGTCGGCACCGAGCACCTGCTGCTCGGCATCCTGCTCGAGGGCGACGGCCCCGGCGGCGCCACGCTGCGCGACCTCGGCATCACCGAGGAGGGCATCCTGAAGGCCCTCCAGCAGATCCGCGCCACCGGCGTCGACTACGAGGGCCAGGCCACCGGCGAGAGCATGCTGGGCAAGTACACCCGCGACCTCACGGAGCTGGCGCGCGACGACAAGCTCGACCCGGTCATCGGCCGCGACGAGGAGATCAAGCGCGTCATCCAGGTGCTCAGCCGCCGGACCAAGAACAACCCGGTCGTCATCGGCGAGCCGGGCGTGGGCAAGACGGCGATCGCCGAGGGCCTCGCGCAGAAGGTCGTGGACGGCGACGTCCCCGAGCCGCTGCGCGACAAGCGCGTGCTCGCGCTCGACCTCGGCGGCATGGTCGCCGGGGCCAAGTACCGCGGCGAGTTCGAGGAGCGGCTCAAGGGCGCCCTGGACGAGATCCAGCGCAGCAAGGACGTCATCCTCTTCATCGACGAGCTGCACACCGTGGTCGGCGCCGGCGCCGCCGAGGGCGCCATGGACGCGAGCAACATGATGAAGCCCATGCTCGCGCGCGGCGAGCTGCAGTGCGTGGGCGCCACGACGCTCGACGAGTACCGCGAGAACATCGAGAAGGACGCGGCGCTCGAGCGTCGCTTCCAGCCCATCCTGGTCGGCGAGCCCACGGTCGAGGAGACCATGGCGATCCTCGAGGGGCTGCGCGACAAGTACGAGGCGCACCACAAGGTCAAGATCACCGACGAGGCCATCCGCGAGGCGGCCGTGCTCAGCGACCGCTACATCGGCGACCGGTTCCTGCCGGACAAGGCCATCGACCTGCTCGACGAGGCGGCCAGCAAGATGCGCATCGAGGCCACCATGCTGCCGCCGGACCTGCGCGAGATGGAGCGGCGCCTCCAGGAGCTGACGCGCGAAGGCGCCGCCGCCGTCGAGGCGCAGGACTACGAGCGCGCCGCGCAGCTCAAGGAGCAGACCGACAAGATCCAGCAGACGTTCGTCACCGCCAAGGAGGCGTGGCTGGCCGACAAGGGCATCGCCGAGGCGACCATCGACGGCGACGACATCGCCGGCATCGTGAGCCAGTGGACCGGCATCCCGGTGACGCGCATGAAGGAGGAAGAGGCGGAGAAGCTCCTCAAGATGGAGGAGCGCCTCCACGGGCGGGTCATCGGCCAGGACAAGGCCGTGGTGGCCGTGTCCGAGGCGGTGCGCCGCGCGCGGGCCGGGCTCAAGGACCCCAAGCGGCCGATCGGCTCGTTCCTGTTCCTCGGCCCGACGGGCGTGGGCAAGACCGAGCTCGCCCGGGCCCTGGCCGAGTTCCTCTTCGACGACGAGACGCGCGATGGTGCGGCTCGACATGAGCGAGTACATGGAGAAGTTCTCCGTGAGCCGCCTCGTCGGCTCGCCGCCCGGCTACGTGGGCTACGAGGAGGGCGGCCAGCTCACCGAGGCGGTCCGCCGGCACCCGTACAGCGTCGTGCTCTTCGACGAGATCGAGAAGGCGCACCCGGACGTGTTCAACATGCTGCTCCAGGTGCTGGACGACGGCCGGCTCACCGACAACAAGGGCCGCACCGTCGACTTCAAGAACACCGTCGTCATCATGACCAGCAACGTCGGCGCAGAGCTCATCCCCGACTCCGAGACCATGGAGAGGGACTACGACGCCGTCGAGGACCGGCTCATGGACGCGCTGCGGCAGACGTTCCGGCCCGGAGTTCCTCAACCGCATCGACGAGACCATCGTGTTCCACGGCCTCAGCCGCGCCGAGCTCGAGCAGATCGTCGAGCTGCTGCTGGCGCACGTGCGGCGGCTCGTCGAGGGCCAGGGCATGCGCCTCGAGGTGTCCGAGGAGGCGCGCAGGTTCGTGGCCGACGCCGGGTACGACCCGCAGTTCGGCGCGCGGCCGCTCAAGCGCGCCATCCAGCGGCTCATCGAGAACCCGCTGTCACGCGAGCTGCTCGGCGGCGCGTTCCGCGAGGGCGACACCATCAGGGTGGACGTGCAGGACGGCGCGCTGGTGTTTCTCAAGTAGCACGGCGCGGATAGAGTGACGCCATGGGCAAGGCGCGCAGTGGTCTCCTCGGTGGCGTGATCGGCGCCGCGGCCGGCGTGGTGCTCGCGCCGCGACACGGAGAGTCGCGGCGCGAGGCGCTCGCCAGGCTGCGGCTGGCCGCGCGCCCCGGCCGGGGCGCCGTGCGCGCCTTCTCCGGGACGCCGTGCGCCGCCGCCGGGCACACGCCCGTCCCCGCCCAGGAGGCGACCCCCAGCCGGCGCGGAGCCCGCTCCGCCCGCCACGCGAGAAGGAGACGAGCATGGATGATGCCAGGGCCGGCATCGAGGCGCTCGCGCGACACCGGGTTCAAGGAGCTCGAGGTCGTGGCGTACATCGGGGAGTTCAAGATCATCGGCATCGCCCACTTCGGCGTCGGGCAGCGGGCCAGCTCGCGGCGGCCCTCCGACTACATCCGGGCGTTCAGCGACACCCGGCTCACGCTGTCCAAGGTGCGCATCTACCACAAGAACAACATGGAACTGGTCGAGACGGCGCCGTTCATCATCCTCAACCTGGACAAGGTCGACTTCCTGTACGCGCGCGAGGACCCCGTCGACGACGGAGTTCTGACGGCACGTGACCTACCAGCTCGACATCCTCATCCCGACGGCCCGGTTCGTCTTCAGCGTCGAAGGCGACGCGGTGGAGGTCCTGCCCGAGCACCGCTCGCCGGAGGCGTTCCTCGAGTACCGCGCCCTGCGCGAGCGCAGGCCCGTGGTCGGCATGACGACGTTCCCCAACACGGTGCTGCTCCGCGGGCCCAGGACGATCGTGGTCGACCCGGGCCTGCCGCTGCAGAACGACCCCGTGCTCCGGGCCCTGGAGGCACGGGGTCTCTCCGCCGGAGACGTCGACCTGGTGGTGCTCACGCACGCCCACCTCGACCACGCCGGCGGGTGCGCCTCGCTCATGGCGCCCGTCGTGGTGCACGAGCTCGAGACGCAGTCGCCGTACTGGGTCATGGCCGGCGGCGTGCTCGAACTGCTGCCGCTGGAGCGACTGACCGGCGACGTCGGGCGAGCTGGCTCCCGGCGTGGAGTGGGCGCTCACGCCGGGCCACTGCGACGGCCACATCAGCCTCGCCGTGGACACCGACCGCGGACGCGCCGTGCTCTGCGGCGACACCATCGGCCCCGGACGCGCCGGGTTCGACGCCATGGAGGCGCCGGACGGCTGGGAGGGTCCGGCGCTGCTCGAGTCCTGGCGGCGCATCCGCGCCTGGGAGCCGGACCTCGTCGTGGCCGGCCACCTGCCGCCGTTCGCGCCCTGAGGCGGCCGCGCGGCGCAGCGTGCGGCGACCGGCCTGTGCTACACTCAGGCCCCTTGTGACCACGTTCGGGAGACTCCTGCGTGCCCATCTACGAGTATCAGTGTGACGAGTGCGGGGCCTCGTTCGAGGTCATGCAGAAGATGAGCGACGATCCGCTCACCGAGTGCGAGAAGTGCGGCGGCACGCTGCGCAAGGTGCTCCACCCGGTGGCGATCCACTTCAAGGGCTCGGGCTTCTACACCACCGACTACGGCAAGGGGTCCGGCCGCCGCACCGGCGGCAAGGACGCGGGGTCCGGCGAAACGTCGGGTTCCAGCGAGGGCTCCTCCGGCGACGGCTCCTCCGAGAGCAAGGGCAAGTCGTCCGACGACGGCAAGTCCAAGGAGAAGCAGAAGGCGACCTGAGTCATCCGGAGGGTGAGCCGTGGAGCGACCGACAGACGAGGCCCTTCGTAAGGCGCAGACCACACTGCGCGGGCTCGTCAGCGACGGCCCCTCGCGACTCCCGTCGCTCAACCTGATCGCCGACTCCATCCGGCTCGAGCTCGAGAAGTCCGGCCAGGTCGCGCTCCTGTACGTGAGTCTCGCCCGCTACGGACGTCTGGAGCCGGTGTTCGGCTGGCGCATCGTCGGCGACATCCTCGACGCCGTGGCCGCCAACCTCGAGGGCATGGTGGGCAGCACCCTCCGACGCCTCGACGTGGTCAGCGACTTCACGCTCACCGACGACGCGTTCATCGTCTTGCTCTCCCCGCCGCGCTCCGCCGCCGTCATCGCCGACGACGACCTTGCGGCGGTCACCCGGCGCGTGTACGAGCGGCTGCAGTCGCTGCTCCTCAACGACCTCGCTCCAGGCGTGTACGACCGCGTGCACCCCTCGGTGGGCTCCGCGGTGCTCGCCGCCGACCCTTCGCAGACGTTCGAGCAGAACCTGCAGCGCGGGCTGGCGCTCGCCATGCAGGCGGCCGGCGAGCAGGCCGTGCTGTACGACAAGGACCTCGAGGACACCCTGGCCGACTGCGTCTCGCGCGGCGATCTGGAGCCGCTGTTCGAGCCCGTCGTGGACCCCGAGGCCCGCGAGGTCATGGGCTACCGCAGCAGCATCCGCGGTCCGTTCTACTCGCCCCTGCGGCTGCCCGACGTGCTGCTCGACGTGGCGCGCCGCTCGCAGGTGCTCGCGTCCTACGGCATCGCCGCGAGGGAGGCGACGGTCTCTGCATCGGCAGGCATGGGCACCGACGACCTGCTGTTCCTGGGCTGCGCCGCGGGCGAGCTACCCAACGCGGCGGTCGTCGCCGTCAGCGAGTTCTACTCGCTGAACCCCGAGCTGGTGCCGCAGCACGTGGTGTTCGACATCGACGCCTCCGACCTGGGCACCAACACCGCCTCGACGCTCCGCACGCTGGCCGATGTACGCGACCTGGGGTTCCAGCTCTGCGTGTCCGGGCTCGGGGCGCAGTTCACGGCGCTCGAGCTCATCGCCGAGGCGCGCCCCGACTTCCTGTGTCTCGACCCCGTGTTCGTGCCGGCGCTGGCCGACGACCTCACGGCGGTGGAGGTGGTCCAGTTGCTGGTGCGCTTCGCCGGCCGTGTGGGCGCGCAGTTCATCGCCACTGGGGTCCGCGACACCACGCAGCAGCACCTGCTCGCGCGCAACGGCGTCGAGCTGTTCTGCGGGGAGGCGTTCGCGCGCGCCGATACGCGGCTGCCGAAGGTGACGTTCGCGGAGTGAAGCTCAGGCGCTCAGGCTCGCCGGCAGTTCCTTCTCGCCGGCGACTCCCGTGAAGATGGTGACGCGGTTGCGGCCGCGCCGCTTGCTCTCGTAGAGCGCGGCGTCCGCAGCCTCGATCAGGTCCGCCTCGTCGGCCGCGCCGGCCGGGTACGTGGCGATGCCGGCCGAGAGCGTGGTGCACACCGGCTCGCCGCGGACCTCGATGGTGCGGGTCTCGACTGCACGGCGCAGGCGCTCCGCCAGCTCGTAGCCCTGCGACTCGTCGCCGCGGATGAGCACGGCGAACTCCTCGCCCCCGTAGCGCGCCGCGAGGTCGGCCGTGCGCACGAGCGTCCGGATGTCCGCGCCGAGGGTGCGGAGCAGTTCGTTGCCGGCCTCGTGGCCGTGCCGGTCGTTGAACTGCTTGAAGTGGTCGAGGTCGAGCATGAGCAGGCAGAGCTCGCCGCCGTAGCGGTCGATCTTGGTGATCTCGTTGTGCAGGTAGTCGACGAACGTACCGTAGTTGTACAGGCCGGTGAGCCTGTCGGTGAGCGTGGACGCGGCCAGTTCGCGCTGCGTGTTGCGGCCGAGGCGCTGGACGCGGCCCAGCAGCAGGCCGCAGGCGAAGAAGAGGGCGGTGCCGAGCAGCGCCTGGCGCACCGCCTCCGACGTGGCCGGACCGGTGAAGCTGTAGTAGAGCACGAAGAAGTTGCCCAGCCAGACGGTGACGACGAGGCTGCCGAGCTCGAAGAAGAAGACGGCGGCCAGCACGAGCGGCACGAGGAACAGAGGCCAGAGGTAGCCGGGTCCGAGCACCGTGACGAGGACGGAGACGCCCACGAGCGTCCCGAGGAGGGCGACGCCACGCCGAACGGCCAGCCGTCTGGCGTCGCAGTCGCTGGAGACGCGCGTCGCTGTGGTCACTTGGCCCCTTCTCAGCCTTGCCTTCGGCACTCCTACGACGGTGGCGTAAGCTTTCCTGCCGCTGGGCGCACCCGCGTGCGTCGTCGTCCGAGGCTACAGGAGGCCCGGCGTCTGTTCGAGGGCCGGGCGGCAACGTCATCCCGGTCGCGCGGCAATGTCACCCGGGGCTTCCGCTAGAATCGCTCTCGTGACCCTGCAGATCCTCCTCACCAACGACGACGGCATCGACGCGCCCGGCATCGCCGTGCTGCGCCGCGCTCTCGACGGGCTCGGCGCGGTCACCACCATCGCTCCCGACCGCAACACCAGCGGGGTGGCGCGGGGCATCACCATACGGCGCGCCCTCAGACTGCAGCGGCGCACCTTCGGCGACGGCTACGAGGGCCTCGCCTGCGACGGCATGCCGTCGGACTGCGTGCGCATCGCGCTGCTCGGCGTGCGCTGCCCCGTGCCGGACCTCGTCGTGAGCGGGATCAACGCCGGCGGCAACATGGGCGCCGACGCCACGTACTCCGGCACCGTCGGCGCCGCGTTCGAGGCCGCCCTGCGCGGGCACCCGGCGCTCGCCTTCTCGGTCGAGGAGCTCGAGCCCGGCTGGCTCGACGAGGCGGTGCCCATCCTCCGCGCCATGGTGGGCCACGTCGTCGAGCGGGGGCTGCCGCGGCACAGCATCCTCAACATCAACCTTCCGGACCGGCCCTTGGCCGGCATCACCGGCATCCGGCCGGCCAGGCTCGGCGGCGCCAGCGCCTACGACTACGTGTTCCTCGCCGAGGACGAGACAGGCCCGGCCGGCGAGCACTACCTCGCGTGCGAGCACCCGGCGTCCGGCGACTGGGTCGACACCGACTTCGACGTCGTCGCGTCCGGCGCGGTCGCGGTCACCCCGCTGCGCTACGACCTGCTCGACCCCGACCTGCTCGCCGACCTCGCGAGCTGGGACCTCGACCTGGAGCGCCTCCGTGACCAGTAGCGGCTACGACCCCGTCGTCTTCGACCTCGACGGCACCGTGGTCGACACCGTGGAGCTCATCGTCGAGTCGTTCCGCCACGCCACGCGGGTCGTGCTGGAGGAGGAACTGCCCGACGAGGTGATCCTCGCCGGCGTCGGGCGGCCGCTCATGGAGCAGATGCGGCGCCTATCGGAGGACCGGGCGCAGGCGCTGTACGACACCTACCGCGAGTACAACCATCGCCGCCACGACGAGCTCATCCGCGGGTACGAAGGCGTCTCCGAGGTGCTGGACGCGTTGCGCGGGGCGGGCAAGCGGCTGGGCATCGTCACCAGCAAGAGCGCGGACACCACGCAGATGGCGTTCCGCGCCGTCGGGCTGCGCGAGCACTTCGAGGTGGTGGTCACGGCGAGCGACACCACCGAGCACAAGCCGTCGCCGGCGCCGCTGCTCCTGTGCCTGGAGCGCTTCGGCGCCTCCGCCGAGGGGTCGGTCTACGTCGGCGACAGCCCGTTCGACATCGAGGCCGGCCGCGCGGCCGGTATGGCGACCGCGGCCGTGGCGTGGGGCGTGTTCGGCCGCGAGGAGCTCCTCGCGGCGCGGCCGGACCACTGGCTCGACCGGCCCGACGAGCTGCTCGCCCTCTGCCTGGGCGGCGGGGGCGCGGCCGCCGTCACGAGAGGCGCGTGAGCCCGGCCCCGGGGCCGGGTACCACCAAGCGGGACGACGCCGCCGCGCCGGGCGCGGCGGCCCACAAGGGGGATGCGGTGAGCGAGGCTGACGCGGCGGCCAGGGCCGCCGTCCTGCGAGAGACCATCAACCACCACGCGTACCTGTACTACGTCCTCGACCGCCCGGAGGTCGACGACGCCCAGTACGACGCGTTGTACCGCGAGCTCCAGACGCTGGAGGAGGAGCACCCCGAGCTGCGCTCCGCCGACTCTCCCACGCAGCGCGTGGGCGCGCCTCCGCTCGAGGGCTTCACCCAGTATCGCCATCTGGAGCCGCTCCTCTCGCTCGCCAACGCACGCAACGAAGAGGAACTGCTGGCCTGGGACCAGCGCAACCGCCGGTTCCTCGAGGCGCGTGGCCTGGACGAGGTCCGGCTGCGCTACGTGGTGGAGCCCAAGATCGACGGCCTCGCCATCTCGCTCACCTACCGCGACGGCGTGTTCACCGTCGGGGCCACGCGCGGCAACGGTGAGGTGGGGGAGGACGTCACGGCCAATCTCCGCACCGTGGGCTCGGTGCCGCTGCGACTACGCGTGCCCGACCCACCGCCGGTGGTGGAGGTGCGCGGCGAGGTCTACCTGCCGCTCGCCGCGTTCGCGCGGCTCAACGAGCAGCGCATCGCCGACGGGCTTCCCGCCTTTGTCAATCCCCGCAACTCGGCGGCCGGATCCATCCGCCAGCTCGACCCCAGGCTCGCCGCCTCTCGCCCCCTCGACGTCTGGTGCTACGCGGTCGGCTACTCCGAGGGGCTGGACCTGGCCGACCACACCAGCGCCCTCGAGTGGCTGCGCGCTGCGGGCTTCAAGGTGAACCCGGGCATCGTCACGGTGGACGGCATCGAGCAGGTCGCCGCGGCGTGCCGGCGCTGGGAGGAGCGCCGCGGCGAGCTCGACTACGACATCGACGGGGCCGTGGTCAAGGTCGACGCGTTCGACGTACAGCGCGTACTCGGCAGCGTGGCGCACGATCCGCGCTGGGCGATCGCCTTCAAGTTCGCGCCCACCACCGTGGTCACGCGCCTGCGCGGCATCGAGGTCAACGTGGGGAGGACCGGCGTGCTCACCCCGTTCGCGGTGCTCGAGCCGGTGTTCGTCGGCGGTGTGACGGTGGAGCGCGCCACGCTCCACAACGTGGACGACATCCGTCGCAAGGACATCCGCGCCGGGGACGACGTGATCCTGCAGCGCGCGGGGGACGTGATCCCGCAGGTGGTCGGCCCGGTCACCACGGGCGAGACCGACGACGGGGAGGGGCGCCGCGTGAGCCGCGAGGCGCGGCACCAGGCGCTGCCGGAGTACGACCTGCCGCGCGTCTGTCCGGCCTGCGGCTCCGAGACCGTGCGCGAGACCGGCGAGGTGGCCGTGCGCTGCCCCAACCGCTCCTGCCCCGCCCAGCTCGTGGAGAGCATCAAGCACTTCGTGAGCAAGGGCGCGATGGACATCGAGGGCATCGGCGAGGAGACGGTGGCGTTGTTGCACGGGCAGGGACTCATCCGCAACGTCGCCGACCTGTACGACCTGCAGCGTGACGACTTCGTGCGGCTGGAGGGCGGCGAGGTCACCGCTCTCCCCGGGTTCGGCGCCAAGACCCGCAAGAACGAGGACGGCGAGCAGGAGATCGTCGAGGCCAAGCGCGCCGACAAGGTGCTCGCCGCCATCGAGGAGTCCAGGCAGCGGCCGTTCGCACGCACGCTGTTCGCGCTCGGCATCCGGCACGTGGGGTCGGTGACGGCGCAGGCGCTGGTTGAGCGCTACCCCAGCATGGACGCGCTCATGGCCGCGAGCGCCGAGGACCTCGCCGAGGTGCCCGGCATCGGCGCTGTGGTCGCCGAGGCGGTGGAGCAGTTCCTCGGCGACGCCCACAACCGCGAGACGATCGACAAGCTGCGTGCGGCGGGCGTTCGTCTGGTGGAGGACGCGCCCGCCAGGCCGTCGGGTCCGCTCACCGGCAAGACGATCGTGCTCACCGGCAAGCTGCCGACGCTCACCCGCGGCCAGGCGCAGGGCCTGATCGAGGCCGCCGGCGGGCGCGTGAGCAGCTCCGTGAGCAAAGCGACGGACTACGTGGTCGCCGGCGAGGACGCCGGCTCCAAGCTCACGAAGGCGCAGGCTCTCGGCGTCACTGTGGTGGACGAGGACGGCCTGCACCAGTTGCTGGAGGGTGAGCAAGACGCGCGCGGCGAGCAGCTTTCTCTGGCTTGAACTGCTCCGCGATCTCAGGTGAACACCGGAGAGCCGCGCGCTGCCGTGCCATGTTGCTCAAAGCGAGTCGGAACCTCACCAAAGCATCGACGGTGAGGAAGGTTAGATTGGCTGCTCAGTTAACATTGGTTAATATTTGGTTAACCAATGCTCAACACACCGCTCCTAATGTCCGTCTTGCGACGCTTCCCGTCTCCGAGAAGCCCGCTGCCAGCCTAGTGCTGGTACCTCCTATCTTCTTGGTTCGCCCCGGCCCCGGGCGAACCACGGCCTGAGGGCCGGCGGGCGGTCGCCCCCAAAAGCGGCCCGGCTCGTCGGCCTTCGGCCATCTCCAGGCGCGGATCCCACCCCACCCACAGGGATCCGCGCTGCTCTGCTTCAGGTCCCTCCGAAGCGCGCACGCTCGGAGCGCCTTCGTCCTAACCCTCTGGCAATGGTAGCTTCGCGCCAGTTCGCCCGGCTTCACACGTTCGCAACATGGGCGGGGCATTCTGTGGATGGCTCCTTTCGCTGGCAAGCGAAGACCCCCCACCACGAGGGTTTGCCCCAAAGCCCTTGTACGAGGCCCCGTTCCCCGCGGGGCCTCGCCCCTTTAAGGCTCCGGCCGGGCCCGCATCGCCGCTCCTCTCACGTTTGCCGTCCCATCCCGTCAACTTTGCCGAAGTATCTGCCGCTGACAGCGGGGAGAGCGACCTGTAGCCTCGAGGTACGTGATCCACGAAGACAGGGAGGGGGGACATGGACCGCATTCCGACCCGCATGGGCGACGGCTCCCTGGTACGGCTCAGCCGGGACGAGATCGAGGCCGAGGTCCGCGCCGGCACCGAGGCCGGGGCGCGGCGCGCCAAGGTCGAGCCGCTTTGCGACGACGAGGTCGCGCACCTGGTGGACATCTTCGCGAGCCGGGCACGGTTCAGCGCCGTCGACATCGGCGACGAGGTGGTGCTCACGTCCGACGGCGTCGGCAGCCAGGACGTGGGCTCGCGCATCAACGATCTGCAGACGTTCGAGCAGACGGTGTGCACCGACACCGTGGAGCTGTATCACCACGACTACTCGTTCAAGCCGATCAAGCCGGTGCTGCCGTTCGAGCAGGAGATCATGCGGCAGGCGCAGCTCGTGCTCACCGTGCCGTGCATGTACGGCGCCATGCCGGACCTGGGGCGGTACACGGCTCCGGACGGTCCCATACCCAACTGGTCGCAGTTGCTGCCGCTGGCTCGCATCGCCGAGGCCCGCGAGGCTCAAGAGCAGGCGGTCGAGCAGGCCGTGGAGGACATCGTGTTCGTCGCCGACGGCATGTATGCGGCGGGCGCGGACGGCATCGACCTCGACACGTGCGGGGCGGCAGGCGACGCCGACTTCCTGGCCGCCCTCAAAGCGGTCGAGCGTATCCGCGCCAGGTACCCCGACTGGGGCATCCAGCTGGGCATGGCCGGCGAGTTCGTGCTCGGCATGCACGGCGAGCTCGAGTACGACGGGGTGCGGCTGGCCGGGCTCTGGCCGGCCGGCCAGATGCGCCTGGCGGCCAAGGCCGGCGTCTCCGTGTTCGGGCCGGCCGTGAATGTCGACACCGGCAAGTCCGTGGCCTGGAACGTCGCGCGCACGTGCACGGTGGTCAAGCCGTGTACCGACGCCGCCGAGGTGCCCGTGCATCTCAACGGCGGGATGGGCGTCGGCGGCTGCCCCATGCACGCGCTCCCGCCGGTGGACGCAGTCTCGCGCGCCTCGCGCGCCTGCGTGGACATCCTGCGGCTCGACGGCTTGTAGATCGGAGCAGGCGACAACCACAGCCAGGGGATCGGCCACGGTGTCGCGTCGGGCATGGGCGGGTTGCGGGCCGCCGGAGATCTGGTGGCCCGCATGCAACTGACGCGGCGGATGCGGCTCCCCGAGGCCAAGGCCTACGTGGCCGGCAGGCTCGGGGTCGGGGCGGAGGACCTGAGTGACCCCGTGACCATGGCGGAGGTGCGACGGGACCTCGGGCTCGGCACGATCCCGACGGAGGACACGGCGACGCTGGAGGACGCGCTGGCCCTGGAGGCCAAGGTCAACATCGCCCGCCTGCTGGACGTGCCGGTGCGGTCGGTCGAGCGCTTCGACGCGCTCACCCGGAAGCGCGAGTCGCGGCCGGTCTGACGGGCGGCCGCGACCGCGTCAGGGAGAGCCCGAGGGCGAGGGTGACGAGGCGGCCGAGCGCCGCAGGTACTCGGCCGTGCCCCACTCGAAGAGTGCGACCGCGTCCTTGACCTCCTGCTCGCGCGTGGGCTCGTGCATGGTCACCACGATGAGCGCGATCGCGCCGGGCTTGCCGGAGCCGACCAGTACCTTGCCCGACTTGTCCGTGGCGCCGGTCTTGATGCCGTCGCCCCAAGGGTAGTCGAGCAGGCGGTTGTGGTTCTCCACGGGCACCGCGGCGTCGGGCGGGTAGCGGATGACCGCCTCCTTGGTGCTCACCAGTTCCCGGAAGGTGGCGTTGCGCATGGCCACCCGGCCGAGGCCGGCCAGGTCTCTCGCGGACGAGTAGTGCCCGTCCTCCGGGGTGCCTCGACTGTTCATGAAGTGGGTGTGCGTGAGGCCGAGCTGCCGGGCGCGCCGGTTCATGAGCTTCGCGAACTTCGGTTCGCTGCCGGCGACGTAGGTGGCGAGGGTGATCGCAGCGTCGTTGGCGCTCTTGACCAGGAGAGCCGTGAGCGCCTCGCGGATGGTGATGCGGTCGCCGGGGACGAGGTCGACCCCGACCTTCTGCGGCAGGGGGATGTCGGGCACCGTGGCGTAGGCGTCCAGGTCCTTGACGTGCTCCAGCGTGAGCAGGGCGGTCATGATCTTGGTGCAGGAGGCAGGTGCGAGCTCGCGATCGGGGTCCTTGGTCCAGAGCACGCGTCCGGACTCGCGCTCGATGAGGATGCCGCTCCACGCCTTGACCTCCGGCGGGGCGGTGCCGATGGGCGAGGGCGAGGGGCTCGCCGCAGGCTCGCCGCCACAGGCGACGAGCGCCGCGGCGAGCGCCGTCGCGGCGAGCGCGGCCAGGACGGCGAGCGCCGCCCGCGCGGCGGGGCCGGCGCCACCCGCCCGCCGCGCCGCCAGCGTCATTGGGCCGCGCCCCACTGGAACAGCGCGACCGCGTCCTTGAGTTCCTGGTCGCGTGACGGCTCCTTCATGGTGACGACGATGAGGGGCACCTGACCCGATACGCCGCTCGGCGTGCCCGAGCCGACCAGGACCTTGCCGGCCTTGGTGGTCGCGCCGGTCTTGATGCCGTCGCCCCACGTCAGGTCGAGCAGACGGTTGTGCGACGTGACCCGCACGCGGTGGGACGGGGGCCAGGTGACGACGGTCGACCTGGTGGCGACGATGTCGCGGAACACGCCCGACTTGTTCCACACGTAGCGGCCGAGTTCGCCGAGGTCGCGGGCGCAGGAGTAGTGCCTGCTCGCGTCCTTGCCTCGGCTGTTGACGAAGTGAGTGTTGCCGAGCCCGAGTTGGGCGGCGCGCCGGTTCATGCGCCGCACGAACGCCTTTTCGCTGCCGTCGACGGCGACGGCGAGGGTGAGCGTGGCGTCGTTGGCGCTCTTGACGAGCGTCGCGCGCAGGGCCTGGCGGACGGTGATGCGGTCGCCCGGGCGGAGCCCGATGGCGACCGTCTGCTGCTCGGTCACGCCGGCAGGTGCGCGGACGTACCGGTCGAGGTGGCCGCTGAAGTGCTCCAGCACCAGGAGAGCGGTCATGATCTTGGTGCAGGAGGCCGGCGCGAGGCGCAGGTCGGGGCTCTTGGTCCAGAGCACCTCGCCTCTCTCGGCGCGCCGCATGACGATACCGCTGAGCGCCTTGACGGTGGGGGCTGCGGCCTTGGCCGACACAGGCGCCGAGGTCGCGGTGGAGCTCGCCGGGGGTGTCGCCGGGGCGGCAAGGACCGCCGCCGCGGCGACCGCTGCAGCGACGACAACTGCGGCTGTCAGAGCCGTCGCGCCGGCTGCACGCAACGAGCGCCGGCGCCGTCCGCCCTGTGTCTTCTCCTCCATTGCGTGAGTATAGCCGTGGGTAAGAGGCGTCGCCGCCTGAGGTAGACTGTCGGCGGGCCGGCGTAGCTCAGTTGGCAGAGCAACCGCCTTGTAAGCGGTAGGTCGACGGTTCGAACCCGCCCGCCGGCTCCAGTAGTCACGAAATCGGTACTTCGGAGCCACTGGCGAGGCCCGTTTGTACTCCCTTTGTACTCCGAGGGTTCACGCCTCTCCCTCTTGCCCCTCAGCGGCTGCCTCGATCATCGCGGCCACGAGCTCCGCGGCCGACTCCTGCAGATCGGGCAGGACGTGCGAGTACGTGTCCAGCGTGATGCGGATGTTCGCGTGGCCGAGCCGCTCCTGCACGACCCTAGGGTGGATACCGGCGCGGAGAGCCAATGTGGCCAGTCCGACGCGAAGTTCTTCCAGCCGCACCCTGTAGCCCTCCCAGAAGCTCGATGGCGTCGGTGATCTGCTCAGCGGCGGCATCCACGGCGCTACTGCCGGCGCCGGTTGCTGCGTCCATGAGGTGGTCCTGAGCGAGCTCGAGGGCCTGGTGGATCTTGAAGGCGACGCTCGCGCACTCATCAGTCTGCAACTCTGCGAGCAGGAGCTCGAGATCGTCTGCACCATAAGTCCCTCCACTCGTAGCGTGATCGCAAGCTATGAAAGGAGTCGCGGGAAGGCGAGGGTGACAACGCTCAGACAGCGACAGGCCCACAGTCTTGGCAACTTCGCCCACACGCGTGGAACGTCTGGCCAGGCGTCATGCCGCTCGTCCCGCTACAGCCGCAAACGCTTGAACCGGTGAGCGGTCGGGCGTACACCGGTCACATAGGAGACTTCTGAGTGGCAGTTCCTAGAACGGGAGGCTCTGATCCGTCGGCGGCACGTACGCGGCCACCACACGCCGGCGGGGAGCCACTGGTGAGACCGGCCCGATGGGCCGGTCTCTGCGCTTCTGAGGGTGCTCCTCGGAGCCGGGGCCAGAAAGGAGCAGAGGTCATGTTTGAGGCACTCTCGACATCACAGTGGAAATGGACGTGGCGGTTCCTGCTCGTATGCTGCGCATCGGTGCTCTTGTTCTTGCTGGCCGGAGTCCTCGCCGGTCTGTTCCCCTCCCTTGGCGGCGACGGCGGCCCCGCATACTACGTGGCGGTGCTGGGCCTTGCTGGCCTCGCGGTCGGCATTATCGGGACTGCGGTCTCATTCGTCATGACCATGCTGCGGCGTCATTCGCATCCAGCGAAGCCGGTGGCCTGACCAGCACACCGAAGCGATGTGCGCGGATGGCCGCCACCCGTGAGGGCAGCGGGCCTCTTCAGTGACCAGCCACCGTTTTGGGGACTTCGCCCACCGCACTGAACACCGACTGCGATCTGTCACGCTCACCGGCAGCCAGAAATCACCGGATTTCGGTGAAGACAGCGGTGCGTTGGACGCGGATAGTGAGACGTGGGAGGCGTCGATTCGCTGAGCGTGTCACTGCGGCCACCGCAGCCGGCGGGGAGCCACTGGTCAGACCGGCGCGCGGGTTGTCTTTGTGCTCTTCGGGACGGAACCGCACGGGGGCAGGGCCACAAAGGGGGAGATGCCGGCACACATCACTGGGCAGTACTGCGATCGGCTCTGCGCGTCATCTCGACTGGAGGTGCTCGATGAAACGCTTCACGCTGCTGCTCATCTGTGCTGCGGTCTGCATGGGCGTGCTTGCCGCGCCCGCCCTCGCAGGCAAGAAGGTGCAGACCTACCGCCCGCCCACCGACTTTGCGACCGTCTGGGATGCCTGGTGGTGGGAGTACGCACCGTCGACCGGGGAGTTCGCCGACGAAGCGACCTTCTACCAGTCGTTCGACCCCGACGACCCGGACGTCAAGGACTGGTTCAGAGCGGTCCCGAGAAACCGCAAGGTCAGGCTCATGGCGATGTGGATCGGCGTCGGCTACGGCTTCATGAGCAACGCTCCGAAGAACGTACTCTTCACCTACGACGTGACGGGTCCGAACGGCTACAGCAAGCACTACGGCCCCGCGACCGTGAAAGCACACTGGACGGGGCCCTACATCTGGGACAAGTGGTGGAACGACTTCTACCAGTGGTTCTGGATGACCGACTGGACGCCGGCGCCCTTCAACCCCGCGATCGGCGCCGGGGTCTACGGCAATAACGTGATGCTGCCCGTGGGCCCGTTCCCGAAGGCGGGCAAGTACACCGTGACGGAGAGTTGGTGGACGGGGCGCCCGGTCAACGAGTTGCTGTACTCCGGCGACCCCGCCCGGCCCACGCACACCGCCGCCGGTGGGCAGGGTTGGCTCGACTACAGCTTCGACATGTACGTGGAGTGACGCGCTCCTCGGCTCGCGGCCGCGAACGGAACGCTCGCCCGCCGGAGAGGCCCACCACCCGTGAGGGCAGCGGCCTCTTCGGCTGTCGGCTCTATGGGCCGACCACCGACGCCGCGTTGCTGCGGAACAGACTCCCATCGCGTATGTAGCGACTGACCATGACCATCGAGCGGTGTCCCGTCTGGCACATGATGTCGCGTTCCTCGGCGCCGGCGCGGGCCGCGGCCGTGGCAACCCGGCGCGACGGCTGCGGCCGCCGTGGCCCGCACGGTCCTCGGGCCACAGTGCGGCTCCTACGGGGGCCGTCGGCCAACAATCACCGGATTCCGGTGATGACGCCGCCGCTCACCTGTGCTGTCCTTTACGTGGAGAGGAGGTGAGAACGATGAGGAACCATTCGGGCAAGCACCGCGTTGTCGCGGGAGTCATCCTGGTACTGGTGCTCGGCCTGATGCTGATGGCCTTCAGCGCCACAGCCGGCGCCAAGACAAAGGCGCGGCCGTTCCACGGCACCCTGCGCGGGACGATCACGTACGTCCCGGGCAATCCGCTGCCGCCCTACCTGTACACGATCTCCAACGCCGCCGGCGAACTCACGCACATGGGCAGAAGCGTGCTGTACGCGAAACACGCGACCGCTATGGACTTCGGCGGCGACATGAAGCTGACTGCCGCGAACGGCGACACGATCCTGATCGCGTACCACGGTGGCGGTATCCTGCCGCCGGACATCGGCGACTGGTACGACCTGTGGATGGTCGCGACGATCACCGGCGGCACCGGCCGTTTCGCCCACGTATCTGGCGACATCGACATCGCGCCGTCGCTCCAGTACATGGGCCTCGATGTGATGGTGTGGCCGGTCATCTTCGAGTTCAGCGGCACCATCAGGTACTGATCCGCCAGAGCATCCGGCCCGGGACGATGAGAGGCCTGCCACCTGTGAGGGCGGTGGGCCTCGTTGCTCGAACGCTGGGGCCAACGCTTGTGGCCGCCACCCAAGGCGCGCAGTATCAAGGTGCCCGTCGCAGATGCTCGGCATGGCGCAGCGCGACACGCTAGGGATGCATTCCGGCGTGACGTGCTGGGGAAGCGACAAGGTAGGCACGTCTTGGACGGCTGACTTGTCAGCATTCTCCCGAGCTGCGGCGGGCGGCTCCCAGTCCAGCTAGCAGTGGCCCGCCACCGCAAGGGCAGCGGGCCTCTTCGGCGGAAGCCTCTACAGGCCGACCTCAGACGGGGGCCGGGATGCGGAGGGGGCGTGGTCTCGACGGGGTTGCCGCCGTGCTCGTCGCGGTGTGGTCCGCCTCGGCCGCGGTCACCGTCTCGCTCGGGGAGGGCAGGTCGGCGGCAGGCGTGACGGTGCCCACGGACACGGCGAAGTGGCGCCTGCCGATGTTGCCGTTCGTCAACGTGCGGGCCGCTGCGCTTGCTCCGTGACGGGGCCTTCTCGCGACGCGTCGCTGCCGGGAGAGTCCGGTAGCGCGCCCCGAACGCCGGGCGATAGACTGGCGCGCGGAGGCCCGCCGTACAGTGGTCGCATCGCTTCGCTCCCAACGTGGTAGCTCGCGGGCCTCGCACGCGCCACGGCGCAGGCGGTCGATCCGGACGAAGCACGGAGGTGATGCTGTTGGAGCCCAAGATCCCCACTCGCATGGGTGACGGGTCGCTCGTCGAGATGACGCGCTCGGAGATCAAGGCCGATCTCGAGGCTGGCACCCAGATCGCGGCCAAGAAGGCCAAGGTCCCCGAACTGACGCAGGACGAGCTGGATCACCTGCTCGACATCTACGCATCCGCCGCGCGCTTCACCGCCGTCGACATCGGCGAAGAGGTCGTGCTGAGCAACGACGGCACCGGGACCAAGCACATCGGCAACCGCGTGCAGGACCTGCAGAGCTACGAGACGCTGCTCGGCGTCGACATGCCCGAGCTGTGGCAGGCCGACTACTCGTACAAGGCCGTCAAGACCAACGTGGCCCACGAGGGCCAGAGCATGAAGATCGCGCAGGCGCTGCTCACCAACCCGGTGCAGTACGGCGCCATGCCCGACCTGGGCCGCTACTCGAAGCCGGACGGCCCCATCCCCAACTGGTCCGAGCTGCTGCCGATGGGCAAGATCGACGAGGCGCGCGACGCCCAGGTCGAGGCCTGCGGGATGCTGGTCGAGGACATCAACTTCGTCGCCGACGCCATGATCGAGGCCGGCGCCGACGGCATCGACATGGACACGACGGGGGCGGCGGGCGACGCCGACTTCCTCGCCGCCCTCACCGCCTGCCGCATGCTTCGCGAGAAGTACCCGTGGCTGGGCATCGAGATCGGCATGGCCAGCGAGTTCGTGCTCGGCATGCACGGCCAGCTCGAGTTCGACGGCGAGCGCCTCGCCGGCATGTGGCCCAAGAAGCAGCTCGAGATGGTCACCGCGGCCGGCGCCAGCATCTACGGGCCGGCCGTCAACATCAACACCGGCAAGTCGACCGCCTGGAACATCGCCCGGGCGATCACCTTCATCAAGCCGGCCGCCGAGGTCGCCACGATCCCGGTCCACGTGAACGTGGGCATGGGCGTCGGCGGCGTGCCGACGTGCCTGTTCCCGCCCGCCGACGCCACGTCGCGGGCCAGCAAGGCGTTCGTCGAGATCCTCAAGATCGACGGGTACTAGGTGGGCACGGGCGACCCTCTCGGTATGGAGGGAGCCCACACGCAGGCGTCCGGCATGGGCGGTATGCGGGCGGCGGGAGACCTCGTCGCTCGGATGCAGATGACCAGGCGTATGCGTCTCAAGGAAGCCAAGGAGTACGTGGCCGGCAAGCTCGGCTGCACCACGCGCGACCTCAGCGATCCGGTCGCCATGGAGACCATCCGGCAGGACCACGGCCTCGGCCTTCTCACCATGACCTCGTCCACGCATCCGGCGCTGCCGGGCATGATGGAGGCCAAGTTCAACATCAGCAAGGTGCTCGACATCCCGATCAACTCGGTCGAGCTCTTCAAGGAGCGGACCTCGGGCTACTGACGGCCTGAGCGGCGCGGGGAGGGGCGGGAGGCCCGCCCCCGGACGCGCCGCCGCCTCAAGCATCGCGGCTGTCTCGGAGGGGGCGGCGGGCCATCGGCCCGCCGCCCCCTCGTCGCTCGGTCCCGCGCGTCCGGGCGGTCTCGCCTCTGGCCCCGTCGGTCCGCGTCCGCCCCGGGCTCGGCTATACTCGAAGACATGTGGAGGGAGGGGCACACCCGCCGCGCGTGCGCCACGCGCGGCGCACGACGTTGGTCAGCGGCGCGCGCGCTGCTGGTCGCCGTGCTCGCGGCCGCGTGGCTCGCGGCGCCGCAGGCGGCGGCGGCCGACGACCCGGTGCCGGCGCCTCCGCCGTCCGCGCCGTCGGCGATCATCATCGACCGCGTCACCGGCCGGGTGCTCTACGGCAAAGGCATCCACGACGAGCGGCCCATGGCGTCCACCACCAAGATCATGACGGCCCTGCTCGCCATCCAGAAGTCCCCGAACCTCGGTCGCTGGCTCACGGCGCCTGCCGCCGTCGACTACAGCAGCGGCATCGGGCTCGAGCCCGGCGAGCGCATCACCGTGCGACAGGCTCTGCTGGGGCTGATGCTCAAGAGCGCCCAGGACTGCGGCCTCACGCTCGCCTACGGGGTCACGGGCAGCGAGACCGCGTTCGTCGGCTTGATGAACGCGAGGGCGCACAAGCTCGGGCTCCACGACACGCACTACATGAACTGCACCGGGAGCCACCGCGACCCGTACCACCACTCGTCGGTCGCCGACCTGGCCAGGCTCGGGCGCTACGCCATGCGCAACGCCACGTTCCGCGACATCGTGGGCCGCCAGCACGCGCTCATCCGTTGGGACGGCGACAAGGCGCTGGAAGTGACGTGCAACAACCTGCTGCTCCACTGGGACTGGGCCGACGGGATCAAGTGCGGGTACACCGGCGCCGCGAGCTTCTGCCTGGTCGGCTCGGGCCAGCCCGGGCTGCGACCGTTCATCACCGCCACGCTGGCCTCGCCCTCGCGGGACCAGGACGCGCGGGACCACGTGGCTCTGTTCGAGTGGGCGTCCACGCTGTACGAGGAGAAGACGGTGGTCACGGAGGGCGACATCATTGGCCGCCGTACCGCTTACCGGCGGGGGAGAGGTGCGGATCGCCGCGCAGACGTCGCTCATCGCGGTGGTGCGCAGCGCGGCTCCCGTGCGGCCCACGTTCGTGCTGCCGGCGAGCTTCTCGCAGCGACCGGCCGACGGCAAGGTGGTGGGCACGGTGGTCTACCGGGCCGACGGGGTCAAGCTCGGGACGGTGAGGCTGGTGGTGGCGCCGGATCCGCCGCCGGCGACGCCTGCGCCGGAGGCCGAGACGACGGCGGCTCCGGCCGCGGCCCCGCCGACGGCGTCTCCCGATCCGGCGTTCTGACCGACGAAAAGGGGCGGGACCCGGAAGACCGAGGCCCGCCCCTCTTCGCGCACGCCGTGACTCTCCGGCGCGGCGCGGCTACCCCTTGACGGCGGCGTCGGCCGCGTCGACGATGCGCCGCAGTTCGTCGTGCACGTCGCCGGCGAGCGGCTCCGGCCGGTAGTTCTCCAGGATGTCGAGCGCCCGCTCGCGCGCGACCTCGACCGGGTCGCGGTAGTGCTGACCGTCCGCGCCGATCTCCTGGCTCACCGCGCGCAGCACCGCGTCGCGCATGTGCCGGCGCGTGTGCGGCTGGGCGAGGAAGTGCCCGCCCGGACCCACGGCGTCGATCACGTCCAGCGCGAGCGACTCCGTCGTCCATGGGGATGTCGAGGAACGCGTGCCTGGCGCGGTGGTAGAGGTCGTCGTCGAGGATCAGGTTCTCGGGCGTGAACACCTGGTACGTGTTGGTGAGCCCGATGCCGGTGTACAGCTCGCAGCCGTCGAGCGGGAGCTGCAGGAGCTGCAGCATGGTCTCGACGCCGGCGAGCCAGGTGCCCGGCGCCGTGCGCGTCGGTGCCGCCGAACGGCCCCAGCGCCGGGATGCCGAAGCTGTGCAGCAGCTCGGTGGCGAGGAACCGGCAGCGGTCGTCGAGCGGTGAGGTCAGGGTGAGCGCCGTGCGCGGGTCGGCGTAGATCTGCATGATCGACCCGATGACCGGCGCTCCGGGCGCGGCGAGCTCGTGGAGCACCGCCGCGCCGACGATCTCGGCCGCGCCGACGATGAACGCGCCGGCCTTGGTGGCCGGCGCCGTCGTGCCCGAGGTTCGGCATGGTGACGTAGCAGACGGGCACGCCGGCCTCGGCGAAGACCAGGCCGGCCTCGATGCCGTCCCTGTCGTGCATCGAGCGGCGAGACCGTGCCGATGAGGTCGCTCATGACGGGCCGGCGGCGGAGCTCCTCGGCCCCGCCGGCCACCGCGGTCGCCATCTCGACGGCCGCCCTGGCGAGCGTCTCGCCCTGCACCATGCCCATGAGGTGCTTGCTCGTGTTGTTCCAGCCGGCCTCGATCTCGTGCAGCTGGGCGGTCTCGCCGCAGTCGCCGGCGCTCACCGTCGGCCACCAGTAGCAGATGGAGCCGAGGCAGTCCTGCATGCGCGTGACGGCCTCGAGGTCGGCCTTGGTGGACGAGCGGCGCTCGCCGGTGTGCCAGTCGACGACCTCCACGCCGCAGCCGTCGGTGGTGCCGTAGGTGAAGCCCGAGCCGAGCTGCGAGGTCGCACGAGGCGTCCCGGGCGCCGAGCGTGAACTCGCCGCGGCGCCGGCGCGAGCGCCTCCTCGACGAGCCGGCGGGGCAGGCGGACGAGGTCGGAGCCCTCGTCCACCTTCGCGCCGGCCTTCTTCAGGATCGCGAGCGCCTTGGGCGACTCGAAGCGCATGCCCGTGGTCTCGAGGAGCCGCAGGGTGGCTTCGTGCAGCGGCTCCAGCCCGGCCTCGTCGTGGAAGCGCCACGGGAAGTCCGTGCGCATCGGCGCGAGCGGCTGGCGCGGCGGCGAGGCTTTCGCCTCGCCGCCGCGCGTCCCGGTCGTCTCGGGCGCGGTCGCCATCAGGCCTCCTCGGGCACCGGCTCGCCGACCACAGCCGCCGGCCTCGAGCGCCTGAGCTTCCTTCAGCGCCTCGGGGTCGATCGCCAGCAGGTCGTTCTCGCCGATGAGGCCCTTCTTGATGTTCCGCTTGCCGATGGCCCAGAACAGGACCGCCATCACCAGGAAGAAGCCGACGATGCCCAGCGTCACGGTCTCGAAGTAGGCTCGGGACACTCCCCACCAGTAGTTGATGTCGTAGGGCTGGCCCAGGGCGTTGTCGAGCAGGCCGGGCCACAGCAGCGTGATGATGGTGATGATCACGATCGTCTCGGCGCCGATCACGCACAGCCACAGGAAGAACCGGCCGCCGGGCACGCGGAACGGCCGGTGGTGGTCCGGGTACTTCTTGCGCAGCATGATCACGGCCGGGATCTGGAAGACGTACATCATCGCCGTGAGCGAGATGATGACCGAGACCATGATGCCGAAGAAGGTCGCGAGGCTGCCCTCGGCGATGAGGAACACGAGCACCACGAAGATGGAGCCGATGATCGCCGAGAGGATGTTCATGGTGAGCGGCGTGCCCTGCTTGCTGAACTTGCCGAACCAGAGGGGCGCCGCGCCGTCCAGGCCGGCCACGGCCTGGATGCGCACGCCGCCCTGCTGCCACACGCCGCCGGCGCTGATGATGGTGAGGATGATGAGCGCGCAGATGAACCAGTTGAACGCCGTCTGCGCGCCGCCCAGCACGCTGGCCACCGAGTTGTAGGCGTCGGGGAAGCCGGCCACGCTCGAGAGCGCGTCGCCGTTCAGGACGAGCAGCACGCCGAGGATCATCGAGCCCGTGATGGCGGCGGCGATGAGGCCCGAGCGGAGGATCATCTTGGGGACGTCCTTCTGCGGGTTCGTCATCTCCTCAGCCGCGCCGCTGGAGAGCTCGAACCCGACGAACATGAACTGCAGCAGGCCGATGACGGCCAGGAACCCCAGGAGTGACGGCTTGAGGCTCGCAGACCGTGATCGTCCCCTCGGGCTTGCCGTTCTGGACGAGGAAGACGACGACGAGCGCGAGGAAGATGAAGAGCGTGAGCAGGCGCACGATGGTGCCGATGATGCCGGTCCACTTGCCGTACTTCATCTCGATCATGGACAGCATCACGGTCACCCAGACGACGACGAGCCCGACGACGATGGACCAGCCGGTGCTCATCGGCTCCTTGAGGATCAGGCTGTTGATGGCCGCCACGGAGGTCGCCGCCAGCGTGCCGCCGATCCACACGGGGTTCGAGAGCCAGTAGATGACCGCGGTGTACGAGCCGGCCAGGCGTCCGAACGCCATGCGCGACCCACGCGTAGGGCCCGCCCTCGACCGGGAACGCCGATCCCATCTCGGCGATGATCATGCCGTAGGGGATGAGGTAGACGATGATGAGGAAGGCGAGCCAGACGAACGTCTCGCCGGCGCCGTAGGCCGCGGTCAGCGCGATGGTGTCGAGGCTGATGAACGCGGCGATGGTGAAGAACACGAGGTCGAAGCGGTGCAGCACCTTCTTGAGCTTCTTGCGCTCCTGGTCGATGGCGCCGCCGGTGACGGGCAGTGTGACGTCGGTCGCCATCAGCCCACCAGCTCCTTCGCCCGCTCCACCGCCATGCCGGCGTTGGCGCCGTAGCCGTCGGCGCCGATCTCCTCGGCGTAGGCGGCCGTCACCGGGGCGCCGCCGACCATCACCTTGACGCGCTCGCGCAGGCCCTCGGCCTTGAGCAGCGCGATCGTCTCGCTCATGTGCGGCAGCGTGGTCGTGAGCAGGGCGCTCATGCCGATGATGTGCGGGTGCGTGCTCCCTGACCGCGGCGACGAAGTCGGCGGCCGTCACCCCGGTGCCGAGGTTCACGACCGTGAAGCCGGCGCCCTGGAGGAGCATGCCGACGAGGTTCTTGCCGATGTCGTGCAGGTCGCCCTCGACGGTGCCGATCACGACCGTGCCCATGCCGGCCTCCTCGCCGGCCGCCATGTGCGGGCGCAGCAGGTCGAGGCAGGCCTGCATGACGCGGGCGGAGAGCAGCACCTCGGGGATGAAGCACTCGCCCTCGCGCATGCGCGTGCCCACCACCTCCATGCCCGGGAGCAGGCCCTCGTCTAAGATCTCACGGGCCGTGGCCCCGGTGGCGAGCAGCGCCTGGGTCATCGCCAGGGCGACGCCCTCGTTGCCGTCGATGATGGCTTGCTTGAGCTGGTCTTTCACTGGCTCCCCCCGGGCTCACGCCGGCGCCGTGACGCCCACGGCCCGGTCGGTCTCTTCAACGATGGCGCGGATGCGCTGCTTGACGTCGTCGTCCAGCTGCGGCGGGTGGTACTCGGCGAGGATCTCCTTCGCCTTGGCGTGGCAGCGGCCGTAGAGGTCGGTCGCGCCCCTGCTCTCCCAGTCCTCGCGCACGCGGCGGTCGAGGAACTCGGGCTGGCTCAGCTCGCGCATGTGGCGCATGGTGGCGTCCAGGCTGAGGAAGTCCCCGAACGCGCCGACCGCGCTGATGTCGTCCACCGCGAGACTCTCGTCGTCGACGCGGATGCCGCCGACGATGTGCTTGATCATGCGCGCGATCTCGTTGTCCATGACGAACTGCGCGCTGTCGAAGGTGACGCCCGATTCGATCATCCCCGCACCATAGATCAGGTTGGCGCCTGCCAACGCTGCCGTAAGGCCGGTGAGGGTCTTCTCGTGACCGGTCTGCGCGTCACCGAGCTTGGAGTCTGCCTACAACCCCGCCACGAAGCTCGGGATCATGTAGCGCCGGGCCAGCTGCGCCACCCCGGCGCTGATCAGGGCGATCTCGGGCGAGCCGACGGAGGCCGCCGCGAGCTTCAGGTCCATCGCCGTCGTCGAGCTGCCGTACATCATCGGGGTGCCGCGCTCCACGAGCTGGGCGAGCGTGATGCCGGCGAGCACCTCGGCGTTGTGCGTGACCAGGGTGCCGGCGAGCGTGACGGGGCTGGAGCCGCCGGCCATCGCCATGCTCAGGATGTTGTTCGGGATGCCCCAGCGCGAGCACTCGATGATGACCTCGGTCGCGTCCTGCGGCAGCTTGAGCGGGCTGACGGGGCAGACCCCGCCGTACACGATCGGCCGCGCCCGCAGCTCGTCCGCGCCGCCGACGACCTCGGCGCACATGCGCAGGATGGCGTTGCACTCCACGCCCGAGAGCGGGCCGATGCCGAGGGGCTTGGTGGTGTTGAGCAGCTGCGCCTCGGTGTTGTGGACCGCGGCCGTCTCCGGCGGGACGTCCCTGGCACCCACGGAGATCTCGTGCGTGTCCATCTCGCTGAGGTAGTCGTTGAGCCGGGCGATGTCGCCGACGTCCTGCAGCGTGCACTCGCGGACCTGGCCGGTGTCCACGTCGACGACGGCGATGCCCTCGCTGAAGTTGGTGAACGCGACCCGGCCCGGCTCCATGAGGAAGTCGTTCTTGGGGTCGCGGCCGCACAGCACGTACTTGCTCGGCGACGAGGCGATGGCCTCCTCGACGACGTGCGGCGGGATGCGCACCATGCGCGTGTCCGCGTCGATGGTGCAGCCGCCGTCCTTGAAGATGTCGCGCGCGTCCTGGGCCTCGACGAACACGCCCGTGCGCTCGAGCACCTCGAGCGTCGCGAGGTGGATGTCGTCGAGCTCAGATTCCGTGAACACGTTGACGCTCAGCCCGCGGCTGCGCGTGCCGCCGGCGAAGAGGTTCCGCTTCACACCGCTCCTCCTTGATGGGTTCGAGGGACCACGCCGCGGGTCATACGCGGGCGCGCAGCCCGGCGCACTCCTCGAAGCGCGCCACGCTGTTGATGGGCACGTCGAGCACCTCGGCGATGTGGAACTTCGCCTCCATGGCTCCTGCGTGCGTGGGGTACGTGAGTTCCTGCACCGGGATGCGACCGAGGCCGAGGTCGCGGCGCAGATCGTGCATGGCGATGGGGTCGGCGAGGTCGGCGACGGCGCAACCGAGCCTGCCGGCCACGTAGGCTTTGGCGTCCTTGAGGCGCATGCCCCGGGTCATCTGCATGCGGCCCACCAGATCTCCGGCGGTCCGCATTCCGCCCATGCCCGAAGCGAGCGCGTGGGTGCACGCCATGCCAAGCGGGTCACCCACGCCCACCTACAACCCGTCGCACTTGAGGATGTCGACGAGTGCACGTGAGACGCGCGACACCGCGTCGGCCGGCGGGTACGGGCTCATCGGCACGCCGCCGACGCCCATGCCGACGTTGGGGTGCACGGGGATCTCCGCGACCTCCATGGCCGGCTTGATGATGGCGCAGGCCCGGGCGACGTTCCAGGCGATCGACTTCGTGGTGTTGACGTTGACGGCCGGCCCGAACATGGTGGCGCCGGCCTCCTGGGCGACCTCGAGCTGCGCCTTGGGCCACATGCCGGCGAGCCGCCTGCCCTTGTACGTCAGCTGGCCGTGCATGCCGAGCACGCACTCGCTGGCCATGCCGAGCTCGATGCCGATGTCGGGGTGGCGAGCCTTGATCTTCTCGACGGCCGTGAGGGTCGCCAGGAAGTCTCCGTCGCCGGCGGCGCCGGCCGTGTCGAAGTCCATGCCGTCGGCGCCGGCCTCCCACATGCCCTCGGCGACGAACACCATGTCGCCGACGGCGTGGTCGATGGCCGCCACCTGGGCGTCGCGCGCTTCGTCGATCCTGCCGAGCGGGAGCAACTCCGACCAGTTGGGGATGGGTCCGTCCGGCATGGAGTAGCGGCCCAGGTCCGGCATCGCGCCGTACTGGCAGGGCGCGATGAGGTTGAGCTGGGCCACCTTCATCGCCTGGGTCTCGAAGCTCAGGATGGTCTTGATCGCCTTGTAGGAATAGTCGATGGCGAACAACTCGAGCATGTCGGCGCCGCGGTGGCTCTGGTAGCTGTAGAGCTCGTCCGCGCGGGTGCCCGAGTCGAGGTTGCCGGAGCCGTCGAAGCTGAGGCACACCTCGTCGCCCATGTCCACGGCGCTGAACTTGGACTCGCTCGAGAAGATGTCCAGCAGGTGGTCGATCTCCGCCTCGGACAGGGGAGAGGCTTTGGCGCGGCGGGCGCCGAGCTCGGAGCCCGCGACGAGGTCCTCGCGGATCTCCGAGGGAGTCATCTCGACGAGTCCCCCGTCACCGAGACGCGTGCGTATGGGTCGCTCCACTCCAGCACCCCCCGATGGCCGTCCTGTGGGATTAGTTAGTTGTATAACTAACTGGTGCGGTAGACTACCAGACGCGGATGGGGTGTCAAGACGATGCGGGGCGCCCGACCGACGAGGTCTGGCTCGCCGGCCACCCAATCCGATAGGGTGCGCATCGACGAGCGGGCGCCGGGTGCGGGTTCACCCGCAGGAGACGCGACGAGGGGGTGGCAGGTGTGACCAGGTACGAGCTTCCGTTCGACGACCCGACGCCCGACCTGTCTCCCACCGCAGCCCGCATCCTTGACGCCGCCGGGCGTGTGCTCTCTCGCGACGGCTTTCGCGGGCTCACCTTCGAGACCATCGCCAAGGAGGCGGGGGAGAACCCGGCCCTGATCCGCTACCACTTCGGCAGCAAGGCCGGGCTACTGACCGCGCTGGTGGACTCCGTGATGTACCAGGAGGCCGTGGAGCTCATCGAGCAGCTCACGGCCGTGCCCGCCGGCGACGAGCGGCGCGCCGAGTTACTCAGCCTGCACGAGGGATTGCCGGAGGACACAGACGCCTACCGCAATTTCTTCGAGCTCATCCCGCACATCCTGCGCGACGACGAGCTGCGGCCGCACCTGCGTGAGCTGTTCGAGTGGTACCGCAAGCTGGACGCGTGGGCGCTCAAGGACGCCGGCGACACGGAGCCGGCGGCGCACATCGCGCCCATGGCGCTGCTCACGGTGGCGATCGCCGACGGCATCGCTCTGCAGAAGCTGGCCGATCCCGGCCTGGACTTCGAGCCGGCCTTCGCGCTGTGGCGCCGGCTCGTGCTCGGCTACGTGGAGTCGGGTGGCGAGCAGGGCGAGCCCGGCGGCGGCCAGGACTGACCCCGCCGGGCTCGGGCCTGCGCCGCTCGTCTGCTCAGCCGAGCTCCGCGTCGGCGGCGGCGCAGATCCTCGCCAGCTCCGCCGCCTTCTCCGCGTCCAGCGGCTCGGGCACGTAGTTCTCCAGGATGTCGAGCCCGCGCTCGCGCGCGACCTCCACGGCGTTCCGCAAGTGCGCGCCGTCGGGACCGATCTCCTGGCCAATCGACCGCTCCACCGTCTCCTTCATGTGGCGGCGCGTGTGCGGCTGCCCCAGGAAGTGCCCACCGGGCCCGACCGCGTCGATGACGTCGAGCGCCAGCGTCTCCTCGTCGAGCTCGAGGTCGCGGAACGCGTTCGCCGCGCGCCGGTACAGGTCGTCGTCCAGCATCATGTGCTCGGGCGTGAACAGCTGGTAGCGGTTGGTCAGCCCGATGGTGGTCATGAGCTCCGAGCCGACGATGCCGGCGAGCATGACCGTGTGTGCCGTCTCCGCCGCCGCCAGCCAGCTGCCCGGCAGGTCGTCGTCGGTGCCGGCATAGCCCGTCATCGCCGGCAGCCCGAAGTGGTGCACGAGCTCGCCGGGGAGGAACAGGCCGCGATGGTTCAGCGGTGCGGTGGTCAGCGCGGCCGTCCGCGGGTCGGCGTGCACCGGCAGGGGGAAGAGGATCACCGGCGCGCCCGGGTGCGCCAGCTGCACGCACACGGTGGCGCTGACGAGCTCGGCGAAGCCCATCACGTACGCGCCGGCCTTGGTGGCCGGCGCCGTCGTCCCGTACGTCGGCATGGTGACGAAGGTGACGGGGATGCCGGCCTCCGCGAACACGAGCGCCGCTTCGATGCCGTCCTTGTCGTTGATCAGCGGTTGCACGGTGCCGATGAGGTTGCTCATCGGGGGGCGGCGGCGCAGCTGCTCCGCCCCGCCCGCGACCACCGTCGCCATCTCGACTGCGTACTTGGCCTCGCGCTCGCCTTGCACCATGCCCTGGAGGTGCTTGGCGGTGTTGTTCCAGGCTGCGTCGAGCTCGTGCAGCGTGTGCGTGTCGCCGGTGTCGGCGGCAGCGACGTTGGGCCACCAGAACTGCACCGAGCCGAGGTAGTCGATCATGCGCGTGATGGCGGAGAGGTCGTCCTTGGTCGGCGGCCGGCGCACGCCGGTGTGCCAGTCGACGACCTCGGTGCCGCAGCCGTTGGTGGTGTTGTAGGTCTCGCCGCTCGAGAGGTCGAGGTCGAGCGTGCCGTCGCGCGACCCGAGCCAGAACGTGCGCGGGGCCTTGGCGAGCGCGGCCGTCACGAGGTCGGGCGCGAAGCGCACGACACCGGACGCGCGGTCCACGTCGGCTCCGTGCTCGGCCAGGATGTCGAGCGCCTTTGGCGAGCCGAACCTCACGCCGGTGCGCTCGAGCACCGTGAGCACGGCGTCCTTGTAGCGGTCGAGCCTGGCGTCGTCGTAGAAGCGCACGGCGAAGTCCGAGCCAAGCGGCAGCAGCGGCTGCCGCCGGCTGAGGTCGAGCTGCGAGCCCATGAGTCTCCTTACAGCAGTCCGGCGTTGGCTTTGAAGCGCTCCACCGAGTTGATCGGGATGCCCAGCACCTCGGCGATGTGGAACTTGGCCTCCATCGCCCCCGGCTGGTCGGGGTACGTGAGGTCCTGCACCAGGATGCGGCCGAGGCCGAGGTCCCGGCGGATGTCGTGCATCGCGACCGTGTCGCTGAGGTCGGCGACGGAGCAGCCGAGTTTGTCGGCGACGTACTTCTTGGCCTGCGGAAGGCGCAGGCCCCGGGTCATCTGCATGCGGGCCACCAGATCTCCGGCAGTCCGCATCCCGCCCATGCCCGAGGCGAGCGCGTGTGACGAGGCCATCCCGAGGGGATCCCCGACCCCCACCTACAACCCGTCGATCTTGCAGATGTCGACCAGCGCACGCGAGGCTCGCGACGTGGCGTCGACGGGCGGATACGGGGTCATGGGGACGCCGCCGACGCCCATCCCGGCGTTCACGTGCACCGGGATGGTGGCCTCGGCGGTGACCGGCTTGATGAGCGCGCAGGAGCGCGCGGTGTTCCAGGCGAGCGACTTCGTCGTGTTCACGTTGACCGCCGGCCCGAAGATCGTGGCGCCGGCGGCGGTGCAGGCTCGGAGCTGGCCGAGCGGCCACTGGCCGGCCAGCCGGGTGCCCTCGTACTCGAGCTCGCCGTGCATGCCCAGCACGAGCTCGGCGGCCTGGCCGATCTCGACGCCGATGTCCGGCCACGTGTCACGGACCCTGCGGGCCGTGCGCAGCGTGGCCAGCAGGTCGGCGTCGCCGGCGGCTCCCGCCGTGTCGAAGTCGAGGCCGTCGGCTCCGGCGGCCACCATCGCTTCGGCCACCAGCCACATGTCGTGCTCGAGGTGTTCGACGGCCTCCAGCTGGGCGGCCCTCGCCTCGGCGATCTTGCCCAGCGGCATCAGCTCCGACCAGTTCTGGACGGGGCCGTCCGGCTGCGAGTAGCGGCCCAGGTCCGGCATCGCCCCGTAGTTGAGCGGGATCACCGTCTGCTGTTGCGCGTCCTTGAGCATCTGCGTCTGGAACGAGAGCACGGTGCGCACGGCCTTGTACGAGTAGTCGTGGTGCCACAGCTCGATCATGTCGGCGCCGTGGTGGTTCTGGTACACGACCTGCTCGAGGATCGGCGCCCCGAGGTCGGCGTTGCCCGAGCCGTCGAAGCTGAGGACGACTTCGTCGCCGTAGTCGACGGCGCTGAACTTCGCCGGGGAGGTGAAGATGTCGAGCAGGTGGTCGAGCTCGTCCTGCGTGAGCGGCTCGACCTTGGCCCGTTTGACGGCCGCCTCCGATCCGGCGTGCAGGTCGGCCTCGACTTCCGCCCGTGTCAGCTCGACCAGCGAGCCATCACCGAGCCTTGTCGGGATGCGCTGTGTCATCGATCCTCCCGTCGTCCCCCCGAAGGGCGGTCGCTGTTAGTTAGTCGTATAACTAAACGAACCAGTCCTCGGACGATACCAGACGCGGCCGCTGGGGTGTCAAGCAGAGCCCGGTCATCGCCTCCGTGCACCTTGCCTCGCCGCGGGCGCCATGCCGTACCATGGAGGCATGGATGCGGAGGGCCTGAGCGCGGCGAGGATGAGGACGGAGCCGGACGGACCGTCGTTGTCCGTTACGTTCGCAGGGCACTCCACGGTGCTGCTCGACGTCGGCGGTGTGCGGCTGCTCACAGACCCGCTGCTCCGGCGGCGCATCGGCGTGCTGATCCGGCGCACCGCGGTGCCGGCGGCGGCGCTGCGGCACGACCTCGACGCCGTGCTCGTCTCGCACGCGCACCTCGACCACCTCGATATCCCCTCGCTGCGGATGATCGACCGGGACGTCCCGGTCATCGCGCCGCGCGGCGTGGGAAGGCTGCTGCGGCGCCAGGGGTTCGAGCCGTTCGAGGTCGACGTCGGCGAGGAGCTCGAGCTCCCGCTCCGGCCGCGCGCCGAGGCGGAGGCTCGGCCGCCGGTGACGGTGCGCGCCGTCCCGGCGTTCCACACCGGCACGCGCTACCCACTGGGGACGCCCTCGGCGGCACTGGGCTACGTGGTCACCGGCGGCCTGAGCGCCTACTTCGCCGGCGACACAGGTCTCTTCGACGGCATGCGGGACCTCGGCCCCGTGGACGTCGCCGTGCTGCCGGTCGGCGGCTGGGGGCCGCGCCTGCCCGACGATCACCTCGGGCCGCTCTCGGCCGCCCGGGCGCTGCAGTTGCTGCAGCCGCGGGCCTGCGTGCCGGTGCACTGGGGCACGCTGTACCCGCCGTGGCTCCCGCCTGAGTTCAACGCCAAGTGGAGCGAGTGGCCGCGCGCGTTCGAACGGTACGCGCGGCACCTTGCCCCCGACGTCGAGGTGCGCGTGCTGCCGCCGGGCGAGACGACGACCTTCACGCGGGAGCCGGCCACCTCTTCGGGCGAGCCGGCGACTGGTGGCGAGCCGGCTCGGGACGGAACGCCGTGAGCACGTCCGAGCTGCGCATCGCCCTGCTGCAGCTTGCAGGCTCGGGGTATGACCGCGAGCTGAGTCTGGCGCGCGGCCTGGCTGCCTGCCGCACTGCGGCCGCGCGCGGCGCCGACCTCGCCCTGTTCCCGGAGCTCTGGAGCACCGGCTACGCGTTCCCCGACGGCGACCTCGAGCACTGGCGTGCCCAGGCCCTGCGTCGCGACGACCCGTGGGTGCAGGCGTTCGCCGCCGTCGCCGCCGAGCTCGGCATGGCCGTTGCGGCCACCTATCTGGAGGCGACGCCGGCCGGGCCGCGCAACCTCCTGACACTCTTCGACGCCGCCGGCGCCGAGGTGCTCACCTACGCCAAGGCGCACACCTGCAGCTTCGCTCTGCCCGAGGAGGCGCTCGTGCCCGGTGACGAGTACCCCGTGGCGACGCTGCGCACCAGCGCCGGACCCGTGGAGGTCGGCGCCATGATCTGCTTCGACCGCGAGTTCCCGGAGGCGGCCAGGGCGCTCAGCCTGCGCGGAGCCGAACTGATCCTCGTGCCCAATGCCTGCGAGCTCGAGGCCAACCGGCTCGGGCAGGTGCGGGCGCGCGCGTTCGAGACGATGACGGCCGTCGCCGTGGCCAACTACGCGGCGCCGCAGGAGAGACCCATCGCGGCGGAGGAGAACGGTCACTCCACGCTGGTCGACCCGATCGCCTTCGACGCCGACGGCCGCAGCCGCGACACGCGGGTCTTCGAGGCCGGCGAGGCGGAAGGGGTCTACATGGCCACGCTCGACCTCGGCGCTCTGCGCGAGTGGCGCGCGCAGGAGGTCTGGGGCAGCAAGTGCCGCCGGCCGGAGACGTACGGCGCCCTGGTGGAGCCCCGAGAGGAATCCCCCTTGAACTCTCTCGCGCGGAAGCCCTGAGTCTGGAGCCGGGTCTGCCCTGAGTCGGAGGCGGGAGACGGTGCGCCGGCACTCTGAGAGCGGATAGCCGCCGGCTATCCATATCCCGGCTCCTCGGCCCTCAGTCCCCCGGGCGGATAGCCGCCGGCTATCCATAGCCAGAGTCAGTCTGCAGTCTCACCCGCTCGTCCCGGAGCCGCAGCGCAGACGCGGCGGCCGGCTCTCGCCGGCCGCCGCGTCCGATCCGCTCACTGGAAGGCGCCTGAGGCGCCCTTCATCCGTCAGTCGTCGAAGTTGCCTGCGGCGCCCTTGTCGGTGTCGAGCGTCTTGGCGCGCTCCACGATCTTCTCATCGGTCCACTCCGCGGGATCCTCGATGCGGCCGACCTTGGGGCCGAGGTCGTAGGAGCCGGCCTCCAGGATCGCCGCGACGGCCAGCGGCGCGGTGTCCCCGGTGTTGAGGACTTCGGTCAGCATCTTGTAGACGAAGTCCTCGACCCGCTGCACCATCCGCTCGCGGATCTCCGCGGGCTGGGCGAGGAACTTGCTCTCGAACGGCAGGTTGAGGTTCTTGTAGTCGCCCTTCTTCCAGCCCTTGTCGTCGGCGTAGGCGACCACCTCGGCCCACATCTCCTCGGTCACGCCCTCGCCCTCGACCTTGATGAAGCCGCCGTCGGCGTCGAGCTGCGCGTTGCCGTAGTCATTGACCTCGAGGCCCCAGCTGATCATCTGCAGGGCGGTGGCCACGTTGGCCTTGGTGGTGTGCGTCTTGGCCGCGATCTCGCGGAGCCTGTCCGAGCTGTTGCCGGAGGTGCCATGCTGGGCGCCGCTGACGTTGTACGGCTCGAGCGCCTTGTGGACCTCGGCCGTCAGCGGCACCTGGATACCGGCGTCGGACGCCTCGATGCCGTGCGTGGTTCCGTTGTTGAGCGCGATCCAGTCGGCGAAGATGTCGTGGGCGTTGAGCCCCTGGATCAGGAAGAGCGCCTCATCCGGCGTGGAGAGCCCGGTCGAGCCCTTGATCTCACCGATCTCGGTCTCCAGCCCGGCCCATGCCGGGATCTTCGAGTTCACGGCGAGGTTGGCCAGCAGGTTCTGGTCGTTGGGCTGGTGCGACGCGTCGATGGCGATGGACGTGATGCCCGCTTCGAACATCGTGGGGATCTCGACCAGGGCCTGCGCGAGGTCCTTCTCGTTCTTCATGCCGTAGTGGTCGGCGTGGATCGCGACGGGGATCGTGATGCCCATCTCGTTGCAGAGGGAGTCGACGATGCGCGCCATGTTCCAGTAGTTGACCGCGCAGTAGGCCTTCTGCCCGCCTTCGGACTTGGCGATCTCGATGATGAGGGCTGCGTTGGCCTTCTGCGCCGCCCGCAGCGCCCCGCGGATGACGAAGCTGTTGCGGCCGTTCGCCGCCATGGCGATGGCCTTGCCCTTCGCCCGCATGGCGCGGTCAACGACCTTGCCGCTGACGATCAGAGCCTTGGAGTTGGGGAACAGCGCCTGGATGTTGGGAGGCCGTCCCACCTGGAGGGCTCTCTCGAAATCCTCTGCGTACGCCATGGACGTCTCCTTCAGGGGTGGTGGACGTTGGTGTCCTGTTGTGGCTCGGATTCTACCGAATCTGAACAGTGCTACACATCGGCCCACCGCCGGAACCCGCGACGGCTCAGTCGACGATGAACTGGAAGCCCTCACTGCCACCTGCGACGCGTGCAGGAGTTCCCCACCGGCAAGGGTGACGATGGAGCACGCGGGGTGACAGACGGCATCGGGGGTGGCGGCCTCGGGAACGACCCCGATGTATGGGAAGCGACTGGGAAGGAGGGCCCGTGGACGTCTTGATCGACTGGGAGAACGTCCCGTGGGACGAGGACGAGGTGCAGCCGGGCTATCGCGGCAAGACCTTCATGCGTGATGGGTTGGAGATCTGGCGCGGAGAGCTCACGGATGAGTTCGCCCCCGAGGGTTGGTGGACGGAGAAGAACGTCTTCGTCTTCCACGTGCTCGAGGGCGAAGCGTCGGTGCGCTTCAAGGACGGTCGAGTCATCCCTGTGGGGCAGGGCGACAGCGGCATCATCCCGCCCGGCGAGCCGGGGGCTCACACCGTAGATGTTGCTCCGGGCGCACACTGCGTCATCGTGGGATTCGCACACGTCTGAGGCAGCAAGTGGCCGGGCATGAGTCCATGCCCTGGCCTGGCCGCAAACGAGGCCGCTGAACGCTCTCGAACACGCCCACCGGCGCCCAAGAATCACCGGATTCCGGTGAAGACAGCGGTGCGTCGGACGGGGATACTCGAATGTGGGAGGCGTTGATCCGCCGGGCGTGTCACTGCGGCCACCGCAGTCCGGCGAGGAGCCACTGGTGAGACCGGCCCGCGGGTCGGTCTTCGTGCTTCGCGGGGCCGGCGCCCGGGAGCAGAGGCAAGTGAGGGAGGGAGCCATGAGACGTTCGCTCGTGATCGTGACCCTGGTCGTCGCGCTGGTGCTGCTTCTGCCCGCGGCCGCTTGGCCGAGAGCGGCGGCGTATCCCTGCCCGGCCTCGGCAGTCGTCTACGCGACCCAGGATCTGGGCGACGGGTCGACCGCGGCGCTCCTCGTCCAGGCGGCCGACCTGGGCCGGGGCTCGTTCTGCGAGGTCTGGTACCTCATCTACACCGGGGAGGCCGAGAACAGTCCGCTCGCCTTCGCGGCCGTGGGCGATACCGTCCTCAGCGCGCCCGCCTTCAGGGCCACCGGCAGCGCCCTCCGCGCGGCGACGCTGACGGCGACCGTGCCGATGTGGCAGTTCGACGTGTCCGGGGAGGATGAGACCGGCACGCCGTGGGGGGACGCGACGGTCAAGCTCAGCTGGAAGGGTACGGGCCCGATCAGCGCCGACCGGCAGCGCTCCACGCTGATCGACGAGGAAACCGGGCTGCCCTTCACGATCATCTCCCGGGGGCGCATGAGGGACGCGACCGTCACGGGGACGGCGCTTCTGCCTGACGAGATCAGCTGGACGCTCAGCGCTGAGAGCGGCAACCTGGCGGCGAGCCACGAGGTCAACATCAGCTCCAGGCACTGAGGGCGCGCGACCATCAACGTCTGAGGGAGGCCCGCTGCTCGTGGCGGCGGGCCTCCGGTCCGTCTCGCGGCGCTCGTCGATGGGTAGCTCGAGAAGGCGGAGTACGTGGCGAGTGCACCTCACGCGCTGCAGGCGCTGCTACAGGGCTGTCTGCAGGGAGAAGAGGCTGGAGCCGACGCGGGGAATCGAACCCCGGACCCCATCATTACGAGTGATGTGCTCTGCCAGCTGAGCTACGTCGGCCCAAATGAAGCCTAGGCATTGTAGGTCACCGGGCGTGCGCGCGCAAAACGGCGCCGGCTCGCACCAACGGCGTCCAGGGGCCCACCAAAGGTATGATGACGCCTTCCGCGGAGAGGGAGGGAACGGTGAAGAGAGTCGTCACGATCACGCTGCTCGTCCTGATGGCGGGCTTCCTGGGGTACGCCGGCGTCAAGGCGCCGCAGTCGATCGCCTACAGGGACACGTGTCACAGCACGGTGATCACCTTGAAGTCCAACAGCACGGTGGCCGCTCGCAAGTCGCTCAAGCTCACGCTGAGCACTGCGGGGAGCCTGCAACATGGGTTCCTGCTGACGTTGCAGTATCGCAAGTCCACGTCGTCGACCTGGCGCGTCTCGGGCACTCCGCAGACGCTCATGAACGTCACGCCCTGGCCGCTCAGGTGGAGGGCGCCGAAGACCAAGGGCAAGTACAAGCTGCGGGTCAAGGTGGAGTGGAGCGACGAGGTCGGCACCGAGACCACGTACTCCAACGTGAAGACCGTCAGGGTGAACTGACCGACGCCGGAGCATCGCGTGCCGGGTTGGTATGGAGTGTCAGCGCCCGCTAAACTCCCTCGGACTCCATTGACCGATCGAGGAGGACCATGAGGAAGTCACTGCTCACGCTCACCATCGTGATCCTGGCCTTTGCGGCCGCCGTGCTGGCCGTCGTGGGCCTCACCGCCCCGCGCACGAGCGCCACTCCGTCGCTTTGCCACAGCACGGTGCTGTCGATCAAGGCGCCGGCAAGCACCACCTCGGGCTCGACGATCAAGGTCACCGGCGCCGAGGCGCAGAAGCCCGCGCACACCGTCAAGGCGACGCTCCAGTTCAGGAAGGCGACGGCCACCGCCTGGATCAACGGGGCCTCGGCGAACCTCTCGTCGAGCGGCACGTACTCCTTGAAGTGGAAGGCCCCGGCCAAGGCCGGCAAGTACAAGCTGCGCGTGCGCGTCACGCACAGCGGGGCCTCCAACAAGTCGGCAGTGAAGACGGTCACCGTCAAGTAGTCCTCGCATTGACGGCTCGAGGGCCGGCGGCGCTCCCTCTGCGGGGAGCGCCGCCGGCCCCCTTGCTCTCTTGACGCGCGTCGTCGCGTCGTTTGGAGTATGTGAATGCCCGCACATGGACTGTTTGGCCTGCAATCGTTCTGTTTGCAGGCCTGGCAGGCCGCACCTGGCCGTTGTCACCCTAAGGTCTCTGCCCTAAGATTCGCTCGTATGAAGTACCGGATACGGGGTGAGGTGGAGCCTGCCCCTGAGTCCGGTCGAGGGGAGAGCGGTGGAACGCGCAGCTGAGATCCGCGTCCTGCTCGTCGACGATCACGCGATCGAGCGGCAGGGCGTGCGTTCGCTGCTCGACGCGCAGCCCGATATCCAGGTCGTCGCCGAGGCCGGCGACGGCCTCGAGGCGCTTCCTCTCGTCTCCCAGTACCACCCGGACGTCGTCATCACCGAGACCATCATGCCGCGCATGAACGGGCTCGAGCTCACCGGGCAGTTGCTGCGCCGCTACCCGGAACTCAAGGTCCTCGTCCTCACCCGCAACGACCGCGAGGACTGCGTGCTGCGCCTGGTGCAGGCCGGCGCCGGAGGGTACCTGCTCAAGACGGTGGATCGCTCGGACCTGCTGGCGGCCCTCCGCGCGGTCGTGCACGGGGGGCGCGTGCTGCAGCCCGCTGCGCTCGACTGCGTGCTCGAGGACTACCTGCAGCGGGTGCGCGAGCCCTCGGCGCGCCGGTATGCCGTGGAGCTCACGGCGCGGGAGCGCGAGGTCCTCAAGCTCATCGCCGAGGGCAACACCAACCAGGATATCGCCGACCTGCTGTGCCTCAGCCGCAAGACCGTCGAGACTCACCGCAGCAACATCATGGACAAGCTGGACCTCCACAAGGTCACGGACCTCGTCAAGTACGCCATCCGCGAAGGCCTCGTGGGCCTCGACTGAGGCCGGCCAGGGCGCTCGCGGGACCACTTCAGCCGCGTGATCTTGTGACACGATTCACCCACGTGGATTATTATTGACACATGAAGGATCGCGCACAGCAGGAGAGAGTGGTGCTCGCCGAGGTGGTGGAATGATCGACATCGGCATCGTCGCGGTCGTCAACCACGGGTTGCCGGAGCTGCGTACGGCGCTGCGGACGATCCGCGACACCGCTCCGCCCGACGCGCAGCTCGCCGTGATCGCCGTCGACATGGGCGACCAGGACGGCACCTACCTGCTACGTCAGTACCTGCGCGGGCACATCCAGGCTCTGGAGTTCGACCACCGTGACGGTCACGGTTGCCACTGTGGCCTGGACCGGTCGTCCCGGCTGGTGCGCGGCGACTACGTGGCACGCGTCGACGACACGCTCGAGTTCAAGCCGGGGTGGGTCGAGAGGGCGGTCGCCGCGCTGGAGGCGGACCCGGGCATCGGCTGTCTCTCCTTCGTGCCGCCCGGTGACTACCACCGCGGTCGCGGGCGGCCGCGGACCGTGAACGTCGAGCCGATCGAGGTCGACCACCTGGACATGCGCTGCTTCATCGTGCGGCGCGAACTCGTGGCGCGGCACGAGTGCGAGTTCATGGCCGACCAGCCGGGCGGGTGTGGGTTCCAGGAGGCGCTGCGCGCCGAGGGGCTCCGTCTCGCCTTCCTGCCGGGCCTGGTGAGCCCGCTCTGCAGCGTGGAGGTGCCGACCGAGTACTCTTGGGCGCTCGAGGAGGAACTGCCGTACCACGAAGGGGCGAGCGGCGCTCTGCAACGCCTCGAGCAGGCGTACCACCTCGGCGACGACGTCCTGCTCACGTGCCTCTCATGCGGCGGCACCGAGCTCGAGACCATCGCCGCACGCATCCGGTTCTGCGAGCGCCATCAGGTGGCCATCGGATTCTGGTACGAGCTGCGCTGTCCCGAGTGCGGCGAGTTGCTCTACAAGGACGACTACCAGTTCAGGTGCCCCGACTGAGCTCCTCCGGTGATCGACCGCGGGCGCAACGCCCGCCGGCCCAGCTCCCGCCGCGCCGCCTCATGCCCGTGTGGCTGCAGAACACGCTCATCGGGCTCATCATCTTCACGCTCACCCTGGGCGCGGGGATCATCTTCCAGTACCTGGTCTGTGCGCTGGCGCTGGGGATCGCCGTCTATCAGCTGTGGAACCGCCGGGCGCGCTGGCTGTGGACCTGGACGTGCTTCATCGCGGTCGCGCTCTACGTGGGCGGGGTCTACCTCGCGCTGCACTACCAGCTCGCGTGGTTCCTGTACTTCGGTGCCTGGATCCTCGTGATCGTGGCCATCGTGGGCGAGGGATCACGGACGTTCCGGAGATCGCGACGGACGCCGGACGGACCGGACGTGGCGTAAGACGCGGGCGGGCGACCGGACGTGGCGGGGTACGGAGACGACGGGGGAGACTGGAGCCCGGTCGCGGATTCGAACCGCGGACCCCCTCCTTACCATGGAGGTGCTCTGCCTGCTGAGCTAACCGGGCTTGGTGGGGGAGCCAGGATTTGAACCTGGGTAGGCTGCGCCAACGGATTTACAGTCCGCCCCCTTTAACCACTCGGGCACTCCCCCGGGAGCCGTGGAATCGTAGCCCAAAGCGTGAGTGCTTTCAACCGCGACGGAGGCTGTCCTCACAGCGGATCGTCCGGGTGTCCGCACGGCGGTCGCTCGAGGTGTGAGAAAAGGCAGCCGGGGTCGTCATGGGGATGACGACCCCGGCCGGAAAGGTTGTGCCGCCCGGCCAGGGGAAGCGGGCGGGCACAGGGACTCGCAGTGTCATCGTGCCGCCGGTGGCTGGAGGGGGATCCAGATCCACGGCGCTTGTGATGACAAGCGCATTCTATCCGAAATACGGTCCGAGACAACCGCTTCGTGGACGAATCGCTCGCCGGCGGTTGTACCGTTTGTCCATCGTTTCCCGGCATGCGGACACCGGCGGCCGCGATGCGGTTCGGCCTCGCGTGGCTCGCCGCGCTGGATTGAGCGCCCTTTGGGCCTGTGGTACCGTAAGCATCCGCCGTGGCGGCGTAGCTCAGCTGGTCAGAGCAGCGGAATCATAATCCGCGTGTCGTAGGTTCGAGTCCTACCGCCGCTACCACTCTCCTTCCAGCGGCTTTCGGGCTCAGGACACCTCACCAACCAGACCAGTTCCGGAGTCAGACGATGCTGACGCAGGACCAGTCCCGTGCGGAGGGCTATTCCTCGACCATCTTCCAGTACGAATCCTTGCGAATGATCTTGCCGTCTCGGAACTCGAGGTGATCGGTTCCCCGCACTTCCACGCGCTGGCCTGAGGGCGCGGTCCCGGTAAGGGTCCATTCAGAGAACCCCATTGTGCCGCATACCCAGTGGCGGTCATTGCCGTAGTGAGCGTCCGGAAGACCCTTGAAGCGACCGGCGCAGGCTTCCCGTATCTGATCTTTTCCGGTGCAGCTTCTGCCCCAGGGATGGGGGCCTCGGGGCAGGTCCATGGAGCAATCGTCCGCAAAGAACTCCATGATGGCGTCCAGGTCGTGGCGATTGAATGCTTCAAGGAACTGCTTCAAGACGTCGACGGTGACCGGCCGGTTTGCAGCCATGGTCCTCACCCTCCCTGGTTTCGGCAGCATTGGTCACGTAGTACTTGCCCGATGGCTGCTTCAGGGACTCTGCCCGCCGGCATTCGGCGGTTCGCTCCTCAGGCCGGACCTGGGCGCGGAGCGGGTCAGACATGCGCGGCAGCAGTCCAAGATGCGCCCGGAGCGTGTACCCTTCGGCTTGCGCCCGTGCCGCTTCCGTCTGGTCGCCGCTGCGTTGACCACGAGGATCTCGTCGTCCACGGCCTCACTGAGCGCAGAGCAGTTCGGCGAGCAGGAGTTCGAGGTCGGTCGGCAACCGGGTTCCTCCACTCGTGGCGTGACCGTACGCTGTGTAACGGGTGGCGGGAAGGCAAGGGTGACAATCTGCCTCTGCCGTCGGCCAACCTGACGTACTGGCACGCGAACTTCGCCAGTGGCCGTGGCGTTTCCAGTGCAGCGCAGATGGGAGAGTCATGAACCATGCAACGAGGCTCATACGGCTCTTGCAGGTAGGCATAGTCGCCGTCGCGCTCGCGGCGGGTGCCATGTTCGCGTCGTGCGCTGATGACAGAGCCGCGTCGACGCCGGTGAGTGCCGGCGCCAGTTCGACACCGAGGGTGACTGATGAGCGCGCTGCTCTGCCGCCGGCATGGGTGTCAGGCTACGTGAAGGCGGCGACGCAGAGGTTCGGCGAGCCCGAGCTGGTCGAGTGGACGAGGACGACGGGCCGGACGGCGGATGGCGGCCTCGTCGGTGATACCTCGAAAGTGGCGACGGAGTGGTACTTCTTCGGGGATTTCGCCCAAGGCGAAGTCTCGCGCCGCCTTGGAGGTTACGTGGTGGCAGCTCAAGGCCACTTCGTGGTGAGCCCGGCCGATGGTACGGGCTCCCCAATCAGCGCACGGACTGTTGTCATCGTGTTCCACGGCGTTCAGCTAAAGGATCGGGACAGCATCCGTTCGGCACACCTCACGGCGTATCTCGGGACCGTCCACCTCGCCAAGGACGTTCAGGTCTATGGGCCATCCACCGGGCTTGCGCCTGTTCATGAGACCCTCCGCGATCGGAGATGACTCTCGTCAGGTTGGCACCAAGGGCGACCAACGCTTGGACTGCCCGTGAACTGGGCCTTGACGGTCTTCATACGAGACTCCTGAGAGTGCAACATTGCACACGGGAGGCAGAGATTCGCCGGAGGCACCTGACGGCCACCTTCATCCGGCGGGGAGCCACTGGTACTGGCCCGCGGGCAGGTCTTCGTGGTCCTAGGGGCCGACCGCCTCGGGGTCTGGTCAGAGGAACGGCCCCGAGCCGAAGCTCGGGGCCGCCCTGCGCCGGCGGAGCGGGGACAGAGCGAGGGGACCTAGCCCCCTCCAGCGCCTTCCGCCGACTTAGCCTCTGTTTCGGTCGCATGGCGCAGTCCCTTTAGTACGGACCTGAGCGTTGTCAGTTCTGGATACAGTCACGCGCGAGGTGCAGCTTCATGCAGCGGCTGGTTGAACTCCTTCGTGCGCTCCCGCCCCAGCGCTTCCGCGGCCTCTTCGTCAGTACAACGGCGCGGACCCGGTAGTCTTCCGCTCGCCGGGGTACGAAGGGTGCTGAGAGGAGGGGGCACGATGACTGAGTCGCTGCTGTCCCTGAGCGAGGTGAGGAGTCTGGGTCGTCCGGCGCTGTTCCTCGAGTACGGCGACAACCTCTTGTACGACGACGAGCGGCTGTTCGACCTGACGCCCGAGTCCCCCGGCAAGCCGCCCGAATACCCGCCTCAGCTACTGCCCCAGCAGGTGCTCGAGCGCGGGACCGGCATCGAGTTCGGCTGGCGCCACCTGGCCGGGTGCGACTGCGCCCACTGCTGCTCCGGCGGGCGCTCCTTCGCCGGGCAGAGCGCTTTCTCAGGGCAGCACGCCGCCTGACTCGGCGGGGACGACTCCACAACGGCGAAGGGGCTCCCGGGCAATGCCCGGGAGCCCCTTCGGTCTTCTGCGCGCGGGCGTCTCCGCCCGCGGTCTCTCTCAGCCTTCGGTCACTTGACCGGGCTCACGACGATCTGCATGAATCCGTCCTGGGCACTGACGCCCGTGATGGTGATCTTCGTCCTTGTGTTCGGCACCTTGACGCTGCCGGTGGGGTTGTTGGAGTCCCAATACGACTTGGTGTCGTTGAAGACCGGGGCGGCCGCGCAGGCTCGGGATCGGTGACAGCACGCTGTTCACGTGGATGTTGTTGATGGCGTCGGTCCTCGTGAGCGTGAACGTGGAGTCGTAGCTCTGGACGCGGTTGCGCCAAGTCACGCCGTCGATCCTCTTCAGCGCTACGGGATGCGCGTCGACCGGCAGGAGGAGACCAGCCCCTGGGTGCACCGAGGTGTTGTTGTTGAGCTGGGCGGTGTCCCAGTAGTTGATGAGCAGGCCGTCCTGATACGGGAAGTGGTCGACATAGTTCCCGAGGGCCGGGTTGTCCAGGTAGCCGAACTGGTACGGCCCGACCTTGAGGCCGTTGTCGTAGCCCTTGTACGTGCGGTACTCGGCCACATAGTAGTGGTTCTTTAGTGCGGACTCGGTGCCGCTGGTCACGCGGAAGCCGGTCGTCGGCTTGTACGTCCAGCCGCCATCGGTCTCTGCGCCGTCGGTCGGAGAGCCTGTGACGGTGATGTCGTCGGCCATGAACCCGACTTCAGCCACGCCGCCGTCTGTGAAGTAGCGGAAGCCGACGAGCACGTTCTGGCCGGCGTAGGCGGAGAGGTCAGCGCTCAAGTCCACCCACCCGTTCGAGAAGCCGTCGATGCCGTTCGGATCGACAGTGGAGGACGACAGGTTAGTGGAGAGGCTCTTCCACGATGCGCCGTTGTCGGTGGAGACGACCACGGTAGCGAGGTCGTAGCCGATTTCGATGCCGTAGTTCACCTTGGCGGTGAGCTGAGCTTCGGCTCCGAGGGAGAACGACTTGTACATGTAGTTGTTGAGGTCGTCGCCCATGCCGCTGTAGTAGAACTTGCTGCCGGCGTACGGGTCGGCGATGTGGGTCGTGACCAGCTTCTTGGGCAGGATCACGAACGCTGCCTGCGCCTGCTTGGTGTTGTACTCCATCGGGCCGAGCTTGAGGGAGGTGGTGGCGCCGGCTGACGCGACCTGGTAGTTGAGCCAGCCGAGCTGGAACTTCTCCCAAGCGCCCATGTGGTTGGGCTTGTTGCCGATGCTGTCCTTGCCCTCATCCAGCCACGAGCCGGAGGACATGAGTGTCCAGAATCCGGTGCTGTTCTCGCCGCCGTTGGTGTCGTAGAGGTCGGGCAGGCCGAGGTCATGCGCGTACTCGTGCGCGAAGACGCCCAGGCCGCCGTTCTCGGGCTGGACGGTGTACTTGCCGACCCAGTACGGGCTGTCGCCGACCTGGATGCCGCCGAGCTTGTTGAAGTCCGGCCCGGTGATGCCCATATCCTGATAGTTGACGTACCAGCTGTGGCTCCAGATGGTCCAGGCCGGCGCGCCGGCCTCTTCGCCCTCGCCGGCGTGCACCGACTGGAACGTGTCGATGTAGCCGTCGGGCTCGTTGAAGTCGCCGTCGGCGTCGTAGTCGTAGCGGTCCCACACGTCGAACTGCGTGAGGTACGCGTCAATCTGCGCGGGCGTCTTGCCGGCTGCTAGCTGCCCGGCGTACCAGCCGTCCACAGAGTCGGCCAGGAACTTCCAGACGTCGTTGGTCGCGTTGTCGTCGTACTCCGCCGCGTTCCCGGGTACCGGCACCCAGTCCGTGGCCTCTCCGGCGACGCTGTAGCGGCCGGACGACTGCTCGAGGTAGAAGTTGGCCATCGAGTTGGCGCCTGGAGCCTCGGAGTAGAGCAGCTTGTCAAAAAAGGCCTTGCTGAAGTCCGGGACCCAGTAGGTGGTGTTGTCTACCGAGCGATCAGGCTTGGGGAGCTTGTTGTGCTTGATGTCCTGGAACTCGCCGAGGACGGTCCAGACCATGCCCTGGCCCTCGCGCTGCAACTGGACGTACTGCCCACGCGCGACCTGAGCGACCTTGCCGTAGGCTTTGCCGTTCAGCTTCTTCTGCAAGGCGTTCTGCAGAAGGGCGTTCTTCTTGACGTCCAGCCTGGTGAGCCGGTTGTCCTTCTTGGTGATCCTGCCGCCCTTGTCCGCCGTGTTCGACGACGACGCCTTGATCGCCGCCCCCGCCAACGGCACCGCGACCAGCGCGGCGACGACGGTGAGCAGGAGGAAACGCAAGACCTTCCTTGACATATGGAACCCCCTAGTTCCTCATGTGCAGCGCGGAGGCAGGAGCCGCCCGCTGCGGTACCGGGTCCACGAATACACCCCGGGGGGGTATGGGCGCAAATCGTGCCGGGTACTTTGCCTGCCCGCCGCCGGCCTTCTTGTAGCCAGGGCTGGCAACGGCGCTGGTCGCGCCGGTCGGGCGCGCCGGTCGGCGCGCCGCAGGAGCGGGCTCAGCCTCTCGCGATGTTGACCGCGCGTGCCACGATCACGGCCAGGGTGGCGAACGAGAGCAGGTTCTCGGCCGCCATGGCGACCTTGGCGCGCCGCGTGTAGGGCATCGCGTCGGTCGGCGAGAAGGCGATGGAGCTGGTGAGCGAGACGTACAGGTAGTCGTAGAACGACGGCTTCCAGTCGTCCGGTGAGAGCTCTTCCTGGTCGTCCTGGTGCTGCGGGAAGACGAAGTCGGGGTAGCGCCCGACGTAGCCCGCGGCGCGCGCCTCCGGCCCTCCGCCGTCCAGTTCCCAGTACAGCAGCGCGAACACGGCCACGTTGACGAGCCAGAGCGCGAGTCCGGTGAAGAGCAGGGTCGGAGGCGCCAGGGCCGACCCGACGAACACGCCGCGCACCAGCAGGACCAGGCTCACCGCGTTCGCGGCCACGAGCAGGGCGATGAACAGGAAGGAGAGGACGCGGAGCAGCTTGCCGGGCTCGTCGCGGCCCTCGTACACGGCGAGCGACGCCACGAGCAGCACGGCGGAGGCGAGCGGGAACAGCCAGAACGGGTTGACCCCCAGGCTGTGCGCCACCCACGCCTGCCCCGCGACGATGACCAACGCGGCCACGAAGACCGGCCGCCGGGACTCCGCCGGCGTGACGGAGCGCCAGCTCGGCGGGCCGGTGCGGCGCGCCGGCTGCGGGCTCTCCGCGGGATCCGGCACCGTCAGGCTCCCGGACCGCCGGGTCCGCTGACCACGCTGCCGGCGGTCTCACCGCCGTCCATCACGATCACCGAGCCGGTGAAGTAGGCGGCCTCGTCGCTCGCCAGGTAGGCGAAGAGACCGGCGAGTTCCTCGGGCGTGGCGTGCCGGCCCAGCGGGATGCGCTCGTTGACCTGAGTCAGCATCTCCGGCGTGTACTCGGCCTCCTGCATCGGCGTCAGCACGTAGCCCGGGCAGACGGCGTTGACGCGCACCGTGGGCGCCCACTCGAGCGCCAGCGAGCGGGCGAGCGCCACGAGGCCCGCCTTGGACGCGTTGTAGTCGGCGTAGTAGCGGTAGCCGACCAGCGCGTTCGTGGAGGCCGTGAAGACGATGGAGCCGCCGCCTTGCGCCAGCATCCTGGCGGCGGCCGCCTGGGCCACCCAGAACGCGCCGCTGAGGTTGGTGCCGATCACCTGGTCCCACTGCGTCTCATCGATGTCGACCGCCGGACTGCGCAGGCTCACGCCGGCGTTGTCGACCAGGACGTCCAGGGCGCCGATCCGCGCGAAGGCGGCCTCCACCTGGCCGCGGTCGCTCACGTCGCAGGGGATCACATCCGGGCCGGGCGTGCGTGCGAGGACGATCACCTCACAGCCTTCGTCGCGGAACCGCTGCGCCGTCGCCGCGCCGATCCCGCTGGTGCCGCCGGTGACCACCACGCGCTTGCCCGCCAGACCCCTCATCGCAGTCCTCCTCGTCGCTCAGGCTCCAGCCGTCCGCTCATGCCTGTATCCTATCCGCATGCCTGAGGAGCAGAGACCATTCGTCGGTGTCGTCAGCGACACGCACGGCTACTACGACCCGCAACTGGACGAGCTGCTGGCCGGCGCCGTGCGCATCATCCACGCCGGCGACATCGGCACCCAGGACGTGCTCACACGCCTCAAGGCGATCGCACCCACCACCGCCGTGCTCGGCAACACCGACCTCCCGTACTGGGACCAGGACGTCCCGTGGGAGGCCGAGGTGCAGGAGCTCGGTCTGCGCATCCTGCTGTGCCACATCGGCAAGAGCCTCATGGGGCGTCACGACCCTGTGGCCGAGGGCTACGACCTGGTGATCAGCGGCCACAGCCACAAGGCCGCGGTGGAGTGGCGGGAGCAGACGCTGTTCCTCAATCCGGGCGCGGCCGGCAAGGCTCGGTTCGGGCTGCCGCGCACGCTCGCGCGCGTCACCGTGAGCTCGGACGGCCGTCCGGTCCCGGAGATCGTGGAACTGGGGTAGCGGGCGCGTTCGTCGCGTCCCGCCCGCCTCACTCCTGCCGCCTCAGCGTCCCCTGACTGCTTCGTAGGCGGCGAGCGCGCGCAGGCGGGCCTCGCCGTGATCCAGCAGCCGCTCCGGGTAGGTCTCGCCGAGGGCGACGCCGGCGCTCGCGAGCGCCTCCGGCGTCGCCAGCCAGGGGGCCTGCGCCCGCTCCGCCGGCAGGCCCGCCAGCTCCGGCGCCCAGCGACGCACGAACGCCGCGTCCGGGTCGAACCGCAGTCCCTGCGTCACGGGGTTGAACACGCGGAAGTACGGCGCCGCGTCGGCGCCGCAGCCGCCCACCCACTGCCAGCCGAGCGTGTTGCTGGCGAGGTCGGCGTCCACCAGCGTGTCCCAGAACCACGCGGCCCCCTCCTGCCACGGCAGCAGCAGGTCCTTGACGAGGAACGACCCGGCCAGCATGCGCACGCGGTTGTGCATCCAGCCGGTGGTCCAGAGGGAGCGCATGGCAGCGTCGATGATGGGGAAGCCCGTGGCGCCCCTTTGCCACGCGGACAGGCCCGCAGGATCTTCGCGCCACGAGAACGCCGCGAAGCGCTCGTGCAGCGGGCGCGCCACCGTGTGCGGGAAGGCCGCCAGCAGGTGGTGGCCGAACTCGCGCCAGCCCAGCTGGCGGAGGAAGGCGCCGGCGGACCTGCGCAGTCCCGGCGCCTGCTCCTCGTCCCAGCTCGGCGGTCCGACGGAGGCTTCCGGGTCGATTCCGGCCTCCTCGAGTGCGCCGCCGACGGCGTACCAGACCTGTCGCGCCGTCAGCTCTCCCCAGTGCAGGTACGGCGAGAGACGGGAACTGCCGTCCAGGTCGGGGCGGTCGCGGTCGGCGGCGTAGTCGGCGAGCCCCTCGGCCAGAAACGTCTCGAGGCGCTCGTGGCCGTCCGGCTCGCCCGGCCGCCACAGCTCGGAGAATCCACTCGCCCAGGGGCGCACCGCCTCGTCCCGCAAGGCGTCGAGCGAGAGCCCGTGCGGTCCGTCCGGCGCCGGCGGCAAGGCGGCCGGCGCCGGCAGCGGCTCGTCGGGCGCGCCGGCCGCCAGGCGGGCGCGCCAGAACGGGGTGAACACGGTGTAGGCCCCGCCGTCCTTCTTGCGCACGGCGAGCGGGTCCGCGAGCAGGTTCACCTGGCGTGTCACGACGGCCTCGAGACCCGACGACCGCAGGGCGGTCTCGAGCGCCCGGTCGTCGTCCAGTTCGTCGGGATCGAGGCCCTCCGCCCAGACGACGGCGCCGGCTCCCGTCGCGCGAGCGAGGGCCGCGACCACGTCCACCGGGTCGCCGCGCTCGACCAGGAGCCGGGACCCGAGCTCACGCAGAGCGTCGTCCAGGCTCCGCAGCGAGTGCCACAGCCACCAGCGCGCCGCGCCGCCCGGCGCCCAGGCGCGGCGCTCCCGTGGTTCCCACACGTACACGGGCAGGAGCGGGCCGTGGCTGCGGGCGGCCCTCCCGGCCGCCTCGAGCAGGGCCGGGTTGTCGCTCAGGCGCAGGTCGCGCCGCAGCCACACCACGGTCGTGGGCGCGAGGCCGGACGCTGCCCCGCTGCTGGACGTCGTCTCGCTGATGGAGGTCCCTCCGTCGTCCTTGCCCGCGCTCGGACGTCGGCGTCTCGCGCGCGGGCTCGTCGTGAGGGAATATGACCGGCCATCGCGCCCGCCAACCGCCGCGTGTAGTCGCGGGTATACACGCTGTGGGACAAGCACGAGCGTGACCGCGCGGCCCCCGACGCGCGTGGAGGACGACATGAGCACACCACCCGTGACCATCTACTCGCTCACCACCTGCGGCTGGAGCCGCAAGGCCAAGGAGTACTTCAAGCAGCGAGGCATCAAGGCGTTCGTCATCGAATACGACACCGCAGGCCCCGAGCTGCAGCAGAAGATCTCGGCGGAGATGCACAAGGAGGGTGCGGACGGGTTCCCGTTCGTCCGCATCGCCGGCAAGGCGGTCAAAGGCTACGATCCCGCCGCCTACGACAGGCTGCTGAGGGCGGCCTGAGAGAGCGACACGACCAGAGGAGCGACGAGAGTGGCCGACCAGATCAAAGTCGAGTTGTACGCGTTGAGCACGTGCCCGTGGAGCCGCAACACACGTGCGTGGCTCGACAACCACCACGTGCCGTACGACTTCGTGGACTACGACCTCGCCGACGAAGGCATGCAGCAGCACATCCAGGACGAGATGGTGGCGCGCGGCGCGTCGGCGTTCCCGCTCGTGAAGTTCGGGGACACGGACTTCATCATCGGCTACAACCCGGACGCGTTCGCGCGTCTGCTGGGGCTTCCCAAGGATGCCGAGCCGGCCGCGGCTGGGAGTGGGGAAGAGGGATAACTGGTCGGGGTGGGCGGATTTGAACCGCCGACCTCTCGGTCCCGAACCGAGCGCTCTACCAAGCTGAGCCACACCCCGACGCGGGGACGGATTCTACCGGAACGCGGCCGGTCATGCTACCGCCATCCGGCCGCGTGTTCGTCATCCTCCCTAACGAACAAATCCTTTCATTGACAGTCATACGTGCTCGTCACTAGGCTGCCAAGTGGTAGGGTCGCCCGCGGCCCCGGGGGATGGCGCCGCGGGCGGACAGTCTCGTTCCAAGGGGGAGCCATGACACTAGCTCGCAAGACCCTGTTCCTCTCCATGGTCGTACTCCTGGTGTTGCTGCTGTGCGCCGGCGCCGCGATGGGCAAGAAACCCACGCGCGTCATGATCGTGGTCATGGACCAGATGCAGCCGGGCTACGCCGAGAAGTACGACATGGACAACGTCCTGTTCCTTCAGAACAAGGGCGTCAACTACGCCAACGCCTGGGTGGGCGACATGGCGTCGGAGACCGTGGTCAGCCACAACGTGATGGTCAGCGGTCTGTTCCCGGGCCACCAGGGCTGGTCGGACGAGGCCATCCGCGACGTGGACAACATCCTCGGCTACGGCGAGAACGCCATCGTCACCGTGGGCGACCTCGGGACCGCCGACTACGTCAAGCTGATCAAGGCGATGGACTATCCCAAGCTCGGCGACTACCTGCACGACGCGTATCCCGACAAGCAGGTCTTCAACGTCGGCGAGAAGGGCTATCAGGTCGAGTCCATGGCCGCCTCCAGCTCGGACTACTGGGTCCGCATGGGCAGCAAGAAGAAGACCGCCGACCTCACCGATCCGACGGTGGTGCCGTGGTCCGGCACGTACCGCGGCGCCGGCGGCAACCCGCCCGCGTACATCAAGAGTGACCCGCGGTACATGGTCAGCGTGGGCAACGACCTTTCGACGGCGAGCCCGTCGCCGATGCCGAACGACTACTACGGCACCAAGACCGACGAGCCGGCGTGGCGCTATCCCGAAGACGGCCGCTACGTGGCCGGCCCCTACGCCGATCACACGAGCGGCGACACCTGGGTCGCGGACGCCGCCATCGACATCATCAACGAGCAGGACGGCACCGACGGCAACGCCGACTGGTCCGGCCTCTGGGTCACCTTCAGCGCCATCGACAAGGTCGGCCACATGTGGGGCGGCGGCGCGGTCGACACCGTCGCGAAGTACGGTTGGACTCCCGGCACGCTCTTCGAGCAGGTCCACATGCCGTGGGCGGCCAAGACCGCCGACGACCAGCTCGGTCGCGTGATCGCCGCGCTCAAGGCCAAGAACGAGTTCAACGACACGCTCATCATCGTCACCGCCGATCACGGCTCGACCTACGGCAGCAAGGGTGACTACGGCGACAACGTGTACGACGGCGGCAACGTGGGCGGCTGGTACGCCGGCACGTGGTTCCCCGGGTACACCACGCCGAGCGTGCCGAACGTCTCCACCGGTCCGGCCGCCCTCAAGCCGCTCATGGACACCGGCAAGGTGGAGTTCAGCTACCAGTCCACGTCGATCGACACGTGGCTCAAGCTGGACAACCGCACGTGGGCCGACAGGCTCTCCGTGGCGCGTGTCATGAAGTCGCTGCCCGGCGTGATCGCCACCTATATCCGTCGCGGCGACCACTACGTGCTGCACTCCACCGGCAAGATGACCAAGGCCGAGAACGACTGGTGGAGCGCTACGGGCCAGAAGCTCGTCGACAGCATGGCGTTCCAGGGCTCGGCGGACATCGTCGGCCTGCTCGCCGACAAGACCGTGTACGCCGTCTACGGCGACCACGGCGGGGCCCAGAAGGACGTCCAGCGCATCCCGATGGCCTTCTACAAGAAGGGCATGAAGCATCAGGACGCCACGGCCAAGGCCAAGCTCGCCGACATCATGCCGACGATCCTGCGGGCCATGGGCATCCGTCAGCTCGACCCGATGGACGGCGCGGCGCGCAACCTGGGGCTCTGAGCCCGGAGACGCACGCGCGCTTGAGTGAGGCGACGGGCGGGGCGGCCGGAAGGGCCGCCCGTTCTGCGCGGCGGTGGCCGGCCGCGACGCGGGAGCGTCAGGCGGGTCCGCGGCCGCCGGCGCCGGCGCCGGCGGTGCGGCCGAGCGACGAGAGCAGCTGCTGGATGCTCTCGTTGATGGCCTCGGCCGTCTCGTGCACGGCGGCCTTCTCGGGGTAGATCTCGTAGCGCTCGCGCTCCTCGAGCGGCGTCAGGTTGGGCATCACGACGTTGCCGCCGCGCTGCAGGCCGTGGGCGCGGCCGCCGGCCTTGTTGACCAGCGAGAGCGCCGTCGTGGCCGGCAGGTTGGCGTCCGGCCGCGCGAGTCGCGTGAGCGCGAGCACCTTGCACGTCATCAGTTCCGTGTTGGGCGCCTGGTCCTCGGGCCAGTCGTCCTCCGCCCGGCGCCGCTCGAACTCCTGCCCGAGCGGCGTCGCCGGGTGGGGCAGGTACGGGCCGATGCCGATCATGTCCATGTCCATGCCGCGGAAGAGCTCGATGTCGCTCGCGATGCTGGCGTGCGTCTGGCCGGGGATGCCGACCATGATGCCGGTGCCGGCCTCGTAGCCGAGCTCCTGCAGCCGCCGCAGGATGCGCATGCGGTCGCTCACCTTGCCGGGCAGGTCCGGGTGGATGCGCCGGTAGAGGTCCTCGTCCGAGGTCTCGAAGCGCAGCAGGTAGCGGTCGCCGCCCGCCTCGCGCCAGGCGGCGAGGTCCTCGTCCGGGCGCTCGCCGAGGCTGAGCGTGATGGCGGCGATGGCCGTCTCGGAGCGGATGCGCCGCAGCACGCCGGCCATCCACTCGCTGGTGATGCCGTAGTCCTCGCCGGCCTGCATCACCAGCGTGCCGTAGCCGAACTCGACGGCCTTGTGCGCGCACTCGAGCACGACGTCCTCGGAGACGCGGTAGCGCTCCACGCCGCGGTTGGCGGCGCGGATGCCGCAGTAGGTGCAGCCGCGCACGCAGTAGTTGCTCACCTCGACGAGGCCGCGGAGGTGGACCGCGTCGCCGACGTAGCGGCGCCGCGCCTCGTCCGCCGCGGCCCACAGCTCCTCCAGCCGCGCCTCGTCGGTCTCGCGCAGCCACCACTCGATGGCCTCGCGGCTGAGGGCGTCGGCGACGCCGAGGGGCGGGGAGGAGGTCGCACGTCAGCAGAGGTCGTCGACGGCGGCGCCTTCCGGCAGGCCGGTGGTCACCGGCTCCGCCGGTGCGTGCCCGGCCCGCCGCGCCCGCGCCACGCGCAGCGCCTCGAGCGCCGCCGGGAACGGCTGCAGCGCCCTGTCGAAGATGCCGAGGCTGAAGGCGATGACGAGCCCGTAGTTGGTGATCGGCACGCCCTGCTGGCGGCAGCGCAGGATGCGCCCCAGCATCGCGCGGCGGTTGAACGTGCAGGCGCCGCAGTGGATCACGAGGTCCCAGCGGCTGAGGTCGTCGGGGAAGTCGTGGCCCTGCATGTGCTCGATCTCGAGCTTGCCGCCCACGTACTGCGTGAGCCAGCGCGGGATCTTGACGCGCCCGATGTCCTCGGCGATGGGGTGGTGGCTGCAGGCCTCGGCGATGAGGATCCTGGCCCCGCTCTTGAGGTCGTCGACGGCCAGCGTGCCCTCCACCTGGCTCACGAGGTCGCCCTTGAACCGGCTGAAGAGGATGCTGAAGCTCGTCATCGGCACCTCGGGCGGCGTGTCGGCCGCGACCTTGAGAAAGGCCTGCGAGTCGGTGACGACCAGCTTGGGCGGCCGGTTGAGGCGCTCGATGGCGTTGCGGAGCTCCCGCTCCTTGACCACGAGCGCCATCGCGTCGCTGTCCATGAGGTCGCGGATGCTCTGCACCTGCGGCAGGATCAGGCGCCCGCGCGGCGCCTCCTTGTCGATGGGCACCACGAGCACGGCGAGCTCGCCGGTGTTGACGAGGTCGCCGAGGATGGACGGGTTGTCGATGAAGTCCGGCGGGGCGGCGTCGAGCAGCGCCTGGCGGAAGTCCAGCACGCCGCGGCCCTCGCTCGCGGCCGTGAGCACCGGCTTGAGCTTGAGCTCCTCCAGGCGCTTGACCGGCGCCGGCTTGCCCACGAGGTCGCTCTTGTTGAAGACCACCACGATCGGCGTCTTGCGCTCGAGGAACTCGTCGAGGATGCCGTCCTCGTACTCGCCCCAGCTGCCGGCCTCGGTGACGAGCACGCCGAGGTCGGTGCGGTCGAACACCTGCGTGGTCTTCTTGGCGCGCAGTTCGCCGAGCACGCCGACGTCGTCGATGC
>CAVVGY010000012.1:0-43767 GCA_963747935.1 uncultured Thermoleophilia bacterium | reverse complement strand
TCTTCATGTTGAAGGTGCTGGCCACGTCGCTGGTGAGGGTGTTCAGGCCCACGCCCATCCAGGCGTAGGTGACCTTGCCGTTCGCCTTCAGCTGCTCCAGCGAGCGGATGGCGGTGTTGATCGGACCGCGAACCCGAGCCCGTCGTTGCCGCCGCCGGACGAGGCGATCTGCTCGTTGATGCCGATGACCTTGCCGGACCCGTTGATGAGCGGGCCGCCCGAGTTGCCCTGGTTGATGGCCGCGTCGGTCGGATGCCGTTGGGGATGGTCTGGCCGTTGGGGGCCTGGAGGCTGCGGCCGGTGGCCGAGACGATGCCCGAGGTGATGGAGAAGTCGTAGCCGAGAGGGTTGCCGATGGCGACCACGGGCTCGCCGACCTGGACGGCGTCGGAATCGCCCAGCGGGAGCGGGTTGAGGTCGACCTTGCTCGGGTCCACCTTGATCACGGCGACGTCGCTGCCGACGTCCACGCCGATCAACTGGCCCGGTATGCGCTGGGTCTCGCTGCCGCCCTTGTTGAACACGACCGTGACGCTGCTGGCGCGCTGGCCGCTCTCGTCCACCACGTGGGCGTTGGTCAGGATGTAGCCCTCCTTGTCCACGACGAACCCGGTGCCCAGCGCCTGGGAGCTCTGGCTCTGTCCGAACTGGTCGGTGCTGGAGCCGCCGAAGTCGGACAGCACCATGACGACGCCGCCTGACAGGTTGCTGTAGATCTGCTGCGGCGTCAGCCCGGAAGTGGTCGAGCCGGATGGGGTGGTGTAGCTGGTGGGCGTCTGCGGTGTGGCCTGGACCACCGTCTTGTTCACATCCCCGAGGTCGAAGACGAACACGAGGAGCAGAACCACGGCGGCCGCGGCTACGGCGCCCCCGGCCAGACCCGCCAGGAATCCCTTGAGCTTCATGCCTGTTTCCCTTTCGATCGCGCTGCACACAGGGGTACGCGGGCACCCCCTGCCGATAGTCACCTGGAACGATGCCGTGCGGCTATTACCTGTCCCCTACGGCAGTGTTAAGCAACCTCGGAGCAGGATTAAGGCTTGTGAACAGGTCAGACCGGCGCGCGTCGCCTGCGGTCGGCGGCCGTGTGCGGCAGCCGGACGGTGAAGCGCGCGCCGCCCTCCGGCGGCGACTCGGCGGTGATCCGCCCGCCCATCATCTCGGTCAGCTCGCGGGCGATGGAGAGGCCGAGGCCGGCCCCAGTCGTCGTGCCGCGTTCTTCGCGGCCACGGTGGAAGCGCTCGAACACGTGCGGCAGCTCGCTGCGCGAGATGCCCGGGCCGTCGTCCGCGACGACCACGACGGCCTCTCCACCCTCCACTTCTGTGGAGAGGCGCACTGAGCTGCCGCCGGGCGAGTACTTGATAGCGTTGTCGATCATCGCCCGCAGCACCTGCACCAGGCGCTGCTCGTCGCACCACGCCGAGGGGCCTTCGTCGCCCTCGAACGAGAGCGCCACGTTCTTGGACTGCGCCTGTGCCTGGAACTCGTCGAGCACCGACTGTCCCACGAGCGCGAGGTCGACGTCCTCGGTGTCGAGCTCGAAGGACCCGGCCTCCACGCGCGAGAGGTCGAGCATGCTGACCGCCATGTTGCGCAGCCGGTCGACCTGCTGGCGCATGACCTGCAGGAACTCCCTCTGCTCCTCGGCGCTGAGGTCGCCCTCGTCGATGAGCTCGAGCGAGCCGGCGAGCGAGAACAGCGGCGTCTTGAACTCGTGCGACGCGTTGGCGATGAGGTCACGGCGCGCGCGCTCCAGGCGTGCCTGCGCAGTGACGTCGCGGAGCACGACGATGGAGGTGAAGTCCGCGGCGCCGCCCACCGGATAGGTGGTCGCCTCGAGCGTGGAGTCGCCGTGGGAGAACACGACCATGTCGAAGTCGGCGTCCTCCTGCGAATCGCGCCACAGTTGCGCCACGTCGGGCGGCAGGGCGTCGTCGACGGTCTCGCCGACCAGGCCCTGCCGGTCCAGGAGGATCGCCGCCGCCGGGTTGGCGATGTTGACCACTCCGTCCGCCGACAGGCCGATCACGCCTTCGCTCAGGTCGTTGAGCAGCACCTCGACCCGGTCGCGCTCGTACTCCACCTGGGCGAACGCCTCACGCAATCTGTCGGCCATCACGTTGAACGTGTCGGCCAGCTGTCCGATCTCGTCCTCCACCGTCTCGGGCACCTTGGCCGAGAGGTCGCCGCCGGCGATGAGCTCGGCGCTGCGCTCGATGCGCTTCAGGCGGCGGGCGATGAAGTACGAGGCCATGTATCCCAGCACGAGGCTGATGGCGAGCGCCAGGCCTGTCGCGAACAGCAACTGGCGCTGCACGGCGGCGACGGCGTTGTCAACGTCATTGAGTGACGAGATCGCCAGTACGGCGGCCACGGCAGTCCTCCCCATCTCTTCCGTGAAGAGTGGCACCGCGGTGGCCGCGACGCGCCCGGACGACGTGGTGACCGTGCCCTGGGTCACTCGCCCTGTGCGCACGGCGAGCTGGAGCATGGGGTAGGCGGATACGTCCGGCGCGGCTTGCCCGGGAGGAGAAGTCAGGATGGGGGCGAGCGCCCGGCTGAAGAGCGTGACCTCGCCGTTGAACCGGGTCGAGATGCTGTTCAGCGCGTTGTTGACCCCGCCAGAGTCACGGATCCTCACGGCGCCGCTGTCTTTGTCGTAGCCCAACAGGCTGAAGCCCTGTACCTGGGCGGTCAGGGTGTCGCTCACCAGACCGGCGTTGGCGAGCGCATCGGCCAGCTTCTGGGTCGTCAACCGCCCTTGCAGCGGCGGGATGACGTACACCCAGGCGACCAGCATCGCCAGCGCGACCAGGGCGCCGATCAGGAGCGTGAGCCAGTTCTTGACGGAGCTGAACATGCGGTGAGTCCCGTTGCGGGCTACGCCCCCTACCGGGCGACTGCCTCTATTAGAACTCGCGGAACTTGTAGCCGATGTTACGGACCGTGAAGATGAACTCAGGATCCTTGGCGTCCGACTCGAGCTTCTCGCGCAGGTGGCGGATGTGCACATCCACGGTCCGCGAGTCGCGGTAGTCGCTGTCGCCCCACACCAGTTGCAGGAGCAGCTGGCGGCTGTACACCCGGCCCGGGTGCGAGATGAGCGTCTTGAGGATCTCGAACTCGATGTAGGTGAGGTCCACCTTGGCCCCGCGCACGATGACGTTGCGCTTGAGCACGTCCACCTCGAGGTCGTCGACCTTGATGACCTCCTTCTTGGTGGCCTCGGCGCTGCGGCTCATCTCGGCGCGACGCAGCTGCGCGCGCACGCGGCTGCGGAACTCGCGCAGGCTGAACTTGTCCTTGGTGATGTAGTCGTCCGCGCCGATCTCGAGGCCCAGTACCTTGTCGAACTCGTCACTCTTGGCGGTGAGCATGATGATGGGCACGATGCTCTGGGCGCGGATGCGGCGGCAGACCTCCATGCCGTCCACGTGGGGCAGCATGATGTCGAGGATGACGAGGTCGAAGTCCTCGCGCGTGAAGGTCTCGAGCGCCTCGTCGCCGTCACGCGCCGTGACGACCTGGTAGCCCTCCTTCTCGAGGGGGAACCGCAGCAGCTTGAGGATCGCCTCCTCGTCGTCGACGAGCAGGATGCGCGCTCCGGACTCGGCCATCAGTGATCCTCCTTCTCGGCAGCCGCCCGCGAGGTCGGGGCCGCGTAGCCGCGGGCCCTGAAGCCCACGCCCATCGCGGCCGCGAGGTCGGCGACCGCGGGCAGGTCGGCGCCCGGGTAGTCGACGGCGGTCAGCGTGGTCTCTATGCCCTGCTCAAGACACTGTTCGGCGAAACGCAGGACTGCCCTGTAGGACTTGGCGAACGTGGGCCTGCACACGCGGTCGTACTCCTGCGAGGTCGCCGCGTTGAGACTGACGGTGACGGCGTCCAGGCCGGCCGCCGCAAGGGCCGCCGGCACGTCCACATCCGGGTTGAGCAGCTGGCCGTGCCCGTTGGTGTCAAGACGGCTGCGGATCCTCCGCAGCTTCAGCCACTCCGTGACGGCCAGCACCACGTCCAGGCACATCGTCGGTTCGCCGAACCCGCAGAACACCACTTCGTCGGCCGGTCCGTCCATGAAAGCCACCTCGATCGCCTGGGTGACTTCGTCGAGCTCCGGCTCGTGGTCCAGGCGCAGGTCCTCCCCGTACACACCGTCGGCCCACTCGCGGATGCAGAACTCGCACGAGCTGGAGCAGCGGTTGGTGAGGTTCAGGTAGACGGACCCGCCGGCGCGGTAGGCGACGGTCCCGGTGGGGACAGGCGGCTGGGTCATCGGCTGGTGGTGGGAGGCGTCATGGTGTGTGGCTGCCGGTCGCGGGCCGACGGCCCGCTCGGCAGTCGGAGTATAGCAGGGTAAAATCGAGGGTCCGTGACCGGCCTGACCGACAACCTCATCGCTCTCTGCGGCCGCCTGCGGGAGGCCGTGCTGCCCTCGCTGGGCACGCACGCCGCCCGGGGCCACGCCGGCGTGGCGGTCGGCGGCGACGTCACCTTCAGCATCGACGAGCTGGCCGAGGCGCTGCTCGTCGAGCACATGCGCGAGCACCTGCCCACCTGGGCCTTCTACTCGGAGGACGGCGGCCTGCAGGGCGCCGAGGACCCGGAGCTCATCCTCATCGTGGACCCCATCGACGGCACCCGGCCGGCGGCGGCAGGCTTCGAGATGGCGTGCGTCAGCATCGCCGCGGTGCCGGCCGGTCAGGAGCCGACCATGGGCGACGTGGTCGCCGGCGTCATCCAGGAGATCAAGAACGGCGACCTCTTCGTCGCCGAGCGTGGCTCCGGCTTCCGCATGACGCACGCGGACGGCTCGGACATCCCCTTCCTCCCCACGCCGCGAGCCGACCTCGACAGCATCTTCTGGACGCTCGGGTTCCGCGGTCGCCCGGCCGTGATCCTGGCCGGCGTGCTCGAGGAGCTCATCGACGTCTCGTCGGTGGGCGGCTGCGTCTTCGACATCGGATCCGCCACCTACGGCATCACCCGCATCCTCACCGGCCAGCTGGACGCCTACGTGGACATCGGGCCGGCCATCATCGCCGCGCACCCGTGGACCGAGGCGGAGTTCCGCCGGGTCGGGCGCGGCGCCGTGCTCTGCAACTCGCCCTACGACGTCGCTGCGGCGTACCTCCTCTGCAAGGAGGCGGGGCTGCCGTTCACGGACGCGGCCGGAGACTCGCTCGACGATCGGCCCGTGCTCGGCTCGGACGCCAGCTTCCAGATGGCGACGGTGGCGGCGGGTAACCAGGAACTGCAAGCCGCGCTGCTCGACAGCGTGCGGCGCGGCATCGCCGGCTTGCGCCGGCCGGAGGCTTGACCATGACCGACCACGCAGAAGACCGTCACGAGGCGATGCTCCAGGAGGACCTGGGCGACGGTGTGGCGCAGTGCCACGTCTGCCCCCGTCTCTGCCGCATCGCGCCCGGCAAGAGCGGCGTGTGCCGGGCGCGTGTCAACGAGGACGGCAAGATCTACGCCATCACCTACGGCAAGGTGTGCAGCGTCGCCGCCGATCCCATCGAGAAGAAGCCGCTCTACCACTTCTTCCCGGGCACCACGGTGCTCTCGCTGGGCAGCGTGGGCTGCAACTTCGCCTGCCGCGACTGCCAGAACTGGCAGATCGCCCACGCGGACCCGGCCGAGGCGAAGCGCGACCTGCGCGACCTGCCCATCCGCAATCTGTCCGTCCTCGCCGCCAACAACGAGTGCCAGGGCGTGGCCTGGACGTACAACGAACCGACGATCTGGATGGAGTACATCCTGGACGGCGCCCAGGCGGCGCACGAGCACGGGCTGTACACCGTGATGGTCACCAATGGCTACATCACCGAGGAGGCCCTCCACGTCCTGGGTCCGCACATCGATGCGTATCGCGTCGACGTGAAGGGATTCAGCGACGCGCAGTACAAGGAGCTCTGCCGTATCCCCGACATGGGGCCGGTGCTCACGGCGGCCGAGCTCGCCAAGACCGACTACGGCTGCCATGTCGAGATCGTCACCAACGTCGTCCCCACGTTCAACGACGACGAGGCCACGCTGCGTGGCATCGCCGACTGGATCGCCGACAAGCTGGGGCCGGCCACACCGTGGCACGTGACCCGGTTCATGCCCCACCTCGAGTTCGCGCACCTGCCGCCCACTCCCATCGCCACGCTCGAGCGCGCGGTGAAGATCGGCCACGACGCCGGACTCCAGTTCGTCTACCTCGGCAACGTCCCGGGCCACGAAGGAGAGAACACCATGTGCCCGAACTGCAAGAGGTTGCTGGTCCGCCGGACCGGTTACGCGGTTGAGGATGTCGCGCTGCGGGGTACATTCTGTGCGATGTGTGGCCAGAACGTGAACGTGACCACCGCCATCAAGAAATGACCGGCGGAGTTGGGGTGAACGCCATCCGGTCTGGCCCCGAGGGCTCCAAATCGATAGGATGCGCAGCGCTGTGGAAGATTTCGTAAAGCTCGACATTCCCGCCAAGGCCGAGTACGTCTCTCTCGGTCGACTCGCGCTGTCCGGCCTGTTGCGGTCGAACGGCGGGTACTCGGAGGATGCCGTCGCCGATCTCAAGCTGGCGCTCACGGAGGCGTGCTCCAACTCCGTTCGGCACGCCTATGACCACGACGAGGGCTTGGTGCACCTGGAGTTCACCGTGCATCAGGACTGTGTCACGGTGCTCATCCAGGACGAGGGCGGCGGGTTCCACGAGGACGATGACGACTGCGAGGAGTGCCGCAGCATCGCCGGTGTGCAGCTCGCCGAGGGCGGCATGGGTATCTCGATCATCCGCGCCGTGGTCGACGACTTCGACCTGCGCAAGCCTGACGAGGGCGGCACCGTGCTCGTCCTCACCAAGAACCGCGACCTCTGATCCGGTCGCCCGGGCCACGCCGCCCGGGTTTGGCTGCGCCGCCCCTTCAGGAACAACTCGTTCAGCAGGACTGTTCACGTCGCGTGCGCGACGTCTTCTTCAAGCTCGAGGGCGGGAGGTCACCATGCTCGATGCCCTGCGCCAGCGCACCGTGGCCAAGGTGCTGTTCGACGAACACCACGGCGAAGCGTGGTCGATCCGGCCGGAGGCTGCGGCGCGCATGCGTGCTGCCCACCCCGCCGCCGCGTCCTACGCCCGGGCCGCAGCGCAACTCTCCGAGCGCGACTTCGAGGTCGCGACCACGACCGGGCGGCCGCTCGATGAGCTGAGCCTTTCCGGCGTCGACGTGCTCGTCATCGCCCACCCCAGTGAGGCCCGGTGGGAGCGCACCGTCGGAGAGGACTCCCCGACCTTCTCCTCCGAGGAGATCGCTGCGGTGCGGGACTTCGTCGCCCGCGGGGGCGGCCTCGTGGTCCTCGGCGAGGAGGAGGAGGACAAGTACGGCGGCAACCTCAACGAGCTGCTTGCGCCCTTCGGCGTGCGCATCGAGAACGCCACCGTGTTCGACTACCGCCCCGACGACGGGGTACCGACCTGGATTCCCGGGGAGCCGAGCGGCGACGTCGCCGACCCCGGTCTGCTGCACCGCATCCACGACGTGGGCTTCTACCGGGCCGGCGTCGTCGCGAGTGAGGTCCCCGGTGCGCTGGTGCTGCGCACCAGCCCGTCCGCCGACCCGCCGGGCGCCGGCCTCATCGCGGCCGTACCGTACGGCGAGGGCCGCGTGGTGGTCGCCGCGGACTCAGACCTCTTCGGCGACGACTACCTGCTGCGCCGGGACCACCGGCAGCTCTGGCTGAACCTGCTGTACTGGGTGTCGCTGCACGCGTTCCGAGCGGACGCTACGCCCGTGGTCTCGGAGGCGGCGCAGGATCCGGCGTGGCTGCGTCTCAAGGAGGCCACCGGCGCGCTCCGCCTCCTCCAGGAGCCCAAGGGAGAGATCGACCTCGGCAAGCACGATATGGGCGAGGTGCGGGCGCTCGTGGTCGCGATGGCGGAGGCCATCGCCGACCTCGGGCCGCGGTTCCCGCACCAGAAGGACTACCTCGCGCAGGTCGTCGCCGACCTGGACGCCTGGGTCGAGGGCGGCTGCGGCAAGCCCGACTTCCGTGCTTCGCTCGACCTCTTCCGGCCCGACCTCGAACGCCGCGACGGCGTGGAGCACCTCGTGGTGTTCCCGATGTACACACCCAACGGATCGCCCGACACGCGCTTCGAGGCGCTCATCACGCGCACGCCCTGGCCCGACTTCATCGACCAGATAGAGCGCGAACTCTACGACAACGCCAAGTTCGTGCCGGTGCAGCTGGTGGACAGGACGGCGGGCTACGACAGCGAGTGCGCCGTCCTCTTCCCCGAGACGGTCAGCGTGGCCGAGCGGCCGACCAACCACTTCGGCGCCATCTTCTGCGACCGCGAGTCGACCCGCTACCGCCTCTCCTCGCTCAAGGCGACGGAGGTGCTGAATATCGACCTGCCGCCCGACGCGCGAGCGCTCTCGTCCTCCCCGGACCTCGCGCTGGAGACGTACATCCTTTGGGACATGATCCACGACCGCTGGCACAGCCACGGCGACCTGCCCTTCGACCCGTTCATGATCCGCCAGCGGCTCCCGTACTGGATGTACTCTCTCGAGGAGCTGCGCGTGGACCTCGCGACCTACGGGACGGCCGGGGAACTGGCGCGCACGTTCCCGTTCGCGCGCTACGTGCAGTACGCGATCCTGTTCGACCGGCTGATGCGGTTCCCCATCACCGGCAACCGGGTGCGCAACTACGATGGGCTGGGAGGTCAGCTGCTGTTCGGGTTCCTGCACGACAAGGGCGTGGTGCAGTGGACGGACAACCACCTGGTCATCGACTGGGACAACGTCGAGGAGGCAGTGGGCGAGTTGCGCGAGCTGGTGGAGGAGCTGTACCGGCACGGCATCGACACGAGCAAGGTGACGTACTGGATCGCGGCTCACGACCTGGTGTCGAGGTACGTCTCGCCCAACCTGGGCTCGCAGTGGCGTGAGGATGCGCGCGTGTACTCGGACGAGAGCGAGCCGCGCGCCTGGATCGAGCGCGTGCTCGACGACGAGTTCCCGCTCAGCCTGTTCTACGACCAGCTCAAGAACAAGGTCGCGCCGTGAGCCCCGCGGGCGGCGCTCCGCTCACGCTCTTCGCCAGTGACAACTACGCCGGCGCCCACCCGGCGGTGCTCGATGCGGTGGCCGCCGCCAACGCCGGGTGGGCGCGCGCCTACGGTGACGACGAGTGGACGGCCCGCCTGCGCGGCCGCCTGCGCGAGCTCCTCGGCGACGTCGAGTCGTTCCCGGTGTTCAACGGCACCGGCGGCAACGTCACCGCGCTGGCCGCCGTGCTCAAGCCGTTCGAGGCGGTGATCTGCCCGGAGACGGCGCACATCAACGTGGACGAGTGCGGCGCGCCGGAGCGCATCGCGGGAGCCAAGCTGGTCGACGTCCCCACGCCGGACGGCAAGCTGACGCCGGAGCTGCTGCGCGGCCGGCTCGTCGGCTTCGGCGACCAGCACCACGTGCAGACGCGCGTCGTCTCGATCTCCCAGTCCACCGAGCTGGGGACGGTGTACACGCCGGACGAGATCCGCGCGCTGGCCGATGAGGCACACGGCGCCGGCCTGCTGCTGCACGTGGACGGCGCCCGGCTCGTCAACGCGGCGGAGGCGCTCGGGCTTGGGCTGCGCGAGCTCACCACCGAGTGTGGCGTCGACGTGCTCACGTTCGGCGGCACCAAGAGCGGCCTGCTCGGCGCGGAGGCCGTGGTCTTCTTCCGCCCCGCGCTCGCAGCGGACTATCTCTACGCACGCAAGCAGGGCACGCAGCTGGCCTCCAAGATGCGGTTCATCTCGGCCCAGCTGCTGCGCCTGCTCGAGGACGACCTGTGGCGGGAGACCGCCGGGCACGCCAACGCCATGGCCCGGCGGCTCGGCGACGCCGTCGCCGCCACGCCGGGCGCGCGCCTCGCGTATCCCGTGGAGGCCAACGCGGTGTTCGCGGCGCTGCCCGCAACGGCTATCCAGCGGCTGCACGAGCGCTACCATTTCTATGTGTGGGACGAGGAGGCCGGAGTGGTGCGCCTGATGTGCTCGTGGCAGACGACCCCCGACGACGTGGACGCGCTCGCCGCGACGCTCCGCGAAGCCGTGGACGGATGAGGCGGCGCGGAGCATGAGCGGAGACGTCAGGACGCGCGCCGCGCTCGAGCGGGTCGCCGCGACCCACGGTCTCGATGACTCACAGACCGAAGCTCTCGTTCGTTACGTCGACCTGCTGCTTGGCTGGCGTAAGGCCAACGTCACCGGGCTCACGGACCCGGTCGCCGTGGTCGACACGCTGGTCGGCGACTCGCTCGCACTGCTGGCCGTGCCCGCTCTCAAGACTCGAGAGACGGGAACGTGGCTCGACCTCGGAGCGGGCGCCGGCATCCCGGGCATCCCGCTGGCCGTCGCTCTGCCGGGCGTGCGCATCACGCTCCTCGACGCCGTCGCCAAGAAGTGCGCGTTCCTCGAGGAGGCCGTCCGCGCCGCGGGGCTGGAGGAACGCGCGACGGTGACCTGCGCGCGCAGCGAACAGCACGCAGCGGATGGTGCGCCCGGACGCGAGGCTTACGACGTCGTCCTGGCGCGCGCCGTCAGCGAGCTGGCCGTTGTCATCGAGCTCGCGGCGCCGCTGCTCGCCGAGGGCGGCCTGCTGCTCGCCAGCAAGACGCGGCGCGCGTTGCGGGAGGAGCAGGGTGCGGCCGAGGTGACGGCGGAGCGCTGCGGCCTCGCCGCCGAGGCGCCGCTGCCCCTCAACGCGTCGCCTCTCGACGACGCCGTCTGCGCCGTGTACCGCAAGGTCGCGCCGGCCCCGGACTGGCTGCCGCGGCGCGAGGGAATGGCGACCAAGAGGCCGCTCGGGGGCTGACTCCCGGTCCGCCGAGCGTCTCCACGCCGGGTCGTGCGCACCCCCTGACCGCGGCCGCATCTCTGCTAGTATCGATGCCCCCCTGAAACGAGCGGACGTAGTCCACGGCGTTGCGCGATGCGAACGGCGTAGCCACCTACGCGAGCGAGAGGAGCCCGGTGACCCGCGTCATCGCCGTGACGAACCAGAAGGGCGGGGTCGGCAAGACCACCACCGCCGTCAACCTCGCAGCCTGTCTCGCGGAGGCGGAGTTCGACGTGCTGCTGCTGGACATGGACCCGCAGGCCAACGCCTCAGGCGGCCTGGGCATCCGGGCCGCCGACCCGGGGCTCACCAGCTACGGCATCCTCAGCGGAACCACCGGGGTGGGCGAGGCGACGGTACGCACCTCGGTCGATCACCTGTCCCTGGTGCCCTCCTGCCCCGACCTGGCCGGCGCCGTGGTCGAGCTCGCCAACGCCGACGGCAACGAGTACGTGCTCGAGTACGCTCTCACCGGCCACGTGGACCAGCACGACTTCGTGTTCATCGACTGCCCGCCGTCCCTGGGAGTGCTCACCATCAACGCGCTGGTGGCGGCGCGCGAGGTGCTCATCCCGGTGCAGGCCGAGTACTACGCGCTGGAGGGACTAGCCGCCCTGCTGGAGACCGTCGGCCTCGTGCAGGAGCACCTGAACCCTGAGCTGGCCATCCTCGGCGTGGTGGTGACGATGTACGACGGGCGCACCCGCCTCAGCCGCGAGGTGGCGGGAGAGGTCCGCGAGCACCTCCGGCAGCACGTGTTCGACACGGTCGTGCCGCGCAACGTGCGCCTCAGCGAGGCGCCCAGCCACGGCCTCCCCATCTCACGCTATGATGCGACCTGCGCCGGCAGCGACGCCTACTTCGACCTTGCCAAGGAGGTCGTCTCCCGTGCCTGAGCCACGCGACCCCGACACGCAGCCCAAGCCACCCCAGGGCCGTCCAGGGCCGGGCAAGAAGGCGCTGGGCAAGGGGCTCGGCGCGCTCATCGGCGAGAGCCGCGCGGCGCTCGGTCGCTCGGGGGCGGCCCCGACGCTGCAGGAGGGCCGCCTGCGTGAGTTGCCGCTGGCCGACATCAGCGTCAACCGCCGGCAGCCGCGCCGCACGTTCGCGGATGACGAACTTCAGGAGCTGGCCGCCTCCATCAGGGCGCTCGGCGTGGTGCAGCCCGTCGTCGTGCGCCCGCTGCACGAGGCGCCGGCCGGCGACGACGCGCCGGCGCCCGCCGGCGTCAGCTTCGAGCTCATCGCCGGCGAGCGGCGTCTGCGCGCCGCCAAGCTCGCCGGCCTCGAGTACATCCCCGCCCTGGTGCGTCCCGCCGACGAGATCGCCTCGCTCGAGATCGCCCTGGCCGAGAACGTCGCTCGCGAGGACCTCAACGCCGTCGAAGAGGCGCTCGCCTACGCCGCGCTCGTCGACGAGTTCGGTCTCACGCACGAGCGCATCGCCGAGCTGGTGGGGCGCAGCCGCGTCTCCGTGACCAACCTGCTCCGCCTACTGGACCTGCCCGACGAGGTGCAGGCGATGATCGAGCGCGGCGACCTCAGTGAGGGCCACGGCCGCGCGCTGCTCGGACTCGCGGACCACGGGGAGCGCCGCCGCGTCGCGCGCCTGGCGGTCACGGAGGGCCTCACCGTGCGCCAGGTCGAGGCGCTGGTGCGCAAGCTCCATGAGGATGGGCCGCAGGAGACTCCGCCCCGCCGGCCCGCCGCCGGTCAGGAGTACGCCGACCTCGCGGACGAGCTGTATGGGGTGTTCGAGGCGCCCATCAAGATCCGCAGCGGCAAGCGCGGCGGTTCCATCCAGATCGGATTCAAGGACGCCTCCGAGCTCAAGCGGCTCATCGAGCTGCTGCGTTCACTCGGCTGAGGTCTCCCGGCCGGAGCGGCTGCGCCGCCGGCCTCCCTGCTCCCTCTTCTCGCTCGGCCCGCGTCTCGCGACGAGTCAGCGAATGCCGCTGGTGTCCGGAGTGAGCGTCACGCCCGGCGTCGGCGTGGGATACGGGTACGCGGTCGTCGGAGCCACGGTCGGCGTGGGATACGACGTCGCCCCGGGCGTGGGCGGCGTTGTGGGCAGCGTCGTCTCTCCGGGGTACGGGGTTGGGGCCGGCGCTGGGGTGGCGCCGCCCGGAGCGGCCTGACCGGCCGGCACGTAGACGACGGTGCCGTCGGCGAGCTTGTAGAACGAGCCGAGCAGAGTACCCGCGCCGGCGACCTGCTGCCCCGACTGCATGTCGAGCTTCGTGATCTTGTCGCCCTCCTTGATGATCACTTGCATCTCGGGCGTGCCGGGGTTGGTGACGATGGTCATGTTCTTGTTGGTGAGCAGCCCCGTGACGCCTGCCGCGGCGAGGGCCGCCACCAGGAAGCCCACCGCCAGGACGATGGCCACGTCCCAGAGATTGACCATGCCGTCGAGAGGATCGCCGTTGCGGTCGGCGGTGCCCACGCGGCGCCGGCGCATGTAGCGCAGGCCGCTCTCCGGGGCGCCCACGACGGTGCCGAGGTTCTGCAGGCGGGAGTGGTCGTCGTTAGCCGGCATGGCCGCTCAGCGGCGCCGGAACGGGCCGCCGCCCCCGCGGGGCTTGGGATCGTCCGTGCCCTCGGGGTCGACTGGGCCAAGGTTCGCGAAGGGATCTTCTTCGCGCGACCAATCCATGGTCGGGTCGTCGAACGTGAGGCCGGCCGCCTCGTCCGCGCCGCCGGCCGCCGCCTTGGACGCCGCGGCCACCTCGAGAGGCTCCGCAGTCCCCATGCCGGCGCCCCGTTGCCACGGCGACGGGCAGCAGTGGCTCGTCCGGAGTCTCCGGCAGAGTGGCGACGGCGGTACGCTCCGCGTCCTCCTCCGTGACCTCGTACTCCACCTGGGCCTCCGAGTCCCACACGCCGGTCTTGGAGAGGCGGCGGCCGGAGCGCAGGCGCACGTCCGAGCCCTCGAGCAGCTCCAGCAGGTACTCCATGTCCGAGATGTCCTGCGAGTACAGGCGGTCGCGCACGATGCTGACGAGGAACGCGAGCCCGCCGATGAGCAGGCCGATCACGGTGACGGAGAAGGCGGTGACGAGATTGTCCGAGAGCTCCTGGACGTTGCCGCTGGCCAGGCCGACGAGCGCCGGCGACAACGGGATGAGCGTGCCCATGAGGCCCAGCATGGGGCCGATGCGCACCAGGATGCGGGTCCGCTCCAGGCGCTTGATCGTGTAGAACTCGTACTCCTGGAGCAGCTTGAGCGGCTTGGCCGCGAGTCGCTCCGTCTGGTAGTTGCGGATCAGGTCGTAGAGGAACCGGACCACGACCAGCGAGTAGTTGTTCTCCTGCAGGTAGCGGTAGGCGGTGCGCGGCTTGCCGTCGCGGAACGCCCTGCGTGCGCGCAGGGATCGGGTCTCCAGCGCATCCAGGTCGCGGTAGCGGAACCGCAGCCAGAGCTCGTAGAGCAGGACCCCGAGCTCGATGAGCACCCACACGAGGCAGGCGACCGACGCGATGAGGACCGGCCAGAGCAGGATCCTCGAGATGTCGTAGATGAGCTGCTGGAGGTCGTTCACTCGCTGATCATTCCCGTGACGAGGGTCGCGTCAGGTCCTTGGACTTGGCGAGGGTGTGCTTGAAGCGCTCCCAGGTGCTGCCGCCGCCCGCCAGAACCTCGCCCTGGCTGGCCGTCCCGAGCAGATCCTCGCGCCGGTGCAGCAGGAGGTACGAGACGACGGCGCCGATGGGCAGCATGGCGAGCAGAGTACCACCCACGAAGCCCGAGGTACTACCGCCTCCGCCTGTGGCGCCCGCGCCCGCCGGGCTCGCCGAGCTGCTCGGCGACGGGATCGGCGAGCCGCTGACGATCGGGCTTGTGGTGGGTGTCGGGCTGTACGGCGTGGGGCTGGGGTAGGTGGTCGGCGTGTACGTCGGCGTGGGGGTGGACGTCGGCTTCGTGGTGTGCGTGGGGTACACGGTCGGATACACGGTCGGGTAGTAGGTCGGCCGCACCGTGGGCCGGATGGTCGGATGCGGTGTGGGAGTGGCCACGTTGACGGTGAACTTGCGCTCGATCACCTTGGTGTTGCCCGCATAGTCGTGGAGCTCGATGCGGTACTTGTGGTCGCCGTTGGGCACGTTCTTGAGCGTGAGGTGCAGCCCGTACCTGCCGATGTCGGCCGGCCGGCTCTTGTTGACGTCGTCCACGTACAGGCGGCAGGCCGAGGGCTTGATGCCGGTGCCCTTGGGATAGAAGTCGGTGTACGTGGCGCGGATGAGCACTACGCGCGTGGTGGTGAACTTCGCCCCGTTCTTGGGCGAGATGGAGCGGAAGATCGGGCGGAACTTGAACGCCTTGTGGGCTGACCCCGGGTTCTTGGGGAAGTCCTTGTCGCCGGTACCGCCGAAGGCTTTGCGGTCGATCCCCACGAGGGACCAGCCCGTGACGATGACCGGGCGCACGCGGCTGCTGGACGATGCCTTGTAGGCGCCGTTGGCCTGCTGGAAGCGCTGCAGGGCGGTCACCGGCGTGTCGCCGGTGCCGTACGGCGCGCTGCTGTACACCCAGGCCTCCGGGTGCTCGCCCATGGCGAGGATCGCCTGGATGCCGGCAGAGGTGGCCTCGGCGTCGGCGCCGCCGGTGGACGTGGACGAGAAGCCGCCGCTGGGGCGCTGGGCGCCCTTCAGGTAGGTACGGGCGTCGGTCGCGCTCCAGTCGGTGCCGTCGGAGCTGACCTCGAGCGCCTGGAAGGCGAGCGCCGTGTCGAGCGCGTCGGACGGCGCTCCTCGCTCGCTGCTGGGGAATCCTCCGAAGCTTGCGCCGGCGGCCGGCAGGTCGTTCTGCTGGGCGGCCAGCCACGCCTCGGCCAGGAGGTATCTCGAGTCGGTGCGGCTCACGCCTGCGTTGTGCATGGCGAGGATCGCCCAGCTGGTGGTGCGCACCGCGGCTTCGATGGACGGGAGGGACGGGGCGAAGGCCCCTTGTTCGACGAGCCGTCCGTGGTGTTCTGGTAGGTCAGGAGGATGTTGAGCAGATTGACGCCCTTGCTGCCCGCGGTGCCGATGCTCCCCGCCTTGTCCATGGCCACGTACGCCATGATGAGGCGGGAGTAGTACACGGGGGCATTGGTGACGTCGATGCCGGTGCTCCCGGCGACGAGGTCGGTGGACTGCAGGTAGTCGAACGGGTTCTTGCCCTTGACGGTGCCAGGCGCTGTTGCCCATGCGCTCGCCGCCGGAGACGGCGCCCAGGACGGCCATCGCCGTGTTCTCCGGATTGCCGAACCCGCCGGTGTCGCCCTGGCGGGCATGCAGGTAATCGAGGCCGCGTGTCACATACTTGGAGCGGTCCTCTTTCGCGTGCTTGGCCGCGACCACGCTCGCAGCGAACGACGCCGCGAGCAACGCGACGACCGCCAGCACGAGCCAGATTTTCCTGCTCATCAGCATCGGACTTCCCATGCTACCAAGCGGTCCCCACCCCCGCCAGCGTACGCGCGCGCGGCGTCGGCGGTCGGTCGGCGTCCCTACGGGAGACGGGTGCGGCGCGACCGGCGTTCGCCGGGGAAAGGCGGGGAAGGTCATCCGCGCGCGCTCTGGAACATGTGTCCAGTGTCCCTCTCACCGGGGACGCCGGCGTCGATAGCAGACACATGGGCCATTCGCAGGCAAACGACGGCAGCGAGCTCGAGTTCTTCGGCGTCAAGCTGAAGGTCAACAACCCGCGCCTTGCCGCGCTCCTCAACAGCGACATCACCGACGACGTGCAGGTGGTCGGCCGGCGCGCCCGTGAGGCGTTCGCCGGCCCTGACTCGCGCGCGGAGCAGGATGTGGCGGAGCGGATGCGGCATGCGGACGGCTCCGTCACGGTCCGCGTCGACGACCTCGAGGGAGCCTGACGCGAGGGGGACTGCCCGGCCGTAGCGGCCCCGGCAGTCCGAGGATGTATCCTAGTGAGCCGTATGGGCTCCCTGCTTTCACTCGTCATCCCTGTGTACAACGAGGCGGACAGCCTCATCCCGCTCGTCGACGAGATCGACGAGGCGCTGGCTACGTACGGCACCGCCTACGAGATCGTGTTCGTGGACGACGGCTCGACCGACCGGTCGTTCCCCGTGATGAAGGAGCTCGCCGAGGCTCGGGACGACGTGATCGTCGTCAAGCTCAGGCGCAACTTCGGCAAGGCGGCGGCGCTGTCGCACGGGTTCGCCGCCGCCCGCGGCGACATCCTCGTCACCATGGACGGCGACCGCCAGGACGACCCGGGCGAGATCCCCAGCCTCACGGCGCCGCTCTCGGAGGGATACGACCTCGTCTCGGGCTGGAAGCAGCGCCGGCAGGACCCCCTCAACAAGACGCTCCCGTCCAAGCTCTTCAACTGGACGGTACGCAAGGCGTCCGGCGTCCCCCTGCATGACTTCAACTGCGGCCTCAAGGCCTACAAGCGGGACGTGGTCGACACCGTCTCCATCTACGGCGAACTGCATCGCTACATCCCTGTGGTGGCGTCCCAGGCCGGCTTCCAGGTCACCGAAGTCAAGGTCAACCACCGGCGCCGGACCGCCGGACGGTCCAAGTACGGCTGGCAGCGCTACATGCGCGGCTACCTCGACCTGCTCACCGTCATGTTCCTCGGTCGCTACCAGCACCGGCCGCAGCACCTGTTCGGCGGGTTCGGGACGATGCTCATCTTCATCGGCGTGCTCGTCGAGCTGTATCTCACCGTCGACAAACTAGTGTTCGGCAACCCGATCGGGCAGCGCCCGTTGCTCCTCCTGGGGGCGCTGTTCATCATCGTCGGCGTCCAGCTGCTCAGCCTCGGGCTCATCGGGGAGCTCATCGCCAACTCGCGCGCCCGCCGCGGGCCCGACCCCGCGCAGATCGCCGTGCTGCTCCAGCCGGCGCAGGCTCCCGGGGCGCCCGAGTCCGGCCGGGGGGTCGCTCCGGCAGGCGAGGACGCCGCGAGGGGCGCCGCCCTGCAGCCGTGAACAGCCGCCGCAGGCTCGCTGCCGTGCGGGCCGCCGCAGGTGGACCGCGCACCCGGTCCGTCGCGTACTTCGGGACGTACCAGCCGGACTATCCGCGCAACGCCGTGCTCATCGCCGGACTGCGTGAACACGGCGTCACCGTCCACGAGATCCAGGCCGACCTCCCCCCGCTGACGGCCGCGGAGATGGCCGGCGCGGCCGGCGCGGCGCGACTCGCCGCAGGCGTCGTCGCAGCGCACGTCAGGCTCATCGCACAGCACCGGCGTCACCTCGAGGTCGACACCGTCATCGTGGGGTACCCGGGGCACTTTCTCGTGCCGTTCGGGCGCGCGCTGGCCGCCTACCGCGGCGCGCGCCTCGTCTTCGACCCGCTCGTCTCGCTGCTCGACACGTTCGCCGGCGACCGTGGGCTGGTGCCCAGCGGCGGCGCGAAGGCCGCGGTGGTGCGCTCCGTCGACGAGGTGGCGTTCAGGCTGCCGGCCACGGTGCTCGCCGACACGTGGGCTCACTCGACCTACTATCAGGAGACGTTCGGGCTGGCGCGCGAGCGCCTGGCTGTGGTCCCGGTGGGGGCGCTGCCCGAGCCGCAGGCGGACGGGGCAGCGCGCGAGCTGGACGCCGGCGAGCGGCTCACGGTGCTCCAGTACGGCAAGTGGAGCCCGCTGCACGGAGCCGATGTCGTCCTCGGCGCGGCCGAACTGCTGCGCGACGAGCCGTTCCGCTTCGCGCTCATCGGCGAGGGCCAGCTCTCGTCTGCCCTGCGGGAGCGCATCGCCGGGAGCGGGCTGACGAACGTGGACTGGCTCGGAGAGCTGCCGCACGCGGAGCTGCGTGCGCACACGCTCGCGGCCGACGTGTGTCTGGGCGTGTTCGGCCGCTCGCAGAAGGCCGGGCGTGTGGTGCCCAACAAGGTGTTCGACGCGCTCGCCTGCGGCCGGCCGGTGGTCACGGCGGACACCCCCGGCGCACGCGAGTGGCTGCGCGACGGCGAGAGCGCACTGCTCACGCCCGCCGGTGACCCCGCGGCGCTGGCCGCGGCGCTGCGCCGCCTGCGCGACGCGCGCGAGCGCTCCCGCATCGCTCAGGGCGGCCTCGACCTGTATCGGCGTGCGTTCACGCCCGGCGCCGTCGCCGGGGCCCTGCTGAGCGCCCTGGAGACGTCGTGACCGACGGGCAGAGGACGCAGAGCGGCGCTGCGGACCCGCCGCCCGCTCGCCGTCGCCTCGTCGTCCGTCTCATCCAGGGCGTCATCGTGGCGGGGACCGTGTACTTCCTCGCCGCCTATCTGGTCCGCTCGTGGGGCAGCATCGAGGCGTTCGACTGGCAGTTCGACGCCGGCTGGCTGGCCCTCTCCGGCGTCGCCTTTCTCGTCTACTACTTCGCGCAGGCCGGGTTCTGGTGGCTGCTCCTGCGCGGCTGCGGAGCTCCGAGCCCCTTCTGGCCGGCCGCCTCCGTGTGGGGCAAGTCGATTCTGGCGCGGTACGTGCCCGGCAATGTGTTCATGTTCGTGGGCCGCGCGTGGATGAGCCATTCGCGCGGCCTCTCCGTGGAGCGGGTGAGCGCCGCGATGGTCTACGAGCAGGCGCTGGGCATCTGCGGCGCCCTCCTGGCCGTGGCCGTGCTGTTCCCCTTCTGGGAGTACCGGCCCGGCGTGACGGCGCTGAGCCTCATCGCCATCCCCGTACTGGTCGTGCTCATGCATCCGCGGGTGTTCGGCCCGCTCGCGGGGTGGGCGCTCCGCCTGCTGCACCGGGCGCCGCTGGAGGTAACGCTCGGGTTCGGCTCGGTGCTCGGCATGCTCGTGCTGTTCATGCTGGACTGGCTGGTGGCCGGCGCCGGGGCCTGGCTGCTGGCGCGCTCCATCACCGGGCTCGACGTGAGCGCCCTGCCGCTGGTGATCGTCGCCTACGCCCTGGCCTACGTGGCCGGGATGGTGGCGTTCTTCATCCCCAGCGGCATCGGCGTGCGAGAGGCGGTGCTGACGGCGTCGCTCTCCAGGGAGCTGCCGGGCGGCGTCGCCCTCACCTGGGCGCTGCTGCTGCGGCTGTGGGTGACGGTCGTGGAGCTGGTGTTCGTCGGCCTGGTCGTGGGTCTTGAGATCCTGCTCCGGCGGAGGGGTGAGACATGACCCCGGTGGAAGAGCTCGACGAGCGGCAGATGAAGGTGCTGTTCCGCCGCCGCGCCCTCTACGTGATCGGCGGCGCGATCCTCTTCGCGGCGGTCTACGCCCTGCTCTCGTGGCTGAAGTACAGGGCGTACATGGACGCCCGCTACGACCTCGGCAACATGGTGCAGGCCGTGTACAACACGGCGCACGGCCGGTTCCTGGAGATCACGAGCGGCGATCTGCAGCCACGGCAGATGTCGCGGCTCGGCTCTCACGTCGATCCCATCCTGGCGCTGTTCGCCATTCCCTGGCTCGTCTGGCCGAGCCCCGTCATGCTGCTCGTCGGCCAGGCGGTGATCGTCGCGACCGGCGCCTGGCCCGCCTACCGCCTCGGCACGCGGGTCACGCGGCACCCCAGCGCCGGCGCGTTCCTCGCCGGCGCGTATCTGCTCTATCCGGCGCTCGGGTTCCTGGTGCTCAACGAGTTCCACCCGGTGGCGCTGGCCACCCCGCTGCTTCTCTGGGCGTTCCTGTACGTGGAGGAGGACCGCTGGGTGCGGGCGGCGGTGTTCCTCGTGCTTGCCGCCGCCTGCAAGGAGACGGTGCCGCTGGTCATCGCCTTCATGGGCGTCTACTTCGCCGTGCGCAAGCGCTCGTTGTGGCCGCTGGTCGTCACGGTACTCGGCGTGGCCTGGTTCGCCGTCGCCGTCTGGGTCGTGATCCCCCACTTCAACGGCGACCAGAGCACCTTCATCGCCCGGTACGGCGACTACGGCGACGGGGCCGGGGCGGTGGCGAAGAACGCGCTTCTGCATCCCGGCCAGACCGTGTCCGACCTCGTCTCCGAGTCCAACCTGCAGTACTGGCTGCGCCTCCTGTGGCCGTTCGGGTTCGTCTCGCTGCTGAGCCCGCTCACGGTGCTCATCGCGTTGCCGGAGTACATGCTCAACGCCCTCTCCGCGACTGTGTTCCAGCGCCGCATCGAGTTCCATTACACGGCGCTGGAGATCCCGTTCCTGTACGCCGCCGCCGTACTCGGCGTGATGCGCCTCTGGCGCTGGCTCGGCGGCGGGTTCCGCAAGGCGGAGAAGCTGATGAAGGGCGAGCGCGTCCAGCGCTCCACGCTCGCCCTCCTCGTCCTGCTGTGTGCCCTGGCCGGCAACTACTTCCTTGGGCCGCTCCCCTTCTCGCTGCCGGGAGCGGCCTACGACGGCGCCGACTACGCCAGGACCGCGCACGACGTCGCCCTGGACGAGGCGGTCGCGATGATCCCGGCGAACGCCGTCGTCTCGGCCAACAACAACGTGGGCGCGCAACTGGCTGCTCGCCGCGTCGCCTTCATCTTCCCGTACTTCGCCAAGGCGGACTGGGTGGTCGTCGACACCAGGCACCCGTTCTTCTACGACAAGGAGGACGAGAGGATGCACTCGCTCGCCCTGGGGCGTCTGGTGGCTGATCCGGACTTCCAGTCGGTGTTCGCCAAAGACGGGGTGTACGTGTTCAAGCGGGTGGGATCGGGCGGGGTCGCCGTCCCCGGATCCGCCGCCTCGCCCGGGCCGACTCCGTCGCCGGGCTCGTCCGCCACCCCCTGACGCCCCGGTCGCTGCCGTGGCCGGCCTCAGGCCACCCAACTGAAGATGGCAAACTTCCCCGTGAAGATGATGAGGGTGACGATGCCGAGCGCCACCACCGCCTTGTGCGTCCGCGGCCGGTCGCGGGTGTAGAGCGCGAGCGCCACGTACAGCGGGAAGACGGTGAGCGTGAACCGCGGGTACGACATGAGCGGGACGTACTTGCTCGGGAAGAACAGCGGATACGCGAGCGAGGCCAGCGCGTACCAGGAGTAAGCGGCCGGGAGCCGCCGCGCCCCGTACCACAGCAGCAGCGCGGCGGCGACGAAGAACGCCAGATTGAGCACGTTGGTGGCGAGGTTGCTGTACTCGGACCCCGGCCGTGGCGCCTCCCAGAGCCAGCGATAGTACTCGGCGGAGATGACCTTGCGCAGCCCCCAGACCGTGGCGGCGACCGCCTTGGTGACGGTGTAGTTGGGGGCGCCGAGGTGGCGCTCCCACTGAGACTGCGCCGACGAGAACGCGAGCGGCTTGCCGAACGCGAGCGCCAGATACGTCATCCAGACGAGCAGGCCCTCCAGGACCATGAGCAGGTTGGCCACGTGCGAGTCGGTCTTCTTGAGGTTCCAGCCTCGCCGCTCGTAGTAGTAGTAAGCCATCGGGATCAGCAGCAGGACGCCGGTGCTGCGGGTGAGCGTCGCCAGGAGGCCCATGACGCCCGCGAGCCGCCAGCGGCCCTCGCGGGCGAACACGAAGCAGGCGAGCGTGAGCAGCAGGAACAGCGACTCCGTGTACACCGCCTGCAGGAAGAACGACAGCGGCCCGATGGCCAGGTAGATGACGGCGCGGCTGGCCACCGATTCGCCGAAGTCCTGCTTGACGAGGCGCCACAGCAGCCAGACGGATCCTGCGTAGCAGAGCAGCGAGATGACGATGCCGCTGATGAGCAGGTTGCCGTCGAGCGTGAGCCCCACGTAGCGCAGCAGCATCGGGAACAGCGGGAAGAACGCGGTGCTGCCGTCGCCGTCCGCGTATCCGCTGGTGGCGATCTTGATGTACCACACGCCGTCCCAGTGGGCCCAGGGGTTGAAGAGCGAACCGAGCCAGCCGGTGAACACCTCGGCGCGCAGCGGGAACCGCCAGCCCACGGGGAGGCCGCCGATGCCGATGAGGGAGGCGGCCAGGAACGCGACCGCGAAGATGAGCACCCGGCTGCCGACGACGGCGACCAGGGCTCGCGCGAGCGGGCGTGACGTCGCCGGCGCCAGGGTCACCGGCTTGGCGCCGGCGCCGAGCAGTGCGACCTCACCGGCGGCCGGTGAGGTCACGCCGCCGCCGGGCTCGAGCCCGGCGGCGGTGTCTCCGGCCGGCGGGTCCGCCGCGCCGGCGGCGCCGGCCGGTCGCTCAGTCGCCCCCATGGGCCTTCTCGCCGAGCAGCCCGTCGCCGGTGAGGCGGCGGAGCATGGCGGCGCGGAGGTCGCTGGCGATCTCGCGCCGCGTGAGCGGGTCGGCCGCCCAGGCGTGGAGGCGCAGCCGCACACCGCCGCCGCTCACGTCGGCGATCTCGACGCTGACCTTCTTGCCGTCGGGCGCCGGCGCGATGGACTCTCCCACCTCCAGCATGGCCTGCGCCACCTGTTCGACGTCCGTCTCCAGAGGCAGCGAGAGATCCACGGTCACCATGCCGCCGGGTGAGCCCATGGAGTAGTTGTGCACGGCCTTGCTTCGCGAACGCCTCGTTGGGGATCACGACCCGGCGGCCGTCGGAACTGCGGATGTAGGTGTAGATGAGCGAGATCTGCTCCACGGTGCCGAACTCGCCGTCCACGCTGATGTAGTCGTTGAGCCTCACCGGCTGCGAGAAGGCGATCATGATGCCGCTCACCAGGTTGGCGATGGGCGCGCGGGCGGCGATGCCGATGACGCCGGCGACGATCGCCGCCGAGGCGAGCATCGCCCGCGCGAGCGTGCTGACCGCCGGGATCTGGATCAGCGCGATGCCGATGCCGAGGAAGAGGATCCCGACGAAGACCAGGCGCCGGATCATGATGTAGCGCGTGCGGTCGGCGTGGTCCGGCGTCTTGCCCAGGAGCTTGGCCATGGCCTTGTCGCGGCGCGCGAGGATGAAGTCGACCACGCGCGCGATGATCACCGCGATGACGATGTAGACGACGGCCTTGAACCAGTCGGTCTCGTAGAACGCCGTGGCGTTGAGGGTCAGCATCAGGGGGTCGTCGTCGAGGCCGGGGTCACGGCGCCGGGCTGGGCGAAGCGGCGTCGCCGGGCTGCGGCGCCAGTTCGGCCGGCGTCAGGTCGTCGCGGACGTCGTAGAGCATGCGCCCGGTGCTGTAGTCCAGCAGCGCGACGACGGTGTCGCCCTGGTCCGAGATCGTGTCCACGGCGCCCTGCACCTGCCAGATGAAGCGGTAGCTGGGGGTGACCGTGCTGGTGAGCGTGCGACCGTCGATGGTGTGCGCGAACGTGTACGGCTGCTTGGGAGGCACGAACAGAAGCTGCACCTCCCGCGGGTCCACGGCGGTGCCCTTGTACAGCCAGTCGGCCTTGCGCAGGGCCATGCCGGACGTCTTGAGCTCGGATCCGCCGGGCACGGAGAGCGCGGCCCACGCGAAGCTCCAGCCGCGCCACGGCTTGGTCAGGAACTGCCCCCGCTGCTCCGGCGCGGTGTAGCGGAACGCCACGAACGCCGGCAGCACGAAGACGACGAGCGCCGCGACGACGATCGCCACGGCCAGGAATCGCTTGTCGCGGAAGCGGACCATAGAGCCTCGAGCATCCTCCACGTGGGCGCCCGAACGTGTCAAACGACGGACGTCCGGGCCACCGTGCCGTCTTCGACGATGTCGGTGTGCGCGAACACCCTCCGGGCGGCGTCGCGCATGGGCAGGTAGGAGGCCTCGCCGGCCAGCGGATTGAGGTGCACGAGCAGCAGCCGGCCCACACCCGCCTCGGCGGCCAGGCCGGCCACTCCGGTCGCCTCGCTGTGAGCGGCGTACCCGGGGCGGAGCACCTCGGGGACGTCCGCCAGGCCGGGATCGTCCGCCCAGTACCAGGACTCGTGCAGCCACAGGCCGGCGCCCGCGGCGAACTCCGCCGCCTCGGGGTCGACGCGGGTGTCGGTGGCGATGACGAGGTCGTCGTCCAGGCGGAACGACACGGACAGGTCCGAGTGCTGCTGCGCCCGCACGCGTAGCGTGTGGCCGGCCACCTCGTTCTCGCCTGCCGCGGTCGGCTCGACGCGCACGTTCTTCAAGTCGGCGAGGTCGACGGGGTTGTAGGGACGCCGCACCAGCCCCGCGACGGCGGCGTAGGGGTCGACTCCTGTCAGCGCCTCTCCCGGCGGACGGAGCACCACGTTCCTGCCGGGCAGGACACCCGAGAGGTACGCCAGGCCGCACACGTGGTCCAGGTGATAGTGACTGAGGAAGAGCTGGACTTCCTCCACGCCCTCGAGCAGGCCGGCGTGCTCCGGATCGAGCAGCCTCCGGAACCCCGTCCCCGCGTCGAACACCAAGAGGGTCTGACCCGAACGCACCGCGAAGCAGGTGGTCTCCCGCGAGCCTCGCGGCATCCAGCCGAGGGTGCCGAGCAGTGTCACGTCCATGTGGTCCTCACCTTCGTCGGCGTCGCCCGGAAACGAGTGTGTACTTTTCTGGCCGACGGTACAATGTCCGTAGGCGGCGCGAGGCCGCTTCGCCGTACGGCCAGGGAGTCGGGTGGACCCCACGAACGACATCACTGCGGCCGATCTCACGCTCGGCGACGAGGGCGAGGACCTCTGGAACGAGATCCTTCCTCACCTGTCGCCGGCGCTCTCGGGCAGCGACGCGGCCCTTCTCGATGCGCTCGAGGTGGCTGGTCGTGGCGCCGGCCTCACCCAGAAGGTGCCCCTCGCCGACCTGCTCGATGCGTATGCGGCCGGGAGCGAGCAGGTCCGAGGACTTCTCCTGCGGTCCGGCGATGCCTCCGCCGAGCGACTCGCGGTCCGTCTGTCCGATCTGGAGCGACCGGCGCTCATGCGGCTGGCCGCCGGGTACGCCGGTGGCCTCGAGGACACCATCGACCGCCTGCGGCGCCAGGCCGACGAGTCGTCCCCGCTCGACGCGGACAGCGGGGCGATGAAGCCCGTCGAGTTCGGCGAGCGCCTCTCGCTCGAGGTAGAACGGTGCCAGCGGATGGATCTTCCCCTCGGGCTGGTGGAGCTCGCCGTCGAGCCTCCCGAGGTCGAGCGGCACCCGGCGGGGCACGCCGCCGGCTCCATGCACCAGGTGGGCGATCTGCCTGCGCGAGAGCCTGCGCCGCTACGACAGCGTAGGACTCACGCAGGACGGCGCGTTCGTACTGGTCCTGCCGGACATCAGCCGGCGAGGCTTGGCGGGGGCTGCCGACCGTATCCGCCGCCAGGTGGATTCCTGCGCCGGCCACGCGACTGCGCCGGAGGTCACGTTCGCGCTCGCGCACTACGACTTCGTCGACGCGAGCGCGAACGAGATGCTCACGGCGCTCGAGCGCAGCCTGCGTGGGGCCAGAGAGAGCGACCAGCCGCTGGCGTGGGCGTGAATCACCGGGCTTGAGCCCGTGGGGAGCCGCCGGGACGTGCCGCAGCGCGGCGGCCGCGGAGACGAGCGTCAGTCGGCGACCGGGCGCCCCAGCGCGTCAGCCGCCTTCCTGACCATCTCGCGCTCGTTGGGGTAGGTCATCAGACGGAGGGCCTGCCGCAACCGGACCCACCTCGCGTCGCTCACCTCGTGGTCGTGCCGCGAGGTGTCTCCGCCCGTTGCCCTCACGAGGTAGTAGTGCACCGTCTTGTGGATACGCCCGCCCTGCTCGCGCGAGTAGAACGAGTAGTCGATGGTGCCGAGTTCCTGCTCGACGACGCCGACGAGCCCGGTCTCCTCAAGGATCTCGCGCAGCGCGGTCTCCGGCAGCGTCTCGCCCTCCTCGACGCCTCCCTTGGGCAGGCCCCACACCGAGCGGCCGGTGGGCCTGATGAGGCAGACCTCGACGCCGCCGTCCGTTCGGACGACCACTCCCCCGGCTGATGTGCGCTCGACTTGGCCAGACATGCGCACAGTATATGTGCGACCGCGGCGCCCCGGGGAGGGGCCGCACCCGTTCAACCTGAGGGTCGGGCGGTCCGCCCGGCGAGTAGGATTCAGCCGTGAGCAAGCTCGCCGACAGCCTCGCCGTCCTCCGCGAGACGGAGTACCGCAAGCTCTTTCTCGGTCAGGCCACCTCCGTGGTCGGCGTGATGTTCACGGTGGTGGCCCTGCCGTTCGCCGTGCTCGAGATCGGCGGGTCGGCGACCGACATCGGCATCGTGGAGGCCGCCAACCTCGTCCCGCTCGCCGTGTTCGTGCTGATCGGAGGCGTGTGGGCGGACAGGCTGCAACGGCAGCGCGTCATGCTGGCCGCCGACGTCCTGCGCTTCGTCCTGCAAACGCTCACGGCCGCGCTGCTCATCGCCGGCGTGGCGCAGGTGTGGCACCTCGCCCTGATCCAGGTCGCCATGGGTGTGTGCGAGGCGTTCTTCAGGCCGGCGGCCATGGGGCTCATGCCGGAGGTGGTGAGCCCGTCGCGGCTGCAGCAGGCCAACGGCCTGAGCAGCCTGGTGATGAGCGCCTCCATCACACTGGGCGCGTTCTTCGCCGGCGTCCTCGTCGCGGCCGTGGGTCCCGGGTGGGGCATCGGTATCGACGGCCTCACGTACCTTGTCAGCGCCTGGTTCCTCCTGCGGCTGCGTCCGGCGGCGTTCCTGGGGCGGCGCACGGTGCCGCCCGTGGCGAGCCCGGGGCGCGCGCTGGCCGGCGAGGAGGCCGCGGCCGGCGCGGAGACGAGCCCGCGCGGCGCCGGCTTCGTCGCGGACCTCGCCGCCGGCTGGCGGGAGTTCGTCAGCCACACCTGGCTGTGGGTGATGGTCACCGGCGTATCCGTCTTCCTGTTCGCCATCGACGGTCCCATCCAGGTGCTGGGTCCCATCGTGGCGCGGGACGTCTACGACGGTGCGCGCACCTGGGGCTTCACCTCGGCGGCGATGGGCATCGGCCAGATCTGCGGCGGCCTGCTCAGCCTGCGCTGGCGGCCGCGCCGGCCGCTGTTCGTGATCGCCGCCGGCATGAGCCTCGCCGGCGTCCCGGTCGCACTCCTCGCTCTCGAGGCGCCGGTGTGGACGCTCTACGTCTCGCTCGCTTTGATGGGCGTGGAGTGGGGCCTGTACGACCCGTTCTGGATGACGTGCATGCAGCGCGCGGTGGCCCCGGAGATGATCTCGCGGGTCGCCAGCTACGACTACCTCGGATCGCTGGCGTTCTACCCGGCGGGGCTGGCGCTCGCCGGTCCGTTGGCCGACGCCGTCGGGGTGACCACGGTGCTCTGGGGCAGCGCGGCGGTGGCGGTGCTCGTGAGCCTGTTCCAGCTCTCCTGGCGCGACGTCCGTTCCCCCAAGGAGATGGGGCCGGTCTCGACGGAGGCCGCCGCTCCGCGAGCGGCGCGGATTCCTGACTGACACACGGTTGACAGCCGGCGGACTCGGCTGCGACTCTACACACGCTAAACCGAGACTTAGCGTAGGTCGTGAACGGCATCGGGGAGGACCGCTGGAAGAGATCAGTCATATCGGCGCCATCGACACCGTCCGTGTCCTCGCCAACGAGGAGCGGCTCCGCCTGCTGCGGCTGCTCATGCGCGGGCCCGCGACGCTCACCCAGCTCGGCGTCGTCGTCGGTCACCACCCCGCCTGGGTGCGTCACCACATCCTGAGTCTGGAACAGGCCGGGCTCGTGGAGCTCGTCGAGACGCGGCCCACCAAGGGCTACGTCGAGAAGTTCTACTGCGCCACCGCGCGCGCCTACGCGGTGGACTTCATGGTGCTCCCCGACGAGGGTGAGCGCGGGCTGCTCGTCATCCTCGGCAGCGACGACCGGGCGCTGGACCTGCTCGCCCGCCGGCTCCGCGAGGACGGGGCGGGCCCCGACGTGATCACCATGGCGATGGGCAGCCTCGAGGGCCTCATCGCCCTGCGGCACGGCGTCGGCCACATCGCCGGTTGCCACCTGTTCGATGCCGAGACCGGCGACTTCAACAAGTCGTACGCGCGGGCCCTGTTCCCCGGCCGCGACCTCGTGCTCATCACGCTCGCGCACCGGCAGCAGGGCCTCATCGTGCCGGCCGGCAACCCGCGCGGGCTCCGGGATCTGGCCGGCGCCGTAGCGGGCGGCGCGCGCCTCGTGAACCGCAACCGCGGTTCCGGCACGCGCGTCTGGCTGGACCGGCTGCTCGCCGGAGGGTCCGTCGACCCCGTCCGCGTCGCCGGCTACGACAACGAGGTGATGACGCACGACGCGGCGGCGCGGGCCGTGGCTGAGGGCGCCGCCGACGTCGCCCTCGGCATCCTGCCGGCGGCGAACGCGTACGGCCTCGACTTCGTCCCTCTGGTCGAGGAGCGCTACGACCTCGTCACCCCGCGCGAGCACTACGAGAGCGAGTTGCTCGCGCCCCTGCTCCGCCTGCTGAACGACGACGCGTTCAAGCGGGAGATCGACGACATTGGAGGTTACGTGACGCGCGAGACCGGCGCCGTCACCGCTCTGGAGTAGCGGTGCCCCGGCGGCCGCGTTCGCGTCCCGCCCACAGACACAGGCCTTTCGCGGGCGAGGCGACGGCCGGGAGGAGGATCCATCATGCACCGTCCGACAACGACCACGTCGCGGCCGTCGTCTGTCTCATCGCCTGCTCGGCGCGCTGCTCTTCTCGCGCTGGCGCAGGCCGTGCCCGCGCTTCGCGGCCGCGGCCAACTACACCGGCGGCCCTCAGGCTGCCGACTACCCGCTCTACGTGTCCAACGACCACACGGTCTACACGCTGCGGTTCAGCGCGACCGCCGGGACCCTGCTGGACTCCGCAGGCAACCCCGTGGTCACCTCCGGCGCGCAGTACTACGTCAAGCTGCGCATCAGCCCGACCGCCACTCCGTCGGGTGGTACGAGCCGGGGCTTCATCTGGAATCCGACCACGCAGCAGTGGGTGCAGGAGCGGGCCGACTGGGCCCAGTTCCCGGTCGTCACGACGGGCACCGGCGGCGCCATCACCGCCGGCAACACGTGGTGGTACTTCAAGTTCGGCGACACGACCAAGCCGGCGCTGTCCGACTCGGCCACCTGGTACCTCCTCGTCACGCTCAAGCCCATCGACGGCGCCGACCAGACCACCCAGAACAACGCGTCCCCTCCGGCCGTCACCATCATGGACATGACCGGCGCCCTGAACCCGGGCACGTTCACGTCCGCGTTCCGCGTCCACAACGGTGCGGCCACCGGCGCCACCGACGCCCGCCGGATCGAGGCCACCAACTCCGGCGGCACCGACGTCTGGGCGCTCTCGCGCACCGAGAACAACGCCGTGGCTCAGGGCTACGGGACCGACGCCACCGGCGACTTCGAGCTCGCCGTGCCTGTGGGCATGGCGTTCGACGCCAAGATCCAGAACGTCATCTGGCCGGCGTCGGCCGCGAGCTTCACCGGGTCGCTTGCCGACGTCGACGTCGCCCTCGGCGCCGCCGACACGACGCCGCCGGCCGCGCCGGCGTCGCTGACCGCCACTGCCGGCGACGGCCACGTGGACCTCTCGTGGCCGGCCGTCGCCGACGCGAGCACGTACACGGTCTACAAGTGGCAGGCGCCGGCGCCTATCGGCGGCGTCACCAACTACACCTCGCAGCCGCTGGCGGTGACCACCGTCGCCACCACGACTCACGACGTGACCGGCCTCGTCAACGGTGAGGAGTACTTCTTCGACGTGCGCGCCAACGACGCCGCGACCAACGTCGGCCCGCCGACGGTCACCGAGGCTGCCACGCCGAAGTTCGACACGGATCTCAGCCTCGAGACCTCTGCGACGGTGGTGAACTGGGGCGGGTCCGCCACCCTGAGCGGCGCTCTCACCGACGGCGCCGAGCCCTTCACGGCCGGTCAGCAGGTGCGTGCGGAGTACTCCTACAACGGCACCGACTGGGAACTGCTCCAGTCGCTCAGCCCGAGCGGGACGTTCACCTACAGCGTCAACGTGCAGCCCACTCGCAAGACCAGCTACCACCTTGTGTTCGAGGGCGACGCGGTGCACCAGGAGGTGACCAGCAACGCCGTGACCGTGACGCCCAAGGTCAAGCTGGGCAAGCCGGTGGCGCCCTCCAGCGTGAAGAAGGGCAGCAAGTTCACGGCCTACGGTGACCTCACGCCGAAGGCGAGCGCCGGCAGCCACACGGTCAAGATCAAGTGCTACCTCAAGCAGTCCGGGTCCTGGAAGCTCAAGAAGACGGTGACCACGGCCAACAAGAACTACAAGTCCTACTCGCGCTACTCGGCCAAGTTCTCCCTGCCGACCAAGGGCAGCTGGAAGCTCGTCGGGTACGCGCCGGCGACGTCGCAGGTACGCCGCGACGACGTCCGGACCCGAGTACCTGAAGGTGAAGTAGGACCGGCAGGAGGACCATGTCTGCCGGGAGCCCACGGGCCGGCCGGGGGCGGACGGCCTTCATCGTCGACGGCGGCCGTGATCGTCGCCGTCATCGTGCTGGCGTGGGTCCTGCAGGCGACCGCCGACAAGGGCGGACGAGTCGTCTGACGGCGGCTCGTCCTCCGGCTACACGGTCACGGTGCGGCAGGGCGGCGAGGTGCTCAAGGAGTACGACCTCGCCGCCCTCCGCGCCCTACCGCAGACGAAGGTCGTCATCGACGGCAAGGAGCAAGACGGTCCGCTGCTGCGCGGCGTCCTCGACGACGCAGGAGTGGACCCGTCGGCGACCGTCGACGTGGTGGGCGCCGGGCTCCGCGACGAGGGCCGTCTGACACTGACGGCGGCACAGGTCGACAGGAACGTGCTGCTCGACTTCAGCGATCGCGGGACGGCCAAGGTGTGCAGCCCCTGGCTGGACCGCGCCGAGTGGGTGAGGGATGTGATCTCGATCGATGCACGGTGAGGTGACAGGCCGCCAGCCTTACGTCTGGTCGCTCACCCTGCGCGACCTGCTGCTCATCGCGCTGGTCGCGGCGCTCTGCATGCTGGCCAAGCAGCTCCTGAGGCTCCCGATCAACGTGCCCGGGCCATTCCGGTGTGTTGTGGGTGGCGCTCTTCGTGATCTGCCGGGGCCTCGTCGACAAGCGCGGCACCGGCCTGCTGCTCGGCCTTGTCGCCGGACTGCTCGCGCAGTTCGCCGGGTTCGGGCATCAGGGTCCTTTGGAGTGGACCAAGTGGCTCGCCGCCGGCGCCGTACTGGAGCTGCTGACCATGTCGTCCCGGGCGACTTGCGCGACTTCGGCAAGGCGGCCATCGTCGGCGCCGGCGTGCACCTCGGCAAGCTGGCGGCGCTCAGGCTCGCCGGCCTCATCCTCAGGGTGCCGATAGCGCTGCTGCTCCTCGGGCTGGGCTGGTCGGCCACGACCCACGTCCTGTTCGGCGTCCTCGGCGGCCTGCTCGGAGCTCTGGCGCTGCGCGAGTTGCGCAAGATCCCGATGCTCGACGCGCAGGCGAGAGGGACAGTGATGCGGCGCGCCGGGATGACGGTCCTCGTGCTGGTGGCCTTGTCCGTGGTCGCGGCCTGGCTCGCGCTGCCGGCCGGCGCCGTCACGCACTGGGTGACCGAGCAGGGCTCCCCCGGCAAGCCCTTCACGTTCGAGCCTTCTGGCGAGCGCTCTGGAGGTCGTGGAGACGCGGCGAGCGGCCAGGACCTCCGTCTGGCCGACGTCGTCCTCGGGCGGATCGACAGGACGTCCGCAGTCTACGGCGGCGAGTACCCCGACCCGCGCAGCATCGAGGTCCTGGCGACGGCGATCTGCTGTTCGCCGATCGTGCCGGCGGCATGGTGGCGGAGGTCACCCCGGCCGGCGTAGCCGGTGTGGGCAGTACTCCCGTGCGCAGGACCCGGGTATCGGCAGGCCCTTCTCCGCGCAGCGCTTCACTCGGGATGGACACGAGCTACACGCTCATCGCCGACCGGGACGCCTGTCGTGTCTGGGCGGTGGACAGCGACTACAAGGTCGTGTGGCAGTACGGCGTCACGGGCGAGAAGGGCTTGGCCGCCAATCACCTCATGGACCCCTTCTACGCCCGGTACTCACCCGAGGACGGCGGCACGGTGCTGATCGCGGACAACCTGAACGGGTGCCGCGTCATCGAGGTCCGCTACTCCGACTACCAGGCCGGCGCGCCGGACAACGGCTTCACGGCGGCGAGCATCACCTGGTCCTACGGCGAGCCGGGCGTCAGCGGCAACGGACCAGGTCAGCTCTGCAAGCCTCACTCGGCGCAGCGACTGGCGAGCGGCAACGTTCTGATCTGCGACGCGGGTGACGATGTCATCGGCGCCCGCGTCCTCGAGATCGACCGGGCCAGCGGCGCATCGTCTGGCAGTACGGCGTCACCGGGCCGCCGGGTGCCGGCGACGGGTACCTGCACGAGGCCAACTTCGCCACACGCCTGCCCGACGGCGACACGCTCATCGCCGACACACTGTCCGGGCGCGTGCTGCGCGTGACGCGGCCAAGTCCATCGAGCACGTCTGGGACCAGAACGAGATGGCGACGTCCGGAAGGGTACGGGAGCGGATCGTCCAGCCCCAGGGCCGCCGCGTTCACCGGCGACGGGCGGCTGGTCGTGGCGGACAGCGTGTTCCAGCAGATCGCCTTCGAGGTCACGAGGATCCGCGACCGCCACCTCGACGGCCGCTCGACTGCGGACATCCGGGGGTCGACAAGGCATTTGTGAGCCTGACCTGGAGGGGAGACACCGGCGAGACGGGGACCAGCGTCGCCGTCGAGTACCGGGTGGGCTCCGGCTCATGGAAGCCGTGCGCGTTCTCAGGGGGCTCCAGGAGGTATGACTTCAAGGCCGGGACGCACGGGCTCACGATCGCCTACCGTGTGACGCTCGAGCACCCAGAACGCTGCCCGGACGCCGGTGCTGGACGGAGTCATCATCCAGTCCACGCGGGCCAAGGCGGCGGGGCGGAGGCGGCGGAGGCGGCGACAAGCCCGGTGGCAGCGGCAACTCCGGGCAGAGCGGCAGCTACACGTATCCCTCGACCGCCGAGGGCGGCACCGGCACAAGCGGTACCGGTACCGGCTCCGGGAGCTCCGGCACCGGGAGCGGATCCGGCTCTCCGGCGCCGGCACGGGCGGGTCCACTTCCGGCGTCCGGCAGCAGCGGCACCGTCGCGCAACGCGGTGGACGTGCCGGTGCAGTCCAGCCGGCGGCGGGACGGCGGAGGAGGTCCAGGGCTACCAGGTGCAGGGCGAAGAAGGCGTGAGCGGCGTGCCGCTGCGCGCCGAGCAGGGCGCGCAGGCGCCCGAGCCGGAGACGCCCGGGTCCGCCCGTCCCGGTGCTGACGCTGCTCGCCGCCGGTCTGTTCGTGGCGGCGGCGTTCTTCGTGCCTTGGCCCTTCGTGGCCGCGCGCATGCGCAGTCTGACCGGTTTCGACCACACGCGGCCGGGCGCTTCCTTCCGTTCCGGCCGCTCGGAAAGTGAGCTGATGGACCTCCTCATCTGCATCGACGACACGGACGACATCGACAGCCGCGGCACCGGCGAGATCGCCGAGCTCATGGCCGGAGGCCTCGAGGAAGCGGGCTGGCCACGTGCGGCCGGGTGACCCGGCACCAGCTCCTCGTCCACCCCGACATCGCCTACACCTCGCACAACAGCTCGATGTGCTTCCCGGCGGCAGATCGATGGCGAGGCGCTCGCGGCGGTCACCGCGTGGTGTGAGCGCTCACTCGCCGACGAGAGCGTGGCGGCGGCCGATCCCGGGTTGTGCGTCGTCGCGGTCGACCGGCTCGCTCGAGCCGGAGAGCCCTCGTGGACTACGGGCGCGAGGCCAAGCGGCGGGTGTTCTCCAAGGACGAGGCCTACGACCTTGCGGGCGAGCTCGGCGTCCACCTCTCGGAGCACGGCGGCACGGGCATCGGCGTCATCGGGGCGCTTGCCGGCGCCGGGCTGCGGCTCTCGGGCGACGACGGACGCTTCAAGGGCAAGTTCCGCATCGCGGGCGAGGCCGACGGGACGGCGCGCGTCGCCGACATCAAGACATATGACGTCGACGAGGTCAGGACGCCGGGCGGCGAGGCGCTGACGGACGACGAGCGGGTGGGCGTGGGCGAGGAGTGCAAGCTCGTGCTGCTCGGCGGACGCGCCGTCCTCCTGGTCACACCGGCTCCAGAGCGACTCGGCGGCCCCCTGGGTGGTCGTCGAGCGGCGGGCGCTGAGGGGCTACTGAGCCATGGCCGGTCTCGAGCAGACGGAGGACGGGGTCCGCTTCGCGGGGTCGGTGCGACTCGGACCGGGACGTGGCGGACGCCGCGCTGCTCGCGGCCGCTTGCGCGGCGTTCCGCCCCGACGACGAGGACGAGGACCCGCTCGGCGGAGCCGTGAACTGCTTCGGGTGCCGCTTCCGCCGCTGGGTCCCTGGCGGGTTCACATGCATGAGGGCGCTGCTGCCGGTGGTCGATGCCGGCGGCGACGTGAGGCGCCCGGGTCAGAGCGCCAGCCCCGTCGCCTCCCAGTCGCGGTAGAGGCCGGCGTAGCGGCCGCCGGCGGCGACGAGCTCGTCGTGCGTGCCTCGCTCCACGATGCGGCCTCCGTCGACGACGACGATCTCGTCGGCGTAGCGCACGGTGCTGAGCCGGTGGGCGACGATGATGCTGGTGCGCCCGCTGAACAGCACCTCCATGGCGCGCTCGATGCGGCGCTCGCTCTCGGCGTCGACGCTGCTGGTGGCCTCGTCGAGGATCAGGATCCGGGGGTCGGCGAGCAGCGCCCGGGCGAAGCTGATGAGCTGGCGCTGCCCCGTGCTCAGCGCCGACCCACCCTCCTGCACCTCGGTGTCGTAGCCGTCCGGCAGCGCCTCGACGAAGTCGTGCACGCCGACGATGCGGGCGACGCGCTTGACCTCGTCGTCGCCCGCCGTCGGGCGGGCGAAGCGGATGTTGTCGAGCACGGAGCCGCTGAAGAGGAACGCCTCCTGCGGCACGACGGCGAGCTGCTCACGCAGCGAGCGCTGCGTGACCTGCCGCAGGTCGTGGCCGTCGATGAGTACCTGGCCGTCCTGCGGGTCGTAGAAGCGGGCCAGCAGCTTGATGACCGTCGACTTGCCGGCGCCCGTGGCGCCGACGAGCGCGACGGTCCTCCCCGCCGGGATGGTGAGGTCGATGTCGTGCAGCACCGGCTTGTCTGCGTCGTAGCCGAACGTCACGTCGCGGAGCACGACCTCACCGCGGGAGTCGGGCAAGTCGACGGCGTCCGGCGCGTCGAGCATGTCCGGATCGGTGTCGATGACCGTGTAGATCTTCTGCACGGCCGCCATTGATGCCTGGAAGGTGTTGTAGAGCTGGCTCAACTGCTGCAGTGGGTCGAAGAAGGCGTTCAGGTAGGCGATGAACGCGACGAGTACGCCGATCTCCAGCGACTGGCCGCTGATGAGTGAGCCGCCGTACCAGATGACGATGGCCGTCGCGACGGCCGACATGAACTCGACGAACGGGAAGTACACGCCGCTCTGTACGACGGTCCGGTAGTTGACGTCTCGGTACCTGGCGTTGGCGACCGCGAGGCGGTCGTAGTCGCTCTGCTCCCGCCGGAAGGCCTTGAGCACGCGCACTCCCGAGATGGACTCCTGCAGGTGCGCGCTGACGTCCCCGATCTTGTTGCGCACTTCGGCGTAGGCGCGCGCCGAGCGCGAGCGGAACCAGAGGGTCGCGGCGATCACGAACGGCATGACGCTGAGCGTCGCGAGGGCCAGGCGCCAGTCGAGGATGATGAGGAACACGATGGCGCCGAAGAAGGTCAGCGAGTTGGTGACCAGGGTCGTGACGCCGTCGGTGACGAGCTGGTCCAGCGCGTCGATGTCGTTGGTCAGGCGGCTGACGATCCAGCCGGTCTTCTGCCGGCTGAAGAAGTCGAGGCTGAGCTTCTGCAGGTGGGCGAAGAGCTGGCGACGCAGGTCGAAGATGACGTGCTCACCGACCCAGCTGGTGAGGTAGGTCTGCAAGTAGCTGGCGCCCAGGTTGACGAGCGAGACGGCGACGAAGGCGACGATGACCCAGGTGAGGACGGTCATGTCTCCGGCTCTGATGCCGCCGTCGATCGCGACCTTGAGCAGGTACGGCACGGTCAAGCTCGAGAGGGTGACCACCACCATGGCCACGATGCTGAAGACGGCGCGCCGCCTGTAGGGGTAGGCGAGGCGAGCGAGCCGGGAGAGCTTGAGCTCGCTCGCCAGGTGCAGGAACGCGCGCCAGCCCTTCAGCTCCTCGAGGCTGGCGCCGCTGCCGTGCGGGCCGCTGCTGTGGCGGGACGCGGTCGCCATCAGGCCGCCCCTCCCGACGCCGCAGGGGCGGCGCCGTCGGCGGTCGCGTCCTCTTCGACGCACGCGACATCGAGGTCGCAGCCCTCGCGCTCGGCGTCGCCGAACATGTGCGCGTAGAGGCCGCCGGCGGCCATCAGCTCTTCGTGCCGCCCGCGCTCTTCGATGCGGCCGTGGTCGAGGACGATGACCTCCTCCGCCAGCGAGATCGTGCTGGGGCGGTGGGCGATGATGAAGGTGGTGCGGCCGCGCATCACTTCCTGCAGCGCGGCCCTGATCTTGAACTCCGTCTCGACGTCGACGCTGCTGGTGGCGTCGTCGAGGATGAGGATGCGCGGGTCCATCACCAGCGCCCGCGCGATCGCGATGCGTTGTCGCTGGCCGCCGCTGAGTGTGAAGCCGCGCTCCCCGATGACGGTCTCGTATGCCTCGGGGAGCGCCTCGATGAAGTCGTCGGCCTGCGCGGTGCGCGCCGCCGCGCGGACATCCTCGTCGCTGGCATCGGGCATGCCGAAGCGGATGTTCTCGGCGATGGACGCGCTGAAGAGGAACGGGTCCTGGTTGACGATGCCGATGTGCCGGCGCAGGTCGGCCAGCTGCAGGTCCCGGACGTCCTGGCCGTCGATGAGTACGGTGCCGCCGCTGGTGTCGTAGAACCGCGGCACGAGGTTGGTGAGCGTCGTCTTGCCGCAACCGGTGTGGCCGACGAGGGCGACGGTGTGACCGGCCGGGACCTCCAGGCTCACGCCCTGCAGCACCGGCCTGTCCACGTAGCTGAACCACACGTCGTCGAACGTGACGGACCCGGTGGGCCCTGCGCCCTCGACGGAGCCCCCGGCGGCGAACTCCGCCGCGGTCAGCCCGAACGCGTCCCGCAGCGGCTGCGCGTCCGGCTTCTCGGTCATCTCGAGCGGCGCGTCCAGCACCTGGTAGACCCGCTCTCCGCTCGCGATCGCGCGCTGGGCCAGACCCGTGAGCCAGCCGATGATCTGTGCCGGGTACACGAGCATCATCAGGTACATGTAGAAGGCGATCAGCGCTCCGAGGTCGAGGTTGCCCTCGATGACCTGGCGGCCGCCGTAGTACAGGAGGAAGGCGACGGCGAGGTTGGGGATGAAGGCGATGAGCGGGATGTAGACGGCGCGCGTGCGCGCCGCGGCGACGCTCGCCTCGAAGACCTTGTAGCTGCGGTCGCTGAACTTCTCGAGCTCGTCGTCCTCCCGCGCGAAGATGCGCACGATGCGGCTGCCGACCACGTTCTCCTCCGCCGCCGCCGTCACATCGGCGATCTTCTGCTGCACGTCCATGAGGATCGGCTTCAAGCGCAGACTGAAGCGGATGGTCACGAGCAGCAGGAACGGCATGAACGCCAGGGACATCAGCGCGAGCTTCCAGTCCAGGAAGAAGAGGATCACGGAGATGGCCACCATCATGACGAGGTTGGTGGCGAAGAAGACGAGGCCGTAGCCGAGGAACATGCGCACGTTCTGGATGTCGCTCATGGCCCGGCTCATGAGCTGGCCGGTCGGCCAACGGTCGAAGTAGCCGAATGACTGGCGGAGAAGGTGCGCCCACATGCGGTTGCGCAGGTCGTACTCGATATCGAGGCTGACCCTGCCGGTGGCCAGCCGCCGGCCGACGCCCACTGCGAAGCGGACGGCGGCGACACCGAGGAGGACCAGCGCATAGGTGAGCAGCAGCTCGGTCTTGCCGTCCTGCAGGGCGTTGGTCGTGAGCTGGATGATGCGCGGCACCACGAGGCCGAGGCCCATCTGGGCGAACGCCAGGGTGAAGCCCAGGATGGTGAGCCACTTGTGGTCGCCGAGCAGCTTGAGGATGCGCCAGAAGGTCTTCATCTGGTGCTGAGCTTACCCGGCGGATGAATCTGGCGTCGTCCGGCGTCGCGGGTGGTCGACGGGCTCGCCGCCGAACGAGCCCGCACCCGTGGTCGACGCCCCCTGCTATTGAATCCCCAGCGAGTGGGGCGCATAATGCCACGGTCGTGGGAGTGATATAGCCATATCACTTCTTGGTCATCTCCGGGGAGCAGGAGGACGAGCGAGGGCGAGCGCTCCGTCCCCGGGAAAGGAAGTGATCGACCGTGACAGACCTCCTGAACGTCGACCTCACGCAGGGAACGGTACTGCGGGAGCAGTTGGGAGAAGACCTCGAGCCGCTGGGGGGCCACGGCCTCACCTCGGCGATCGTGGGCAACGAAGTCCACCCCGAGGCGGACCCGCTGGGCCCAGGCAACGTGTTCGTGATCGCGGCCGGCATCTTTGCCGGCACGGTCGTCCCCAACGGGGGCCGGCTCTCCGTGGGCGGCAAGAGCCCACTCACGGGCGGCATCAAAGAGGCCAACTCGGGCGGCTCCGCCGCCCGTGCCCTGGCCGACCTCGGTCTGCGCGCCGTCAAGGTAACGGGCCGCGCGGACGAGCTCTCCGTGCTCGTCATCACCAAGGACGGCGGCAAGCTCGTGCCGGCGCCGGAACTCGCCGGCCTCGGTTCGTTCGACACCGTCGACAAGCTGTGGGCCCAGTACGGCGACAAGGTGTCGCTCATGTGCTGCGGCCCCGCCGGCGAGATGGGCGCTCGCGCCTCGGCCGTCCTCGTCACCACGTCCGACCACTACATGCGCGCCGCGGCCCGCGGCGGCCTCGGCGCGGTGATGGGCTCCAAGAACCTCAAAGCCGTCGTCATCGACCCGGCCGGCGGGCCGGGCGTGACCGTGGCCGACCCGGCCGCCCTCAAGGCCGCCTCCAAGGCTCTCGCCACTGGCATCCACTCGCACCCCGCCATGGCCGCGCTGGAGGCGCTCGGCTCGGCGTTCCTCGTCAACGTGACGCAGTCCATGGGCTGCCTGGCCACCAAGAACTTCTCGGCCGGCACCTGGGAGAGCGCGGGCTCCATCTCGGGCGAGCACATGGCGGAGATCATCAGTTCGCGGCCCAAGGGCGCCACCAAGCACAGCTGCATGAAGGGCTGCATCATCAATTGCTCGCAGGTGTACACGGACGACGACGGCGAGGTCATCACCTCCGGTATCGAGTTCGAGACGCTCGGGCTCATGGGCTCCAACTGCCACATCGACGACCTGGACGCCATCGCCCGCCTGGATCACCTGTGCGACGACCTCGGTCTCGACACCATGGACATCGGCGCCGCCATGGGCGTCGCCATGGAGGGCGGCCGGCTCGAGTGGGGCGACGGCCAGGGCGCCTACGACCTGCTCAGCAAGCTCACCACAGGCGACGAGGACGCGCGCATGCTCGCCGACGGGTGTGCGGTCACCGGCAAGCTGCTCGGCGTCTCCCGCGTCCCCGCCGTCAAGGGCCAGAGCTTCGCCGCCTACGACCCGCGCGTACTCAAGGGCACGGGCACCACCTACATCACCAGCCCGCAGGGCGCCGACCACACCTGTGGCAACGCGTTGCCCAGCCCGGCCAACCCCAGCTACGACGCCGGCAGCTCGGAGGGCCAGGCGCAGATGTCCGAGTTCCTGCAGTGCTACTTCGCGGCCATCGACTCGCTGGGCATGTGCCTGTTCGCGACCCTGCCGGCGCTCGACATGCCCGAACTGCAGGGCGAGTTCATCAAGGCCGCCGCGGCCATCACCGGCCAGGAGTTGGGCGACGACTATCTGATCGCCATGGGCGACAGGATCGTGCGCGGCGAGCGCGACTTCAACCGCCGCGCCGGCTTCACGGAGAAAGACGACCGCCCGCCGGCGTTCCTCGTCGAGGAGGCGGTCGAGCCCTCGGGCAACACGTACGATGTTGCGGAGGCGGACCTGGACGCGATGTTCGCGGAGTGACGGCGAGAGGAAGACGTGGCGATGGCCAAGGACACACGCAAGGCAGGGAAGAAGCAGCGGCGATCGGCCGTCAACGGCGTGTCTGACGCCAACGGCGAGGCGTTCGTCGTCCGGGCTCTCGCCAAGGGCCTGGCCATGCTCAGCCTGTTCGACGCGGTGCATCGGGAGTGGACGCTCGACGAGATGGTCGCCGAGCTCAAGCTCCCGCGGATGACCGGCTACCGCATGGCCCGCACGCTGCAGGCCGCGGGCTATCTGGTCACCGACCCGCAGAGCGGGCGGTACCGCCTCGGCCCCGCACTCCTGGCCTCCACCTACCTCTCCGAGGGGTACGCAGAGCTCGTCACCATCGCGCGCCCGTACCTCCAGTCGCTCGTCGACGAGACGGGCGAGTCGGCCACGCTCGCGGTCGACGTGGACGGCGTGGCCGTGTGCGTCGACATGGTCGACTCTCCGCGGCCGCACAAGCGCGAGGTGGCCGTCGGCCGCGTCATCGGCGACACGGCCAACGCGCACGGCAAGATCTATGCGGCGTTCATGTCGACCGACGAACGCGAGCAATTGCTGTCGTCGCCGCACCCCAAGGTCACTCCGCGCACGATCACCGATCCTGAGGCGCTGGCCGCCGAGCTGGACCGTGTGCTCCGGGAAGGGGTCGCCTTCGACATCGAGGAGCGCAACCTCGGCACCTGCGCCGTAGCGGCGCCGGTGCGCGACCAGATGGGCAGCGTCATCGGCAGCATCGGGGTCGTCGTGCCCACCGGCAGGTTCGGCGCGGGGGAGCGGGAGAAGTGTGTGAACGCAGCCCTCACGGCCGCCGCCGCGCTCTCCGGGTTCCTGGGGTACGCGGACGCGGAGCCGCGCTCCGTCTGACGGCTTCAGCACAGCGCCGCGGTCGCCGGATCCACGCCGGCGGCCGCGGCGCTTCTACATTCGTATACGAACGTACTTGAATCGCGCGGCGTGATGCCCTACCGTAAACGAAACGGAAAAGTGATATCGCGATATCATTGCGAGGACCGCCCATGACGCAGGAAGGAACCGACGACATGAAAGACCTCTTCTCACTGCAGCGGAAGAAGGCCGTGGTCCTGGGGGCCGGCGGCATGGGCACCGCCATCTCCGGTGGTCTGCTGCGGTACGGCGCCAAGGTCATGCTGGCCGATCGCGACAAGGACGGCCTCGAGCGGAGCTCGGCCGCCCTCACGAAGCAGGGCTACAAGAACGTGTCCACCCACACAGTCGACGCCACCGACGAGAAGAGCGTGCAGAAGCTCGTCGACGATGCGGCTACCGAGTTCGGTCGCGTCGACATCCTCGTGAACGCACTGGGCTACAACTTCAAGGCGCACGCCACCGAGTTCCCGATGGACGAGTGGGACAAGCTCATGGCCATCAACGTCAAGGCCGTCATGCTGGCCTGCAAGCTGTTCGGCGCGCACATGATCGAGCAGGGCGGCGGCAAGATCATCAACCTCTCGTCGGTGCGCGACGACCGCGGCGCCCTCGGCGGCAACGCCGGCTACTGCGCCACCAAGGGCGCCGTCAAGATGATCACCAAGCAGCTCGGCGTCGAGCTCGCCCCGTACAAGGTGTACGTCAACGCGCTCGGCCCCATCATCACCATCACGCCCATGACCAAGGAGCGCATCAAGCAGGACTCCTCGCGCTACGAGCGCATGCTGCTCAACGTCCCGATGGGACGCATGGCCGACGTGGAGGACCTCGTCGGCCCCGCCGTGTTCCTGGCCTCCTCCGCCTCCGACTTCATCACGGGCACCACCCTGTACGTCGACGGCGGCATGATGGCCTACGCCTGAGCCCGCCCCCCATCTGCAAGGAGAGAGAGCAATGTCAGACATCGTCGCGGAGTCCTCTACGGACCCCGGGATCGTGACCGATCCGTACTCGGGCCTCCAGCTCGTCGAGCTGTGCCACGTCTGGGGCCACGGCGTGCCGTCGGAGCCGGGCCAGACGGATGTGCGCATGGTGCGCGCCGTCAAGCACGCGCAGCACGGCGTGCTCGCGTGGCGCATCACCACCAGCCTGCACACCGGCACCCACATGAACGCCCCCATCCACATGGTCCAGCGCGGTGACGACCTCGCCGCCGTGTCGCCGGACCGCCTCTTCGGCAACGGCGCCGTGCTCGACGTGCCCAAGGGCAGCTGGGAGGTCATCACGGCCGCCGACCTCGAGGCCGCTTCTCCGGGCGTGAAGGACGGCGACATCGTGGTCATCGTCACCGGCTGGCACCACAAGTACTCCGACGGCCTCGAGTACTTCGGCGAGGCCCCCGGCCTCACCAGGGACGCGGCCGAGTGGCTCATCGCCAGGAATCCCAAGTTCGTGGCCGTGGACACGCCGTTCATCGACGTCCCGCTGGCGACCTCCATGGGCCCGCACCGCGGCGGCCCGCACATGAAGCGCCTCGCGATCGAGTACAAGGCGGCCACCGGCCGCGACGCCAAGGCCGACTTCCCCGACTGGTTCCCGGCGCACAAGGCGCTCGCCGCCGCCGGGATCCCGACCGTCGAGCAGGTGGGCGGCGACGTCGACCTGGTCAAGGGCAAGCGCGCCACCATCGCCGCAACGCCGTGGAAGTTCGAGCACGGCGACGCCTGCCCGGTCCGCATGATCGCCATGCTCGACCCGTCCGGCAAGCTGCACGTCGAAGCCGGCAACTGACGGCCGCGGACGAGAAGGGACATCGGAGAATGAGCCTCAAGGTCTACAACCTGAGCCACACGTTCACGCAGTTCATCCCGGAGTGGCCGTCCACGCCGAGCGTCAACGTCAAGGTCACCAAGTTCCACGCCAAGGACAACATCTACGAGACGGAGTGGGAAGGCATCATGCACCGCTGCACCCACATGGACGCCCCACTCCACGTCACCGAGAACACGCCGAGCATCGCCGACTACCCGCTCTGGCGCCTGGTCGGCACCGGCGTCTGCGTCGACATCCCCAAGGGCAAGTGGGGCGTCATCACGCCTGAGGACCTCGAGAACGCCACCCCCAAGATCGAAGAGGGCGACATCGTCATGATCAACACGGGCTTCCACCGCCTGTGGGG
>CAVVGY010000011.1:0-61621 GCA_963747935.1 uncultured Thermoleophilia bacterium | reverse complement strand
CAAGTCGCCGGGGACGTCAGGCGACGCCGCGGAACAGGTGGCCGGTGGTGGAGCGCTCGCGCGACGCCAGCGGCGCGAGCGCCTCCAGGCCGCCCGCCGCGAACGCGGCGCGCTCGGCCTCGTCCATGGCCGCCTGCTCGACGATGAAGGTGGCCACCCCGGCCTCGCGCAATTCGCCCAGGTTGGGCGCGAGGTTGGTGACGCGGGCGTTGAAGATCCTGGTGCCGTCCGCGTCCGCCTCAGCCGGGAACTCGTAGCCCTTGGCATCCTCGAGCAGCAGGCCCACGTGCTCGTCTGGGCCGGGCGCCTCGTACAGACCCTCCGCCCGGCCCAGCCGGTCGCGCGTGTGCAGCACCATCTGCCGGCCGAAGGCGAGGATCTCCACGGCCGGCGGGGCGCCCGAGCCCGCCCCGGCCGCGAGGGCGCGCCCAAGTCCCGCCACCTCCTCGAGCGAAGACTCCGGTGACGCCACGACGGCCACGGGCGGCCGTCCGGCAAGACCGGCCGCCACCGTAGCCGCGAGCCCGTTCAAGCCCTGCAGCGGGTACTCGGTGACGTAGGGACCGTCGAGGACCGCGACGAGGCCCAGGCCGCGGACGACGACGGCGTCCCACGGCAGCGCGAGCACCTCGCCGACCCACGTGGCGTCGGCGTCGAACAGCACCTCGGGCAGGCGCAGGCGCACCGGTGAGCCGTGGGCCCGCACCGCGTCGAGGGCGCGGGCGATGCCCTCCGGCGCCTCACCCGGGAGCACGTCAAGGCAGTACACGCCGCCGGACGGGAGCGGGAGCGGCGACTCGCCCGGGCGCAGGCGCAGGACGAGCGAGGGCGCGCGGGTGGGGCGGCCACGTGGAGGAGTCGGGACGGCGCGGACCGGCGCCGTCGGGCGGCGGCCTTCACCTCGACGGCGCGCGGCCACGCGGCGCTCGCCGAGCGCCGCCACGCCCCGCCGGCGCAGGTCCTTGAGCTCGCCGACGGCCAGGAACACCTCGCCGGCGACCTCGAACTCCAGGTCCGCCAGGCGGTACGGGGTGCCGCCGAGGGCGCCGAGGGCGTCGGCGGCCTTCTCGCGCGTGAGGGCGGCCGTGCGCGCGGCCTGGAGCGGCTCCGCCGTCGCCACCTCTACCTTCTCTCCCGTCCGGGTCTCAGTGAGGGTGAGCTTCGCCGGCGACCCCTCTTCCCCGGCCAGCCGCATGGCCACCAGGAGCGGGCGCAGGGCGACGCGGCCGGTGACCAGGTCGCGGCCGAGCTCGCCGACGTCCGCGGACGCGAGACGGAACAGCCGATCCTTGACGGCGACGCGCTCGCGCACGCGCAAGGTGATGCTCGCGTCGCCACCCGCCTCCAGACGGGCCGGCTCCGACTGGCCCCACGGCGTGTACAGGTACACCACGTCGCCCTCGCTGACGGGCTGGTTCAGCTTCACTTCCACGGAGCCCGACGTCTCGTCGACGCGCGCCACCCGGCCGACGAGCACACCCCGGTGCCCGCCCCGGCCGCCGCTGCGCACCTCGTCGTGCCGTCCCTCGAGGTGGCCTGTGGTGAACGAGCGCGAGAAGCTCTGCTCGAGCCGCGCGCTCCACTCCGGCCTCACCGCGAAGCGCTCAGGGTCGGCGAGCGCCTCGTCGAGCGCCTCGCGGTACACCGACGTGGTGACGCCCACGTAGGCGGCGTCCTTCATGCGGCCCTCGACCTTGAACGAGGTCACGCCGGCCGCGAGGAGTCGGGGGAGCACGCCGACGGCCGAGAGGTCGCTGGTCGACATGATCCTCGAGGCTTCGAGCGGCGCCGAGCCCCGGCGGTGCAGCGCGTAGCGCAGGCGGCACGACTGGCTGCAGCGTCCGCGGTTGCCGCTGCGCCCGCCGACCATGCTGCTCAGCAGGCAGTCACCCGAGTAGCCGTAGCAGAGGGCGCCGTGGACGAAGGCCTCGAGCTCGAGTCCCTGCGCGTCGAGGGCGGCGATCTCGGCGAGGCTGAGCTCGCGCGCCAGGATGGCGCGCGCGAACCCGAGACGACGGAGCGCCGCCAGTTGCGCCGAGCTGTGCGTGTTGAGCTGGGTGCTGGCGTGGAGCGCAAGATCCGGGTACTCCTCGCGGACGCGGGCGGCGAAGCCGAGGTCCGCGACGATGAGCGCGTCGAGGCCGGCGCGGTACGGCGACTCCAGCGCCGCGAGCGCCGGCTCCACCTCGTCGTCCTTGAGCAGCGTGTTGAGCGCAAGATACGCGCGCGCGTCGTGAAGATGGGCGGTCTCGACGGCCTCAGGCACGGCCTCACCGCCGAAGTTGCCGGCGAACGCGCGCGCGCTCCAGCGCTCAAGACCGAAGTAGACGGCGTCCGCGCCGGCGGAGAGGGCCGCGCGCAGGGCGCGCGGCTCCCCCGCCGGCGCGAGAAGCTCGGGGCCGCCCGCGGCGGCCGCCGGCTGCGCTGGTCCGGACATCGGGCCCTTGCCTGTGGAACCGGGCGCGGCCACTACCTCCGCGGCACCGCGCCGGGCTCCTCGCCCGTGACCTTGCCCTTCTTGTCGCGGTGCACGCGGATGAGGCCGCTGGTCGCGACGGTCTTCACCCCACCCCGCTCGAGCTCGTCGAGGAACAGGTTGATGCCGAGGGAGTCGCTGCTCATGTGGCCGGCGATGACCACGTGGATGCTGTGCTTGTCGGCCTCGTCGCGGAGCTCCTGGCCCATGTGCATGCCGACGATGGTGCCCACGCCGGCGTCGGCGAGCTTCTCGACGATCTTCTTGGGGCCCTCGGTGCCGCCGGTCATGTCGACCCAGATCTTGCCGGCGCGCGACGAGCCGCCGCTCTTGCCCATGTACGGGCCGGCGCCCTTCTGCGCGGCGATGCGGTACTCGGGGATCTCGAGCAGCGCCTTCTGCACGTCCTCGAGCGTGCTGGGCTTCTTCTTGGCGAACCACTTGTTGAGGAAGTCGACCACGAGGTTGTCGGTGGGCGTGTGCGCCGAGAAGAACGGCACGTCGAGGAGGCGCGCCACGTCGATGGCCTGGTCGTAGTTCATCGGCATGAGCCGGCGCCGGACCTCGTCCATGCGCTCGAAGATGAGCTTCTCGCCCGCCTGGATCGGCACGCCCAGCGTGGCCCAGATGTCCGCCTGCACCTCCATCACGTTGTCGAGGCGGGTGAGGCCCCAGCCCTCGGGGTGGTGCGTGTAGATGGCGTCGATCTGCGTGCCCTTCTCGCGCAGGCGATCGGCGAGCAGGACCTCCGCGGAGTTCATGTCGATGCCGCCGAGCAGCGTGGAGACTTCCGTGTCGGGATCGCCGACGTAGATGCGCGTGTCGTTGAAGGGGTTGGTGCGCTCCTCAGGATCGGCGAGCTCCTTCAGGTGGTCGGGCAGAGCGTCGTACCGCTTGCTGGTGCGCGCCAGGAACTCGTCGACGCCTGCCTTGCCGCGGGGGTCGACCTCGATGCCCATGCGCACGGCGGTCTCGTAGATCTCACGAAGCTTCACGGTTGTCCCTTTCGTCGTGGACTTCTGCGGGCGCCCGTGGAGCACGCGCACGGACGCCGCGAATAGATTCGCTGGAACGTCCCTATCTTACCCAGCGGGCAGGATGGGCGTGCGCGAGAGGGGTCGCGAGAGGTGGCGGCTGGCGGCGTCGACGAAGCGCCAGGGCTTCTGGTCGCCGCCGCGGACGCCGATGCGCGCCGTGGTGACCACCTCGGGCGACGGCGCGCCGTCGGGCCGCGGCAGGATCGCCAGCGGAGGCAGCCACACGGGCAGGCCGTTCTGGGCGCGGCCGATGCCGAGCGCCTGGGCGAGCCGCGCCGGGCCGGAGGCCAGCAGGCGCGGCTCGAGCACACCGCGGCGCTCGACCATGCCCTCGACGCCGTACTCGGGCTCGAGGGCGCGGAGCAGCACACCGGCCGCCACGCCCTCCTCCTCCGCGGCGATGTTGGCGCAGAAGTGCATGCCGTACGTGAAGTAGACGTAGAGATGGCCGGGCGGACCGAAGAGGACGGCGTTGCGGTCGGTCCTGCCGCGGTAGCCGTGGCAGCAGGGGTCGTCCTGGCGGTAGGCCTCGGTCTCCACGATGCGCCCGCCGGCGCCGCCGAACAGGAACGTGCAGCCGATGAGGTCGCGCGCGACCTCGAGCGCGTTGCGCGCGAAGAAGGACTGCGGCAGCGGAGCGGACGCGGTCATGCAGCGAGTGTACCTCCGACCCGGCGCGAGGAGATGCCCGCCGCCATCACGGGCGGCGGGCATCTCCTCACAGCGTCGCGAGCAGTCCGGGCGACCGCGCGTCGGCAGTGGCGACGCCTCCGGCCGCGCGGTCGATGCCCTCACGCAGCGTTCGCCTCCGGGGCTGGATCTCACCTCGTCCAGGTCTGTCCCGCGTCGGTGGTGTGCATCAGGAAACCCCTTTGTCCCGGCACCCAGCCTGCTTTGCCGACCACCCAACCCTCGTCGCTGCTGACGAAGTCGATGGAGTTGAAGCTGGCTGCCTTGACGGACGCCTTCTTCTCCCACGTCGCGCCGCCGTCCAGGGTACGCAGGATGACTCCCTTGATGCCCGCGGCGAAGCCCAGGTCGGCGTCGACGAAGCACACGGCACGGAGCGCCGTCCGCACGCCGCTGACCTGCGCGGTCCAGGTCATGCCGCCGTCCGTGGTCTTGGCGATCTTGCCTCCGCTGCCCACCGCGTAGCCCGTGAGGTCGGTGGGGAAGTCGATGGCGAAGTAGACGGGCCGCAGAGACTTGCCCGGCAGCCGGTGCCTCGCCCAGGTGAGGCCGCCGTCGGTCGTCGCCCAGACGCCGCCCCGCCGATCCTGCTTGAGGACGTAGGAGACCGACTCCGTCGGGCAGGCGATGTCGATGCAGCCGCCGGCGGCCGGGATCTCCTTCTGCGCCGTCCAGGTGGCGCCGCCGTCGGTCGTCTTCGCGACGGCCCCGGCGCTGTTGTCGGCGCCCTTGCAGGCGGCCGCGTAGCCGACGGTGGAGCTTGCGAAGCCGATGGCCGAGAAGTAGTAGCCTTCCATCCCGTTGATGGTGGCCGCCTGCCACGGGTCGCCGCCCGTCGTGGTGTACATGACCTTGTCGACGCCGACGCACCACACGCCGGTGGTCGCCGTGGCGAACGCCGCGGGCCCGACGATGCGCGCGGGGCTCTTGCCGAGCTGGGATGAGCCCACGACGTTCCACGTGTCGCCACCGTCCGTGGTGCTCGAGATGACCGTCTGCCTCAACGCGGGATCGAAGCCGGTCACCCAGCCGTGGTCGGCATCGACGAAGTTCACGGTCCCGTAGTCGTAGGCGCCTCCGCACGCCGCGAGAACGGCGAGCAGCGCGATGCCGAAGACGGTCACCGCCAGTGTCTTGAGTCGCATGGGTGTCCCTCCTTGGAGACCCCGTCAGGGGTGGATCTCTACAGCGAGTCGTCCCATGGCTCCCTCCCTCATCCGCTCGGCCGCGATCAGTCGGTCGGCGCTGCGTTCGCCGGCAGTTGTGGATCGGTGGCCGAACCGCGCGGCTCGATCGAATCGGCGATCGCGATCAGTTCGTCGGCCGAGGCGTCGCCGGCGACGGTCAACAGCGTGCCGTCCTTGACCGCCCAAAGGTGCGGGATCGTGAGCGGCGCGACCACCACCAGGCACCGGCCACCCGCCAAGGCGCCACCGGTCAGCCTGACGGCGGTACGCGCGTCGGTCCATCCCGGCCAACTGGAACCGATGAACGGGTCCGGGCCGGGCGTCGACTGACCGGGCGCACGACGCAGGTCGATCCTGCGCGTCGTGACCGTGATCGCCTCGAATCCGAACCCGTAGCGCAACATGACGACGCCGGCATCGGACGACGCACGATCGGCGAGAGCGTTCGACTCCCGAAGCGAACCCGGCTCGTTCCTGACGGCCACGCACTGGAGATGGAAGCCGTCGGGCACCCATGTGGGCACGAGAGCCGCTTGCCCTGTCGCCGCCGACACTTCGTCGATCGATGCGCGGCGGAACCCCAGATCTGCCTCGGTCGCGGGCTCGTCCGCGATGGAGATACGGACGTCCTTGGGTGAGACCGTCTCCGGGTCGAAGGGGAGCGGCAAGGTGGCGGTGCTGGTGCCGAGGTCGACCGACAGTGCGAGTCGGCCGTCGTCGTCCCTGGTGGCTCTCGCGGATCTGGGCGGGCCCGGGGCGAAGACGCCGCCGGCGACCGGGCCGTCGACCCTCACGTTCTGAAGCCGCAACTCCGCCGTGAGCCGGTCGCCCACCCAAGACTGGATCCGCACCGGCAGGCCGCTCAACTGGTCGACACTCACCGAGAGCCGCCGCTCCGACGAGTCCGAGCCGCCGGCGGCGGCCGCCATCTCGGCGCGGCGCTCCCCGGGCGTGCGCAGCGTCACCGGGCAGGTCACGATCCACACCGGACGGCCGTCAAACACCCCCGTCGCGGCAGAGCCGCGGGCGCCCGCCCCGGCGATCCGGGCCACCGAGCCGAAGAGCTGCCAGCCGACGCCGTTGGTCACGGGAAGCGAGAAGTCGGCGAGGCTCCTGCCGCCGTCGGGCTCTCCGGGGGGAGCGCCGACGGCACTCTCCTTCGTCTGGATGCGGACCGACGGCCCAGGACCGAACGAGGCGGTCCAGACGCGCGACACGCCCGTAGCGGCATCGTAGGTGACCTCCCAGGCCCCGTGGTCGAGGTTGGCCGTCACCCGTCTGCTGCCGTCGGCGGCGAGGATGACGTGGGCCGTGGAGACGAAGTGCGGCTCGTCGCCGGGGCCGCCACGCCAGACGGCGAAATCCCCCGAGACGAAACGGGCGGAGCGAAGGGCCTTCTGCGCAATGCGCACGACTTCTGCGACCGGCTCGGCCTGAGCGGCCTCCGGGCCGAGGAAGACCGGCCGGACCTCGGCGCTCTCGAACAGACCCTCGAACAGGCGCATGCCTGAGGGCGCGCCGAGCGTCGCGGCCACGAGCGCGAGCAGGGTGACCGCGGCGGCCACCGCAAGACGCAGCCGCCGCTGCGCGAACACATCGCGCCAGCGGCGCCAGACGGGGCGGCGGGCGCGTCTCCCCATCTCGCGATCGATCTCGTCGAGCGCCGATGCAAGGGCCGCCGCGAAGCCCGGCAGATGGTCGGGTGCGCCACCCTGCGCGTGCAGTGTGTCGACCAGGTCCTGACGTGAGTCGCTCATCGTCCCTCCATGGTCGAGCGCCCGCCACCGAACGTGCGCCGCAGGGCGGCACGAGCGGCGGCGACGCGCGAGGCGACGGTCCCGATGGGCACGTCCAGGATCTTGGCGGCCTGGGCGTAGCTGAAGCCGTCGCGGTGGATGATCAGCAGGGCCGCGCACTGCTCGGCGGGGAGCCCACGGAGCGCGCGATGCAGCTCGTCGCGCGCGATGATGTCCTCGGCGAGGTCGGGACCGGGGGCCGCCAGCGTGTCGAGAAGTGCCGTGTCGGTCGGCTCCGAAAGCTGGCGCCGCCGAAGACGCTGCAGGCATGCGTTGTAGGCGATGCGATACAGCCACCCGCCCACATCGGCCTCGTCTCTGATCTGAGGCAGGCCGCGATAGGCGCTCAGATAGGTCTCCTGCAGGACATCGTCCATGGCCTCACGAGAACCGAGCAGGTGGTAGGCGAGGGCGCGGAGCCGGTCGTCGAAGAGCTCGACGAGATCGCCAAAGGCGCGATGGTCGCCGCGCTGCGCCGCTCTGACCACTCCCGCGGGGGCGTCTCCAGCCATCCCCCGTCCGGCCGAGAGGTCGATGACCTCCGCCTCTTCATGTTCGCTCGCCCGCATGACACCTCGGTTCGCGCGCCGGCGTCGCACGGCGACGCCCGCTGGGCGCGCACTTGCCCCTCGTTGAATGAGATGCTCGGGACGAGCAGGTTTATCGCCGTTTTTACCGATTTGCGCCGGCGCAGACCCGCCGGGCGCCCTTCAGCAGCAGGGGCGCGCCGCGAGGGCGGCGCGGGCGAGCTCGAGCTGCTCGCGCACGCGCCCGGGGGCGGAACCGCCGCGGGAGCGCTTGCGCGCCAGCTGGGCGGCGGGCTCGTGGAGGGCGTAGTACCCCTCGTCGAAGGCGGGAGAGAGGTCACGGAGGTCGGCGAGCGGAACGTGGGCGAGATCCTCGCCCTTCTCGAGGCAGCGGCGCACCAGGCCGCCGGTGAGGTGGTGCGCCTCGCGGAACGGCAGGCCCTTCTCGACGAGGTAGTCCGCGACGTCGGTGGCGGCCAGGAACGGGTCGCAGGCCGCCGCCATGCGCGCCTCGTCGAAGGTGAGCTCCTCGATCAAGCCGTGCACCACCGGCAGCAGCTGATCCAGGCAGTCGACGGCGTCGAACAGGTAGCGCTTGTCCTCGCGCAGGTCGGTGTTGTAGGCGAGCGGCAGGCCGTGCAGCACGCCGAGGAGGCCGCCCAGGTCGGCGGTGAGCCGCGGAGCGGCCGCCCGCATGAGCTCGGCGGCGTCCGGGTTCTTCTTCTGCGGCATGATGCTGGAGCCGCCGGCGTAGGCGTCGGGCAGGCGCACGAAGCCGAACTCGCCGCTGGCCCACAGGACGAGCTCGCCGCCGAGCCGGGAGATGTGCCCGCCGAGCTGCGCGGCGGCCGAGAGGTAGTCCACGACGAAGTCGCGGTTGGCGACCGCGTCGAGCGAGTTCTCGGCGACGCGCTCGAAACCGAGGTCGTCGGCCTCGGACTGCCGGTCCAGGTCGAAGTCGAGGCCGACGGCGGCTCCCGCTCCCAGCGGGAGCTCGAGGCAGGCCCGGCGGGCGGCCTCGAACCGCGTGCGGTCGCGGTCGAGCATCCAGAAGTAGGCGAGCAGGTGGTGCGCCAGCGAAGTGACCTGCGCGCGCTGCAGGTGAGTGTAGGCGGGCAGCACGGTCTCCAGGTGGTCCGCCGCCCGCGCGAGCAGCAGCTCCTGCAGGGAGGCGAGCGCCGCGTCCTGCCGCTCGGCGACGCGCCGCAGGTGCAGGCGCACGTCCGTGACCACCTGGTCGTTGCGGCTGCGGCCGGTGTGCAGACGGGCGCCGGCGTCGCCGATGAGCTCGGTCAGCCGGCGCTCGACCGCCATGTGCACGTCCTCGTCCGCATCGACCGGAACGAACGTGCCGGCCTCGATCTCGCGGCCGACGGCGGCGAGGCCGTTCTGGATCGCCTCGAACTCGTCCGCGCCGAGGATGCCGGCGCCCAGGAGGGCGCGCGCGTGTGCGACCGAGCCCTCGATGTCCTCGCGCCACATGCGCCAGTCGAGCGAGAGCGAGCTGTTGAGCGCGACGAACGCCGGCGCGCGCTCGCCGGCGAAGCGGCCCGAGCGGGCGACGGTCATCTGCAAGCCTCCGGACTGGTCGGGACGGTGGTCATGGGCGGCATCATACGCGAGCGGGGCGGGCGGATGGGACGGAGCGGGCGGCCGCGCTGCGGCGGCCTCCGCGGCGGGCGGCGGTGAGCCGCGAGCGCCGGCGGGCGGCGGCCAGTGCGGCGGCCGCCCGCTCCTCCCCGTGACCGGCCGTCAGACGGTCGCGGCCTCGTCCTCCAGCTCGAGCTCCTTCATCATGTGGTGCGCCTTGCCGACCTTGGCCCACACCTCGATCGGCAGACCCCACAGCTCGATGAAGCCCTCGGCGGCGGTGTGCGAGAACTCGTCCTCGTCCGTGTACGTGGCGAGGTTGTAGCTGTACAGGGAGAGGTCGCTCTTGCGGCCCTCGACCACGCAACCGCCCTTGTGGAACTTGAGCCGCACGTCGCCGGTGACCCGCTCCTGGCTCTGCATGAGGAACGCCTTGCAGGCGTCGGTGAGCGGGTCGAACCACTGGCCCTCGTAGATCATGTCGGCCAGCTTGCTCTCGATGGTCTTCTTGAAGTGCAGCAGGTCGCGCGTGAGCACGAGGTCCTCGAGCGCCTGGTGCGCCTTGATGAGGGCCAGCGAGCCGGCGACCTCGTAGACCTCGCGGCTCTTGATGCCCACGAGCCGGTTCTCGATCATGTCGACCCGGCCGAAGCCGTGCGTGTTGCCGATGGCGTCGATCTTCTCGATGAGCTCGACCATGCCCATGGCCTGGCCGTCGAGCGCCACCGGCTTGCCCTTCTCGAAGCTCACGATGACGGTCTGCGGCTCGTCCGGCGCGTCGTCCACCGACTTGACGAACTGGAACGCGTCCTCCGGCGGCGCGACCCACGGGTCCTCGAGCACGCCGCACTCGTTGCTGCGGCCCCACATGTTCTCGTCGATGGAGTACGGGCTCTTCTTGGTCAGGTTGACCGGGATGTCGTGCTCGGCCACGTAGTCGAGCAGCACCTCGCGGCTCGGCCAGTCGGCCGCCCGCGCCGGGGCGATGATCTTGAGGGTCGGGTCGAGCGCGCGCACGCCGATGTCGATGCGCACCTGGTCGTTGCCCTTGCCGGTACAGCCGTGGGCGACGGCCACGGCGCCGTACTTGTGCGCCGTCTCGACGAGCTTCTTGGCGATGAGCGGCCGGCCGATGGCGGTGCTCAGCGGGTACTTGTCCTCGTAGAGGGCGTTGGCCATGAGCGCCGGGAGGCAGTGGTGCTCGGCGAACTCCTCCTTGGCGTCGATCGCCTCGGCGGCGATGGCGCCGGCGGCCTCGGCCCGCGCCATGATGCCGGGCACGTCCTTGACGCGGCCGATGTCGACGAGGCAGCAGACGACGTCGTAGCCGTACTTCTCCTTGAGCCACGGCACGAGCGCCGAGGTGTCCAGTCCGCCCGAGTAGGCGAGGACGATGGTGCCGTTGGGGGCGGTGCTCTCTGCTGTCACTTGAAGCTCTCCTTGGGATGAGGGGGGACCAAGGCCGGCGCGGGCGAAGCCGCCCGCCGGCCCTCAGGCGAAGATGGAGTGCGCGCGGGGTTGTGCCTGCGCGCTAGGCCTCTCGGAGACGGTCGACGTAGCGCTTCATGTCCTGCGCCTTGTCGCTCGACTCCAAGATGACCACGAACGTGTCGTCGCCGGCGATGGTGCCGATGATGTCGGAGTGGTTGAGGTTGTCGATCTGGCGGGCGACCGTGCCGGCCGTGCCGATCTCGCACCGCACCACGAGCAGTTGCTGGGAGACGGCCGTGGACCGCGCGAAGTCGCGCAGCACGTGCCGCGCGGCCTGCTCCGGGTCCTTGGGCCGCTCGCGCGCGCTCATCACGTACTTGGCGCGGCCGAGGTGCGTGCGCACCTTCTGCAGGTCGAGCTCGCGGATGTCGCGCGAGACCGTGGCCTGCGTGACCTCGCAGCCGAGCGCGCTGAGCGCGCTCACGAGCTCCCGCTGCGTCGCGATCTCCCGCTGCGCCACCACAGTCTGGATGAGACGCTGCCGCTCGCTCTTGCTCATGGGCGCGCGCTGGGTCATGCCCTCCGACTCTCCTCTGACCAGGGTCACCTGACGTTGTGGTGTCATCGTGGCCGCTCCCTCCGACGTGTGCATAGAATACATCGGATGAGGCTCCTCTATGCAAGCCGCGGCGACCGCGGAGGCGTGCGCCGCGGTCACGGCACGACCTTGGTGCCGCAGCCCGCGTCGGTCATGATCTCGAGGAGCACCGCGTGCTCCACGCGCCCGTCGATGATGTGGGCGCTCGCCACACCGCCCTCGAGCGCCTTGCGCACGGCCGCCACCTTGGGCACCATGCCGCCGCCGATGCGTCCGGCGGCCTGCAGCGCGCCGAGATAGGCGAGGTCGCACTCGGACACCGGCGTGACGTCGCCGCCCTGGTCCTCGTAGATGCCGTCCACGTCCGTGAGGAAGATGATCTTCTCGGCGTGCATGGCCGCGGCGACCTCGCCGGCGACCGTGTCGGCGTTGACGTTGTAGGCCTCGCCGGTCGCGTCGGAGCCGACCGTGGCGACCACCGGGATGTTGGCCACGGCGAGCAGGTCGAGGACCTCGGTGTTGACCTCCTCGACCTCGCCGACGAACCCCAGGTCCACGTCGTTGCCGGCAGCGTCGGTGTGCTTCTTGGGCGTCACCTTGAGCAGCCTGCCGTCCTCGCCCGAGATGCCGACGGCCGAACCGCCGTGCCGGTTGATGAGGCCGACGATCTCCTTGTTCACCTTGCCGACGAGGACCATCTTGGCGACCTCCATGGTCGCTTCGTTCGTCACGCGGTGTCCGTCGACGAACTCCGGCTGCATGCCGAGCCTCTTCATGTGGCTGCTGATGGCCGGGCCGCCGCCGTGCACCACGATCGGCTTCATGCCGACGAGGCGCAGCAGCACGACGTCCTCGGCGAACTGCTCCTGCAGCCGGGGCGAGGTCATCGCCGCGCCGCCGTACTTGAGCACCACGGTGGCGCCCCAGAACCGGCGGATGTACGGCATCGCCTCGAGGAGGGTCTTGACTGTCTTCTGGTGCCGTACGGTCATGTCGAGTACTCCGCGTTCAGGGTGACGTAGTCGTGCGTGAGGTCGCTGAAGTAGACGGTGGCCTGCTCGCCGGGGCCGTTGAGCGCGACCTTCAGGTCGATCTCGGGCTGGTGCATGATCTCGAGGAGCCGGGCCTTCTGGGCCTCGTCCAGCTCGGCCGGATGCCCCTTGTCGACGATCACGACGTCCTCGTAGGCGATCGCCGCCGGCAGGTGCGTGTGGCCCTCGCGGCCGAGCGCCTGGCCGATGGCCTGCATGATGCGGCCCCAGTTGGGGTCGCGGCCGTAGAACGCCGTCTTGACCAGCGGAGAGTTGGCGACGGCGCGGGCGACGGCCTCGGCCCGCCGGGCGTCCTTGGCGCCGGTCACGGTGAGCCTCATCGTCCGCGTGGAGCCCTCGCCGTCGGCGACGATGGAGAGGGCGAGGGCGAGGAGCGCGGCGTCCAGCGCCTGGCCCAGCCGCGCCAGCCCCTCTTCCCCGGGCTCGACGCCGGAGGCGCCGTTGCAGAACCCCAGGACGGTGTCGTTGGTGGATTCCTGACCGTCCACGGTGATGAGGTTGAACGACTGCGCGACCGCCGCGTGCAGGAGCCCCGCCCAGTGGTCCTCCGACACCACGGCGTCGCAGGTGACGAAGCAGAGCATCGTCGCCATGTTGGGGCTGATCATCCCGCAGCCCTTGGCGGCGAACCCGAGCTTGACCTTGCCCTCCGGCAGCGTGACCTGCAGGGCGCCGTACTTGGCGTGCTTGTCGGTGGTGCGGATGGCCGCGGCGAAGTGGTCGGCGGCCTTGGCGTCGCCGCCGCCGGGCAGCGCGGCAGCGGCGGCGGCGATGCCCGGCTCGATCTTGTCCATGGGCAGCTGCACGCCGATGAGGCCGGTGGAGCACACGCCCACCTGCTCCACGGGCAGCCGCAGGTGGTTGGCCGTGAGCAGCCGCATGCGCGCCGCGTCGGCGAGGCCCTGCTTGCCGGTCACGGCGTTGGCGTTGCCGGCGTTGACCACCACGGCGCGCAGGTGGGCGCAGTCCGCGGAATCGCGGGTGAGGCGCACCGGCGCGGCGGCGGCGGCATTGCTCGTGAACGTCGCCGCCGACACCGCCGGCTGCTCGCTGAGGAGCATGGCCAGGTCGAGCTTGCCCCGACTTCTTGACGCCACTTGCGACACCGGCGGCCAGGAACCCCTTGGGGGCGGTCAGGCCGCCGCCGGCCTCTTTGGCGAAGGGCGGCAGGGGCGCGAAGCGGCTCTTGGGCAGCATGCTAGACCAGCCCTTCGTGCTCGGGCAGGCCGAGCATGACGTTCATGTTCTGCACGGCCTGGCCGGACGCGCCCTTCATCAGGTTGTCGATGACGCTGATGACCAGGATCCGCCCCGCCCGTGCGTCCACGCAGGGGAAGATGCGGCAGTAGTTGGTGCCGGCGACGTCCTTGAGCTGCGGCGGCGCGTCGCAGACCTCGACGAAGGTCTCCCCAGCGTAGAAGGCCTCGTAGAGCGCCTTGAGGTCGCCCTGGGTGGGCAGCGGCCAGGTGGAGGGCTTGACGTAGATCGTCTCGCTGATGCCGCGCTGCAGCGGCACGAGGTGCGGGACGAACGTGAGCGACGGGGCGCCGCCGGGGGCCCCGGCCACGCCGGGGCCGAGCGGCGCCGACCCGTACCCGTCCTTGGTGGTCACGGCGGCGAGGCCGGCGGCGATCTCGGGGTAGTGCCGGTGCGACCCGACGCCGTAGGCGACGAGGTCGGAGTCGACGCTGCAGAAGTGCGTGTTCGGCTTGGGCGCCTTGCCGGCGCCGCTGACGCCCGACTTGGCGTCGATGATCACGTCCGCGAGGCCGAGCTGCTTGAGCGGCGCCAGCGCGAGGAGCGCGGCCGTCGGGTAGCAACCCGGGTTGGCGACGAGGTCGGCGCCGGCCACCTCGTCGCGATGCAGCTCGGTGAGGCCGTACACGCCGGGGAGCAGCTCGGGGTACGGGTGCTCCCCGTACCACTCGTTGTAGGTCGCCGCGTCCAGCCGGAAGTCGGCGCTGAGGTCGATGACCTTGACCCCGTCGTCGAGCAGCTTCTTGGCGATGGGCGCGGTGTCGCCGTGCGGCGTGCAGAGGAAGGCGATGTCCACGCCGCCCAGGTCGGCCTGGCTGCAGAAGGCCAGGTCGCTGCGCAGCCGCGGCAGGTGCTGCTGGACGGGCTCACCGGCGAAGGTCTCGGAGCTGATCGCCGCGAGCTTCACCGAGGGGTGCCGGAGCAGCAACTCGGCGAGCAGCGCGCCGGTGTAGCCGCTGCCGCCGACGATGCCGGCGCTGGCGACGCAGGGGTCGGCCGCGCCGTGCGGGTTCTCGGTGGTCGTGGTGGTCGGGACTTGCAGACAGGTCGCAGAAGGCATCAGGCACTCCGGGTGCACGTCGGTGGACGCAGGACAGGGCGGGCGTTCGCCGGCGGAGCGGGTGTCTGCGAGCTGGTCTAGCTGGAGCTAGAGCAGACCGAGACGCCCACCGGCCGGCGCGCGTCGTGCACGTCGGGCTCGGAGGGCGGCGCAGCGCGTGAGGCCCGCGGTGCGGGCCTGCGGAGACGGACACGGATGTCGGCACGCTGCTCATCGAGGAAGCACTATACAGGAGCCGTACGGAGCATGCAAACAGGCAGCTAGGAAGTGCTGCTCGATTATGCAGCCCACCGAGCAGACCGCTCAGAGCAGCGAGACGTACCCGACGTCGACAGCGCTGCTGCCGCCGTCGGCGACCAGCGTGGCGCCGGTGACGAACGAGGCGTCGTCCGAGGCCAGGAAGCGCACGCAGCGAGCGATCTCCACGGGCTCCGCCATGCGCCCCAGCGGCAGGTACCGCGTGGCGTGCGCGACGGCCTCGTCGGGGGTGATGCCCTTGGACGCTGCATACATGCGCATCTCGTCCTGGCTCATCGGCGTCCACACCCAGCCGGGGCAGAGCGTGTTGACGCGGATGCCCAGCGGGCCGTAGTCGACCGCGAGCGAGCGGGTGAGGCCGAGCAAGGCGGACTTGCTGGTGATGTACGCGGCCATGTTGCCCGGGGCGACCAGGGCGGCCAGCGAGCTCACGTTGACGATGCTGCCTCCCCCGCCCTCCAGCATGGCCGGGACGGCCGCGCGCGCGACCTGCATCGTCGACTCGAGGTTGGCGTCGAGGACCCGGCGCCACTCGTCCAGGCTCATCTCGGCGACGCCGCCCTCGCCCTCGACGCCGGCGCACGAGACGAGGATGTCGAGGCGGCCGAACTCGGCGACCGCGGCGGCGACGGCGCGCTCGCAGTCCTCCGGCCGGGAGGCGTCGCCGGGGGCGGCGAGGCCGCCGGTCTCCGCCGCCACCCGCTGCAGCGGCTCGGGGCGGCGGCCCATGACGACGACGTGCGCGCCGTCGGCGGCGAACAGCCGGGCGCAGGCCTCGCCGATGCCGGAGCCTCCGCCGGTGATCAGCGCTGTCTTGCCTTCGAGCACTGACGTCATGCCGGTCCCCCTCCTTCCCCTCAGCGCAGCGTCGCCTGGAACTCGCGCTCGAGCGCCTTGAGGATCTTGGCGCGCACGCCGGCGATGTCCTTGTCGTTGAGCGTGCGCTCGGGCGAGCGCATGACCACGCGCAGCGCGAGCGAGCGCTTGTCCGCCGGCACCTGGTCGCCCTCGTACACGTCGAACACGCGCACGCTGCGCACCAGCTTGCCGCCGGCGCGGCGGGCCTGCTCCACCACGGCCGCCGCGGGCACGTCGCGGCTCACCACGACGGCGAGGTCCTGTGCGGCCGGCGGGTACTGGCCGAGGTCCGCGAACACCGGGGTGCGCAGCGCGGCCTCCACGAAGCGGCCGTTGAGCGAGGCCACGTACACGGCCACGTCGTCCAGCCCGTAGGCCGCGGCGACGTCCGGCCGAAGCTGGCCGAGCACGCCGGTGCCGCCGGGGCCCTTGACGCTCACCGCGGCGGACTTGCCGGGATGCAGGTACGGGAAGTGCTCCGCCTGGTCGCCGAGCGGCGCGTACTCACCGACGAGCCCGACGGAGGCGAGCAGCGCGTCCACGCAGCCCTTGAGCGTGTAGAAGTCGGTCGGGCGGCCGGCGCCCGTCCAGTTCTCGGCCTCGAGCGGACCGGAGAGCACGATGCCGACGGCCTCCGGCTCGTGCGGCAGCACGGCGCCGGGCTCGGCCGCGTGCGCCGGCGCCGGGACGGGCTGGTCCCACAGGTAGACCTTGCCGATCTCGAAGAGATTGGGCGGGTCGTTGAGCCGGTCCACGTTGTCCTTGACCGTCTTGAGCAGGCCCGGCAGCAGCATGGTGCGCATCACCGACTGGTCCCCGCTCATCGGGTTGGAGAGCTTGACCGGGTCGAGGCGGATGTCGCCGTCGGGCAGGCCGAGCGGCGCCACGGCGTCGGGCGAGATGAAGCTGTACGTGAGCACCTCGTCGAGCCCGCAGCCGGCCAGGGCGGACCGGACGGCGCGGCGCACCTTCTGCTCCTTGGTGAGCGCGCCGGCGGTGCGGTGACGCGGCAGCGTCTCGGGCGCCATGCCGTAGCCGGCGATGCGCCCGACCTCCTCGATGAGGTCGACCTCGCGGACGAGGTCGGGGCGGAACGACGGCGGCGTGACGGTCCACACGTCGGTGGCGTCCGCGTCGCGAGCGGCCACCGGCGCTCCGTCCTCTTCCACGCCGCACTCGAGCCGGCGCAGGATGCCGGACTGCTCGGCCGCCGGGACCTCGTAGCCGAGCAGCGCGTCGGCCTTGGCCGGGCGGAAGCTCAGGGGCGCCGGCGCCGGCGGCACGCCGCCGGCGTCGACGATGCCGGGCGCCACCGTGCCGCCGCAGAGCTCGGCGAACAGCCGGTCGGCGAAGTCGAGCGCGCCCGGCACGAGGTTGGGGTCGATGCCCTTCTCGAACCGGTTGCTGGCCTCGCTGCGGATGCCGGTGTGCATCTCCGTGCGCAGGATGCTGGGGCCGGCGAAGTTGGCCGCCTCGAGCACGAGGTCCTTGGTGTGCTCGTCGATCTCGGCGTCCTGGCTGCCGAACACGCCGGCGATGACCAGCGGACGCTCGACGTCGGCGATGACGAGCATCTGGTCGTCGAGCGTGCGTTCCACGCCGTCGAGGGTGACGATCTTCTCGCCGGCCGCGGCGCGGCGGGCGATGAGCTTGCCGCCGCGGATCTTGCCGGCGTCGAAGGCGTGCAGCGGCTGCCCGTAGGCGAGCATCACGTAGTTGGTCACGTCGACGACGTTGCTGATGGGGCGCATGCCGGCGTGCGTGAGCCGGGCCTTGAGCCACGCCGGGGAGTCGGCGATCCTGACCCCGCGGATGACGGTGGCGCCGTACCGCGGGCACAGCTCCGGGTCGGCGATCTCGACGGCGATGTCCGCGGCCGCCTCCTTGCCGGCGAACGCGGCCGGAGGCGCGATGGGCGGCGGCGCCAGCTCCAGCCTCGCCGCCGCCGCGACCTCGCGGGCGATGCCGTAGATGCTGAAGCAGTCGGGCCGGTTGGAGGTCAGCTCGAGCTCGAGCACCGCCTCGCTCACCGGCAGGTAGCGCTGCAGCGGCTCGCCGACGATCCACTCGCCGGGCAGCACGGCGATGCCGGGGCTCTTCTCCTCGTAGCCGAGCTCCTGCTCGCTCATGATCATGCCGTCGCTCTCGACGCCGCGCAGGTTGGCCTTCTTGAGCTTGAGGCCGTTCTCGAGCACGGCGCCGCTGAGCGAGACCGGCACCGTGTCGCCGGCCTCGAAGTTGTGCGCGCCGCAGACGATCTGCCGCACGCCGCCGTTCCTCTCCCCCACCTCCACGGTGCAGAGGTTGAGCTTGTCGGCGTTGGGGTGCTTCTCCTTGGTGAGGACCTTGCCGACCACGAACCGGCTGAGGTTCTCGGGGTCGCGCGGGGCGCCGACCCAGTCGATGCCCTCCACCTCGGTGCCGCTCATGGTGAGCAGCTCGGCCATCTCCTCGACCGTGCCCTCCCAGGCGACGTACTCCTTGATCCAGCTGAACGGGACTCTCATCGTGACCGCCTCCTCAGAACTGCCGCAGGAAGCGGACGTCGTTGTCGTAGAACAGGCGCAGGTCCGGGATGCCGTGCTTGAGCATCGCCATGCGCTCGATGCCGCCGCCGAAGGCGAAGCCGCTGACGACCTCGGGGTCGTAGTCGACGAAGCCGAACACGGCGGGGTCGACCATGCCGGCGCCCATGATCTCGAGCCAGCCGGAGTACTTGCAGGAGCGGCAGCCCTCGCCGCCGCAGAGCCCGCAGTCCACGTCGATCTCGATGCTCGGCTCGGTGAACGGGAAGAAGTGCGGCCGGACCCTGATGTTCCGGTCCGGCCCGAAGAACGCGTGCGTGAAGTGCGCGATGGTGCCCTTGAGGTCGGCAAGCGTGATGCCCTCGTCCACGACGAGGCCCTCCACCTGGTGGAACATCGGCGTGTGCGTCGCGTCCGAGTCGCGCCGGTACACCTTGCCGGGGCTGAGGATGTAGAGCGGCGGGCGCTGCTGCTCCATGACGCGCACCTGGACGGGCGAGGTGTGGGTGCGCAGCAGCACGCCGCGGTCGGCGTCCATGACGGCCTCGGGCATGGTCTCGCGCTGCTCGACGACCCAGAACGTGTCGTGGGCGGAGCGCGCGGGGTGGCTCGGGGGCGTGTTGAGCGCCGTGAAGTTGTAGTAGTCGAGCTCGACCTCGGGGCCCTCGGCGATGCTGTAGCCGAGGCCGATGAAGATGTCCTCGACCTCGCGCATGGTCTGGCTGATGAGGTGCTCGTGCCCGGCCGGGAACGGCTGGGCCGGCAGGGTGACGTCGATGCGCTCGTGGGCCAGCGAGGCCGAGAGCGCTTCGCGCTTGAGCTCGGCCTCGCGCTCCTCCACGAGCTCCTCGAGCTCCTTGCGGATGAGGTTGCCGCCCTTGCCGACCAGCGGACGCTCCTCGGCCGGAAGGGTCGGGATCGAGCGCAGGTACTCGGTGAGCGCGCTCTTGCGGCCCAGGATCTGGACGCGCGCCTGCTCCAGCGCGGCCAGGTCGTGCGCGCGCAGGATGGTGTCGCGGCCGCTGTGGTAGATGGCCGCGAGGCCGGGTGCTCGTTGCTTCAGCTCCTGCAGGTGTGCGTCGTCCATGTGGTCATCCTTCCTGAGCCGCGGCGGCGCGGCGTGACGGGTCTTCGGGAGCGCCGGCGGAGCGGCGCGAGAATTCGTAGAGGGCGAGCGCACCGGCGACCCCGGCGTTGAGGCTCTCGACCGCGCCGGCCGCCGACTCGGCGAGCGGGATCGTGACCAGCTCTCCGACGTACGGGAGCGCCGCGCGGGAGAGGCCGGCGCGCTCGGCGCCGACCACGAGCACGGCGGGGCGCCGCAGAGGGACCGTGGTGAGGGGCGCGCCGCCGTGGGCGGCGAGGCCGTACACCGTCGCCGCCGGCAACTGCTCGATGACGCCGGCCAGCGGCACCTCCGGGAACACCGGCAGGCCGAAGAGCGCGCCCATGGCGGCGCGGACGGTCTTGGGCCCGTACGGGTCGGCCGAGCCGGACGAGGTGACGACGGCGGAGGCGCCGAACGCCGCCGCCGCACGGATGAGCGTGCCGACGTTGCCCGGGTCCTGGACGCCGTCCACGTAGACGACGAGCAGATCGGCCGCGCCCCCCTGCGCCGGCGCGGCCGCGTCCAGGCGACGCAGCGCGGCCGTCTTGGGGCTGGTGGCCGGCCCGAGCAGCGACGAGAGCGGGCTGCGCGGCGGCAGCGGAAGCACGGCCGCCACGTCCGCCGGCGTCTCGAGCGACGAGATGCGCGCCGCCACACGGTCGTTGACGACGAAGACGGCGGGTCCCGCCGCGCCCTCGGGCGCGGCCCCACCGGCCAGGCCGAGGCGCTTGCCCAGCCGCTCCGCGCCGTCCTCCCGGAGAAACACGGCCTGCGGCCGGCAGCCGGCCGCCAACGCAGCCGCGACCACGTCGGCGCCCTCCACAAGGAAGGCGCCTTCGCGGTCGCGGAACTTACGCTGGTGCAGCGACGCCGCTCGCTTGACGAGGGCGTTCTGCGGGCTGGTCAGCGGTGGGCCGAAAACCCCAAGCGACTCGCTCCCCGCCTCAGGCGGCCTTGGCCGCGTCGATGGCCGCGCGGGCCTGGTCGACGAGCGAGGCGAAATATGCGGGATCGGTCACTGCGAGATCGGCGAGGATCTTGCGGTCGAGCTCGATCTCGGCCAGCTGGAGTCCGTACATGAACTGGTTGTACGACATACCGTTCTCACGAGCACCGGCGTTGATGCGCACGATCCACAGCTTGCGGAACTCGCGCTTGCGCACACGGCGGTCGCGGTAGGCGTACTGGCCGCTGCGCTGGACCTGCTCTTTGGCCCTCTTGTAGCTCGAGTTCTTAGTCGCGCGATAACCCTTGGCCTGCTCGAGTACCTTGCGGCGCTTCTTCCGCGCACTGACGCTTCGTTTGACACGAGACATTGTTCGTACTCCTTGGAACTGCACCGGCCGGGGCCCTCAGGCGGGCCGGCCGGCTCATGATCTTAGGTCGGCAGGCTCAGCGGAGCCCGAGCAGCCGCTTGATCCCCTTGGAATCAGCCGGGCTGACGTCGTACAGCTTGCGGAAGCCCCGCTTGCGTTTCGAACTCTTGTGCTCCAGGAGGTGGCTCTTCATCCCGTGGCGACGGACGAGCTTGCCCGTGCCGGTGAGGCGAAAGCGCTTCTTGGACGCGCTGTGAGTCTTGGTCTTCGGCATGTGTACCTCCCTCCAGCTACTTCACCGGCGCGAGCATCATGACCATGTTGCGCCCGTCTTGGAGCGGCTTGGACTCGATGACGCCGTATTCCTTTACATCTTCTGCGAGCCGCATGAGCAGCGCCTCGCCACGCTCCGGATGCACCATCTCGCGGCCCCGGAACATGATCGTGACCTTGACCTTGTCCTTGTGCTCGAGGAAGCGCAGCACGTGACCCTTCTTGGTCTCGTAGTCGTGCTGGCCGACCTTGGGCCGGAACTTGATCTCCTTGATCACGATCTGGCTCTGGTGCTTGCGCGCCTGCTTGGCCTTGAGCTCCAGCTCGTAGCGATACTTGCTGTAGTTCATGATGCGGCACACCGGCGGATCGGCGGTCGGAGCTACCTCGACCAGGTCGAGGTTCTTGTCGGCTGCGTAGTCCTGAGCGAACCGGATGGGCTTGATGCCCAGCTGTTCGCCGTTCTCATCGATGAGGCGCACCTGCGGCACCGTGATGCCGTCGTTGATGCGGATACGGGGCTCGTTGGCCCGGTCCCTCATGAATCTGTCTCTTGGAGAAAATGGTCTGCCCATAGACGAAAAAAGGCTCGCCAACGGCGAGCCCTCACGATCTCCTTTCTCGTGAGAGGACCCTGTCGACCTACCGATCGAGGCGCAGGGTGGGGTGCTCGTAAGCTCCCGCTTTGGCGCATGGCAGTATACACGAATACCAGACGCGCCGTCGAACATGCGCCTCAGGCGCGCCGGCGGGCGGGGCGAAGCTGCCGCCGCCCGCCGCGCGCCGTTCAGCGCCGTTCAGCGCACTTCAGCGCACTCTGACGTTGACCGTCGCCTTGGCGGCGAGCAGGTCGGCCGTGGCCGCGAGCGACGCCGTGAACCGGTAGGAACCGGTCTTCCTCGCCCGCCAGGTCCACGAGTACGCGCCGTCGGCCTTGGGCTTCAGCTTGACCGAGGCGACCTTGGCCCAGCGGGAACCGACCTTGCGGTCCACGCGCAGGGTGAGGGCAGGACCGGACGCGCCGAGCTGCTGCGCCGTCGGCGCCGCCGCGCCGGAGAGGCGCACGCGCGCGCCCACCCTGGCGGAGGCCGGGCGCGCGCCCAGCGTCACCGTCTGCGCCACGGTCACGGTCGCGGTCGCCAGGGCCGGCCGCTTCACCGTGGCGGAGACCGCGGAATAGGCCCCGCGGTACACCGCGCGGTACTCCGTGCCGGTCACGGGCTGGACCGGCTGCGAGAACGTCCCGTCGGCGCCGGTCACCAGCGTGACGACGTCGGTATAGGCCGCGGTTCCGAGGCGGCGCGCCTGCAGGAGCACCTGCGCGCCGCCCACAGGGGCACCGCCGGCGTCCGTGAGCGTCCCGCTCACCGCGCCGGCCGCGCCCGGAGCGAGACGGGCCGGCTCCGCCCGCAGCGCGATGGTGCTGCCGGCCACCGAGGCCACGCCGTGGTGCGCCTCGGGCACGAGGCCGTGGCACGTGGCGCAGGCGCCGAGGTCCTCGTTGTGGCCGGCGTGGCAGGTCGTGCACGTCAGGCCGGCCTTGGGCGTCGCGTTGTGCACCTGCTCGCGGCCGGTCAAGCCGGCGGCGCTGTGGCACGTCGTGCAGGTCGCGCTGCCGACCTTCTTGGCGAGGTGGCACTGGGCGCACACGGCCGGCACCGTGGGCTTGCCCATGCCCGCGTGACACACCGAGCAGGCGACGCCGGCGTGCGAGGTCTTCGCCGTGGCGATGCCGCCGTCGTGGCAGCCGGAGCAGTCCGCGAGCGGCCGCGCCGCGGCCGTGCCGTGGTGGAACGTCTGCGGCTGCGGATGGCAACTCTCGCAGCTGCCCAACGTCTGGTAGTGCGCGGTGTGGCACGTGCTGCACGCCGCGGCGCTGATCGGCGTGCCCGAGTGGTTGGTGACCTTGCCGTGGCACGCCGCGTCGCCGCAGGCCACGTTGTTGGTGAACGTGATCTGCGGGGCGGTCGTGCCCGGCTTGCCGATGTGACACGTGGCGCAGTCGCCGCTCGGCCGGTTCATCCCCGTGTGGCAGGAGGTGCAGGTGGCGCCGTAGCCGGAGTGACCGGTCGGGGCCCTCGCGATGACTCCGTTGTGGCAGCCGGCGCAGTCGTCGAGCGGACGCGCGGTCGCGGTGCCGTGGTGGTAGGTCTCGGGCGCGGGGTGGCAGGTGGAGCAGGTACCGAGCGTGGGATAGTGCGCCGTGTGACAGGTGGTGCACGTCGCAGAGCCGATCGGCGTACCGATGTGGTTCAGCACCTTGCCGTGGCAGCCGGCGTCCGCGCAGGTGAGGGTGTTGGTGTACGTGATCTGCGGCATGGTCGAGCCTGGTCTGCCGGTGTGGCAGCTCTCGCACTTGCCGGAGGGCCGGTCCATCCCCGTGTGGCACGACCCGCAGTCCGCGCCGTACGCGGTGTGCGCGCTCGGCGCAGAGGCGATCGTGCCGTTGTGGCACCCGGCGCAGGTGGGCGCCGGGCTGTTCACCGTGTCGTGATGGGGGCTCGTGCCGGGCGTGGTGCTCCCCGTGCTCACGCCGTGGCAGGCGACGCACGTCTTGCCGTACCCCGTGGCCCCCAGATGCACCGTGGTGAGGTGCGTGGAGGCGACGCTGTACGACGGCCGGCCGCTGGCGACGGTGGAGACGTGACAGGTGGTCGTGCAGCCCGCCGCGAGTTGCCACGAGGACGTGGACTGCGTGGGCTCGTGGCAGTCCCAGCACTTCTGGGTGCTCCGCGCGGCGAAGCCGGTGTGGCAGCGCGTGCAGGTCGCGTTGGTCGGCGTGGTCTCCGCGTGGCAGCCGCCCGTGCAGGAACTCTTGGAAGTCGCGGTACCGTGCTCCCACCCGTCGTAGGCGAGCGCAGGCCCGGCGAGCGCGAACAGACCGACGATGGACAGTGCGAGGACGACCAGGCCGCTCACGACAGGAGCACGGCGTGACATGGGATACCCCCCCAGGTTCCTTTCGAGTGCTGTGATACTACAAAGGTGTCGGCGGGCCGTGTCAACCCGTGAGGTCTTCCCGTGGTCTGCGCCGACGACGGTGGCCGTAGCACTGTTGCGCGAGGGTCCTGAGGGGTGATCGCGGGCGGCGCGGACCTAGGAACGGCCCGCCGCGCCGCGAATGGTGGGGCATGGCCATCCACCACGAGAGCTTCCTCGTCGACGCGGGGGGCGCCAAGGCCGGCCTGAACGCAGGACTGGTCCGCGAGCACCTGGACAAGGGCGAGTTCTTCTGGCTCGACATCCACGGGCCGAAGCAGGTCGAGCTCGATCTGCTGCGCGAGCCCTTCGGGGTCCACCCCCTGGCCATCGAGGACGCCATGCACTTCGGCCAGCGTCCCAAGCTCGACACCTACGAGGACTTCGTCTACCTCGTCGCCTACGGGGCCGCACCCGACCGCGACGGACTGGTCGAGGTGCACTGCCTGCTCTCCCAGCAGTGGCTGGTCACGGTGCACCACGACGACTGCCCGGCGTTCGAGGACCTGCGCAAGGCGGCCACGCAGGGCCGGCCGCCGGCGCTCGAGCCGGCCGTCGCCCTCTACCGCGTGGTCGACGCCCTGGCCGACAGCTTCTTTCCGGAGATGGCCAAGCTCGACGACCGCATCGACCAGCTCGAGAACGGCGTGCTCCGGAAGCCCGACGACGAGCAGTTGCAGCAGGTGTTCGCGCTCAAGCGCAGGCTCGTCGGCTGGCGCAAGGTCGTCACGCCGGAGCGCGACCTCTTCGCGCGACTGCTCACCGGCGTCGCCGAGATCCCCGGCATGACGCCGGACATGGAGCGGTACTACCGCGACGTCTACGACCACCTCATCCGCATCAGCGACCTCGTGGACAGCTACCGCGACCTGCTCACCGGCGCCATGGACGTCTACCTCTCCACCGTCTCCAACCGGCTCAACGAGGTCATGAAGCGGCTCACGATCGTGGCGACCATCTTCATGCCGCTCACCTTCATCGTCGGGTTCTTCGGCCAGAACTTCGCCTGGATGGTCCGCGAGATCACAGGCTTCTGGCCGTTCTTCTGGCTGGCGGTGGTGTCCGAGGTCGTCGTGGTGGTCGCGATGCTCATCTGGTTCCGCCGCCGGCAGTGGATCTGAGGCGCGCCGGCCGAAGGCTCCCGCGCCGCCACGCCGCCAGCAGCAGGGCCGCGCTCGCGGCCGACGTCACCGCGAGCGTGACCTGCGAACTCTCGGGGCCGAAGGGCCCTCCCGTGAGCCACTCCTGCCCCGTCAAGCTGGAGCGCAGCCAGCCCGGGACCGCGTAGCCGCTCACCGGCGCGCCGTACACGCCGCCCTCGACGAAGTTCCAGGCGGCGTGCACGCCGATCGCCAGCCACATCCGCCGCGTCGCGAGGTAGCACGCGCCGAGCAGCACTCCGCCGAACAGGGCGATCATGAGACCCGTCGACGAGCCCGGCGTTGGGGTTGTCGGCGTGCTGGTACCCGAACCAGACCGAGGCGAACGCGAGCGCCAGCCACGTGCCGAGCCGCTCCTCGCTCACCCGCTGGATGACGCCGCGATACAGCAGTTCCTCGCGGAAGGCGACCGCGGCCACGGGCGCCGACCACTGCACGACCGTCCACTGCTCACGGCCGAGGACGCCGTAGGCCCCGGCCGCTGCCAGGACCGCGATGACGACACTGAAGAGGCCGGCGCCCAGCAGGAGCCCGCCGGCTCCCTCGAGTACCCCCCGCCACCCCCCGCCGAGCTCGCGCACTCGGCGGCGCTCGGCGAGGCGCACGAACGCCCAGTAGAGCACGAGCGGCACCGCGACCATCGCCACGGCCTCAGGCAGCCGCGGGTAGCCCACGTCCACGTAGTGCTGCGCCGGCCCGGACAGCCGGTGAGAGACCCAGTCGGCGACGCCGTACAGCCGGTCGCCGAGCCACGCGATGAGGCGGCGCGCGATCCAGTCGAGCAGGACGAAGCCGGCCACGACGCGCACGACGGCGAACGCGAGGAACTCCTCGAGGCCGTTACGCGGCGCGGCCGGCGAGGTGACGACGACCGGGTGACGGCGCAGCAGCCCCGGCCCGGGAGGAGCGGGACTCGCTCCCTCGCTCACTCCGGCCGGAGCACCCACACGTCCGGGTGGTCGACGGCGACGAAGCCGAGCCCGGCGTAGAACGGCTCGGCGTCGGGCGACGAGAGCAGCCCGAACCAGTGCGCGCCGGCGCGCAGCTGGTGGTCGACCGCGGCGCTCATGGCGCAGCCTGCCGCGCCGCGCCGCCGGTGTGTCGACCGCGTGGCGACGCCGTACACGCCGGCGATGTCGCCGCAGAGAGCCGTGCCGGCCACGGCGACCGGCCGGCCGTCGTGGAGCGCCAGGTACGCCGTCGCGTCGGTCAGGCGCGCGAATCCGACGCCCAGCAGCCGCTGGCACCAGTCCACGGGCATCTCGAAGGCGTCGGCGAGGATGTCGCCGGCCGAGAGGATGCCCTCCATGTCCTCCACGCGGCGCGTCTGATGCCCCTCGCAGGCGCGCACCACGTCGGTCGCGTGCGCGCACATGAGCGGCAGGTGGCCGGCGTGGACGAAGCCGAGCGCGCCGGCCGTCTCTCCGGCCTCACCGGCCACCGTGGAAGCCGCATACACCGCTCCCGGCAGGTTGCGGCGCTTGAGCACCGCCGCCGCCTTGGCGATGCCGTCGGCGACGCCCTCCGGCCCGAAGGCGACGATCCAGTTGACGTCGTCCGACGCCTCGCCGCCGATGCCGACGCTGACGCCCGGCGCCTCCCAGGACTCTCCGCGCTCCGCGGCCCCGATGAACGCGCGCCAGCCTTCGCCCTGGGCACGGAAGAGCTCGACCAGCGACGGTGTGTTGTGCCTCACGTGGGCCTCCTGGTCGGGAGCGGGTAGGGTAACTGCCGATACTGTTCCCAGAGTGCTGCGCCACGAGACCGACGGATGGAGGTGCCGATGTTGCTGGTGGCCGCCGACGCCGTCGGCGTGGGCTGGATGGGCGAGACCCGCGCCGCCATGGCCGGGTTCCTCATCGGCCTGCTCGCCACCTTCCTCTTCGTGCGCATCAACACACGGCTGATCCGCGCCAAGGTGAGCTGGTGGTTCCACGACATCGAGAGCGAGGGCGGCACGCACGTGCACCACATGGTCATCGGCGTGATCCTCATGGTCACGGTCGGGATCGTGCTCATCGCCCTGTCGCCCGAGGAACTGCTCGCGCAGGTGCTCGCGCTGCTGTTCGGCGTGGGCGTGGCGCTCACGCTGGACGAGTTCGCCCTCATCCTCAACCTGCAGGACGTGTACTGGCGCAAGGAGGGACGGCTCTCCGTGGACGCCGTGATCATCGTCGTGTGCGTCGCGGCCCTGTTCGTGCTGGGCCTCAACCCCTTCGGGGACCTCGGGAAACCGGGGCTGGACGGCGACGTCTTCCGCATGGCCCTCGCGTTGTGGTTCGTCGTCGTCATCATCCCGGTGGTGCTCTGCCTGCTCAAGGGCAAGATCTGGACCGGCGTCCTCGGGCTGTTCGTGCCGCTCGTCGCGATCGTCGGCGCGATCAGGCTCGCGCGGCCCAAGTCGCCGTGGGCGAAGCGCCGCTACGCGAAGAAGCCGAAGAAGCTGGCCAGGGCGCAGCACCGCGAGGTGCGCCTGGACGCGCGCTGGATCGCCTGGCGCGACGCGTTCTTCGACCTGATCGCCGGCAAGCCGCACCTGCCGTCGCTGCCGCCGCTGGGGCCGAGCGGAGCGCCGGCGGCGGCCGCCGAGTCCGTACCGGAGCCGGTCGCGGAGACGGCGCCCGAAGAGTAGGTCAGGCGCCGGCGGCCGCGACGACCGCGAGGTCGTCGAGGAACCGGCGCTGCACGGGGACGATGGCCTCCCGCGCCGCCTCCAGGGTGAACCAGGCGGCGCGATCCACCTCGGGGAACTCCGCCTGTCTGCCGGACCTGGGCGGCCACTCCATCGTGAACGTGTTGCTCGTGATGGCCGTGGCGTCGCAGTCGTGCTCCACGGCCCAGGCGAAGATCAGCTTGTGGCCGTGCGCCTTGACCCCGCCGAGGGGCTGGAAGGGACCGTCGGGCTCCAGCCCCGTCTCCTCCCGGACCTCGCGCAGCGCCACGGCCAGCAGGTCGATGCCGGCGGCCCGGTTGCGCGCCTTGGCCGCCGTCACCGTGGCCGGTTCCGGCCCGAGCTCGTCCGGCTCGGCCAGCCCCTTGGGGATGCTCCAGGCGCCGGCGTCCTTCTTGGCCCAGTACGGGCCGCCGGGGTGCACCAGCAGCACCTCGACCCGGGACGCGCCGGTCTCCGGGTCGAGGGTCCTGCGGTAGAGCAGCAGTCCTGCGCTGATGGCGGGCATGGGCGCAGGGTATCAGGCGGCGGCGCTCAGCTCGCCAGCACGGCGGAGAACACCCACCAGGCGAGCAGCGACTTCGCCGTCAGGCTGAGGATGATGTACGCCTTCTCGCCGAACAGGTAGTCGGCCCACTTCCCCACCTTGTGGTACTGCAGCCACATGTTGATCGCGAACACGTTGAAGAAGAGGAACAGGCTGATGACGATGCCGTACACGAAGCCGGGCGGCGTCGGACCGTCGGTCCCGGGCGTGAGGACGTAGATGGCGACGATGACCCACGGGATGATGCCGGCGAACGTGCCGAACCAGAACGAGAGCCAGCTGGGCTTGCCCGGCGTCTCGTACTTCTCCATGAGCAGACCGAACAGGATCATGCTCGCGTTGACGCCGAAGATGGCCAGCAGGGCGCCGACGTCGCTCACGCCGGTGATCATGCTGATCAGCACGATCATGAGGCTGGAGCTGAAGAAGTACTCGATCCAGCGGCCGTAGTTGCGGTCCTGCAGCAGGTTGGACTTGTACCAGTCGAACACGCGCGGCGACGCGATGATCAGGAGCGCCGCCGCCGAGATGGCGACGAAGGCGAAGACGCCCCAGCCGAGCTGCACGTCGAAGAGCGTGGTGAGCTTGGCCGCAGTTCCGGGCGGTCCCGTCATGTAGGTCGAGGTCACCGGCAGGGTGAAGCCGTTGGTGAGCAGGGCGATGGCCGCGGCCTCGACGGCGAGGATGAGGCCCACGCCGATGTTCCAGATGCGCAGGCGGCTGAGGCGGCGCGCGACGTCGGGTGTGACCTCACGCGCGGGCGAGGTCGGGCGGCCGACGGTGGAAGGGGTCGAGCTCATGTGTGCTCCTCTCGGGGTGGGCGGGCGGTCATGCGGCGCACGCCTGGGCGGCCGCCCGCTCGACGATGCTGATCAAGGTGTCCAGGAACCGGCCCACCACCCGGCGATCGGCCTCGCTGAGGCTCTCCGCCAGGTCGCGGATCTCGCGCTCGAGCGGCTCGATCTCGCCGGCCAGTTCCTCGCTCGCTTTGGCCGTGCGGGTCACGACGACCCGCCGCCGGTCGCTCGGATGGGCGACCCTGTCGACATGCCCGCCCACCTCCAGGCGGTCGACCAGGGCCGTCACGGTCCCGGTCGACAGCTGGAGCCTGCGGGCGAGCTCGCTGGGGCCAAGCCCGCCGTCCGCGTCGAGATTCTCCAGGGCGAGCAGTTCGGGGACGCTGATGCCGAGGTCGTGGGCGAACGCCGCGTTGAGCGTCGACAGGCCGACGTCCAGCCGCCTTGCCGACTCGGCGATCCGCTCCGCAGTGTAGGTCTCGTCCATCGGTCATCTCTCTTGTTGTTGAAGTGACTCGATAGACGAGATACCCGTTAGATGAGAATCCCTATCATTTCCGCTCGAGCGCGTGGAAGTGGAACTCGAGCGGCTCGCTACGGCAGCCGCCGCTCGCGCACCTCGGCCACGAGGTCGTCGATGAACTCGGCGAGCGGCCGCGCGCCCTTGTCCTCGCCGCGCTCGCGCACGCCGACGGCGCCCTGCTCCACCTCGCGGTCGCCGACCACGAGGATGTAAGGCACCTTCTGGAGCTGGGCGTCGCGGATGCGCTTGCCGATGCTCTCGCCGCGGTCGTCCACGTCGGCGTGGATGATGACCGGCGCGTCCGCCCCGCTCCCCGCGCCGGCGGCGCGCACGGCGCGCATCACGCTCGCCGCGTAGTCGGCGTGGCGGTCGGCGATCGGCAGCACCAGCACCTGCTCCGGCGCCAGCCAGGTCGGCAGGTTACCGCCGTAGTGCTCGAGCAGGATGCCCATGAAGCGCTCGATGCTCCCGAGCAGCGCGCGGTGGATCATGACCGGCCGGTGCTCCTCGTTGTCGGCCCCGGTGTAGGTGATGTCCAGCCGCTCGGGCATGGCGAAGTCGACCTGGATGGTGCCGCACTGCCAGGTGCGGCCCATGACGTCGCGGATGTGGAAGTCGATCTTGGGGCCGTAGAAGGCGCCGTCACCGGGGTTGAGCACGTAGTCGATGCCCTCGCCCTCGAGCACGCGCGCGAGGACGCCCTCGGCGAGCTCCCAGACCTCATCCGAGCCGATGCTCTTCTCCGGCCGGGTGCTGAGCTCGATCTTGACGTCGCTGAAGCCGAACGAGGCGTAGATGTGCTTCATGAAGCGGACGACGCCGAGCACCTCTTCTTCCAGCTGCTCGGGGGTGCAGTAGATGTGCGCGTCGTCCTGGGTGAAGTAGCGCACGCGGAACAGGCCGTGCAGCACGCCGCTCATCTCGTGGCGGTGGACACGGCCGAGCTCGGCCATGCGCAGCGGCAGGTCACGGTAGCTGCGCCGGCGGCTCTTGTAGATGAGCAGGCCGCCGGGGCAGTTCATGGGCTTCACCGCGTACGGCTGCTCGTCGATGGTGGTGAAGTACATGTTCTCTTTGTAGTTGTCCCAGTGCCCGCTGCGCTCCCAGAGCTCGCGGCGCAGGATCACGGGGGTGCTGATCTCCTCGTAGCCGGCGCGCACGTGCTCGGCGCGCCAGAAGTCGACCATCGCGTTCCACAGGCGCATGCCCTTGGGGTGGAAGAACGGGAAGCCGGGGCCCTCCTCGTGGAAGCTGAAGAGGTCGAGGTCCCGGCCGATGCGCCGGTGGTCGCGCTGGCGCGCGAGCTCGAGCGCCTCGAGGTACGCCGCCAGCTCCTCCTTGCTCGGGAAGGCGGTGCCGTAGACGCGGGTGAGCATCTGGTTCTTCTCGTCGCCGCGCCAGTAGGCGCCGGCGAGGCTGGTGAGCTTGAAGGTGCCGTTGCCGAGCTTGTTGGTGCTCGGCAGGTGCGGGCCGCGGCACAGGTCGACGAACTCGCCCTGGCGGTAGAGCGCTGATGGTCGGGACCTCGTCGCCGGTCGCCTCGGCGGCGGTCACGAGGTCTTCGATGAGCTCGACCTTGTACGGCTGGTCGAGGCCGAGCGGAAGGCCGGCGGCGCTGGTGCCGGGCTCGCCGGCGCCGAACACGGCCAGCGCCTCGTCGGCCGGCAGTTCGAAGCGCTCCACCGGCTGGTTCTGGCTCACGATCTTCGCCATCTCCTTCTCGATGCGCGCCAGGTCGGCCTCGGCGATGGGCTCGGGAAGCTGGAAGTCGTAGTAGAAGCCGCTCTCGATGGTCGGGCCGATGGCGTACTTCGCACCCGGGAACAGGCGGACGATGGCCTGCGCCATGACGTGCGAGGCGGTGTGGCGCTGGATGTCGACGGCGTCGGCGTCGTCTCCCTTGAGGGTGACGATCGCCACGGCATCGCCGTCGTGGAGGGGCGCGGCCGCGTCGACGAGGAGAGTGACGTCGGGGTCGGCTGCGGAAGTGACGCGACCCGCGACGGCGGCCTTGGCGAGCCGTGGCCCGATGGCGGCCGCGGCGTCGCGCACGGTCGCGCCGTCGTCCAGTTCCAGGGGTGAGCCGTCGGGAAGGGTGACGTGCAGGGTCATGCGGGTGCCGTCCTTTCTGCTTGCGCGCCCGCGCACCTTGCGGGGGCTGTTGACCGTCGCGAGTCTAGCAGACCCAGTCGTGGTAGCATCCGCCCGCCGTGCTCGCCTCTCTCCTCGCCCTGCTCGCCAGCCTCTCCTGGGGCACCGCCGACTTCTGGGCCGGCCTCGAGTCACGCAAGACGACCGTCTGGACGGCCGCGCTCATCGGCCAGGGCGTCGCGGCCCTCGTCCTGGTCATGCTGCTCCTCGTCCGCGCGCCGGAGACTCCCTCAGCGACGGCGCTGGTCCCGGCGGTGCTCGGCGGAGTCGCGGGCGGAGTCGGCGCACTGCTCCAATACCGCGCCCTCGCTGTGCTCGACATGAGCGTCGCCTCGCCGATCGTCGCCGGCGCCGCGCTGGTCCCGGTGCTGTGGGGGCTGGCCCGCGGGGAGCAGCCGGGCCCCCTGCAGATCGCCGGCGTCGCGATGACGCTGGTCGGGATCGTGCTGGTCTCACGCGGGCCGTCGCGGGACGACGGGCGAGCGCAGGCGCGCCGACCGCACAGGCATCCTGGTGGCGGTCGGCTCGGCCGTCACGCTGGGCCTGTTCCTCGTCGCGATGGACTACGGCGGCGAGGCAGGTCCCTTCTGGACGGTCGCCGTCGCGCGGACGGTGGCGTTTGTCGCGATCGCATTCGCGGCGGCCGTCTCGCGGCCGGCGGTGCGACCTCGCGGCCGGGCGCTGCCGATCCTGGTGGTGGTGGGACTCCTGATCGCGACCGCCAACGTCAGCTTCACGTCCGCGACGACGATGGGCTACCTCAGCATCGTCGCGGTGCTCGGCTGGCTGAACCCGGCCGTCACCATCGTGTGGGCCAGGGCCGTTCTGCACGAACGCCTGCGGCCGCTGCAGGTGGGCGCGGCCGTGCTCGTGTTCGCAGGGATCGTCTGCATCACCCTCGGCTGAGGATCGCGACACCCGCCGAGACCATGAGCGAGGCCACGAGCCGGCTTCATGCCGCCCGCCGAACCTCCCCCAACCCGCTCATCCCGTGAGTCTGGCCGTTCAGGAACGGCAGCACCGCGGGCACCAGGGCGGCCGACGCGAAGACGTCGTAGTGCGTCTGGTCGGGGATGATCGCGAGCCGGTTCTGCGACATGGTCTCGCGCTGCCAGCCGGCGTCGCGCAGCCCGCCGCCCAGCAGGCGGTAGAACTCGACGATGTGCTCGGGGCGGAACATGTCGCTGTCGCCGTAGACGAGCATGACGGGCATGCGCAGCGTCTTGACGTCCTCCGAGAAGTCGTAGGGCTGACGCATGGCCTCTCCCATGCGGTCCAGCAGCCTCGGGAAGTCCTCGGGGTGCGGGGCGACCGCAGCGTCCGAGGTGTACAGCGGCGTCTCCTTCATCTGGCCGGTGATCGCGGAGCTCACCTGCGCCTGCTGGGGCAGCATCTCGGCGTAGAAGCCATCCTGGCTGAAGCCGGTCGAGACCAGCACGAGGCGGCGCACCATCCGGGGGTGCTGCACGGCGAACCGGAAGGCGACGCCACCGCCGAGCGAGTAGCCCATCACGTCGACCCGGCGGTAGCCGAGCTGCACGAGCAGCACCGCCATGTCGTCGCCCATGTCCGACAGGCTGATGGGCCGGTCGCCGAGCGGTGTGCGGCCGTGGCCGTGGAGGTCGACGGCGATCACCTGCCGGCCGGCGGCGAGCAGCGCCGGGCTCGGTCCGAACAGGTTGATGGAGCCGAGCCCGCCGTGGAGCACGAGCAGCGGCTCCCCCTCCCCGTGGACCTCGTAGTAGTAGTCGATGCCGTTCGCGGTGACGCGTCCGCTCTTCGCAGGCGGCGCGGGCGGTGTGTCGAGGAATCCAGCTTCCATGATGAGTACTCCCAGCCGATCCGATTTCTCCTACGGCAGTTCTTCCCTGCCGTCCTCCCGCAGACGCCGCGGGAGTGGGATGCGGGGTCAACCGGGAAGAGACCTCCCATGGCGGATCGACTCGAGACCACAAGGCTCTTCTACGCGGCGTTCGCGGCCGGCGACCGCGCCCTCGTCGAGTCGACGATCACAGACGACTTCACCTTCTCGTCGCGGCGTGACCCTCACCTGGACCGCACCGGGTACTTCGAACGCTGCTGGCCGCACGCCGGTCAGGGGCAGACGTTCGAGTTCGTACGCCTCATCGCTCATGGCGACGAGGTCGTGGTGACCTACGAGATGAGGCGGGACGGCGGCGGCGCACGGAACACGGAGGTCCTCACGTTCGAGGGCGACAGGATCCGCAGGGCCGAGGTCTACTTCGGATGGACGGGAGGGACCGATGACCGATGAAGCACGCCCCACGCTCATTGGCGGCCCGACCACCCGGAGCACTGGGACGAGTTGCCCTCGGCGCGCCGCTGAGAGCCGAGCAGAGGTGGTCGGGCCCCGTCAGAGCGCGGGCTGAGCGTCCGGATCCGGTGCGACCCGGAATGCGCCGAGGCGGCGCGCGGCGAAGAGGCTCGCCTGCAGTTCGTGGCTCTCCGGCGCCGCGTCGAGGCAGTCGTCGGCGCCGGCGGCGAACGCCTCGCCGATCTGCTCGTCGGCTCTGGGCCAGGACGATGATGTACGGCGGGCCGGGCGCCGGCGGGCCTCGCACCTGCCGGCACAGTTCGGGGCCGTTGCAGCCGGGCAGGTCCCAGTCGACGACGGCGAGGCCGGGTGCGTCGTCGCCGAGAAGCAGCTCGACCGCTCCGGCGCCCTCGTCGGACTCGACGGAGACGAGGCCGAGGGCGCTCAGGTCCTGCGCGACCTCACGAAGCGCGTATCTGGAGCCGGCGTCTCCGTGCGCGATCGAGCAGTCTCACATCTCCCCGCGGGACGGCCGCGCACGGCTGGCGCGGCGATACCCTCTCGGGGGCAGATCCTCGGCGCCGCGGGGCGGAACGCGGATAGAACAGTCGCCCACGTCAGGCGGGCACGGCGGAGCCGCCGACCACGGCGGCGACGTCCACGCCCCGCGCCGACACCTCTGCGCCCATACGGTGCAGGTCGCGCAGCAGGCGCGATCGGGTCGACCGCCAGGGCCTGCAGGTGCACACCCGGCTCGCGCAGCGAGCCGTCCAGCCACTGCAGCAGGCAGGCGGCCGCGGCGGCGGCCGTGAGCCAGTAGCCGTCGGGGTGGCCGACGCGCAGGCCGGCGCTCGCAGCGGCGCCGGCGATCTCGCCCCCGGCCTCCACCTGGAACACGGTGCCGTAGGGCGGACGGCTGAACCGGCGGAGCGCCCAGGCGAGCAGCAGCGAGTAGGGGCGTCCCGAGCGTGTCCGGCGAGACCTTCATCACGACCATGCCGAGCGGCAGCAGCGTCGTGTCGACGACCGGGTTGAACCCGGAGACGTAGAACGCGCAGTCGCGCAGCGAAGGCAGTTGCTCCGGGCAGCAACTCGAGCTCCTTCATGTACATGAGCGAGCAGCGCTGGCTCGCCGAACGGCGCGCCGAAGTCGAAGATGCGCGCGGCGTCGCGCCACTCGACCTTGACTCCACTGCGCCGGCCCGCCAGCGCCTCGATGCGGAAGTCGCGGAACTCGTTGGCGAACTCGTAGATGGTGCTGCGGCTCGAACGTCGAACGCGTCCCAGTCGACCTTGAGCAGGCCGCCGGCGGCCGCGCGCTCCAGCCGGCCGAAGGCCGGCGCCAGCGCGCGGATCATGGCGGCCGTCAGCCCCGGATGGATGCCGCCGTCGGTGATGAAGCAGCGGCCGGCGGCCTCGATCTCCGGCCGCAGACGCTCGAGTGCGGCGAACTTCTCCTCGCCGCTGAGCAGCAGGTCGAAGTAGTCCACGCCGGCGTCGAGCGCGGCCCGCGCCACCGTGCCGGCGTGGTCGAGCACGCTCGCGGCGACGGCGACCATACTGACGCCGTCCAGGGCGCGAGCCAGCGACGCCGCGTCCGCGGCGTCGGCCGCTCGCGCCGTCACCCTGCCCGGAAAACGCTCGGCGAGCTCCCGCGCCGTCGCCTCGCCGCGCTCCAGGCTCCTTCCGGCTATGACGACCTCGGCGTCCCCGCACTCGAGCAGCAGCTCGCACAGCGTCCTGCCGGTGGTGCCGTACCCTCCCAGTACCAGGACCCTCTCGCGCATGACGACCCTCTCCTCCCCGAGGCGGAAGCTCAGCGCGGCGTGTCGACCGGCTTGAAGTGCTTCTGCGCCGCGACGATCTCGCGCAGCGCCTCCTGCAGACTCACGCGCGTGAGCGGCGGCAGCGTCCACGTCTCGATGATGTTGTCCACGGGGCGCCCGTTGCGCAGGCGGTTGGCGTGGTGCCGCAACTGCAGGTGCTGCATGCTGATGAACGCCTCGCGCAGAGCGCGCTCCGGGATGACGCCGTCGCCGCCCACCTCGACGACCGCGGCGAGTCGCTCGAGCGTCGAGGCGATGGTGATGGAAGACGCGAACGCGTAGTAGCGCGCGTAGTTCTGGATGGGCACCAGGCCGTTCTTCTTGATGTCGATGCTGCCCTCGAGCTTGCCGCGGAAGCCCAGCGGAGGGCGCACGCGCGTGCCCAGCTGGATGAGGCCCTCCAGGAAGCGCCGGTGCTCCGGAGCCTTGCGCATCACGTCGGTGAGGACCTTGTCCACGTAGAGCTCACCGGCGATCTGCCGGTAGTCGAACGAGACGCTGGCGCGCGCCATGCGGTCGAGGTCCTTGCCGTCCAGACAGTCCTCGAACGTGGCCCTCCAGCCCGACAGCGGCATCCGCCAGGCGCGGTTGCTGGCGAGCACTCCGTGCGGGTCGGCCGGCAGCCAGCAGCGCGCGATACCGGTGTTGACGTCGCGCGCGAGCACGCGGAAGTAGTCGGCCACCGCCGGGTCGTCGGTGTCGTCGTAGGCCAGTCCGTTGTCCTGGTCCGAGGCCAAGGTGAGCTCCGAGCGGGCCGCGCTGCCGAAGGCGAGCCACGCGTACGGCACGGGCGGCTCGCCGAGCCGGTCGATGGTGAGCTCCAGGAGCCTGGACGTCAGGGCGTCGTGCAGCACCGTGAGGACGCGCGTGACCGACGGCGCGTCGAGGTGCGCCTTCATCAGGTCGAGGAAGAGCTTGGGGATGTCCGCCGCCACGGTGATGAGCTCTTCGTCGTTGTGCGCGGCCATGATCGCGCGCCGCAGCGCGAACGGGCTGCGAGCCTCGAGCGACATCAGGTTGCTGGCGGAGAGGATGCCCACCACCTCGCCGTCGTCGTCGAGCACCGGCAAGTGGTTCACGCCCGCGGTCATCATCGCGATGCTGGCCTCGGGCGCGAGCACGCCGGCGCTGATGGTGTGCACCGGCGCGGACATGATCTCGGTGACGGGGGCGTGGCGGGACGCGTGGTCGACGACGACCTTGTTGCGCAGGTCGACGTCGGTGACGATGCCCTGGATGCCGCGGCCGCCGGGGCCGCGCACGAGGATCGCCGAGCGCTTCTCGGCGATCATGATCTGCGCGGCCTCCCTGGCCGTCGTCTCAGGGTCGCAGAACAGCGGCTTGCTGCGCGTGACCGACGTGACCGGCAGCGCGCGCACGTCGGGCAGCGCGCGCATGGTGCCGGCCGCCTGCAGCAGGCGCTCGCGCAGGTTGGCGGCCATCCACTGCAGGCCCGACGGCCGCCCGAGCAGCCCGACGGCCTCGTCGCGGGGGATGCAGTACAGCAGCGAGTCCTCGCGCGCGCGCACGGTGAACTCGGGAGCCAGGCCGGTGAGCAGCGTCGGATGACCGATGACCTCGCCGGCGGTGACGATGGCCACGTAGGCGTCCTTGTGCACCAGTTCGAACGCGCCGAGGCGGACCACGAAGAGTTCCTCGCCGGGAGGCCCGCCCTCGACGAGGACCGCCTCGCCCTCGGGCACGGCGCGCTCGCGGAGCCTCGCCGCGATCCTCTGCAGCTCGTCGTCCGGCAGGTCCTTGAACGGCGGCACGCGGCGGAAGAACCGGACCCTGTCGGCGACACGTGCGGGATCGGCGTCCGTGACCATGGTTCCTCCTACCTGACCGCCCGACGGATGAGCCCGCGCTCCTCGAGGTGGCGCAGGCTCTCCATGACGTCGGCTTCGTTCTTGTGTTCGAGCACCACATCCGCGCCGTGGGCGCGGGCGAGCTCCAGTACGGGCGCGGCGTCGATGACGCCGTGGCCCAGCGGCAGGTGCTGGTCCCCGCCCACGTGACCCTCGTTGTCGTGCAGGTGGACGTGCGTGAGCCGGTACTGCCCGTCCGCCAGCCAGGCCTTCAGGGTACCCGTCACGGCAGCGTGGCCCACGTCCAGGGAGAGGCCCAGGCCCTTGAGGTCCAGGTCACCCGGGGCCTTGAAGTGCGTGTGGCGCACGAACGGCAGGTTCTCGACGGCGATGCTGACCCCGGACTCCTCCTGCAGCACGGCGAGCTCCTCGAACGAGCGCTCGAGCGTGCGGACCACCTTGGGGTCCCAGCCCTTCCAGCGGCGTTGCAGGTCGGGGTGGACCACGTAGAGTCGGGCGCCCAGCTCGGCCGCGGCGGCCAGGTGCCGCCGGTGCTCGTCGAGGGCCCGGCGGTGCTCACGCGACGACCGGCTGCCGTACTCGAAGTGCAGGAACGGTCCGTGCACGGTGAACGGCAGCCCGGACAACTCGACCACACGCACGTTGGCCGGCTCCAGCAGGCTGTGGAGGCCGGTGGAGAGGATCTCGGCCGCCGGCGCGATCTCGGCGATGCGCAGGAGGGCCGCGCCGAGGGAGAAGTTCGCGTAGGCGCCGGTGGAGATCCCGATGTCCTCGTAGATGGGCACGGGGGAAGTATCCCACGCCCCGTGCGGGCGCCGTTACGCCGGAGGCGTCACTCCGGGATCAGGACCGCCTCCAGCAGGACCTGACGGCCGGCCACCACGGTGTCCCGGCCGGCCGTCTGCGCAGTGGCACGGAGCCCCGAACGCACGTGGGCGGCGGCCCCTGCAGGCCGCCGCCCACGTGTGCGCGCCGTTCCTCAAAGGGTCAACGCTGGTTGTCGAACTGCTCGTAGGTGCTGGGCCCGTAGGGCGCTGGGCTGACCGGATCCAGCGTGGCGCCGTCGACCTGGTGCAGACGCCCGTACTTGAACGCCTGCAGCTCGGCGCCGCTGAGCTGGTTGCGCATCATCGCGTGGCGGAACACCGGGCTCTCCGGCACGGGGATGGCATTGGGCGCGACGAGCGGCGTGGTGATGGCCTGGCTCCCGGTCGTGGTGATCGTGACGTCCTGCGGCTGGTTGATCGCATAGATCACCGCGGCCGCGATGACGACCGCGACGATGACCGCCAGGACCGGCATCAGCGGCACGTGGCGGTGATGCGCGTGCGGCCTGTGTGCGATGGTGTTGCTCATGGCTGGCTCCCTTCAGACGACCGTGGCTCCCCTGCCACGTCTCCAGTGTGAGACGCGAACGGCGGTGGCTCTTCACCCGTTGTGGGTGAACGGCCGCTCCGTTGGGCCGGCGCAGCCTGTTCATGGCGAGAGCGGCGGCTGCCGATGCACCCGCTGGAGGGTGAGATGACGCAGCCGGGACCACAGACGGAGCACGACGTACCGCCCGCGCCGCTGCCGCTGGGCGGCGGCGCGGCGCGGGAGTCCGCCGCGGGCGCCGCGCGTGGGGCATCCGGGCGCGGGGGCTTCTGGGCCGGCCTGCTCGCCGGCAGGCCGGAGGCGAGGCCGGCCGCCACGTCGTGGGGCCGCACCTGGCAGTGGGTCCTGGCGGCCGCCGTCACCGTCCTGCTCGCCTGGCTCACGTTCTCCCGCGGCGGCTGGATCCCCATCCTCTCCGCGTTCGACCTCGGCGTGCACGAGTTCGGACACCTGCTGACGGGGTGGGCGCCGGCGCTGTTGTGCTCGCTCGCCGGCTCGTCGCTGCAGGTGGCCGCACCGCTGCTGCTCGGCGTCTACTTCTGGTGGCGGCGCGACCAGCTCGCCGTGATCCTGATGGTCGCGTGGGCGGCCGAGAACCTGCACAACGTCTCCGTCTACATCGCCGACGCGCAGGTGATGATCCTGCCGTTGTTCGGCGACGACGGGTCCGGAGCAGGCCACGACTGGCACAACATCCTGCTGGCGCTCAACGCCCTCGAGGCGACCGACCAGCTGGCGCTGGTGGTGAAGACGGCCTCGGTGATCCTCTTCGTCGTCGCGCTCGGGCTCGCCGCGCTGGGGTTCTCCCGCTCGCGGCGAGCCTGACGTGCCGCCGCACAGATGCCATCCCACGGCGGCTTCTGAGGTTGTAGTATCACCGCGACCAAAGGAGGACCCGTGCACACAGTCCCGGCTCGTCTCGTCGTCGCGCTCACCGTCGCGTGCCTGATCGCCGCCTGGTCGCTCGCGGCCTGCGGCGGGCAGCAAGCTCAGTTGCCGCAGGTCGAGGCACAGGCAGTCGTGGGTCCCGGCGCCGGGGAGGCCGACCATCAACCTCACCAGCAGCGGCGAGGGGACGGGCGTCGCCGAGATCGTCCTGAAGTACCCGGACGGCCAGACGAAGGTTGTCGGCAACGGCGTTCTGGAGAAGGGTACAAGCCTGGGCTTCAGCCGGCAGGACTACCCTGCCGGGGACTACCGCTACACGGTTTATGCGGTCGCCACCGCCACGCCACCACCGGATGCCGCGTTCCCGGCGAACGCACGGAGCAAAGAGAACGTGGTCGCGTCGGGCAGCTTCACCATCGACTGACGGCGGACTCCGCGCCCGCAGGCTCCCAACTCACCTCCGCGCTCCCGTATACTCTCGCCGTCACGGAGGCGAGAGACGGAGGGCGCGTGAGCTGGCTGGAGCGGGCGGTGACCCCGGGCAGGGAGTACCACAAGCCGCTGGCGGACCTCGAGGACGACGTCTTCCTCGACATCGGCGCGACGCGCGGCAAGCAGACCAAGTTCTGGATGCAGCTCGTGCTGGCGAGCATCATCGCCGCCGGCGGCGTGATCGGCGACGCCACGCCGGCGGTGATCGGCGCGATGATCATCGCGCCGCTGGGCACGCCCATCTACGGCCTGGCGCTGGCCGCCGTCATCGGCGACAGGCGCGCGCTGCGCAGCTCCCTCCGGCTGCTCCTGAGCGGCATCGCCGTGAACATCCTCATCGGCGTGATCATCGGGCTCATCACCGTGAACCGCATGCCGATCGACGTGAATCCGCAGGTGGTGGGGCGCACAGCCCCGACCGTGCTCGACCTGACGGTCGCCATCGCGGTCGGCATCGCCGGCTCGTTCGCGCTCGCCCGCCGCGACGTGGCCGACATCCTCGCCGGCGTGGCCATCGCCATCTCGCTGGTGCCGGTGCTCGCCGTCGTCGGCATCACGCTGGGCGCCGGCGAGTTCAGCCTCGCGCTCGGCGCCTTCATCCTGTTCCTGACCAACGCCGCGGCGATCCTCATCGCCGGCGCCGTCGTCTTCAAGGCCGCCGGCTACGCGCGGGAGGCCGAGGCCCTCGACGAGCGCGCCGGTCGCCGGGCGCGCATCGCCATCCTCGTCCTCGTCATCGTGCTGCTGGTCCCGCTGGTCGGCTCCTCCGGCCAGATCCTGCTGTACCAGCACTACTCCAACGACGCGGAAGCGGCGACCAGGCAGTGGCTCGCCGGAACCGACTGGCAGTTCGAGTCCGTCGACCAGTCCAGTAACGAACTGGTCATCACTGTGATCGGCCCGGGTGACCCGCCGCCGCTCGACGAGCTCAAGACGGCGGTCCGCGAGAAGATCCCGGAGTGGGTACCGGTGAGCCTCATCGAGGACTCCGGGCGCACCTCCACGCTGTAGCCGGGCGGGGCCCAACCGTCGCGCCCGCCCGGTTCACTCGCGGATCAGCCGTCGGTCAGCAGCGTCTGCACCCGCATCATGTAGTCGTTGAGGTTGGCCGCGTACTCCGGCGAGCCGTCGATGCGCACCATGCCCTTCTCCACGCCCTCGACGAACTCGACCTCCTTGCCCATCACGGCGAGAGCGCCGTCCACGCCCGGAAGCGCATGTGCACGAACGGGCGGCGGCGCTGGTACACGCCCCGCCCGGCCTTGGTCTGGCCGCCGCGCACACGCAGGTACGCGGCGATGCCCTCCGGCTCCACCGAGAACTGGTAGATGCGGTCGGGCTGCCGGCCGTCCAGCGCTGCATGCCCGGGTCGCCGCCCTTGTTGAACTGGCTGAGCGCCGTGGTGATCATGTAGAGCGTGAGCTTGACCTTGAGGCGGCGCTTGACCGGGTCGGTGGGCTGCGCGCTGGGCAGCATGAGCTTCAGGCTCAGCAGGAGCTGGAGCACCTTGGCGAGCAGTGCCGGGTGGTTGTAGCCGCGGATGGACGGCAGCACCGTCTTGCCGGCGAAGAAGTCGCAGAGCTTGCCGAGCGAGCCGAACGTGAACGTGATGTCCGGCTCGCGGCCCAGGCCGTCCGCGTCCCAGAAGCCCTGCTCGGTACGGACGGTCCCGTCCTCGAACCAGAGGTACGCGCCCACGGGACGCGGCTGGTTCCTGGCCACGAACTGCACCACGGCGTTGACGTTCTTGAAGCGCTTGGCCGTGGCCGGGTCGTCCTCGAGCATGACCTTGACGCACGGCAGCGCCGCGCGCAGGTAGATGCGGGCGCGCAGGAACTCGCGGGTGCGCGCCTGCGGGAGGTCGTTGGCCGCCGGCTCTGGTGGCGACGGCCATCAGAACTCGTCCTCCCAGTCCTCGTCGGCCTCGAACTCGCGGTGCAGCAGCTCGCGCACCAGGCCGACGATGCCGTCCCCGTCGATGCAGTAGTGGCTGTAGAGGTCCTCGGGGTAGCCGACCTCGCTGTAGCAGTCGGGCAGGCCCGTCTTGGCGAACGCGCAGCCCTTGCCGCTGGCGGCGATCACGTCGGCCACCGCGCTGCCCAGCCCGCCGATGACGTTGTGCTCCTCCACGCAGAGGATGCGCCGCGTCTCGGTGACGGCCTTGAGGATCGCCTCCTCGTCGATGGGCTTGATGGTGTGCACGTCGAGCACGCGGACGCTGATGCCGTCCTGGTCCTTGAGCAGCTTGGCGGCCTCGGCGGCGTGGTAGCACGGCGACGCCGCAGGCGATGACGGTGATGTCGGTGCCCTCGCTCACCGTCACGGCCTTGCCGATCTCGAACCCGTAGTCGTCGTTCTCGTAGTGCGTGGGCTCGAAGCCCCGGCCCAGGCGGATGTACACGGGGCCGGGGTGCTTGACCGCGGCCCGGACGGCGTTGGCCGTCTCCCAGCCGTCGGCCGGCACGATGAGCGTCATGTTGGCCAGCGAGCGCTGGATGGCGATGTCCTCGGTGCAGTGGTGCGTGGTGCCGGCCTGCCCGAAGCTCACGCCGCCGTGCGTGGCGATGATCTTGACGTCGAGGTTCTGGTAGCAGATGTCGGTGCGCACCTGCTCGAGCGCGCGCATGCTGGCGAACGCGCTCATGGTGCTGACGAACGGCAGCAGGCCGCTCTTGGCCATGCCGGCGGCCACGCCGAACAGGTTCTGCTCGGCGATGCCGACGTTGAAGACGCGCTGCGGGAACTTGTCCTGGAACACGCCGATCTTGGTGCTGCGCGCCAGGTCGGCGGTGACGGCCACGATGCGCGGGTCGGCCTCGGCCAGGTCGCAGAGCACGCGCCCGTAGATCTCGGCCTGCGTGAGCGTGTTGGCGTCGTAGACGTTCCAGGTGGTGCCGGTGACCTCGGTCATGACGCACCTCCCGCGGCGACGGGCTGCGCCGGCCTTGCCGCCCGCCATGATCGACGCCTTGGCCTTGGCGGCCAGCTCCGAGTCGATCGACCCGTAGTGCCACTTGACCTCGCCCTCCATGAAGTCCACGCCCTTGCCCTTGACGGTGTCGCAGATGATGACCGTGGGCGCGCCCTGCTTCGCCTGCGCGCCCTCGATCGCCTCGCCGATCTGGGCGAAGTCGTGGCCGTCGATCTCGCGCACGTCCCAGCCGAACGCGCGCCACTTGTCGGCCAGCGGCTCGAGGCTCATCACGTCCTCGGTGAGGCCGTCGATCATCATGTGGTTGCGGTCGACGAACGCGGTGAGGTTGTCGGCCTTGTAGTGGGCGGCCGCCATGGCGGCCTCCCACACCGAGCCCTCGTCGCACTCGCCGTCGCCGAGGAGGCAGTAGGTGCGCCAGGCCTGCTTCTGGAACCTGGCGCCCAGCGCCATCCCCAGCGCCATGGAGAGGCCGTGGCCGAGCGATCCGGTGCTGGCGTCCACGCCCTTGACCTTGTTGCCGTCCAGGTGCATCCCGAACGGGCTCTTGAAGTGGTTGAACTCCTTGAGGAGCTCCTTGTCGAAGTAGCCCTTGTCGGCGAGCACCGGCGCCAGCCCGACGCCGCCGTGGCCCTTGCTGAGCACGAACCGGTCGCGCTCCTGCCAGTCGGGCTCGTCCGGTCGCACGTCGAGGTAGTGGTAGTAGAGCGCCGTGAGCACGTCGGCCATGCTCAGCGCCCCGCCGATGTGCGCGCCGCCGGCCCACACGGTGACGTCCACCATGTCGCAGCGCAGTTGCCGCGCCTTGTCCTGCAGCTTCCTGATCTGGTCCGCTGAGAGCGGCATCAGCTCACCCCCTGCCCTTCCGGGCTCTTCTCCAGTGCGGCGAACGCGTCGTCGGCGATCGCCAGCGTCCGCTCGAGGTCGTCCTGCGTGTGTGCGCAGCTCATGAACCAGTTGTGGTGCGAGGTGAAGTAGGCGCCGCGCACGGTGCACTCGGCGCACCAGCGCTGGTGGAGCATCATGCTCGGGTCGTCGGTGAGGCGCAGGTACGGCATGCTCGGCACGCCGCTGACCCGCAGCTCGTAGCCGTGCTTGTCGGCGAGCCGCTGCAGGCCGTCGGTGAGCGCCCGCCCGTAGTCCTGCATCCTGGCGGGCGCGTCCAGACGCTCGAGCTCCCCGAGGCAGGCCAGGCCGGCCGCCATGGGCACCGCCTGGTACCAGTAGCTGCCCGTGTAGAAGACCTTGGCGGCCTCGCCCTTCATCGCCTCGGTGCCGACGAGCGCCGAGATCGGATAGCCGTTGCCGATGGCCTTGCAGTAGCACGCGAGGTCGGGCGTGAAGCCGAAGTAGTCGGCGGAGCCGCTGAGGCTGATGCGGAACCCGCAGCGCACGTCGTCGACGATCAGCACCACGCCGTGCCGGTCGCAGAGCTCGCGGATGCGCTGCCAGTAGCCGTCGGCCGGCAGCTCGCTGTCGGCGAAGGTCGGGTGGTGGTACGGCGTGGCGATGAAGCCGGCGACCTTGCCGGCGTGCTCCTCGAGCACGCGCTCGAACGCCGCCGGGTCGTTCCAGGGGATGCGCACGTAGTCGGCCACGTCGTCGGCGATCACGCCGTGGTGGCCCAGCCCCTGCATCCACGGCGCCACGCCGTGGTAGCCGCCGTCGATGGCGACGATGAGCGGGCGGCCGGTGGCCGCCCGCGCGACCATCGTCGCGTAGCTCGCCACGTCGCCGCCGTTCTTGGCGAAGAACGCCCAGTCGGCGCCGGCGATCATCGAGGTGAGCTTCTCGGCCAGCTCGATCATGACCGGCGACGGGCAGCCGAGCGTGTCGCCGAGCTCGCGCTGCCTCGCGGCGGCGTCGTGCACGACCTTGTTGTCGTAGCCCAGGACCATCGGCCCGTAGGCGCACATGTAGTCGATGAAGTCGTTGCCGTCGACGTCGGTGAAGTGCGCGCCCGTGCCGCTCTGCGCGTAGAACGGGTAGGCGGTCGGCGGCACCAGCGGCGCCGGGCTGAAGTGCCCGGGGATGCCGCACGGGATCACCTTGGCCGCGCGCACGAAGAGCTCCTGCGAGCGGGCGAACGAGTAAGTCTCCATAGCGTTCGCCCTCCTCAGCCGGCCGCGGCGGTCGCGGCGGCCGTCGGCGCGTGGCCCGGCGGTCCGTCCGCCGCCGGCTGCAGGTACTTGCCCACCCGGTCCAGCACCAGGGCCAGCGTGTCCACCATGGCCACGCGGCCCCAGATCTGCACGTCGCCGGTGACGGCGGCGACGAACGTGTCGAGCTTGCCGGCGAGGAAGTCGTTGGCCGTCTGCAGGTCCTTGAGCAGGATGAGCGCGCTCGGGTGCGTGAGCTCGCCCTTGACCGGCAGCACGCCCGAGGCCCCGCAGACGAGGCTCACGGCGGGGCCGTCCGGCAGCACCTTGATCACGATCGTGCCGTGCGAGAGCCCGTGACGCAGCGGCACGCACTCGGGGTCGTGGCCGAGCAGCACGGGCACCGCGAAGGCGGCGGTGTTGAGCGTGAGCAGCGTGTTCATCGCCAGGTAGCCGGGGTGCTCGAGCAGCTCGTCCGTGGGCGTGAGGTAGTACGCCATGCGGTCGGTGAGCTGCGTGAACTGCTTCATGAGGAACCCGAGGTGGTTGAACCCCCAGACGGGGATGGGCTGCCCCTTGCCGTCGAACATCTTGTTGAGGTGCGCGGCCGAGGTGAAGGCGAGGCGCACGGTGGGGCCGGACCCGTCCCGCGTCGTCGCGCCGCGGCGGCGGACCGACCGTGCAGACGCCGCCGTCGAACCGCACCGACGTGCCCGGCCCGTTGGCCACGGTGAAGCGCACGGTGATGCGGGCGTCCGCGACGAGAGCCCGCATCTCCGCGTCGCCCGCCACGATGTCCTCGAGGTTGGGCAGGACGGCGAACAGGTTGAGGCGCGCGCGAACGTCCTCGAAGCTCATGTGGCTCCTCCCCGCTGGGTCATGGCGATGTCCTCCCGTGAGCGGGCGTGGCGCGCGAGGTGCTGCGCCACGTCCTCGATGTGCTCGCGCGCGCGCTCGTCGTCGCGCAGCATGAGCCACTGCAGAACCGTTCCGTCGACGGCGACGGCGAGGAACCGGGCGAGCCTCTCCACCGGCTCGGTCCAGTCGCACCCGCTGATGTCCGCGGCCATGCCGAGGAACTCGGCCGCGACGATCTCGTTGTCCGCGTAGCAGCGCTGCGCGATGCCGCTGAGCTCGTCGTCGCGCAGCGCGTACAGAGGAAGCTCGTACGTGAGCTGATGGACGTCCGGGTGCGCGGCCACGTCCGCGAGCAGCGTGGTGAGCGCGGTCTCGACGACCTGCCGCATGTCTCCCTCGAGCCCGGACGCGAGCGCCAGCATGCCGGTGAACCGCCGCCGGAACTGCTGCGCGACCTCCAGCATCAGCTCCTGCTTGGAGGTGAAGCAGTAGTGGAAGAAGCCGTTGGGCATGCCGGCCTCGGCGCAGATGGCGCGTGTGGTGGCCGCGGCGATGCCCTCGCGCTCCATGACCCGCATGGCCGCCTCGACGAGCGCCTTGCGGCGCTCCTGGACGGGGATGCGTCTGCCGGCCAAGCCGTCTCCTCGCCTCGCGTGCCGGAGGCCCGGCACGCCGGTCAGCCTAGCGCAAAGCTGGTCAGTTGTCCAAGTCGATTGACCCGTCGCGATTCGAGCCTCCCGACGGATGCGGATGCGGGGTGCGGATGCGGGTGTGGATTCAGGTGCGGGTGCAGGTTGGAGGGCAGGCGCAGGTGCAGGCCACAGGACCACCGCGCGGCACACCTCTGTAGACGGATAGCCGGCGGATATCCGCATCCGCTCCATTCTCCTCTCGGGCGGCCGCACGGCTATCCGGCGGCTATCCGCGAACAGAGGAGCGCACAACGGCGAGGGTCGTCCCCAGACCTGAGAAGGCGCCGCGCCTGCGAACGCTCACAGACGCCGGGCGGCGGGCGTGTCTGGCGCCACGCCCGCCGCCCGGTCGTCTCCGGGAGGCCGGTGGGAAGGGGTCCACGGCCTCCCGGTCTCCGCGGGCCGCGCGTGCGGCCCGGTCTCGGCGGGCCGCTCCGGTGCGGCCCGGCGTCTCGAGCGGCGGCCAGCGCCGCGGTCGGCTACGCCGCGCGGCGCTCCCGGTCGCTCACCTCAGAGATACCCGAGGCCCGGGCCTCGGTCTCACTCGTCGTTGAGTCATAGCGGTAGCCAGACCTCGACCCCGCAGTCTCGCGGACCCCGTAGACGGCGAGCCCGTACACGGCGAGCACGTAGACGCCCATGATCATGAGCGACCAGAGCGGGTACGCCTGCGCGGTGAGCATCTGCCCCAGGGCACCCAAGCCGGCGACGATGATGCCGGTCCAGCGCGCCCACTCCCTGCCGCTGAACACCGCGAGGCCGGAGGCGACGGACAGGATGCCCAGCCCGAAGATGATCCAGCCCCACGTACGCAGGTCGCTGAACACGAACACGGCGTTGCCCACGAAGAACGACGACTTGTACACGGCCATGAGGCCGTCGATGGCGGCGAAGACGCCGCCGAGCGTCAGCACGAGCCCGGAGAAGGTCTGCCAGCCCGGCGCTCGAGAGTCGCGAGTATCCATGAGAAGCTCCTTGCTTCGCACCTGGATGATGACGGTGCCGTATCGGCACACAGGGTTTTGTGCCCAGTTACGCACACAACCTCACTTCCTCGTACTCGGCCATGTGGCTGTCGTGACCCGGGTCGAACGTCCCAACGGCAATACGACTACTTCGTCGCGCGAGCGGAGAGTCAACACGCGGGCAGCGCCGGCGGACGCCGACGAGCGGAATGAGCCCTGTATGACGTTCCCGTGGGTCAGGCCACCCGCGGGAACCGGGACGGCGGGGTCCTCCCCCCTGGGACGCCGCCGTCTCGTGCGTACGGGCGGCGGCCGCCACTGGACCCCCTCCGCCGACCCCCCTATCATGCGGCCATGGACCTCAAGGACGAGTGGTACGACGCGATCGGGGTGCGCACGTCGCGCCGCAGGTTCGATGGGCGCCCCGTCGCGTCTGAGCTGCGCCAGCAGCTTGAGGTGTTCTGCGCCGGCGCCGGCGCGCCGGCGCGCGAGTCCGGATCGGCAGCCGTCGGGCCGGGTCAGGTCACGCCGCCGGCCCGCGTGTGCCTCGTGGACGACCCTGCGCAGCGGCTCTTCACCGGCATCGTCGGCGGCTACGCCAAGGTGAGCGGCGCGACGCTCGCCGCCGCGTTCATCGCCCGCAGCCCAGCCGGTGGCGGGGCGCCGGAAGACGGGCAGACACCCGAGGCTCCGCAGGTGCCGGACGACGCGCAGATGGCCGCCGGGTACCTCGGCGAAGCGCTCGTCCTCGAGGCCACCCGGCTGGGGCTCGGCACCTGCTGGATCGCCGGCACCTTCGACAAGACCGTCTCCCGCGACCTGATCGGACTCGCCGACGACGAGCAGGTGGTCTCCGTCTCACCGCTCGGCTACCCGACGAGGCAGCAGGCCGGCGGCGAGCGCCTGCTGCGCACGATGATCAAGGCGTCGGCGCGCCTGAGCGTGGAGAAGCTGGCGCCGGGCATCCTGGACGACAGCTGGCCGCCGTGGGCGGTGGCGGCCGTGCAGGCGACCCGGCTGGCGCCGTCCGGCGCCAACCGGCAGCCGTGGCGCTTCCGCCTCGACGGCGGCTCGCTGGTGCTGGGAGGCGCGGAGAAGCTCTACTGGACCGCGCCCATCGACTTCGGCATCGCGCTCCTGCACGTGGAGCTGGGAGCGCGGCACGAGGGCGTCACCGGCACGTGGATGCGGCTCCCCGCGCCAGATATCGCCGCCTTCACGCCCGCCTGATCACGCCCGCGGTTGCAGCGGCCGGTCGGTCAGCATGGGCGGTCAGCATGGGCCGTCAGCGGCCGGCGGTGAGCGGTGGGTGGTCAGCGATGGGCGGCCGCCGAAGCCCTCTCGAACACCTCCACGTGCCCGCAGGAGTGGCTCTGTCGTGTGGCCACACTTCTCGCTGATTTGTGGTCGCACAGCACGCCAGTTGAACCGTGATTGTCGGTGTGGTCACAATTCGGCGCGATCAACCGCGAGTGTGACCACACGCCGGGCACGAATTGTGGTCACGCGACAGAGGGGCCCCGCAAGCGCCACACCGGCCGCCGGCACCCGGCGTGCCGCCGAGACGGCGACCCGCCGAGACAGCGGCCCGCCTGAGGGCGGCGGCCTCTGCTCCGGCTAGTCGTAGAGCTCCGGGCGGCGCTGGGTGAGGTAGTCCCCCACGGCGCGGGCCTCGTCCGCCACCCTGACGACGACGTCTCCTCCCACCACCGACTCGCGTCGCTCCGCGTCGCACAGCACCTGCCCGAAGGGGTCCACCAGGCAGCTCTCGCCCTCGAACTCGTATCCAGAGGCCTTGCCGATCAGCGTTGGCGTAGGCGACCCAGCAGTGGTTCTCGATGGCACGCGCGCGCACGAAGGCGCGGTGCGAGGGCCCCCAGGGCTTCATGTTCGCGCTCGGGACGAGCAGGCACTGGGCGCCGCGGAGGGCGAGGGTGCGCGCCGGTTCGGGGAACTCGATGTCGAAGCAGCAGAGCACGCCCCAGCGCACGCCGAGCCACGTGAACGGCGGCTGCAGCGCGGCGCCGGGGGCGAACACCGCGCGCTCGCGGTCGAAGAGGTGCGTCTTGTCGTAGACGGTCAGGAGCGTCGCCGTCGGGGGCGACGACGACGGTGGTGTCGAAGACGGGCGGGCCGGCGGCAGGCGGGTCGGCGGCGGCGGTCGGCGGCAGGCGGCCCTCCGGCAGCGCCGGCCGCCTCGCCGGGCTCGCCGAGCCGCGGGAGGCCGGCGACGAGGCAGACGCCGGCCTCTCCGGCCAGCCGCCGGAACGCGTCCAGACTCGGCCCCTCGAGCGGCTCCGCCAGCTCGCGCATGCGCTCCGCCGGAAAGCCGGTGAGCGCGTACTCGGGCAGGACGACGAGCCGGGCGCCGGCCTGCGCCGCCGCCGCGACGGCTTCGCCGGCGGCGGCGAGGTTGCGCTCCTTGTCGCCGTCCAGCGGGCGCAGCTGGACGAGCGCGACGCGCACGGGATCGGGATGCTCGGCGCCGGTCATGACGCCATGGTACTCCGTGTCGGGCGTTCGCCCGGGGCTCGGCGGCGTCGCGGAGCGCGCGCAGCGATTTGCGTGGCGGCCTCGAGGTCCGCGGCTGCGGCGCCCTCCGGCGCCGCGGCGTCATCGAGGGCCGACGATGCTCCTCGCCGCCCGCCGCATCGCGGCGCTGGCCGCAACTCACCAGCCGTTTAGCCTGCATAGCGCCGGGAAGCACGGGGACAAAGGGCCGCGGTCCCTGCGCCGAACCAGCGCGCCGGGCACGACCGCAGCCACGAGCACCCCGAGAGGGGCGAGCACCATGAGGAACCCCTACGACTCGATCGGCCGGATCGGCCTCCTGCTGGCGATCGCCGGCGCCGTCAACTGGCTGCTGGTCGGCATCTTCCAGTGGAACCTGGTCAAGTGGATCTTCACGCAATCGGGCACGCAGACGGTGGGCAACCTGGGCGAGCGCATCGTCTACATCGTCGTCGGCGTCGGCGGCGTGTTGGCCATCCCGATGCTGGCGGCCACGCTGGCGCGGGCCCGCGGGCGCGACGTCCGCGCGGACGAGGGCTACGAGCGCGACCGCGCGCGTGAGGACCGCGATCGCCGCGAGCTCGCCGCCAACGACGCGGCCTTCTCCTACGGTGCGCCCAAGGAAGCGCGCGCCGAACAGACCGGCCCGGTCCGCAAGACCGAGCGCGTGATCATCCGCACGGAGGAGCCGATCACCGGCTCCGGCGAGACCCGGCCGTCCGCCGACGAGAGCCTGCGCTACGGCTCCGTCGAGGAGGCGGACGACGAGTACGGCGAGAGCACGGAGGAGCGCCGCGCGGCGTGACCCGCGGCGCTTGAGCCGGCGTCGCGGGCCTGACCCGCGGCGCGCCGACGGCGGGCGGGGCGGACGCTGCGTCCTCCCCGCCCGCCGTCATACCCATCTTGGCCGTCACGCCCATCCCGGTCGTGTCGGCCGGGACCGGCCCCGCCACGGGCCCGCACCCCGGTTCGCCGAAGAGCGTTCGCCTGGACAGCCGGTACACATAGAATCGCCGCCAACGACGGAGGGAGACGCGGACATGGGCGACGACGGCAACAGGACGGGTACGGGCGGGCTGCTCGAGGCTCCGGTAGCGGTGGTCGGGGCCGGCCTGACCGGAGGCAGCTGGGCCGGCCTCTACGCGGCCGCAGGCCTCGAGGTACGCCTGTACGACGTGGACCGCGAGCGCCTGGAGGCCGCCGTGGAGCACGCTGCCGCGGCGGCCGGCTTCCTCGCCGGGAGCGGCCTGGCCGACCTGCAGACCGCCGAGCGCGGCGTCGACCTGCTCGGCGCCACCCTGGACCTCGCCGAGGCGGTCGCCGGCGTGCAGCACGTGCAGGAGTGCGTGCGCGAGGACCTGGAGCTCAAGCGCGAGGTGTTCGCGGCGATCGACGCGGCCGCGCCGGTCGACGCCCTGATCTGCAGCAGTTCGTCCGGCCTCTCGATCAGCCAGATCCAGACGGCGGCGGCGCACCCGGAGCGCTGCCTCGCCGCCCACCCCTACAACCCGCCGCACCTGGTGCCGCTCGTGGAGCTGGCGCCGGGCGCGCTGACCGCGCCGGAGGCGCTCGAGCGCGCCGCCGCGTTCTACACCGCGGTCGGCAAGGTGCCGGTCAAGCTCACGCGCGACCTGCCCGGCTACATCGCCAACCGGCTCTCCGCGGCGCTGTGGCGCGAGGCGGTCGACCTCGTCCTGCGCGGCATCGCCACGGTCGATGACGTGGACAAGGCCGTCAGCTACGGCCCCGGCCTGCGCTGGGCCGCCATGGGGCCGCACCTGCTCTACGACCTGGGTGGCGGGCGCGAAGGCATCCGCGGCCACGTGGAGCACCTGGCCGGCGTCAAGGAGGGCATGTTGCGCGACCTTGCCACCTGGACCGAGTTCCCGCCGGACACCGCCGCGGCGCTCGAGGCGGGGCTGGTCGAGGAGAAGGGCGCGCAGACCTACGACGAGCTGGTCGCGGAACGCGACGCCCTCCTCGTCGCCTACCGGCGCGCCCAGCACGAGGTGCGCGGCCGCTAGCGACCCAGCGCGTCGGGGCGCGATGGCGCGCGGCAATACGAGCGGCGTGCGAACCCAGCCCACGCCTCGGCGCCGCGCGCGCCCGACGCGGAGGCAGGCGAAACGTCCTGCGTCGACGGACTACCGCGCTGCGCCTCGGGAAGCTCACCAATGACCGGAGCAGACCGGGGCGACCGGCCGGGAACGAGAGCCGAGGGCTCGGCGCACGAGAGGCGCACGAGCGCTCGGCAGGACAGCCACGACAGCCGGACCTCGGAGGGACGAGATGAGCGGTCGACACACACAGCCCACCCGTGAGGTGACGTCATGATCCCCGACGGCTTCACCGTGGTCGCCGGCTCTCTGGGCGACCAGGGCGGCGCGGTGGCGCGGACGCTCAAGCGGCACAGCCGCCACGTCCGCGCGCTGAGCCACAACCGCTGGTCGCCGGCGGCGCGCGAGCTCCTGGCCGCCGGCATCGAGGTGGTCAACGACGACTGCGAGACGCCGGAGGTGGTCGTGCGCGACCTCGCCGGGGCCGCGCACGTGTTCGGCGCGTTCACGCCGTTCGACGAGGGCGGCCTGCAGGCGGAACTGCGCCAGGTGCGCAACCTCGGCTGGGCGTCGGTGCGCGCGGGGGTCGAGCGCATCATCTACTCATCCGTCGGCGACCCGGAGCAGGACAAGGAGGTCAAGGCGCGCGACATCTGGGGCGTCGAAGCCCTGCTGCAGCAGTTCGACCTGCCGCTGACGATCCTGCGGCCCGCCTTCTTCATGGAGAACGTGGACGAGTTCGCGCTGCGGCGCGACGCGGACGGCGGGCTGGTGCTGCGTATGCCGCTGGGCGAGCACACCACGGTGCACTGGATCGCCGTCGAGGACGTGGCGACGCTGACGCGCCTCGCGTTCGACCGGCCCGGCCCCTTCGGCTCCGGCCCGGTCCAGCTCGGCGCCGACGAGCTCACCTTCACCCAGGCCTGCACCTTGATCGGCGAGCGCCTGGGCGAGGAGGTCCGCTACGAGCAGATCGCGCTCGGCGAGGTCAAGGACCGGCACGCGCGCGGCATGTACCGCTGGTTCCAGAGCTACGCGCACTACCAGCCGGACGTGGAGAAGCTGCGGCGGCTCCACCCAGGCCTCATGACCTTCCAGCAGTGGCTCGAGAGCGGCCGCCTCGACCTCGCCAAGGTCGAGCACGGCAGCACGGCGGCGGCCTGACCGCTCCTGGCCGGGCGCGCTCGCGCCAGCCGCGCTCACCCGAATCCGCCGGCGCTCTCCGTCATCAGCGTGAGGGCGACCAGGAAGACCGCCATCACGATCGCGAGCGCGATCAGCAGCAGCCTCACGCCCGCGTCTTCGTGCCAGTGCTCGTGGTGAGGTGAGGGTGCGTTTCCGCCCATGGCCGTCTCCCCTGTCGGCGCCGTCCTTCTCACCAGCACGATTCCCACAGTGGCCCCTCGGCAAGACCGTTCGGCCCTGGCGGCCCTTCAGCGTGCCGCTGACGGTGGCGACCCGGGCCTGCGCGGCCGGGATCAGGAACGCCGCACAGAGGACGAGCACGGCGGCGGTCGCCGCGAGCACGCGGTTCGAGCGGGATGAGCCTTGAATCTCGGCCGCCTGGGGTCCCGCACCCACGACGACCTTACGACCGCCCGAGCCCGGAGCGCCAGGGCGGTGACTTGTGATGCCGGACGCGGCCAGGGACTTGCACCGCCGGCCGGGCGCTTGCGCCGCCGGCCCGGGGGCACCGGGGTATGTGCGCTGGGGGTGGGAGCCTTCCTGGGACACCCAGCGCGGACGCTGGGAGCTCGGACGCTGGGAGCTGGGCGTTCGGTTGCGCAATCGCTTGGACCGCGGGCGCTCGGCAGCGCGGGCGCTTGGACACCGCACAGCGCCTCTGTGATGGTGTAGCCGGCGGCTAGACATCCTGGGCTCGGGCCCGCCGCTCTCGGCTGAACGGATAGCCGGCGGCTATCCGCGAATAGAGGAGCCCAACACCACTCCCCCGGCCCGTTGCGTGAGCGCAGGGGCGGTGGGGTGACGCGTACGGCGGTCGGCGCGCGCGGCGCGCGCGGCGGTGGGCGCGACGCGCGCTGCAGACGATGCGCTGCGTACGCGACGAGGCGCCGGCCGGGAGAGGCTTGCGCCCCGCCCGGCCGGCGCCCCGCACGAAGAGCCGAGCTACTTCTTCTTGCCCTTCTTGCCCTTCTTCTTGCTCTTCTTGTCCTTCTTCTTGTCCTTCTTCTTGCTCATCAGCGGCCCTCACTTTCTTGGTCGGCTCCGAGTAGTGGGACCGTCCTACCCACCTGCGCCGAGCTTCATCCCTGCGGCCTCGGGGCCGGACGGCGTCAGGACCTCGACGGCGTGGCCGGCCGGATGCGGCGGCAACGCCGTGGCGCCCCGGCGACCGGCCCTGTGCGATACTGGGCGGGGCTCGCTGGGGCCGCATCCGGTCGGGTCGGACCGCAGGGAAGGGCACCGGGATCACCACGCACTGGTTCAACTCGGACAGGGAGAAGTACGACACCCTCGCGACGGCGTGGGTCCTGCCGGAGCCCAGGCGCTGCGTGCAGTGCGGCGTGTGCTCGTTCAACTGTCCCATGGGCATCGACGTGCGGCGTCACGTGTGGCGCAACGAGCCGGTCGTGGACGCTCGCTGCCTCACGTGCGGGGAATGCGTGAGGCGCTGCCCCCGCGGACTCTTGCGCTTCGAGCCGATGGCCGCGGGCGCGACCGTCCGCCCCGAAGGAGCGTGCTGAGGTGGCGCGCCGGTACGTCCTGATCGGCGGCGGGCCGGCCGCCGTGGCGGCCGCGGAGGCCATCCACGGCGCCGACTCCGGCGCCGAGATCGTCCTCGTCAGCGCCGACGTGCACGGCTACTACTCACGCCCGGGGCTCGCATACTACCTGGCGAAGGAGATCCCGGAGACGGCCCTGCGGCCCTTCTCTCCCAAGGAGCTCGGCGGGCTGGGCATCACGCCGGTGACCGCTCGCGCGGCCGGCGTCGACCCTGCCGCGCACACGGTGACCATGGAAGGCGGCGCACGAATCGGCTACGACCGTCTGCTACTCGCCACCGGGTCCACGGCGGTGCCTGCGCGGGTGCCGGGCGCCGAGCTGGACGGAGTGGTCAAGCTCGACGATCTGGACGACGCGCGAGAGATCATCCGGCGGAGCGCGGCGGCAAAGAGCGCCGTCGTGGTCGGCGGAGGCATCACCGCCCTGGAGATCGTGGAGGGCCTGCGGGCGCACAAGGTGCACGTGGACTACTTCATGCGGCAGGACCGCTACTGGAGGAACGTGCTCTCCGAGACGGAGTCGCGAGTCGTCGAGGAGGAACTGCGCCTCGGCGGGGTGCGCATCCATCCGTTCACGGAGCTGGTGCGGATCCTGGGTCGCGACGGCCGGGTGGTCGGCGTCGAGACTGGCGAGGGCACCCGCATCCCCTGCGACCTGGTGGCCGTGGCGATCGGCGTGCGACCTCGGACGGACCTTGCCGGGGACGCCGGGCTGGCCTGCGACCGCGGCGTCCTGGTGGACGACTACCTGTGCACGAGCGACGCGGACATCTTCGCCGCCGGCGACGTGGCCGAGACGGTCAATCCCGCCACCGGCCGGCGCACCATCGAGGTCCTCTGGCACTCGGCGGTCCACAAGGGCCGCATCGCCGGCCTCAACATGGTCTCGGGGCCCGCCTACCGCTACGAAGAGGGGCCCTCGCTCAACATCACACGGCTGGCGCGGATGAACACCACCATCATCGGCGCGGTCGGCGCCGGCAAGGACGCCGACCTCGAGGGCCTCTCCCGGGGCGACAGCCAGACCTGGTCGGAGTTGGGCGACGCCGTGCAGGTCGAGACGCGCGAGGACGGCGCCCGCGTCAGGCTCGAGCTCGTGGGGAGCGTGGTGGTCGGCGCGGTCGTGATGGGTGAGCAGGACCTCTCGTTCAAGCTGCAGGAGCTCATCGAGGCCCACGCGGACCTCGGCGGGGTCGCCGAGCGTCTGCGCGCGCCGGGTGCACCGGTCGGCGCGCTGATCGAAGAGGGCTGGCGCGCGTGGAAGGGCGCAGTTGTCTAGGCGCCCGGACGGACTCGGCGGGAGCAGCTCCGCGCGGGCCGCGGTGAGGGCATCGAGCGCGGTGCGGGCGCCGAGCGCCGAAGGTCGGCGCGGCGCGCTCGGTCGGCTCGGCGCGCTCGGCCGCCTCCCGGAGCTGGCGTGGGCGGCGGTGGCCATCGTCGCCGTCACCGCGCTCTACGGCGTCGCGTACTCGCAGGCCGGCGCGTTCCCGACGGCGTCGAGCCTCGTCGGACACGGCATCGGCGTCGCCGGCTTCGTCCTCATGCTGATGACGGCGAGCCTGTACCCGCTGCGCAAGCTGCGCAGAGACGCGCGCTGGGGCCGCACGTCCGGCTGGCTCAAGTTCCACATGGTGACGGGCCTGGTGGGCCCGTACATGGTGCTCCTGCACACGGCCATGAAGTTCAGCGGGTTCGCCGGCCTGACGATGCTGTTGACGGTGGTCGTCGTCGCCAGCGGCGTGGTGGGCCGCTACCTCTACACGCGGGTGCCGCGGACCGTCCAGGGACCGGAGCGCCGCGGCGCGGCCCCAGGCGCGGCGGCGGCGAGGAGCGCTGGCCCGCCTGGCCAAGCGGCGCAAGGCGCTGGCCACCTGGCACACCTTCCACGTGCCGCTCACCTGGGTCCTCTTCGTCGCCGCCTTCATCCACGTGGTGGCGGCGCTCTACTACGCGACGCTGCAGCGCTAGGGCGAGGGTGACGATGTGACGACGCGCAAACGAGCCGAGGCTTACTTCTCTCCCCTCGGGATCGCCGCCGGCGCGGCGCTCGTGGTGGTCGTCGTCGCCCTCACCGTGGCGCTCGGCCCCGTGCTCTTCAGCCCCGGCTCACTGAACGCCCAGGCCAAGACGGCGCCCCTGGGCGGCGTCGCCAGCCACGCGCAGCTCGGCAACCGCTGCGGCGCCTGCCACACCGCCCCGTGGAGCTCCCAGACCATGGCCGACAAGTGCCTCGGCTGCCACGCGGACGTGGCCGGGCAGATCAGCGGCAAGACCGGGCTGCACGGGACGCTCGCGGCGATGCGCTCGGCGCCGTGCGGCGGCTGCCACCCCGACCACAACGGAGCCAACGGAGCGCTCACCTCGCTCGACGAGAGCAGCTTCCCTCACGACGTGACCGGCTTCAGCCTGAGCGGCCACCGGGAGAAGGCGCAGGGCGGCAGGTTCACCTGCGCCGACTGCCACCCCAAGGGCTACGGGAGCGTTCGACCAGTCCATCTGCGCGACCTGCCACGCGGCCATCGACGCCGCGTTCATGACGCAGCACGAGGCGGCCTTCGGCAAGGACTGCCTGCCGTGCCACGACGGCAGCGGCAACGCCAAGGTGGACCACAGCAAGTTCCCCTTCAAGCTCACCGGCAAGCACGCCTCGGTGCCCTGCAACGGCTGCCACGGCAGCGCCAAGTCGATGCAGGACTTCCAGAAGACGCCGCAGGACTGCTACTCGTGCCACGCCAAGGACGACGAGCACAAGGGCTCGTTCGGCAAGGACTGCGGCAGCTGCCACACGACGAACGGCTGGGGCGGCGCCACGTTCGACCACACCGATCTTCCCGGTGGACCACGGGACCGAGAAGCAGGCGTCCACCTGCCAGACCTGCCACCCGAACGGGACGAACACCTACACGTGCTTCGGGTGCCACGCCCACACGCAGGCGAACGTCGTGGGCCAGCACGAGGGCAAGTCCCTCTCCCAGCTGACGGACTGCATCAAGTGTCACGCCGGCGGCAAGAGCGGCGGCGACTGAGCCGGAGGTGACCGCGATGATCTACGACCTCAAGCACCGGAAGGCCGCTCTGCTCGTGATCGACGTGCAGCGCGAGTACTTCGACGAGGACGGCCCGGCCTACGTGGAGCACGCGCGCGACATCGCGGGCAACGTGAACCGGCTGGTCGACGCCTTCCGTACCCAAGGCCTGCCGGTGGTGTTCGTCAGGCACGCCCACCGGCCCGACGGCAGCGACGCCGGCCGCATGGGCGACTTCTCCGCGGCCGACGAGGAGGACTCGTTCGTCGAAGGCACTCCGCGCGTGGAGTTCATCCCCGAGCTGCACGTGCAGCCGGGCGACGTGGTGGTGACCAAGCGCCGCTACAGCGCCTTCCTGGGGACCGACCTCGAGGCCGTGCTGCACACTGCCCGCACGCGGGCGGTGGTGATCTGCGGCCTCATGACGAGCTTCTGCTGCGAGACGACGGCGCGGGACGCGCACGGCCGCGACTACGAAGTGCTCTTCGCGGCCGACGCCGTGGAAGGCCCGGACCTCGAGGACGCCGAGGGCCGGGCGGTCCCGCACGACGCGGTGCTGGCGAACACGGTGACGGCGCTCGGCGCCGGGTTCGCCGAGATCGTCACCGCCGACGAGGTCATCGCCCGGCTCGGCTGAAGCGCCCCTGCGCGGAGGAGTGCGGTAAGGGGCTACCCGCAGTCGCGCAAGGACTCCGCGGTGGATGCTGACGCCGGGCGGAGAGCCGGAACGAGCCGGATCTCGACCTCGCAGCCGACCGCACGGGCATACCTCCTGAGCGTGCTCACCGACGGCGAGGGCTTGCCGGCGCCCTCCAATCGCGAGATTGCGCTCTTGGTGGTGCCCATGCGCTCGGCGACCTGCTCCTGGGTGAGTCCTGCCTTGGCACGCGCGGCGAGAAGCTCGCGCACGAACTCGTACTCGTCGGCGCTCTCGGCGTAGGCGCACGCAAACCCCTTTCGCCTCATGGCGCGGGCTAGGAACTCGTCGTGGTCATGAGCGACGGGACGATACTCGGGATCAGCCATCACGCACCTCCCTGATGCGACGGCGAGCCAGCCTCAGATACCGCATGAAGTTAGCACATCCGCTAACTATCGGCAAGAGGCAGGACCATGTCGTCAGTCTGCGAGGCGAGTGACACCGCCACCAGAGTGACGATGCAGATGCGCGGTGGACGCTTTGCGCGAGCGAAGCAGAACGCGCCGTCTTCGACCAGCCGTTCCGGACGCCGCGCGGCCGGTGGTCGGTGGCCGGACACGCGAAGAGGCCGGCGGAACCGGCGACGAGTCGTTTCTGCCTAGGCGTCGGCAGGCGGCAAGACGACCAGCTGCTCGCGCACCTTCTCGTGCGCGAGGATGACAAGCCGCTGCAGGGCGCGGGTGCACCCCACGTAGAGGAGCGAGCGCTGGGCCGGCGTGTCCAGGGCGTCGACGTCGGTGATCACCACTGCCGGCGCCTCGAGCCCCTTGTAGCGGTAGATCGAGGAGTACGTGATCCTCCTCGAGTGCAGGTTGACGGCGTCGAGGTCGCTGGGGATGCAGGACGTCAGCCAGTCGCCGTCCGCCTCCGCCTCGCCGGTCTCGTCGCCGGGCTCCCGCACGAGCGGGGCGAGCCGGTCGCACCAGGGCTGCTCGGTGAGCTGCGCGGCGGCGCAGCCCTCGTTGCCGTGGGGGCTGATGACGGCGACGCGCGGGCCGGCGAAGCCCTGCCCGCGCAGGTCTGTGAGGACGGACCGGAGCAGCTCCAGCTGCTCGTCGCCGTCCGCATACCACAGCACCTCCGGCTCGACCTCGTCGTCGGGCCGGCGGACGCGCTTGTAGCCCGGCTGCACGTGGCCGCAGGCGACGGCGAGGGCGGCGACCCGCGGAGTATTGCGGCAGTTGATGCGCAGCGCACAGCGCGCGGCCGAGATGACCTCGGCGCCGGCCGCGCGCGCCTCCGCCGGCGGCTCGAGGAACTCGTCCACGGTCAGCGCGTCCGGGTCGTAGATGCGCTGCCAGGTGAAGTCGCCGAAGAAGCGCCAGTGGCCGCCGGCGAGCCCGCCGCTGAGGCTCAGGTCGAGCACCTCGAGGTAGCTGCGGCGCAGCACGTCCTGGGCTTCGTCCAGCACGATCTCGTCGTAGAAGTTGCGTTTGCCCTCGCGCTCGAGCAGCGCCTCGAGGGCCATCGAGGGCAGCTCCTCCTGCCAGAACTCCTGGCGGCAGCGCTGCTCGCGCGTGGGCGCGATGTCCGCAAGGGCCCGCAGGTGCTCGTGCAGCGTGCGCGCCGTGACCCCGCGTCCCAGGTCGCCCGCCTCCTCCTGCAACCAGCGGCCGAGCGGTCGGTTGAAGCAGAGCAGGAGCACGCGGCGCCCGCGACTGACGGCGCGCCGCGCGGCCTCGATCGCCAGCAGCGTCTTGCCTGTGCCGGCCGGTCCGTCGAAGACGATGCGCGGGTTCAGGTCGATCGCATCCAGCGCCTCGAACTGCTCCTCGGTGAAGTGGCGCACCTCCTCCTCGGCGCGCAGCAGACGCGACCTGGGGCTCTCGAAGAACTCGAAGTCCGGGCGCAGGAGGCCGGCCAGCGCGTCGCACTGCTGCCGCGTGGGCTCTCCCCGTTCGGGGTGGAACCACGGGACGCTGCGCTCGACCAGCCGCTCCCTGGCGTGGCCGAGCACGTTGCTGATGAGCCTCGCGATGGGCTGCGCCTGCAGGGCGCGGCGGTCGATCACCTGCCAGTCGTTCCACTCCGGCGAGGTCTCGGTGAAGTCGATGAACGGAAAGCAGACCGCCGAGCAGAACGGGATGTGACTCAGCTCGGGGTGCTGCCGGGCCAGGCTCCGGCGCAGGCTGTGCATGGCCTCGGAGGCCTGGCGGAAGGGACCGCGATGGTCGGGCTCGGCGCCGCGCCCGTAGTACCAGTCGCCGCCCTGGCGACGGAGCGAGTGGCAGCCTTTGACCTCGACCACGAGCACGCCCTCCCCGGGCACCAGACAGAGGAAGTCGATCTCGCCGGCGAGCCGCCGCCGGTGGTCGGCGATATCGAACGAGTGGAGGACGGTCCAGCCGGCGGTGTCCGGGCCTGCGGCCGCCGCCGCCGCCGCCCGCGCGCCCCGCGCGCCGAAGCGGCGAGCGCCTCGAACACGGCGCGCTCGCCGTCGCTCTTCGTGCTCTCGCTCATGGTCGGAGGGATGAGGCGCATGGTCA
>CAVVGY010000010.1:0-603288 GCA_963747935.1 uncultured Thermoleophilia bacterium | reverse complement strand
ATCGCCATCGGCTCGTCGTAGAACACGGGCAGCGGCGCGGGCGGCTCCGCCGGCGCGCCGTTGTCCGCCACGAACCGCTTGATGCCGGCGATGGCGATGGGCTCGTCGACGTTGCCGCGCGTGCACTCGGTCTCGCACACGTGCGTGCAGATGCGGCCGCAGACGCTCGGGAAGGGGTTCGGCTCGCTGGCGACCCGGTAGGCCTCCTCGTAGCGGCCCTTGGCCACCAGCGCGACGTACCCGTGCGCGGAGGTGTGCACCGGGCAGGTGGTCTTGCACGGGCTCCAGCCCTTGCGGTCGACGGCGAACGTGCCGGGACCGCGTTGGCGAACGGCCGGGAGATGGCGGTGCGCTCCGCGACGCCGAAGTCGAACTCGTTGGGGTAGGTCACCGGGCACACGGCGGCGCACTCGCCGCAGCCGACGCACTTCTCGTTCACGTAGCGCGGCCGGTGCCGGACGGTCACGTTGAACTCGCCGGGCGGCCCGGTGATGGAGGTGACGTCCGACAGTGCGTGGATGTGGATGCGGCTGTTGGTGGCGGCGTCGGTCAGCCGGGGCGCGAGGCTGCACATGGCGCAGTCCTCGGTCGGGAAGGTCTTGCTGAGCCGCGACATGTAGCCGCCGATGCTCTGCTGGCGCTCGACGAGGTGGACCTCGATGCCGGCGTCGGCGAGCTCCTCGGCGGCGGAGATGCCGGCGATGCCGCCGCCGACCACCAGCACCGAGCGGTTGAGGAACGTGCGCCGGCGTGGCAGGTCGCTCATGTGGTGCAGCCGCGCGACGGCGCCCTCCACGATCTTCCTCGCCTTGGCCTGCGCCTTCACCGGCTCCTCCTTGTGGATGAAGCTGCAGCCCTCGCGGATGTTGCCGAACGCCACGGCGTTCTCGCCCAGCTTGAGCTCGCGGGCGATGCGCTCGAAGGTCGGGCCCTGGAACCGCGGGGAGCACGAGGCGATGACGAAGTGGTCGAGGCCGCGCTCCTCCACGGCCTTCTCGATCATGGCCCGGCCCTCGGTGCCGCACATGAACTGGTTGATGTTGACCTCGACGACGCCGTCCAGTCCGCGCGCGTGCTCGGCCAGCGGCTCGAGGTCGACGACGCCGCTGATGTTGCCGCCGCACTCGCAGAGAAAGACCCCGGCCCTCATCGCGCACCTCCCGTCGCGGCGGGCTGGCGGGCGCCGATGCGCTCGAGGAACGGCTCGACGTCCTGGCTGTGCGTCTGGACGCCGACCACCTTCTCGGGGTCGGCGCCGAGCGCCAGGGCGAGGAGTTGCTGCACGTGCAGGTGGATGAAGGGGAACTCCTCGCCGGTGGCCTCGGAGATGGTGTCGCTGTACCGGTCGAACTGGATGTGGCAGTTGGGGCACATGTGCACCAGCACGTCGACCTGCTCCTCGTGCAGCCGGTGCAGCTTCTTCTGCGTCACCCCGACGGAGATCGACGGGTTGACGAACCGGTTGCGGAAGCCGGCCCCGCAGTGCGTCTGCTTCTCGTTGTAGGCGCCGGTGGTGACGACGCCGGCGGGGATGAGCAACTCCTCCGGCACCATGAAGTTCTCGTTGTTGCCCAGCGTCTCGTCCGGGAAGACCTTGCAGTAGTGGCAGGCGGGGTGGGTGGCCACCTTGATGCCGTCGAGCCGGCGCTGGATGAGCTCGGGCACGCTGTCGTGCGCGCCCCACAGGATCTCGAGGGTGTGCTTGTGCTCGACCGTGGAGCGATGCGGTCGTCGTACTCGCGGCCTATCCGGGTCGAGCACCTCGTTGGTCTCCGCGCGGTACTCCGGGCACGTCGAGGATGTTGCGGGCCTTCTTGTTGATGGCGTAGCAGGTGGAGCAGAGGTAGCTCATCACCGGGTGCTCGTCGTCCACCACGACGCAGGCGTTGCGCGCGGCGATGCCGACGGTGGTCTGGATCGGCATGAGGTCGGAGTAGTAGCCGAGACCCGTGCAGCACGTCTGCGCGGGATTGACGGTGTACTCGATGCCGAAGCGCTCGAAGAGCCACTTGGTCGAAGACTCGACGCCCGGGTACTCGGCCCCGACGAGGCAACTGCGGAACAGCGTGACGCCTCCGTCGGTGCGCGGCACGTCGGGAGTGGATGTGTAACGTTTGCCCATGGACACCCTCGCGGTGGTTGCTGACGGTGGGTAGCTGCTGTTGACTCCTCAGCTATTGTCCATAAGTAACGACTGCTCCTGCAAATAAGCGAAGCTTATGTATTGGCCGATGTGGATAAGAGCGACGCCGGCAGCTCTTCACTTGTACAAGTTGATAAATCCGATGAACTTGGTCGAGATAAGACCGTGGCGCCGCATTCAGCGTGGAACTGCGAGGGCCGGGGCGGTGATGCTTCCGCCCCGGCCCTCGCCGTGTCCGCGCCTTCGGCGCGCGATGCTTTCTTCGTGCTAGCTCGGCGGTCAGCGCACCGTGACCTTGGCGGTCGAGGTGTAGCCGCCGTAGTACCAGTCGTCCGCCGTCGTACTGCACGACGAACGTGCCGGTGGCGCGGCACCCTGAAGTACGGCGACCTGTAGGACGCCGGTGCCGGTGGTCTTGCATCGAGCCGACCGGGATCCAGCCCTGCTTCGTCGGCGTCCCAGTTGGTCGGGCACCCGCGGCGCCCTTGTGCCACCAGAGGACGACCGCCTTGCGGCTGGCCGACCTTCGAGCCCCAGTGGCCCTCGGTCGGGACGATGCCCGACACGCGGATGCGCGTGCTCTTGGTGACGCTGGTCTTGCTGGGCTTCATGGTGCAGACCTGGTAGGACGTCTCGAGGTACAGCGGCAGGTAGGTCGCCGCTTGCGTCGACGTGCTGGAAGCCGATCCAGTACGAGTAGCCCGGCTTGGCGGTGCCCGGGACCTTGATGCTCAACGGCTCGGTGGCGCCGCCCTGCGAGGTCTTTCATGCCGTAGCTCGCCGAGGGCGTGCCGGTGGGGTCGCTGTAGCCGGTGACGTAGTTGCGCCAGCCGGCGGGGAAGTTGACGCGGCTCACCCGTGACCGTGGTTCCCGGCTTGCCGGAGTACTTGCAGTAGCCGGGACACTGCACGCGCTGCGCGCCCGCCTCGCTCGACGTAGATCGGTGCCGCTCGGCGTGGTGCCGGAGGCCACGGTGAGCGGCGTCCGGGAACTCGACGCCCTCGTCCAGCCAGAAGTTGACGCTGCCGCCGGTGTACGTGCCGCTCGAGCGCCTCGGCCTGCACCGTCGCCGGGCTCGTGCTGGTGTCTGCGGTCGGCTTCCAGGCGTAGGACGAGACGCGTCGTCGCCCCAGAGGTTGAGCGTGAGGCCGTCGAACGTCGTTCCACAGCGCCGTCGCGCGTGGCCGACACATCTGACCCTGCCGGGGTAGATGTCGATGTTCGGATACGAGCCGCCGGCCGTCCAGGACTGCCGGTGCGGGCCCAGGTGGTGTCCGCGTCCGGGTACGCCCAGATCTCACCGTCGCTCGGTGGCGGCCGCGGGCGACGCCGAGTACGAGCCATCGACCCGGCTGGTCATGCTCGCCGTACTCCACCGCTGCGCGCTGTCCGACCACGACCACCACTCCATGGTCGTACGCTCGGGAGAGCGGAGTGCGAGGAGTCGTACACCTTGCCGCTGACCGTGCCGTCGCCCCGCGAGCCGCGCGCCCAGCGGGGTGAACGACGCGGGAGGGCGGCGCCGCCCTGCGCGGGACGTGCGGCGCCGGCACGCGCTTGCGCGCCGCGTCGCCTGGCGCGTCAGACCGGCGAACGCCGGAGCGGCGAGCAGAAGGAACGCGGCGCAGACCACGGCCGCGACGAACAGACGTCTCATCAGAAGACTCCCCTCCATCGTGCACGGGCCGGGCGGCCCGCGAGCCCTGCGCCAATAGTACCTCGCGCTCCGGATGTTCAGTCACGCGGGGTGGTCAGGCTCGGGACCAAGTGTCGCCGTGGCTGTGCGACGTCGTGCCTCGTCACCCGCCGGTGACGACGCTCTCCCGGCGTTACCCGCCCGCGGTTTCGGGGCAGATTCATCATGACGCTGCATCCGCTTGCCGGCCCCCGCCCCGGAAGCCGCAGCACGTCCGATGGGAGGACTCAATGGGCCAGGTCCACCCCCTGCCGACCCAGTCGGAGGGTCACGTCGCGCCCGTGACCAAGCCGCCGGCGACGGTCCGCTCCATCCAGAGCGCGCACTGCGCCCTGTGCGGGTCCAAGTTCAGCACGCGGTCGCTGCGGTACCACGTGGTCTCGCCGCAGAAGTGCGAGATGATCACGGTGTGCCACACGTGCCACAGGGCGGCGCTGGGCGAAGGGTACAGGCCGGCCGAGTGAGCGGTGGGTCTTCGGACCACCGCTCGTTAGCCCCGCATCGGCGGCTGATGAGCCTGAGCCGGCCTGCCGCTCTCTCGACGACGGGAGCCTCCGGGCTCCCGTTTGCTACAATCAGCCTCCCTGCGACCCCTACCACCCCCACACGGTGATGCCCATGCGCCTCCTTGATGCCTGCGCCAAGAAGCCCGTCGACGCCACGCCCGTGTGGCTCATGCGTCAGGCGGGGCGCTACCTGCCCGAGTACCGCGCCATCCGCGAGAAGATGAGCTTCGTGGAGATGTGCCGGCGGCCGGACGTGGCGGCGGAGGTCACGCTGCAGCCGCTCCGCCGCTTCGACCTCGACGCCGCGATCGTGTTCGCCGACATCCTGCTCCCGCTCGAGCCCATGGGTATCGGGTTCCACTTCAGCAAGGACGACGGCCCCGTCATCGAGCGCCCCATCCGCGGCGCCCGCGACCTCGAGGGCGTGCACACCATCGACGCCGCGTCGGACCTCGGCTACGTGATGGACACCCTCAAGCTGGTGCGCCACGAGCTCGACCCCAACGTGGCGCTCATCGGCTTCAGCGGCGCGCCGTTCACCCTGGCGAGCTACATCGTCGAGGGCGGGCACTCGCGCAACTACGCGCACGTCAAGAAGCTCATGTACGAGGACCCGGTGACGTTCAACCGCCTCATGGGGCTGATCTCCGAGGTCGTCGTGGACTACCTCAAGGCGCAGATCGCCGCCGGCGCGCAGGTGGTGCAGCTGTTCGACTCGTGGGTCGGCTGGGTGAGCCCCTACGACTACGAGCTGCTGGTGCTGCCGCACGTGCGCTACGTGATGGACGCGGTGCGCGGGCTTGGGGCGCCGGTGATCTACTTCGGCAACGGCGCCTCCGCCATGCTGCACCTCGTCGCCAAGGCCGGCGCGGACGTCTACGGCGTGGACTGGCGCATCGAGCTCGACCGCGCCTGGGACCAGCTCGGCGACGTCGCGGTGCAGGGCAACCTCGACCCCATCACGCTCCTCGGCCCGCCCAAGGCCATCGAGGAGCGCGTGGCCGACGTCATCCGCCGCGCCGGCCGCCGGCCGGGGCACATCTTCAACCTCGGCCACGGCCTCATCCCGCAGGTGCCGCCGGACAACGTCAAGTACCTGGTCGACGCCGTGCACCGGCTCTCGGCCGCCCCGATCTGACCCTGCTGAGGAGGTCGGCATGACCGAGAGCCTCGTCGACGTCGCCCTGCTCGCGTACGGCGGTCCGGAGAGCGCCGAGCAGGTCGTCCCCTTCCTGGAGCGCCTCATGGGGCGCACGCCGGACCCGGGGACCGTCGCCGCCGTGCAGGAGCGCTACGCGCTCATCGGCGGCGCCTCGCCGCTCCCGGCCATCACCGCGCGCCAGGCCGCCGCGCTCGAGCTCAAGCTCGTCGAGCGAGCTCGGCGGCCCCGTCCGCGTGCGCCACGGGTTCCTCTACACGGAGCCCGGCGTGCAGGCCTGCGTCCGCTCGCTGGACGCGCCCAAGGTGGTCGCGCTGCCCATGAGCCCCTTCTCCTCGCGGCTCACCAGCGGCAGGTACAAGGCGCAGATCGCCGCCGCCGAGGACCCGGCCGACCGGCGGCGCCGGCCGCGACATCCCGCTGCTCGAGGACTGGTACTCCAGCCAGGGGTTCGTCCGCGCGCTCAGCCGCCGCATCGCGGAGGCGTTCGACGGCTGCGACGTCAGCGAGTGGGCCCTCCTGTTCACCGCGCACGCCGTGCCGGTCGAGACCATCGCCCAGGGCGACCCCTACGTGGACCAGCTGCAGCAGACCATCTCCCAGCTGGTCCCGCAGGTCTCGCCGGGCGACTGGGGCTTCGGCTTCCAGAGCAAGGGTCGCGGCGGCGGCGAGTGGACGGGCCCCGAGGCCGACGACGCCGTGCGCGCGCTCGCCGAGGACGGCTGGAAGAAGATCCTCGTCGTCCCCGTCGGGTTCGTCAGCGACAACGTCGAGACGCTCTACGACCTCGACATCGTGCTGCGCGGGCAGATGGAGAACCTCGGCATCGAGTACCGGCGCTCGCACGCGCCCAACGACTCGCCGCTGTTCATCGAAGCTCTGGCCGACGTGGTGACCGAGCGCCTGTCGACGTGAGCGGCATGAGCGCAGACGTGGCGACGGGCACGAGCGGGCGGGCCGGCGAGGGCCGGGCGTTCCGCATCGTCGTCGTCGGCGGCGGCATGGCGGGGCTGGGCGCGGCGCGCGTGCTCGAAGCCGCACGCGCGCAGGACCCCTCCGTCGACTGGCACCTCTACGAGCAGGACCCGCGGTTCGGCGGCAAGGTGCAGACCGTGCGCCGCGACGGGTTCGTCGTCGAGGGCGGCCCCGACTCGGCGATCATCGAGAAGCCGTGGCCCATCACCACCGCGCGCGAGGTGGGCATCGGCGACCGGTTCCTCGACTGCAACGAGGACATCCGCAAGAGCTTCGTCTTCACGCGCGGGGCGCTCCACGAGCTGCCCGAGGGCATCATCCTCATGGTCCCCACGCGCATGGTGCCGTTCGCCATGAGCCGGCTCATGAGCTGGCCCGGCAAGATGCGCATGGGCCTGGACCTCATCCTCCCGCGCGGCGGCGCGGCGACGGCGGGGCCGAGCGGCGCGGCCGTCGGCTCGGCGATGGACGAGAGCCTCGGCGACTTCGTGCGCCGCCGCCTCGGCAGGGAGGCGCTGCAGCGCATCGCCGAGCCCATCGTCGCCGGCATCCACGCGGGCGACCCCGAGCAGATGAGCGTGCGCGCGACGTTCCCGATGTTCCTCGACATGGAGCGCGAGCACCGCAGCCTCATCCTCGCGATGCTCAAGCGCCGCAAGGCGCGCCAGAAGGCCGCCGCGGCACGCGGCGGCACGGGCGCGCCCGGCGGCGGTGCGGCTCCGGATCTGCCCCGGGCTCCGGCGCCTCCTCCGGCTCGACCTCCGGCTCCCGCCCGCCCGGCCCCAAGTCGTACTTCTACTCGTTCAAGACCGGGCTCCAGGACCTCAGCGACGCCATCGTCGCCTCGCTGCCGGCCGAGCGTCTGCACGCCGGCGCCGGCGTGAAGACCATGACCGAGTGCGGCGCCGACTGCGGCGCACGCCCCGGGTCCCGCGCCTTCGCGCTGGAGCTCGGCGACGGCACGCGCGTCGTGGCCGACGCCGTCGTGCTGGCGACGCCGGCCTGGGCGAGCGGCGACCTGCTGCGCTCGGTCGCGCCGCTCGCCGCCAACGACCTCTCGTCCATCGAGTACGTCAGCACGGCGACCGCGTCCGTGGCCTTCCGCCGCGACCAGGTGGAGCACGAGCTCAAGGGCTTCGGGTTCGTCGTGCCCCGGGCGGAGAACCGTCCGGTCATGGCCACCACGTGGAGCTCGAGCAAGTTCGACGGACGCGCGCCCGGCGGCCACGTGCTGCTGCGCAGCTTCCTCGGCCGCGCCGGCCGCGAGGCCGCGGCCCAGCTGGACGACGACGAGATGGCCAAGGTGGTCCGCGAGGAGCTCCGCGAGATCATGGGCATCAGCGCGGAGCCGGAGTTCGTCGAGATCTTCCGCTGGCCGCGCGGCATGCCGCAGTACCGCGTCGGCCACGTCGAGCTGGTCGCGCACATCGAGGCCGCGGTGGCCCGCGTGCCGGGCATCGAGCTCGCCGGCGGCGCGTACCACGGCATCGGCATCGGCGACTGCCTGCGCGAGGGCTCGGCCGCGGCCGAACGTGCTCTCGAGCACGTCCGCGGCCTCCCCGAGGACGAGATCCCGCCGCAGCCGCACGACGTGCCCGCCGCGGACGGCCTCGAGGACTAGGCGCTCCTATCCCCGAGTGTGCGAGTCGACCGCCTTCAAGGCATCCGCGAACACGGCCGGCCGAACGAGCAGGTCCTCGGGAGATCGTTCAAGCGACGGCCCGCCGGCGATCACGCTGCGAAGGACCCCGGCACCGGAGATGTCACCAAGGAGCACCGCTCCCACGAGCCGGTCACCGCGCAGGAACAGCTTGCGGTAGTCGCCCTGAGAGCTGCTCTGCCACGTCAGTTCCCTGAGAGCCTCGTCCTTGCCGGCGCGGGTCACCCCGATCGACGCGACCGGCAACCCGAAGAGTGTGGTCACGTTCTCGGCCACCGAGCCGGGCGTGGTCACCTCGTGCCCCGCCAGATTGGCGCCTGCGATGCGCCCCTGCTCGCAGGCGTTGATCCAGTTGGTGACGGGCTCTCGCTTCCGGGTCACCCGGTTGCGACACTCGGCAACGTCGCCGGCGGCGTAGACATCTGCGTGGCTGGTCCGCATGCTGCGATCGACCACGATGCCCTGGTCGATGCGGAGTTGCTCGCGGCCGATGAAGTCGAGGTTCGGCTCGACGCCCTTCCCGGCCACGAGCAGTTGGGCGGTGAGCGCCGCCCCAGAGCTCAGGCCGACCCTGTAGCCGGCGCCGCTCCTTTCGATCTCCTCGACGTCGACGCCGAACACGAACTCGATGTTCGCCGCCTGTTCGACGTGGGCGCACATCAACGCCGCTGCTTGCGCGTCGATGTTCTGCGAAAGGATCTGATGTGACGAGACCAGACACGTGACTCGCCGCTCCGGCCGCGCGAGCGCGGTCGCGACCTGGAGACTGACCAGCCCGGCGCCGAGCACGACGACGTGGTCTGCCGTCGCCGCCCGCTCCCGGATGCGGCGCGCGTCCGCGATCGTGCGCAGATAGCAGATTTCCTCAGCCACCTCCGGATCGAGGTCCCCACCGATCCTGCGTGGCCTCGCGCCGGTAGCGATCAGGAGCTGGTCGAAGCCCAGTTCCGACCCGTCGGAGAACGACACCGTCCGCGATCCGACGTCCATCTGGACCGCGGCGAGCCCGAAGCGACAGTCCACGTCGAGCCTTCGGTAGTCGGCGGGTGTGCAGAGGTAGAGCGCCTCTTCCGTCAGCTTGTCGCGCAGGTAGTAGGTAGTGAGGACTGGAGAGTACGCGGGGCAGGACTCCGCCGAGACCATGGTGATCCGCGCCGTCCCGCCGTGCGCGCGATACGCGCGCACGGCGGTCAGCGCGGCGGCGCTGTTCCCCAGGACGAGGAGATGGGGGTATGTCTGGGCCGAAGACTCGAGCGCCACGACTCAGGCAGACGTCGGCAGGGACAGGTCGAGCTCGGCCGCCTTCCCCGGCGTGAGATCGCCGTGCTCGTCCCAGCCCCTGAGCTCGTAGTAGGGCGGCAGCATCTTGTCGAGTTCACAGACGTAGCCCTTCGCGGGACCGTCGGGCATCGGCGTGCTCAGCATCCGCTCCGGCAGCGTGTCGTCGGCCATGGTGAGGCCGGCGCGGCGATTGAACAGCGTCTCCAGGTTGAAGATGCGGTCGCCGGTGCGCATGAAACCCTCGTGTCCGCCCATGTCGATGCCGGTGGCCGCCTCGATCAGCTCACGCATCTGGTCCTCGTGACAGCCCATGAACCAGACGAAGTTGCACACCCCGCACGAGTCGATGAGGCAGAACCAATCCTGTACGTCCACCGCCAGCTCGGGCTTGTCCTCCCAGCTCAAGGGGTCGACCGCATCCATGCCCCGGTCGGTCGTGATGCGCCAGCCGACCTGACCGTACAGATCGAGGTCCTGGAGCTCCCCGCGGATGTGGCAGGCTCCCCGCGGCTGGGTGGCATAGCCAAGCGCCATGCCCTGGAGGGCGCGACCGTCATAGCTCGGGAACTCCTGCTTCTTCACGCCCATGAAGTACTCGGTGTGACCGTAGTGCTCGCTCATCCGGTAGGCGCCCTCGGCGAGCAGGTCGCCGAAGCCCTCGCGGTCGGCGATCATCTGCGTCAGCAGCACCATCGCCTTCGCCTCACCAAAGGGCAGCGGGAAGCCGATATCTTCCTGGGGGATGATGCCAGCCTCGAACATCTCCATCGCGCAGGCGATCGAGTTGCCGGCGGAGATGGTGTCCATGCCCATCCGGTTGCAGATGAAGTTCGCCTTGCAGACAGGCTCGAAGTCGTTGGTGTAGCAGCTCGAGCCGAACATGCCGATCGTCTCGTACTCCGGGCCCGCACCGATGCCCTCGAAGTCCGGATTGGTGATACGGCTGACGCGGCCGCAGGCGATGGGGCAGGCAGGGCAGCCCATTCCCATCCGCTTGCGCACTGAGTGCGTGTCGGCCAGCACCTCACCTGTGAGCTTCTCGTACTCGGGGTTGACGCCCAGCTGGAAGTTCTTGGTGGGCATGGCGCCATAGGTGTGGACGAGCTCGAGCACGCCCGGCGTGCCCGTCTGGTGGAAATGCTCCGTGTAGGGGTCGTCGAGCGTGGCGTAGCAGCTCGCGACGCCGGCGACGAAGCGCTCCGGGTCGGCGACCTTGACGCCGCCGGTACCGCGGACGGCGATGGCCTTGAGGTTCTTCGAGCCCATCACGGCTCCGACGCCCGACCGCCCTGCAGCGCGCCCCATGTCGTTGATCACGCAGGCGAAGCGCACCAGGTTCTCCCCGGCCGGGCCGATGCAGGCCACCTTGGCGTCGGGGGCCGTGAGGGCGACGACCGCCTGCTCCGTGGCCTCGGTATCCTGACCCCAGAGCGACGTTGCGTCGTGGAACGAGACGCGGTCGTCGTCGATGAACAGGTACACGGGCTCCGCAGACTTGCCCTCGAAGATCACGAGGTCCCACCCGGCGTACTTGAGGTTGGTGCCGAACTCGCCGGCGGCCGTGGAGTTGGCGATGCCGCCGGTGAGCGGCGACTTGGTGACCACCACGTAGCGGTTCCCGGCCGGCGCACCGGTTCCGGTGAGCGGGCCCGTGGCGAAGATCAGTTTGTTCTCGGGCGCATAGGGGTCGACTGCCGGATCGATCTCCTCGTAGAGGTACTTCGCGCCCAAGCCGAGGCCACCGATGAACTGCTCCGCCGCCTTCCGGTCGAGGTCTTCAGCCGACCAGGAGAGCTTGGCGAGATCCACGCGCAGGACTTTGCCGGTCCATCCGAACATGGTCACTCCCCTCCTCGGTAGGAGTCGGCGAGCTGCGCCGCCACGCCGGCCCGGCGTTGGACGATGCTCTGCTCGGAATCGATGTAGTGCAGGGCGCCGCGGGCGCAGAAGCGCACGCACTGGGGGTCGCCGTCACAGAGGTCGCACTTCTCCGCGTGGCCACTCGCGCCGACCTCGATGTTGCCGAAGGGGCAGGCCAGCTGACACATGCGGCAGCCGACACACTTCTCGTGGTTCACCCTCACGACCTCGGCGCCGTCGCTGAGCGTCGTGCGACTGATGGCGCCGGCCGGACAGATGCGCTGGCACCAGGCATCCTTGCACTGGGTGCACACCACAGGGACTGAGAGCTCTTCGTACAGGTAGATGGTCTTGCGGATGCGCGCCTTGCGGGGGTTGAACTCCCCGTGGTGACGCAGCGAGCACATCAGCTCGCAGGTCCCGCACCCGGTGCACTTGCCGATGTCTACTTCGATCATGCGGTTCAAGAAAGCTCGCCCCTTTCAAGAAGACCTGGTGCGCCTTCGGCCGGCCGGCCGGACAGCGCCTCAACCGCCGTACATGGGAGGAAAGACGGCCACCTCGTCGCCGCTGCGCAGATCTGTCTGCAGACCATCGAGGAACCTGACGTTGCGGCCATTGACCAGCACCTGAAGCTCGGGCTTGAGAAGGCCCGTGTCCAGGAAGATCGCCCTTTGTCTCTGCGGCGTGCTGCAGATCGTCATCAGGAGCGACTTGAGATCACAGCCCTGCTCGAACGGCACGCCGATCTCGGTCTGGCCGAACACATCCTTCAGAGTGGAGAAGACCCTCACGGTCACCCTGTCTCTGAGTGCGCTCATCCTTCGGCTCGCGGTCGCAACTGCACACAGAGGCGGCACTTGCACAGTCCGTCGGGATACCAGCCCTGTGTGGGAGCCGTCAGGCGGGGCTCGGTGAGCCTCCATGGGTATGTACCGGGACGGTCGATCGGGCCCTCGAGCCACACGCCGGAAGTGGCCGCGTCGTAGCAGTGTCGGTAACTTGAGATTCATGCCACGCATCACACCCGGCGGTCAAGACCTGCGAGAGTGTCAAGGCTCGCAGACCGCGTTGGTCGTCGTCCTGCCGGGCAGCCGCATCGGACGACGCCGCTCCTGTCGTCTTCGTGTCGTCGCCGATGGGTGGAGGTCCGTTCTCGCGCAGGGTTCCGTCCCCCGGCGGGGTACACCCACCCTGAGCATCCACGCCGCCCTCATCGGACGGCCGAGCGAGGAGGGTCACATGAGTTGGTGGGTCTACGGGACCATCTGGTTCATCGTCTGGGTGGTCTGCCTGTGGCTGGTGTGGCGCATGGTCGACCGCAAGGACCTCAACCGCGCGGGCTGGATCATCCTGACGATCTTCTTCCCGATCATCGGTCTCATCATCGTGGCGATCCTGCCGGCCAGGCACCGTCCGGAGCCGCCCGAGATGCTGCCCTGACGGACGGGAGCTCGGCTCAGTACTTCCCGAGCAGCTTCCAGATGCCGCGGTGGATGGCGTGCCCGCTGAAGCCCGGCTTGTTGTACATGACCGCGCAGTGGTTGGTGACGACCTTGAGCCCGCGCTTCTGGGCCTCGGCCAGCGCCTCGGGCGTGTCGGTCATCTGGTGGATCCAGACCTGCTGGACGCCGGCGTCCGCGGCCTTGGCGACCCAGGCGGCCGTCTCCTCCTTGGGCAGCTCGAGCACGGCGGCCTGCACGGGACCCGGCAGCTCGCCGAAGTCGGCGTAGGCCTTGTCGCCCTCGACGGTGCCGCCGTCGGGGTCCATGGCGTACACAGTCGCGCCGCGGTCCTTGAGCGCGCCGTAGGTGATCTTGGGGTACGCCTTCTTGCTGGCCTGGTGGCCGACGACGGCGTAGCTCCCGGCGGTCCAGAACTGTTCGCACTCGGACGGCATGGTGTCCCTCCTCAGGGGGTGGCGGGTTCGTTCTCGGCGTAGCACTGGCCGGGGGCGACCACCTGGGGGTGGCGGCCCGCGGCGCGCAGTGCGGAGCGGACTTCGTAGCACAGGTGGCACTCGTCGGCGTAGAGCTCGCGAACCGGTGTGTGGCCGGCGGCCTGGGCGAGGGCCCACGGGCCGCCGGCGAGGATCTCCCGGATGACGGGCCGCGAGCGCGGGTCGTAGGCGTCGAGGACGCGCCGCAGGCCGTCGGCGAGCGGCGCGGCCAGGTGCTCGGGCGCCGGCGGTCCGTCGCCTCCGGCGAAGACGTTACCGGCGCTCACGCCCTGGCAGATCTGCAGCTCGCCGTCCGCGCCGACGTGAGCGCGGCCCGGGTCGATGAAGTCCTCGAAGGGGCAGGTGACGAGCGACTCGGGCGGCCGGGAAGCCCTGTCCGGCGCGAGCACGACCGCGGCCCGGCCCTTGTGCATCACTTCGCCGAAGTCGCCGGAGCACGCGCCGGGCACGCCGATGTCCGCCGGCGCTCCGACCTCCAGCACGCTCGCCGGGATGCCGAGCTCCCGCGCCGCCAGCACCGCGTTGCGCAGGTTCGCCTCGTTCGCGTCCTCCACGAAGTAGGCGTAGGACGAGAGTGAGAGATCGGCGATGCCGAGGGCTGCGAACGGCGCCAGCCACACCTTGGCGTCCTCGAGCGAGGTCGCCCAGAAGCAGTTGCTGACGATGCCGACGTCCAGGCCGCGCTCGCGGGCATGCTTCGCCGCCGCGAGCACCACGGGGTACGCCAGCGTGGGCTCGCCGCCCTCGAAGTAGACGTCGGTGACTCCGGCGTCCGCGGCCTGGCCGATGACGCTGGTGAGCTGCGCCAGCGTCATCGTGCCCTCCGCGTCCGGCGACCCCCACACGAAGCAGTGGTCGCACGCGTAGGTGCACCGGTACGTGACCAGGAAGTGGATCCCGTCGAGCCTGACCGCCATGCCGTCAGTCTACGCCCGCAACGCGCGCGCGCGAAGCGCCTGCGGCGTCGCGCAGCCGTCCCTCCGGCGTCTGGCCGGCCGGGCTAGAGCCGCGAGCGGAAGATCTTCAGCTCTTCGGAGAACCAGTCACCGGCGCCGTTCTTGATGCCGGTGTAGTCCTTGAAGAACCGCGAGCTGTTGGCGGTGGCGTGACCCACCACGTCGCTCGTCTTGATGTCGTACTTGTACTGCAGCCAGCGCACGAGCTTGAGGCCGGCGCCGACCTGCTTGGGCCGGTTGAGGATCTGGCGTTCCATCCAGTGGCCGTCGTGCCCGGCGCTCTCCTGGCAGAACTCGATGCCGAACGAGACCCAGTTCATGCCGATGGCGTGGCGGGCGCGGTAGGTGAGCGGCATGGTCTGGATGATCGTGCCGTCCTTGGCGATGATGAACTGCGCCGAGACGCCCGGCTTCTCCTTGACGCCGTTGATGACGTAGGCGGTGTTGGCGTCGAAGGTGTACCAGGCGCTCTGCCAGTCGGCCCCGTCGGTGTGGTGCAGGACGACGGCACGCGGGTTCGAGAGCACGTAGGTGTGCTGGTGGTAGTGGCGCTGGCTGTAGTCGGCCATCTGCGCCTTGCGCCCGTCGCCGAACGCGATGAACTTCTTGGTGATCGACGGCTTGGGCGGAGGGGTGGAGGCCGCGGACCCGGCGGCGAACGCCGGCGCCGCGGCGATGGCGATGGCGGCGAGCACTGCCGCCACGGCGATCGCGACCAGGCTGATGGTGCGGACACGCATGGCGTCCGAGTATACGACGCGGAGGGCGGGCGCACCTCCGGCGGCCCGCCGTTCGACGTAGCCGGGGCTGACGGCGGGCGTGGGACCGGGCCTCAGGCCGCCCGCGCGCGTCAGGCTGCCGCCCGCTCCGGCGTCACCTTCAGCTCCTTGAGGCTGGTGAGCCGCACGACCTTGAGCGTCATCGGGCGGCCGATGGTGGCCTCCGTGAGCGTGCGGTGGAGCGTGTCCACGTCGGCCAGCGGCTCGCCGTCGATGGCGACGATGAGGTCGCCGGGCAGGAGCCCGGCCCGCTGGGCCGGGCTGCCGGGCTCGACGCCGGCGACCAGCACGCCCGTCTCGATCGGCAGGTCGAAGTAGCGGACCACGCGGCGGCGGATCGGCGTCGTCTGCCCGGCCACGCCGATCCGCCCGCGCGTGATGTGCCCGTCGCGGATGAGCCGGCCGGCCACGTAGATCGCGGTGCTGATGGCGATGGCGAAGCACAGGCCCTGGGCCGGCGCGATGATCGCCGTGTTCACGCCGATGACGTCTCCGTGGGCGGTGACCAGCGGCCCTCCGGAGTTGCCCGGGTTGAGGGCCGCGTCGGTCTGGATGAGGTTGTCGATGAGGTTCCCGCGGTCGGAGCGCAGCGACCGGCCGAGGGCGCTGACCACGCCGGCCGTCACCGTCGCCTGGAAGCCGTAGGGGTTGCCGATGGCGACGACCAGCTGGCCGACGCGCAGCGTGCGCGAGTCGCCGAGCCGCGCCGGCACCGGGTCGGGCGCGTCCACGCGCAGGACGGCGAGGTCGGTCTCGGGGTCGTCGCCGACGAGCTGGGCGTCGAGCTCGGTCCCGTCGCCCAGGGTGACGCGAAGCTGGTCGGCGCCGTGGGCGACGTGGCTGTTGGTCAGCACGAAGCCGTCGCTGGTGATGATGAAGCCCGAGCCCGAGCCTGCGTAGCCGGGCTCGGGCGCGCGCTCGGGCGCCTGGTGCTGACGCCGTCCGTCCGGCGTGCGTCCGCCCGGACCTTGCCGGATCCCTTGCGCCGGCCGGCGGCTCACGTCGATGTTCACGACGGACGGCCCGACGAGCTCGGCCGCCCGGATGACGGCCCGCGAGTACGCGTCGAGCGGCGCCGTCTCGGATTCTGGCGCCGGCGCCCACCGCTCCGCCGTGGCGCCGGCCCGTCGTGCGCCGTCACCGTCCCGGTCTTCCACGATAACGAGGCCGTCGGCGATGAATCGTGCGTGTCCGGTCATTGGATGTGCTCCCGAGGTCGCTCGAGGTCTTGTTCCCGCCGCCAAACGACCCATCACGGCGGTCCGTCGCACTTCACCCGCACTTCACACCTCTTCAGGCGAGATTCACATCTGCCGACATCCGCAGGTGCGGACGTGAGGAAGACTCGAAAGGAGCGGGGATGTCACTCAACGACGATCTGGTGGCGGCGAGCGGCGGTCTGCCGGTGCGTCTGGCGGCGCAGAAGGACGGCAGCCTCAAGGGCGAGGCGGTGCTGGCGGAGCGCAAGGCGTTCCTCAGCAAGAAGAAGATCACCTACACGTGCAAGGCGCGTGTGGACGACGCGATCCGGACGGTCCGCTTCTGGGAGATGCTGGTCGAGAAGGGCTCGGGCATGTCGAGCGGCATGGACGACGTGGGTCCCGGGATCGGCTTCTCGGCCGGGACCTACAAGACCGGCGGCAAGGAGCGCTCGGGCACGATCGAGGAGGCCTCGAACCTCTTCGGCAAGGACTTCGACTACCAGTGGGATTACGCGGCCGTGCGCACGGCGCTGCAGCAGGTCGCGGCTGCTGCCGGTTACGGCTGGGAGACCGTGCTCAACCCGAAGTCCGTGTGAGCGGCCGGACGGCCTGACAAAGGGGGCGGCAGACGCGGCGGCCGGGGGCACCGCCCGCTGCCGCGTCCGGCGTCCCTCAGTCCAGGTTCTCGATCTCCACCGGCTCGATCTCGTCGGCCGGCTCGAACCCCCACACGCGCCCGTAGAAGTACAGCTCGGCCTCCTGCGCGCGGATGATGTTCTCCGCCTTGCGGAACCCGTGCTGCTCGCCCTCGAACGGCAGGTAGGCGAACGGCAGTCCCTTGCGGCGCAGGGCCTCGACGATGATGTCGGCCTGCGCGTGCGGGACGATCGCGTCCTCGAGGCCCTGCAGCAGGATCACCGGGCAGTCGAGGTCGTCGACGTGGTTGATCGGCGAGCGCTCGCGGTAGACGTCGCGCAGCTCGGGATACGGTCCGACGAGGCTCTCGAGGTACTGCGACTCGAACTTGTGCGTGCCGCCGGTGGCGAACGACTCGAGGTCGGCGAGGCCGAAGAGGCTGGCGCCGGCGGTGAAGAAGTCGTGGCGCGTGAGCGCGTTGAGCGTGGTGTAGCCGCCGGCGCTGCCGCCGCGGACGCCGACGCGCGCGGGGTCGGCGTCGCCGCGCGCGATCAGGTACTTCGCGGCGTTGATGGAGTCCACCGTGTCGACGACGCCCCACTCGCCCTTGAGCCGCTCGCGGTACTCGCGGCCGTAGCCGGTCGACCCGCCGTAGTTGACGTCGACCACGGCGATGCCGCGCGACGTCCAGTACTGGACGTCGAGGTCGAGCATCGCCTCGTGCGAGGACGTGGGGCCGCCGTGGACGTTGACCAGCAGCGGCGGCAGCTCGCCCTCCGGGGCCCGGAAGTCCGGGTTGGCGGGCGGGTAGTAGTTGGCGTGCGCGGTGAGGCCGCCCTCCGTGGGGAAGACGATCGCCTCCGGCCGGCTCACGTAGGCCGGGTCGATGGGCACGCGCGGCCGCGGCGGACCACGTCGTGCTTGCCCGTGTCCGGGTCGACCAGGACGGCCTGTGAGCCCTCCGTGTGCGTCGCGCCGATCAGCCCGAAGCGGGCGCCGAGCGGCGCGAGCGAGTACACGCTGCTGTACGGCGAGCGGGAGTTCGCGCAGGGGAGCTGTCGGGTGTGACCGTCGCCGTCCGGGCTCGTCGAGCACGGCCAGGTGGTCGCTGCCGTCCTCGGTGAACGAGGTCACCAGGCGTCCGTCGCCGAGGAACGCGTACTGCTGCAGGCCGAACACCCAAGGCACGGCGGCGAACTCGGCCTCGCGGGTCTCGAGGCGGGCAGCGGCTCGCGGCAGTCGCCCTCGTGCCACCGAGACGGCGTAGAGGTTGTACCAGCCGGTCCGGTCGCTCGCGTACCAGAGCTCGCCGGCGGGGCTCCAGAGCGGCTGCAGGATCGACTCGTCCGGGCCGCCGGCCACGAGCCGCTCGCCGGAGACGCTGCCGTCGCCGGCGAGCTCCGCCGTCCACAGCTCCGTGCCGTCCCACGGCATGCGCGGGTGGTCCCAGCTGAGCCACGCCAGGCGCCGCCCGTCCGCGCTCACGCGCGGGGCGGCGTAGAAGTCGTGGCCGGACGCCACCACCCGCGGCTCGGCGGCCCGGCCATTGCGTCGGCCGGCAGGGCTCACCAGGTCGTTGACCACCGTGCCGTCGCTCTCGTGCCGCTCGCGCACGGTCACCAGCGAGCCTGCCGTCCGGGGTGACGCGCCCGTCGGCGTAGCGGTGGGCGCGGTCCGCCGGCGGGGCCGGCGTGAGCGCGGCCGGCGCGCTCCAGCGCGCCGGCTCGTCCGCGCCGGCCTCCTGCAGGTCCTGCCGGTACAGCCGCTGGTCCGCCTGGTCGCTGAAGATCACGCTCTCGCCGTCGCGCTCGTTGCGGAACGCCACGTACATCCCGCCGCCGTACTCGTGCACCAGCGTGCGGGCGCTCCGGCCCTCCGGAGTGACGTCGGCGATGGAGCCGTCGGGAGCGCGGCGGACGACCACGTACCGTCCGTCCTCGGTCGGTCTGAGCTCGATCCAGTACAGGCTCTCGCCTACGCCCTGCGGCAGATTGATGCCCACGCCGCCCTCGGCGATGAGCTTCGCGGTCACCGGGGAGCGCCAGGAGCCGTAGGGAGCGACCGACGTGTCGTGCGGCTCGGTCGCGGGTGGGTGTTCCGTGTGGTCAGCCATGAATCACTTCATTCCCTCAAAGATGGAGGCGCGGCAGGTCTGGCGTCCCGCCGCGCCTCCGGTGTGCCCGGCAGGGGGGTGTCAGGACGCCGGGCGCACTTCGTTGAGGGAGGCTAGTCGGGCGTCAGGCAGCGCAACAGACCGTCGCACGACCCCTCCTCCCCACGGCGGGACGGCGGGACCCGCCCGCCGCTTTGTCACGCGCTAGCTACCCGGGTGGTCGCCGAGGCAATCTCGGGCGCCGTAACGCCGTCGGCGGCGCGCGCCGGGGCGGGTCAGCGTGAAGCGCGCTCGACCTGGAACACGTGGTGGCGGTTGGCGCCGCGTTCGCAGTCGAAGGCGAGGGTGGCGCGCGAGAGGTCCTTGACCTCGAGGCCGTGGAGTTCGGAGTGCTCCAGGCGGAAGTTGCGCAGGTTGTTGGCGAACAGGAGGATGCCGCCGGGCGCCAGCAGGCGGCGCGCGATCAGGCGGATGAGGTCGGCGTGGTCGCGCTGGACGTCGAACGTGGCGCGGCCCATCCGCTTGGAGTTGCTGAAGCTCGGCGGGTCGAGCCAGATCAGGTCGTACTGACCCTCGTCCTCCGCCACCCAGCGCAGGCAGTCGGCCGCGACGAGCTGGTGGGGAGAGGACCCACCCACGGTGAAGCCGTTGGCGGTGAGGTTCCGCTCCGCCCACTCGAGGTAGGTGGACGAGAGGTCGACCGTGGTCGACGAGGGCGATCCGCCGGCGAGGGCGTTGACCGTCATCGTGCCCGTGTAGGCGAACAGGTTGAGGAAGCGGCGGCCGCCGGCCAGGCGGCGCACGAGCCGGCGGGTCATGCGCTGGTCGATGAAGAACCCGGTGTCGAGGTAGGTGTTCAGGTCGACGAAGTAGCGCAGGTCGTCCTCCTCCACCGGGAGCCGGAGGTTCTTGTCGCCGCGGCGCTCGTACTGCGCCGCCCCGCGCTGACGGCGGCGCTGCTTGAGCACGATCTGCCGAGCCGGGACCTCCAGCACCGCGCCGATCACCGCGAGCGCGTCGTCCAGCCGGCGCTTGGCCTTGCCGGGGTCGATCTCGGGCGGCGCGGCGTACTCCTGCACGTGCACCCAGTCGCCGTACACGTCGACGACGAGGTTGTACTCCGGCAGGTCGGCGTCGTAGAGCCGGTAGCAGGTGATGCCTTCGCGCTGCAGGCGCTTGGCCAGCCGGCGCTGGTTCTTGCGCAGCCGGTTGGCGAGGTACTCGGCGCCGCCGCCGAGCATGCCGTGAGCGGCGGGCCCGCGAGACTCGGACGCGGGCGGCGCGGTCTCGTCCTCGGCCGGCGTGTCCGGGTCGTGCTCGGGCGCGGCCGCCGCGCGCCGGCTTGGGCGCGGCCGAGCGGACGGCCGCACGGGCGCTGCGCGGCGCGGCGGATCCTGCCGGGGCCGCGCCCGCTTCGAAGTAGGCGAGCACGCAGTCGAGCGGGCCGTTGCGCAGCTGGGCGTCGCGCTTCACCGTCACACCGACGGCGCCGAGCTGCCGGCGGTCGCCGGCGAGGAGGACGGCGTCCCAGCCGGCGAAGGGGCCGCGCAGGCGCTCGCCGAGCTGCCGGTAGACGGCCTCGGCCTCGCCGGCGTCGATCCGCTCGCCGTAGGGAGCGTTGGTGGCGAGCAGGCCGTGTCCGGCGGCGGGCGCGGCCTCCGCCAGGTCCGCCACCTCGAACGCGACCAGGCCGTGCAGGCCGGCGCGCCGGGCGAAGTCGCTCGCGATCTTGACGGCGTGCGCGTCGCGGTCGCTGCCGCGGATGCTCACGCCCGGCCGCGCCGCGGCCATCCGGGCGATGCCGGCCGCGCGCCGCTCGCGCGCCTCCGCGACCAGCGCCTGCCAGGCGCGCGCGTCGTGGCCGCGCCAGCGCAGGAACCCGAAGGCCGGGGCCTTCTTGCCGGACCGGCCGACCGGGCCTGTGGCCTCGTCGTCGGCGCGGAGCAGTCCCGGCGCGACGTCCGCGGCCATGAGGGCCGCCTCGATGGGCAGCGTGCCCGACCCGCAGAGCGGGTCCAGCAGGCTGCCCCCGGCGGCGGCCACCTTGGGCCACGCCGCGTACTGCAGCACGCCGGCGGCGAGGTTCTCCTTGAGCGGCGCCTCGACCTGCACCTTGTCGGCGCGGTACCCGCGCCGGTGCAGGCTCTGCCCGCTCAGGTCGAGCGAGATCGTCACGCGCCCGCCCGCGAGGTGCACGTTGACGCGCACGTCCGGCGCGCGCGGGTCCACCGAGGGTCGCGTGCCGCCGCTCTGCTCGCGCAGCTGGTCGACGATGGCGTCCTTGACGCGCACCGCGCCGTACTGCGTGTCGCGGATGCGCTGGTTGGTGCCGCTGAAGTCCACGGCCAGCGTGTCGTCCGGCCCCAGGTGCTCGCTCCAGTCGACGAGGCGGGCCGTGGCGTACAGCTCGTCGCCGTCGCCCCCCGCGCCGGTGGTCAGAGGCAGGAGGATCCGGCCGGCCAGCCGCGACCAGAGGCAGGCGCGGTACGCCATCTCGAGAGGACCGGCGAAGGACACGCCGGCGCGGACCTGCTTGACGTGCGCCGCGCCGAGGCCTCGCAGCTCGCCGGCGAGCAGCGACTCGAGCCCGCGCGGGACGGACGCGAAGAGGGGGAGGTCGACCATCCCGCAAGGCTACCACGCCGCGCCCGGCCGCCTGCCGTAGGATGGCCATCGCCCGGCCCCGGGCGCCGGGTGCAGGCATTCAAGGGTGCGCCTAGAATCGTCGACGGAGTACGCAGACATCTTTTCAGCGCATCGCGGGCCTCCCCCGGGTTCGCGCCGGGGGCCGCAGGGAGGCAGACGTGTATCGTCATCTGCTCATCCTCATCGCCGCGTTCGGCCTTGCTCTGCCCGGTGTGGTGAGTGTGGCCTCCGCCGCGACCAGCGCCCCCGTGTCTCCCCCGAGTCTCTGCCGCCGGCCGCGCCGGTCGCGGTCCCCACCATCACGCCCACCGCGTCGCCGTCGCCCGGCGACGTCACGGCGCCGGTCACCACGGCCAAGGGCATGGGTTCACGCTGGCGCAACGACACCGCCACGGTGGAGTTCACGGCGACCGACGACGCCTCCGGGGTCGCCGCCACCGTCTCTCGCGTGGATGGCGGCGACTGGCATGTCGGCGACCAGGTGCTGGTCCGCGCGCCCAAGGATCACTCCAACGACGGCGAGCACGCGGTCGAGTTCTACTCGGTCGACAACGCTCTCAACGCCGAGACGCCCAGACGGTGACCGTCAAGATCGACACGCGCCCGCCGCACTTCGCCTGGAAGAGCGTCGCGCCCGGCATCATCCGCCGCATCGAGCCCGTGTCGGCCAGGTTCACGATCGACGAGCACAGCGGTCCGGTGGAGCTCTCCTACAGGATCACCGACCAGTACGGCTACGCCGCGGCGAGCAAGTCCGGCCTCCAGCGAAGCTCGGGCACCCGGACGCTGGAGATCACCCCGCGCTACAAGAACGGCAAGGGGTTCGTGCCCGGCGTGTACCGCATCCAGTTCACGCTGAAGGACGAGGCCGGCAACCAGACCGTGTCCAACCGCCGCTCGTTCAGGGATTACCGTGCGGTGAGCGGCGGGGTCTGGCGGCACGTGAGCGGCGCCGGCAAGGTCGTGGCGCTGACGTTCGACGACGGCGGGGCCGGCCCGTGGGCGAGCATGCTCGACACGCTCAAGCGCTACAAGATGCACGCGACGTTCTTCCCGCTCGGTCCGTACGCCGCCGCCAGCCCCGGCCTTATGCGCCGCACGGTGCAGGAGGGCAACGCCGTCGGCAGCCACGGCTGGACGCACTCGATGATGACCCGTCAGAGCGCCGGCGCCGTGCAGGGCGAGTGGCTGCGCAGCATCGACCCGTGGTGGAGCGCTACCGGCTACTCCCCGGTGCCGTACTGCCGTCCGCCTTACGGCGCCATGAACTCGTCCACCACCAGCGCGTCGGCCGCGGTGGGCTTCTACCGCGTGATCCTCTGGGACGTGGACCCGCAGGACTGGAGCGAACCCGGGTCCGGCGTGATCGCCTCCCGCGTGCTCTCGCACGTGCACCCGGGCGCCATCGTGTGCATGCACCTGCGCGGGCAGACGGCCGCGGCGTTGCCGACGATCCTGAGCGGGCTCAAGGCGCGCGGCTACAAGTGCGTGAGCCTGCCCGAGCTGTTCCACGCCGCCGGGATGCGCTGAGCGCGACGAGAGCCCGGGGCGGCCGCTAGAACAGGCCGCCGGGCGCCGAGCCGCCGGAGGCGCGCTCGGCGATCACCGCCAGGAACGCGTCGCCGTATCGGTCGAGCTTGGTCTTGCCGACTCCGTTGACCTCGAGCAGCTGCGTGGAGGTGGCCGGCTTGCGCGCCGCCATCTCCGCCAGCGAGGCGTCGCTGAACACCACGTAGGCCGGCACGTTCTGCTCGTCGGCGAGCTGCTTGCGCAGCGCGCGCAGCTCGTCGAACAGATCCTCGTCGACCGGCATGCCCGCCAGATCGGCCGCCCGGCCGGCGCGGGCGGTGCGCACCCGCTCCTTCTTGGTCGGCACGCGGATCCTCGGCTTGGCCATGACGAGCGTCTCGTCGCCGCGCAGCAGCGGCCGCGCCGACTCCGTGAGCCGCAGCGCCGAGTACCGCGCGATGTCCTGGACGAGGTACCCGCGGTGGATGAGCTGGCGGATGAGGCTCTGCCAGTGGTCGCGGCTGAGCTCGGCGCCGATGCCGTAGGTGCTGAGACCGCTGTGACCGCGGCTGACGATCTTCTCGTTCTCCGAACCGCGCAGGACGTCGATGACGTAGCCGACGCCGTAGCCGTACCCGTCGCGCTCCCACAGCCGGTAGACGCAGCTGAGCGCCATGCGCGCCTGCTCGGTGGCGTCGAAGGTCTCCGGCGGCTCCAGGCAGATGTCGCAGTTGCCGCACGGCGCCGGGTAGGGCTCGCCGAAGTAGCCGAGCAGCGCCTCGCGCCGGCAGCTGAGGCCGTCGGCGTAGCCGACCATGGTGTTGAGCTTGTGGATCTCGATGCGCACCCGCTCGGGGTCGCGCTCGTACTCGTCGCGGGCCGAGGCGTTGCGGCCGCCGCCCTCGATGAGGCTGCGCACGACGGCGGCGTCGCCGAGGCCGAAGAGCAGCAGGGCCTCGGCGGGCAGGCCGTCGCGGCCCGAGCGCCCGGTCTCCTGGTAGTAGCTCTCGACGCTCTTGGGGAGGTCGTAGTGGACGACGAAGCGCACGTCGCTCTTGTCGATGCCGAGACCGAAGGCGACGGTGGCGATGACGACCTGAACTTCGTCGCGCGCGAACGCGTCCTGGACGCGCCGCCGCTCGTCCGCCGGCAGGCCGGCGTGGTAGGCGGCGGCGTCGACCCCGTGCGCGCGGAGCCGCTCGGCGACCTCCTCCGTGCGCTTGCGCGAGAGGCAGTAGACGATGCCGGACTCGCCGGAGTGGGCGGTGAGGAACTGCGTGAGCTGGTGCAGCGGCTCGCGCTTCTCGACCACGGTGTAGCGGATGTTGGGGCGGTCGAACCCGGTGACGAACACGGCCGCGTCTTGCAGCCCGAGCCGCAGGCGCACGTCGTCCCGCGTCTCGGGGTCGGCGGTGGCCGTGCAGGCCATGATCGGCACGCCGGGGAAGAGCTCGCGGAGCTGCCCGAGCTGTACGTACTCGGGCCGGAAGTCGTGGCCCCACTGGCTGACGCAGTGCGCCTCGTCGATGGCGAAGAGCGCGACGGCGCCGCCGTCGTCGCCGAGGCCCAGGAGGCGCGACAGGAAGCCCTCGGTCATGAGCGTCTCGGGAGCGACGTACAGGAGGTCGAGCTCGCCGGAGTGCAGGGCGCGCAGCACGCTGCGCGCCGCGTCCGCCTCGAGCGAGGAGTTGTAGGCGGCGGCGCTGACGCCGGCCGCCCGCAACGCGTCGACCTGGTCCTTCATCAGCGAGATGAGCGGCGAGACGATGACGCCGGTGCCGTGCCGGACCATGGCCGGCAGCTGGTAGCAGAGCGACTTGCCGCCCCCCGTGGGCATGAGCACGAACGCGTCGCCGCCGGCGACGAGGTGGTCGACGACCTCCTCCTGGTGCTCCCGGTACTCGGCGAAGCCGAAGACCTCGCGCAGGAGGTCGCGGGCGGAGCGCGGCGAGGCCACGTGATCTGAGGGGATGGAGGCCGGAGTCACGCGGCCGAGTCTAGCAAGGTTGACGGACGGGAGCGCCGGCCGGGCGGGCGATGCCCGCCCGGCCGGCGCTCCCCCACCTCACTTGACGGTGACGGTGGTCCAGGCGCTGGCGGCGTTGAGAGAGCCGCCGGTGAAGCGGGCGCGCACCTTGGACGCCGCGCCGGTCCTGACGCTGGCAGAGCCGGACTTGACCTCGGCGCTGCCGGCGGCGACCCAGCGGCCGTGCACCAGGCGCTGGAACACGACGTCGCCCTTGGTGTCCGCCGGGGTGACGCGAGCCTTGAGCACCAGGCGGCCGCCGGCGCGCGTGACCGAGAGTTGCGTCTTCGCGCGCACCTTGATGACGACCTGAGCGGCGCCAGGCAGCGTGTCCTCGCTGAGCGCGCCGACCTCGGCCGTGACGAGCACGTTGTGCCGGGACCCGGGCAGCGTCGCCGCGAACATCGCCATGCCACCGACGTCGTCCGCCGGGACCGTGAGCGCAGGCTCGGTCGGCTCGGGCTTGCCGGCCTCCCACATGTAGATGGCGACGTCCACGTCGCCGGTCGTGCGGCGCACGTACCCCATGACGGGGAACGGACGGCCGAGGGCGGGCGTGCCCCGCGTGCGCAGCGTCACGGCCGCGGTCTCCTTCTCGACCGCGCCCTCGAACACCCAGTCGCCGTGCACTGTCTGCTCCGCCGCCGGCGTAGGCCCGTAGTAGCTGTCCTCCTCCTCTGAGGAGTCGGGGACGTAGGCGACCACCACGTCGTCGTTGGCCGGCAGGGCGTCGACGATCTCCTTGGTCTGGGCAAGTGTGAGCGGGCCGCTGGTGATGTCGCCCCAGGAGTAGTCGCCGGAGTACTCGGCCCATCCGGCCGCCGGCATCACGATCAGATAGCCGCTGAGGTCGGTGCCCTGAGGCACGTCCAGGGTGGCGTGCATGGTCTGGGGTTCCGCCGAGCCGGTGTGGTAGTAGGTCACGTCCACGGCGTTGGCGCCCCACCGGATGGCCCGGGCGACGTTCGCGTCGGTGATGCCCCCGTGGCGCCGGGTGCTCGAGAATGCGGCGTCCACGTCGACGGACTTCACCTCGATGTCGCGCACGTCGTAGGGGTCTGCGTACACGTTGCCGAGGATGGTGGTGACGTCGCCGGCCGCCGCGTCGGCCAGGCCCATCCAGGTCGCGTCCGCGTAGTTGTCCCAGATGTTCTCACGCGTGAACGTGTAGTCCTGGGCGCCGTCACTGACCACCACGGTCGTCGTCGTGGTGGCACTGCCCACGAGTGGGTCCATATTCAGCCCGTGGTAGAGACCCGCGGTGGCCACCTGGGTGGTGATGCCGGGGGAGTTGCCCCACGAGTCGAGCAGTTCCGGCCAGTAGCTGCCGGCGAACCAGCTGCCGAGGTCGGTGACGTCGTTGACCGCGGCGCCGCCGTTGACGGTGGCGTGCGTGGTGACGGGGAACGTCGGAGCGCTGCCGCCGAGCGTGGCCAGCCCGCCCGCCGACCTGTCCTGCGTGGCGACGCCCTTGGCGTCGGCCGGGGTCATCATCTTGTACGGCGTGTAGGTGGACGGCCAGACCGCGTCGACGTTCGCGCCGATGAGCGTGCCCTCGATGGGCCCGAGGCCGAGGTCCAGGCCGGCGTAGCCACCCAGCGTTGGGTGGCCGAAGAGCAGGACGTCGGAGCCGTCCACGTAGGTGACGGTGCCGAGGACGTAGAGCGCGTAGCGGCCGGTCGAGTACGACACGCCGGCCGGCGAGCCGGGCTCGAGCGCCGGCGTGCTGCCCGGGTCGCCGGCGCCGTCGCCGGAGAGCACGGTGAGGCCGCTGTCCTCGAGCCTGGTGGCGAGCTTCTGGTAGGCCGTGCTGCCCTTGGGCAGGCCGGTGATCATCGCCTCGGCGAGCGGGTGCATCACGGACGTGCCGGCGGTCGCCGCGGCGGACTGCGCCTCGGTGCCGAGCACGAGCTTGCGCACGGCGCCGGTCGACGTGGCGACCGGACGCTCGAGCTTGACCGCCGAGGCAGTGGAGGCCCCGGCCGCCGCTGCGTCGCCTGCCCCAGCCGCCGAGCCGTACTGCCGCTGGATGGCCGTCATGTACTCGATCGGCGTGGCCAGGCCGGTGCCGCGCAGCGTGAACCAGTCGCCGTACGAGACGGCGCCGACCATGCGGTCGGTGCCGTCGACGTTGACGTAGACGGGGCTGCCGCTCATGCCGGCCGCGATGCCGCCGAGGTCGACGACGGCCGCGTCGGTGCACTCGAACATGATGAGGTCGCCCCAGTAGAAGCCGGGGACCACCGCGAGGATCTTGACGGGGATCGCCGTGACCGACGTGCCCGACATGCTGGTCTTCATGAAGCCGTCCACGGTGCCGTGCGCGTCCAGTTCGGCCTGCAGGCCGGCGAGGTCGAGCGTGGGCGGCGGCGCGGCAAGCGCCGGAGCGGCCACGACCAGGAGGCCTGCCGCAATGGCGACGAGGAGCGCGACCCACCGCGCGCGGAACGTGTGTGAGCGTGACGAGTACGAGCTCATGTGACCCCCGTTCGCAAACGGCCGTCCGGCCCACTCCGGGCGACGGTCCGAAGTATATCGTTCGTCGCCTGCGCGTGGGGGCACGTATGTACGGGTAGGATGGGCGTCCTCAGGAGGTCCGTCATGAAGTACAGCTCAGCGCAGCTCGGCCGCGTGCTCGTCATCCGCTTGGAGGACGGGGACGTGGTGCACGAGTGCATCGAAGAGGCGGCGCGAGCCGAAGGCATCGCGCGCGCCGCCGTCATCCTCGTGGGCGGCGCCGCCGGCGGCAGCCGCGTGGTGGTCGGGCCGGAGGACGGGGCCGCGCGGCCCGTCGTGCCGATGGAACGTCTGTTGCACGACGTGCACGAAGCGGCCGGCGCCGGCACGATCTTCCCCGACGAGAGCGGCCACCCGGTGCTGCACCTGCACGCCGCATTCGGCCGCGACGACCGGGTGACCGCCGGCTGCATCCGCAACGGCGTGAAGGTGTGGGTGGTGGCCGAGGCGATCGTCATCGAGCTCCTCGGCAACGAGGCCACGCGGCGCGTCGACCCTGCCACCGGGTTCGAGTTGCTCGACGCCTGACGGCGAGGGTGCGGCGGGGCCGGCCGAGCCGCCCGTGGTGGGGGCAAACAGAATGGGCCGGGGCGAGACTCGTGTCCCGCCCCGGCCACAAGGCCCGGAGTCGGCTGTCCGGCGCCGTCCGATCCCGCCAGAGATCGAGCCGGGTCCGTCACCGCGTCCGAGAAACCTGGATCGCCGGCAGAGCCGCCGATTCGCGGCATTGTACCGGGTTTGTGGACAGAAGCAATCCCCATTCTTGCCTTATCGTTCTGGGGCGTCTTGCCCCTCCTCTGCGGGAGCCCGCAGAGACGACGGAACCTCACGCCTGGTGCGCGCGTGTATCCTTCGCGCATGTACGGACTCCGCGGAAGAGGATCCGCGCGCCGCGCGCGTGGCGCGCTCCTCGCCCTCCTCGGCGCGCTGCTGATCGCGGCGGCGCTGCCGTCGCCGGCCGCCGCCGCTCCCTGGACCGGCCGTGAGTTCCCGGCCAGGTACGACCTGCGCAAGCTCGGACGGGTCACGCGCGTAGGGCTGCAGGACCACTACGGCACCTGCTGGATCTTCGCCGCCGTCGGGTCGCTGGAGTCCAATCTGCTCCCCGAGACGCGGCTCGACCTCTCCGAGAACCACATGGCGGACTTCCAGGGCTCGCGCCTGCGCTTCGAGGGGCGCGCTCCGAGCGCGATCTCGGCGGCCTACGTGGCCCGCTGGGAGGGGCCGGTGCTCGAGCGCGACGACCCCTACGCGCATCCCGGAGCCTCGCGCGAGGGGCTGACGGCCGTCCGCCACGTGCAGGAGGTGCTGTTCCTGCCGCGCCACTCCAGCCCGCAGGCCAACGCGGCGGTGAAGTGGGCGGTGACGCAGCACGGCGCGGTCGACGCGACCATGGCGTACGAGTCTTCGGCCTACAACGCCGCGACAGCCTCGTACTACTCGCGCGGCACGGACCTCGACCACCACGTGTGCGTGGTGGGCTGGGACGACGCGTATCCGGCCGGGCGCTTCCTGCGACGGCCGCCCGGCCCCGGGGCGTTCCTCGTCAAGAACAGCTGGGGGACGTCCTATGGGCGCGGCGGCTACTTCTGGGTGTCGTACTACGACCGCTCGTTCGGGACGACGTTCACCGTGTTCAGCGGCATCGAGGCCGCGGGCAACCACGACGCCATCTACCAGCACGACGCGCTCGGCTGGTCGCGGAGCATCGGGTTCGGGAGTACGACCGGCTGGTTCGCCGCGCGCTACACGAGCGGCGGCGACGGCAGCGTCACCGCCGCGAGCTTCTACACCCCCAAGCCGGGCGCGACCTACGAGGTCCGCGTCGCGCCGTCGCTCGCCGGACTCGCTGCCGCGCCGGTGGCGGGCGCCGGCACGCTCGCCGTGGGCGGCTACCACACGGTCCCGCTGAGCGCTCCGGCCGCGGTCCTGGCCGGCGCCGACTTCGTGGTGGCCGTCCGGCTCACGACGCCGGGGTCGACGACGCCGATCCCCGTCGAGCACCCGACCAAGCTCCTGGCGCCGCGGCCTGCGCCGGGCCGCTCCTTCATCAGTCGTGACGGCCTCACCTGGAAGGACCTGCGGTCGCGCTCGGGGTTCGGCGCCTCCGATGTCTGCCTCAAGGCGTTCGTGGATGCCTCCGGCGCACGCGACGAGGCCGCGCCCCGCGTGCGGCTCGAACCTGCCTCAGCCTCACCTCACGCCGGGGCGCGCGTGCGGTTCACGCTCACCGACCCGGCCTTCTCCAGCGGCTCGGCGGTCGTCAAGCTCAAGCTGTACGACGGCCGGGGCGGCGTGCTCCGGGTGCTGCGCATCCCCGGCATGGCCGTCAACGAGCCCGACACCTGGCGCTTCACAGCGCCGGAGCGGCGCGGGGACTACAAGATCGTCGCCCGCGCCTGGGACGTCGCCGGGCACCGCTCTCCCGCCGCGTCCGCGGTGCTGCAGGTGCGCTGACCGTCCCGGCCGGCCCCTCCGCGCCGGCCGGCCCCTCCGCCCTCGGCCGCGGACCTCTGTGAGAGAATGCGGCCGAGACGACCACGGAGGACGACATGCGAGATCTGCGTGCGCTGACGGTGACCCTGGTCCTCGCGGCCGCGCTGCTCCTTGCGCCGGCCGCCGCGCTCGCGGACGGGGGCTCAGCCGGCGCAGGCCCTGCCGCCGAGTCCGCCGCGCAACCGGCGCCGACCGCTCCCGCGCTCACGGTGACGGCTACGCCCGCCACCGTCACGGCCGGCGACCGGGTGCGCCTGGTCATCCGGCTCGGCATCCCCAATGCGACCGTCCAGCTGAGCCGCCTGCGGGCGGGCGAGACCGAGCCGACGCCGATCGGACCGCTCGTGACCGGGGCGGGCGGCGCCGTGGTGTGCCGTATGGAGCCGCGCCTCGCCACGACGTATCGGGTGGACTATGCCGGCGACGGCCAGACCTGGCTGCCGGCGTCCGCCGAGGTCACCGTCCAGGTGCGGCCGCGAGTCTTGTTCTCCGTCGCCGATCGCGTCTACCGTGGGCGCAAGCGTTGGCCTCGCGGTGACCGTCCGGCCGCTGCATCCGGGCGCCGCCGTCACGCTCCAGCGCTGGAGCGACGGCGCGTGGACCGCGTGGAAGACGCTCACGCTGGGCGCGGACTCACGCGCGCGCACGGACTGGCGCCCCGACACCGAGGGCCTCTCCCGCCTGCGCGCCGTACTGCCGGCCGACGCCGAGCACCTCGAGGGGGCCTCGCCCGTGCACCGCGTCCAGGTCGTCAGGCCGAACCCCTACGACGTGCCGCTCAGCGCCAAGGGCATCATCGTGGTGGACATCTCGCAGTACACGCTGCGCTTCTACTCTTACGGTCGGCTGCTCAAGACGTTCCCGTGCGTGACCGGGCGCCCCAGCCTGCCCACGCCCATCGGCCACTTCAAGGTCTACGCCAGGGGAATGAACCCCGGCGGTCCGTACGGCGCGCGGATCATGTCCTACCACCCGCCGTGCGCCATCCACGGCACCAACGAGCCGCAACTTCTCAGCCGGTTCCCGCGCAACTTCTCGCACGGCTGCACGCGCCTCTACAACGACCACGCGATCTGGCTCTACGACCACGCGCCGCTCGGCACTCCGGTGTGGAACGTGCCCTGACCGCCTCGCTCAAGCCGGACGGCGACTGACTCCCCCGGCGCCCACTGCCTCTTGGCTCGCACCGGAGGGACTGGGGGACTGCGGGGGTATGTCGTCTGGGGGGTCGGAGCCTTCGATGGTGCACCCAGGTGCCATCGAAGGTGCCACGGAGGTGCCATCGAAGGCTCACACCTTCAGACGACGTACCTCCCTGCCGGCGAATGTCGCGCTCGAGCAGACGATCGCGAGCGGCGGCGGCAGAGGGCGAAGATGAGAGAGGCCGGGGAGCGCGTAGTGCGCTCCCCGGCCTCGCCGCACCGGGCTTGGGCCAGCTGGCCGGCATGCCTTGCCCGGTGCTCGGGTCGGACGTCAGTCCGCCCCGTGGTCAACGCTGCGTGGCTCAGATACCGAGCCCCGCGCGCTTTTCGTCGATCCATGCCAGCATCGCGGCCACGGCTTCCTTGGCGTCGGTCTCGACCGCCAGCTTGCCGCCCGTCACGCTCGGCAGGTCCTGGGTCACGAGCTTGACCAGGTTCGGCGCGCCGGTCACGAACGGCACCGGGTTCACGTGCGTGTAGAGGCCGAAGGCCAGCGCGGCCATGGCGTCGATGGTGGCCTTCTGCTCCATGTACTCGGGGGCCGTGGCCACGACCGGCAGGTCGCAGGTGTCCACCCCGAGGGCGTCGGCGATGGCGCCCACCAGCAACAGGATGCGGCCGGTGTCGGTGCAGGTGCCGAAGCTGAGCACCGGCGGGATGCCGAGCAGCTCGCAGACGGCGGTGAGGCCGGGGCCGGCGTACTTCTTGGCCTCGGCCGTCTCGAGGCCGGCGACCTGCAGGCCGGCGTTGCCGCAGCCCATGGCCAGCACGAGCACGTCGTTCTTGATGAGCTCCTTGGCGATGGCGACGGTGTGGCTGTCCTGGTCGGAGTCGCGCAGGGTGGTGCAGCTCACGAGGCCGCAGACGCCCTTGAGCGTGCCGTTCTTGATGACGTCGAGCAGCGGGTCGAGGCTGCCGCCGAGCGCGCCGAGGATGCTCTCGGTGCTGAAGCCGGCGACGGCGTCGCCGGTGCGCAGCTCGGGAGTGACCTGGCCGAGCGCCTTGCGCTTGGGATAGTTGGCGATGGCCAGGTCGATGAGCTCCTGCGCCTGCGCGCCGGCGTTGGCCGCGTCGAAGACGATCGGCGTCTCGGCGCCGTCGACACCGACGAGGTCGCTGACGGGCACGAGGAGCGTGCCGTGGGCGGCGCAGGTGGCGCCGAGGGTCGGTACGACGCAGTTCATGTCGGCGGCGAAGACGTCGAGGCCGCCGGTCGCGACCGCGAGCTCCTCCGTCAGCCAGTTGCCGGTGAGACCGACGAACACGTCGTCGACCTCGAAGCGCTGGACGAGCTCCTGCCCGGTCTCGATGGAGCCGACGATGCGCAGGCCCTTGGCGCCGGCGGCCTTGGCCTTGTCCTGCGCGGCGGCCTCATGGGCGGCGGCGATCAGCGCGGCGCCGATCATCGGCTCGTGGCCGTTGACGGCGATGTTGACGTACTCGGGGTCGATGATGCCGAGGTCGACCTTGATCGCGTGCGGCGCAGGCGTGCCCCACAGAGCGTCCTGGGCGAGCTCGAGCGGGATCTGCGCGCCGTAGGCGGTCGCGATGCCGAGGCGCAGGCCCTTGAGGGCGAGGCTCACGTAGCTGCCGTCGACGTTGGTGAGGCAGCTGGAGGTGGCGTACATGTTCTCGTGGAGCACGCCGCCCGGCATGATGCCGAGTTCCTTCCACTTGGCGACGCGCTTGGCCGGAGCCATCTTCTCGACGAACGGCGAGGGGCTCTGATGGTCGCGGTTGAACTCGGCGATGATCGCGTCGGCGACGCGCTTGGGCAGCGTGTCGCGCGGCTCCACGGCCTCGCCGACGACGCCGGCGAGCGTCTCCAGCTTGCTCCAGTCCTTGATCTCGTAGGTGCCGCCCGGCTTGGCCTGCGCCAGGGTCTTCATGACCTCGTTGGCGTGGTAGGTGTAGGTGGCGGTACCCATCGTGTTCTGCAGGAGGAAGTTGCGCATGGCCATGCCGTCGGCGTCGATGCCGCAGACGCCGCGCGGCGCCTTCTCGGTGAGCCGGCAGGGACCCTGCGAGCACAGCGAGCAGCGGATGCCCTTCTCGCAGAAGCCGCAGCGAGTGCCCATGTCGTCCATGCGGTCGAACGAGGTGCTCTCGCCGGCCTCTCTGGACTCCTCGAGCATGGTGTGTACGGACGCGTGGTAACTGTCTGCCATGGATCCCTCCTGGGGGATGGTTGGAAGAACGTCAGGCGCCTGAGGGCGCCGTCAGGGCTGGGGTGGACTGAGGCTCAGCCGTGGATGAGCGCGGGGAGGCACTTGACGCAGACCCACGTGCTCTCGCCCTTGGTGCGGGCCGGGAACAGGACGGCGTCGTCCTCGCTGCGGCCGCAGTTCATGCACTTCTGCTCGATCCTGACGCTGGCGGCCAGCTTCTCGGCCATCTTCTGGGCAGCGGCGTCTTCGTCGAACTCGGGGGCGTCACGCTTCTCCACGGTGAGGGCTCCTTCGGGGCAGACGGCGAGGCAGAAGCCGGCGCCGTCGCACAGCTCCTCTTTCACGACCTTGGCCTTGCCGTCGATGATCTCGATCGCGCCTTCGGCGCACGGAGTGACGCACACGCCACACCCGGTACAGAGGTCTTCGTCGATCTTCACGATGCTGCGGACTGCCATGCACTGCTCGCTTTCGCGTGGTTTTCACTTTTGTCGCAGTGTCAAGGTACTCCCTCACAACGGCCGGCTCCATTGACCTGCGTCAAGAGTCGGCGAGGGAGGCGGATGGCGCGCGCCGGCATTCGTGCCGCTGACAGTGGTCACGTGAGATGATTCCTGCTGCACCCGGGTAGGAACGACACCGGCAAGCGGCGTGGAGGAGGTTCCCGCGTGGATTCGTTCTCCGTCCTGATCGGCGGCAAGGCCGGTGACGGCATCACCCAGGCCGGCAGCATGATCGCCCATCTGCTCAACGAGCTCGGTTATCGGCTCTACACGTACGTCGATTCGCCGTCGCTCATCCGCGGCGGCCACAACTACGTCATCGTGCGCGCCCACCGCGGCCGCATCGCGGCGCACCGCGACCACATCAACGTGATGATCGCGCTCACGCCCGACACCCTGGAGCGTCACCACTGGCGGCTCAAGCAGCGCCCGGTCACCGTGTTCGACAACGAGACCATCAAGCCGACCAGTCTGCCGAGCTCCGCGCACCCGTTCCGCACGGGGATCCCCGTGAAGACGATCCTCGAGCAGGCGGAGGCGCCGAGCGTGATGCGCAACAGCGCGATCCTCGGCGCCTTCTGCAGGGCGGTGTCGATCCCCTGGGAGACGCTGGAGGACGTCACCCGCCGTTACCAGCCCAAGCAGACCGAGCTCAACCTGCGAGTCGCGCGCGCGGGTTTCGAGCTGGCGACGGAAAAGCTGCTCATCGACCTGCCCGGGGGCGGGCCGCGACCGGTGATGACGGGGTTGGAGGCGACGGGGCTGGGGCTCATCCGCGGCGGCCTCAAGGCCTACGCGGGGTATCCCATGACGCCGGCGAGCGGCCTGCTGCACTTCCTCGCCCGGCAGGCGCCCCGGTTCGAGCTCAAGGTGGTGCAGCCGGAGGGCGAGATCGCAGCGATCATGATGGCCCTGGGACACGCCTACGCGGGCGAGCGGGCTGCCGTGGGCACCTCCGGCGGCGGGTTCGCCCTCATGGTCGAGGGCCTCAGCCTGGCGGGCCAGGCCGAGCTGCCCATCGTCGTGGTGCTGGGGCAGCGCACCGGACCGGCCACCGGCCTGCCGACGTACACGGCGCAGGCCGACCTGCACTTCGCCATGAGCGCGGGGCACGGCGAGTTCCCGCGCTTCGTCGTCGCCCCTGCCGACGTTGAGCAGGCCTACGCCTGGAGCACCTACGCCCTGGACGTCGCGTGGAAGTATCAGATGCCCGCCATCGTGTTGGGCGACCGCACCCTCAACGACGACTCCCAGAGCTTCGACCGGGACGCCGTCCCCGAGTTGCCGCGACTGCAGCCGCGGCTCTGGGACGGCCGGCCGCAGAAGAGCGCCGCGGACGCGCCGCGCGGCGCCGGCGCCGGCACGGGCGCCGCGCGCGAGACGACCACGGGCGCCGCGCGCGAGGCGCTGCTCGGCGAAGGCGCCCGGCGCGCAGTCCCCGGGGCCGCCGCGGATCCGGCGCTCGCCTACAAGCGCTACCTCTTCGCAGAGGACGGCATCTCGCCGCTCGCCTTTCCCGGCCGTGCGGGCGCCGTGGTCAAGGTCAACAGCTACACGCACGACGAGTTCGGCATCACCACCGAGGATCCGGAGCTCACGGTGCGCATGCAGGACAAGTGGAACGCCAAGGGGTTGGCGCTCGCGGAGGAGCTCGACACCGTGCAGCAGGTGTACGTGTACGGCGACCCGGACGCGAAGAAGACGCTGGTGACCTGGGGCTCGCCGACGGGCGCGGCCCGCGAGGTCGGGGAGCTCTCGGGCATCCGCATCGTGCAGCCGGTCGTGCTGTGGCCCTTCCCCGACCGGCAGATGGCCGAGGCCCTGGAGGGCACGGAGACGCTGGCCGTCGCCGAGGGCAACTCCCGCGGCCAGCTCGCGCGGCTGCTGGAGCAGCGCGGCTTCCACATCGACGCGCGGCTGCTGCGCTACGACGGGAGGCCGTGGGGTGTCGGCGAGCTGCGCCGGCAGGCCGAGGAGGTGCTGGCATGAGCGCCGCCGGCAAGAAGGGCGCCAAGGCGGCCGGCGGGCACGGAGCTCCCGGCGCGCCGGCCCCACGCCTCACGACGTACGCCAGGAACACCTGGTGCCCCGGCTGCGGCAACTTCGCCGTCCTCAATGCGATCAAGCCGGTCTTCCAGCAGCTCATCGCGTCCGGCACGCGGCCGGAGGACATCGTGCTGGTCAGCGACATCGGCTGCAACAGCAAGATCATGGACTACATCGGCGTGAACAGCTTCGACTCGCTGCACGGCCGGTCTCTCCCTACGGCCGTCGGCATCAAGCTCGCGAACCCCGGGCTCACCGTGGTCGTGCACGCCGGCGACGGCGCGACCTTCGCCGAAGGCCTGGAGCACACGCTCTTCGCCGCCAAGCGCAACGTGGACCTCACGCTCATCGTCCACGACAACGGCGTGTACGGCCTCACCATCGGCCAGGCCGGCCCCGAGACCCCTCCCGGCTACCGCGGGCGGTCGACGCCCTACGGCAGCGTGGAGGACCCGTTCAACCCCCTGGAACTGCTGTACGTGGCCGGAGCCACCTACCTTGCTCGCGGGTACTCGCACGGCAAGGAACTGCTCAAGAGGCTGTACGCGGAGGCGATCGCCCACCGTGGCTTCAGTGTGGTGGATACGCTGCAGGTGTGCGTGACGTTTCGTGACATGTACGCGTCGTACAACGACCGCGTCTACGAACTGGAGGGCCACGACCCGCGCGACGAGGAGCAGGCGATGGCGCGCATCCGCGAGTGGGACTACCGCTCGGAAGGGCCGGTCGCGCTGGGCACGTTAAGCGTGCGCGACCGGCCCATCTTCGGCGAGCAGTACCTCGGGTACGGCAAACGGCCGCCGGACAGGGAGGCCGCGCTCACGGAGGCGTTCCGGGGCCTCACGTGACGGTGACCCCTACATCTCGCGGCGCAGGAGCCGGGCGCTCAGCTCCAGCGCCCGCTGGGGTAAGGAGCGGTCCTCCCAGGTCCCGGGGGCCACGCGCTCGCTGCGCTCCAGGTCCTCGTCGAAGTGGGCGTCGAGGAGGGTGACCAGGTCCGGCTCCAGGACGACGATGTTGATCTCCTCGTCGAGCTTGGCCGAGCGGGCATTCAGATTCGCCGATCCGATGTTGGCCGCGACGCCGTCGACGGTCATGATCTTCGCGTGCAGCATGGAGGACTGGTAACGCCAGAGCCCGACACCGTGCTCGAGCAGGCGCTCGTAGGACGCCTCGCCGGCGAGCTGGACGAAGCGCTTGTCGATGTGCGGTCCCGGGATCAGGATGTCGAGCTTGACGCCGCGGTCGGCGGCCGAGCACAGCTGGTCGTTGAGCCGCTCGTCGGGCACGAAGTACGCGGTGGTGATGCGCACGCGCTGCTCGGCGACGGCCAGCAGCGTGCGGAACAGGGTGGAGGCGTCGCTCCACCCGGTCGACGAGGCGCCGCGCACGCACTGGATGACGGCCGATCCCGGCTGCGGCTGATCGGGGAACCGGTCGACGGCGGGGTCGAAGAGCGCGTCTTCGGCCTCCACCCAGTTATTGAGGAACGCCGCTCGCAGCCCGTCGACTGCGGGCCCGCGCAGGCGGAAGTGCGTGTCGCGCCACTCGCTGGGGTCGCGCGCGTCGCCCTGCCACTCGTCGGCGATGCCGACGCCTCCGGTGAAGGCGACCTCCTCGTCCACGACCAGGACCTTGCGGTGCGTGCGGTGGTTGGCCTTGTGCGGCTGCATGCGTCCGAGCCGGCGGAACCACTGTACGTCCACGCCGGCGCCGGTCATCAGGTCCACCAGTTCCTTTTCGATTGAGAAGGCGCCGAAGCCGTCGAGCAGGACGCGTACGCGCACGCCCGCTTCGGCGCGCTCGGACAGCGCCTCCGCGAACTTCCTGCCGATCTCGCCCTCCCAGTACACGAACGTCAGGAAGTCGATCGTCCTGCGGGCCGCGGCGATGCTCGAGAGCATCGCCGGGAAGATCTCGTCGCCGTTGCGCAGGACGTCTATCGCGTTGCCCTCCGTCGCGGGGATGCCCATCACCCCCTCGAGGGTGCGCCGGATGACCGTGATGCGCTGCTCGACGACCGGGCTCTCCGCTGCAGGCGTGGCCATCACTGCGCCTCTCTAGGCCGCGTCGCGATAGGTCCGGCTGCGCACCGCGTCCGGCTCCGAAGCGATGGTCTTGGCCGCGCTGCGAGGCGCGGCAGCGCCGGCGCGAACCGCCTCCAACTGCGCCGCGAGTGCCGCGCCGAAGAGCAGCGCGATGGACGTGCCGTAGGTCCAGAAGGCGAGCGCGATGATGCCGGCCAGTGGACCGTAGGTGCTGCCGAACGAACTGCTGACCGGGAAGAAGATGTTGAGCAGGACCGTGGCCACGACCAGCAGCCCGACCGTGAGGACGGCGGCGAACCCCATCCAGGACCAGGCTGGCTGGTGCCGGCGGGGCGCCATCTTGAGGATCAGTCCCACTGCGACGATCAGCAGCGCCACGCCGAGCGGCCAGCGCAGGATGCTCCAGAACGTGAGCGTGCCGCCCGTCTGGAACACACGCGCCAAGGTGCCGCCGAGTCCCAGAACGACGAGCGCCAGCAGGGTCAGGGTCCCGCCGGTGATCGCCACGAGGAAGGCGTGGAGGTACTTGCGCACGGCCGGCCGGTCGGTCTCGATGCCGTAGATGCGGTTCATCGCCCGCTCGATCTGCCCCATCACGGTGGTCCCGGTGATCAGTGCCGCCACGGTGCCCAACACGATCGGCAGCCAGTGTCCGGAGGACGCAACCTGATGGGCCTGGCCGGCGGCGTGCTTGAGCACGCTGCCCGCCGGCCCGGGCATCACCCACTCCAGCGATCGCGAGACCGCTCTGCTGAACCGGGGACTGGCGAGTCCTTCGGAGATGCCGATCACCGCGATGACGACCTCGACGAACAACAGGATGCCGAGGAAGGCGAGCGAGCGCGCGTGCGAGAAGCCGTCGGAGGAGCGGAGACGCCGGAAACCGTCGGCTACGAGTCGTCTGCGCCCCGTGCGGGCGAGCGTCTCTCTCGCGTCGTCGCCGGTGACCTCCCAGGTCTCGGGTACAAGGTTGGCAGTGCTCATTTCTGATCCTCCCGTGGTGGGACGCAGACGGTGATGGCGGCGGGCTGCACGCCGAAGCGAAGCGTGCGCGTCTCCGGCCGGACCTCACCGTCGAGTTCGTAGGGCAGGGCCTGGTCGAGGGACACGAGCAGGCGGCGCGCCTCCGTCGCCTCGACGAAGGGAGAAGATGCCGGGTCGCCGGCGATCGTCCTGCCCAGCGTCCGCGCCCAGTCGAGGGCGCTGTCGGCGGTGACGACGCCCACGTCGAGCAGCCCGTCGTCGGGCCGTGCCTCGGGAAACGCGACGATGCCGCCGAACGCGTCGCCCAGGTTGCCGGCGAGCACGCAGGTCGTGGGCCCGTCGAACCACGTCTCTCCGTCGACCTCCACACGCGTGCCGACGGCGGAGCGGCCGACACCACCGACGCCGGCGGCGACGTAGGCCAGGCGGCCGAGCTTGTCCTTGAGGCCGTCGTCGGCGCGGCGGATCATCAGCGCGTCGAACCCGACGCCGGCCATGACGCCGAAGCGCTCGCCGTTCACCGTGCCGACATCGAGCCTTCGCCGCCGTTCCGACAGGGCGACGTCGAGTGCGGCCTCGAGGTCGGTAGGTATGCCGAGGTTGGCGGCGAGCAGGTTGGCGGTGCCCGCCGGCATGATCCCCAGTGTCACGGGCGCCGAGCCGACGGCGTCGATGCACGCCCGCACCGTGCCGTCACCGCCCCAGATGACCAGGCGGTCGACTCCACGGCCGAGGAGTTCCTCGACCAGCCGCGGCACTGCCTCGCCGTCGGGGGCCTCGCGCCACAGCGGCCGGTCGACGCCTCGACGCCGGAGCGCGGCGCGCAGATCGTCGAGCCCGCCGTCCATCATCTTCTCCGGGTGCGCCAGGACGCCGACGTTCACTGCTGTACCTCCGGCTCCCGGCCCGGCGACTGGTTCTCCCTCGTCTCACGCTCCCGCCGCGCGGCCGACAGGCTTCTCACCGCCAGCAGAGCCAGGATGAGCGCGCCGGCCGCGAGGATGGCGCCCGCGAGCACGTCGGACGGGTAGTGCATGCCGCGGTACACGCGCGAGAGGCCGACCGCGACGGGCAGCAGGACGGCGAGCGCCCACACGGCGACGCGCGCCGCCGTGCCGCGGATGTAGGAGGCCAGGACGATGGCGAGGCCGACGTAGAGGGTGCAGGCGCTCGCCGTGTGGCCCGACGGGTAGCTCGAGGTGGGAGGAGCGGCATCGAGCCGTGGCACGTCCGGACGGTTCCGCGCGATGATCAGAGTCGTGAGGAGGAAGACTCCGAACTCGAGCGTCATGGCGCAGAAGAGGAAGAGGAACGGGGCGCGAAGCCGCGCGATCGCGAAGACCACGGCGATCACCCCGCCGACCGCCAGGATCACCGGGGTCGACCCGAGCGCGGAGCCGATCCGCGTCGCGTCATTGAGGGCGGCCGTCCGCTGGGGCACGAACCAGTCGCTCCACGAGACGTCCACCCGGTCGAGACCGGACGGCACCAGCACGTGAGAGAGGAGAAGCCCGAGGCCGATGAGCGTGACGCCGAGCACGACGAAGGCGGCCGCCCAAAGCGCGACTGCGGCGAGGAGAGTCGGCCACCCGCCGAGAGGGCGGCCGAAGGCGTCCGAGACGCTCCCGGGCCGGGCGCTGAAGAAGTCCCGCGCGCGGTCGCCGTTTGTAGACCGCACGGCTTCTACTCTGTGCAACGCGCCTGCTGCCATGCCGTCCCTCCGTTCGCCACTGATGGCCCTGTGGTGCCCGCTGTGAGAGCTGCCTAACGACGGTGGCGTCGACGCACCGGGGCGGGCGGGGTATGCCTTGGGGCGTGAAGACGACGATGGAAGACGAGTGGTGATCGAGGTCGCCGTAGTCGCCGTGCTGAGCGTGGCGGCGGGGCTGGTCTGGAGCGTCGTGCTTCGATCGTTCCCGCGCGCCGACCCCTCCGCCGCGGCGTCCCGGCAGCTCGGGGAGGAGCTCGCCAGTCATCGCACTGTGCGTACATTCCTTCGCGCGCGCCTTGACCCCGAAGCCGTCGCGGGGCTGAGCCTCACGGTGGCGCTGGTCGGGGTGCTCCTCGTCTTCGTCGTGTTCGGCGTCTTCGTCGCCATGATCCGGTCCAGCACCGGGGTGGTCTCCGTCGACGTCGCCGTCACGCACTGGGCGGCCGTCCACGCCACGAACGCGTCGATCTTCATCCTGAGTATCGTGACCATGGCCGGGAGCACGCTCGTCGTGATCGCGGCCGGCGTGACGACCGCGGCTTACGCGCTGCGCGCCTGGCGGCGCTGGTCCGTGGTCCTCTTCCTGCTGACGGTGCTCGCCGGCCAGCTCGCGCTCGCCAACCTGGTCAAGTACACGGTGGAGCGCGTGCGCCCGGACGCGCCGCCGTTTCACGTGTTCACCGGTCCCTCCTTCCCCAGCGGCCACGCCACGGCGGCGGCGGCGACCTGGGCCGCCGTGGCGCTCGTCTTGAGTCGTGGGCGCTCGCCGCGGGTCCGTGCGACCCTCGGCGGCATCGCCGTCGGCATCGCGGTCGCCGTCGCGTGTTCGCGCGTGTTCCTGGGCGCGCACTGGACCTCGGACGTCATCGGAGGCCTGCTGCTCGGCTGGACCTGGTACGCGATCTGCGCGGTCGCGTTCGGCGGCCGCCTGCTCCGCCTCGGGGCGCCGGCCGAGCAGGCGGCCGGGACGCCGCCGAGTCGCGACCACCTGCAAGGCGAGAAGCCGGGAGGATGAGGCGGGCGGTCGAGCCACGCTCGACCGCCCGCCCGACACTCAGGGCCGGCCGACGTTGCCGCCGGCCGGCCCTCGTGTGTGCTGTGTACTGCGTCGTCTTCTGAGCCGTCCGTCCGGGCCCGCTGCGGACGCCGGACGCCGCGTCCGTCAGGCGGCGACGGTGCCCCGCCAGCCGCCGGTCTCGGTGCCGCGGCTCTCGATGAACCGCTTGAACCGGTCCAGGTCGCCCTTGACCTGGCGGTCGACCACGCCGAGGAGGTCCCCGGCCTTCTCCATCGCGCCCTGCGGCTCGTAGTCGAGGCGCAGGTGCACCTTGGTGGAGGTGTCGCTGAGAGGCTGGAACGTGACCACGCCGCCGTTCGGCTCTCCGCTGATGCTCGACCAGGCGATGCGCTGGTCCGGGATCTGCTCGACGATCTCCGCATCCCACTCGCGGGTCTCGCCGCCGACCTCGGCTACCCAGTGGAGGTGGGTGTCGTCGATCTGTTGGACCGACTTCACGTTCTCCATGAACTGCGGGAAGCTCTCGAACTGCGTCCACTGGTTGTAGACGGTGGTGCTGTCTACGTTCACGTCGATGGATGATTCCACGGTCGCCATAGAAGCTGGCCTCCCTGATTGTGGTCCTTGCGTACCCTTAGGGTCTTCCACGGCAATCCGGCCCTAACCCTCGCCCCGTGGACTGGACGAGACTGAACGATCTGCACTGTTTGCAGGGTGTTTGCATGCGTTGGGGGACACGCGCGGGGGTGTACGGCAGTACGAGTGAGCTTCTGTCGGCGGGGGAATGCCGGGGGCATGCGAAGCACGAATGGAGCCGGGGCGACAGGCACGAATGGGACTGCGGAGGCCGAAGAGAGGCCGCGCGCGCCGCGGGCGCAGCGTCTGCGGCGCTCGGACACGACGGCGCCGGGCGTGCAGAGGCGGCGCCGCGGCGACCGGTTCTTCTACGTCGGGCCGGACGGCCTGCGAGTGCGTGACGCGGAGACACTGGCGCGCATCGAGGCGCTCAAGATCCCGCCGGCCTGGCAGCACGTGTGGATCTCGCCGTGGCCCAACGGGCACCTGCAGGCGCTCGGGACCGACGCGGCCGGGCGGCGCCAGTATCTGTACCATGAGCGCTGGCGCCACCGCCGTGATGGGCAGAAGTTCCGGCGCATGGAGGAGTTCGCGCGGGCGCTACCGCAGTTGCGCCGTAAGGTGGAGGCCGAGCTGCACGGTCCCGGCCTCACGCGCGAGCGCGTGCTGGCGTGCGCGGTGCGCCTGCTCGACCGCGCGTACATCCGCTCCGGCGGCAGCGAGTACGCGGCCAACGGGTCGTTCGGTCTGGCCACGCTGCGCCGCGAGCACGTCGTCGCGCGGCGCAACGGCCGCATCGAGCTGGAGTTCCCCGGCAAGGCCGGCGTGCACCAGCGTCGCAGCCTGGTGGACCCTGACGCAGGCAAGGTGCTCAGGGCGCTCAAGGCGCGGAGCGGCGGCGGAGAGGAACTGCTGGCCTACCGCGGCCGCCGCGGGACGTGGGTGGACGTCCGCTCCGGCGACATCAACGACTACATCAAGGAGGGGACCGGCGGCGAGTTCACGGCCAAGGACTTCCGCACGTGGCACGCGACGGTGCTCGCCGCGGTGGCGCTGGCCGTATCGGTTCCCGCCGTGAGGTCGGAGCGCGCGCGCAAGCGTGCCGTCGCGCGCGCCGTCGGCGAGGTCTCCGACTACCTGGGCAACACGCCGGCCGTGTGCCGGACGTCCTACGTGGACCCGCGGGTGATCGACCGGTTCAGCGAGGGGCGGACGATCCTCGCTGCGCTGGACGCGCTTGACGGCGGCGCGGCGCCGGACGATCTCGAGGAGTGGGAGGCCGTCGAGGAGGCCGTGCTGGACCTCCTCGACGGCCAGGTCCGGCGCGCCGACCGCCGGTTCGCCTGGCTGGCGGCTGCCTGACGCGCGAGGCCGCCGCTCACTGACTCACGCGCCGCTGCGCCCGGCACTGGCTCGCGCGCCCCCTCCGCGTCTCAGGCCGCAAGGTCCTTCTTGGCCTTCTCGAACTGCTCCCGCAGTTCGACGGCCTCGTCCTCTCCGATCACCTCGCGTGCGCTGGGGAAGAGCGTGCCCTCCTCCTCCTCGACGTGGTGCTCCACGTTCTCCCTGAGCACCGTGAGCTGCGCCATCCACTTGTCGTCGTCGTCCGTGGTGCGCTCCAGGTCGCCGAGTACCTTGACGACGAGCTTGTGCTCCTCATAGCCCTCCAGGACGGTGTCGCGCGTGGCGTCCTCGTCCTCGAGGCGCTTGTAGAACACCTTCTCCTCCGCCTTGGCGTGGGCTGTGAGGCCTTCCTTGAGCGTGCGGAACTTCTTGTCGTCGCGCCCGCTCTCCTCGAGCTCTGAGATCAGCTCGGCTACGCTCTCGTGCTCCTGGTGCAGCTCCTCGAAGATGTCCATGGCTCCTCCTTCTGGGGTGCGGTCAACTGTGGGCAGGCCTGACTCCAGCAGCCCACCCGTCCCCCAAGGCTTTCCCGATGCGCGGCACTCGTGGCGGCGATGCGTCGACGCGCAAGGGACGTGCGTCGACGGCGCAGCTGCGCGAGGTTCGTCTCCGCCGGGCATCGGTGAAGGGTGGACGACGCGCGGAAAGAGCGGACGGTGGCGGCAGATGCCGGCGTGGACGCCGGCGACGGTCCGGAGACCGCCGAGCGAGACCGCGAGGCACCGGCGCCCCGGGACGAAGGATTGAGCGCATTCCTCTACGACGCGGACGGCGACGACGTCGACGTGGATCCTGAGAGGGTGGACCTCGAGAGCCTCGACGAGGGCGACCTCCTGTGGATCGACGCGGACACCTCCCGGGACGACGCGTTCCAGCGGGTGGCGGCTCTCGTTCCGCTGGATCACGAGGAGTTGCAGTCGCTTCCATCGGACCGACCGTTCATCCGCGACGCCGGAGACACCTTCGAGCTCGGCGTCGTCCTGCTCCCCGACCGCGAGGACGCGGGTGGCGAATCGCGTTCGCTCGTCTGCATCGTCGGCCGCAACTGGTTCGTGAGCCTGCGTCACGGGAGCGTCAAGTCCATCGACAAGTTCGCCGAGCACCTGCGCGGGGACTCGGCGCTCGGACGGCTGGACGCCCCGAGCTTCCTCGCCCAGGTGCTCGAGTGGGTGCTGAACGCGTACTTCGACCGCCTCGACGCGCTTCAGCGGGAGATCGACGGGATCGAGGAGGAGATCCTCGCCGGCCACCACGGCGACGAGACGGTGCGCCGGCTGGTGGGGCTGCGCGGCGAGCTCGGCCGGCTGCGCCGGCGGCTCTCGCCGCACCGCCAGGTGTTCGTCACGCTCGCGCACCCGAGCTTCGACGTGATCTCGGGCAGTTCCGCGGCTGCTGAGTTCGGGGTCCTGGCCGACCGCCTCGAGGTGGCGCTGCAGACCATCGACTCCACCCGCGAGATGATCTTCGGGTCGTTCGACGTGCTGATGTCGCGGACCGCGCAGCGCACCAACGACATCATGCGCGTGCTCACCATCGTCTCGGTCTCGCTGTTGCCGATGACCGTCATCGCCGGAGTCCTCGGGATGAACTCGATGCCCAAGTCGCTGGAGACGCCCGGGGTCTTTTGGGGGTCGATCGTGGCGATGTTCATCGTGGCAGCGCTGATGTTCGTGGCGGCGCGGCTGCTGTTCTGGAAGCGGTGACGAGGCGCGCGAAGGCACGGCCTGCCGGCCCGGTCCCGGAGGGCCGGTCAGTCCTCGGGCACTTCGAAGGTGACGTAGGACCGGGCGCCGGGCTTCCGGTCCAGCACCTGGCGTGAGACGTTGAGCACCCGCGTGCCTCCCTCCGTGACGCCCTCGGGGGCGCCGTCGTGCGCGTGCCCGTGGACGATCACGTCCGCGCCGTGGCGGTCCACCACCTCCGCGAGCAGCGAGTCGCCGAGGAAGGAGTGGATCTCCGGCGGCTCGCCCTGGAGCGTCGCCGGGATGGGCGAGTAGTGCACCACCACCACCCGACGCGTGGTGCGCAGGCTCGCCAGCTGGTGGTCGAGCGCGGCCGCCTCCCGCACGGCGACGTCCACGAAGTCCTTGATGGCGCGCTCGCCGAACGGCGTGAGCCGGTGAGGCGAGAACCCCACGCCGAAGCCCTTGACCCCGGCGAAGCCGACGCCGCCGTGCTCCCAGGCCTCGTCCTGCAGCATGACGAGGCCGCCGTCGCGCAGGAGCCGCGTCAGCTCGGCGGCGCGGTCGCTCTCGTGGTCGTGGTTGCCGAGCACGGCGGCCACCGGGAGGCGGATGCCGGCGAGCGCCTCCACCAGCGCGGCGCCCTCCTCCAGCAGGCCGAGGTTCGTGAGGTCGCCGCCGAGCACGAGCACGTCGGCCGCGTCCTCCACGCCCTCGAGGACGCGGCGCACCTCGCTCTGGCCGTTGACGCCGCAGTGCAGGTCGGCCAGCGCCGCGACCCTCACAGAGGTCGCCCCTCGCGATCGAGCAGGGGCGGGGTCGCTCCGGCGTCGCGGTAGCCCCACTCGGCCACGTCCACGCGGAACGAGACGGGGTCGAGCACCCCGCCGCGGAAGGCGCGGGCGCCGAAGAGGGCGGGCGTGCTCTGGACCCTCTCGAACGCCCGCCGCATCAGCTCCCGCGGCAGCCACTCCCGGTGCATCGGGTAGGCGAACGCGAACAGGACGAGGTGCCAGAGAACGATCTCCTCGTCCCCCTCCAGCAGGTCGACGAGGCGCTGCCAGTCCACCTCGCCCTGCAGGGCGCGGATCAGGTGCAGGATGTCCGCAGCCGTCGAACCTGTCGCGGTTGGCGATGTAGACCTTGGTCGCGATGATCTCCTCCGGGCGCAGGATGCGCACCGGCACGTCCAGGAACCGCGCCGCCACCGCCGTCCGCAGCCACTCGTCGCTCACGCGCAGGCGCGTCATGTGGCGCACGGCGAAGAGGATGTCGAGCAGGTGAGGCGCGCTGTGCACCTTGGCCAGCCAGCGCGGGTCGCGGAGCTCGGTGTCGTAGCCGGCCTCCGCGAACGCGTCCAGCGCCGTGCGCACGTCCTGCGGCCGCACGAACACGTCCATGTCCTTGCTGTCGCGCCAGACTCCCGTGAAGGCGTACTGGGCGTAGGCGCCGCCCAGCGCGTACGGCACGTTGCTGCGGCGCATGATCTTGAGCCACTCGTGGAAGAGCCGGGCTTCTTCCGGCGCGAGGTACAAAGGCCGCACCACGGCGCGGTCGCGGAACGACACCTCGAGGTCTCCGGCGTGGTCGTATGTCGGTTCGGGAAGGCCGCTCATCACTCTCTCCACTTGCCCGATACCCGTCCGCTCGCGCCCCCAGCGCCGGTCACTGTCGACGGGTCGGAGCCGGAGACGACGAAGGCCGGGGGCGGACAGGCCGCCCCCGGCCGTCCACGGCACCGCCTCACGACTACGTCAGAGAGTGCCCGTCAAGGACGCTCTTTGACGCGCCGCGCCGTCTCCTCCACGCGGTGCGTCCGGGTCTCCGGCCGCCTGGCGGAGATGATCCAGTCGATGTACTCCCGCTGATGCGAGGGCGGCAGCGCCGTGAAGGCCGCTGCCGCCTCGGGATCGTCGTGGAGCTCGATCTGGAGGTCGTGAGGGACCGGGATCTCCTGCCGTGCGGCCTTGCGGCCGTCGTCGTCGCTCACCCGGTCCTCCTCCGCACGTCGTCACGCCGCGCGCTCGTCGCGCTGTCCGGAGATCCTCTCACGGATGTCGTGCACGGTGCTGTTGGCGCGCGTGGTCGTCTGGTCGACGGCGCGCGTCACCTGCTGCCGCGCCCGCGGCCAGCCGAAGGCGACGGCGGCGGCGAGACCGAAGACGATCAGTCCCGTGCCGACGAAGAAGTTGCGCACGTAGTGGTGCGGACGCACGTCGGAGCGGAGGTGTCCGGCGCCGCTCTGCAGGGACTCCACCATCTTGCCGACGTCCTCGCGCAGCCGCCGATCTGACCGGACGTGAGCCATGAGGGTGTTGGCGGAGCGGATGAAGTCGGTGACGTCGTCGCGCAGTTCGTCGTCCTTGGCGAGGCGCCTCACGTAAGGGGCAGTGGTCGCCGCTACCCCGCCGACTCTGCCGATGGTCCGCATTCTGCTGGTCCAAGCCATGATGCCACCGTCCTCCCGAGAGGTCGGGTTACAGGATAGTCAGGGTGTTCCCGGCTTGGCGGGGCGTTGACAGTCGACCGGTGTGGCGAGGGCGAGTGGGGGGCGGTCAGCGCCGCCCGACCGCGTGGAACAGCTCCGGCAGGCTCACCGAGGTGTAGCCGCGGGCGCGGAGGCCGCGCAGGATGGTGGGCAGCGCGGCCATGGTGTTCGTGCGCACGTGCAGGCCGATGATGGCGCCGGAGTGCACGTGCGAGAGCGTGTTGGCGGCGACGGTGCCGGATCCGTACCCGCGCCAGTCGCCGGGGTCGACGTCCCACATGACGACGTGCCCGAACCCGACGGACCCGGCCGCCGCGACCGTGGTCGCGTTGTGGTCGCCGTAGGGCGGGCGGAACCAGCCGACCGGCGACACCTTGGCCGCCCGCCACCACGGCGCTTCGCTGGCGGTGAGCTCGCGGCGCACGCCGTCGTAGCCGAGCACGGTGCTCGGCGAGTGGGTCCACGCGTGGGAGCCGATCCCGTGGCCCTCCCGCGCCGCGCGTGCGGCGACGCGGGGCTCGGCCTGCACGTAGGGGCCGATGACGAAGAAGGTGGCGTGCATGCGGTAGGCCTTCAGCGTGTCGAGCATGCGGTCCCACACCCAGGCGGGGCCGCCGTCGTCGAAGGTGAGGGCGACGCGCTTGCCGGCGCCGTGCACGGAGTAGGTGACGGACGCGCGGACGGGGTGGTAGTCGCGGACGAGCAGGGGCCGGAGGGTGCTGCGGTTGCCGGCCCGGTCCACGAACGTGAGCGCCACCCGGAACAGGCCCGGCGTCCACGGCTTGCGGTTGCCGTACCGGTCGGGGATGTCGACGGCGCCGGCGCCGGTGCGGACCTCCAGGCCGCCGGTGCGGCGAGCGAGATAGCCGTACTGGTCGCGGACCTCGTAGGAGAGGCGCGCGCCGCCGGAGAGGTCGGCGAGGGAGTAGCTCACCCGGAAGGGCTGCACGCGGCGCAGCACGTCCGGGCGCAGCCGCAGGTCCTTGACGACCGGCGGCCGCGTGTCGATCTTGACCGTCACGGTCTGCGGCGTCTCCGTGCGGCCGTCGGCGTCCACCGACCAGAAGGTGACGACGTGCTCGCCGTCGCCGGCGTGGTCGCGCGGCGCCCGCACCACGACCTCGGTCGTCGCCTCGGACGCGCCGCCGTCGACCTGCACGTACGTGGCGGCGACGGTGGAGACCTCGCTGGTGGCCGTGAAGGTCACGGTGACGGCCTCGTTGTGCCAGGCGTCATCTGCGCCGTGCGCGACGGTGACCGGCGGCGGTCCGTCGATGCCGACCGCCGGCGACGGAGAACTCAGGACGGCGTCCTCAGCGGGCGCGGCCCAGGCCGCGGCGGCGGACACTGACAGGACGACCAGCGCGCACAGCGCGCACGCTACGATGACGAGACCGCGCATCGGCTCCTCCCGCCCTCTCTCACGACCGGCGCGTGCCCCGCGGCGGCGCGCCGGATCAGCCCGTGGTCAGGGTATTCCTCCGGCCGGGTCCGGTCACACCCGTACGGGACAACGACGCGGAAGAAGCGCCGGCCGGCACTCGCCTCACTCCTGCGCGAGACGGTGGAGCTGCTCGAAGCTGAGGATCTCGATGAGCCGATGGTCGCCGCTCATGCGGATGACCTGCGCCCGCTTGAAGCGGTCGAACGTGCGGCTCAGCGTCTCCGGCACGGTGCCCAGACGGGCCGCCAGCTCGCGCTTGCTGACGGGCAGGCGGATGACTCGCGGTACCTCCGGCGGCCCGCCGGCACCTGTGGCCGCCGGCTCGAGTTGCTCGTCGGCGCGCGCCAGCAGGTACCTGGCGAGGCGCGCCGGCACCGGCAGCAGCAGCTCCTCGACCCGGCGGTTCAGCAGGCCAAGCAGGTGCGCCATGGCCGCCAGCAGGTTGACGGCCAGCTGCGGCTCGGCCAGCAGCAGGGCGAGCGTCTGCTCCTTGTCGAAGCGGTAGAGCAGGCACTCGGTGAGCGTCTCGGTGCTGGACGGGTACGTCTCGTGGAAGAGAGCGGCCTCGGCGAACGTCTGTCCCGGATCCACGTGGCGGATGGTCGCCGTGCGGCCGTCGCGCAGCAGCTTGAACACCTTGAGGCGGCCCTCGGCCAGCAGGAAGAAGGCGCCGGCCTCGTCGTCCTGCAGGAACAGCGTCTCCTCGGCCGCCAGCCGGCGCGGCTGCGCGACCTCCGCGAGACGCCGCAGCTGGGCGTCGTCCAGGTGCATGAACAGCTGTGCGGCGCGAAGGTCCGCGAGGGTCCGCTCGTCGCTCATGGCGCCAGTATAGAAGACGGCTCAGCCGAGGGGAGCGCCGAGTCCCGTGAGGGCCGGATCGGCCGGCCCGATGACGATGGCGGCCGGCCCCTCCAGCGGGCACTTGTACTCGCAGATGCCGCATCCGATGCACCGGTCGGCGATCACCACCGGGCGGGAGAGGTAGTCCTTGCCGCCGCCCGTACCGGCAACGAGCCGCGTGTCGCGGAGCTCGATCGCCTTCTCCGCGACGGGGCACATCTCCTGGCACACGATGCAGGGCGTGTCCTGCGCCCACGGCAGGCAGCGGTCCTTGTCGATGACGGCGAGCCCCAGCACCTTGCGGCGCTTCTCCGGCAGCGAGAGCCGAGGGATCGCGCCGGACGGGCAGATCTGCCCGCAGGCCGTGCAGGAGTAGTCGCAGTAGCCCAGGCGCGACCTGAGGACGGGGGTCCAGATGCCCTCCAGGCCGGCCTCGAGCAGCGTCGGCTGCAGGCCGGACGTGGGGCACGCCTTCATGCACTCGGCGCAGCGCAGGCAGCGCGAGAGGAAGGCGGCCTCGTCCTGGGCGCCCGGGGGTCGTACCAGGCCCGGGCGCTTGACCGCTCGCGCCACCCCCGTCCCGAGCAGCACTGCCGCTCCGACGCCGGCGCCGAGGGCGACGAGGGCGTCCCGGCGGCCGGGGTCGTAAGAGGCCCACGGCCCCGGCCGCCCCGGCGCGAGCGTCATCCCCTGCTCCTTGGGGCAGGCGACGAGGCAGTCCAGGCACATCGTGCACTCGGAGGTGACGACGCGGGCGCCCGCCGCCGAGGCCTCGATCGCGTCCTGCCGGCAGGCGGCTCCGCAGGCGCCGCAGCTCCCGCAGTGGCCGGCGGCCAGCGGCCGCAGCACCTGGACCTTGGCCACCAGCCCCAGCAGCGCCCCGAGCGGGCAGAGGTAGCGGCACCAGAACCGGTCGGCGAGCAGCCCGAGCAGGATCACGCCCAGCAACACCAGGAACAGCAGCACCGCCTGCTCGTACCGCGGCTGGACGGTCGGCACCACGGACCCGCGGAAGGTGTCCTCCACCCACGAGACGGCGCCGGTGAGTCCCCACGACATGCCCAGTCGCTCCAGCGTGTCCACGACCAGCACGAACCCCGGGATGACCGAGGTGGTCACCGTGCGCGTGAGCAGCCCGAGCGGGTCGAGCACCAGCAGCGTGAGGTTCTGCAGCGCGGCGAGGACGACGATCGCGCCGAGCAGCACGTACTTGACGCGGCGAAGGGCGTCCGGCATGCGCGGCCCGAGCCGCCGCGCGGAGCGGAAGCGCAGCCAGCCGAGCAGCGTGCCGAGCGGGCAGATCCAGCCGCACCACACGCGGCCGAGGGCGAGCGTCAGGGCGAGCGTGACGAGCGCCAGCGCGAACGGCGCGAGCCAGGCGCGGGCCGCCAGCATGGTGGCCAGCCCCGCCAGCGGGTCGAAGCGGAAGAAGAGGTTCGCGTACGGCTGCGGCGTCAGCCGCTGCAGACCGGCGAAGAGCAGGTACACGAAGAAGACGAAGCTCGCGGTCTGCACGGCGCGACGGACCCAGCGGGCGGCCTTCCAGCCGCCGGAGCCCCGGCTCGCTCTCGCCGAAGGTCCCGTCACCTCGGCCGGCACTCCCGACAGATCACCTCACGCCTCCCCTCGGACTTGCATCTGAGGGTACTACACGCCGCGCCGCGTGCGGCGGCGACCGGTCATCGCTCGCCGGTCACGGCCGGCTCGTCAGGCGCCGCCCCAGCCCGGCAGCTTGCCGGCCTGCTCCACCCACGCGGCGAACTGCGCCTCGTCGAAGGGCTTGTCCTCGTAGATGTCCAGGTAGCGCACGTTCTCGTCCTTGGCCTTTCCGGGCGGGAGCGGGTCGAGCGACGGCTCCGTTGAAGAACGCGACCTTCACGTACTTGGTGAAGCAGTGGAAGTTCAGGAACCAGCCCTGCCCTTCGATCCCGTAGAAGGGCGAGTTCCAGCGCACCGCCTTCTTCACGTCCGGTGCGGTGCGCACGATGATCGTGTCCAGGCGACGTCCCAACTCGCTCTTCCACCCCGGCATGGCCGTGATGTACGCCTGCACCGGCGCGTCGCCGTCGGCCTTCGCGATCTGGGGATTGCCGCCCGACAGGAGGACGGGCTCGTCCTTGCCGGGGTCATCGGTCGCCGTGTTCGCCATTGCGCCCACCTCCTGGGAGTAGTCGTCGGCACTGCGACCGTGATTCCCGCCAGGGCGAGTCAGCAGTCGAACACCGACCAGCAGATCCCGTTGCGCAGCCGCTGGTCGTCCAGGACGAGCTCGCGGATCGCCTCCGGCAGTTGCTCGCGCTGCCAGCGGCACTCCTGCCGGCCGGCGTCTTCGCCAGATCCATCGGGGGCGGCCGCCTGTGCTGCCTTGATCCCGTACGCGGCGGCGCCGAGCTCGTGCGCGGCGACGTGCGCGACCGCCGCCGCCTGGCCGGCGGCATGTGCGGCGTGCCGGGCGGCTCCGCTGAGCTCTCTCGCCGCCGCATTGGCGGCGAAAGCCGCCGCGCGGGCCTGGGACATCTTGATCTCGCCGCGCGCCCAGGCCCGGGTCTGCTCGATCGCCTCGCGGGGCCGCGGGTCCGTGGGCTGCACCGACTCGAAGAGGTGCAGCACGTGCTCCGCGCACGCGGCCGCCCACAGCGCCAGGAGCCGATGGTCGGATTCCGTGAGCGTCCCCCCGCGGCGGATGGTGATGAGGCGAGGGTCGCGGTCTTTCGGGAGGATCACGGCTGTATCGCTCCTGCTTCATCTGTGGTGAAGGTGAAGTTGACGGTTCCCGGAGAGGTGGCCTCTCGAACGGGTGCGGTGGCGACCTGGGGAAGGACGGAGCGCCAGAACGCCAGCGCGGGCGCATTGTTCTCGAGAACGGTGAGCTCGAAGGACCCGGAGAAGGTGGCCAGGACGGCGCCGGCAGCGGAGCGTCCGATCCCGGAGCGACGGCGGGATCGAAGGATGAAGAACTCCGAGAGGCGGAACCGGACACCGTCGGACATGAACGGAAAGGGCGCCTGGCCGACGAAGGCGAAGCCCACCGGAAGCGGGCCTTCGAGCACGACCAGAGGATGGCAGAACGCCTGTGACAGCCAGTACGGGAGGTGGTCCGGCTCCCAGTGGCCCTGCGCCGAGAGGCGGTAGTAGTCAGGGGCGAACTGTGAGAGGTCGTGAAGGTAGAAGGAGTAGACGTTCGTCAGCCACTCGCGATGGGACGCGTCTTCGCGGGCGTTGACGAGAGTGATGTGTCCCGTCATCCGGCCGGGCGATAGCTCATGTACACCGTGCCGTTGTCGAAGCGCCGTTGGTCGACGAGCTGCAAGTCGAGCCGGATCCCCTCCGGCAGACAGCGCAAGCCCCCGCCCACGACGACGGGCACGACGAACAGCTGATACGCATCGACCAGACCGGCCGCTATAGCGCTCGCCGCCAGGGTCGGTCCACCGATCGAGATGTCACCCACGAGCTCGTCCTTCATCTGTCGGACGGCGTCGGGCTCAAGGGCACGCTCGAGTCGGGTGCGAGCGGCATTCACCGAGCCCATGGTCGTCGAGTAGACGACTTTGTCGGACGCGCGCCACAGCTCGCCGAACTCCTTGATGTAGGCAGGCTCGTCGCCGTGCTCACCGAGCGTCTCCCACGCCGACATCACCTCATACATCCGCCTGCCGTACAGGTTCGTGCCGACGGCGCGCTGCAGCTCGTTGGCATAGGCGTGCACCTGCTCGTCAGGCTCAGCCCAGTCGAACTTGCCGGCAGCGTCGGCGACGTAGCCGTCGAGCGACGCGATCATGGAGTAGATGAGCTTGCTCATGGGTCAGCCCTCCAGAGCGTGATCGGCCGAGGCGCTTATACCCGCGTCACGAAGCGAGCCAACCGGGTCGATCCAACGCATCGCGGACGAGCCGCGGGCGCCGCAACGACGAGACTGGACCTCCAGCGGCGATGCGGGCGGCCCACTCCGGGGCCTCTATCGACGGATCTCGCGACGGATACAGGGGTCGTGTTGACCTCGGCGGCCGGGAGGGTCTAGCATCCGCGACGCCTGATGGGTGCCCGCGAGGGCTACGAGGGAAGCCGGTGCAAGACCGGCGCGGACCCGCCGCTGTGACCGGGGACGAAGGCCGTGAGAAGCCACTGCCAGCAAGCTGGCGGGAAGGCGCGGCCGGAGGGAGATCCGGGAGCCAGAAGACCTGCCCCAGGAGCGTTGTCGACGCGTCCCGCGTGGTACACGGGGCGACGGCGACGCGCGCTGCGGCCTCAAAAACGGGGGGCCCGGGCCAGACGAAGTGTCTGCCCGGGCTTCAGTCGTTTAAGGGCGAGCGAAAGGCGGCGTGATGCAGGCGGTGGTGATCCGCGAGGTCGGCGGCTTCGAGCTGGCCGACGTGCCGGTGCCCGAGCCCGGACCGGGCGAAGCCCTCGTCCGGGTGAGCGTCACCGGCCTCTGCCGCACCGACCTCAAGGTCGTCCGCCACGGGCACCGCGACCTGACGCTGCCGCGCGTGCCCGGCGAGGAGGTCGTGGGCCAGGTCGTCGCGCTCGGCGACCCCGACGAGGGTCCATTCGCGCCGGGCGACCGCGTGTACGTGTATCCCGGCGTGTGGTGCGGCGAGTGCCCGAGCTGTCGGCGCGGCGCCGAGAACCTCTGCCGGCAGATGCGCATCATGGGCTTCCACCGCGACGGCGGGTTCGCCGAGTACGTCGCGGCGCCGCTCCAGAGTCTGATCCGGGTGCCCGAGGGGCTCGGCGACGAGGAGGCCGTGTTCGCCGAGCCCCTCAGCTGCTGCCTCAACGCCCTCGAGCTCGGCCGCGTGGGCGAGGGCGACGTCCTGGGCGTGTGGGGCGCCGGCCCGGCCGGCACGCTCCTCAGCCGGGCCGGCGCCCTGCGCGGCGCCGAGGTGATCGTCGTCGAGCCGGACGAGCGCCGCCGCGACTTCCTCACCTCGGCGCCGGGCGCGCCGCCGCAGGTGAGCGCGCACGAGTCGGCGCCCGTGCCTCTGGATGTCGCCGTGGTGGCCGTCGGCGACCCGGCCGCCTACGAGGCGGCGATCGCGGCGCTGGCGCCGCGCGGCCGCCTCGTCGTCTTCTCCGGCCTGCTGCCCGCGGACGATGCGGCGCTCCACGTCAGCCTCAGCGCCGTGCACTACCACGAGCACACCTTCGTCGGCGCCTACGGCTGCAGCTTCCGCCACGGCGTCGAGGCGCTCGACCTCCTGGCGAGCCGCCGCCTGCGCGTCGACGACCTCATCAGCCACCGCCTGCCGCTCGCGGACCTGGACGAGGGTCTCGACCTCGTCGCTCGCCGCGCCGGCATGAAGGTCCACCTGTATCCCGAGAGAGGAACCCCATGACCACCGACGACACCGCCCTGCGGGCCTTCGGCGCCGACATCCAGCGACTCATCGACGGCAAGGACCTGACGCGCGAGCGGACCTACGAGCTGTTCCGCCAGGTGCTGCTCGGCGAGCAGCCCGACCTGCAGCAGGGCGCGCTGCTCGCCGCCCTCGTCGCCAAGGGCGAGACGCCGGAGGAGATCGCCGGCGCCTGGCAGGCCATCGTCGACTTCGACACCGTGCCGGCCGCGCTGGAGTCGCTGGTGAAGGCCCGCACGCCTCGGCCCGCTGGTCGAGAACTCCGGCACCGGCATGGACACGCTCAAGACGTTCAACGTGAGCTCGGCCGCGGCGATCGTCGCCGCGGCGCAGGGCGCGCGCCTCGCGCGACACGGCGCGCGCGCCCTGACCAGCTCGTGCGGCGCCGTGGACATCCTCGAGGCCGTCGGCGTGGACGTGGACTGCGACTCGGCGACGGTGGAGCGCAGCATCGACGTCGCCGGCATCGGCATCTTCAACGGCATGAGCGCGGCCGTGCACCCCGGCGGCCTCGGCCGCATCCTCAGCCAGATCCGCTTCGGCTCCACGCTCAACATCGCCGCGTCGCTCGCCAATCCGGTGCGGCCCACGCGCGGCGTGCGCGGCGTGTACGCGGGAGGCATGCTCGGGCCGGTCGGCGACGTGATGATGGAGATCGGCTACGAGCACGCACTGGTGGTGCACGGGTACGACGACCAGCGCGAGGCGGGCATGGACGAGATCTCGGTGCTCGGTCCGACCGTGGTCAGCGAGCTGCGCGCCGACGGCAGCCGCGACGCGTACACGGTCGAGCCCGAGGACTTCGGCCTGCGGCGCGCGACGCACGGCGAGATCGCGCCGCTCGGCGACCTGCACGCGGAGGCCGTGCGCTTTCTGCAGGTGCTCGGCGGCCGCGGCCACGAGGCCTGTACGGACGCCGCCTGTCTGAACGCGGCGGCGGTGCTCTACGTGGCCGGTCGTGCGACGGACCTGACCGACGGCCTGGAGCAGGCGCGCGCGGCCGTCGAGAGCGGGGCCGCGCTGGCCAAGCTCGAGGAGTGGGTGGCCGCGCAGGCCGGCGGGGTCGACCAGCGGACCGCCGGAGAGGCCCGCCTCACGGTGCTCCGCGCGGAGGCGGGCCTGTCGTGACTGCCGCCCGGCCTATCGTGACTGCCGTCCGGCCCGTCGTGATTGACGTCCCGGCGAGCCCGGCGATAGCCTTGCCGGGCATCCCCCAGCTGCTGGGAAGCCGGTTCCAAGGCCGGCGCTGCCCCGCAACTGTAGGCGCGGACGAACGTCGCAGCGGTGCCACTGCCTCCGGGCGGGAAGGCGCGACAAGTAGGGCGAAGCGCGAGCCAGGACACCAGGGCCGGGAGATCACTGCGACAACGCCTCGAGGGAGGGCATGCGGTGGACACATCTGACGACCGGTCTGTACAGGGCCGGCTCATCCTCGTCACCGGCGGCGCGCGCAGCGGCAAGAGCACGTACGCCGAGCGGCTCGCGGCGCAGCTTGCCGAGCCGCGCGGCGGCCGCGTGACCTACATCGCCACGTCCCAGACCTACGACGAGGAGATGGAGCAGCGCGTCCGCGCGCACCAGTCCTCGCGGCCGGAGACGTGGACCACGGTCGAGTGCCCCGTCGAGGTGCCGGCGGCCGTGCGTGCGGCCGCCGCCGGCGCAGGACGCGCCGCCCGTCGTCCTGCTCGACTGCGTCACCCTGTGGGTGACCAACCTGCTGTTCCAGGGCGGCGCCTTCGGCGGCAGCGCGCCGCCGGACGAGGGCTACAACTACGACAAGGACCTGCTGCCGGTGGCCGAGGAGCGCGCCGCAGCGGCGCGCGTCACGGCCGCCGTCGACGGCCTCGTCGCGGCCGTCGCCGGCACCGGCGTCACCCTCGTCGCCGTCACCAACGAGGTCGGGCTCGGGGTCGTCCCCGAGTACCCGCTCGCCCGCCTGTACCGCGACCAGCTCGGCTGGGCCAACCAGCGCCTCGCCCGCGACGCCGACGGTCTCTACCTGCTCGTGTCCGGCTATCCCCTCGACGTCAAAGCCCTGTCCGCCGGCCCGCTCGTGGGTCTCGGCCGTGCCCCAAAGGAGTCTCAGTGAGTGACCTGCTCGAACGCACCATCGCCGCCATCGGCCCGCTCGACGCCGACGCCATGCGCGCCGCCGAGGCGCGCCAGCTGCAGCTGACCAAGCCTCCCAAGGCGCTCGGCCGCCTGGAGACCCTGTCCATCCAGCTCGCCGGCATCCAGGGCAAGGAGCAGCCGGTCATCGCCGACAAGGCCATCGCCGTCATGGCCGCCGACCACGGCGTCGTCGCCGAGGGCGTCAGCGCTTTCCCCGCCGAGGTCACGCCGGCGATGGTGGTCAACATGGTGCAGGGCGGCGCCGGCATCAACGTCATCGGCCGGCACGTAGGCGCGCGCGTCATCGTCACCGACCTCGGCGTGAACGCCGACCTCAGCGCGGCGGACATCCGCCACGACAAGGTCCGCATGGGCACCGCCAACATGGCGCAGGGCCCGGCGATGACCCGCGACGAGGCCGTCCGGGCCATCGAGAGCGGCATCCGGCTGGTCGAGGAGGAGCTCGCCAAGGGCCTCGACATCATCTGCACCGGCGAGGTCGGCATCGGCAACACGACGGCGGCCTCCGCGGTCATCACCGTCCTGAGCGGCGAGCCGGCCGCGCGCGTCACCGGCCGCGGCACCGGGATCACGCAGGAGGCCCTGGCCGGCAAGGTGGCCACCATCGAGAAGGCGATCGCGGTCAACGCGCCCGACGCGGCCGACCCCATCGACGTGCTCGCCAAGGTCGGCGGCCTGGACATCGCCGGCATGGCCGGCGTGTTCCTCGGCGGCGCGGCGCACCGCGTGCCCGTCGTCATGGACGGCTTCATCAGCGCCGCCGCGGCGCTGGCGGCCGTGCGCCTGTGCCACGAGTGCGTGGACTACATCCTCCCGAGCCACGTGAGCATCGAGATCGGGCACCAGGTGGTGCTCGACGAGCTGGGCCTGGTGCCTCTGTTCGACCTGCAGATGCGCCTGGGCGAGGGCACGGGCGCGGCGCTCTCGATGAGCATCATCGAGGCCTCCGCGCGCATCCTCAGCGAGATGGCGACGTTCGAGAGCGCCGGCGTGGCCGGCGACCCATCGGAGGCCGACGCCGAGCTGACGCGGTAGAGTCGGGTCGACGGACGCGCGGACGCGAGACGACCCACGGAGCGATGACGGACCAGGACGAGACACGCAGCGAGGAGACGGCCGCGGCCGACGCGGCGGAAGCCGCGGCTGAGGCGGCGCGGAGCCGCCGCAGGACGCCGCAGCCCCGCCGCCGATGCCGATCACCATGGCCTCGTCCGCGCCGAGCTCTGCCGGCGGGTCTCCCGGCGACTCCGGCGCGCAGGACTCCGCCGGCGCCGCCGCGTCCGGCTCGACCGAGAGCTCGCCCGCTCCCGGCTCCGCGCGCCGCCGGCTCACTCTGGCGGTCACGTTCCTCACCGGCATCCCGCTCAAGGTGGAGGGCGAGGTCAGCCCGTCCGACCTGTGGGGCAGCATGGGCTGGTACCCGCTGGTCGGGCTGGTGATGGGGTTCGCCGCCTGGGTGGTCTACGCCGGGCTGGTCTCGTTCCTGCCCGGGCTGGTCGCCGCCACGCTGGTCGTCATCCTGCTCGAGCTGCTCACGCGCGGCCTGCACCTGGACGGCGTGATGGACACCGCCGACGGCATCTTGAGCGGCGCTCCGCGGGAGCGCGCGCTCGAGATCATGAAGGACCACAACGTCGGCGCCATGGGCGTGGCCGCCGCCGTGCTGCTGCTGATCCTGAAGGTCGCGGCCCTGGGCGCGCTGTCGCGCGCCGACGCGGCCGCGCCCCTCATCGCCGGCCTGTGCGCGGCGCGCGCGCTGCCGGCGCTCGACGTCTACCACTGGCCCTACGCGCGCGTCGCCGGGACCGGCGAGGCGTTCACGCGCGAGCACACGCCGGAGCCCCTGCAGCTCGCCGGCGGGCTGCTGCTCGCCGGCATCGTCGTCGCCGGGCTGGTCGCGCTGATCGCCGGCGCGGCCGGCTCGTGGTTCGCCGGCCTCGTCGTCGCGGCCGTCGCCATGGCCGTCGGACTCGGCGTGCAGGCCTACGTCGCCCGCCGCCTCGGCGGCCTGACCGGGGACGTGTACGGCATGGGCATCGAACTCGCCGAGGCGGCCGCGCTCGTCATGGGCTGCGCCGTCGTCGGCCTGGCGATGTGACACGCGAACAGATGACCGAGGACCGCACATGAAGCTCTATCTCGTCCGCCACGGCCAGTCGACGGGCAACATCGGCGGCACGCTGATGGGCCAGAGCGACCACCGGCTCACGCCGCTCGGGGAGGACCAGGCGCGAGCGGCCGCGGAGCGTCTCGCGTCCATCGGACCCATGCCCGTCTTCTCCAGCGACCTGCCGCGGGCGCGGATGACGGCGGAGCACATCGTCTCTGCGTGGCGTGACGAGGACGTCACCGGGGCGCTTCCCGAAGTGGTGCTGGACGCGCGCCTGCGCGAGATCGCGCTGGGCGACTACGAGGGACGCCCCTGGCAGGAGTTCGAGGCCGACACCGCCCTGACGGCGTCGTTCGCCGCCGACCCCTACGGCACGGCGCTGCCCAACGGCGAGTCGCTGCGCGATCTCGAGGCGCGCACGCACGCCGCCGTGGTCGACATCCTCGAGCCGTTCGGCGTGGACGACAGCGGCAACACCTGCACCAGCGTGGTGAGCCATGGCGACGCCAGCGCCACGGCGCGGAACGCCGAGGCGGACGCCGCCGCGGTCGAGCTCGAGGCCATGCGCGCCGGCGCGGCGCAGGCGGCGGTGGACCCGCCGCCCGCCTCCGACGCGGCCGCGGCGCTCGAAGGCGCCGCCGCGGCTGTGGCCGCCGACGACGCGCAGGAGCCCGACGAGGGCCTGCCGGAGACCATGGACGCGAGCGCCGTCGCCAGCGGGTTCATGCAGCTGGGCGACGGCGGGAGCGCCTGTCTGGTCGCCCACGACGGTCCCATCCGGGCGATCCTCAACCACTACCTCGGCGTGCCGCCGGAGAAGTGGTGGACGCTGTCCACCACCCACGGCGGCGTCTCGCTCATCGAGTTCGCCGGCGGCTGCGTCACCATCCGCTTCATCAACGCGACCGGTCACCTGGAGGGTCTCGAGCCCGACAGGTACGTCCCGTCGGACGACTGATCCGGCCGCGGCCGGCTCTCTCCGTCTCGCTCTCCGACCAGCCGCCCGCCGACCCACCCGCCACGCGCCCGCCGACCGGCATGCCGCAGTCTCTCTCGTGATCTTCGTCCCGCATGACTGGCGCCTCGCTCTGGCCACCGTCCTGCTGGCGGGACTGATCGACGTCGCGCTCGGCGAGCCGCCGAGCGCGCTGCACCCGGTGGTCTGGATGGGCAAGCTGATCGGCGCGCTGGAGCGGCGCCGGCCTCGCGGCCGGCCCGGCGCCGAGTTCGCCTACGGCGTCCTGATCGTGCTGGTCACGGCCGGAGCGGCCTTCGTCGCCGGCCTCGCCCTCACCATCCTCCTCGACCACTTGCCCTGGTGGCTCGCGCTGCCCATCGGCGCCTGCGTGCTCAAGACCACCTTCTCGCTGCGCGGGCTGGTGCGCGCCGGACGCGACGTGCAGCGCGCTCTGCGCAGCGACACCGCCGATGCGCGCACGTCCCTGCGCGCGCTGGTCAGCCGCTCGCCCGACCTTGATCCGCCGCTCATCGTCTCCGCGACCATCGAGTCGCTGGCGGAGAACCTCACCGACAGCGTCGTGTCTCCGCTGCTGTACTACGCGCTGTTCGGACTGCCGGGCGCGCTCGCCTACCGGGCGATCAACACGATGGACGCCATGCTCGGCTACCGCGACGACCGCGAGTACGTGGGCAAGACGGCGGCGCGCAGCGACGACGTGGCCAACTGGGTGCCGACGCGCATCACCGGACTGCTGCTGGTGGCCGTCTCGACCGTCAAGGGGACGGCCGGCCGGGCGTGGTGGGCCTTCAGGACCCAGCACCAGCCGCACTACGGACCCAACAAGACATTGGCCATCGCGACCATGGCCGGCAGCCTCGGCGTGCAGCTGCAGAAGCCCGGCGCGTACGCGCTCGGGAGAGCCGACCGGCCGCTGACGGCGGACGTCATCGACGACGCCGTGTGGCGGGTGTGGGCGGCCGGCGGCGCGACCGTCGCGCTCGCCGCCGGCCTGGCTGCTCTGCTGACCTGGTCCGTCTGAGGTCACGCCCACCCGCCTGCCCCGCGCATCGGACGGCGCGACACCGGGCACCTGACTTGCGTAGGCCGATATCCGGGCGCGGCCCTGCCGCTCCCCTCAGCGAGGTGATCCACGTGTGCCGCAACATCAAGCCGCTGTTCAACTACGAGCCCCCGGCGACCGGTGAGGAGATCCGCGCGGCCGCGGTGCAATACGTGCGCAAGATCAGCGGGACCACACATCCGTCCGCGGCGAACCAGGCGGCCTTCGATCGGGCCGTGAACGAGGTCGCACGGATCTCCGCCGCGCTTCTCGAAGAGCTGGTGACGACGGCTCCGCCGCGAGATCGTGAGGTCGACGCGGCAAGGGCGCGGGAGCGCGCCGTCCGGCGGTTCGGAGCGCAGGCCGGCTGACGGCGCATGACCCGTCCAGGGTCGCCCACGCCCCGGACGTTCGCGGCTCCCGCGCCCCTGGCACGCCGAGGGCGGCAAGCCACACCGGACGGACCGCGAGGTCGGCGCGACCGTCGGCTTGCGCGCAGCGTCTGGCTGCGGCTGCTCGACGCCGGGGTGACGCACGTCGCCTGCGGCTTCGACCACGCTCGAGTCGTTCCGGAGCGAGGTCGACGCCGGCTACAAGACGAGTGGGCGGCGTCACCCCCGGACAGGGCGCAGTTCGAGCTCGCCGAGCGGGAGGGGCGGGCCCTCGGCTCGTCGTCCGGCCGCTGCCGGATTCGAGCCGACGTCGCCCTCGCCGCGGCCGCCGCCCGCTACCGCGACGCGCCCGGCGGGACCGGTCGCGCTCGGCACGCGGGACAAGGCCTCGCGCAGGCGGCGCGCGAGGCGCGCGAGCACTGCAGGAGAACTGGGCCAGGATGCTCGACGGGCTGCGCCGGACGTGGAACCGCAGTCGGCGAGGCGCGGCATGAGGCTCACGGCGACGACGTTCGTCACGCTCGACGGCGTGATGCAGGCGCCGGGCGGCCCGGACGAGGACCGCAGCGGCGGGTTCGAGCACGGCGGCTGGTCGTTCATCTTCGCCGACGAGGACTTCGGCCGTCTCGTCGCACAGCGGTTCGAGCTCGCGGATGCGTTCCTGCTCGGCCGGCGGACCTACGACATCTTCGCCGCCTACTGGCCCAAGGTGACGGACGAGGACCACCCCATCGCGTCGCGACTCAACGCGCTGCCCAAGTACGTCGCCTCCCGGTCGGCGAGGGAACTGGACTGGCAGGGCGCCAGGTTGCTCGAGGGCGACGTGGTCGCGGCGGTGCGTGAGCTCAAAGACCGGCCGGGCCGCGAGTTGCAGGTGCACGGCAGCGGCGATCTGTTGCAGACGCTCATGGCGGCCGACCTGGTCGACGAGCACCGCGTGTACGTCTACCCGGTCGTCGTCGGGAGCGGCCGGCGGCTGTTCGAGGAGGGTGGGCCGCCGAGGACGCTGCGGCACGTCGAGACGACCACCACCGCCGCGGGCGTGGTCGTCTCCGTCTACGAGCGCGGCGGCCCGCTGGTCGTCGGGAGCTTCTGACCGGCGCTCCCGGGCTGGGCCGACAGGACCAGGCCGCGGACGAGGGCGCGGATGCCGAACTCGAAGTCCGCGCCGAAGAAGTCCTCTCCCGCGCAAGCCTCCGCGCCGCGCAGCTGCGGGAACTCATCCTCCGGGTACCTAGCGGCCATCTCGGCGAGCTGCTGGGTGGTCGGGGGTCCGTCGCCGCACTCCATCGCCATCCCCACGAGCCCTCGCACGGTGGCCGCGATGGCGTTCATGCCTGCCATCGCCTGCGCAGGGAGGCAGCCCCGCGTCGGCGAGCATGGCGAGCAGCACCTCCACGGGCCGCATGGCGGCCGGAGTGGCGGGGCTGCGCGTGAGGACGATGGGCAGCGCGCCGGTGTGCGCGAGCAGGGCGTCCCGGTAGGAGCTCGCCGCTCGCAGGATGCGCTCCTCCACGGGGGCGGAGCGGTCGTCCGTCAGGTCGATCTTCGCCATGACGGCCTCGACGATGGCGTCGAGCAGGCGGCCTTGTTTGGCACGTGGTAGTACACGGCCATCGGGTCGACGCCCAGCTCCGCGCCGAGGCGGCGCATGGAGAGCGCGGCGGCCCCTCCCGGTCCACCAGCGTCGAGTGCCGTCGTGACGATGCGCTCGCGCGTGAGCGGGGTGGCCGGAGCCTGCTTGCGGCTCACCAGTCTGCTTTCGTCCGCTCATCCGGTTGCCACACTCCCCAAGTTGACAAGCGCCATTCTACACCGTAGAATAGCAGGCGTCACGTTCTACAGCGTAGAATTCCGGGAGAGCGAGATGACGAAGCGCGGACAGCGCAGCGCCGGCGCCGACGGGCTTGAGCGCCGGCTGGCGGCGACCCTCGCGAAGTACGATGCGCGGCCGGACACGGGCAGCGTGCGCTTCGCGCTCGCCTCTCCCGCCCGCGGCTGGCGCTGGGAGTGGGCTTCGCCGGCCGCCTCCGGCGGCGCGAACCCTGCCGGCCACTACTTCATCGCGAGCACCACCAAGCTGTACGTCACCGCGCTCGTGCTGCAGTTGCGCGCTGAGGGCCGGCTGGACCTGCGTGGCGCCGGCCGCCTCCTACCTCGATCCCGCGCTCCTGGACGGCATCCACGTGCTCCGCGGCGTCGATTCGAGCGCGCGCATCACCGTGCAGGAACTGCTCTCCCACACCTCCGGCATCGCCGACTACTTCGAGCAGCGGCGCCGCGACGGCAGCACGCAGATCGGCAGGGCGCTCGCACACGACTTCTCGTGGACGCTCGACGACGTGCTGCGCATCACCAGGGAGGACCTCGAGCCCCGGTTCGCGCCCTCCACGCCGGGCAAGGCGTTCTACTCGGACACCAACTACCAGCTGCTGGGTGCGCTCATCGAGGCCGTGACCGGTCAGACCTACGAGGACGCCCTGCGCGAGCGCGATCCTCGAGCCGCTCGGCGTCGCGCGACACCTATCCCTTCACGGCCCAGACCCTCGACCGGTACGCGGATGTCGACGCGATGCTGTACGGCACTCAACCCGATCGTCATCCCACAGGCGATGGCCTCGGTGCGCGCCGACGGAGGCATCGTCTCGACGGCGCGGGACGGCATCGTCTTCCTCGAGGCGTTCATGCAGGGGCGGCTCTTCCCGCGTAGAGTACCTCGACGAGCTGCAGCTCGCGCTGGAACCACATCTTCGGTCCGCTCGAGTACGGCGTCGGGCTCATGCGGTTCGCGCTCCCGCGGTACTACTCGATGCTCCGGCGGGTGCCGCCGATGGTCGGCCACTCCGGGGCGTCGGGTGCGGTGCTCTACTACGTGCGCGAGCTCGATCTGTACATCTCAGGCACGGTGAACCAGGTCAAGAAGCGCAGTCTGTCCTACAACCTGCTGGCGCGGTTGGTCATGGCGTGCCTGTCGGAATGGGGGCGCGTGAGCAGTGAGCGAGGCGCGGTATGGAGCGACGGGCGCCGTCCTCATCGCCGGCGGGTACGGCGTGGTGGGCAGCCAGGTGGCCGATGCGGTGCGCGCCGCCCACCCCGAGCTGCGGCTGCTGATCGCCGGCCGCAGCGTGGAGAAGGCGGCGCGGGCGGCGGAGAAGCTCGGCGACGCCGAGGGCGTCGCCCTGGACGTGAGCCGCCCCGAGCCGCTCGGCACGCTGCGGCCGGCCGCCGTGATCGCGGTCGGTCAACGATCCGGACGACCATCTGCTGCGGGATGCCCTGCGGCTCGGCGTGCCGCTGCTCGACATCACCCGCTGGACCGAGCGGGTGAGGGCCGCGGCGGCCGTCGTCACGGCCGCGGCCCCCACGGCGCCGGTGCTCCTCTCCTCGGCTGGATGGCCGGCATCATCTCCACCATCGCCGCGGGTCTTGCGCGCGACCTCGCGCGCGTCGACGAGATCGACATCAGCGTGCTGTACGCGCTGCAGGACAAGGCCGGTCCCGACTCCGCCGAGTACATGGACCGGCTGGCCACGCCGTTCGAGGTCACGCTCGACGGCCGCCTGCAGCGGGTGCGGCCGCTCGGCGACGGTCGCCGCGTGGCGTTCCCGGACGGCAAGGCGGCGAAGGTCTACCGCTTCGACACGCCGGACCAGCTGACGCTGCCCCAGACGACCGGCGCGCGGACGGCGGCGGCGCGGATCGGCTTCGACAGCGCCTCCACCACCGGCCTGCTCGTCGCGCTCGTCCGCTCGGGCGCGTGGCGGCTGATCTCCGGCGACCGCTTCACCGCGCTCCGCCGCAAGCTGCTCTACAACCCGGGGCCGGGCGCCGGTCATCAGGTGGTCCTGGACATGACCGGCGCCGATGCCGGCGGTCGCCCCGTCACACGTCCGGGCGACCGTCTCCGACCCTCTCGGCCAGACGCACCTCACCGCGGTGGCGACCCTCGTGCAGCTGGAGCGCCTGCTGGGCCTGGACGGTGCTCCGCCGCCGGCGCCGGGCCTCGCGTACCCCGACACCGATCCGCAGCCGGACCACGCGCTCCGCGTGCTGGCCGCTCACGGGATCGCCGTCACCTTCTCGGGCACGCGCCCCTCTCATGCACAAGGAGACCGAGCATGACTGCTCCGCACGTGATCTTCGGCACCGGCCCCGTCGGCTGCTGGACCGCCCGCTCGCTCGTCGAGCGTGGTCTGCCGGTGCGCGCGGTCAACCGCAGCGGCGTGCGTCCGGCGCTGCTGCCGGCCGAGGTCGATCTGGTCGCCGCCGACGCCGCGATCCCGCACAGGCGCTGCGCGCCGCGGAGGGCGCCGCGACCGTCTACCAGGCGTTGAACCCGCCCTACGAGAAGTGGCACGACCTGTTCCCCGGGCTGCAGACCGCGGTCTGGCCGCCGCCGAGGCGACCGGAGCGCGGTACGTCTCCATCGAGAACCTGTACATGTACGACTCCTCGGGCGTGATGAACGAGGACTCTCCGCAGCGACCGGTGTCCAGGAAGGGCGCGCTGCGCAAGCGGATGGCCGATGAGGTCGCGGCGGCGCAGGAGCGCGGCGCGGTGCAGGCGGTCCAGCTGCGCTCCGCCGACTACTACGGCCCCGGCGTGACCGGCTCGGCGTTCGGCGAGATGGTCGCCGGTCGTCTGACGGCCGGCAAGAAGCCGCAGGTCGGCGGCTCCGCGACGCAGCCGCACTCGTTCGCCTACATCGAGGACGTCGGCCGCGCCGCCGCCGAGCTGGGCGTGCGGGACGAGGCGGTGGCACGCGTGTGGTTCGCGCCGCACTCACCGGCGGTCACCCAGGGCGAGATGGTCGACCGCCTGTGCCGGGAGCTCGGCGCGCCGGCCGGGTACTCGGTGATCTCGCCGCTGATGATGCGGCTGGCCGGCCTCTTCGTCCCGGCCGCCAAGGAGAGCGTCGAGATGCTGTACGAGTTCACCGCGCCGTTCGTCGTCGACTCGGGCCGCATCCAGTCGGAGCTGGGTCTCGCGCCCACGCCCATCGACGAGGGCCTTCGCCGCACGGCGCTCTGGTGGAAGGGGCAGGCGGCGGGCTGACAAGAGCGCGGGGCTGAAGCGGCGGCGCCGCCGCTGGTAGGCTTGCGCCATGAAGTACCTTCCCGACGTCTTCGAGCGGAACCGGGCGTGGGCCGCGGCGCGGATCGCGGAGGACCCGGGGTTCTTCTCGCGCCTGGCCCACATCCAGCGGCCCGACCTGCTGTGGATCGGCTGCTCCGACAGCCGGGTCCCGGCCAACGAGATCGTCGGCCTGGCGCCCGGCGAGCTCTTCGTCCACCGCAACGTCGCCAACGTGGTGCCGGTCACCGACCTCAACGCCCTCGCCGTGGTCGAGTACGCCGTCAACTCACTCGGCGTGCGGCACATCGTCGTGTGCGGCCACTACCACTGCGGCGGGGTCAAGGCGGCGCTCGAGGGGCACCAGGCCGGCGCTGTGGCGCTGTGGCTGCAGCCGCTGCGCAACCTCGCCGACGAGCACCGCGCCGAGCTCGACGCCCTGGCGTCGGACGACGCGCGCTGGGACAGGCTCTGCGAGCTCAACGTCGCCGCGCAGGTAGGGGCGGTCGCCCAGACGGAGATCGTGGAGGCCGCCTGGGAGCGCGGCGCCGACCTCGCCGTGCACGGCTGGATCTACGACCTCGAGGACGGCCTGCTCCGCGACCTCGAGGTCACCGCCGGTGGGCCGCAGGGCCGGTGACCCGCGGCGGAGTGAACGGGACTTTGCCAAACCCTTGCCAAAGCTTCACGCGCGCTCAAGACCATCCGGGTAGCTACCTTGTGACGGAAGAGAGGTGACCTCTCCACCGGGACGTGCCCGCGTGGCCCGCTGAGGGCGGGTCCTTGAGTCCGGCGACGACGGTGGCCAGAAGGACCTCTCTCTTCGTCGTTCCGGCCCCCGGACAGCGGCGCCCGGCAGGGCCTCTCAACCGACGAAGCGCGCGCCGTCCTTGCGGCAGAGCGCGCGCACCGCGTTCCGCCCCGACTGCGCGGCCGTCGTGATGCCGCCCCAGCTCTCCACCCACTGGCCGGCCATCCAGAAGCCGCCCAGGTTGGGGTGGTCGTACCGCGGCCCGCGCTGGAGGAGCGCGCCGACGAGACTCGAGTCCGGCCGGCGCGCCTGCATGGCGCCCATCCAGTTGCCGGTGTAGCGCTCACGGGTGAGCGGCGTGGAGACATCGACGACCTCCACCGCCTCCGAGATGCCCGGCGACTCCTGCTCCAGGGCTCCGATCACGAGATCGGCGCAGGCCTGCTTCTCCGCCCTGTACGCTTCGCGGTCCGCGGCGAGCGGCCGCCAGAAGCCGTACCCGGACTCGAGGAAGGCCGTGACGGCGCTCTTGCCCGGCGGCGCCGCCTCCGGGTCGTAGTGCTTGGTGTGGACCGTGACCCGCGACTGCGGCCGCCCCGCCGCCGCGGGTCGCCCCGGCAGCGGCAGCGTGACGGCCCCGGAGTCCCACGCACGGGCGACGCCCAGGTTCACCTGCACGGGCTGGTCCGACAGGCGCTTCTCGTCGTACAGCCTGCCGACCTCCCACTCCGGCTCCCCGAGCAGGACCGAGTGGGTGAACCGTCCGTCCGCCGCCGAGAGGACACGGTCGGCGGCCACCTCCTCACCGTCTTCGAGTCGCACCCCGGTCACGCGTCCGGCGGCCGTCGTCAGCGCGACGACCCTGGCGCCGTACCGCACCGAGCCGCCGAGCTCGAGGAACCGTTGCTCGACGGCGCGAGAGAACGACAGCCAGCCGTGGAGCGGGATGCCCGTGGCGTGACGATCCGCGTAGGCCAGCGGCAGCAGCACGGTGAGCAGCGGCACGTCGGGACCGCCGAAGTGCACGAGGTTGGAGAACGCCAGGCTCGCGAACGGGTCGCTCAGGCGCCTGGTGAACTCCCGGAGCGTCATGCGGCCGTACTTGAGCATCGCCGGCAGGGTGCGGAGCAGTGGCGGGCGCGCCGCGCAGGGACGCCCAGCGCGCCGGCCGGGCCGGTCTCCGTCTTGAACGGCAGGTCGAGACGGCCGCAGGTGCGGACCGCGGCGCAGAACTCGCGCACCGCCGCGGCGTCCGCCGGGAACGCCGCCAGGAACTCGTCCTCCAGGCGGTCGACGTCGGTGAACACCGTGACGCGGCGCCCGTCGGGTCCGACGACGGTGCCGAAGTCCTCCGGGTCGTAGAGCGGGCAGTGGCCGATCACCCCGAGGTCCTGCCACAAGCGGTAGATGGCCATGTCGGGCGAGGTACCGGCGAGGCCGGCGACGCTGCCGTCGAAGAGGTAGCCCTTGCGCCTCCAGGAGGTGCACAGGCCTCCCGGCAGGTCGTGCATCTCGAGGATGGTCACCCTGTAGCCGCTGCGCGCCGCGTAGCAGCCGGCCGAGAGGCCGGCGATGCCGGCGCCGACGATCAGGAGGCTGCGGGAGTCTGGCGACATGCGGCCTTTTGTACGCGGTTTTCGCTGTCCTTGCCAGTGCGGGGATGCCGACAGCGGCTCCGTGGGGAAGAGTGAGAGCGGACCACGAGGAGACGACGAGGGGATCGAGGACGGGCATGCGCGAGCGAGGGCGACCAGAGCCGGGGGACGTGGCCATCCGGCCGTGGGTCGACGGAGACCTTGGGTTGCTGCGCCGTCTCCTCGGCGAGCCGGAGATGACGCGGTACCTCGGCGGGCCGGAATCGCCGGAGGCGATCGAGGCCCGCCACCAGCGCTACCTGACCGCCGACCCGGAGACGAACGGCCTGTTCGCCGTCACCGCCGGCGACGACGCCGTCGGCTGGGCCGGCTTCTGGGAGTCCGAGTGGCGCGGTGAGACCGTGTGGGAGTGCGGCTGGCACGTGGTGCCCGAGGCGCAAGGCCGTGGCATCGCTACGGCGGCCACGGCGCTCCTGCTCGAGGAGGCGCGCCGGCGTGGGCGCCACCGCGAGGTCCACGCGTTCCCCTCCGTGGGCAACGCAGCCTCCAACGCGCTTTGCCGGACCCTCGGCTTCCGCTGCCTCGGCGAGGTCGAGGTGGAGTACCCCAAGGGCCACCTCCTCCGCAGCAACGACTGGCGGTACGAGCTGTGGCCGTCGTACGACCCGAGCCAAGAGGCGCCTGACGAGATACTTAGGGGTCGGCCGGGTAGGAACGCGCCATGAAGGAGACGCCGTGAAGAAGCAGGACCGCAACGCGCTCGTCGCTCTGCCCGTGGTGGTGGTCATCGCCGCCCTGTTCGCGCTGGCCGGAAGCCAGGGCGGCGCGACGGTCGGCGGACTCCCCGTGTTCGCGCTCTGCGTGATCCTCGCGTTCGTCATCCAGTGGGTCGTGTTCGTGCCCTCCTACCTGCTGCAGACGGAGCGCTTCTTCGACCTCACCGGCGGCCTCACGTACGTCACCGTGGCGGTCGTGGCCGTGCTTCTCTCCGAGGCCCCCGACGCGCGCGCCTGGCTGCTGGCGGCCATGGTGGCCGTGTGGGCGGTGCGGCTGTCGTCCTATCTCTTCCTGCGCATCCGCAAGGCCGGCGCCGACAAGCGCTTCGACGACATCAAGCCGTCGTTCCCTCGCTTTCTGAACACGTGGACGCTGCAGGGTCTGTGGGTGACGATCACCGCCTCCGCGGCGCTGGCCGCCATCACCTCGACCACCCGGGTCGAGCTCGGCACGGTCACCGCCATCGGGCTTGTGCTGTGGGTCGTGGGGTTCGCGCTGGAGATCACCGCCGACGCCCAGAAGAGCTCCTTCCGCGGGGACCCGGCCAACAAGGGGCGCTTCATCAGCACCGGCCTCTGGTCCTGGTCGCGCCATCCCAACTACTTCGGCGAGATCCTGCTGTGGGTCGGCGTCGCCGTGGTGGCGCTGCCGGCGCTGCGTGGCTGGCAGTGGGTCGCGCTGCTCTCGCCGGTGTTCGTCTTCCTGCTGCTGACCCGCGTCAGCGGCGTCCCGCTGCTGGAGAAGAGCGCCGACGCGCGCTGGGGCGGGCAGGCGGACTACGAGGCGTACAAGGCGCGCACGTCCGTTCTGGTGCCGCGACCGCCACGGAAGGCCTGATGATTTCGCGCCCGTGAGGCTATGATGAGACTACACTCCCGCTCCCAAGGGGCCGCTTGAGCGACTTCTCATCCATCGCGCGCATCTACCGGCAGACCGCCACCGCCCAGAAGTCGGCGGCGGAACGGCTGTTCTGGATGCTGCGCATCGAGCGCACCGACGACGTGCTCGACCTCGGCTGCGGCACCGGGCACCTCGCCCAGGAGATCCGCCAGCTCACCGACGGCCGCGTGGTGGGCATCGACCTGGCGCCCGAGATGATCGCGCTCGCGCGCGAGGCGGCTCCGGAGGGCATCGAGTTCGTCACCGGCTCCGCGGAGGAGCTCGACATGCCGGGGCAGTTCGACGCCATCTTCTGCAACTCGGCGTTCCAGTGGTTCACGGACGAGCCGCGCGCACTGGCCAACTGCTTCGCGGCGTTGCGGCCGGGCGGCCGGATGGTCATGCAGGCCCCGGCCCACCGCGAGTACTGCCCCAACTTCGTCCACGCGGTCGCCGCCCTGGCGGAGGACCCGCGGACCGAAGAGACGTGGAGCCACTTCCACACGCCGTGGACGTTCTACGAGACGTCCGAAGAGTACGAGCGGCTGTTCCTGGACGCCGGCTTCACGCTCGCCGGCGGTGAGATCGAAGAGCTGCGCGAGCACTGCACGCCGGCTCGCGCCCTCGACATGTTCGACTCGGGCGCCGCGGCCGGCTATCTGAACCCTGCCTGCTACGACGTGCCGCTTCCGGACGGCGTATCTGGAGGCGGCGCGCGAGCTCATCCTCGCCCAGTTCGCCACGCAGGCGGACGCCAAGGGACTGCTCGAGGTCGTGTTCCGGCGCGTCTACGTGCTCGCCCGCAAGCCCTGATGGACCTCGCCGTCTTCCCCGACCCGCCTGACCGGAGGAGCACATGAACAACGAGACCAAGCAGATCCTCTCCTGGACGGTGCTGCCGTTCGCGGCCGTCGCCAACGGTGCCCTCAGGGACAAGACCTACGGCAAGAACATGGGCGAGACGGCCTCGCACTCTCTCGCCGTGGCCCCGCTCGCCGCGGTCGTCGGCTTCTGGGCCGGTATGGTGTCACGCTGGTGGCCGCTCTCCAGCCGCGGCTCTGCCGTGCGAGTCGGCGTCCTCTGGCTGGCCCTGACGCTCGCGTTCGAGACCGGGCTCGGCAAGGCCCGCGGCGTGAGCACCCACGACCAGCTCGCCGAGTACGACGTGCGTCGTGGCAGGCTCTGGCCGCTCGCGCTCGTCGTCATCGCACTCGCTCCCCTGTTCCACTACCACAGGCATCGGGAGGACTGAGGCATGTTCACCACAGCTTGTGAAGACGGCTACTGCGACATGCTCCCGGGCATCCGTCGCAGGACGCTCAGCTACGGCGAGTCCACCATGCTGACGGAGTTCCGGCTGCGCGGCGGCGCTGTGCTGCCCGTCCACGACCACCCGCACGAGCAGACGGGCTACCTGGTCACCGGACGGCTGCGCCTGACCGTCGATGACGAGACGCGCGACCTGGCGCCGGGCGACAGCTGGTCCATCCCCGGCGGGGTGGCGCACGGCGGGGTGGCGCTCGCCGACACCGTCGCCGTCGAGGTCTTCTCACCGGTCCGCGAGGACTTCCTGCCCTGACGCCCGCGGGCGGCCCGCCGACCAGCTGGGCCCCTCGGCGTTTGCCCCACCGCCTCCCGGGAACCACAAGGCAGTCTGGACTACAGCGATCCGGGAGATCGTCATGAGTGAGCAGGACTTCACCATCACCCGCGAGTTCGACGCGCCGCGGGAGCTGGTCTTCAAGGCGTGGACGGACTGCGACCACTTCTCGCACTGGTTCGGCCCCAGGGAATTCACCACATCGCACTGCAGCATCGAACCCAGGCCGGGCGGGAGCTGGACGAGCGCCATGCGGTCGCCGGAGGGTCACGACTTCTGGAGCAGCGGGACGTTCGTGGAGATCGAGGAGCCGTCGCGGTTCGTCGTCGACGAGGGGTTCTCGGACGAGCTCGGGAACCGCGTGTCCGCGCAGGACTACGGGATGAGCGACGACATGCCCAGCGAGGAGCGTATGACGGTGACGCTCGAGGAGCACCAGGGGCGCACGCGGCTCACGGTGCGGCAGGGCATCCCGAGCGACGTGGCGGAGCGCAACGGCGCGCTGCAGGGGTGGCAGGAGACCCTCGACAAGCTGGACTCCTACCTCGACGAGCTGCAGCGCAGCGGAGATGTCGTCCACTGAAGGCCGGCGACGGAATGCACGGCGTGCGTGAGGCCGGCCAGGGTGACGTAGCCACGCTGGTCGGCCTCATGCGTGAGTTCTACGCGGAGTCCGGCTACACGCTGGTCGAGGAGCAGGCGACGGCCGCGTTCGAGGCGCTGCTGGCGCGGCCGGAGCTCGGCCGCATCTGGGTGGTCGAGCGGGAGGGCGAGGCGACCGGCTACATCGTCGTCACCTTCGTGTTCGCGATGGAGCACGGCGGGCTCGCCGCCGTCGTGGACGACTTCTACGTGCGCCCGGAGGCGCGCGGCGCGGGCCTGGGCAAGGCCGCCCTCGCCGCGGCCCGCCGGGCCTGCGAGGAGCTCGGCGCGCGAGCCATGCGCGTCGAGGTCGGCGTGGACAACGACCGGGCCCAGGCCGTCTACCGGAGCGCCGGGTTCGAGACGCTGCCGGACCACGGGCTCATGCAGGTCTCGCTGGCGCCGCCGTCCCACCAGACCTGATCGGACGACTCCATGCACAGGAGCACGGCGAGGGCGGGAGGCTCGGTCCTGAGGCTTGGCCATCAAGACCAGGCCTCCGGCAGGGCTACGTCTCACCCGCGGCCTCGCGACCGCGCGGCGTTCGCGGCGATGGCATCGCACAGGTACTGCGCCATCCCGGGGCGGATCTTCTCGTAGTTCGCGGTGAACCGCGGGTCCGCCACGTACATCCGCCCCAGCTGCTCGTGCATCGCGTGCGGGCACGGGTAGAACCACGCGTCGATCAGCAGCCGGTGCCGCTCCGCCGCGTCCATCGCCCGCGGGTCGTCGGGCGCGACGCCCTCGTCCATCAGCGTCGCGACCGCCAGGCTCGCCGCCTCGCTCTCGGCCTTGAACCGCGCCCAGTCCTCCTTCGTGTACCGGCGCGTGCGCCGCGCCGACTCCTTGTAGGCCTCGGTCTCGCCCCAGCGCTCCTGCGCCTCCGCCTCGTGCTCCTCGGGGTCGAAGTCCCCGAAGACCTCGAACAGGTCGCTGCGTTCCATCGGGACTCCTTCGTCCATCGCGGCCAGTGTCTTGTCGACGAGGGCGAGCATGGCGTCGAGGCGCGCCGGACCGGCGCGCGAGCTGTGCGCGCTGCGCGCGCAGGGCCTCGCGCCGGTCGAACCCGGGCTCGGCGAGCAGATCGCGGATCTCGCCGAGCCCGAACCCGAGCTCCTTGTACAGCAGCACCGTCTGCAGGCGCTCCAGGTCCTGCTCCGTGTACAGCCGGTACCCCGCCTCGCTGCGTCCCGACGGCCGCAGCAGCCCGATGCGGTCGTAGTGGTGCAGCGCGCGCACGGTCACGTGCGCCAGCGCGGCCACCTCGCCGACCCGGAGGTCTCGGCCGTGCTCGTCCTCTTCTCGTCGTCTTCATGCCGCGAGGATAGACCCTGACGTAACGTCAGGGTCAAGCGGAGCCGCGGGTCGCTCGGCCCTCGGATCGGGATGACGGAAGCCGTACGTTAGGCGGTATCGTGGCGGGTGAACACTCGGAGCAGGGCGGCCGGTCCGGACGCATCCACCGGCCGCCCTGCTGCCGCCCCGCGGAGAGGAGGATCCATGCCACGCGTCGTGCACTTCGAGATCCACGCCACCGACCCCGAGGCCCTGGTCGCGTTCTACTCCGGCCTGTTCGGCTGGTCGTTCACGCGGGCCGAGGGGATGGAGTACTGGCTCATCGAGACCGGTCCCACGTGACGAGCCCGGCATCGACGGCGGCCTGGTGCGCCGCCCAGTCCCCGGCCCTGCCGACTCGCCCGTGCTCGGCGCGTTCCCGTGCACGGTGAGTGTGGAGTCGGTCGACGAGACACTCGCGAAGGGCGCCGAGCTGGGCGCTGAGGTCGCGCTCCCCAAGATGCCGGTGACCGGCGTAGGATGGCTTGCCTACATCAAGGACCCGGACGGGAACACGCTCGGCCTGCTCCAGACCGACCCGGCCGCGGCCTGACCGCGCGGGGCGCACCCGCCCGCGGGAGCGAGGTGAGCATGCGCCAGATCCTGTGCTACGGAGACTCCAACACGTGGGGCGCCGACCCCGCCGACGACACGCGCCGCCACGAGTGGCCGGTGCGCTGGCCGGGAGTGCTGCAGCGCGAGCTCGGCGACGAGTACCACGTCGTGGAGGATGGGCTGGGAGGACGCACCACGGTCTACGACGACCCGCTGCAGGCACACCGCAGCGGCAAGGAGTCCTCGCCCGTGGCGCTCGAGTGCCACGCGCCGCTCGACCTCGTCGTCCTGATGCTGGGGACCAACGACATCAGCTACGCGCACCTCTCGGCGGCCGACGCTGCCGACGGCGCCGCCGAGCTCGCCCACCTCGTGCGCCGGAGCCCGGCGCGGGCCTGAGGGCCCGGACGGCCCGGCTCCGCAGGTCCTGCTCGTCTGCCCGCCGTCCGTCGGGCCCTTCCAGAACAACTGGCGGCCGGAGCTGTGGGCGGGCTGCGACGAGAAGTCGCGCGCGCTGCCGCGGGAGTTCGCGCGCGTCGCGTCCGCCCTCGGGGTGCCGTGGCTGGACGCGGGCGGCGATCGTCACGACGAGCGCGCTCGACGGCTGGCACCTCGAGGCCTCGCAGCACGAGCTGCTCGGCGTGGCCGTCGCCGCTCTCGTCCGAGAGCTGCTCGGCTAGTCGGCCCGATGACGCGGCGAGGCCCCCGGTCTCCAGCGTGCAGGAGCCAGGTTGGACTGGCTGACCATCACCGCGGCGGTGGTCGCGACGGCCGCGGCCGCGTGGCTGCTCCACCGCTACCGGCAGCGGACGGTCGAGATGCGCCCGCCCGGGGCGCTGAAGACGGTGAGCGTCGACCCGCAGCCGTTCGAGCACGTCCAGCGCCAGGGAAGTCCTCATGGTCGCGGCGCTCGCTCTGGCGGTGTATCTCCTGATCCCGCAGCTCGCCGACGTGACCGGGGTGTGGTCCAGCATCAGGCACGCCGACTGGCCGTGGGCGCTGTGGGCGCTCCTGGCGTCGGCGCTCACGTTCCTTGCGGCCGCCATCGGCCTGCTGGGAGCGGTGCCGCAACGTCTGCCGCTCCTCCTGACCACGGCCGCCCAGCTGGCCGGTTCGTTCGTGAACCGCATCGTCCCGGCTCGCATGGGCGGCATGGCCACCAACCTGCGGTATCTGCAGAAGCGGGGCGTCGACCTCGCCGTCGCGACCGCGAGCATCGGCGTGCAGCAGGTGTCCGGCCTCATGGTGCACGTCGCCCTCTCGGCCCTCCTGCTCGTCCTGGCCGGGCGCAGCGCCGGCGACGCGCTGAGCGCGCTGCCCTCAGGGCGGACGGTGCTCATCGGGCTCACCGTGCTGGGCGTCCTCTCCGGACTGCTGTTCCTGCTGCCGTGGGGGCGGCGGCTGCTGCGCTCGCACGTCCTGCCGCCGCTGCGGCGCTCGGTCATCGGCGTCGCCGCCATCGCCCGCAGCCCGCTCAAGCTGCTGGAGCTGTTCGGCGGCGCGGTGTTCCTCACGTCCCTGAACATCGCCGCGCTGGTCCTCTCGGTGTACGCGTTCGGGACGCCGGACGTGAGCGTGGTCGTCATCGGCGTCGTGTTCCTCGTCGGCTCCGGCGTCGCGTCGGTCGCGCCGACCCCGGGGAACCTCGGCGCCGTCGAGGCCGCGCTGATCGCGGGCCTGACGACCGTCGGCGTGGACAGCGACGTGGCCGTGCCGGCGGTCTTCCTCTTCCGCATCGTCACCTTCTGGCTGCCGATCCTGCCGGGCTGGCTGACGTTCGTGCTCCTGCAGCGCCGCGGCGACCTCTGAGCCGATGCGTCAGGCGTCGGCCGGCGCCTCCGCGTTGGCGTTCGCTTCCACGCCGCCGTTGCTCATGCGTGCGCCTTCTGCCCCGAACGGTTACCTGCCGCGCACAGTCCAGCTTCGATCCGGCCCCTCGGGGCGGATGTCCGGCTGCCGGTGCACGAGGCCGACGGTCATGCGCCCAGCTTGAGCGCGGCGAGCGCGAGCGCCACCGCGAGGTCGTCCTCCGTGCGCATGGGGATGCGGATGCCGCGGCCCTCTCCGTAGCGCGGCGCCGCATCGATCACCTCGAGCACGGGATCCGGCGCCGACTCTTCGTGCGCCCGCTCGAAGGCCAGCTCCCCCAGGACCACGCCGAGCAGGAACTGCCCCAGCTGCGGGGTCAGGTACAGCAGGATGCGGTCCTTGCGCTTGAGCCGCAGCGACCAGCCGAACTTGTCTCCGCCGTGGTTCCAGGCCTCGGTGACCGGCGGGTACGTCTCGACCATGTGCCGCACGAGCTCGTCCCAGAGCCCGCTCGCGCGGCCGAGCACGGACGCGAGCTCACCCGCCTCCGGGGGTCCGGCCTCGTCGTCGAACGCGCTCAGGGCCATGGTCCTCCTCGAGTCCTTGGTCGTTGCTCGTAGGCTGCAGTGGCGACTACCTACCCACTGGGAGCCGGAAGCCGAACCGCGTGGTCACCACACGCCCGGCAGGAGGCGGTACCGTGTGCGGCGCGCGTAGTCCTCGTAGCCGGGCAGCTTGCGGTGACCAGCGCGATCAGCACGTAAAGTCCTGCGACCACGCGGTCGTAGCGCTCGACGCCGGCCCCGGCGTGCCCGCGTCGCACGAGCATCGCCGGAGCGCGCTGCGCGAACAGCGCGAGAGTCACCACCTCCACGAGGAGGAGGACGAGGACGGAGGCCCATCCGCGCGGCCAGTCGACCGTGCCCGCCGCGCCGAACAGCAGGCCCGCGAACACCGCGAGGAGGACCAGCCGCTGGGCGGCGTAGCGCAAGGCGCCACGGTCGTTCATCAGCCCATCCTCCTCGTCAGCTCAAGAGTACTACCAGGACCGTCGAGAGCGGCCGGTGGCCCGTTCTCGTGGTTGACGCGGCCGGCATGTGTTGATAGCTTTTCTCAACACCGTTGAGAACTGTTCTCAACAGGAGCTTGGGGAGCGCAAGACTTGACCGACCCGCAGCCGACGCACGACATCGAGGCCGTCTTCCACGAGAAGGGCATCCCCTTCACGCGGCAGCGCCGGCTGATCTGGGAGTTCTTCGCCGCCTCCGACCACGCGGCCACCATCACCGAGACGGCCGACGCCCTGCGCGCCGAAGGCGTCGGCCAGGCCACGGTGTACCGCACCGTGCAGCTCCTCAGCGACCTCGGCCTGCTCGCCCGCGTGCAGGACGGGCGGGGCGAGATCTGCTACATCGCCCCGCCCATTGGCCACAGCCACCCGCTCATCTGCGGCGTGTGCCGCCGCGTCGTCCGGTTCGACGGCGAGGGCGACCTGACCGCCCTCGAGGCCAAGCTGGCCGAGGAGACCGGATTCACCATCTACGGGCACCACCTCGAGGTGTACGGCATCTGCCCCGCCTGCCGTGCCCGCAAGGAGGTCGACCATGGCGAGTGACGCGCCGCGGACCAGCGTTCCGTCCGCCAACGGCAGGTCCGATGGCGCGTCGCTCGCCGCTTCTGACGCCGGGGCCGGCGCGCTCGCCGGCGTCCGCATCTTCGTCTCGTGGAGCGGCGGCAAGGACGCCTACCTCGCGCTGCAGCGCGCGGTGCGCGCCGGCGCGGAGCCGGCCGCCCTCGTCTGCATGCTGCACGAGGACGGCGGCGTGAGCCGCGGGCACGGCCTGCCGCTCGCGCTGCTCGAGGAGCAGGCCGCCGCCCTCGGTGTGCCGCTCGTCACGCGCGCCACCAGCTGGGACGGGTACGAGGCCACGCTCGTCTCGCTCCTCCATGAGCTGCGCGGGCAGGGTGTGCAGGCCGGCGTGTTCGGCGACATCGACCTGCAGGCGCACCGCGACTGGGTCGAGAACGTCTGTGAGGTCACCGGCCTGGGCTGCCACCTGCCGCTCTGGCTTGAGCCGCGCCGCGTCCTGCTCGGCGAGTTCCTCGCCGGGGGTGGCCGCGCCACCATCGTCGCCGTCGACTACTCCAAGCTCGGCGCCGAGTTCCTCGGCCTCGAGCTCGACGACGACGTCATCTCCCGCCTCGAGGCCGCCGGCGCCGACGCCTGCGGCGAGGAGGGCGAGTACCACACCATGGTCACCGACGCCCCGCTCTTCTCGCGTCCCGTCGCGCTCGCCTGGGACGGTACTGAGGACCGCGACGGCCACTACGTTCTCAAGTTCACCCCATCCGCGTAAGCCCAGCAAAGTCTTGAAGGGAGCCACCAGCACCATGTCCACGTCCCGCTTCGGCCGCCTCACCGCGGCACTCCTCCTCGTCGCCGTGCTGGCGCTGGGCGTCGTCGCCCTCGCCGCGTGCGGCTCGAGCTCCGACGACACCACCGCCTCCAGCTCGCCGTCGGCCGCCGCCGGTCCCATCACCGTCACCGACGACGCCGGCAACGAGGTCACGCTCGACAAGGCCGCCGAGCGCATCGTCAGTCTCGCCCCGGCCAACACCGAGATCGCCTACGCCGTCGGCGCCGGCGACAAGATGGTCGCCGGCACCAGCTACGACGACTACCCCGAGGAGGCCAAGGCTCTCCCCAAGATCGGTGACTTCTCCAACCCCAACGTCGAGAAGATCGCCTCGTTCAACCCTGACCTGGTGCTCGCCGCCGCCGGCCTGCAGGACAAGGTGCTCACCAAGCTCACCGAGCTCGGCGTCACCGTCTACGTGGTCGACCCCAAGACCTACGACGGCACCATCGCCACCATCGAGAACGTCGGCAAGCTCGCCGGGACCGAGGACCAGGCCATCGCGGTCGCCGACCAGATGACGGCCGCCCAGCAGGAGGTCCAGGCGGCCGTCGGCGACCTGCCCAAAGCCACCACCTTTCTCGAGATCTACAGCAAGCCGCTCATGACCGCCGGCTCCGGCACGTTCATCGACGACATGATCACCATCGCCGGCGGCGAGAACATCGGCGCCCAGGCGGGCGAGGGCTTCCCGACCTTCAGCACCGAGGTGCTGGTCAAGGACGACCCGCAGGTGTACATCGCCGACTCCGGGTCCATGAGCGAGCCCGGCGAGATCAACAAGCGCGCCGGCTTCAGCGAGCTGACCGCCGTCAAGGACGGCAAGGTCTACGTGATCGAGGACAGCATCATCGCCCGGCCCGGCCCGCGCCTGGCCGAAGGCCTCAAGGCGCTGGCCGGCTACATCCATCCGGAGGCCTCGAGCGCCCAGTGAGCAAGCTCGCCCGCACAGGAGTCTGGCCGGGGATCCTCCTGGCCGCCGGTATCCTGCTGGCGTGCCTCGTGCTGGCGCTCGCCCTCGGACCGGCCTCGCTCTCGGTAGGTCGCATCTGGAACCTGCTGGTGGCGGGGCCGGTCAAGGGTGACCTCGAGAACGCCATCTTCTGGCAGATCCGCATGCCGCGGGTGCTCACCGCCGCGCTCGTCGGCGCGGCGCTCGCGGTGGCCGGGGTGATCCTCCAGGACCTGTTCCTGAACCCGCTCACCGACCCCTACGTGACCGGCGTCTCGTCGGGCGCCGCGCTCGGCGCCACCATCGGCATCGTCCTCCACATGAGCAACCTGCCGTGGATGACGGTGCTGGCCATCGTCGGCGGTCTGGGCACGCTCGTCATCGTGTGGATGGCCGCGCGCCGGCGAGGACGCATCGACGTGTTCGTACTCCTCCTCGCCGGCGTGACGATCTCCTACCTCGCGAGCGCCGTCGTCACCGTGCTCATGATCAAGGCCAACCAGGACATGACGCAGATCATCTACTGGCTCATGGGCAGCTTCTCCGGGCGCGGCTGGCCGGACGTGCGCATCGCGCTGGTCACCATCCCGTTCATGATCGCGCCGCTGTTCTTCACCCGCGAGATGGACATCCTGCTCCAGGGCGAGAAGCGCGCCATGGAGCTGGGCGTCGAGGTCGAGCGCACCAAGCGGATGCTGCTGGTCACGGCCGGCATGCTGACGGCTCTGGCCGTGTCGGTCAGCGGCATCATCGGGTTCGTCGGCCTCGTGGTGCCGCACATCGTGCGGCTGCTGGTCGGACCGGGACACCGCGGGCTGGTCCCGGTCTCCCTGCTGGCCGGCGCGTCCATGATGGTCGTCGCCGACCTGCTCAGCCGCACCGTCATCGCGCCCAACGAGATCCCGGTCGGCGTGGTGACGACCTTCGTCGGCGCGCCGCTGTTCGTGTACCTGCTGCGGCGCGGGAGGCGCATCTGATGGCGGCCGTGCCGCAACCGCGCGCGGTCGAGCCCCTCGTCGCCATGCGCGACGTCGACTTCGCCTACGACGAGCGGCCGGTGCTGCGCCGCATCAGCTTCGAGCTGCAGCCCGGCGACTTCGTCGGCATCGTCGGGCCCAACGGCAGCGGCAAGTCGACGCTGGTGGACCTCATCGACGGCATCCACCAGCCGGCGGCCGGCGAGGTGCTGGTCAAGGGCCGGCCGACGGGTTCCTACCGCCGGCGCGACATGGCGCGCGAGGTCGCGCTCGTGCCGCAGCACTTCGACCTCGACTTCGACTTGGCCGTGCGCGAGGTCGTCGAGATGGGCGCCTACTGCCGCGCCAAAGACCCGGCTTGCTGCGGCGACCCGGACCAGACCCTGGCGCGTCTCGGGGTCGCGGATCTGGCGAGCCGCCGGTTCTCGGAGCTCTCCGGCGGCGAGAAGCAGCTCGTGGTCCTGGCGCAGGCGCTCATGCAGCAGGCGCCGCTCCTGCTGCTGGATGAGCCCGCCTCCGCGCTCGACGTCTCCCACCAGCTGCGGTTGTTCGACCTGCTCAAGGAACTGAACGCCGACGGGCTCACGGTGCTCTGCATCCTGCACGACCTCAATCTGGCGCTGCACTACTTCGACAAGCTGCTGGTGCTCAGCGACGGTGAGGTCGCGGCGTTCGGGCCGCCCGAGGACGTACTGCAGCCCGAGGTCGTCGAGGCTGTGTACGGCGTGCGGGCCTACCTGCATCGGCACGCCGGCCGCACCTACCTGACGTTCTCACCGCGGCTGCGCGGCGAGCGCCGCGGCCACGTGCACCTCATCTGCGGCGGCGGCACCGGCGCCGGCATGATGCGCGAGCTGGTGGACGCCGGCTACGAAGTCACCGCGGGTGTCCTCAACGCCCTGGACACCGACGAGGAGACCGGCGCCGAGCTCGGCCTGCACATGGCCGTGGAGGCTCCGTTCTCTCCGGTGGGCGAAGAGGCGCACGCGGAGAACCTCGAACTGCTGCGCCGCGCCGACCTCGTGGTCGTGAGCGCCGTGCCGGTGAGCCACGGCAACGAGCGCAACATCGCGGCCGCCCGTGAGGCGCTCGCCGCCGGCATCCCCGTGTGGGCCGACGAGGGCGTGCGCGCCAACGACTTCACCGGCGCCGTCGAGGGCCTGGCTCAGGACGGCGCCCAGTTCTTCGCCGGCGAGGAGGCGCTGCTGACCGCCGTGCGCGCTCGCAGCGTGGCCGGCCGGCCGCCGGTCGTCAGTCCGGCCGCAGAGCGCCTGGCTTCGGCGGAGGATGCGCGGACGGACCCGGTCGTGCACGAGCCGCCGGGGGCGGCCGAGTAAAGGAGACGGGGCGGGCGAGCCTCACCGGCCCCGCCCGCCCCGCCTCCCTACCGCCGGGACCTCCCCCCAGTACGCGTCCCGGCAGCCGGACGGCGGCCTCCCCGGCCGCGCCGTCCGGTGCAGGCGAGCGCGAACGCAAGCCGCGTTCGCCGAGCCGTCGCGAGGGTGACCGCAAGCGCCCTCGCCGACCTGAGTGAGAGCGACCGCAAGCGCTCTCGCAGTCAGGCCGGGGCGGGTGTCGCCTCCCGGCGCCCGCCCCGGCCTCTCGCTCTCTGTGCGCTCCGGTCCATCGCACCGGACTGTCGCTCCGTTGGGCTACTTCGCGCCGAGATCTCCCGCGCGGACCACATCCAACAGCTCCTCCTAAAGGCGTCAGTCGCCCGTGCCCCTCTTCTTCCATGCGGGCACGAGCCCAAAGCGCCGCGGTCTCCGTCGACGTCCGCCTGCGCTGATGGCGGGGTCAGTCGAGGAGGCCGCGCAGCTCGGCCGCGGCGGCGCGGTCCTGCTGCGCCGTCTTGCCGAACAGCCGCGCGTCCAGTTCCAGCTCGTCGGCGCACTGCATGGCGAACTCCTCGTGGTAGCGCGCCGCGTCCTCCTCGGCCTGGGCGAGCTGCTCCACCACGTCCGGCCAGTGGGTCGCCGGCTCCGCGTCCAGGGTGCCCAGGTACGGAGCACCCTTCAGCGAGCCTGCCGGCGCCGACGCCCTGTCGCCCAGCGCGCCCTGCTTGGCCATCAGCTTCTGCACGCGGTCGTCGTGCGTGCAGACGACCTCCTCGAGCCTGTCCTGCCACTCCTGCGTCGGCGCGAGCACGCCGGCCGCCGCGGCGAAGTCGGCGCACGCCTGCTCCGCCTCGAGCGCGAACCGCAGCGCGTCGCCGTATCCGCCGATCTCCGGGAAGTCATGAGCCACGTCGGACTCCTTTCGTAGGGTTCTCGGCGACGTTCCTACCCGGTCGCGGCGGTTTCCACGACGCGAAGGCGGCGGGAGAGGCTCAGGACGCGTCCGGGTCCATCGTACGGACGAAGGCCACGAGCTCCGGGAGGCCGCCTCGTCCATGAGGAGGTCCGCGAGGCGGCGGGCCACGTGCTGGCCGCGCCAGACCCTGCGCGTGGCGGCGATGCCCAGCTCGGGCACTTCCCGGGCATCACCGGGAAACGACAGGGCGAAGAGGCCGACCACGGTCCCGTCCGGGACGCTGGCCACGGCCGAGATCATCGCGTCCGCTCTCCTTGAGTTCGGCGACGCGCACGGGGTGGCGCATCGCCTCGTGGAGGATCCGGGACACTCATGCGGGTTCTCCTTTGGCGGGCGCGGTCCTCGCGAGACGTCCTACCCCGGCCGGCGCCCGTAGAGCCTCACACAGAGAAGAGGGCGGGGGCAGGCAAGCCTGCCCCCGCCCTCTCATGGGTGCGGGACTCTGTCAGCCGGCTCAGCGGTTGACGGTGCCCTCCCAGGTGCTGATCTGCTTCTGCTTCTTGTCGGCCTCCGTGAACCAGCGCGTGGTGACGCACTTGGTCTCGGTGAAGAACTGGACGCCGTCCTTGCCCAGCACGTGGTTGTCGCCGAAGAAGGAGTCCTTGTGGCCGGAGAACGGGAAGAAGCTCACCGGTACCGGGATGCCGACGTTGATGCCGACCATGCCGGCGTGCGTGCGGCGGGCGAACTCGCGCGAGTAGTAGCCGCTCTCGGTGAAGATGCACGAGCCGTTGGCGAACTCGCTGTGGTTCATGAGCGCGAGGCCCTCTTCGAAGTCGTTCGACGCGCTTGATGAAGAGCACCGGGCCGAAGGCCTCTTCCCAGCCGCAGGACATCTCGGGCGTGACGTGGTCGAAGATGGTCGGACCGACGAAGTGGCCGCCCTCCAGACCGGGGACCACCAGGTCGCGGCCGTCGAGGACCAGTTCCGCGCCCTCTTCGATGGCGATGTCGATCCAGCGCTTGACCGACGCCTGGTGGGCGGCGGAGACGACCGGGCCGAGCTCGGTGCTGGGATCGTAGGCTGCGCCGACGACGCGCTCCTGGGCGAACTGCTTCATGAGCGCGACGAACTCATCGGCGACCTCGTTCTCGACGACGCAGACGGGCAGCGCCATACAGCGCATACCGGCGCAGCCGAACGTGGAGTTGATGATGCCGCGGGCGGCCCGCTCGAGCGAGGCGTCGCGCAGGACGAGGCCGTGGTTCTTGGCCTGTGTCTGCGCCTGGACGCGCTTGCCGTGGGCGGCCGCGATGGAGTAGATGTGCTTGCCGACCGGCGTGGTGCCCACAAAGGACACGCCGCGGACGGCCGGATGCTTGAGCAGGACCTCGGCCTCTTCCTTCTCGGCCGTCACCATGTTGACGACGCCCTTGGGCAGGCCGGCCGCGTAGAGCATGTCGAGAAGCATGTGGCTCGTGAGCGGTACGGGGTTGGCGGCCTTGAGCACGAAGGTGTTGCCGGTGGCGATGCACAGCGGGAGCATCCAGCCGAAGGGGATCATGGCCGGGAAGTTGAACGGCGCGATGCCGGCGAACACGCCGAGGGGCTCGCGGTAGCTGACCGTGTCGTGACCGGTGGCCACGTTCATCAGGCTCTCGCCCTTCATGAGCATCGGGGCGCCGACGGCGACGTCGATGGCCTCGATGATCTTGATGACCTCGCCGCGCGCTTCGTCGAGGTTCTTGCCGAGCTCGGTCGAGACCAGGGTCGCGATCTCGTCCATCTTCTCGAGGAGCATCGGACGCCACGTGAAGAGCACCTCGGTGCGCTTCTGGATCGGCATGCTGGCCCACGGGCCGAAGGCGCGGTGGGCCGACTCGATGGCCTCGGTGACCTCGGCCTCGGTGCACATCGGCGTGCGCGCGATGACTTCGCCGGTGCTGGAGTCGGTGATGTCGACCCAGGTGTCGCTCTGCGACTGCTTCCACTCGCCGTCGACCATGTAGCCGAGCGTTTTGACCTCAGTCTTGGTCTCCGCCATGTCGTTCCTCTCGCTGCTAGGGGGTTGCGTTGGTGCGGCTGCTTGGAGTCTAATCAATCAAGTGATTAAACTCAACTACTCGAAGGGTACCCGGAGTGACGTCAGCCGAGCGCGCCGAACGTAGAGGCCGGACCGCGAGCGCCGCGGCGCCGTCGAAGGCCTCCACCACGGCGCCGATCGCGGCGGCCTCCGACCCGCGCAAGGGCATGTCCGCGCCGGCCCTCAACATCCTGCAGGCGGCGCAGCGCGTCCTCGTCGAGAAGGGCTTCTCTGGCCTCACCCTGCGGGCCATCGCCGCCGAGTCGGGCGAGAACTCGGCCATGGTCCAGTACTACTTCGGGAACAAAGAGGGCCTCGTCAAGGCCATGATCGACTCGGTGTTCCGCGACGACCAGCAGGACGCCGCGGCAGCCATGAGTTCGGTCGCCAGCGAGGACTGGCTGCCGCGGTTCGTGGACGGCCTGCGCACGATCAGCGAGTCTCGCTCGTTCCGCGTGTTCTTCGACATCCTGCCCTATGCGCTCCGCAATGAGGGCCTCCGCAGCCGCATGGCGCGTGCCTACGACTCGTACCGCCGCATCAAGCGCGACTGGTTGTGCTGCGAGGAGGAGGCGGAGCTGGAGCCCGCCCGGGAGGCGACGAGCGCATCCGGCGCCTCTCCCGAGGACGCAGCGATGCTCGGCGTCGCCGAACTGATGACGGCGGTCGTCGACGGCCTGGCCATCCAGGAGGCCATCGACGACGACTTCGACATGCGCCGGGCCTACGCGGTCCTCGAGTTCATGCTGCAGCGCTCGCTGCCGGAGCTCATAGAGTCCGGGCTGCCCGGTGAGCCGGTCGCCGAGCGCTGAAGCCGCGCGACTGCCGCCGAGCGTCCGCCGGATCTCGGGTGCCCGCCTGCCTCAGTGTGCGGAGGGTGGGGTGGCGAGGCGAGTCGCCTCTCAGAACGTAGACACGGCGTATCTACATCCTCGCGCGATGTGCCACGTCGCCGGCCAGATGTAGACACGAAGTAGATACGTGCGCAGAGGGGTCGCATGCTCTCATTGAGCCACCCCGCCCGGCACGCCCTCAGATGACGTGCCCCCGCAGGTGGGCGGCGCCGTCGTGCGAGAGCAGCAGCAGCGTCACGTCGTCGGCCAGCGCGTCGGGCCGTCCTGCCTGCACTGCGTCCACCAGGGACTGCAGGTCGGCGGAGGTGGTGGCGTGGCGGCGCCAGAGGTCCGTGACGGCGGTGAGCAGTCCGTCCACGCCCAGGCGGTCGCGCGCGCCGTCGCCGATGCGCGCCTCGACGATGCCGTCGCTGAACAGCAGCAGGCCCCACTCCGCCGGCAGGGTCACCTCGTGCGGCGGCCAGTCCCCGTACTGCTCCACACCGAGCATCATGCCGGGCGTGTGGACCACTTGGATCACGTCGTGGGCGAGCAGGAGGGGCATCGGGTGGCCGGCGACCACGAACCGGGCTCGCCGGCTGGCCGCGTCGATCTCGACCGCGCAGACGGTGGCGAGCAGCCCGAGACCCAGCTCGCCCTGCTCGGCGCGGTCGCTCTCGTCCAGCGTGAGGCTGTTGAGCGTCTTCATGCTCGCCTGGAGCGAGGCACCGCGCAGGGCGAGCGCCCGCCAGGCGGCGCGGAGGCTGGCGCCGAGCGCCGCCGCGTCCGGTCCGTGGCCCGTCACGTCGCCGATGACCGCGGCCACCGAGCCGTTGGGTCGCGTCACCGCGTCGATGAAGTCTCCGCCGAGCAGCATGCGGCCCTCGCCCGGCCGGTAGTAGGTCGCTACCTTGAGGTTGGGGGTCTCCACCGACACGACCGGCGAGAGGCTCGACTGGAAGCGGCGGTAGAGCGCCGCCGCGTCCTGCTGGGCTTGGGCGCGCTGCGCCTGCGCGAGCGCGACCGCGGCGTGCTCCGCGAATCGCTGCACGATCAGCAGGTCGCCGCGCTCGGGCGCCGGCATCTGCCGTTCCCAGCTCATGGCGAGCAGCGCCACGGGCTGGTCGTCGAGCAGCACGGGCGCGCGGATGGCCGAGACCTGCGCCTCGTCCGCCGTCACCGCGCGGGGCATGCGCGGGCCGCCGGCCAGGCGGACGTCCTCGATGAACTGCGGCAGCAGATTCTCGGCGAGCTCGAATTGCAGCTCGGCGGAGGGCTCCATGATCAGCCTGTCACCGCCGCTGGCGAGGTAGGGCGAGCGCGCCAGCAGCCGCAGCCGCTCGCCCTCGATGGCGAACAGCGCCACGAGGTCGCAGTCGAACGTCTCGCGGGCGACGTCGCAGATCGCCCGCGCCACCTGCGACGGGCCGCCGCGAGCGTGGAACAGCGGCGTCGCTCCGACCACCCGGTCGAGCGCGTCGCGCGAGCGGTGCGCCTGGTCGAGCGCGCGCGCCACCTGGCCGCGGTAGCGGTCGCCGAGCAGGCCGACCCCAAGACCGGCGCCGAGCCAGAGCACGATGACCGCCAGAGAGGTGGCGCCGGCCACGAGCCAGCGGTCGGAGATGGCGAGCAGGTCGTAGGCGATCCCGCCGATCACAGCCAGCGCGGCGCCCACACGGGGACCTCCAGAGACGGCCCCGCCGACCACTACGAGCGAGACGATGGAGGCCGGCAGGCCGATGAAGTGCTCCTGCCAGCTGACGTACTGGAAGGGGATGAGGGCGCCGACGATGACGAGCGCGCCCGCCACGAAGAGCTGGATCGGGCGCGCGCGCAAGTACTCGGCCACGGCGATGAGCCGTGAGCGCACCGGGCCGAACGTGTCTGTCGGTCGGGAACCTGGCATAGGGCTACTGTGGTCCCTGGCGGGACCAGCGCGTCAGGTCAACTGTACTTCACGCGCGGGTCGAGCCACGTATACGCAAGGTCTACTACGAAATTGCTGACCGTGACAAGCAGCGCCGCGAACAGGACCGTACCCATGATGAGAGGCAGGTCCTGCGCCTGGATGGCCTGATAGGCCTGACCCCCGATACCGGGGATGCCGAAGACGATCTCGATGACGAGCACGCCGCCGAGGAACCAGCCGACGTCCATGCCCAGCAGGGTGACGATCGGGCTCCAGGCGTTGCGCATGATGTGCCGCCAGACGACGGTCCTCTCGGGGAGGCCCTTTGCCCTGGCGGCCTTGACGTAGTCCGCGCTCAGGATGTCGAGCATGCTGCTGCGCAGCAGGCGCGAGTACCAGGCGGCGCCGGTGAGGCCGAGCGTGAGGCCCGGCAGGATGCCGTAGATGCGGCGCCGTCCAGCCTTCATAGCCGCCCAGCGGGAAGATCGGCCACTGGAAGGCGAAGAGGTACATGAGGATCATGCCGAGGAAGAACATCGGCATGCTGAGGAACAGCAGGCTCAGCACGGTGAACGTGCGGTCGCGGATCCCGTACTGCTTGAGCGCGCTGGTCATGCCGATCGGGATGCCGATGAGCAGCTCGAAGAAGATGCCGAAGAACGCGATCATCACGGTGGCGGGGAACCGCTGCAGGATGGCGGTGGCGACCGGCAGCTGGGTCTCGTAGCTGTAGCCCATGTCGCCGTGCACCAGGTGCCACAGGTACAGGCCGTACTGCTTGTAGATCGGCAGGTCGAGCCCGAGGGTGTGGCGGATGCGCGCGAGGATCTCCGGCGTGGCGTGCGTGCCGGCGATGCTCTTGGCGGGGTCGCCGGGCACGGCGAAGAAGAGCAGGAACGTGATGAGGCTCACGAAGAAGAGCACCACCACCATCCAGAGCAGCCTGCGGACGATGTACTTACCCATCGTCCCTCCTGCTCTCCTTGCGCCGTGCCACGACAGTCATCCCCTTACTTGCCGTCCAGCTTCCAGTACTCCTGGTACGTGAAGATCCACACCGGGTGGATGTACACGCCGCCGGTGTCCTTGCCGTACATGCCGTTCCAGAGCGGCTGGTAGAGCGGAGCGGTCGGCGCGTCGGTCATGACGATGTCCTGCATCTGCTTGAACATGTCGACGCGCTTGGTCGTATTGAGCTCGCTCGCCGAGTCGGCGTACAGCTGGTTCACCTGCGGGTTCTCGTAGAAGCTTGCGTTGGCTCCGCCATCGATGGGGTTGGTGAACAGGGGGCCGATCCAGTCGCTCGGGTCCGGGAAGTCCTGGTACCAGTCGCTGAGGCCGATGGCGGCGTGGGACTTCTTGAGCGCGATGTAGTCCCAGTAGGTGGCGCGGTCCATCTGCTTGATGTCCACCTCGATGCCCACCGCCTTGAGGTCGGCCTGCACGGCCTGGGCCAGCTTGGGGAACGGGTCGACGTTGTGGGTCACGAACGTCGTCTTGAACCCGTTGGGGAACCCGGCTTCGGAGAGCAGCTGCTTCGCCTTCGCCGGGTCGTAGGTGTAGTAGGTCTTGCCGGCCTGGTAGCCCGGCATCCCGTTCGGATAGATCTGGTTGAGCGCGCTGCCCTGGCCGGCCAGCAGCTTCTGGACCTTCTCGGTGTCGATCGCGTAGTTGACGGCCTGGCGGACCTTGACGTCGGTGAACGGCTTCTCGAGCACGTTGAGGAACACGTAGTACCAGGCGATCTGCGGGTCGCTGAGCGTGTACTTGCTCCACGTGGGGTCGTTCTTGGTGCGCACCCAGTCGGCTGCGGGGATGGTGTCTCCCATCAGGTCGACCTCGCCGCGCTCCAGCCGCAGCAGCTGCGTGCTGGGGTTGGCGGTGAAGTCGAACTTCATGTTGTCGACCCACTGGTCCTTGTCGCTGGTCCAGTTGGTGTTCTTCTCGGCCGTGATGTACTGGCCGGACTTCCACTCGGTGATGACGTAGGGGCCGGTGCCGAGCGGCTTACGCTTGATCTGCTTGCCGACCTGGTCGCACCACTGCTTGGACATGACCGAGGTGAACGGCATGCTCATGGCAAGGAGGAACGCGCCGTCCGGCTTCTCCAGGGTGATCTCGACGGTGTAGTCGTCGATGACCTTGTAGCCCGAGATCTCCTTGGCCTTGCCGTCGATGAAGTCCTGGGCGCCGACGATGCCGGTGTAGAAGAACGTCGCCGGCGCGAGCGGCTCCTTCATCATCCGCTCGAAGCTCCACTTGAAGTCGGCGGCCGTGACGTCAGTGCTGATCGGCTGGGCGAACTTGATGCCCTTGTTGAGGTGGAACGTGTACACCTTGCCGTCGGCGGAGATGCCTCCGTTGTCCGCCGACGGGACCTCGGTCGCGAGGTCGGGCACGAGCTCCGTACCGGCCTGGCCCGCCTCGGGCGCGTACGTGAGGAACGTCTGGTAGGTGAGCCGCTCGATGCTCCACGACTCGACCTCCCAGGCTATGGCTGGGTCGAGCTCGGTCGGCTCGCCCTGGAAGGTCACGGTGAGCGTGCCGCCCTTGACCGGCTGGCCCTGGGCCGCCGCGGTGCTACCGCCGCCGCCCGAGCCGCTCGAGCCGCCGCAAGCGGCGAGCCCCACGGCGAGGGCCAGCAGCGCGACGAGCGCTACGGCCGTCCATCTGATGCTGTGTCCCCTCATGTCATCAGGCTCCTTCTTGCTCGACCCACCTTCAGGACCTAGTTCTTCCAGTACTGTGTCGGGTCGATCTGGTACACCGGGTGCAGGTAGAAGCCCCCGGTGGTCGGCGTGCACATGGTCGTCTGGATGGGCTGGTAGCAGGGCACGTACGGGGCCTGCGTGGCGATGTACTCCTGCATCGCGGTGAACTTCTCGATGCGCGCCGCGGGGTCGGTCATCTTCTGAGCCTCGGCGAACATCTTCTCGAGCTCCGGGCTCCACCAGAAGCTGGAGTTCATGCCGCCTTCCACCGCGCTCGCCTTGCTGAACAGCGGGGCGATCCAGTCGCTCGGGTCGGGGAAGTCCATCCACCAGCCGAAGCTGCCGGCCGTGAGGGTATTGGGCGTGCCCTGCTGCGTGTAGAAGGTGTTGTTGCTCATGGTCTTGAGGCTCGCCTGCACGCCCACGGCGGCGAGGTCGGCCTGCACGGACGTCCACAGCTTGGGGTTCGGGTCGACGTTGTCGGTGTAGAGCATCGTCTTGAACCCGTCGGGATAGCCGGCGTCCGCGAGCAGCTGCTTGGCCTTGGCCGGGTCGTACCCGTAGTAGACCTTGCCCTCCTGGTAGCCCGGCATGCCCTTGGGATAGAACTGCCAGAGGCTCATCGCCTGGCCGCCCTGCAGCTTCACGAGCTTGTCGCGGTTGATCGCCCAGCTGAGCGCCTGCCGCACCTTCACGTCGTCGAACGGCTTCATCTCGACGTTCATGAACATGTAGCTGATCGCGACCAGCGGCTGCGAGAAGATCTGCTTGCTCCACTTGGGGTCGGCCTTGACGCGCGCGAGGTCGGCCACGGGGATGCCGTCGCCCAGCACGTCCACCTCGCCGCGCTCCAGCTTGAGCAGTGCGGTCGGCGGGTTGAACGAGAGCTGGTAGTTGACGCCGTCGAGGTAGGGCTTGCCCTCTTCCCAGTAGTCTGGGTTGCGGGTGAGCACGATCTCGCGGCCCGGGGTCCACTTCTGGAAGACGAACGGGCCGGTGCCGAGCGGGTTGCGGTTGAACTGCTTGCCCCACTTCTCGACCCACTCCTTGGGCACCACGTCGCAGAAGTCCATGGTGACCGCGTTGAGGAACGAGAGGTCAGGGCTCTTGAGGGTGATCTCGACCGTGGTGGCGTCCACTGCCTTGAAGCCGCTGATCTCGCTGGCCTTGCCCTTCATGAACTGGTCGGCGCCGATGACGCCCATGTAGAAGGACGTGGCCGGAGCGCGAGGCTCCTTCATCATGCGCTCGAAGCTGTACTTGAAGTCGGCCGCCGTGACCTCACGACTGACCGGCGGCTGGAACTTGACGCCCTGGCGCAGGTGGAAGGTGTACACCTTGCCGTCGGCCGAGATGCCGCCGTTGGCCGTGCTCGGCACCTCGGTGGCGAGGCAGGGGATGAGCTCGGTGCCCGCCAGTCCCGGCTCGTGCGCGTACTGCAGGAAGCCCTGGTAGATGTCGTGCTCGATCTGCCAGTCGATCACGTTCCAGGCGATGGCAGGGTCGAGACTGGACGGCTCCGTGAGGTACGACAGCGTGAGCGTGCCGCCCTGTTTGGGCGTGTCGGACGACGTGGTCGGGCTGCCGCCGCCGCCGTCGGTGGTGGCGCCGCCGCAGGCGGCGAGGCCCAGCCCGAGCACAAGGAGCGCCGCGAGCAGGACGACGGCCGCCGTGGCGACCGCTCCTCCGGTGGTTGGACGACCTTTCATACCTGCCTCCTTGGACTCCTCATCCGCCCCGATGAGTCGTCATCGCCTTCGCTGTTGAGGGTCGAATGCGTCGCGCAACCCGTCCCCCACGAGGTTGAACGCGAGCACGGTGATCATGATCGCGAGACCGGGATAGATGACCAGGTGCGGGGCCGAGAGGTAGTACGACTGGCCTTCGCTGATCATCTGCCCCCAGGACGGCGTCGGCGGCTGGATGCCGAGGCCGATGTAGCTGAGCGTCGCTTCGAAGAGGATCGTCGTGGCGAGGCCCAGGCTGGTGTAGACGAGGATGTACGGGGTGAGGTGCGGCAGGATGTGGCGGACCAGGATCCGCCTGCTGGTGCAGCCGGTGAGGCGCGCCGCGTCGACGAACTCCTTCTCGCGGATCCTGAGCACCTCGCCGTGGATCACGCGCGTCATCGGCGTCCAGTACACGATGCCGATCACGAGGATCAGGATCCAGATGCTCGGCTTGAGCACGCTCACGAGCGCCACGGCCAACAGGATGATGGGGAACGCCATCATCACGTCCGTCATGCGCATGAGTAAGGTCTCGACGCCTCCCCGGAAGTAGCCGGCGGTGAGGCCGAAGATCACGCCGAGGACGAGGGCGAAGCCGTTGGCGCAGACGCCGACGACCAGCGACACGCGGGCGCCGTACATGAGCCGGCTGAGCAGGTCGCGGCCGAGGGTGTCGGTGCCCAAGAGGAACTGGCTCGACGAGCCGACCGGCATCCCCTCCATGGTGAGGCCCTCGTCGTACTGCTTGGTGGGGTCGTGCGGGGCGATCCAGGGCGCCAGAACGGCGACGAGGATGAGGCCGATGATGATGACCACGCCGATCATCGCGAACTTGTCGCGCCGGAAGCGTCGCCAGATCTCGCCCCAGAGGGAGCGGTGCTCGATGAGCATCGCGTCCGGGTTCCACATGCCGAGCGCGCCGACGGCCGTGTCGATCTCCGACTCCGCGGAGACCGACGAACCGAGCCCGAGGTCGATCTCCGTCTCGGGCTCCAGGCCTCTGATCGACTTCTCGTAGCCGTGGCCCATATCGCTCACGCCGTCGCACCCCCTTCGTCGACGTCGGCCACGACGGCGAGGTCGTCCTCGCCGGCGCGGATGTGGGGGTAGTCGGACGGCGTGATGAGGTGGCAAGCGGCCCAGTGGCTGGGGCGCACCTCGAGCAGCGGCGGATCTTCGACGTCGCACAGCCCGTCCTGGGCCGCCGGGCAGCGCGTGTGGAAGTGGCAGCCGCTGGGCGGCTCGACGGGGCTCGGCACGTCGCCGGTGAGCACCACGGGCCGCCGCTGCTCCTCCGCCTCCGGATCCGGGATGGGCACGGCGCTGAGCAGGGCCTGGGTGTACGGGTGCATGGGCTCGCCGTAGAGCACTGCGTTCTCGGCGAGCTCCACCACGCGTCCGAGGTACATGACGGCCACCCGATCGCTGATGTGCCGCACGACCGAGAGGTCGTGCGCGATGAACAGGTAGGTGAGCCCGAACTCGCGCTGCAACTGCTGCAGCAGGTTGATGATCTGCGCACGGATGGAGACGTCGAGCGCGCTGATGGGCTCGTCGCAGACGATGAAGTTGGGCTCTACGGCCAGCGCCCGGGCGATGCCGATACGCTGGCGCTGGCCGCCGCTGAACTCGTGCGGGTAGCGGTTCAGCGTGTTCGGGTTGATGCCGACGGTCTCGAGCAGCTCGCGCACCTTGGCCTTGCGCTCCGCGTTGCTGCCCATCTTGTGGACCAGCAGGGGCTCGCCGATGATGTCGCCGATCGTCATGCGGCTGTTCAGGCTCGCGTAGGGGTCCTGGAAGATCATCTGCATGCGCTTGCGCTGCTGGCGCAGCCGGCCGCCCTTGAGGTTCGCGAGGTCGCCGCCCTCGTACAGCACGCGCCCGGTGGTCGGGCGGATGAGCTGCAGGATCGCGCGCCCGGTGGTGCTCTTGCCGCAGCCGCTCTCGCCGACCAGGCCGAGCGTCTCGCCGCGCTTGATGTCGAAGGTGAGGCCGTCCACCGCGTACACGGCGCCGACCTTGCGCTGGAACACCACCCCGCTGGTGATGGGGAAGTGCACGCGCAAGTCCTCCACGCGCACCAGGGTGTCGCCGTCCATGACGGCCGGCGCGCCGGACGGGGCCACTGCGGTCGCGGCCGTCACGCCTCCACCTCCACGGCGCTCGCCCTGAGCTTCTCCCGGTGGAAGCAGGCGCTGTGCCGGCCCTCGCCCGTCGGGAACAGCTCAGGCACGCTCTGCCAGCACTCGTCCGTGGCCAGGAAGCAGCGCGGGGCGAACGAACAGCCGGGCGGCAGGTGGGCCAGGTCCGGCGGCAGCCCGGAGATGGTCTGCAGCGTCTCGCGCCGTGGCTCGTTGAGCCGCGGCACGCTCTTGAGCAGCCCCACGGTGTACGGGTGGAGCGGAGTCCTGAACAGCGGCTTCGCGGGACCGCTCTCGACGATGCGCCCCGCGTACATCACCAGGATGCGCTGGCACATGCCGGCCACCACACCGAGGTCGTGGGTGATGACGATGACGGCGGCCTCGTGATCGCGCGAGAGCTTCTTCAGCAGGCGCAGGATCTGCGCCTGGATGGTGACGTCCAGGGCCGTGGTGGGCTCGTCCGCCAGCAGGAGCTTGGGGTTGCAGCTCAGGGCGATGGCGATCATGACCCGCTGACGCATGCCGCCGCTGAACTGGTGCGGGTACTCCTTGATGCGGTTGGCCGCCTTTGGGATGCCGACCTCGCCGAGCAACTCGATGGACCGCTTGACGGCGTCCGAGTGGCTCAGGCCGAGGTGCACCTCCAGCCCCTCGGTCATCAGCCGCTCGATGCTCAGCACGGGGTTCAGGCTGGTGACCGGGTCCTGGAAGATCATCGCGATGTCCCGGCCCCGGATGGCGCGGACGTCGCTCTCCGGCAAGGAAAGCAGGTCCTGCCCCATGAAGTCGATGCGGCCGCTCACCGTGGCGTTGGGCACCATGCCGGTGAGGCCGATGATGGCGCTGGCCGTGACGCTCTTGCCGCAGCCGCTCTCGCCGACCAGCCCGACCAGTTCACCCGGCGCAACGTCGAAGCTCACCTGGTTCACGGCGTGCACGGTGCCCTCCTGGGACGCGAAGTCCACAGTGAGATGGTCGAGACTGAGCAGCGTGTTGCCCACAGCACCCATGCGTCAGTCAGTCTATCGCACGCTCGCGGCGAAGCACGCTGCATTTCGGCACATTTCGTGGCGCGCGACGGGCCAAGACGAATGCACTGCCGGCGCGCCGTCCGTTTTGACCCCCGCGACCCGTCGTGGTACGCATGGCTCCATGCGTACCGAGCCCCTCTCTCCGCTCGAGGTCTTGCGCGCCCTGGAGCTGTTCGGGCCCCAGGCGCGCCCCTACAACTTCGACGACTGCTTCGACTGCTGGGGCCTCATGCGTCGGGTCTTCGACCACCTCGACGGTGGGTTCGAACTGGACGGAGAACTGGCCGAGCAGCCGGGCGGCCCGCAAGAGGCTGGGTGGGCCGCCTTCGAGCATCCGGACGAGCTGACGCCCGGCGACCTCCTCGTGACGCATCCGCACGTGAGCAAGGAGTTCCACACGGTGGTCTACTGCGGGCAGGCCGGCGGGCTTCACCTCGTCTACGACGCGTCGCCGCGCGGGGAGGTGCCGCTGTTCGCGCGGCGCGCCGGCGTGCCGGCCGGCCGGCCGGGCGACGCGTGGGAGCTGGAGACGGCGCGCGCCATCTGGACCCTGTACGCGCGCGCGACCGAGACCACCGACCGGCTGCGCAACGACGGCGGCGCGTACCTCCGCCTGTGGGACGACCGGGAGCGGTACTACCACCGGGGCTTGCGCGCGCGGCTCGTCGCGGGGGCGGCCGCGGACCCGGCGCTCGCCGAGCTCGAGGCGGCGGACCGCCGCGACCTCGTGGCGCTGCGGCGCGCGGCCGGTCTGAGCGGCCTGCCGTTCTACTGCCGGCGACGGCTGCCGCAGGACGCCGCCGGCCGCGAGCTCTACGACAACCGGTGGACGCGCCGTCTCGACTACTACGTCCCGGACGGCGCGCCCGTCGCGGACGACGCCTACGAGACGCCGACTGAGACGCACGGGGGCGCAGTGTCGCGCAGACGGCCTGTCGCGGGCCCTTCCGCCCCTGTCGCCGCCTGCGCCCCGGCGCCGCAGCCCGATCGGCCGGACCCGCCGCGCATCGTCAAGGCGCCGGTGTGGGTGGTCCGCGACGGGCCGGTCACGGTGGAGTGGGAGTATCCGGCGCCGGGCGGCACGGCCGTCACCGGCTGCCGCGTCGAGGTGTGGGAGGAGACCGCGGACCTCTGGAAGCACCGGCTGCTGCGGCTCGACCTGGACGTGCCCGAGACGACGTTCGAGGTGCCCGGCGAGCTGCTGCACGATGACGGCCGGTTCGCCGTGGTCGTGTGGGCGCGCGGGCCGGGCGGGTTCTCGGGCACGGCGCTGGCGCCGTTCCTCTACCGGCCCGGCCGGGACGCTCCGCTGCTCGCCTACCAGCCGGTCCGGCCGGAGCAGCTCGCCCCCGACGGGGGCGAGGAGGTGCCGGCCGGCGTCCCGCTCGAGCTCACCTGGCGCATCCGCCAGCCGCTGGTGACGCAGGCGGGGTTCCGCGTCGCGGTCCTCGAGGACGCTCTGCCCGGAGACCAGACCACGCCCGTGTTCGATCTGGAGGTCAAGGGAGCCCAGGCGCGGATCTGCAAGGCGGTCGTGCCCGGCGAGGTGCTGCGCGCCGGGCACGTGTACAGGTGGTACGTGACGGTGCGGACCGCGGACGGCCGCACGGCGTTCGCGCCGTCCGAGGGCATGGTCCGTGCTGCCGCCGCGACCGGGGGAGGATGAGAGCATGGCACACGTCGCCACACGACCGATCGACCTGCGCACCGCGGCGCCGTTCGGGATCTCGCGCTGGACGCACAGCGAGTTCCACCGTTTCGTCGTGGAGCTCCGCCAGGGAGGGCTCATCGGCTTCGGCGAGGCCGCGCCCAACGCCCGGTACGGCGAGGACCGCGCGCAGGACATGGACCTGCTGACGGACTGGGCTCCGGAGATCGCCGACCTCGAGGGACCGGCCGGCGTGGAGATGTACTGCGAGTCGCTCGCCGGCGCAGGTGTGCCGGCCCTGCGGGCCGGCCTGAGCGCCGCCGCCTGGGACCTCGCCGGCAAGCAGGCGGGCGAGCCCGTCTGGCGCATGCTGGGGCTCGTGCGCCCGTCGGTGCGCACGTCGTACACCATCGCCATCGGCGCGCCTGAGGAGATGCTGGCGCAGGCGCGCGCCGCCGCGGCGTTCCGCACGCTCAAGATCAAGCTCGGGTTCGACGGCGACCTGGAGTTGGCGCGCCGTCTCAGGAGCGAACTGCCGGAGGTGACGTTCCGCTACGACGCCAACGAGGGGTGGGACCGCGAGCGGGCGGCTGCCGCTCTCGCGGTCCTCGAGGACCTCGGCGCCGAGCTCGTCGAGCAGCCGCTGCCGGCGTCGGACACCGAGGGCATGTCGTGGCTCAAGGAGCGGACCGCCGTGCCGCTGCTCGCGGACGAGGCCGTGCTCTCGCTCGACGACCTCGACGCCGTGGGCGAGGCCTACGACGGCGTCGTGGTCAAGCTGGCGAAGGCGGGGGGCATCGCCGCCGCCTTCGCCCTCATCTCCGCCTGCACCGAGCTCGGCCTGCGTGTGCTGCTCGGCTGCATGGTCGAGTCGAGTCTCGGCATCGCCGCCGGCCTGCAGCTCGCGGGCCTCGCCGACTACGTGGACCTGGACGGCGCGCTGCTGCTGGCAGAGGACCCGTTCACGGGCATCCGGGTGGACGGTGACGTGCTGACGGCCTCGGAGGCTCCGGGGCTGGGGGTGCGGCCGGCCGAGTGAGGGACGGCGCGCCAGCCTTGGCGTCAGAGCGAGGCGGCGCTCTCGCCGAGCGCTGTGTAGAGCGCGGCTCCGGTACGGGCCACGGCCTCGTAGCCGCCGGAGTCGCTCGTCATGACCACGACGACGGCGTCGCGGCCGTCCTTGCGCACCAGCGCGCAGTCGTGGGCGAACCGGCCCTCGGGCCAGTCGTCGCCGCACTTGCCCAGGTAGGCGGCGTCGGGCGGCAGGTATCGCGCGATGCCGTCCAGGTGCTCCTGGAGCGCCAGCGAGGCCAGGACGCGCTCCCCGACCAGCGGCTCCAGCGAGCCGTCGATGAGCGCCTCGATCAGGCGGGCAAGGTCGCCGGCCGTGGTGTGATTGTCGCGGCCGGCCTCCGCCGCGCCGGCGTCCATCATCCGGCGCTGCATGCGCGTGCGCGTCATCCCGAGCTCGTCCGCGAGGGCGTTGACGCGCTCGAGGCCGACCAGGTCCACGACGATGTTGGTCGCGTCGTTGTCGCTGACCACGAGCGAGAGGTGCACGAGGTCGGCCAGGCACAGAGTTGCGGGGAACAGGAAGCCTTGCAGCACGCCGCTCCCGCCCACGCAGGCGCCCGGCTCGAAGCTGTACTCCTCGGCCTCATCCAGCTCGCCGCGCGCCACCATGCGCCAGAACGCGGCCGCGAGCAGGACCTTGATGGTGGAGTAGGAAGGAAGCTGTACGTCATCGTGGGCGCTGAGCGTCCTGCCGGTGTCGAGCTCCCTGGCGACGTACGCGATCATCGCGCCCATCATAGCCAGATGAGATCCGCGCCCATCGGGTGACCGCCCGATGCGACGGCCGCACGGGGCCGCGGCCGAGCGAGACCGGCGCCGCGTCAGATCGTCGCGTGCGCTCCGGCGTCCACGTGCACGACCTCGCCGGTGATGGCGCGGCTGAGGTCGCTGAGCAGGAACACCGTCGCGTCGGCCACCTCTTCGGTGGTCACGTTACGGCGCAGCGGCGTGTGGCTCTCGAGGAGGTCGAGCATGCCGCTGAAGTCCTTGATCGTGCGCGCCGCCACGGTGGCGATGGGGCCCGCGGACACCGCGTTCACGCGGATCCCCTCCGGCCCCAGGTCCGCCGCCAGATAGCGCACCGCGCTCTCCAGCGACGCCTTGGCGGGCCCCATGACGTTGTAGTTGGGCACGACCCGCCAGGAGCCGGCGTACGTCATGGTGACGATCGCGCCGCCCTGCGTCATGAGGCGGCGCGCCTCCCTGGCGGTCGCGATGAGGGAGTACGAGCTGATGTCGTTGGCCTGCGCGAAGCCGTCGCGCGTCGTCTCGACGAAGTTGCCCTGCAGGTCGTGCGCTGGGGCCCAAGCGATGCTGTGCACGAGGCCGTCGAGCACCGGCATCTGCTCCTGGAGCTCGTCGACGGCGTGCTTGACCGCCGCGTCGCTGGCCACGTCGAGTTCGATCATCGGCGCGCCGCCGAGTTCGTCGGCGAGCTGCTCCACGCGCCGCTTCAGCCGTTCGGCCTGATACGTGAGCGCGACGGCGCCGCCGTGGCGCTTGACCGCCTTGGCGACGGCCCAGGCGATCGAGCGCGAGTTGGCGGCGCCCGTCACGAGGAAGTTCTTGCCCTCAAGCAGTCCTGTGGTTCCCGTCATGGCCCCTCCCCGGGTCCGCCCGGTTTGACGGCGAGCAGCAGGAACTGCCTCGCCCAGTAGTCGCGGAACACGTACAGCGAGAGCGCCAGCGACGCGTACCTGATGGCGCGGTAGCGGGTGAAGTAGGGCTCCACGCGGAGCACCGTGAGGCCGGCCCCCTCGAGCAGACGCACCATGTCGTGCTTGGCGAACCAGCGCACGTGGGTGCGGTCGAAGATCCCCGAGCCGCGGCGCGGCCACGTCTTGCGCAGCAGTTGCGCGAACACGTAGACGTTGGAGACGTTGGGCAGGGAGAGGACCACGGCGCCGCCCGGGCGCAGGCGCGAGACGGCCCGGGCCAGGACGTCCTCTGCGTCCGGGAGATGCTCCAGCACGTCGCTGGCGAGGATGGCGTCGAACTGCTCGTCGCCGAGCGCCGCCGGGTCGAGCTCGCCGAGGTCGCACCGGATCACCCGGTCGAGGCGCTTGCGCGGCCTCCTCCGCCGCGCCCGGGTCGCGCTCCACGCCCACCACCTCGCGGGCGCCCGCCTTCTTCAGCATGGCGCCGTTGTGGCCGCCCCCGCAGCCGAGGTCGAGCACGCGCAGGCCGCGCGGGTCGATCAGCTGGAGGAACGCCGGCTTGGCGTCGCTGAAGTAGCGGGCGGGCACGTTCATCGCCGCATCATACAGCGAGCGCATCGGGAGGCCGGAGCGGACGCGGGTGGCTCGCCGCCGCCCGAAGCGCGAGCGCGGGACTCAGGGGATGCGCAGGCTGACGCGTGTCGGGGTCCGTGCCGGCGGCGAACTCGCGCACCATCGTGGGCTCGCCGTTGTACGTGTACGAGACGGCGAGCGGTTCGCCGGGGCCGTTGGCGGCGGCGAGCGTGGGGATGGGCTCGGGCGACAGGCTCTCGTCCGGCCACGGAGACTCCTCGACCGGCAGTGGAGACTCCGCGCCGGGCATCGGCGACTCCGTGAGCGGCCACGGCGTCTCGGCGACGCTCGGCGCCACCGGCTGCGGCGACGCCGTGGGATCGAGCAGGAGCAGGTGGAGTCGGCCTCTGTCGGCCGGGTCGTCGTTGACCACGAGCTCGACCGTCTTGGGCGCCCTGCCCTTGAAGATGCGCAGCACGGCGAACTTCTGCACGGCGCCGCTGACCTCGCGGGCGCGCGCCAGCACGACGACCCCGAACCGATCGAGCTGGTCGGCGAACCGCTCGCGGAACGTGGGCGAGCTCGTCGTGGTCTGGTCGGTGGCGGTGCTCTTGGTGACGCCTTCTCCGAGCGACTGCGCGGAGCCGCTGCCGCCGGCCGCGTCGTCGGACTGCGCCACCTCGGCGCCGCTCGACTCGCTGGTGGCGGACCGGCTGCCGTTCTGGACCGCGACGATGCCGACGATGACGGCGATGACGAGCACCGCCGCGACCGGCGCGACGACCTGCCACCAGCTGCGCTTGCGCCGCGGGGCGGCCGCCGGCGGCGCCTCGAGGAACTCCTTGAGGCCGCCCCAGCGCTCGCCGGAGAGGTCGGTGTACGTCTCATCCGGCTCCGGGACGGCGGCCGACACCTGCGCGCCGATGTGCGCGACGTCGGCGCGCATCGCCGCGAGCCGCGCGGCCAGACCTGCGTCGGCCGCGGCCGCCGCCAGCAACTCCGGGTCCTCCTCGAGGCCCAGGGCGCAGGCGAGCAGCCGGTCGTCGTCGTACACGCCCGGCTGCATCTCGTTGTCGTCGCGTTCGTCAGTCATCGTCGTCGCCAGTCTCTCTCGTCGCTCGTCACATCTCACGCACGTAGCCGCTCTCGTCGAGCGCCACCTTCAGCTTCTTGACCGCGCCGTGCAGGCGGGACTTCACGGTGCCCACCGGGATGTCCTGTGCCTTGGCGATCTCGTCCAGAGGGAGGTCCGCGAAGAACCGCAGGGCCACGCACTCGCGCAGGTCGTCCGGCAGCGTCGCCAGGGCGTCCCGGAGCGCCTCGTCGGCCGGCTCGACGGGGCCGTCCACCATCGTGTCCGGGGAGATCTGCTGGAGCTTGTCCATGAGCCCGAACCGCGTCTTGCGGCGGCGACCGTGATCACGCCCCGTGTTGAGGATGACGCGGTAGAACCACGCGAGGAACGCCTCTTCGCGCGGGATCTCTTTGGCCCGATAGACCTTGATGAAGACTTCTTGCACGGCGTCGTCGACCTCCTCACAGAACCCCTGGAGGTAGAGGATGCGCCGCACCTGGGGCGCGTACCGCCGGAAGAGCTCGGCGCGCGCCTCGGGCTGCCCCCTTCGCAAGCGGTCGATGAGACCGTGCGGCAGTTCCTCTATTGCCTTCCTCCAGGGTGAGAGACGCCCGTGCCGGTGGGCGGGTTCGACGTCACGTCGTTCGCGAGAAGTATAGCGCGGCGCGGCGCCGGCCTCAGGCGAAGCCGAGCCGGCGCACCTCTTCGCTGAGCTCGTAGCCGCTGGTCTCCTTGACCCGGCGCACGACCTCCGCGGCGAGCGTGGTGATGTCGGTCGCGGTCGCCCCGTCCTCGGCGACCAGGAAGTTCGCGTGCTTCTCGCTCACGTGCGCGCGGCCGACACGGAGGCCCTTGAGGCCGGCCTCTTCGATCAGCCGGGCGGCCGGCAGCTCGCGGGAGGGGTTCTTGAAGTAGCTGCCGCAGCTGGCGTACTCGAGCGGGTGCTTGCTGCGCCGCAGGGATGCGTCTTCGGCGATGCGCCGCAGCAACTCGTCGCGGTGGCCGTGGTGCAGCTGGAACGAGGCCGAGAGCACCACGATGTCCGGGCGCGACTTGAGCATCGACGTCCGGTAGCCGAAGTCGAGCCGGTCCGGCTGCACCACGTGCTCCTTGCCCTCCTCGAGCAGGTGCACGTCCAGGAGCGCGTCGCTGACCGACTCGCCGTAGGCGCCGGCGTTGCCGACCACGGCGCCTCCCACGGAGCCGGGGATGTTGGCGGCGAAGGTGAGGCCGGCGAGCCCCTGCCCGGCGACGTCCGCCACCAGGGCGGGCAGTTCCACGCCGGCCTCCGCGCGCAGCACGTGCCCGTGCAGGGTCGTGCCGTCGTTGCGCGCCAGGACGGTGAGGCCCGCCACGCCGGCGTCGCCGACGAGCACGTTGGTGCAGCGGCCGAGCACGGTGACCGGCAAGCCCAGTTCGCGCGCCGTGAGCACGGCGTGCACCAGCACGCCCGTCGTCCCGGCGCGCACCAGGAACTCGGCGGGTCCGCCCACGCCGTAGGCGGTGACCGACGCGAGAGGAACGGCCTCTTCGAGGCCGGGCAGCTCGCGCCGCAGCGCCTCGCGCACGTGGGGGTCGGCGGCCGCGGCGCCGGGCGTCTGATCTGCGGGACTGGTCATAGAGCCATGCTACCAGTCTCTGCCCCCGGCCCACCTTGACAAGGGCCGTCCTCGTCCATAAACTCCTAAATCCTAGTGAGTAGTAGGATATCAACAAAGAGTGAGTACGCCATCAAGGCCCTCGTCCGGCTGGCGCTCGCGGACGGCTCGGCGCCGGTGTCCGCCCGCGACATCGTCGCGTTCACCGGCGTGCCGCCCAAGTTCCTCGAGCAGGTCATGCACGACTTGCGCCGCGCCGGGCTCGTGGAGAGCCAGCGCGGCAAGGGCGGCGGGTACGTCATCGCCCGCGACCCGGCGGCCATCAGCTTCGCGGACGTCATCGACCTGATCGACGGTCCGCGCTCTGAGCCGGCCGCGGCTCTCGCGGGCTCGCCCGGTTCCAACGGAGGCAAGGGACGAATGCGCGGCGGCGACCAGGCCGAGCTCCTGGTCGCCCCCGTCTGGCGCGAGGTGCGGGAGTGCACGCGCGCCATCCTCGGCTCGGCCACCATCGCCGAGGCCGCGTCCCGGGCCGCCGAGGCCCCCATGTACTACATCTGACAGGAGAAGAGCAGCCATGACGGACACCGACACCAGGGCACAGGGCTTCGAGACCCTGGCCCTCCACGGGGGCCAGGAACCGGACCCGACCACCAACGCGCGCGCGGTGCCGATCTACCAGACGACGTCGTACACGTTCGACAGCGCCGACCACGCCGCCAACCTCTTCGGGCTCAAGGAGCCCGGCAACATCTACACGCGGATCATGAACCCGACCACCGACGTCTTCGAGAAGCGCGTCGCCGCGCTCGAGGGCGGCGTCGGGGCGCTCGCGTTCAGCTCGGGATCCGCCGCCGTCACCTTCAGCATCCTCAACATCGCCGGCGCCGGCGACCACATCGTCAGCGCCAACAGCCTCTACGGCGGCACCTACAACCTGTTCGCGCACACGCTGCCGCGATTCGGCCTCGAAGTCGAGCTGGTCGACCCCAACGACCCGGAGAACTTCCGCAAGGCGATCAAGCCGAACACCAAGCTGCTCTACGCCGAGACGGTCGGCAACCCCAAGCTCGACACGCTGGACATCGAAGGCGGTCGCGGACGATCGCGCACGAGGCCGGCATCCCGCTGATCGTGGACAACACGATGGCGTCGCCGTACCTCATCCGGCCCATCGACCACGGCGCCGACATCGTGGTGCACTCGGCGACCAAGTTCATCGGCGGGCACGGCACGTCCATCGGCGGTGTGGTGGTTGACGCGGGCAAGTTCGACTGGGCCTGCAACGACAAGTTCCCCGGCCTGTGCCAGCCCGACGACAGCTACCACGGTCTCAAGTTCTACGAGGCGCTCGGCCCGGTGACGTACATCGTCAAGCTGCGTGTGAGCCTGCTGCGCGACATCGGCGCGGCGCTCTCGCCGTTCAACGCGTTCCTGCTGCCTGCAGGGTCTGGAGACGCTGCCGCTGCGCATGGAGCGTCACAGCGTCAACGCGCTGGCCGTGGCCCAGCACCTGGAGACGCACCCCAAGGTGGAGTGGGTGCTGTACCCCGGCCTCGAGTGCCACCTCACGCACGGGACGGCGTGCAAGTACCACTACCGGGGGCTGTTCGGCGGCATCGTCGGGTTCGGCGTGAAGGGCGGGCGGGAGGCCGGGCCGGCGCTTCGTCGAGAGCACGCAGCTGTTCTCGCATCTGGCCAATATCGGCGACGCCAAGTCACTCGCCATCCACCCGGCGACGACGACGCACTCTCAGCTGTCGCCGGAGGAGCTGCTGGATTCCGGCGTCACCGAGGACTTCGTGCGCCTGAGCGTCGGCATCGAGACCCTCGACGACATCATCGCCGACCTCGACCAGGCGCTGGCCAAATCGTGACGCGGATGGCGGCGCCGGCGGCCGCTTCGCGGACCGGCGCCGATGGTGGACGCAGCGGGTGGAGGAGTAAGACCTCCGCCCGCTGCGCGCTGCCGTATCCCGTTCTGTAGAATCACGCAGCCATGACCGAGAAGAAGCCAGCAGCGCGCAAGGAGATCGGCGACGTCGCGATGGGGTACGACGCGGACGTCGGCAACGCCGGCGTGGTCCGAACCAGGTACGTGACGTTCGACCAGCCCGGCCAGGAGCTCGCCCTCGAGGGCGGCGGTACGCTGGCGCCGTTCACGCTCGCCTACGAGACCTACGGCACGCTCAGCGAGCGCAAGGACAACGCCGTGCTGGTCATGCACGCCCTCTCGGGCGACGCGCACGTGGCCGGGCGCCACAGCTCCAACGACAAGCGCCCGGGCTGGTGGGACATGATGATCGGCCCGGGCAAGGGCCTGGACACCGACAAGTACTTCGTCATCTGCGCCAACGTCATCGGCGGCTGCAGCGGCAGCACGGGGCCGTCCTCGGAGGACCCGGCCACCGGCAAGCCCTACGGCACCGACTTCCCGATGATCACCATCAAGGACATGGTGAACGCGCAGATGCTCCTGCTGGACCACCTCGGCGTCGGTAAGCTGCTGGCCGCCGTCGGCGGCTCCATGGGCGGCATGCAGGCGCTCGAGCTGGCGATCTCGCATCCGGACCGCACCCACCTCTGCCTGCCGCTCGCGACGGCCGCCCGCCAGCCCACCATGGCCATCGCCTTCAACGAGGTCGGCCGCCAGGCGATCATGGCCGACCCCGACTGGCGCGGCGGCCACTACTACGGCGGCAAGACCCCGGCCAAGGGGCTCAGCGTGGCGCGCATGGTCGGCCACATCACGTACCTGAGCGACGAGGCCATGGAGGAGAAGTTCGGCCGCCGGCTGCAGGACATCCACGACTACACGTTCACGTTCTCGGCCGACTTCGAGGTCGAGAGCTACCTGCGCCACCAGGGCCTGAGCTTCACCAACCGCTTCGACGCCAACACGTACCTCTACATCACGCGCGCGCTGGACTACTTCGACCTGACGCGGCAGCACGGCACGCTGGTCAAGGCGTTCGAAGACGTCAAGGCGCGGTTCCTCGTGATGGGCTTCAGCAGTGACAGCCTGCACCCGCCGTACCAGCTCAAGGAGATCGTCAGCGCGCTGCGCGCGACCCACAAGCACGTGAGCTACTACGAGGTGGAGAGCCACTACGGCCACGACGCGTTCCTGCTCGAGCGCGAGAAGATGGAAGGCATCATCGCGGCGTTCCTGTCGAGCGGCGCGCGGACGTACACCCCATGATGCGCCGTATCGACTACAAGCTCATCGAGGACCTCGTGCCGGACGGCTCGACGGTGCTCGACCTGGCCTGCGGCGACGGCGAGCTGCTGGCCGAGCTCATCGCAGGAGAAGCACGTGCACGGCAGCGGCGTGGAGATCGACCAGGCCGCGGTGGAGAAGTGCATCGGCCGCGGCCTCAGCGTGTTCCACGGCGACCTCGACGCCGGCCTCGCCGACTTCTCGGACCAGTCGCACGACGTCGTCATCCTGAGCCTGAGTCTCCAGCAGTTGCGCCGGCCGCGGATGATCGTGCGCGAGATGGTCCGCGTGGGCCGGCTCGCGATCGTCAGCTTCCCCAACTTCGCGCACTGGATCCCGCGCGCCCAGCTGTGCCTCGGCGGGCGCATGCCCGTCTCGAAGGACCTGCCTTACCAGTGGTGGGACACGCCCAACATCCACCTCTGCACCATCCAGGACTTCCGCAAGCTGTGCCGCGAGGAGGGCCTGTGCATCGAGCACGAGCTCTACCTCACCGCGGTGGACAAGGACCCGCCGCCTCGTCTGGTGGCCCCGAACCTGCTGGCGCGCGTCGCGATCTTCGTCGTCACGCGCTGCTGATCGGTCTGCCTCGCGTGGTCTCCGGGCGCCGCCCGCGAGGGCCACGGCGCCCGGCTTTCGAGCCTCCGGAATCGCGGGTACACTGTCTGTACGCTCTGCGTCCCAGAGACCGACGCGAGCGGCAGAAGGAGCGCATCTCGTCAAACCACCGAGCACGGGCGCGACGCGCTTCAAGATCAAAGGAGAAAGATAGTGCCTCAGGGTAAAGTCAAGTGGTTCTCGACCGAGAAGGCCTTCGGCTTCATCGAGCAGGAGAACGATAACGACATCTTCGTGCACGTCACCGGCCTGGCCGACGGCGTGACCGCGATCGACAAGGACCAGCTGGTCGAGTACGAGGTCGAGCAGGGCCGTAAGGGTCCGCAGGCCACCAACGTCCGTCCGGCGAGCGCGCCGGCCGCGGCCGCCGCCGAGGTCACCGAGACCGTCGAGGTCGTCGAGGTCGAGGACGAGGCCGGCGACGTCGAGGAAGTGGTCGTCGTCGAGGAAGAGGCCATCGTCGAGGTCGAGGAAGAGGAAGAGGCCGAGTAAGAGTCTCTGAGCTGCTGACGGGCCGGCCGCCGGAGGATCGCTCGGGATCCGGCGGCCGGCCCGTTTCTGTTTTCGCCGCCGGTCGCGGCGGCCGCCCGAGGGGAGGACGTCATGCTCGAGAACATCCACTGGCTCGGTCACGACACGTTCCGTCTGGACGGGAGCGTGACCGTGTACATCGACCCCTGGAAGCTCCCGGCGGGGCAGCCGCGGGCGGATGTCGTCCTGGTCACCCACGAGCACTTCGACCACCTCAGTCTGTCCGACATCGAGGCGATCGCGACGCCGGACACCGTGGTCGTCGGTCCGGCGTCCGTCACCGGTCAGGTGGGTGGGTTCGAGACGGTCACCGTGGCCGCCGGCGACACGGTCGAGGTCCGCGGCGTGCAGGTGCACGCGGTGCCCGCCTACAACGTGGACAAGTTCAGGTCACCCGGGCAGCCGTACCACCCCCGGGAGGACGGGTACGTGGGCTACGTCGTCGCGCTTGACGGCGTACGCTACTACCACGCGGGCGATACCGACGCGATCCCTGAGATGCGCGAAGTCCACACCGACGTCGCGCTGCTCCCGGTGGGCGGTACGTACACGATGACCTGCGATGAAGCCTGCAGGGCCTGCGACATGATCGACGCGCAGGCTGCCGTCCCGATGCACTACGCGGACATCGTCGGGAGCGACGACGATGCGGTGCGGTTCCGCGAGAACTGCAGCATCCCCGTCACGATCCTGCCGCTGGAGCGCTGAGGACGGGAGCCTACAGTGCGGTGCGACTTCGGAGCACCGCACGATAACCCCGCTACGGCGCCTCCGGCGCCGGCGGCGGTTATTCCTCCACCCACTCCAGGATCACGGCCTCCTCGGGGCAAGCCTCTTCGGCGCGCTCGACGGCCGCCCAGAGTGTCTCGTGCGGCTCCGGCTCCAGCACGTCGGGCAGCCCCTCGTCGTTCATGAAGAACACCTCGGGGCAGACCTGCTCGCAGGCGCCGACGCCCGTGCACTTGTCGAAATCGACGCTCACCTTCAGTTTGCGTGGCATGGTGCGAGTCTATCGCGTCGCCGTGCGCCGGGGCTGCCGCGCTTCGTTTCGCGCCGCGGCGGGCGGGGGTATGCACGGGGCGAGCGGACCGACCGCGCCGCCCGGCGCGCTTCGACCGCTACGTACACGGAGGGGTCCATGCTGAAGGAAGGCGACAAGGCGCCGCAGGTCACCGGCGTTTCGTACGACGGCGCGAGCTTCGACCTCGGGGCGCCCGGCAAGCGCACCGTGCTCTTCTTCTATCCCAAGGCCAACACCGGGGGCTGAACGACCGAAGCCGTTGAGTTCAACGGCCTGCTGGACGAGTACGCCGCACTGGGCATCCAGGTGGTGGGCGCGAGCGTGGACAAGCCTGCGGCCAACGAGCGCTGGGCGCAGAAGTACGACCTCAAGATGCCGCTGATCAGCGACCACGGCGACCACACTGTAGCGAGCGCGTTCGGAGTGGCGCGGCCGATGGTCGGCGTGGCCAAGCGGACCACGTGGCTGATCGACCCCGACGGTACCCTGCGCAAGGTGTATCCGGCCGTGAAGGCCAAGGGTCACGCGGCGGCCGTGCTGGCCGACTGCAAGGAGATCTGGGGCTAGAACTCCGGCTCGTCGTCGCGCGGGCCCAGGTAGGCCGGCGCGTCGATCATGAAGATGCGATTGGTCCAGCGCTCGCCGGCGGGCGCAATAGCCTCGGCGTCGTCGATGGCGCCGATGCGCGCGGTCATGTCGTCGCAGTAGTGGACGATGATCGCCTCGCGGGTCTGCGGGACGACAGGGCTGCCCTTCTCGCGCATGCCGTGGTGCGCCACGATGATGTGGCGGAGCCGTTTGGCGGCCTCGGGTGGAAAGTCAGGATCCTCCTCGATGAGGTCGCGCACCATGTCGTGGCCCATGACGATCTCGCCGTGGAGTCTGCCCTCGTCGGTCATCTGCGGCGCGAGGCCGCCGCTGGTGTACGCGTGGATCTTGCCGATGTCGTGCAACAGGGCGCCGGCGACGACGAGGTCGCGGTCGACGGAGGCGAACCGCGACGCCACGCCACCCGCCGCCTCGGCCACGATGAGCGAGTGTTCGAGCAGGCCGTGTCTGTACGCATGATGGTTGCGTACGGCTGCGGGCGCTACGGCGAAGGCCGCTCCCGGCTCGCGCGAGCCGTCGAAGGCGCGCTCGAGGAGCTCGCGCACGTGGGGCTCTTCCACGGAGTCGATGAGCGCGTGCAGTCGCTCGGCCAGCTCGGCGGTGCCCACCGGCGAGACCTGCACGAGGTCGCCGGCGTCGTACTCGCCGTCTTCCGCCTCCCTCAGGCGGCGTACCTGGATCTGCGCGCCGTACTGCGGATGGACGCTGTACGTGCCGCCGACGCAGACGACGTCGCCGGCCGAGAGGCCGAGAGCCTCATCCGACGGATCGAAGTGGATGGCGGCGACTTCGCCGCTGGCGTCGCGCAGCTTGAGACGCAGGTATTTCTTTCCATTGCGGTCGGTGGCGGCGGTGAGCTCGGAGCAGGCGTAGACACTGTCGACGGTCTGTCCACTCTGGAGCTCGACGATGGCGATGCGGGCGGTCGCGCCCGGGAAGCTGGCCTGGTCGGTCATGAGGTCTCCTTGGTCCCGAACAGGGTACCAGACGGCCCGGACGGCGACCCCCGCGGGCGCGGTTCACGTTGTGGAGCGGGGCCTCAGCACGCCGGCGGCGCCGAGTGCGGAGGCTGCTCAGCGCGGTTCGGAGTCCGGCTTCTTGCCCGCCGGACGCGGCCGGGCCGACCCCGACGGCCGGTACGACTTCTTCGGCGTGGCGCCTGCCGCCGACCCGGCGCCGCCTCTCGTGGTACGCAGGTGCGGCACAGGCTTGCGGCAGGTCCTCAATGTGTATGCGGCGCCGGCGGCGCCGTCCTGCGTCTCGTCCGCGGGAGCGGGCGGCGGCGCTACCCCGCCTCGCTGTTCGCTCCCCGTGATGCCGATCTGTGCCATGCCGGCCTCCTTACCCCGGCCGGCCAGAGCCGGCCTCCCCATGCCGCGGTCAGTCCCGAACTGAGCGGCCTCACACCAGGAGTCTGCCCGGGGGCGGGCGGGTTGATGCCTCTTGCGCGGCCGGCTTGAGACGCGTGACGGATTGCGTCAATCTTGGGAACACTTGAGAGGTGGCGCGGGCGCCACGAACTACCTTCGTCCCCATCGTGTGAGGAGAACGACGATGCAGCTTGGCGGCATGGCACTGAGAGACGGCGTACTCCTGCAGAGCGAGGGCTACTGGGCTGCCGCGGTCCGTCAGGAGGGCGGCGAGATCAAAGTCGTCTCCGGCGCCAAGGTGCAGCTGCCGGCACGCGAGACGCTCCGGCGCGTGCCGGTCGTGCGCGGCATCGTCCGGCTCGGCGAGGCGCTCGCGATCCTCCCCGCGGTGCGCTCCAAGACCGGGGGTCCCGTGCTTCCGCAGGAGGACCCCAAGCTCCTCGCGGCCACCGCGGCAAGCGCGGTCGCGACGCTGGCGCTGCGCTCGTCGCGGCGCGGCTCGCCCGTGCTGCGGGAACTCGCGGTGGCGGGCGTGAGTCTTGCGCCGGTGCTGTTCGCCCTGCGCGACTCGCGGCTCTCGCGGTATCACGGCGCGGAGCACAAGAGCGTGGCCGCGTTCGAGAGCGGCGGCGGCGACGCGGCGGCGGAGGTCAAGGAGCACGCCCGGTGCGGATCCAACCTGGTGCTGCCGATGCTGGTGACCAGCTTCGCCACCAACCTGGTGCTGCACGCGGCCGGCAAGGAGCGCAAGCCCGCGGCCACGTTCGTGGCCGGGCTGGTCAGCATCGGGACGGCCATGGAGCTGTTCTCGTGGATGGCGCGGCACCAGGACCACCCCGTCGCCAGGACGCTGGGTCGACCGGGCATCGAGATGCAGCGGCTCTTCACGACGAGCGAGCCCACGGATGAGCAGCTGGACGTGGCGGACATGGCGCTGCAGGAACTGCTGCGGCTGGAGGGCGAGACCGCCACGGCTGCCTGACGCGGCGCGCGCCGCAGAGCTCGGCGCGCCGCAGCGGAGGTACGTCAGTCGTCGTCGGGTTCGCGCTCGGCGAGCCGCTTGCGGCGGCGCTCGGCCGCCCGCTCGCACCAGACCTTCTGCTGGTCCGTCCCCGGCGTGAACTGCGGCACGGGGATGGGCCTGCCGGTGCCGCTGAGCGCGACGAAGACCAGGTAGGCTGAGTTGGTGTGGGTGACCACGCCGGTGGTGAGGTCCTCCGCCTCGACACGCACGCCCACCTCCACCGACGTCCTGCCGGCGTAGTTGACGTTGGCGAGGAGCCGCACGAGGTTGCCGACCTGCACGGGGTGGTGGAAGTCGATGCGGTCGATGGCGGCGGTGACGATGTTGGTGCGGCAGAAGCGGAACGCGCAGGCGCCGGCCGCCTCGTCGATGAGCTTCATGATGACGCCGCCGTGGATGTTGCCCAGGTAGTTGGCGTCCATGGGCTGCATCAGGTGCGTGAGGACGAGGCTGGTCTCGCTGCCCCGTGGCAGAGGCTCGGTCATGCGGTCACCTGGATGGAGCGGTCAGACGTCGAAGTTGCCCGGGGCGCGTCGCCGCCGCCGACCTGCCGTCTGCCGGGTGGCGTCGTGGCCTGTGCGGCGCTCGCCGAGGCGGCGGTCCATGATGACCTTGACGTTCGGGTTGTCCCGGTAGTGCTCGACGAGGCGCTTGAACGCGTCCTCGCCCAGCTCCGGTGGTACCACGCAATAGATCACAGTCACTCCCCTAGGCTCGTCGCTCACCGTAGCACAGGGTCATGGGCCCCGACCACTGTCCCGCGCACTCTTCCCGTTCACATCTCTGCAGGCGCCGTTGTGCCGGAGGTCGCCGATGCCGGCGTGAGGGCCGGTTCAAACAAAGAGGCCGGAGCGGCGAACGGCGCCACTCCGGCCCTCTGAAGGGGGTACCAGTGTCTGTATCGGCAGAAGAGTACGAGGCTTGAGCGATTCGGCGGGCCGCGAGCGGACCGTCTGGTAAGCTACCGGCACACGAGGAAGCAAGCGTCGGCTGGGGGGTCAGCGTGTTCCCGTGCTTCGATGAGATCGTCGCCGGTGTCCCGGCGTTCGAACGCTTCGTGCCCCTGGCCGAGCTCGAGGAGTCCACCGACGCCCTGACCGCCCGCCATCCTCATGTCGGCGTGTGGACGCCAGGCTCCTCCCGCGCCGGCCGCCCCATCCGCTGCATCGAGATCCCCGGCGGACCTTTGCACGCGACCCTGGTGGCCCTGCCCCACCCGGAGGAGCCCGTGGGCACGCTGGCGCTCGAGTACCTGCTTGCGCTGCTCGCCGACGGTCTCGCCGACGAGCTCGGCTACAGCTTCTCGGTGGTCAAGGCGGGCGACCCCGACGGCGCGGTCCTCAACGAGCCGTGGTTCAGTGAGCCCGCCGACCTCACCGGCTTCCTGCTGCGCGCGTACAGGCCGGCGCTCAACGACCAGTTCGAGTGGACGTTCCCGGTGGAGTACAAGCGCTACACGTTCTCGCGTCCGCTGCCGGAGGCGGCGGCCGTCATGGAGGTCGTCGGCCGCCGCCCCCTGGACTTCTACATGCCGCTGCACAACGCCACGTTCTGCGGCGCGTACTTCTACCTTTCGGAGGAGGACGCCGAGCTGCAGGCGCAGCTCGGCGAGGTGCTCGCCGCAGCGGGGCTGCCGCCGGATTGCGGTGAGCCGGAGATGCCGTACCTGCGAGAGCTGGCTCCGGGCATGTTCCGCGCCTTCAGCCTGGCCGACGACTACGAGTACTACGCGGCCTACGGCGCCGACCCGGCCGCCGTCCTCAGCTTCGGCACCTCCAGCGACGCCTACGCGGAGGCGATGTGGGACTGCTTCACCCTGGTGGCCGAGGTCCCGTACTTCACGAGCCCGCGCGTCGCCGACCGCGGCCCCGCGGGCATGACGCGGCGCGAGGCCAAGCTGCGCGGCATCGAGGTCCAGGACCGGCTGTCGCGCTGGCTGCGCGAGCACTACGCGGCCGCCGCGCCCAGGCTCACGGTCGAGACGCCGTGGCAGCGTGCCGTGCGCGCCTACCTCGGCGAGGTCGAGGACGACCTGCGCGCCGAGCGCACGCAGGCCGAGAGCGAGCCGGCCTTCGCGGAGGAGGCGACGGTCGCGCAGCTGTTCGACCAGGCCTACCTGCGCGAGCTCAGGACGCTCGAGGTGCTGGGCCGGTTCGCGTCCATGGTGGCCGCCGAACCTCAGCAGGACGACGTCCTGCGCGAGCTTCACGAGGACGCCGTGACGGAGGTGCGCACGCGCGCCGATCGCCTGGCGTCCGCAGGTGGTCTCCAGGCGCCCCCCATCCGCGCCCTCGTGCAGTGCCAGGTGGCCGCGCTGCTCTGCGCGCTCGTGGCGACCAGGGACCGCTATCGGCCGGCGCGGCCGCGTCCCACGGCCCCCAGGGCGTTCGCGTGAGGCCGGCGACCCGCAGCGAGCGGCTGCGCCTGGCGGTGGCGGCCGGCGCCGGGATCACCCGGGCGCTGGCCGGTGATGACGCACCCACCGTTATCGCCCGCCACGTCGCCGAGGCGCTCGACGTGTGGGAGTGCAACCTCTACGAGTACGACCCCGCCGGCCGCATGCTCACGGCGGCGGCGGTCTGGTCCCGGGAGCTCACTCCCGAGGACGAGGCGTGGGTCGGCGCGCGCGTGAGCCTGGACGAGAGGCCCGGCTACGTCCCGATCATCGAGGGCGGCCAGACGGTGGTCACGCGAGCCGGTGACGCCGGCCTCGACCCTGCCGACAGGGCCGCGATGGAGGAGTGGGGTGAGCTCGAAACGCTGGCTGTTCCCCTGCGCTTCCGGGATCGCGGTGTCGTCGGGTGCCTCCTGCTCATCGAGAAGCGCGAGGGACGCTCGTTCGGTGAGGAGGACATCGAGCTGGTCGAGTTGCTCGCCGGTCCCGCCGCGGTGGCGGTGCGCAACGCGCGGCTGTTCCGCCTGCAGCAGGAACAGAACCGCTACCTCTCCTCGCTGCTCGACACCGGCCGGGCCATCACCACCAGCATCACCCTGGAGGACTCACTCGCCCGCATCTGCCGCACCGCCGCCGGCGCGCTCGAGACCGAGGAGTGCGTCATCTATGAGTACGACTCCGCGCGTGACGCCACCATCTGCCGCGCGTTCTTCGGCGAGAGCTCGGAGCCGACCCCGCTCGACGACGCCGGCGTGTACCCGTTGGCGGATTACCCCAGCGACCGGCGCGTCCTGGAGGAGCGGCGAGTCGTTCAGGAGACGCTTGCCGACGAGGACCTGCCCGCGGACGTGCGCTCTTCGATGGAGCGCTGGGGCGAGAAGGCCTGTCTCAGCGTTCCGCTCGTCGTCGACGACGAACCGATGGGGATCCTCGTGCTGATCGAGACGGAGCGCGAGCGCACCTTCGACGCAGGAGAAGTCGAGCTCGCGCGCGCGCTGGGCGAGCAGGCGGCGACCGCCATCCGGCACGCGCGTTTGTACCGGCGCGGCGAGCGGCAGAACCGGCGGCTCGCCGCGCTGCTCGAGACCAGTCGCGTGCTGGCCTCCTCGCTGGACGTGGCCGCCGTGCTCGGGGAGGTCCGCCGTGATGTCGCCGGCCTGTTCGACGTGCCCGGCGAGAACGTGACCCTGCTCGTGAAGCACGGCGAGACGTACGCGCCGTTCGCGCCCGGGCGCCGACCCGCTCAGGGCGACGAACCGCTTGAGGTCGAGCTCGACGAGCTCCACCGCGAGGCCGCGGAGGCGCTCGTCCCGGCGGTCGCCGGCGACGGCTCGCGCCTGGTGGTGCCGTTCGTCTCCGGCGGCGCCGCCGAGGGCCTGCTCGACCTTCGCACCGGCGGCGTCGCCATCGGCGCGGACGAGCTGGAACTGCTGCAGATCCTCGCCGCGCAGGCTTCGGCCGCGCTCGCCAACGCCGCTCTCTACCGCACGCTCGAGCGGCAGGCCATCACCGACGGCCTCACCGGCCTCTACAACCACCGCTACTTCTACGAGCGGCTCAACGAGGAGATCGCCCGCGCGCAACGCTACGGCCTGCCGCTCTCGCTGCTGATGATCGACATCGACGACTTCAAGCACTTCAACGACCGCTTCGGGCACCCGGCCGGCGACCTGGTGCTCGCCGAGGTGGGCAGGATCCTCGCTACGCAGATCCGCACCGGAGTCGACATCGCCTCCCGGTACGGCGGCGAGGAGTTCACCATCGTGCTTCCCAACACCGCGCGCGACGGCGCACAGGTGGTCGGCGCGCGGCTCGCCCAGCACCTCTCGGAGCTTCCCGGCGCCGCAGAGCCCCACCCGAGTGGAGCGATGCAGGTGGGAGAGAGCATCCGCGTCACCGTGTCCGGTACGGTGATGCCCGGCGCCGACGAAGCGACTCGCATCACCGTGAGTATCGGAGTGGCCTGCTTCCCCGGCGCCGCGGGGGGGCCGGGGGAACTCGTACGCAACGCGGACAAGGCGCTCTACCTCGCCAAGCGCCTCGGCAAGAACAGGGTGGAGGTGTTCGGTGACTGAGCCCTCCGGCACGTTCGCGCCGCGCGCCCGCGACCCCTACGCGACGGTGCTCGAGGTGGGCACCACGCTGGCCGCCTCGCTCGACCTCGACGAGGTCGTACAGACCATCGCCCGTCAGGTTGGTGAGGCCCTGGACGTGCAGTGGTGCGACATCAACGAGTGGGATCCGGTGGCCCGCACGCTCACCTACACCGCCGTCTGGTCCCAGGTACTGCGTGGCGTGGACCTCGACTACCTCGGCACTGTGGTGAGCCTGGACGACCGGCCGGAACGCGATGCTGTGATCCGCCAGGGTGGCCTGCTGGAGACCTACGTGGACGACCCCGAACTCGACCAGCGCGAGCGCGAGGTGATGGTGGAGTACGAGGAGAAGGCGGTCATGGAGATGCCGCTCGTGTTCGGCGGCGAGACCCTCGGCATCCTCGGAGTGGTCGAGAGCCGGCGGGACCGGCGCTTCACCGAGGAGGAGAAGGAACTGATGCGCCTGCTGGCCGATCCGGCGGCCACCGCCCTCGGCAACGCGCGGCTCTTCCGACGGCAGCAGGAGCAGGCGCGGCGGCTGGCGGCGTTGCTCGACGCCAGTCGCGCTCTCGCGGCGTCGGTGGACCTCGACCAGGTGCTCGCCGGGGTCGCCCGGCTGGCGGTCGACGTGGCCGACGTGGCCTATGGCACCGTGTACGAGTACCGGCCGCACCACGACGCGCTGGTCTACCGGGCGTCGCACACTGTGCAGCCAAACCCGCCGTACCTCACGGAGGACCCGCTGGGCACCCAGTACCAGCTCGCCGACTTGCCCGGTGAGCGCAGGATCCTGGAGTCGGCCTGCGCGGTGCAGGAGCACTTCTCGGACCCCGACCTGCTGCTCGATCGTCGCCAGTTCATGGAGTCCTGGGGCCAGAAGAGCTGCCTCAGCCTGCCGCTGCGCGCGGCCGGGGATGCGCTCGGGATCCTCCGGCTCACGGTCACGGATGCCGAGAGGGAGTTCACCGGCGAGGAGCTCGAGCTCGTGGAGGCGATCGCGGAGGTGGCCAGCGCGGCGATCCACAACGCCCGGCTGTTCCGCGCCCAGGAGGAGGAGAGCGAGCGGCTGCTCCAGCTCTTCGAGGTCAGCCGCCGGCTCTCGCCGTCGCTCGACCACGGCGTCGTCGTCTCGGCGCTCCAGGAGGGCGCGAGCCGGTTGCTCGCCGGTGAGCCTCGCGCGCGTGTGTGGCTGCGCGGCCCGGACGGGCTGCTGGCCGCCGCCGGCGGCCCCGACGAGCCGGCCGACGAGCTCGCCTTGCGGGCGCTCGCCGGCCCGAGCGTCGCCGAGGAGGTCATGCGCGAGCGCTCGCGCCTCGCGGTGCCCGTGGTCGTCAAGGACAGCGCAGAGGGCGTGCTCGTCGTCGAGGAAGTGGGGTACCGTCGCTTCTCGGTGGCCGAGCGCGAGGCCCTGCAGGTGCTGGCCAACCAGGCGGCGGCCGCGCTCGAGAACGAGCGCCTGTACCGGCGCGCCGAACAGGAGGCGATCCGCGACGGGCTCACCGGCCTGTACAACCACCGGCACTTCCAGGAGAGGCTCATCCAGGAGTGCCGGCGCGCGCGCCGGTACGGCACGCCCCTGTCGTTGCTCATGCTCGACCTCGACGAGTTCAAGGCGTTCAACGACCAGTTCGGCCACCAGACCGGCGACGAGGCGCTGCGGGAGGTCGGGCAGATCCTGTTCGCCGTCACGCGCCGGGGCGTGGACCTCGCGGCGCGGTACGGCGGCGAGGAGTTCGCCGTGATCCTGCCGCACACCCGGGCCGCGCTCGTGCCGGCCGAGGGCGCGGCGGAGCACTCCGGCGACCAGGAGGCGCTGCCGCCGGCCGGGCCCGGGGCGCTGGTCCTGGCCGAGCGGATCCGCGCAGCCATCGCGGAGCACCCGTTCCCGGGGCACGGCGGCCGGCGCTACGCGCGCGCCACGGCGACGGTGGGCGTCGCCGAGTTGCGCGAGGGCCAGGAGGCGGCGGAGCTCGTCGCGGCCGCCGACGCGGCGCTGTACGACGGCAAGCGCCGCGGCCGCGACCGGGTGGCGGTCGATGGCGACTGACGAGGGCGTTGACGGCCTCCGCGCGGGCGAGGGCGGGCCGTCCGATGCGCTCATCCTGGCGAGCGAGGTCAGCGAGGCCATCGCCGCCAGTCCCGACCTCGAGGCCATGCTCTCCGCCGTCGCGCAACGCGTGGCGGAGGCTCTGGGCGTGTGGGAGTGCAACATCTACGAGTACCGCGCCGAGACCGGGACGCTGGTCGCGACGGCTCTGTGGGCGAGCGAGCAGACGGCGGAGGACGAGGCCTGGCTCGGCACGGTGTACCCCGTGACGGACCGGCCGAGCTACCAGCAGATGCTGGCCGAGCGGACGGTACGTGAGTACCAGGCGGACGACCCCGGCATCACCGACAGGGAGCGCGCCAACATGCAGCGCTGGGGCGAGCGCAGCGTGTTCTCGGTGCCCCTGGTGTTCCAGGACGAGGTGGTCGGCGCGCTCACCGTGGTCGAGAAGCGCGGTCCTCGCCGGTTCACGGACAAGGACCTTCGGCTGCTCGAGCTCATGGCGGTACCCGCCGCCGTGGCGGTGCACAGCGCGCGCATGTTCCGCAGGGACGCCGTGCAGAAACGGCGCCTGGAGGCGCTGCTCAGCGCCAGCCGCGCGATGTCCTCGACCATCGATCTCGACGACCTGCTGGCCACCATCGCCGGCGCGGCACGAGAGGCGCTGGACACGGCCGAGTGCGCCATCAACACCTACGACCCCGACGCGGAGACGATCACGGTGGTCGCGCTCGAGCAGCGCGAGCGTGAGCCGGACTGGGAGCGCTGGGTGGGCGCCACGTACTCGCTGGAGGAGTACGACTTCGACCGACGGATCCTGCTCGCGGGGGAGATCGTCGAGGAGCGGATCTCCGACCCGGGTATGGACCCCAAGAACCGCGCCGAGATGCTCAGCAACGGCGAGAAGAGCTTCCTCAACGTGCCGCTCCACTACGAGGAGCGGCCCATAGGGTTCCTCGTCTTCATCGAGACCGAGGTGGAGCGGCACTTCACCGACGAGGAGCGTGCGCTGGCCGCCGCCCTCGGAGAGCAGGCGGCGGCGGCCATCCACCACGCGCAGCTGCTCCGCCGGAGCGCCGTGCAGAACCGCCAGCTGGCGCTCCTGCTCGAGTCGACGCGGGCGGTGAGCTCGAGCGTCGACCTGGACGAGGTGCTCAACATCGTCGCGCGCACCGCCGCGGAGCTGCTGGGCAGCGAGGAGTGCCAGATCCAGGAGTACGACGGCGCCGCCGACACCGTCAAGCCTGTGGCGCTCTGGCAGCGCGTGCCGGAGGAGCACGCGCGGGCCAGCCTGGGCAGGGAGTTCTCGCTCGAGGACGAGCCGGAGGAGAAGGCGTTCCTGGAGGCCGGCAGGGTGCTGGAGCAGCGGTACTCGGACCCCGAGCTCCCGGCGACGACGAAGGCCTTGTTCGAGAAGTTCGGCGACAAGGCCTACCTCAACGTCCCACTCATGTTCAACGGACAGCCGGTCGGCCTGCTCGTGCTGATCGAGAAGGCGCACGAGCGCCACTGGACGGACGACGACGTGGCGCTGGCAACGGGTCTCGCGGAGCAGGCCGCCGTCGCCATCGAGCACGCGCGCCTCTACAAGCGCGTGCAGGACCAGGCCATCACCGACGGACTCACCGGGCTGTTCAACCACCGCTACTTCTACGAGCGCCTGGAGCACGAGATCGCGCGCGCCAAGCGGTACGCCACCCCCGTCTCGTTGCTCATGATCGACCTGGACGACTTCAAGGTCTTCAACGACCGCAACGGCCACCTCGCGGGTGACGCCGTGCTGCGCGGCCTCGCCGCCGTGCTGCAGTCGGAGCTACGGCAGAGCCTGGACCTCGCGGCGCGCTACGGGGGCGAGGAGTTCGCGGTGATCCTGCCCAACACGCCGATCGCGGCCACGACCGTCAACCAGATGGAGATGGACCTCACCGGACGCATCCCGGAGGCGCGGGCGGACGAGGACGCGCCGCCTCCGGGGCATCGTGGCGGCGCCGAGCAGGTGGCGGACCGCATCCGTGCGCGCGTGGCGGGCATGCGGTCCTTCTCCCCGGACGGCTCCCAGCTGCCGTCGATCACCGTGAGCATCGGGGTGGCGGTGTTCCCCGTGCGCACCAGCACCCCCGAGGACCTCATCGCCCACGCCGACGTCGCCTTGTACGCCGCCAAGCGGGCCGGCAAGGACCGCGTGGAGACCTACGGGTGAGGCCGTCGTGAGCACCGGCGGGCCTCAGAGGCTCGGCGCCGTCGCCGGTCGCGACGTGGACGGCCTGCTGCAGGCCGTGGTGGCGGAGATCGGCGCGGCGCTCGACTTCTGGTCGGCGGACCTCTGGGTGTTCAGCGAGGACGCCGACACGCTGGCCTGCCGCGCCTGGTGGTGCCGCGAGGCCGGGTCCGGCGAAGGGAGCTGCGTAGGCGCCGTGGTGGGCCTGGACCAGAGCCAGGACCTGCGCCGGCTGGTGCTCGCGGCCGAAGTGGTGGAGCGGCACGCCGGCGACGACCTCCCGCCGGCCGACGCGGCGGCGCTGGCGCAGGCCGGCTTCACCAGCCGCATCGACGTGCCGCTGCTCGCCGGCGCCGAAGTGCTCGGCGTGCTCAGTCTCGCCGAGCGACGCTCCGTACGGCGGCTCTCGGGCGAGGAGCGCGAGCGACTCCAGTCGCTCGCACGTCTCGCCGCCGCCGTGCTGCACTCTGCCCGCCTGTACGAGGCGGAGGCCGACCGGTCCGCGCGGATGGCGGACCTGCTCACCGCGGGACGCGGCCTCACTGCGGCGCTCTCCGCGGACGACATCGCCGCCGCGGTGCGCGAAGAGGCTGCCGGTCTGGTGCCCGGAGTGACCTGTGCGGCCGAGGTGTACCTGCGGCGCGACGACGGCACGTTCGCGGCGGCCGGCCCGCCGTCGGCGGGGTCCGATCGCGCCGGGACCGTGCGTGTGGACGCCGTCGCGCGGCAGGCCGTCGACCTGGGCCGGCCTGAGCAGGCGCGCGTGGCCGGCGGCGGGTCGCGCCTGTTCGCGCCGCTGCTCGCCGACGGCGCGGCCCTCGGCTACCTGGAGCTCACGGCGCCGCTCCGGCGCCAGTTCCGGCCGCAGGAACTCGAGCTGGCGATGCTGCTGGCCGGGCAGGCTGCTGCCGCTCTGCAGCGCGCACGCGCGTTCCGCGTGTTGCAGGGCCGCTCGGCGACCGACAGCGTGAGCGGGCTGTTCAGCCGCTGGTACTTCTTCGAGCGGCTGTACGCGGAGGTGGCCCGGGCTCGCCGCTACCGCCAGCCTCTGGCCCTCGTCGTGGCGGAGCTCGACCACGAGGAGCGACTGGCGGCGTCCCACGGACCGGTGTTCCGTGACGCCGTGCTGGCGGCGGTGGCCCGGCTCGTGCTCTCCAGCCTGCGCGACAAGGTCGACGTCGCCTGCAGGCTCGGCGGCGGGAGGTTCGCCCTGCTGCTGCCGAACACCCCGTCGGGGACCGCAGCCGCGGGGCTGGTGGCCGAGCGCATCCGCGCGCGCGTCGCGGGTACGCGACTCTCGGACGACGAGGCCGGGGAGCTCGGCAGGTTCACGATGAGCCTCGGTGTGGCCGGGTACCCCGACGCCGCGGAGGACGCGGACGAGCTGATGAGCGCGGCCGAGGCCATGCTTGCGACGGCTCGGGCGGCGGGCGGCGACCGCGTGGAGCCGCCTCTCCCCGATCCGGAAGAAGAGGACGAGGCGGCACCGGAGGACGAGCCGGCCTGACGGCCGGCGGCGTCCGGCTTCACCTTCGGTCTGTTGCCGCGGCACGCGGGGCAGGGTGCAGGGCGTACGCGCGTGGGGCCGGGCCTCCGAAGAGACCCGGCCCCACGCGACGGTCGCGCCGGTCACCGGCGCAGGCCGGCGGTCCCGTCAGCCGGCGGCCAGCGTGGTGAGCGCGTCCAGAATGGATTGGTCGCCGTCGAGCACCTGGGCGGCGGCGCCCTCCACGCGCGCCGCGGCGGCGGCCACGAAGTACTCCGCCGCCAGCAGCCGGCGCGCGTCGCCCTGCGCCGCGCGCAGCATCAGGTACGAGCAGGTGACGTCGATCGCCATGTCGGCGAGCCGCCGCCCGTGGAAGTCGCGGAAGCGCACGTCGTCGAGCTCGCGGACGCGCGCGATCGACGCGGCGAGCCGCGCCCGCGCCGCGCGCACCTTGGCGAGCAGTTCGGGCGTGGCGCCGAAGTCCTCGGCGTCGTACTCGTCGAGCCTGCCGGCGAGCGTGCCGCCGAGGATGCCGCCGATGGCGGCCACGACCTGCAGTTGCGTGGTGCCCTCGTAGATGTTGGTGATCCGCGCGTCACGCGCGTACCGCTCCACGGCGAAGTCGCGCATGTAGCCGGAGCCGCCGTGCACCTGCAGCGAGTCGTAGGCGACCTTGTTGGCCATCTCCGTGGCGCAGGCCTTGGCGAGCGGCGTGTAGAGGGCGGCGAGCCTCGTGTACGTCTTGAGCTCGGCGCGCAGCGCCTTGATGTCGGTGTCCGGGACCTTCCGGCAGCGGTCTCGCCGGCCTTCTCGGCCGCCTGCAGCTGCGCGATGCGGTGCTCGAGCACCTCCTTGGTGTCGACGATGAGCGCCGTCTCGTACATGAGCGCCCGCGACGCCTCGATGGCCACCTTCATGTCGGCCAGCAGGCCCTTCACGGCGGTGAGGTCGGCGATCGGCGCGCCGAACTGGATGCGCTCGGACGGCGTACTTGGCCGCCGCCCGGTACGCCGCCTCGGCGATGCCCTGCGCCTGCGCGGTGATGGCGAGGCGGGCGCCGTTCATGAGGCTCATGACGTAGGTCGTGAGGCCGCGCCGGCGCTCGCCGACGAGCAGCGCCGTGCGCGTCGTCGAACTGCAGCTCGCAGGTGGGCGAGCCGTGGATGCCGAGCTTGTCCTCGAGGCGGCGGATGCGCATGTGCTCGTCGCGTTCGTAGAGGAACATGCTCAGTCCGCGAGCGTCGGTCGTCCCCTCCTCAGACCGCGCGAGCACCAGGCTGATCTGGCCGCAGCCGTTGGTGATGAACCGCTTGACGCCGTTGAGCCGCCAGGTGCCGTCCGGCTGCTCGACGGCCTTCAGCTGGACGTTCTGCAGGTCGCTGCCGGCCTCGGGCTCGGTGAGCGCCATGCTGCCGGTGACCTCGCCGCTGGCGAAGCGCGGCAGGTACGCCGCCTTCATCTCGTCGTCGGCGAACTTGTTGACGGTCTCGCTGATGTCCTGCAGACCGAAGATGTTCATCAGCGCCGGGTCGGCGCGGCTGACCATCTCGATGACCATCACGCTGACCGACACCGGGAAGTTCAGGCCGCCGTACTTGCGCGGCAGCGTGAGGCCCATGAGGTCGGCCTGCTTGAGGCGCTCCAGGCCCTCGGCGATGCCGGGGGCGTAGCAGACCTCGCCCTGGATGAGCTCGCTGCCGGCGCGGTCGGCGCCCTCGGCGCGCGGCTCGATGTACTCGCCGGCCAGGTCGCCGGCGATCTCCAGCGTGCGCTCGTAGGAGTCGAGGGCGTCCTCGAAGTCCTGGGGCGCGTAGGCGAAGTCGCGCGCCTGGGCGTAGCCGTCCTCACGCAGGCGCACGATGCGCGCGAGGTCGAGGCTGTGGAGCGTCTGCCGGAGGTCGGCGTTGTCGGTGTAGAAGTTGCTCACGACGCACCTCCCTTGGTCTTGTACGCCTGGATGAGCTGCGGGATGACCTTGTGGAGGTCGCCGACAACGCCGTAGTGGGCGACGCTGAAGATCGGCGCCAGCGGGTCGGTGTTGATGGCGAGGATGCGGGCGCTCTGGTCCATGCCGGCGCGGTGCTGCACGCTGCCGCTGATGCCGCAGGCGATGTAGAGCTTGGGCCGCACGGTGGTGCCGGTCTGGCCGACCTGGTGCTCGTGGGCGATCCAGCCCGCGTCCACGGCGGCGCGGCTGGCGCCGACGACGCCGCCGACCGTGCGGGCGAGCTCCTCGACGAGCGCGAAGCCCTCGCGCGAGCCGACGCCGACGCCTCCGGCGACGACGATGCGCGCGCCCTTGAGGTCCACGCGCTTCTCCTCCTGCACGCGCTTGACCAGCGTGACGGCGAAGTCCGCGTCGCTGAGCACCACGCCGTCGCGGACGGCGATGCGCTCCTTGGCGCGCGTGACCGGCACGGCGACGATGCGGCCGTCGCGGCGGCGGTCCTCCTCGGGCATGACCATGACGCCCTCGCGCACGGTGGCCATCTGCGGCCGGTGCAGCGGGCTGATGATGGTGGCGACGATGTTGCCGCCGAACGCCGGCCGGATCTGGTAGAGCAGGTCCTTGTACTCCTCGCCCTTCTGCGTGTGGTCGCCGATCTTGAGGTCGGTGCAGTCGGCGGTGAGGCCGGTGCGCAGGGCGCTGGCCACGCGCGGCGCGAGGTCGCGGCCGGTGGTGGTGGCGCCGTAGAGGACGATCTGCGGCTCGTGCTCGCGGATGAGCGTGGTGACGACCTCGGTGTACGGCTGCGCCAGGTAGTGCGCGAGGTCGGTGTGGGCGACGAAGTACACGGTGTCGGCGCCGCGGGCGACGAGGTCCGTGGCGAGGCCCTTGAGGGCGTTGCCGGCCCCGATGAGCACGGCGCCGACCTGCACGCCGAGCTGGTCGGCGAGCTCACGGGCGCGGCCGAGCAGCTCCAGGCTGACCTCGGCCGCCACGCCGTCGTGCTGCTCGACGACGACCCAGACGTCGTTGCGCTTCATGGGAGCGCTCCCCTCTTGCCTATCCAAGGATGTGCTCCTCGATCAGCTCGTGCACGAGCTCGGCGATGCCGGCCTCGTCGGGCTCGACCATGCGCGCCTCGCTCTGGGCGAGCACGACGCTCTCGATCTCCTTGACGCGGGTCGGCGAGCCGCGCAGGCCCAGCGCCTCGCGGTCGGCGGCCAGCGCCTCGTGGTCCCACTGGACGACCTTGGCGCGACAGACGGGCTTGCCGTCGCGCCCGATCATGCACACCTCGGCGTCGTCGCTCTCGGGGTTGAGGTAGCTGTCGTCGTACTCGGGCATGGCCTCGGCGGCGATGCCCTTGTAGGTCATGACCAGCTTGACGCTCGCCGGGCGCGGGTCGTTGGCCTCGCCGGTGACGGTGAGCAGGCAGGGGAGCGAGCTGGTGAGCGTCTCGAACCCGCCCTCGATGCTGCGTGTGGCGGTGACGCTGCCGGAGCCGGCTTCGCCGTCCGCCGGCGCCGCCAGCTCGTCGATGCGGCTGACGCAGGTGATCTGCGGGTAGCTCGAGCTTCTCGGCCGTCTGCGGGCCCACCTGCGCGGTGTCGCCGTCGATCGCCTGGCGGCCGCAGAGCACGAGGTCGGCGCCGCCGAGCTTCTCGACGGCCAGCGACAGCGCGTAGCTCGTGGCCAGCGTGTCGGCGCCGGCGAACGCGCGGTCGGTCAGCAGGATGACCTCGTCGGCGCCGCGGTACAGCGACTCGCGCAGCACCTGTACGGCGGCCGGCGGGCCCATGGTCACCACGGTCACGCGGGCGCCGTGGCGGTCCTTGAGCTTGAGCGCCTCTTCCAGCGCGTTCAGGTCTTCGGGGTTGAACACGGCCGGCAGAGCCGCCCGGTTGATCGTGCCGTCCTCTTTCATGGCCTCGCCGGTCACGTTGGCCGTGTCCGGGACCTGCTTGACGAGGACGACGATGCGCAGCTGCGGCATGTCAGGCGTCCAGGGTCGGGGGATTGGGAGTGATTCGAACCTCTTTCACGAAGCCGGAAGGTTACCAGATGGTCCTCGCGCGCGCACGTTGCGAGCGGCGCGCGAGTCGACCGGGCCATGGCCCCGTGCGACAATCGGTCGCATGACACGGGGCCGTCATCTCTTCGCTCTCACGTTCGCTGTGCTGGCGCTCGCGTGCATCGGCGTCGCGCCGGCGGTCGCGAGCGCGGCCGGCGCCGCGAGCGGCAGGGAGCCGCTGACCGGCGGACCGGTCACGCCCGCTCCGCCGGTCCTGAACGACGTGATGGGGCGCGGGGACGGCGCCGCCGCGCTCCAGCTCCCCCTGGGCCTCGGCGCCCTGCCCGGCGCTCGCGAGACCGCCGCCTTCGCCGCCGGGCGGGTCGCCGTCGCCGTCGTGTTCCTCGAGAGCGACGGCAGCCGCATGACGAGCACCGAGGACTGGACCCGTCAGGACCCGAGCCGCCCGGGAGACCGGCGCGGGCTCGTCCTCGACAAGATCCAGCGCGCGCTCGACTGGTGGAACGACCGCTCGCCGGACGGCTCGCTCGAGGTGTTCATGCCGGCGGCGGGCTCCTACGGCGCGCCGCAGACCCTCAAGACCGGGTACGAGCCCATCCGCATGCCCGTGCGCGTCGGCTGGAAGGGCTGGAGTGTGCTCTCCGACGCGGCCTGGCGCTGGGAGGCCATGGGTCGCATGGGGTTCGCCCACGACTCGCACCGACGATCAGCCGTTCCCGGAGACGGCGTTCGCCGACAAGGTGCGCGCGAGGAACCACGCCGACTGGGCGTTCGTCCTCTACGTGGTGGACAGCCTGAAGGACCGGGACGGCATGTTCGCCAACGGCGTGGTCGCGTACACCGCCGACCTCTTCGGTCCCTACTGCATGCTCACCTACGACAACGACGGCTACCACTTCGCCAACTTCGACGCCGTGCTGGCGCACGAGATGGGCCACGTGTTCGGAGCGCTCGACGAGTACAAGCCGCCGGTGGCCGGCTACCCCAGCACCGGCGACCTCACCTCGGGCTACCTTGGAGTACGGAACAGCAACGCCGAGCGCGGCGGCACCACCGACTACGACTGCATCATGCGGGGGTCCAACGGGACGCTGGCCGCGTTCGCGGCGGGCGACCTCTGCCCCTCCACCAGGGGCCAGACGGGGCTGCGCGACAGCGACTCGGACACGCGCCCGGACGTGGTGGATACCAGGCCGGGGTTCTCGACGAGACTCGAGTCGACGGCCGCGGGCGGCGCCGTTACCCTGCGCGGCGCGGTCGTCGAGCGGCCGCGCAAGCGCGGCCGCATCAGCGGAGGCGTCTACTTCAAGCACGACCTCAGCATCTTCGTCCCGCACGCCTTGCGGTACCGTGTGGACGGCGGTACCTGGCAGGAGCTCACGGCCGCGGACGGCGCCTTCGACGAGCCGGCCGAGGCATGGACGCTCACCACCGACGCGCTGACCCCCGGGCACCACGATCTCGAGCTCGAGGGGACCACCGGCGAGACCGTCGGACGCACCAGGGACCTCTGGGCCGGCGACACGCCGGTCGATCTCGAGCTCGCCACCGACGCGGCCTTCACGAGCTCGAGTGTGACGGTCGACGCGGGCTCCGCGGTCAAGGTGTACGTGCGCAGCACCAGCGCCGGACTGCCCGTGCCGCGCCTGACGCCCCTCCAGCTGGTCCGCCTCGCCGACCAGCGTGTGATGGCGACACTCACGACCGGCGAGAACGGCGTGTGGAGTGGCACGCTCACGCCGGCGCGCACGCGCACCTACGAGGTGCGGTTCGCCGGCGCCGGCCAGTTCCTGGGGCCGGTCACCTCCCCTCGCATCACCGTCGCCGTCAAGTAGCCGGCAGGCACGGCGCCCGACGGCGTCCGTCTACGCTTTACAGTCCCCTGACGTCCGGGCCGAACGCCCGTGACCTCGCGCCGCCAGGATCGTCCTCGGCAGCAAGGCAAGGGAGGCCCCGTGGGTGCGATGGTCGCGGCTCGCCGGAGCGAGCAGCTTGATAGAGTCCGAAGGATGACCGCCGGTATCCTCATCGTCGAAGACGACCGGAACATCGGGAACCTGGTGCGCACGTACCTCGAGCGCGACGGGTACCGGGTGACGCTGGTCCGCAGCGGCGAAGAGGGTCTGGCGGAGCTGCACCGGCAGCGGCCGGACCTCGTGGTCCTGGACGTGGGCCTGCCCGGCATCGACGGGTTCGAGGTGTGCCGGCGCATCCGCGCCGCCGGCGAGACGCCGGTGATCATGCTCACGGCACGCGACGAAGAAGTGGATCGCGTGCTCGGCCTCGAACTCGGCGCCGACGACTACGTACCCAAGCCGTTCAGCCCGCGCGAGCTCGTCGCGCGGGTCAGGGCGGTGCTGCGCAGGACGCAGCCCAGGCCGCCGAGCGACGTGCTCAGCCTCGGCGGCGTGGAGCTGCGGCGCGGCGCCCGCGAGGCTACGGCCTCGGGCGCCGCGCTGGACCTCACGATGAAGGAGTTCGACCTTCTCGCCTGCTTTCTCGAGCATCCCGGGCTCGCGCTCACGCGCGAGCAACTGCTGGAGCAGGTGTGGGGCCTCGAGTTCCCCGGTGGCACGCGCACCGTCGACCAGCACGTCGCGCAGCTGCGCGCCAAGCTGGACGGCGCGCTGACCATCGAGACGCTCCGCGGCGTCGGCTACAAGCTGGTGCGGCCATGAGCGCCTGGCTCGAGCAGACCGCGGGGCGAGGCGCCGCGCCGTCTGCGCCCCGTCGCCACGTCGTCCCTGGGCGACGTTCACCCTGGCGGCCACCGTCGCCGTCGTCTCCTGCCTGGTCCTCCTGGCGGCCGTCATGATCGTCGTCGCCGGCCGCGTGCTCGGTCTCTACTACGGAGCAGGCCCCTTCGTCGAGCTGTTCCTGATGATCGGCGTGGTCGCCGGCCTCGCGGGCCTTGTGGCCGCGGCGGTCATCGCCGTCCTCGCGGCGACCCACAGCCCTTCAGCGGCTCAGCTTGCGGCGGCCGCCCAGACGCCGACCGCCGCGACCGGCCCCGCCGCGCCGGGGCGTCGCCGCGTGGTCCTGCTCGGCGTGGCCGCGGTGATCGTGGCCGCCTCCATCCTGCTGTTCCTCATGTTCGACGCGCTCAGCCTCGGCTACGGCGTCCTCGGCAAGCTGGTCGTGCTCGGGGCGCCGGCCGTTGCGGCCGCCGGCGTCGTCGCCGCCGCGGTCGTGCGTCGCCGCGGCGATGCTGCCGGGACGGGCCACCTCACTGCGCACGCGCGCCTTCGGCGTGATCGTGATGGTCGTGCTCATCCCGTCGTTCTGTCTTGCCGCTCTCGGCGTGTGGGCCTACTACCGCAGCTGGGAGACGGCGGAGTCGCTCTACACGAGCCAGGCGTCGTACCGGGCGCAGGAGCTGAACCAGGAGATCGGCGGGCTCTTCCAGCTCGACTACCTCACGCCCGCGGAGCGCGCCTTCCTCAGCCGTGCGATCGTCGAGCAGTTCAGCGTCCAGGGACATGCCGCCGGTGCTCTTGCGGGCGACCTCAGCACCGTTATGGACCCGGCCAACCACATCCTTCCGGGCTGGGCCATCCGCAGCCTGCGGCGCAACGGGTACGCCATCACTTCCCTCCAGCGACTGAAGTCCGCAGGCGACCCGAACACGCAGCATCGTCGCGTGGCGCGTCGCCCGAACCACCAGGTGCGCTACTACACGGACTACTGGGGCGACCTGCAGACGTTCCAGCCCACCACTCCCGTCTCCCGGCTGGTCAAGATCGGGCTCTGGGGCGCGGCGCTCATCATCATTCTCGGCCTGCTCGGCGCCTGGATCCTCTCGCGCAGCGTGGTGCGACCGGTGCGCCGGCTGGCGGAGGCGAGCGGCCGGCTCGCCGAAGGTGAAGCCGGCGTCACGGTCACGCCGCAGGGCCCGAGGGAACTGCAGGAGCTCGCGGTGTCGTTCAACGACATGAACGCCAAGCTCGCCAAGGCGCAGGAGACGGAGCAGGCGTTCCTGCTCTCCGTAAGCCACGAGCTCAAGACGCCGCTCACGTCCATCCGCGGCTACGCCGAGGGCATCGGCGACGGCACCGTGAAGCCGGACGACGGCGCCGCGGTGATCGGCGCCGAGTCGAGCCGCCTCGAGCGGCTGGTCGGCGACCTGCTCGAGTCCGGGCGCATGCGCAAGAGCGCCTTCACGGTGCGGCGGGAGCACGTCGAGCTCGCCGCAGTCGCCGAGGACGTGGCGCGCCGGTACGAAGCTACGGCGCGTGACGCCGGCCTCACCCTGCTGCTGCAGACCGAGGCCGGCGGCGACGTCACGGCCGACCACGACCGCGTGCTCCAGGTCGTCTCCAACCTTGTGGAGAACGCGATCCGCTGCACGCCGGCGCCGGGCTCGGTGACCATCACCACAGCGCTCGCCGCGATCACTGTCTCGGACACCGGGCGCGGCCTGACGAGCGACGACCTGCCGCGTGCGTTCGAGCGCTTCTACCTCTACAGCCGGTACGGCACGGACAGGCCGGTGGGTACGGGCCTCGGGCTCGCGATCGTCAAGGAACTGACCGAGGCGATGGGCGGGTCGGTCGGCGTGTCGAGCGCCGTCGGTGTGGGCACCGCATTCACAGTCACCTTGCCCGCCGCCGACGTCGTGACGTCGCCCGCTACGGTCGCCCCCGACGAAGCGGCGACGACGATCGCGCCGGCGCCGCCGGCGAAGGACGATGTCTCGTGAGGTGGAGCGCCGCCGCATCTACAGGGCTCGCGCCGTGCGGCGGCGCCGGTCGGCGATCGCGGTCTTCGTGGCGGTGGCGCTCGCGCTCATCGTCATCGCCATGGCCCAGGGGGTGGGCCGTTCCGACGAGCGGGTGACCTACGACCGCCGCGCGGCTGCCGCCTATGCGGACCGGTGGGCGCTCCAGGTCAACCCGGAGTTCTGGTCGTCAGAGGACAGCGACTGCGCCAACTTCGTCTCCCAGTGCCTGGCGGCCGGCGGCCTGCGGCCGACCTACGACGACGGCCGCGAGTGGCGCCCCAACGGGACGGCGTTCCCCACCGTCGCCTGGGTCAACTGCGGAGCGCAGAAGCGTGCTCTCTCCGTTGCGAGTCCCGCCCACTCGCGCTACGTCGCGCGCACCGCGCGCACGCTGCCGGCGGGATGGGCCAAGGGAGACATCGTGTACCTGGGTAACGTCGAGGACGGCGTGGTGGAGTGGCAGCACGTGATCATCTGCGCCGGCCGGCGCGGGGGCCAGTGGGTCTACGACAGTCACACCGCGGCGCGACTGCGCGACACGCTGGACCACTGGTACCCGGGGCACTTCAGCGAGGTGCGGTTCTGCCACCTCGCCGACACGGTCACGTACTCCGCAAGCGAGTGAGGCTCAGTCCTCGACGGGCTGGACGGACGTGCTGGGCACCCAGCCGGACGCTCCCGCCTCGGTGCGGCACAGGTACCAGCCGCCGACCTCGTCGAGCACGTCGAGGACCTGCTTGCGGCCGACGCTGAGCTCGGTGGAGTCGTAGTCGCGGAGCGCCACGGCCGTGTGGCCGTCGGGGTCCATCTCGAGGTATGAGTCCGGCACCCAGCCGGAGCGACCTGCCTGGTCGGTGCCCCACACGTAGTGCTTCCAGACCTGGTCGTGATGGCCGACTCCGAGCGTGTCCCCGGCACGGAAACGGATGGGGTTTGGGTCGCTCGTGACGTGGGCCTCCACGACACGGACCTTCTGCGGCAACTTGACCTCGGTCATCACTCCTCCTCCGACTCGTCTACGCATGAGGCCTGCACCCAGCCCTCGACGCCCGCCCCGGTCCGGCACAGGAGGTAGCTGCCGACCTGCTCGAGCACGTCGAGTCGCTCGTCTGCGACCACGGTGAGGTGGGTGGAATCGTACTCACGCTTCGCCAGGGCGCTGCGCTGCCCCGTCATCTGGAGGTAGGCCTCGGGCGCCCACCCGTGGTGGCCGTCCTCGGTGGCGCACCAGACGAAGTCGGGGTGCTGCTGGTTGCGGTGGCCGACGGCGACGCTGTCGCCGGCGTGCAGGTGGATCTCCTGGACCTGCTCGCGCGTGCATGACTTCAGGACCCGGACGCGCCGGCGTTGTAGATCAGTGCTCATGGTGTGGTCAGGAGTCGCCGGCGGTGATGTCTTGGAGGATGCGGCGCGGGACCCAGCCCTGGATGCCGCGGTCGTTGCGGCACAGCCACCACTCTCCCACGACGTCGAGGACGTCGACCTCTTCGTCCTCGAACACCGTGAGCTGCGCGGCGTCGTAGTCTTTGGTGACGACGGCTTCGGTCTCGCTGGTGTAGTCGAAGTAGGACTCGGCCATCCAGCCGGAGTAGCCGGCCTCAGGGGTGCACCAGCGCATCTCGGGGAACTGCTGGTTGCGGTGGCCCACCCCGACCATGTCGCCCACGTGCACGTTGAGGTTGCGCACGTGGTCTCGTGGCCGCGCCTCGATGACACGAGCCTTCTTCGGAATCTCGTCCATCCGGCCATTGTAGTCCGTTTCCGCGATGTGGAAAGCCGTATGCGGTATCATGGGCGGCCCATGCCCGAGCAGCAGCACATCCGCGTCCGCTTCGCCCCGTCGCCCACCGGCTACCTCCACCTGGGCAGCGCGCGCACGGGCCTCTACAACTACATCTTCGCGCGCCAGCACGAGGGCACGTTCATCCTGCGCATCGAAGACACGGACCTCACGCGCAGCACCGACGAGGCCATCGTCCAGATCATCGAGTCGATGAAGGAGATGGGGCTGCACTGGGACGAGGGGCCGGGCGTGCCGGGCCCCCACGGCCCGTATCGCCAGACGGAGCGCGACGAGATCTACCGCGAGTACGTCGACAAGCTCGTCGAGAGCGGCCACCTGTACCCGTGCTTCTGCACGCCGGAGCAGCTCGACGCCGAGCGCGCGGCCGCGCAGACGGACGGCAGCGGCTGGGTGTACCCCGGCACGTGCCGGGGGCTCGCCGCCGACGAAGTGGCGCGGCGGCAGGCGGCCGGAGAGTCGTACACGCTGCGCGTGCTCGTGCCCGAAGGCCGCACCGTGTTCCACGACATCCTGCGCGGCGAGGTCGCTTTCGAGAACGACCTCATGGGCGACTTCATCGTCGTGCGCTCCGACGGCTCGATCACGTACAACCTCGCCGTGGTGGTCGATGACGTCACCATGGAAGTCACGCACGTCATCCGCGGCGACGACCACATCAGCAACACGCCCAAGCAGGTCGTGATCTACCACGCCCTGGGGGCAGAGGTGCCGGAGTTCCTGCACATGCCGTTGCTGTTCGGCACCGACAAGAAGAAGCTCAGCAAGCGCCACGGGGCCACCAAGCTCGAGCAGCTCACCGCCGAGGGGTTCCTGGTCGAGGTCGTGCGCAACTACCTCTGCTTCCTCAGCGCTGAATTCGATGAGAGCATGATCACGTGGTCGCTCGACGACCTGGTCCGGGACTTCGACGTCACCAGGCTGGGGACGAGCCCGAGCATCTTCGACCCTGAGAAGCTGCGCTGGATGAACGGCCGCTACCTGCGCGCGATGACCGACGAGTGGCTCGGAGGCCGCCTGGTCGAGTACCTCACGCGAGTGGGCTTCTACCGCGACCCGGCCGGGGTGGGCGAGCTGGCCGCGCAGAGCGTGCAGGCGCTCGCCCACGCTGTGGAAGACACGGAGACCGAGCACGTGCCGGCCACGCCTCCGGACGAGGAGCAGGACGCGCTCACGCGCGAGATCGCCCCGCTGGTACACGAGAAGCTCGAGGTGCTGGCCGACTTCGTCCCCATGGCGGGGTGGTTCTTCCGGCCGCTCGAGTTCTCACCGGAGTCGCTCGAGCGGCTCCACGGCACGGCCGGCGCGGCGGAGACGCTCGCCGCCGCCGCCGAGGGCCTCCGCGACCTGCCCGAGTGGGACGTGCCGGCCATCGAGACGCTGGTCCGCGAGCTGCCGCAGGCGCTGGAGCTCAAGCCCAAGCTCGTCTTCGCCGCGCTGCGGCTCGGCATGAGCGGCCAGAGCGTCACGCCCGGGCTCTTCGAGAGCATCTGGGTGCTCGGCCGCGACAACGCCGTCGCCCGGCTCGGGCAGGCAGCCGCGCTGCTCGCGTAGCAGCGTCCGTCCCCGCGACGGCTCCTGCTCCTCCCACCACACATCAACGCCCCTGCGTTCCCACTCTGAGGGGAACACTCCCGGTATCGGAGACAGTGCCCGTGGGCACGAAAGCGGGGTGAGTGAGATGACCGGCGCCAAAGGACCTGTGTACGTCGTCGGCGCTGCGGGGCACCAGGGCTCCGCCGCCCTCCATCATCTGCGTGCGCTCGGCGTCGAGGCGCACGCGCTCTTCGGCGCGCACGACGTGCGCCGCAACCACGATCCGCGCTGGGTCGGACCGGGGACAGGCACGGCCCACTTCGACCAGCCGGACACGCTCGCGGAGACGCTGCGCGGCGCGAGCGCGCTCATCCTCATCCTCGAGGACCCGGACACGGGGCCGGCCGAGCGGCTGCGGCACGGACAGAACCTCGTCGACGCCTCCGCGGCGGCCGGCGTCGGTCACGTCGTCTTCGCCGCCGCGACCGGACCGGACCATCACCGTCTCTCGTGCGACGTCAGCTCGGAGATCGCGCGCTACGTGCAACAGTCCGGCGTGCCGGCGACCATCCTGCGGCCGGCGACGTTCATGGAGGAGGTCCCGTGGTACTGGCTCAACCGGTACGGCCGTGAGCTCGTGCTCACCACCCCGTTCGGGCAGTCGGCTCACCTGCCGCTCGTGGCCCTGGACGACATGGGCGCGCTCGCGGCGCTGGCGGTGACCAGTCCGGACGAGTTCGTCGGTCGTTCGCTCGACGTGGCCGGAGACACGCGCACGCCGCTCGACATCGCCGGGCTGCTCAGCGCCCGCCTCGGAGAACCCGTGCGCTACGAAGAGGTCCAGGTGGAGGGCGTGTTCATCTACCAGGAGGCCTCGACCCAGGTCCACGACGTCGACCGTCTGCGCGAGCTGTACCCGCGGCTGCACACGTTCGAGAGCTGGCTCGAGAGCGGCGGGCTCGCGCTCTGCCGCGAGGAGGTCGGTCCCGGGCCGGTCAGGGGAGCGCGCCAGGCGGCCTGAGCCGCGCAGGCGAGAGGGCTGCCGCCCCCCGGCGTCAGTCGACGAGGACGAGGGCGAAGTAGCGGTACTCGTCGCCCTCGTCTCTGACCACGTCGATCGTCCGCCCGGCGTTGCGCACCGTGGTGAACACGTCGACGCCGCACCCTTCCATCGAAGGACGGGCGCGCTCGGGCGTCGGACAGTCCTTGCCGGATGTGCAGGCATCGCAGAGGTCACACGGGCCGGCGCCCATCATCCACGCCTTGTGATGACCGGCCAGGAAGAGGTCGCGCTCCAGCGCCAGCGCGGCGTCGTTGAGCCGCCGGGACTCGGAGTCGCTGTTCTCCTCGCCGACGATGGGCCCGACCTCGAGGAGCACGCCGTGGCGGTACTCGGAGAGCAGGCGCTGGGTGACGGAGACCGGCGGCAGGCTGGGCGGGCAGGTCTTGTGGACGCCCGGCTCGTCGCAGCCGAACAGGCACTTCATGCGCACCCACTCGGCGGCCACGACCGCCTCAGCCTCGATGAGCGTGGCCGCGTCGGCGCCGAGCTGCAGCGCCCGATGGCACCACTGGTCTGGATGCGACAGGTCCATGGCTACCTCCCGTCGTTGGGACCGGCCGGCGTCTCGGCGAGCGCGCCGGCCTCGTCGACGTGATCCGTCTCCGCACTCGGGAGCGCGGCGGCGGCGGACGCGGCGGAGTCCTCCGCCGCGGCGGCCGCACGCAGGTCGCGGGCGGCGGCCACCGCCGCGGCAGCGGCCGCGGCGTCCGCGTCGGCCTTGCGCTGCTTGCGCGAGCGCTTCTCCGGCTGCACGCCGGCGAGCCGGTCGATGGTCGCCGGCAGGTCGGACAGCTTCTTGATGACGGCGTCGGGCGGCTGGACCCCGTCCGGGAACCGGCGCTTGGCGGGGTTGTACCAGACCGTGCGCATGCCGGCGCGCTGGGCTCCGGCGATGTCGTTGGTGGTGCCGTCGCCGACCATCACGGCTCGCCGCGGGTCGAGCGGGAGCCCTCGGTCGCCTTCCTGCAGCAGGGCAGCCCGGAAGAACGCGTAGTTGGGCTTGTGGTCGCCCACTTCGGCCGAGGAGATGACGTCGTCGATGTAATCGTCGAGGCCCACGCGGGCGAGCGCCAGGCGGACGAAGAACGCAGGCGAGTCGGCTGCGTTGGTCGCCACCACGAGGCGGTACCGGGCACGCAGGCGCAGCAGCGCCTCCTGCGCGCCGGCCTCCGCCTCCACCGTCTCCCAATCCTTCATCGGGCCCTCGCGCATGCCGTTGTCGACCATGAGGGTGTTGCCCCAGTCCAGGAACACGACGTCGATGCCCTGCCCGTCCTCTTCGGGTGCGGGCAGGGCGGGCACGGGCTTCTGCGGCTTCACGCTTGCGACCGCCGCCTGCTCTTCCTCGCGGGCGGCCTCCGTCTCTGCGGGGGAGGGCCAGGGCATCGCGGCCCTGACGGCCATCGCGATGGTGAACCCCAGTGCCAGACCCGCTGCGACGTCGGTCGGCCAGTGGACGCCCAGGTACACGCGCGAAACGGCCATCGTCGGCGCGAAGAGCGCGGCGACGATGAGCATGGGCCAGCGCCAGCGGGTGGGCCAGAAGATGACCGCGAGGGCTGAGGCGGCCGCCGTCGCGGAGGTCGTGTGGCCGCTCGGGAAGGCGTAGACCGCTGCTTCCACTGCCGCTTGGTCTCTCCCCGGTGGCACGCGGTCGAACGCGAGCTTGAGCAGAGGGTTGAGGAGAAGAGCCAAGCCCATCGTCGCGCCGAAGTAGACGGCCTGCACCATGCGTCCTGACCACCACAGGCCGCCGACGAGCACGGCGATGAGCAGGATGATCAGCCACCACGTGTCCAGCTGGTCCAGGGCCTTGGCGATGGTGGTGAACGGCTCACGCCGGTGTCCGGCGAAGAGATTGATGACGCGCTGGTCGAAGCTGTCCAGGACGCCCGTCCGCATGAGGACGGCGATCAGGATGAACGCCGCCGCACCTGCGGCGGCCGCGATCAGGAACGCCCGGCGCTGCCGACCGACGCGGGATCTGCGCTCAGCAGCCGGCACAGATGAGTCCGCCGAGTGCCTGAGGCAGCTCTTCGAAGTGGCTGACGATGACATCGGCGGTGGAGTGGCCTGCGTCCTTGTTGTTGGCGCCCACGAAGTGCACCGCCGACATGCCGGCTCCCTGTGCGCCGGCGACGTCCGTGCGCTGGATGTCGCCGACGTGCGCGGCCTCGGAGGGCCGCACGTCGAGCTCTTCCAGGGTGTGAAGGAACGCGCGTGCGTCGGGCTTGCTCATGCCGTGCTCGTTCGAGAAGAACGTGTAGTCGAAGTGGGCGAGCATGTCGTGCTTGTCCAGCAGCTGCCGGAGCACGGCGCCGGGCGAGTACCCGGTGTCGCAGATGACGGCCATACGGTAGCGGTCGGCGAGTTGCGGCAGCGTGTAGACGGCGCCGGGCATGGGCTCGGGCGCCAGCTCGAGCACGAGTCGCTCGAACCTGTGCACGAGGGGCTCCAGGGTGGTCTGCGAGAGGCGTGCGCCCAAGGACATGAGGATGGCGTCCACGAGCTCACCGCACGGCGGCGTGCGGTGCTCGTTGAGCCAGACGACGTCGAAGTAGTCCCAGGCGGCGCTGAGGCCGGCCGCCAGTCGGGCCTCGGAGACCACGTGACCCTCCGCGCGCAGGGCCTGGTCGAGCACGGCCCCGCGCAGGCGCTCGCGCTCGCGCCCGCGCGAGTCCACGAACAGCGTGCTCCAGAAGTCGAACGTGACGGCCCTCAGCATGGGCCTAGGGTACCAGACGGGCTACGGCCGCCGTCCCGCGCGCCGGGCTGTCCGGCGCGGGACGGCGGCCGTCTCCATCCGCTTCAGGACGCGAGCTTCTCTTTGTCCCCGGTCCGCTCTGCGGCGGGCACCGCCTCACCGCTCGTCCAGACGACCGCAGGGGCGCGCTGCACGGTGATGAGGTTGAGGTCGATGCTCCCGCAGGCAGGGCACATCAGCAGTCGCGAGTCGCGGCCCGCGCCCTCAGGTACACGGAAGCTGTGGCGGCAATCGCCGCACTGGTACTCGGTGCTGCCAGGCATCGTGGTACTCCCTTCAAGTAGCCACGATATGGTTCATACCCCAAAACCCGTGTTCTGTGCTTCGGGTGAAGACCCGGTTTCGTCGCGACGTACAGTACACTTCGCCCATGGCCGCCGAATCCAAGAAGGCAGTGGTGGCCGCGATCATCGGCAACCTGGCGATCGCGGTCATCAAGTTCATCGCCGGGTTCATGACCGGCAGCTCGGCGATGATCAGCGAGGGCATCCACTCCGTGGTCGACACGGGCAACGGCGGCTTGCTGTACTACGGGCTCAACCGCGGCGCCCGGCCGGCCGACGAGCACCACCCCTTCGGCCACGGCGCCGAGCTCTACTTCTGGAGCCTCATCGTCGCCGTCAGCATCTTCGGCATCGGCGGCGGCATGTCCATCTACGAGGGCATCACGCACATCCAGCACCCCGCGCCGCTCGAGAGCCCCGTCATCAACTACGTCGTGCTCGCGCTGGCGATGGTCTTCGAGTCCTACTCGTTCAGCGTGGCGTGGCGCGTGTTCCGCGGCACGCGCGGCGGGCGGCACACGCTGTCGGCCATCCACCACGGCAAGGACCCCAGCCTCTTCACCGTGCTCTTCGAGGACACGGCGGCGCTGCTCGGCCTCGTGGTCGCGTTCGTCGGGGTGTTCCTCAGCCACCAGCTGGACGCGCCGGTCCTCGACGGCCTGGCCTCGGTCGTCATCGGCTGCATCCTGGTGGTGGCCGCGCTCTGGCTCGCCTACGAGAGCCGGAGCCTGCTGGTGGGCGAGGCGGCGGACCCCGTGATGGTCGCCGACATCCGCCGCATCGTCCTGGAAGACCCGGCGGTCACGGGCCTCGGTGTGGTGCTCACCATGCACCTCGGCCCGGACGACGTGCTGCTCAACATCGAGGTCACCTTCACGCCCGGCCTCGCCGCCGAGGAGATCCACGAGGCGGTGCACCGCATCGAGCGGCGCATCAACGAGCCCTACCCCGAGGTGAGCCGCATCTTCATCGAGGTGGAGGCGCTGGGCGGCGCGCGCAAGGACGACAGGGCCGCGCACACCGTGCCGCTGCAGGCGAGCGAGGCGCGCGACGCCGGCGCGGAGCACCGGGACTAGGGCAGGCGCCGCCGGGGAACACCCCGTACGAGGCACGGGCGCACGAACACCGCTCACGGGACGCGCCCGTACCCCGCGGTATTCTGTGCCATTCGCGGCGGCCGGAGCTGAGGCTCCGGCCGCCGTTGCTCGTTCGGAGCGAGCGCGAGTACGATGCGGGCATGGCTGGCGAGGCTGACGTCCGGGAGCGTGTTGGCGCCGCGGGACGTGTGAGGACGGGCTGCCGATCTGGGTTGCCCGCGTTCTCAGGCGGCCGAGGGTGGAGACGTGGCCCGACCTGCAGCACTGCGACTGAGCGACGGGGGGAGCGATGAAGACGCTCGTGCCACTCGTGATCGGATGCGTCCTGGCCGGCGTGGTGGCGATCGTCGTGGCCATCCTGGGGTGGGACTGGACGTGGTTCATCATCGGCAACGTGGGGCTCACCGTGCTGTTGCTGGTGCTGTTCCGCGGGACGATGACCGGCGCGGACCCAGACCGGCCGCCGGGGATCGCACGGGCCTCCGCGGCGCACTACATGGGACCCTTTGACCCCGAAACGCTCGCGGAGAGCGAGGCCGGACGGGAGCCCGACCCCGACGTGGCGGCGCAGACGCGAGCCGAGGACATCGACACCGCATTCGCGTTCGTGTGGACGGCCGCCGCGCCTGCGGTCGCGGCCGTCCTCGCCATCATCTTCGCGGTCTGAACGCGGCGCCGGTCGCCGCCGGGGCGCGCGGGCAGACGCGCCTGCTGCGAGCGGTGTACGCTCGGACCATGCAGCCCTTCGCCGTCGTCATCGCTCTGCTCGCCGTGGCCGCCCTCGGCTGGCTGCTTTCGCGGGCGGCACGCCGCCTGCTGCGCCGCTACGGCGTGCCCACCGACGAGCGGGAGGTACCGGACGTGTCCAGGCCGCTCGGCGAGAGGACGGCGGCGACGAAGGCGACTCCGTCGGTCGCGTCTGACCGTCCGGCCTGTACGCGCGTACGTCTCGGCCGGGCCCTTCCTGCCTGTAGGCTCCGGCCCGTGCTCACCGGCGTCGTCGTCTCGCTCGCGCTCGGCTACTCCTACCGGGTCACCGAGGTCGACGACGTGCTGCTCAACTTCGCCGGCATTCTGCTCGGCTTCGGCCTCTACCGGATGCTCCGGCACTCCGTTGCGAGCGTCACACCAGCGTGATGAGCCGCTCCGAGCTCAGGCGGCGCTTGCAGGTGTCGCACAGCTCCGGCTCGTCCGCCTTGTGCTCGATGCCCGCGTCGATCGTCGCCCGGTGGTCTTTGGTGGTGATCGGCTTGCCGCAGCGCTCGCAGGCGAGCAGGTCGAAGGTGCGGCCCCAGATGGTGCGCGTGGACTCCGTGTCCACCATGGCGATGCAGTCCGTGGGGCAGACCTCGTGGCAGGCGGCGCAGCCCACGCAGGCCTCGGCGGCGGCGCGGCCGAACGCGGGACCGACGTACTTGCCGGACCCGCGGCCGCTCACCGCCAGCGCGTCGTAGCCCGCCGCCGAACAGGCGCGCACGCAGAGCTCGCAGAGGATGCAGTCCGCCAGCGGCGCGTCGGCGACGGGCGCGAACGGCGTGCCGCTCACCCCGAGCTGCTCGGCGAGCCGCAGCAGGACCGGCGCCTCCGGCGCACGCCGCAGCAGCAGGCGCACGTTCATGGCGCGGAGCTCGCGGATGCGCGGCGAGTCGGTGACCACGGTGAGTCCGGCAGAGACCGGGTAGTCGCACGAGGTGGTGAGCTGCGTCCAGTCGCGGCCGGGGCGGCGGATCTCGACCAGGCAGAGCCGGCAGCTCGCGTTGGCCGGCACGGCGTCGAGGTGGCACAGGCCGGGCACGTCCCGGCCGGCGGCGCGGGCCGCCGTGAGGAGGCTCGAGCCCTCCGGCGCCACGATCTGTTCGCCGTCGATGATCAGTTCAACGTTCATCGCGGCCTCCATCACTGGACCAGCACGGCGTCGAACCTGCAGGCGTCTCTGCAGTTGCCGCACTTGATACAGGGTTCCGGGTCGATGGTGTGCACCTCGCGCTTCTCGCCGCTGATGCACCCTTGCGGGCACTTGAGCGCGCAGGCCCGGCAGCCGGTGCAGCGCTCTTCGAGGATGCTGAAGGTGATGAGCGCCTTGCACACGCCCGCGGGGCAGCGCTTCTCGTTCACGTGGGCGGAGTACTCGTCGCGGAAGTAGCGCAGCGTGGACAGCACGGGGTTCACTCCGCTGGTGCCGAGCGCGCAGAGCGAGGTGGCCTCCACAGTGTCCGCGAGCTGCTCGATGAGGACGATGGTCTCGTGCGTGCCGCGACCCTCGCTGATGTCCTCGAGCAGGTCGTGCAGGCAGGCGAGGCCCTCGCGGCACGACGTGCAGTTGCCGCACGACTCGGCGGCGAGGAACCGCAGGAAGTACTTGGCGACGTCCACCATGCAGGTGTCCTCGTCCATCACGATCATGCCGCCGGAGCCCATCATGGAGCCCTCGGCGACGAGCGTGTCGAAGTCCACCGGCACGTCGAGCTTGGCGGCCGGCAGGCAGCCGCCGGACGGGCCGCCGGTCTGGACGGCCTTGAACTTCTTGCCGCTGGGGATGCCGCCGCCCGCCCCGAAGACGATCTCGCGCAGGGTGGTGCCCATGGGCACCTCCACGAGGCCGGTGTTGATCACCTTGCCGACCAGCGAGAAGATCTTGGTCCCCGTGGAGCCCTCGGTGCCGATGGCGCGGTACCAGTCGGCGCCGTTCAGGACGATCTGCGGCACGTTGGCCCAGGTCTCGACGTTGTTGAGGTTGGTGGGCCGTGCCCCAGAGGCCGCGCTCCGAGAGGTGGATGAGGCGCCGGCGCGGCACGCCGCGCCGGCCCTCGAGCGAGGCCATCATGGCGCTCGCCTCGCCGCACACGAACGCGCCGCCGCCGCGGCTGACGCGCAGGTCGAACGAGTGGTCGCTGCCGAGGATGGACTCGCCGAGCAGGCCGACCTCGCGCGCCTGCTCGATGGCGCGGGTGATGCGCTCCACGGCGACGGGGTACTCCTGGCGCACGTACACGTGGCCCTCGCGTGCGCCCATCGCGTAGGCGCCGATGATCATGCCCTCGAGCACGCTGTGCGGGTTGCCCTCGAGGAGGGCGTCGTCCATGAACGCGCCGGGGTCGCCCTCGTCGGCGTTGCAGACCACGTACTTGAGCTCGCCCTCGGCCCTGCGGCACGCCTCCCACTTGCGGCCGGTGGGGAACCCGGCGCCGCCGCGGCCGCGCAGGCCCGAGCGCTTGACCTCGTCGAGGACGGCCTCGGGTCCCAGGTCGAGGGCCCGTGCGAGAGCCGCGTAGCCGCCGAGCGCGATGTAGTCGTCGATCGAGGTGGGGTCGAGCAGCTCGCTGTCGCCGAGCAGCAGGCGCCGCTGTCCGCGGTAGAACGGGAGTTCCTCCTGCGTGCGGCACGGCGTCTCCGTCTCGGCGTCGGTGCACAGCAGCCGCACCACGGTCTCGCCGAGCAGGGTCTTCTCTACGATCTCGGCGGCGTCGTCGACGCTCACGCTGCCGTAGACGACGCCGTCGGGGTGCACGGTGAGCAGCGGGCTGCCTTGGCAGAACCCGAGGCAGCCCGTGGCGCGGATCTCGAGGCCTGCACCGCGCTCCGCCACTTCGGCGCGGAGCGCGTCGACGACCTGCAGCGCGCCCTGCGCCCGGCAGCCGGTGCCGGCGCACACCGCAATGACCTTGCGCCCGGGGTCCCGCTCGGCGACGAGCGCCTCGCGGCGCTGCGCGAGCGCGGCCGGGTCGGTCAGGACGGCGCTCATGACTTCTCCTCCGCCGTGAGGACCTTCTTCACCAGTCGCGAGACCTTGTCGCCGGTCATGTGCCCGTGGTACTCGCCGTCCATGAGGACGAGCGGGCCCAGTGCGCAGGCGCCGACGCAGCCGACCTCCTCGATGCTGAGCGAGAGGTCCTCCGTGGTGCCGCCCGCGCCGATGCCCGTGTCGCGCTCGAGCTGCTCGAGCAGGCGCGGCGCGCCGCGCACGTGGCAGGCCGTGCCCATGCACACGGTGCACGTGTGCGCGCCGCGGGGCTCGGTGTGGAACCCGTGGTAGAAGGTGGCGACCCCGTAGACCTGGGTCGGCGCGAGCCCGAGGTGGGCCGCCGCCTCGCGGAGCGCCCCCTCGGGCAGGTAGCGGAACTCGGCCTGCAGGTCGTGCAGGATGTTCACCAGGTCACCCGGGTCGTGCCGCGGGTAGCGTGCCAGAACGGCCGTCACGCGGCTGGTGTCGATGGTCTGCGTCTCGCTCACGGGTCCACACTCCTTGGCGCCGGCCGGCCGAGGGTCAGCCGCCGGCGATCATCGGGAAGATCGCGACCTCGTCGTCGTCCTGGAGCGGCGTGTCGAGCATCTGGAGGTGCCGCACGTTGCGCCCGTTGACGAAGATGATGATCTCCCCGTGCAGGTCGTCGCCGTCGAACACGGCGCGCCGGAACGGCCGGCCGTAGCGCTCCGCGAGCTGCGTGAGCAGCTCGCGGAGGTCGCCCGGCCGGCCGTCGATCCGCCGTTCCGTCTCCCGCGTCAGGTCGCGGATGGTGGCGAAGTACTTGACCGTCACGCTCAGAGCGAGAGCTCCTTGAGCTTCGCCTTGGTCGGCACGCCCTTCTCGTCGTAGCCGCGCTGGGCGTAGTACTCGGGCAGCATCTCGCCGAGCCTGCTGACGTGGCCCTTGGACGCGCCGCTCTTGAGCGGCTCCTCGAGCAGCCGTTTGGGCAGCGTGTCGTCGGCCGTGGTGAAGCCGGCGTCGATGTTCCAGAGCCGCTCCTGGGTCCAGATGCGGTCGCCGACCTGCAGGAACTCCTCCAGGGTGTAGTCGTAGCCGGTCAGCGTGGCCAGCGTCTTGACCAGCTGGTCCCCGGTGAGCCCGAACGTCGCGAACAGGCAGCTGCCCGTGGCGTCGAGCGCCGCCGTGAGGTTCTGGAACACGATGTCCAGGCCGGCCTTGCCTTCGGTGACGTGCGGGTCCATGCTGCCGCCGCTGCCCAGGACCTCGTGCGAGATGGTGTAGCCGCGCACGTGGCAGCCGCCGCGGTTGCTGGTCGCGTAGTTGAGCCCGATGCCCTGGATGGCACGGCCGTCGTAGGCCGGCATCTCCTGCTTCTTGGTGGTCATGGAGTACTCGGCGTGGCCGTAGCCGTCGGCGAGGCGGTACGAACCCTGCGCCAGCTTGACGCCGAACCCGTCGCCCTCACCCATCTTGCGTGTCATCTCGACGATGGCCTCGGCGTTGCCCCAGGTGAGGTCCACGCCGTCCGTGTCCTTGGTCGTGATGATGCCGCGCTGGAAGAGCTCCATGGCGCAGGCGATGGAGGAGCCCGACGCGATGGTGTCCATGCCGTACTCGTTGCAGAGGTAGTTGGCCTTGGTGATCGCGTCCAGGTTGTCGACGCCGCAGTCGGCGCCGTAGGCCCAGGCGGTCTCGTACTCGGGGCCCTCGCCGATGCCCTCGAAGCCGGGGGCGTCGACCTTGGTGACGCGGCCGCACGACATGATGCAGCTGAAGCAGCCCTTCTTGCGGACCAGTTGCTTGGCGGCCAGTGCCTCGCCGCCGGTCTTGTCGGCGGTCGGGAAGTAACCGTCCTGCCAGTTGCGCGTGGGCAGGCCGCCGACCGTGTTCAGGATGTTGACCAGCACCTCGGTGCCGTAGGCGGGCAGTCCGGTGCCGCCGACGGGGTCGTCGAAGATCATCTGCCGCCCCTTGAGCACCTCGGCGAGGAAGGCGTCGGGGTCTGCGACGGTGACCGCGCCGCTGCCGACCACGGCCACGGCCTTGAGGTTCTTGGAGCCCATCACCGCGCCGACGCCGGTGCGCCCGGCGGCGCGGTGCATGTCGTTCATGATGTTGGCGACCAGCGCCAGGTGCTCGCCGGCCGGTCCGATGCAGGCCACCTTGGCCTCGTCGTCGGTCGCGGCGCGGATCATGTCCGTGGTGTCCGGCACCGTGTGGCCCCAGATGTCGCCGGCGTCGCGGATCTCGACCGCGTCGTCCTTGATCCAGAGGTAGACCGGCTTCTTGGCCTTGCCCTCGACGATCAGCGCGTCGTAGCCGGCGTACTTGAGCTCGGGGCCGAACGCGCCGCCGGAGTTGGAGGCCGCGAGACACTCGTTCAGCGGGCTCTTGGTGACGACGTTGTAGCGCCCGGCCGACGGCGCGAACGTGCCGGTGAGGGGGCCGGCGGCGAACACGAGCTTGTTGGCCGGCGAGAGCGCGTCGGTCTTGGGATCGACCTCAGAGCGGACGATGTGGCCGCCGAGGCCGCGCGCGCCGATGTAGTCGCGGGCGACCTGCGGGTCGAGGGCCTCACGGCTCACCTTGCCCGAGCTGAGGTCCACGCGGAGGAGCGTGCCTGTCCAGCCGTACATCTCAGCTCACCTCCTGGAAGGCGTCCTTGAACTTGGCCGCGTAGGCCTTCTTGCGGGCCTTGACCTGGTCGGTGTCGTCCACGTACTCGAGCGCCTTGGTGGGGCAGAAGGCGGCGCACTGGGGTGACCCGTCGCAGTTGTCGCACTTGAAGATGCTGCTGGTGGAAGCGTCGTAGCGGGCGTTGCCGAACGGGCAGGCGATGACGCACATGCGGCAGCGGATGCACTTGTCGGCGTCCCAGTCGATCATCGCCTGGGTGGTCGTGCTGTTGTGCATGGCGCCGGTGGGGCAGACGGTGACGCAGGCCGCGTCGTCGCACTGCTGGCACATCATGGGGACGGAGATTCCCTCGCGCTCCCAGGTGAACGCCTGCACGCACGACGCGCCGGGCCGGAACTGCTTCTCGTGCTCGAACGAGCACGCGAGCTCACAGTTCCGGCACCCGGTGCACTTGTCGGGGTGGATCATCAGTACTTTGGCCATGGCATCCTCCTGAGTGGAGCGTGAGCGCCGCCGGACGAGGGCGACATGCCGCCGCGGAGGTCGCGACGGACCAACACTCCGAAGGATGCGAGAAACCGGCGGCGAGCGGTATTCGCCCCGTGACCACAATCCGCGCCGCGCGGTTGGTCACGTGCACAACCCTGTGGCCGGTGACACAAGCCCCGCGGCGTTCGCGCTCGCCTGCGCGCGCCGTGGTAGCCGGTCAGGCCACGGGCCCGCCGAGGAGTTCGGCCGCGTGCAGGCCGAGGCGCACGTCCACCACAGCGTCGAGGTCGCCGAGGTCGATGCCCAGCAGCTGTTCGACGTTGGCGAGCCGCTTCTGCAGCGTGTTGCGGTGGATGTGCAGCGCGTCCGCCGTCTCCTGCACCGCGAGGCGATGGTCGAAGTACGTGCCGAGCGTCTTGTAGAGGCTGGCGCGGTGGCGCGCGTCGTACTCGAGGAGCGGGGCGAACGTGCGCTGGACGATGTCGCCCAGCTCCGTCTCGTCCAGCGCGTCCAGCAGCCGGAAGTGGCCGCTGAGCTCCTCGAAGATGGCGGTGCCGCCGGGGTCCTCGGTGTGGCGCGCGGAGATGCAGGCCGCTTTGGCCTGCTGCAGGCCGCGCGCCGCGCCGCCGAAGCCGGCGAGCGGGGACGAGCAGCCGGCCACGGCGCCGTTCGGCGCGACGCCGAGCGCGGCGTCGCGCAGCTCGGCGAGCAGCGTGCGCGCCGTGGAGGTCGCGGCGTCGGGGAGCGCGGTGAGCACGACCGCCGACTGGCCCTTGGACGACGTCAGGTACGGCAGCCGCCGCAGGCTGAGCACTGTGTCGAGGGCCGCGAGCAGGTCGGTGCCGCGGCGTTCGGCGCGCCGCGCGCCGCGGCTCGCCCGCCCGTCTCCGGCGGCGGGCTCGACGAGCGCGATGCGGAGCAGGCTCTCGTCGTCGAACCCCTGCTCCTGCAGGCGGATCCTGAGCTTGTCCTGCGGGACGTCACCGGACAGCACGTCGCGCAGGAGGCCGCGGCGCAGCCGCCGCCGCATGCGCAGCTCGTCCTTGCCGCGCAGCAGGTCCAGCGTCACCAGCTGCTGCAGGAACAGGAGGGACGCGCCGGCGAGCTCACTCGGCCTGGGCCGCGTCGTGGCGGCGGCGAGCACGCGCTCCGCGTGCCCCATCACCTGCACGTCGCGGAACAGGACGCGCTCGCCGGCCTCCGTGATGGACACCGCTCCGCCGTCGGCGCCGTGGACGGTGGCGTACGCCTTCCACAGGCGCGGTGCGAGGTCCGGCGAGGCGGCCGCGCTGCGCGAGCACGCCATCACGCGGCCGCGCGCGTCGAAGAGCACGATCGGCATGTCCAGGATGGCGGCGACGCGCTCGATGAGCTGGGCGACGTCCTTCTGCTGCACGACGAGCTCGAGCAGCTGGATCTGCAGGGCGGCCGTGCGTCGAAGCGTCTGCATGTCGCGCGCGGCGGCCGCCGGACCTTCGCCCTGGTCGTGCTCGGCGCTGCCGAGCGCCGCCTCAAGCTCTTCCGTGTGCAGGCGCACCTGGTCCTGCAGCATGATCGTGGTCTGGAAGAGGCCGAAGTCCGAGCCCTGCACGCTGGTGCTCGCTTCCACCCTGTCCATGAGCGCGTCGACGACCTTGGTGAGGCGGTCCACCTCGGCCCTGAGCGCCTCGACCTCCGCGCCGTTCCGCTCCTCGTCAGCCATCTCGTCCGTACCCCAGTGCGACGGCGGTCATCGTCTGGTTCACGTGCACCCCGCAGAACTGCTCGCCGTAGGTGTTGAACCCGACGGCGTTGTTGCGCCGCAGGATCTCGCTCACGCCGGCCTGCAGTCCGCTCTGGTCGATCTCGAGCTTGCGCAGGATGCAGTCGCAGGTGAGGACGAGCTGCGGCGGCCCGATCTGCGCGCGCACGCGCGAGAAGGCCGCCTCCAGGTTCTCCAGCAGATCCACGCCGCGGGCCACGCGCAGCACCACGCCACGGTCGATGGCGCAGTAGAACTTGAGTCCGCCGCCCGGCTCCACGCGCTGGATGGAGCGCACGTAGTTGGTGCCGTCGACCATGACGACCACCGGCGACGCGGCGAAGTCGTCCGGCCCCAGCCGCTCCGGGTCGGCATCCAGGAGGCGCGCGTACTCCTCTGCCGCCGGCCGGCCGTTGATCTCCCAGACCACGCGGCCGCCTGGGTCGGCCGCTGTGACGACGAGTCTCTCGTCGGTGGGCACGAAGTGCTGCGTCTTGAACTCGGTGAGCGGCAGCGGCGTGGCGGCGAGGACGAGGACGGCCGCGTCCGACGCGAACCGGCCGTCCCAGTACACGTACGTGCGCTCGAACCCGAGCGCGTCGCCGGCCGAGCCGCCGACGAGCGGCACCTCGGCGAGGCCCTGCTGCAGCGCGTGAGCGAGCTGCTCCTCGTGCCCGAACAGACCGTCGACGAGGAGGAAGGCGAACGTGTTGAGACCGTCGCCGGGGGCGAGCTCGCCCAGGCGCCGGCGCAGGTCCTGCGCCAGAGCGACGCCGTCCTGCTGGCGGAAGCCGCTGAGGCCCTCCAGGCGGCCGGCGACCGGCGTGCAGGCCGCGGCCGAGAAGCTCACGCCGGCCAGGCTGCCGTCGCGGCAGCCGGCGGGCCCGATCTCTCCGGCCGTGGTGCAGCCGGCCACGGGCACGCCGGCGAACCGCTCCTGCAGTTCCTCAGCCAGCACTTCGCGGTCGTATTGGCTGGAGCAGAAGAACAGGACGAGCGAGAGGTCCGGCTGCGTGAGGCCGTCGTGCAGCTCGGCCACGGCCTGGCGCGGGTCCCGTGCACACGATTGCGCGATGCGGATGGTCCGCTCCTCGCCCAAAGCAGTCCCTTCTCGCTCTGCCGCCCGTCAGGGCGGCGGGTCTTCGTCAGGGCAATGATAGCTCCGACGCCACGGCCTCGGGCGCCCTCGCCGGGGAGCGCCACATCCGCCCGGCGACCACGAGCGCCAGCGCCACGGCGGCCTGACCCGCCGCGAACAGTCCCATCGGGACGTCCGTCCTGCCGACGTCCTGCGGGATGACGGTCAGGAACAGGACCGCCTCCGACACGCTGAGGGAGATGCCGAGGAGCCACACGGGGAGCAGGCTTCCTCGAGAGCGGCCGCAGGCCCATGTCCCGGTGACACCCGCCGCCACCAGACTCGCGAGCCGGGCGATGAAGAACGGCGCCAGCACGGTGGCCGGCCGCATCGTGTGGCCCCAGATCACGAGCCACTGGACGAGGCCGATCAGCGATCCGATCGCGAGCGGGTTGAGTCGCGGCAGCAGGCGGCGGGCGGCAAAGCCGTACCAGGCGAGAGCCGAGAGCGCCGCGGTGAAGACGCCGGTCACGGTGATCACTCCGAGCAGACCGGCCGAGGCGAGGCGCGGCGGCCCCACGGAGAGCCCCTGCAGGGCGGCGGACACCGCGATGGCCGCCGCCGCCGCCAGCGGCCACGCGAGCACGGCCACGAAGTACACGCGCCGCGGCGCTCCTGTCGCCACCAGCGACCGCACCCAGCGGCGCACCATCGGCGACGGCGCGTACATGCCGGAGAGGACCCAGGCGGCGAGGGCGGCGGGGATCCCGGCGACCAGTGCCTTGTAGAGCAGGCCCTCGACCCCGGTCCAGGCGACCCGGGCCCCGAACAGGACCGCGACGACGCCGATCGCGACCAGCAGGCGCTTGCCGCCGTGCCCCGCCAGAGGCTGCGGCTGGTCGTCCGACGTCATGGCTATCATCGCGGCGACGGCGGGGAACAGCGCCGCGAGCATGATGGAGCTGCCGAGCACGTTGCCGGACAGAAGCGTCGCCGGCACGAGCCCGACAAGGACGAACCAGAGCCAGGGAGAACGGGACATGGAGGCATCCTAGCCCGGGCTCGTTGATTGACGAAGCTCGGGGCCGGAACAGACCGGCGGGCGAGGAAGTCGCTCCCGCGCGGTGGTACACTAGAGAGCGACCGCCCGGCCGGCGATTGCCCAGCCGGGCTTTTGGACGTCAGGAGAACCCCCGTGCACCCCGTCGACAAGATCCGCAACCTCGCCATCATCGCCCACATCGATCACGGCAAGACCACGCTGATCGACAGCATCTTCCGCGCCGCCCACGTGTTCCGCGAGAACGCACACATCGACGAGCGCGTCATGGACAGCAACGACCTCGAGCGCGAGCGCGGGATCACCATCCGCTCCAAGCACTGCACCGTGGAGTGGAAGGACTACCTCATCAACATCATCGACACGCCGGGCCACGCGGACTTCTCCGGCGAGGTCGAGCGTGTGCTCAGCATGGTCGATTCCGTGCTCCTGCTGGTGGACGCCAACGAGGGGCCGATGCCCCAGACGCGCTACGTGCTCATGCGGGCGCTGAGTTTCGGCCTGCGGCCGATCGTCATCGTGAACAAGGCCGACCGGCCCAACGCGGACCCGTCCGGCGCCCTGGACAAGACCTTCGACCTGTTCGTCGAGCTGGGCGCCAACAACGAGCAGCTCGACTTCCCGGTGCTGTACGGCTCCGGCCTCGAGGGCTGGATCGTCAACGACATCGACGAGTACAAGAAGGAAGAGCACGAGCGCGAGGAGCACCTGCACGACGGCGGCGGCCTCTCGCCGGCGCTGCTGCGTGAGCTGGCCGACGCCGGCATGAACGACCTCTTCGAGACCATCGTCGCCAGCGTCCCCGCGCCAAGGGTCGACCAGGACGCGCCGTTCCTCATGCAGGTCAGCACACTCGCCTGGAGCGACTACATCGGCCGCATCGGCTGCGGGCGCGTGCTCGCCGGCGGGCTCAAGGTCGGCGACGAGGTGCAGCGCATCATGACGTGCCACCTCCAGATCGGCGATCCCGAGGCGGGCTGGGAGATGATCGGCACGGAGTCCGCGCGCGTGACGCACCTCTGGGTCACGCGCGGCCTCGAGAACCGCGAGGTCGAAGAGGCCTCCGCCGGCGACATCGTCTGGCTCGCCGGCCCCGACGACATCACCCTCGGCGACACGCTGGCCTCCCCCGAGCTGGAGGCTGCCAAAGTGGCGCTGCCGCCGCTCGAGATCGAGGAGCCGACGGTCAGCATGTTCTTCCTCGTCAACAACGGCCCGTTCGCCGGCCAGGACGGCCGCGCCGCCACGCTGCGGCAGATCAAGGACAGGCTTGAGCGCGAGCTGCGCGTCAACGTCGCGCTCCGCGTCGAGGACCTCGGCCGGCCGGACGGCGTCAAGGTCTCCGGCCGCGGCGAGCTGCACCTCGCGATCCTCATCGAGGAGATGCGTCGCGAGGGCCTCGAGCTCTGCGTCAGCCGCCCCGAGGTCATCACTCACCACGACAGCCACGGCAAGCTCCTCGAGCCGATGGAGCAGCTGATCATCGACGTGCCCGAGGAGTACCAGGGCGCGATCATCCAGGAGCTCAGCCTGCGCAAGGGCGAGCTGCTGGGCGTCGAGTCGACCGGCACCGGCCTCGTCCGCCTCGAGTTCACGATCACCACGCGCGGCCTGATCGGCTACCGCAACGACTTCCTCACCGAGACCCGCGGCCTCGGCGTCATGAGCTCGCGTTTCACGGGCTACGGCCCGTGGAAGGGCGACCTCCCCGGTCGCAACCGCGGCTCGCTGGTCAGCCAGACCGGCGGCGAGGCTGCCGGCTACTCGCTCGAGAACCTGCAGAACCGCGCCGTGCTGTTCGTCGGCAACATGACGCCGGTCTACGAGGGCATGATCGTCGGCGAGAACTCGCGCGCCGACGACATGCTGTGCAATCCCACCAAGCGCAAGCAGCTCGGCAACTACCGTTCGTCCACCAAGGACATCGACGCCGGCCTCAAGGTGCCTCGCCCCATCACCCTCGAGAGCGCGCTGGAGTGGATCGCCGACGACGAACTCGTCGAGGTGACGCCCAAGATCGTGCGCGTGCGCAAGCACATCCTGAGCACCGAGCAGCGCAAGAAGTTCGAGAAGCGCGGCGCGGACGCCTGACGCCGGGGCCGCGGCCTGGTGGCCGCCCGCCCGGCGTCACTCGCGTCCGGTCACCACGGCACGTGCTCGAGCCGCTCATCGACAGGCTGCCGAACGGGTCGGAGGATGACGTTACGGTGCTACGCTGGGACCATGCTCGCGGTCGACTTCACCAGCGACGTACTTCCGTTCGTCGTCTTCGGCGGCATCGCGCTCATCGTGGCGGTGTGGCTCGTGCTGACGCGCGTGTTCTCCAGCTCGCGAGCCGGCCGGCACGCCGCCCACTTCCTTGACGTCGGCGGCGCGGACATGGCGCCCGAGGACAAGGTCAAGTACACGAACCAGCACCCGGGCGCCGGCGGCAACGGCTGATCCACTCGGTGACGCCGGCAGCGCGCCCTGGCGTCAGCCCGGCGCCCTCGCAGCCGCGACGACCACCTGCCACATCGCCGACTTCTCCGCTCGCGTGAGCGCCGCGTGCGCGGGCGACGTGGACGGCAGCGTGGTGAGCGCCAGGCCGGCGGGCAGCGCCTGGCGCCCCTCGACCTCACGGTCCCAGAACGCGCGCGCCGTCCTGCCGTTGAAGAAGACGGCGCGCACCTCCGGGTGCCCGGCGAAGAACGCCTCGAAGTCGTTGACGACCGCCGTCTTCGCGACGATCGAGGCGTCCAGGCTGCCGGGGCGCTCGGCGGACGCGAGGACGTCCCACAGCGCGATCCGCGCCACCAGCAGCATCCGCGTCCTGGTCGCGTAGTCCTCGCCGGCAGGCCGCCCGAGCAGCTCCGCCATCAGCGGCCAGAACGCGTTCTGTGGGTTGCCGTAGTACTCCTGCTTCTGCAGCGAGAGGGCGCTCGGAGCGCTGCCGAGCACCAGCACCCGCGCGTCGGGAGCCGCGATCAGCGGGAGGCCGGCGACGTTGTGAGGCTGGTCTCCGGCGACACCGTGAGGGTGGTCGTCCACGACCGGCGCTCCGTGCCTCGCTGCTAGTGCAGGAACAGCCGCAGGCCCGTGTGCACCATCGTCATCCCGTACTCGGCGGCCGCCTCGCTCACCACGTCGTCGCGCGCCGAGCCGCCGGTCTGGGCGATGTACTGCACGTTGCTCTTGGCGGCGCGGTCGAGGTTGTCGGGGAACGGGATGAAGGCGTCGGAGCGAGAGGCAGATGCCGTCGAACCGCTTGACCCAGTCGGCGCGCTCCTCCCGCGTGAGCGGGTCGGGGTCGGCGGTGAGGCCTTCGCGGAGCTTGCGCTTCTCCACGTCCGACAGTTCGTCCCACAGCAGGTAGTAGTCGACCAGGTTGGCCTTCTCCGGCTTCGGGAGGTCCTCGCGGATCGGCAGCGCGAGCGTCTTGGGGTGCTGCTGGAGCAGCCACTTGTCGGCCTTGCCGCAGGCGAGCCGCGTGCAGTGCACCCGGGACTGCTGGCCCGCGCCCATGCCGATCACCTGGCCGTCGTAGGCGATGCCGACCGAGTTGGACTGCGTGTACTTGAGCGCGACGGTCGCGACGATGAGGGTCTCGAGGACGGCGGCCGGCAGAGCCTCGCCGTCGGCGCCGGCGGTCCGGAACAGCTCCGGCGTGATGCGCGTCGTGTTGCGCTTCTGGGCCATGGTGAAGCCGAAGACCTCGCGGGTCTCGACGTCGGCCGGCTCGTAGTCCGGAGTCGATGGCCAGCACCATGTAGGCGCCGTCGCGCTTGGTCTTGAGCAGTTCCAGCGCCTCTGGCTCGAAGCCCGGAGCAATGATCAGGTCGGAGACCTCGCCGTAGAGCAGCTTCGCCAGCGACATGTCGACCACGTCGCTGACTGCCGCGACGTCGCCGAACGAACACATCCGGTCGCCGCCGCGGGCGCGCGCGTAGGCGGTGGCCAGCGGCGAGAAGTCCTCGTCGCCGAGGAACTGCGAGGCGCGGTAGGCGGCGGACAGCTCGCCGGCGACCGCGGCGCCCGCCGGGCTGACGTGCTTGAACGACGCGGCGGCCGGCTTGCCGGTGGCCGCCCGCAGTTCGCGCACGAGCTGCCAGGCGCCGAGCGCGTCGAGGAAGTTGATGTACCCCGGCCTGCCGCTGAGCACCTGGAAGCCCGACTCCTCCGGGACGGTGACGCCGGCCGGCGTCTGATGCGGGTTGCAGCCGTACTTCAGAGCGATGTCCATCGGGCTTCCTTTCGAGCGCGTGCCGTCGCCTTGGGTCGCCGGTAGTCTATGTCGCTCAGGACCAGGGTGGCCGCGGTCTAGACCGACAGCAGGACGATCCCGGCGAACACGGCCGCGAACCCCGCCCACTGCCTGGCGTTGAGCCGTTCGTGCAGCAGCACCTGAGCGTAGACGGTCACCACGACCGGCGAGAGCGAGCCGAGGATGCTGGTCACGCTCAGGTAGCCGAGGCCGCTCGCGATGATGAAGAGGAAGTTCGCCACGGCGAGCAGGATGCCGATGGCGGCGAGCGCGAGCACGTTCTGGCCCTTCAGGGAGAGGCCGCGTCCGGTGAGCAGCACGTAGCCGGCGAGCACCACGGCGGAGGTCACGCGCGTGTCGAACACGGCCCACATGGGACTCTGCTTGCCGGTCGTGCCGTAGACCAGCAGCATGAATCCCCAGGCGACGGCGGTGAGTACCGCGAGGATGACGGCCTTGCGGGCGACGCGATGGTCGTCGGCGCTGCGGTTCCGCTTCTCGTGGCGGGGCGTGCGGGAGATCAGGACCACGCCCCCCACCGTCAGGATCATCCCGACGTAGGCGTGCACGCCGGGACGCTCGCCCATCACGATGCCGGCGGTCACCGGGATGAGCACCTCGGAGGCGATGATCGGCGCCACCACGCTCATCGTGCCGATGGCCAGCGCCTGGTAGAACATCACGAGGCCGGCGGCCGTGGCGGCGCCGGTGATCAGCAGGATGACGAGGTCCCAGCCGCCGGGGGGTCCCTGCCTGGCGGCGAGCAGTCCGACCGCCGCCGCCGCAGCAGCCATGATCTGGCTGAGGGCGGCGACGTGCCACACCGAGCGGGTGCGGCTCTCCACGCCGGCGAGGTAGTTGGAGGTCCCCCAGGAGAAGCTCGCCAGCAGGGCGAGCAGCGCGGCGAGCATCTAGCCGGTCACCGGGTGCTTCTGTCGTCCTCGCTGAACATGGCGGCAAGCGTATAGGAATAGACACCCGCGCAGGGGGGGTGGATAGTATGCGCACGCTTTGCCACGAGAAGGAGGGTGAGATGCCGAAGTACCTCATCGTTGCCACCTACAGCTCCGAAGGCATCAAGGGTGTGCTCAGGGAGGGCGGCAGCGAGCGCCGCAAGGTGATCGCGGACATCGCCAAGAACCTGGACGGCGAGCTCGAGAGCTACTACTACGCATTCGGCGGCAAGGACGTGTACAGCGTCATCGACCTGCCGGACAACGTGGCTGCCGCCGCCATGGCGGCGAACATCTCGGCCGGCGGCATGGTGCGTTGCGAGGTGACCGTGCTGATCACGCCGGAGGACATGGACAAGGCGGCGCGCACCAAGATGTACTTCCGCCCGCCGGGGACCTGACGGGTCCGGCGGGAGAACGACACGCTGGAGGCTCTGTGACGGACGGAACCAGGTTCTACATCGACGGGCAGTGGGTCGAGCCGGCACACCCCGGTGAGCACATCGCCGTGATCGACCCGGCGACGGAGGAGGAGGTTGCGCGCATCGCGGCCGCCTCCTCCGACGACGTCGAGGCGGCCGTGCAGGCCGCGCATCGCGCGTTCGAGAGCTGGTCGCAGACCAGCCGGGCCGAGCGCCTCGAGCTGCTCACGGCCCTGCGCGAGGCCTACAAGAAGCGCATCCCGCAGATCGCCGCGGCCATGACGACCGAGGTCGGCATCCCCAAGGGGCTGGCCGAGGGCGGTCAGGTACTCGCCGGGGCGCGACACCTCAAGGTGGCCATCGACGCGCTCAGGGACTACCCCCTGGAGCAGGACTGGGGCACCACGCGCATCCGGCGCGAGCCCGTGGGCGTGTGCGCCCTGCTCGCGCCTTGGAACTGGCCGATGAACCAGGTGACCTGCAAGGTCGGCCCGGCGCTGGCTGCCGGCTGCACCGTGGTGCTCAAGCCGAGCCAGCTCTCGCCGCTGAGCGCGCTCGTCTTCGCCGAGGCGGTCGATGAAGCCGGCTATCCTGCCGGTGTGTTCAACATGCTCAACGGCGCCGGCGCGGCCCTCGGCGACGCGTTCGCCACGCACCCGCTGGTCGACATGGTGTCGCTGACCGGGTCCACTGCGGTGGGCGGCGTGGTCGGCGCGGCCGCCGCTCCTTCCATCAAGCGCGTCTCGCTCGAACTCGGCGGCAAGTCCGCCAACATCGTGTTCGGCGACGTGAACGTGGAGAAGGTCGTCCGCTCCGGCACGTTCGGCGTGATGCACAACTCCGGCCAGACCTGCAACGCCCCGACCCGGATGCTCGTCGCGCAGGAGATCTACGACGAGGCCGTGGAGGTCGCGACGCGTGCCGCCCAGGACGTGGTGGTAGGCGACCCGCGGGACGCGGCGACGTTCATGGGTCCGGTGGCCGGGCGTAAGCAGTACGACACCGTACGCGGCTACATCCGGGTGGGTCTTGACGAGGGCGCGCGCCTGGTGGCCGGCGGGCTGGAACGGCCGGACGGGCTCGACAAGGGCTTCTTCGTCCGGCCCACCGTGTTCGCCGACGTCACCGCCGACATGCGCGTCTTCCAGGAGGAGATCTTCGGCCCCGTGCTGTGCATCACTCCGTTCAGGGACGAGGCGCACGCGGTCGAGCTGGCCAACGCCACCGAGTACGGCCTCTCCGGCTACGTGCAGTCCCGGGATGTGGAGCGCGCGCGCCGTGTGGCGAGCCGCATGCGCACCGGGATGGTGCACCTCAACGGCGCACCGACCGACGCCACCGCTCCGTTCGGCGGCTACCGCAAGTCGGGCAACGGCCGCGAGTGGGGCGTGTTCGGCCTTGAGGATTACCTGGAGGTCAAGGCCGTGATGGGGTGGTCCGCCCCGAGCTGAACGGAGTCGTCAGGCGAGGTCCGCGAGCACCAGGTCGACGTCGTCGCGCGATCGTCAGCGGGTTGACGAAGCACATGCGGAGCACGGTCTCGCCGGCGTGGCGAGTGGGCATGACCATGGCCACGCCGCGGGCGATGGCGTCCTCGCTCCACGCGGCGTAGTCCTTCGCCGACCAGCCGAGCCGGCGCACCACGACCACGGTGAACGAAGGCTCCAGGACCAGCTCGAGCGACGGCGAGGCGGCGATGCGCCCGGCGGCGTACGCGGTGATGTCCACGCAGTGGTCCACCGCGGCGGCGTAGGCGTCGGTGCCGTAGGCCAGGACCGACGCCCAGAGCGGCACGCCGCGGGCCCGGCGCGTGAGGTGGATCGCGAGGTCCGACGGGTTCGGCTCCTCGCCGTCGCAGACCGCGAGGTAGTCGGCCGTCTGGGTGAGGGCGCGGCTGGCTGCGCCGCGGTCGCGGTACACCAGCGCGGCGCAGTCGAAGGTCGAGTACAGCATCTTGTGCGGGTCGACGATGAACGAGTCCGCCCGCTCGATGCCTGCCAGCAGCGGGCGCGTGCGCGGGGAGAGCAGCGCCGCGCCGCCGTAGGCGCCGTCCACGTGCAGGCGGAGGCCGTGCGCTTCGCACACGTCTGCGACGTCCGCGAGGTCGTCGAAGGCTCCGTTGTTGGTCGCGCCCGCCGTGGCGACGACTGCGACGACCTCCTCGGAGTCGAGCCCGGACAGCGCCTGCTCGAGCACGCGGCCATTGAGGCGCCCGTGCGCGTCGGCCGCAGGCGCCGTGACCAGCTCGCAGCCCATGATGTGCGCGGCGGCGGCCATGGACGAGTGCGCCGACGCGCCGGCGATGACGTAGCGGCGGCGATGCGCCTCCGGCCCGCCGCCGCGCAGCGCCACGAGCGCGCTCAGATTGGCGATGGACCCGCCGCTGACGAACGTGCCGCCGGCGGTCGCGGGGAACCCGGCAGCGTCGGCCAGCCAGCGCACCACGGCGTCCTCCGCCTCCACGGCGCGGCCGCCCTCCAGGTAGCTGCCGCCGTAGATCATCGCCACCGAGAGCGCCATGTCGGCGAGCGCGGCGGTGACGGTCGGCACGCCGGGGATGAAGGCGAGGAACCGTGGGTGGTCCGGCGGGATGGCCGACGGCGCCACCTGGTCGCGGAACAGCGCGAGCGCCGCCCCCGTGCCGATCCCGGCCGGGCCGATGGCCGGCAGCGGATCGGTCGCTTCGCCGGGCGGCAGGATGTCCCGGCGGCCGGCGAGGCGCGCGAGCGCCCACTCCGCGACCTCGCGCGCCGCGTCCGCGTCCGCCGCTGCCGGCGTGAACATGTCGCCGGGGACGGACGCGTCGCCCTCAGTCCTGGGCTGGCCGCCGCTCATCGCCTCGCGCCCGTCACTCACCGTCGTAGTACTCCACGCCGCTGGCGCGCCGCACCAGGAACCCCTCGCCGGCGGCAGGCCACACGCCGAACTTCTCGCTGTCGGGGTAGTAGCTGATGTCGATCTCGGGCATCGTGGACAGCATGAGCACGCGCACCGGCTCGTCCGTGCTGTTGGTCAGCTTGTGCGCGCCCGCCGGGCCGCGCGGGAAGCACACCGTGTCGCCCGGCTCCAGCTCGTCCTCCGCCTCGCCGTCGCCCTCGGGGTGGCGCAGCACCGGCCGGCCCAGCAGCACGACGAGCCACTCCTCTGTGCCGTACTCGAAGTGGTACGGGCAGATGCTCTGGCCCGGCGGCACGTCGTAGATGCTGCCGCCGATCTCCTTCGCGCCGATCTGCGGGGCGAGCCTGACTCCTCCGGCCCGATAGCCCTCGGGATCCTCCGGGTCGATCGCGGTCTCGATCGCGAACAGGTTGGCCTTGCGCATGATTCCTCCTCCCGGGGTGCCGCCGGCGCGTCACCGGGGCATGACTAGTCTATGACCCGCGATGAACAGAAGCGTGCCGTCGCCGAGGCGGCGCTGGCGTACCTGGCCCCCGGGATGACCATCGGGGTCGGGACGGGCAGCACGGCCGCGCTGTTCATCGAGCAGCTGGCGGCGCGGCCGAAGCTGGTCGCCGCGGCCGTGCCCAGCTCGGAGGCGACCGCCGCGGCGCTGCACGCCGCCGGCATCCGCGTGGCCGGACTGGACGAGGTGCCGGCGCCGGCCGTGTACGTGGACGGCGCCGACGCCGTGGACCCGCAGCTGCGGCTCATCAAAGGCGCCGGCGGGGCGCTCGTCCGCGAGAAGGTGGTGGCGAGCGCCTCCCAGCTCTTCGTCTGCATCGTCGACGAGAGCAAGCTGACAGACCGGCTGGACGGGCCGACCGGCGACCACCAGGAGGGAGCGCCGGTCCCGCTCGCCGTGGTGCCGATGGCGGCGCCGCTCGTGAGCGCGCGCGTGCGCGCGCTCGGCGGCAGCGTCGCCGCACGCCGCGGCTATCTCACCGACGACGGCCTCGCGATCCTCGACGTCGTCGGCCTCTCGCTGGACGACCCCGAGCGGCTCGAGGCCGCCCTGGACGCCATCCCCGGCGTCGTCGAGAACGGCATCTTCGCGCGTCGGCGCGCCGACGTCGTGCTCGTCGGCTCCGCGGACGGCGCCCACATGCTCACACCCTCGCCCTGATCCACCTGTCAGCTGCTCGCCGGCGGGCGTCCCGCCAAGCACTCCGCCGGCCGAGGTCCGTGCTCGGCACGGGTGATGCTCGCGAGCCGCTCTGAGGGCGGATAGCCACGGGCTAGACATCTTGGGACGAATGGCGAGTGACGTGGCGAGATGAAGTAGCCGACGGCTATCCGTGTACAGAGTGCCCGGACGGTAGGCTCGGTGCTTCGCCGCTGGTGTACGCTCAGGGCGTCGGCTGCGTCACCGTGCCGGCGGAGCCATCACGGGGAGGGGTCATGCAGGGGAGACGCCGGGCGATCAGAGACCATGGGGCCGCGGCGGCTCTTCTCGCCCTTGGCGCGTTGGTGACGCTGGCGACGCTGGCCGTCCTCGGGGCGCTGGCGTCGCCGGCCGCCGCCTTCTCGTTCCGTGCGTACCCCTACGACCTGCGCGACCTCAAGCTCGCCGCCCGGCCGTACGCCGTCTCCAAGATCCTGCCCCGCGTCGACCCCGGCATCCACGACAAGTACGGGGTGCGCATGCGCCGCGCGCACGGCGTGCTGTACGACTTCCCGCGCGGCCAGTCCACGTACGGGCTGCTCAACCTGAGCAGCTACATCGTCAGCGACGACGTGTTCTACCTCGACCGGTCGCTGGCGCAGGCGAGGCGGCTGCGCGACAACCGGGTGGTGGCCGGTGAGGCGTGGTACTACCCCAACCGCCCGTCCAAGCACCGGCACGGCCACTCGTCGGAGTTCATCCCGGCCCCGTACTACTCGTCGCTCTCGCAGGGGCGCGTGCTGATGTTCTTCTCGCGGTTGGCGGAGGTCACCGGCGACGCCGAGTGGCGCGACGCTGCCGACCACACCTTCCTGAGCTTCCTCCGGACCGGACCTCGCTCGGGGCCGTACTGCGTCAACGTCGATTCGCATGACTGCCTCTGGCTGCAGGAGTGGCCGTGGCCGGGCATGGAGCCGGACGACACCTTCAACGGGCACAACTCGGCGGCGTTCGGCGTGTACGAGTACTGGCACCTCACCGGCGACGCGCAGGCGCAGGAGGTGTTCCGCGGCGCTGCGACCACGGCGCAGGTGTACGCCAGCGCGTTCCGCAGCAACGGCTGGGTGAGCTACTACTGTCTGGCCCACCACGACATCAACCCGTACTACCACAACTACCACGTGGGCCAGTTGCTGGAGCTGCACCGGATGACCGGGGCCGTGCAGTTCGCGCGCTACGCGGACGCGTTCTCGGCGGACTACCCGCGGCCCGGCCTGGCCACATCCATGACGGTGGAGCCGGGCAGGTACGCCGCCGTGCGCTTCGACGGCGCCGGCAACGTCGTGGAGCGGCGCACGGTCACGGCGCGGCGCGCCGTGTCGACGCGCGTCACGCGCCGCCAGCGGCTGGTCCGCGGCGGCGGTATCTACCTGCGGGTCGCCGCCGCGCCGTGGGCCGGCTGGTGGCTGGCCGAACGGCCGGGCAAGGTGTACGCGGACGGGGCCGTCGTCGTCCGCGCCTACGACCCGGCGCGGAGCGTGAGCCTGCTCGCCGGCCGGGCCTACCGCGCGGTCCTCTTCGACAAGCGCGGCAGGTTAGAGGACTCCGTCACGCTGCGACCGGACGCGCCGGTCTCACTGGCGGTCAGCGGCGGCGCGACGGTGGAGGGCTACTCGAGCGTGCGCATCGCCGAGGGCGAGCTCGCCAAGTACTGGCTGCGGCTCACGAGCGGCGCGCAGCTCAGGTGAGCGCCGCTACTGCTGCTTGAACACCATGATGCTGCCGGTGTAGCAGCAGAGCCAGACGCTCTTGGTGGGCGCGTCGTAGGTGATGCCGATGGGCAGCGAGTTGGTGCCCACGCTGTCGATCACCTTCATGTCGCTGGTGCGGACCTGGCTCATCGTGCTCGAGTTGTAGTTGACGACGAACAGCGACTTGCCGTCGGGCGCGATGGCCATGCTGCGCGGCTCCGAGCCCGTGTAGACCTTGTCGACCACGACCTTCTTCTTCGGGTCGATCTTGGCGACGTTGCCTTCGTTGTTGAGCGTCGCGTACAGGTATTTGCCGTTGCCGGCCATGCAGAGGTGCCGGGGGCCGGCGCCGACGCCGCTGATCCACGAGAGCGAGAAGTCCTTGAGGTCCACCACGGCGATGTTGGTGGTGCCCATGACGGCGACGTAGGCGGTCCTGGAGTCGGGCGAGACGGCGATGCCGCGCGGGTACGGCCCGAGGTAGATCGTCTTGACGACCTTGCTGGTGTGGACGTCGATGACGCTGAGGTTGTACGACTCCCAGTTGCTCACGAGCACGTACTTGGAGTCAGGCGTGACGGCGACGTACTTGGGCACCTCGCCGACCTTGATGATCTTGTCGACGACGAGGTCGGCGACTGAGACGCGGTACACGTAGCTGTCGGAGGCCATGCCCGGCGAGCCGGCGTCGTGTCCCTCGATGTAGCCCGGCCCGTACATGGAGTACTGCGAGACGTAGGCAAAGCGCCCGTCGGGCAGGAACGCGGCCTCGACGGGCGACCCCAGGATGGGGTCGCTGCCGTGACCTTTGATGTGGAACTTGGCCGGGTCGATGGCGTCCTTGATGGTCTTGACCAGCTTGAGCGTCTTGGTGTCGTACACCGTGATCGTGTGCTTGTACATCATGTTCTGCGCGAACACGTAGCCGGTGCCGGAGCTGACCACCGACTTGGGCGAGATGTCCGAACTCACGATGGTCTTGCGCAGCTTGAGGTCGAGCGACGAGGACGGCGGGCCGGTCCAGGCTGTGGGGCTGGGGGACGGCGTGAGGGCGGTCTTGCCGTCGCCCGCAGAGGAGGAGCCGCCGCCGAGGACTGCCGTCGGAGGCGGTCGAGGTGCCGGTGGTCCCTGTCTTGTCCGATCTGCAGCTGTTGATCAGGGACGAGAGGACGAGGATGAGCGCGAGCACGATGACGATGGCCGCGACGAGGGCGAAGAGCCGGCGGCGCCGGATGACGCGCGACCTGTCGGCGCGCCTGACCCGGCGCCGGCTGGGCGGGCGCGACCGGTCGCCGGGGCCGCCGCCCGGGTTTCCGTAGGGGCTGCTCATGGAACGGCAGTCTACCAGCCGCTCCGCCGCGGCGCGCCGCGGCGGAGCGCGACCGCGAGCCGTCCCGCGGCCGCGCGCCTGCGCGTCAGCGGAGGACGGTGGCGAGGCGGCGCAGCGCCTCGTCGAGCGTGGCGCGCGGGCAGCCGAAGTTGAGGCGGAGGCAGGCCGGGTCGCCGAAGGCGGCCCCGGCCGAGAGCGCCACCCCGGCGGAGCGGCAAGCCGCCGCCGGGTCCTCGAGCCCCAGCTCGTGCACGTCGAGCCAGGCGAGGTAGGTGGCCTCGACGTGCGTCATCTTCACGCGCGGCAGCTCGGCCGCGACGAACGCCTCGAGCGCGTCGCGGTTGCCGCGCAGGTACGCCAGCAGGCCCTCGTGCCACTCGCCGCCCTCGCGGTACGCGGCCTCGGCCGCAGCTGATCGCGAAGCAGCCCGGGAACGGGAGGAGTCCCTTGGCCGGGCCGCATCAGCCGGTGGCGCGTCCGCTTGTCCGCGACGATCGCGAAGGCGAAGTTGAGCCCCGGCAGGTTGAACGTCTTGCTGGGCGACATGAACGTGACGATGCGTGCAGCGTCCTCTGGGCCCGCCAGGGCCGAAGGCACGTGGGCGAGGTCGTCGAGGATGAGGTCGCAGTGGATCTCGTCGCTGACGAGCAGGAGGTCGTGGCGGCGGCAGAAGTCAAGCACCGCCTCGACCTCGTCCGCGGCGCCAGACGCGGCCGAGCGGGTTGTGCGGGTGGCAGAAGAACAGCACGCGCACGTCGGGCGTGACGGCCGCCTCCATGGCGGCGAGCGGCAGCTCCCAGCGGCCGTCCCTCAGCTCGGCCGGCACCGTGACGAGCCGCCGGTGCTGGTTGCCTGGCGCCTCGAGGAACGGCGGGTACACGGGCGTGACGGTCATGACGCCCTCGCCGGCGGCGGCGAACGCCTCGCAGGCGAGGTTGAGTCCCGGCACGATGCCCGGCAGCCAGGCGATCCACTCCGGCTCGATGCTCCAGCCGTAGCGGCGCTCCAGATGCTCGACGATGGCTTCGACGAGGGAGTCCGGAGCGAGCGCGTAGCCGAACACGCCGTGCTCCACGGCGTCCGCGAGCGCCTCGACCACCGGCGGCGGCGAGGCGAAGTCCATGTCGGCGACCCAGAGCGGCAGCTCGTCCTCGCCGTACATGTCCCACTTGAAGCTGGCGGTGCCCCGGCGCGCGATGGGCCTGTCGAAGAAGGCTGCGTCCATGCGTGAAGGCTAGCAGACGGCGGCCTTCACGGCGGCCCCGCGAGGCAGCTGCGGGCGGCCCGCAAGGAGACAGGACTGTTCTTGTCCTGTATGCTGGTGCGGTTGCTCTCTTTGCCACAGTGGGTCCAGACTCAGTAGCATCCCCTGAAGGACCCCACCCTCGTTTAAGGACACACCTCGTATGAAGATCCGTTTGATCGAGCCCATTTCTCCCAGCCGCCATCTGTGGTCCAAGTCGTACTTCGTGCGTCTCGGCCTGCCGATGATCGGCGCGGCGCTGGTGGAGGCGGGGCACGACGTGCGCATCTTCAACCCGCAGCTTGCGCCCATCGATTGGGCCGACGTCTACTCCTCCGACATCGTCGGCCTCTCCAGCACCACCTCCACGATCCCCGAGGCATACCGCATCGCCGACGACCTGCGCGGCCGCGGCATCCCCGTCATCATCGGCGGCTCCCACGTCACCTTCATGGCGGACGAGGCGCTGCAGCACGCAGACTACGTCGCGCGCGGCGAGGCGGGCGAGATCATCATGGTGGAGCTCGCGGAGTGCCTCGAGGGCAAGCGCGAGATCGGCTCCATCACCGGCATCTCCTACAGGGGCGAGGACGGCAAGGCCGTCCACGCGCCGCTGCACGACCGCTGCCCGGACCTCGACCTGCTGCCGTTCCCGGACCTCACGCTGGTCGACGGCTGGGAGCGCATCAGCAACACGCCGATCATGACCAGCTGGGGCTGCCCGTTCGACTGCACGTTCTGCTCGGTCACGGCGATGTTCGGCAAGAAGTACCGCTTCCGCAGCGCCGAGAGCGTCGTGGCGGAGATCAAGCAGAAGGACCCCGAGCGGATCTTCTTCTACGACGACAACATGGCCGCCAACAAGAAGCGTCTCAAGCGCCTGCTGCAGCTCATGATCGACGAAGACATCACGGTGCCGTGGGGCGCGCAGGTGCGCACCGACGTCGTGCGCGACCCGGAGCTCATGGAGCTCATGCGGGCCTCGAAGTGCGACTTCGTGGCCCTCGGCCTCGAGTCGGTCAACCAGGCCACCCTGGACGGCTTCGAGAAGTCGCAGACCGTCGGCGACATCGAGCATGCCATCAAGGTGCTGCACGACTACGGCATCCGCGCCCACGGCATGTTCGTGCTGGGCGCCGACCACGACACGCCCGACGCCATGCGCGAGACGGTCAGGTTCGCGCAGAAGAACAAGATCGACACGGTGATGCTCAACATCCTCACGCCGCTCCCCGGCACGCAGCAGTTCGAGGAGCTGGACCGCGAGGGCCGCATCATCGAGCGCGACTGGTCGTTCTACGACGCGCAGCACGTGGTGTTCCGCCCCAAGCAGATGACGCCGCTGCACCTGCTGCAGGAGACCATCAAGGCCAACAAGCGCTTCTACGCGACGTGGCGCCCGATCTGGCTGTTCCACAAGTGGCTGTGGACGAGCAAGAAGCGGGCCGCCGCGCGCAAGAAGGCCTTCTGGGACCGCATGCTCGAGTACGGCTGGCTCTGGTACTACTCACGCACCTGGTGGACGGCCGCGAAGAACCGCGCGCAGCGCCGCCACCTGCGCGCGCTCAGTAAGGGACAGCCGCAGGCGATGCGCCCCGCCGGCCCCTCCACCGTCACCGAGGTCTGCACCACGGGGGCCGAGGCGGGCGGCGCCGACACGCACTTCGGGGAGTCGGCGCAGCAGCAGGCCTGATCGCAGCTCCGGGCCGATCCGCCGGGCGTGCCCGCGGCGCGCCCGGGGAACAGTCCGGGTGCAGGGCGCGCCGCACGGAGCGGCGCGCGCCACCAGGACCACAGGACGGACACATGGCCACCGCCACCTTCGCCGCGGGCTGCTTCTGGGGCGTGGAGCAGCGCTTCGCGGCGCTGCCGGGCGTCACCAGCACTGAAGTCGGCTACACCGGCGGCACCACCGAGAACCCCACCTACAACGAGGTGTGCGGCAACAAGACCGGGCACGCCGAGGCCGTACGCCTCGAGTTCGACCCGGAGCAGGTCGGCTACGAGGAACTGCTCGCCGCGTTCTTCGGCATGCACGACCCCACGCAGTGGAACCGGCAGGGACCGGACTTCGGTAGCCAGTACAGGTCGGCCGTCTTCTTCCACGACGAGGCGCAGGAGAAGGCCGCGCGCGACGCCATCGAGCAGCTCACCGAGAGCGGCGTCTTCAAGCGCAAGATCGTGACGCTGGTCGAGCCGGCGGGGCCGTGGTGGCGCGCCGAGGAGTACCACCAGAAGTACTTCGAGAAGCACGCCGGGTTCAGCTGCCACATCTGACCGGCGCGGCCCGGGCTGCCCATGAACGACTGACGGCCGGCCTGCTACCGACCTAGCAGGCCGGCCGCTCGGCGTGTACACTGGTCGCGAGGACTGGAGGACTCGTGACGCGGGGCATGGGGGGTCGCACTTCTCTGGGGCGCACAGCCCACGCCGTACACGTCGCCCGCCTCGCGCCGCGTCTTCGCGTTCTTTCGCCCAGCCGCCTGCTCTCGCTCGTCCTCCTTGCGCTGCTCGCGGCCGGGCTCTGCAGCGCCGGCCCGGCCGCCGCCAAGTCGTACCAGATCGGCGACGTGAGCATCGTCGCCGATGTGCGCCCGTCCGGCGACGTGCTGGTCACCGAGCAGCGCAGCTTCCGGTTCGACGGCCGCTTCCACTTCGTCTACTGGGACCTCTCGATGAAGGGCAGCGCCGGCATCAAGGTCCTCGGCGTCGACGGACCGAACGGGCCCCTGGAGCGCATCGACTCGGGCGATCAGGGCTACACGGTCCTCCGCAGCGGGCGCACGGTCAAGGTCACCGCCTACTGGCCCATGGCCGCTGCCGACACCTTCACCCTGCGCTACCTGGCCAGGGGCGCGGCGAAGCGCTACCGCGACACCGCCGAGCTGTACTGGCAGTTCGTGGGCCGGGGCTGGGGTGTACCGACCCGCAAGATCAGCGTGGTCGTCGAGCTGCCCGGCGACGTCTCGAAGTCGCAGGTCCGCGCCTGGGGCCACGGGCCGCTGAACGGATCGGTGAGGATCAAGAAGGACGGCACGGTGGTCTACGCGGTCGAGCGCGTCCCGGCCGAAACCTCTGTGGAGGGCCGCGTGCTGTTCCCGGCCGCGGCCCTCTCCAAGGCGCCGGTCGTCGAGATCGACCGCATGGCCGCGGCGATGGCGGCAGAGAAGAAGTGGGCCGACCAGGCCAACGACCTGCGCCGCCGCGTCATCGCGGAGCGCGAGGCGGCGGCGGGCCGGCTGCGGACGTGGCGCATCGCCGGCGCGGCGGTCCCGGCGCTCCTGCTCCTGCTGTTGGCGGTCCTCACGCTGGTCAAGGGTCCAGGTTACCGCCTCGGCGGCCGGCGCGAGAGTTCGATGCAGATCCCCGACGATCTCGCTCCGGTCCACGTGGCCATGCTGTGGCACCCGCGCGACTTCGTCCGCCGGGGCGTGCCGGCCACGCTGCTCGACCTCGTCCAGCGAGGCGTCATCACCTTGGAGCCTATCGCTCCGGGAGACGCCGGCTACGAGCAGGACGGACCGTCGTACCGGTTCGTGGCCACCGGCAAGCACGGCACGGAACTCCACGACTACGAGCACGCCCTCATGTCGCTGCTCTTCCACGACGCGGTGAAGGAAGGCCCCGTGAGCATGGCGGCGCTGAGGGCCTACGCCAAGGACGACCCCGAGGCGGTCGGTACTCGGCTCCGCCAGTTCCGCTACCAGGCCGTCGACGCGGACCGCTGGGGGCTCCTGCCGGAGGCGGACTCGTTCTGGGTCAAGACGCTGCGCATCATCGCCCTGCCGGTCATGGCGTTCAGCCTGTTCTCCGCGGCACGGGGTGACAGTCCCTGGCCTCTGCTCGGCATCCCGCTGGCGATCGTCGTGATGTGGGTGGCCCCGAAGCTCGTGTGCCGGCCGTCCGATGAGGGCGTGGCGCGGTACCGCGCGTATCGCCGGCTGCGCAACTTCATGCGCGCCGCGGACGGCATGGACTGGAAGCCGCCCGAGGCCGTGGTGGTCTGGGAGCGCTATCTCGTGCTCGCCGTCGTGTTCGGCTTGGCCGGCAAGGTGGTCAAGGCGCTCGCGGTCAAGGCGCCGGCGGTCGCGGCCGACCCGGCGTTCCCGGCCTGGCTGTGGCTGGACGACGGGGTGGGCGGCCTCCCGTGGCTGGCGGTCGCGCACACCTGGTCGCACGCGTACTCGCCGGGCATGATGCACACACCCGGCGTCTCCTCCGCCGACAGCTACGCCGGGCCGGGGTTCGGCGGCGGCCAGAACGTCGGCGGCGTGGGCGGCGGCCTCGGCGGATTCAGCGGCGGCATGGGAGGCGGAGGCGGGTTCTCCGGCGGCGGTGGTGGTGGCGGCGGTGGCGGAGGCGGCGGCGCCGGATGACCTTCGCCGGCGCCCGTCGGGAGCAGCATCCGCCGAGTTTGTCCCGCTGCGCGCCTATCCGGCGAGGTGCTCCACCAGGATCTTGACGCCGATACCGATGAGGATCAGGCCGCCGACGACCTCCATGCGGCGGCCGAGCAGCGCGCCGAAGCGCTTGCCGAGCTCCATGCCGATGGTGGTGAGCACCCCGGCGACGATGCCGATGACGAGCGCCGGGTACCAGATGCTGACGCCAAGGAGGGCCAGGGAGAGCCCCACGGCCAGCGCGTCGATGCTGGTGGCGATGGAGAGCAGCACGAGTCGCCAGCCCTTGGTCGGGTCGCAGACCTCGGCCTCTTCGTCCTTGTCCTTGAGCGCCTCGTAGACCATCTTGCCGCCGATGAGCGCCAGCAGGCCGAAGGCGATCCAGTGGTCCACCGGCCCGATGTACTGGGCCACGGTGCGCCCGGCGAGCCAGCCGATGATGGGCATGAACGCCTGGAACAGGCCGAAGTGCCAGGCGAGCCGGAACGTCTGGCGCGGGGTGGCGCCGCAGAGCTGCAGCCCCGCGCCGATCGCGACTGCGAACGCGTCCATGGCGAGGCCGAGCGCGATACCGAGGAGCGTGAGGGTGGACATGCGCGGGTGAGCGTCAGGCCGCCGGCGCCGTGGAGGCCGACTCGGACGGTGACGGGCTCGGGGACGGCGAGGGCGACGGAGACGGCGGCTCCGGCTTGGGCATACCGTACTTCTTCAGCAGCCGGATGGTCTTGTCCGAGAGCATGCTCTGGTACTTGACCCGGCCCGGCTCGACCAGGTGGAAGATGTCGAAGAAGTCACGGTCGGCGAACCCGGCCGCACTGTTGAAGTGCAGCCAGGGGATGTCGTACCGGCGTGCGAGCGCCGCGCAGCCGGCGTGGTAGCGGGAGACGGGGCCGTCGAGCGCCGAGCCGATCACGGGGAGGTCGCGCGGCAGGTCGACCAGCGCGACCCGCAGGTGCCGGCTCTTGGCCGTGCGGATGATCTTCTCCAGCATCGCGAGCTCGCTCGAGAAGTTGGCGCGGAACTCGGGGTACCGGGCCGAGAGCCAGTACGAGACGTAGTACCTCTTGGTCGTCCAGCTCTGGATGCGGTCCTGGTGGTAGATGTGCTGTGGGTAGTAGGGCAGCGGCCTGGGCCGTGGCAGCGTGATGTTGGCCGAGCCGACGGGCAGGCAGAAGCGGCCGAGGTTGACGCCGATGTAGACGATGGTCGGCACCTTGGCCGGCAGGAGCTTGACGAAGGCGAGGTCTTGCGCGTAGGTGCGGTGCTTGGAGCCGAGGTTGTACGCGTCGACGACGTAGTCGCTTCGACGCGAGATCTGGCGCTCCCAGTCGTCGTCCAGCACCGTGGCCTCACGGGCCGAGGACCCGCCGAGCAGCACCACCAGCGGGACGTTCGGGCGCTGGGCGCGGAGGTTGGCGACGACCTGCACGCAGTGCTGCCAGTCCTTGCCGTAGTCGTTGCCCCGGAGCTCCTCGCCCACGGGGGCGATCCACTCCGGGGTGAAGGTCGCCGCCGGCCCGGGGGCGGCGCCGACGGCGGCCGTGACCGGCGCCGCATCGTCGCCGGCGCGTGCCGGCGCGGCGATCACCGTGAGCGCGGCCAGGCCGGCGGCCAGCAGGACGATGAGCAGCAGCCTGGCCGCCACCCGCACGCCGCGGCGGCCGAGCATGTTGCGGGTGGCCGTCATCCTGTGCCGTTCACTTCAGCAGGGCTGCCGTCTTGGCGCTCAGCTTGTCCTGCCAGACGACGCGACCCGGCTCGACCAGGTGCCAGAGGTCGTAGAAGTCGGCGTTGGGCAGGCTCGCGAGCAGCGGCACCCACTTGATGCGGTACTTGGCCGCCAGCTGCTTGCACTTGTCCCGGTACTTGGTGGTCGGAGCGCTCAGGGCGCTGCCGATGACGGCGGAGTCCCTCGGCAGTTCGAGCAGCACAGGCGTGTACCCGCGGTCCTTGCAGACATGGATGAGCTTGGCCAGCAAGCCGGCGCTGGTCGCGAAGCTGGCCTTGAACACAGGGTAGCGATCGGCCAGCCACTGCCGCACCAGCGCCTGCTTCTTGGCCTTGGAGAGGATTCCGGTCTCAGTGCTGTACTTGTGCCATTGCTCCAGAGGAACCGACACCGGCGCCGGAGAGGGAAGCTTGAAGGACGCCGTCTTCTGCGTCGACGTGAACGAACCCAGATTGACGCCGATGTAGACGAGGGCGTCGATGCCCTTGGGGAGCGCCTGCACGATGGCGATGTTCTGGGCGAGCGTACGGTTGCTCGAGCCCATGTTCCAGGCCAGCGTCTGTGGACCGCCCTTGGCAACGATCTGGTCGCGCCAGCTGCCGTCGTCGATGGTCGACTCGCGGGCAGCGGACCCGCCCAGAAGAACCACGACCGGCTTGTCGGGCACGTTGGCGCGCATGTACGCGAGCGCGGCGAGCACGCGGCCGATGTCGGTCAACTCGGCCTTGGCGCCGTTTGCCCCGCTGGTCGTCGCCGCGCCGTCGCCCGCCGCGGAGCTGCCGTCGGATGCCGAGCCGGGGGAGCCGGATCCGTCGCCCAGCGCTCCGCCCGACGCCTGCGCCGAGCAGGCCGCGGTGACGGCGGCCACCAGCACGAGGGCGGCGATGAGGATGACAGCCGACGTGCGTACGACGGTGGTGTGAGGCCATGTTCCCTCCGGTTCCGTGAGCCCCAGACTCTAGCAGGAAGACGCACCTGCCGCCGCCGGGGTGCGCGCGCTGGGCAGACTCGCGCGTGCCGAACCGGCGGCCCGGATGTAGGCTCTCCGTCATGGAGAGCCGTCACACCTCAGCGCAGTTCATGGCCGGCGCGGAACGCCTGCTCCTGCAGGCCTGGTTGCCGGCCGGACCAGACCCCGAGGCGCCTCCGGCGCCGACCGCCGTGATCGCCGTGGTCCACGGCTACGGCGACCACGGCGGCCGCTACACCTGGTTCGGAGAGGACATGGCCGCGCGCGGTCACGCCGTCTACGTGTACGACCTGCGCGGCCACGGGCAGTCGACCGGCACGCGTGGCCAGGTCAAGCGGTTCGACGAGTATCTGGACGACACCGCCGTCTTCCTTGCCGAGGTGCGGCGCCTGCAGCCGGACGCGCCGCTGTTCCTGCTCGGGCACAGCATGGGGGGGCTCATCTGTGCGCGGCTCGCCGAGGAGCGCCCAGATGAGATCGCCGCATCCGGCGCCCGCGCCCTCATCCTCTCGTCACCGTTCCTGCAGCTGGCGGAGGCCGTGCCGCCTTCCCGAGTGGTGGCCGCCAAGGCGATGGCGAAGATGTGGCCCAACCACGACATCGGCAACACGGTGCAGGCGGCGCAGCTTTCCCACGACCAGTCTGTGGTGGAGGCCTACGTCACCGACCCGCTGGTGCACCACGTGGCGCCGGCGCGCTGGGCGGCCGAAGCGCTGGCCGCCCAGGACGCCACCATGGCCGGCGCTGAGCGCATCTCCCTGCCGCTGCTGGTGCTGTACGGGACCGACGACCAGGTGGTGGACGTGGCCTTCATCGAGGCCCTGTTCGCACGCGCATCGTCGGAGGACAAGAGCATCGAGAGGTACCAGGGCTTCTACCACGAGTGCCTCAACGAGACGGGCCGCGAGGAGGTCTACCAGGACCTCGCGGCCTGGCTTGAGGCGCGTCTGACGCCCGCAGCCGGCTGACGACCGCCCGGACCGCCCCGACGACCCCGCCCGAGCCCCCGTCGCTCATCCGTCCCCGCACGGTGGGACGCTGATTGGCTCCTCTCAGAACGTAGACACGGCGTAGATACATCTCGGCCAGTCGCCTGTGCGGGCACCCGGAATGTAGAGCCGATGTAGATACGTTCGGAGAGTGTCCTCATGTGCGTCCCGGCGCGCGGCAGTCTCCCTCGTCCAATCATCGCCTGAACACCGGCCCCGACCTGCTCGCAGACCTACGCTCCGGCAGGCCTTCCGGCCGTGCTCATGTAGACGACCGGCTCCACGTCGGGGTCCACGCCGAGGAGCGCCGCCGCCTCCTCGTCGAAGAAGGCGGCTATCTGGCAGGTGCCAAGGCCGAGGGCGGTCGCCGCGAGCGCCACGTTCCCGGCGATGTGGCCGGCGTCGAGCAGCACGTAGCGGGCGAAGCGCTCGCCGTACTTCCAGCGCGAGCGCTGGAGCACCGCCGTCCACACGAACACGGCCTGGGCGTCGGCGCAGACGCGCTGACCCAGGGCCGCGTTGGCGAGCGGCACACGCAGGTCGGCGACCACGAGGCGCTCGAGGGCGCGGCCCAGCACGTCGTAGTGGTAGAGGCCGCGCTCCAGGCCCTCGACGTCGTTGGCCACGACGTAGTGCTCGATGGGGTAGAGGCCGCCGGCCGACGGCGCGGTGCGAAAGGCGAAGCCCTGCTCCCGCGCCGTGATGCCGGCGGCCGCCCACAACAGGGCCGAGAGCTCGCCGAGGGCGAGCGGCTCCGGTCCGTAGGCGCGCACGCTCCGCCGGCGCGCCAGCGCGTCGAACAGGCCGCTGTCGTCGAGCGCGAGGTCCGGCAGCGGCACGCGCGTCACGTCCGGGTAGGTCTTGAACCAATCGGGCTGGTGCGCCCAGTCCATGCCGCCGCCGACGAGGTGGTCGCGGGTGTGCCGCGTCTCACGCAGGTAGGCCTGGCCGCGGTCCTCGCTCACTCTCCCCGGCCTTTGGTGCGGTACGGCGTGGGGATGAACTCCACCGACGGCCGCCGCTGGCTGCGCCGCGGGTACAGGCTCATGAGCTCGTAGAAGGACTCGGGCACCTCGCCCGAGACGGGCAGCCCGAGCAGCTTGGCCTCCTCCAGCCGGATCGGGTAGTCGTGCGTCCAGCGGCCCTCGCTGAGCAGAGCCGCGAGCCGGTCGGCCTCCTCGTCGGGCATCCGCCCGTCGAGCAGTTCGCGAACCGTGGCGCGCACCTGGTCGATGGCCTTGCGCGCCACGTCACCCAGGATGAGCGTCTCGTCGTCGCGATTGGGGTTGTCCTGCTCGAGCGCCTTGAGGATCGACGCCGCCGGCCACGACCCGCGCGGCAGGCTGCCGAGCTGCGGGTCCACGGGTCCGAGCACCGCGTCGTGGTCCATGAGGATCTCGTCGGCGGCCAGCGCCACGAGCGTGCCGCCCGACATGGCGTAGTGCGGCACGATCACCGTCACCTTGCCCGTGTGCCGCTTGAGGCCGTAGGCGATCTGGTCACTGGCGAGCACCAGTCCTCCCGGCGTGTGCAGCACGAGGTCGATCGGCATGTCGTCCGGTGTGAGCCGGATGGCGCGCAGCAGCTGCTCGGAGTCGTCGATGTCGATGTACCGGCCGAACGGCAGGAAGCCGAACCCCTCCTGGCGGTGGATGAGGGTGATGAGCCGGGAGCCGCGCTGCCGCTCCAGCTCACGGATGAGCTGCCGGCGCCGCCGGTCGCGCCGCCAGCGGAAGAGTTGCGGCAGCCCCCAGAGCAAGGCGACCGCGATGACGATGGCGAGGAAGATCCAGGAGCCCATGTCCGCGCCTCAGCGCCGCGGCGTCGAGGCCGGGTCGACGTGGAAGGCGGCGAAGTGGTTGCGCAGCGCCGCCTGACTGCGCATCTCGCCGGTCGTGGCCAGGTTCCTGCGCCGGTGCCAGAGCCGGCTCGCCTTGGTCTCTTCGGGGGGCTCGGGCGGCGGAGTGCGGATGCCCACGACGCGCCCGTGCCTGTCGGTCACGAGGGGCTCGTGCGCGGGCGGGTCGATGTGGCGGCGACCGAACATGCCCGTAGTCTTCCCGCGCCGGTCGTACGGGATGCACGAGCACGCCGAAGCGGGATGAGCACGTCGGTCTCGAGGCTGCTAGCGCTCGGGCGGTACCTCGACTTGACCCGTCAGCCCGGCCGCTGACGCTAGAGCAGCCGGCTGAAGTCGCCGGTACCCCACGGCGAGGCGCCGACGGCCCGGGCCACGGCCTCTGAGTCGTTCCCGCTCTTGAGCGCGTCGAGGATGCCGCCGTAGTAGCCGTTCTTGAGCGTGATCATCGTCGCCTCGAGGCCCTGTTTCCAGCTGGTGTACGCCTTGACGCCGACCGAGTTGAAGACCGTCGCTCCCGGCATGCTCTGGGTGGTGTTCAGCGGGTTGTAGTAGGCGGTGTTGTACCAGTGGCCGCCCTCCGCCATCTCCCAGGCGGTGATGGCGGCGATGTTGTCCGCGGTCACGGGGAACCGCAGCGCCACGAGCAGCGCCTGGGCCCAGGTGATCTGGGTGAACTGACCGTTCCTGGCCATGCGGAGCGCGGCGCCCAGCCCGCCGCTGGCGAGGATCTTCTTGATGCGCTTGGTCACGTCCTGCAGGATCGCGCTGCGCTCGGCGAGCTTCTGGTCCAGCTCGATCTTCTGCTGCTGGACCTCCTGCTGCGCGGCTACGGCCGCCTCGTGGTCGTTCTCGACCTCGCGCTCGAGCCGCCGGGCCTCACGCGCCAGCCGCTGCGCCTCGTTCTCGGCCTTGCGGTCCTGGTCGGCGATCGCCCGCTGCAGGGAGCGGAGGGTGTCGATGTCGGCCAGGCTCTGGATGCTGGAGAGGATGTCCAGCCAGTCGAGGTCACCGGTCTTGTAGAGGATGGCGGCGCGCTTGGCGAGGATCGCGCGCTGCAGCTCGAGGTCCTGCTCGGCGCGCGCCAGCTGACGGCGGGAGAGCCCCAGGCGCTGGTTGACCTCGTCGAGCTTGGCCTGGGCGTCCGTGAGCTTCTGACCGACTGTCTGCAGCTCCTGCTGCAGCGAGGACATCTCCGCGCGCGTCCGCTTCGCCTCCTTCTGCAGGTCGAAGAGCGAAGGAGCGGCCGCCGCCGGAGGCGCTGTCACGGCGGCCGCGAGCACGCACACCGCGGCTGTGGCGACGACCAGCGCCGCGGCGGCCGCGACGAGGCGCCGCATCCGCATCGTGGTGCGGCGTGGGGCGCTGGAGTGGGTGGTGTGCTCGAGATGGACCATGTCGGACGTCCTGGGCGCTCACTGCTACCGGTATCGGCCCCGCCGAGAGCTCCTTGACCGCTGGACAGGCCGGCGCTCGGCGCCGGCCTGTACGAAGAGGCTTCGTTCCGCGGGTGCGAATCCCTCTCGCCCGAGGGTAGCGGCCGCGGCGGAGCCGCGCGACCGCGGCCGCGTCGACGGCGTGAGCCTCAGGCTCCCGGGAACGAGAGTCGCGGTGGGAAGCGCCGCATTCATGACAATATATATCTAGTTTACGTGTTTCTTCTGCGGCCTCCGGGTATCCACCGTGTGCATCGCTTGCCAGCGAGGGGGAGCAGGAGTGACGCGCCCCCTCAGAATCGTCCGCCGGGGCGGCGGACGTATCGCAGGAGGAAGCGTCATGAAGACCCTGCTCGGTGAGGAACCGCGGGCCGCGCGTGGGCTCAGCGGGGGGCTCACGTTCGCCCTCGTCATCACCATCCTGTCCATCCTTGCCGTTTCGGCGGCCCCCGCACGAGGCATGCCCGTGCCCGGCGGCTCGCTCGACCCTATGACCGTCCCCAAGTACAAGGAGCCCTTGGTGATCCCGCCCGCGATGCCGCGGACCCAGGTCATCAGCGGCAACGGCAAGCAGATCGACTACTACGAGATCGCCGTCAAGCAGTTCCAGCAGTACATCCTCCCGACCGCCTGGTCCCAGGCCAACAGCATCGGCCCGACCACGGTGTGGAGCTATGCATCGATGACGGACCCGAGGCCGGCGGCCGAGGGCGGGACGCTCAACTACCCGGCGTTCACCATCGAGGCCAAGAGAGACCGGCCCGTGCGCGTCAAGTGGATCAACGGCCTGGTCGACGCGCAGGGGCACTACCTGCCGCACCTGTTCGCCGTGGACCAGACGCTGCACTGGGCGAACCCGCCTGGAGGTTCGGGCGGCACCGACACGCATGGGATGGACGGGACGCCGTACACCGGTCCCGTCCCCATCGTCACTCACGTCCACGGCGCGCACACCACGGAGGACAGCGACGGATACCCAGAGGCCTGGTTCCTGCCGGCCGCGAACGACATCCCTGCCGGCTACGGGACCCAGGGGTCCTTCTATCAGCAGTTCAAGGCCGAGTTTGAGGCGCGCTGGGGCCAGGCGTGGGAGCCCGGCTCAGCCGTGTTCCAGTACCCCAACGACCAGCGCCCGGCGACGCTGTGGTACCACGACCACACGCTCGGCATGACCCGGCTCAACGTCTACGCCGGCCCGGCCGGGTTCTACCTGGTGCGGAGCGACAAGGACACGGTCGCGAAGCGGCTGCCCAGGCCGGCTCCCCAGCGTGGCGACAAGCCCGGGACCAGGTACGACGAGATCCCCATCGCCATCCAGGATCGCTCCTTCAACGCCGACGGCTCGCTGTTCTACCCGGACAACCGCGCGTTCTTCGAGGGACTGAACGTGCCGGGGCTGCCGCAGCAGTTCCCCGGCGCTCCGGAGCTCAGGATCCCGCTCACGCCCGACCCGGCGCTGAACGGCGCCATGAGCGACATCTCGCCGCAGTGGAACCCCGAGTTCTTCGGCAACACCATGGTCGTCAACGGCAAGACGTGGCCGTACCTGAACGTGGAACAGCGGCGCTACCGGTTCCGGCTGCTGAACGGCACGGAGTCGCGGTTCCTGCTCCTCAAGATGAGCAACGGCATGCCGTTCACGCAGATCGGCAGCGAAGGCGGGTACCTGCCGAAGCCGGTGCGGCTCCGCGAGCTGCTCATCGCGCCGGCCGAGCGGGCCGACGTCCTCGTGGACTTCAGCAAGGTGCCGCGCGGCACCCGGATCGTCCTGCGCAACGTCGGCCCCGACGAGCCCTTCGGCGGTGACTCCGACGCCTCGCCGGCCGACCCCGCCACGACCGGGCAGGTCATGCAGTTCCGCGTGCGCGCGGCGACCGGTCCCGACACGAGCGCCGCGCCGGACAAGCTCGCGCTGCCGGCGATCAAGCGGCTCCCCCGGCCGAGCGCCGTCCGCAACGTCAGCCTCAACGAGCTGAGCTCCTCGACGGTCAAGGCCGGCGAGGACCAGCAGCACAACGTGGTGCTGGACCCCAACGGCGAGCCGTTCGGGCCTCGTGAGGCCGCGCTCGGCACGTGGACGCCGCAGGGCGGGCCGCAGCCGCTGCTCTGGATGGACGGCGTGACGGAGAACCCCGCCGTCGGCGCGGTTGAGGCGTGGAACATCCGCAACTTCACCATGGACGCGCACCCCATCCACATCCACCTCGTGCAGTTCCAGGTGGTCAAGCGTGTGGTGACCGACCCGATGATGTCGCCGCACGGCATGGCCGGACCCGGAGCCGAGCTCAAGCCCGAGAAGTGGGAGACGGGCTGGAAGGACACGGTGGTGGTCTATCCGGGTGAGTTCACGCGAGTGAAGGCGCGGTTCGACACGGCCGGTCTGTTCGTGTGGCACTGCCACATCCTCGAGCACGAGGACAACGAGATGATGCGGCCGTACCGCGTGGGGCCGGCTCCGCTGGCCGCTGTGACCACAGAGCCGCGGCTGTGACGTGCAGGAAGGCCGCGCCCGCCGGGAGAGCGGGCGCGGCCTTCCGTTGCGTACAGGTCCGGCCGAACGGCCGGCGTCAGACGGCGGCCGCAGTCTCCTGCAGCGCCGCCCAGAACGCCTCGACGTCCTCGCGCTGCGTGGGCTGCGCGCCGACGGACACGCGCTGGATGAGCGTGCCCTTGAGGACGGAGGTGCCGTAGTAGAAGCGGCCGGCGTCGTTGATGCGCTCGACCACGGCGGCGTTGTGGGCGGCGAGCGCCTCCTCGTCACCGGCAAGCGCCGCCGGCACGTGGCGCAGGCACACGGTCTGGAGCGGCGCCGGCGCGAGCAGTTCCCACTCCGGCGCCGCACCCACCTGCTCCGCCAGCCACGCGGCGTTGGCGATGTCCCGGCGGATGCGCGCCTGCAGCCCCTCGACGCCGTGCTCGCGCAGCAGGAACCACAGCTTGAGCGAGCGGAAGCGGCGACCGAGCGGGATGCCCCAGTCGCGCAGGTTGCGCACCACGTCGTCGTGGGCCGTGCGCAGGTAGCTCGGATTGGTGCTCATCACACGCACGAGGTGCTCGGGGTCGCGCACGTAGTACGCGGAGAGGTCGAAGCCGGTGCCCATCCACTTGTGCGGGTTGAAGACGACGGAGTCGGCGCGCTCCACGCCCTCCCACATCCAGCGGTACTCGGGGCAGATCATGGCCGTGCCGGCCAGGGCCGCGTCGACGTGGAGCCAGATGCCGTGGCGCGCGCAGAGGTCGGCGATGCCTGCTACCGGGTCGAGCGCCGTGGTCGCGGTCGTGCCGACCGCGGCGACCACGGCGCAGGGCCGGCGGCCGGCCGCCAGGTCGTCCGCCACCGCGCGCTCCAGCAGGTCCAGCCGGAGAGCGTGCTCGTCGTCGGTCTCGATGAGGCGCAGGTGCTCGCTCCCGAACCCGGCGAGCAGCGCCGCCTTGGGGATCGAGCTGTGCGCCTGGTCGCTGGCGTACACCACGAGCGGCGCGTCCTCGGCCTGCAGGCCGCCGCGGTTCTGGCTGAAGCCGGACGTCCGCTCCCGCGCGCACAGCAGAGCCGTGAAGGTCGAGGTGCTGGCCGTGTCCTCGATGACGCCGGTGAAGGTCTCGGGGAGGTCAACCATCTGGCGCAGCCAGTCCATCACCACGTCCTCGACCTCGGTGGCGGCCGGGCTGGTGAGCCAGCTCATGCCCTGCACGCCGAGCCCGGAGCCGACGATGTCTGCGAGCACCGACGAGAGGTCGCTGTTGCTGGGGAAGTAGGCGAGGAACCCGGGGTGGTTCCAGTGCGTGATCCCCGGCATGACGATGCGGTCGAGGTCGGCGACGATGCTCTCGAGGTCGCCGCCCTGCCGCGGTGGCTCGGTGGGCAGCTGCGCCGCCACCTCGCCCGGCTGCACGCGGCTCATCACCGGAAACTCGCCGATCCGCTCCCGGTAGTCGGCGACCCAGTCGACCAGCTCGTGGCCGAGCTTGCGGAACTCATCGGTGTCCATCGGCGCTCCCTCGTCGTCTCGCCGAAGCCTACACGCGCTCAGCGACGGCGCGCGACCAGGACGTCGGAGCTGAGGAACCAGTCCGTGACCGGGAAGCGAGTCGTCACCGACCAGTCGTCCGGGTTGAGGAGCCCTCCCAGGTGGAGCGGGCGGCAGCCGCCGAGTAGCGCCGGGCGCACCCGCCAGACACCCTCCCAGAGGCGAGTGACGGCGCGCGCCGGCGGCGTGTGGCCCGGCGTGAGGCTCGCCAGGGCGAGCGCTCCTCCGGGCCGCAGCACCCGGTGCGCCTCGGCGACGAACGCGGCGCCGTCCTCGGGGCTCAGGAGGTCGAGGACGTAAGTGCTCACGACCCGGTCGGCCGAGCCGTCCGGCACGGGCAGCCGGATGGCGCCATCCGTGCGCAGGACGCGCGCGCGGTCCGCCCAGGGCGCCAGGGCCGCGCTCGCGAGCGTGACCATCCGCGGGCTCACGTCGAGACCGAGGTAGGTCGCGTCGCGCGGCAGGCGCTCGCGCAGCAGCCGGGCGGCGAACCTGCCCGTGCCACAGCCGAGCTCGACGACCGCCTCTGCCCGGAAGAAGTCGCCCTGTTCGGCGAGCGCGTCCAGCGCGCGGCGCTCGCTGAGCGGCCGCGCGTCCTGCCCACGGCCGATCCGGTCGTAGAAGCGTCGCGCCTGCTCCGGGGTGATGTAGTCCGCCATTGAGCCGGAGTCTACAGCCGGACCCCTCGCGACAGGGACCGCCGCTTGCCCCCGCCCGCTCCAGGCGGCACGATGTGCCGGTCCCCACACCCGCGGCCGCCGCGGCGGCCGGCCCCATCCCGGAGGCTCCGCGTGCGCATCGAACCGTTCTTCGTCGAGCAGTGGATGAACGCCCACGAGACGACGGCCACCTGGAACATCGCCGAGACCTGCGTACATTCGCTCACGCTGGAGCAGCTGCTGGAGCTGAGCGGCGACGCCGACGGCGTGCTGCGTCGCCTCCGCGACACCTGGCTGGGTTACGGGGACATCGTGGGCTCGCCGCGCCTGCGCGCCGCCGTGGCGGCGCTGTACGGCGAGCGCATCGGCCCCGAGAACGTGCTCACCGCCAACGGCGCCATCGGCGCCAACTTCCTTGCGCTGTACGCCCTGGTCGAGCCGGGCACCACTGTGGTCAGCGTGCAGCCTACCTACCAGCAGCTGTTCTCGGTGCCGGAATCGCTCGGCGCGGACGTGCACGTGGTGCGCCTGCGCGAAGAAGACGGCTACCTGCCGGACGTGGAGGCGATCCGCGCGGCGGCCGACGAGCGCACGAGCCTGATCGTGCTCAACAACCCGAACAACCCGACCGGCGCGCTGATCGACGAGCCGCTGCTGCGCGAGATCGTCGAGGTCGCGCGCGAGCACGACGCCTGGCTGTTCTGCGACGAGGTGTACCGGCGCCTGGAGCACGAGCCGGGGACGACGGCGCCGTCGGTCGCCGACCTCTACGAGAAGGGCGTCAGCAGCGGCAGCATGAGCAAGAGCTACTCGCTGGCCGGCCTGCGTACCGGCTGGGTGGCCGGCCCCGACGAGATCGTCCAGCGCTGCCTCGACGTGCGCGACTACACCACCATCAGCGCCGGCGTGCTCGACGACGCTCTTGCCGCCGTCGCGCTCGAGCACATCGACGCGGTGCTCGAGCGCAGCCTCGGCATCGTGCGTGGCAACCTCGCCGTCGTGGACGACTGGATCGCGCGGGAGCCGCACCTGCGGTACGTCCGCCCGCGCGCCGGCACCATCGCCCTCATCCACTACGACCTCGACGTCCCGTCCACCGAGTTCTGCCAGGGGCTGTTCGACTTCAACGGCGCCTTCGTCATGCCCGGCATCGCCTTCGGCGAGGAGCACTCCTTCCGCCTCGGCTACGCGAGCGCCCGCGACGTGCTCGAGGGCGGGCTCGCGGCCGTCTCCGCGTACCTGCGCACGCTCGGCGCCTGACGCGCCGGCGCGCCGACGCGAGCGTCCGACCGAGAGACCACTCGGCTCCGTACGACGAGAGGCCGGGCGCCTCGCGGCGCCCGGCCTCAGCCGCTCCGCCCTAGGGGAGGCGGAGCGTTCCCCCACCTCGGGTCACCGGGCGGCCGTCGCGTGCATCAGCGCCGCGCCGGGCACGTGCCCCGCGCCCAGCGACCGGCCGGGGAATCCTCCGCGCGCGGGTTCCCGGGTGGCCTTGACGACGATGAAGCCGCTCCCGGCGGCGGTCGTGCGACCGGCGGCCAGCCCGCCGCGGGCCGGGCTGCGTGTGCGACCGGCGGCGGTGGCGCCGATGACGGTCTGCCCCGCCCCGGCGGTCGCGGCAGCCGCGTGCTGGGCCGCCGCCACCGTGGCGAGGGCGTGCCCGCCGGCGCGGTGCTGCGTGGCCGCCGGCGCCCCGGCGAGCACCAGGCTGAACAGGATCCCGATGAGCACACCCGCGAGCACCGCGGCAAGCAGCGCGGCGACCGTCGCGAACAGTGGGTGGTGCAGTGTCCACTCGGTCGCGCGGTGGTGTCGCTCCTGCGGATGGATCGTGTAGGTGCTCATCGTGCCCTCCTCGCCGGTCTCGCGTCCCCTCCGGAACAGTGCTGCTGGGAGCAGGCTACGGGCGCCCCTGACGTCGGCGCCTCACCCAGACATGGGTGAACCGCCGAACACCGGGCTGAGTCCCGGCGGTGAGCCGGGAGGGACGGCCCGGCCTCAGGCCGGGTCTGCCGGGGTGGCCGCCAGGGGGCGGCCGCCGCGCAGCGCGGCCACCAGGGCGGCCGTCACCGCGACCACCGCAAGGAAGGCCAGCGAGAACTGGAGACCTCTTCCGGGTGCGGCGACCAGGCTGAAGACCATCCCGGTGAGCGCCAGCCCGAGGGCGGTGCCCATGCCGCGAGTCATGTTGAGCACGCCTGAGGCCACGCCCGATTCCTGCTTGGGCGCGGACGACATGATCGCGGCGTTGTTGGACGGCGTGAAAAGGCCGAGGCCGACGCCCACCAGCGCCAACCCCGCGATGAGCGCACCCTGCCCCGGACGTGTGACGGCCAGAGTGGTGAGTGTGACGGCGACGAGCAGCATGCCCGTCACCGTGAGCGGCCGGGCGCCCAGCTTGTCGGCGAGGCGGCCGGCGAACGGTGCGACGAGCCCGAGGGCGACCGGCATGACCGCCAGTTCGAGCCCCGTGCGGCCCGCCCCGATGCCCAGTGCGCGTTCGAGGAAGAACGGGACGACCAGGAGGACGCCGAACATCACGAGGTACGAAAGCAGCCCGCTGAGCACGCCGGCCGAGAAGGGCAGGCTGCGGAACAGACGGGTGTCGAGCATCGGGGCCCTCGCCCGGCGCTCCCGCAGCACGAAGCCCACCGCGAGCGCGCTTCCGAGCGCGACCGCGCCGAGCAGGGCGGTGGACGTCCAGCCGACGCTGTTGCCCAGCGAGATGGAGGCCATCAGTGCGACGACCGCCGGCACGAAGAGGACCAGCCCGGCCCAGTCGAAGCGCACGCGTGCGGCGAGGTCGCGGCTGCGCGGGATGAGGAAGAGGCCGGCGATCATGCCGGCGATGCCGAAGGGCACGTTGATGAGGAAGAGGAACCTCCAGCCGCCGGCCGCCAGCAGGAGGCCGCCGACGGCCGGTCCGAGGGCGAGCCCGACCGCTTGTGCGGCGCCCTGGATGCCGATAGCGCGGCCGAGCGACCGCCGCGGCACCGCCAGCACGATGATGGCGACGCTGTTGGCCTGCAGCATGGCCGCGCCGATCGCCTGGAGGACGCGGAAGCCGTCCAGGGCCAGCAGGCCCGGGGCGAGACCGCAGAGCGCGGAGCCGATGATGAAGACGGCGAACCCGTAGGTGTAGAGGAGCTTGCGGCCGAACATGTCGGCCAGCCGGCCCATGGCCGCGACGCTCGCCACCAGGACGAGCAGGTAGGCGAGCCCCACCCAGGTCACCGTACCCAGAGAGGCGTGGAAGTCGTGCTGCAGCGTCGGGAACGCCAGAGCCACGATGCTCGCGTCCAGCTGGCCCATGAACGCGCCCACGCAGACGGTGGCGACGACGAACCAGGGTGCGTACCTGTGCGTGGCGACGGCTCGGGGCCTGGCCGGCTCGACGAGCAGTCGTTGCCACCCGTGCGGGGTCCCGCTTGCCACCAGTCGCGTAGTGGATGCCACGTCGCCTCCGCGGTCGATCGCCTCGTTGCACTGATCCTCTATCCTTATGCTTCCCGAGACTGACCTAGAAGTCGAATACCGTGTTTCGCTCAGAGGTATATGATCTGCTGATGGACCTTCGACGTCTCACCTACTTCCTCGCGGTCGTCGACGAGGGTGGGTTCACGAATGCAGCCAAGGCGCTCTTCGTGTCGCAGCCGGCCCTCTCGCTGGCGGTCAGGCAGCTCGAGGAGGAGGTCGGGACGGAGCTGCTGTACCGGCTCGGCCGCGGCGTGCGCCTCACGCCGGCCGGAGAGGCCTTCGTCGGCCCGGCGCGACAAGCTCTCCGTGACCTCGAGATCGCGCGGGCGTCGGCGGCCTCCATCGCCGGGCTCGAGACCGGGACACTTGCTCTCGGCTCGTTGCCGACGCTCGCCGCGGACCCGCTGGCCGACCTCGTCGGCCGGTTCCGCGCGGCGCACCCCGGCGTGCACGTGGACCTCGCCGCTCCGGAGGACACCGCGGACCTCGTCGCCCTGCTGCGCGACGGCGTCTGTGAGGTCGCTCTCGCGGAGCCGGTGTCGCTGCCCGAGACCCTCACGATCCACGAACTCGGGCGTCAGCGCCTCTTGGTCATCCTTCCGCCCGGCACGCGGCGCGACCGGCGCTCACTGTCGGTGAAGGAGCTGGAGAGGGTGCCCTTCATCGCGACCCCCGAGGGGACCTCGAGCCGCCGGCTGCTCGACGAGGCCTTCGCGGCCGTGGGGCTCGTGCCGAACGTCGTGGTGGTCGCCGCGCAGCGTGAGGCGATCCTCCCGCTGGTGGCGGCCGGCGCAGGCGCCGCGATGGTGCCGGAGGCGCTCGCGGAACGCGCCTCGCGGCTCGGGGCCGTGGTCGCCGCGCCGCGCCCGCAGATCACCCGCAGGGTGGTGCTCGCCCACCGGCCGGGGCCCTTGGCGCCGGCGGCGCGCAGGTTCGTCGAACTGGCGCTCGGTGGAGTCCGCAAGAAGTAGGATGACCAGTATGGAATCGCCGGATCCCGCCACTCGCGAGGAGCGCTCCGCAGGCCCTGCCGACGCTTCGGGCGGCGACTCCGCGCCGCGCCGCACCTGGCTGGCGGCGGAGAGGACGTACCTCGCGTGGCTGCGCACCGGGCTCGGGACGCTCGGATTGGCGCTGGCGGTCGGCAGGCTCCTGCCGGCCCTCGTCGACGCGTCCCATGTCGTCTTCGGGCTGCTCGGCGCGGGCTACGGTGTGCTGGGCGTGCTCTTCCTGGTATTCGGCGCTCTTCACATGCAGGGCATCCGCTCTTCCCTCGCCGACGACCGTCCCCTGCCCACGAGTGTGTGGTCGCTCTGGATCCTCACCGCACTCAGCATCGTCCTTGCGGTGGTCACCATCTTCCTCGTCCTCGTGGAGGTCTGAGCAATGAGTCACTACGGCCCGTCGCGTGAGCTCGTCGTGGAGGTGTGCCGGACGCTGCTGGACCGGGGCTATCTCAAGGCCACCGAGGGCAACGTGTCGGTGCGTGTGCCGGGCGAGGACGCCTACGCGATCACGCCGTCCAGCTACGACTACGGGAAGATGGAGCCCGGCGACATCTGCGTGCTCGGGCTCGACGGGCGGCACATCCTGGGCGAGAAGAAGGCGTCGATCGAGTCGTCCATGCACGCGGCCGTGTACGAGTTGCGCGATGACGTGAGCGTCATCATCCACACGCACCAGCCCTACGCGAGCGCTCTCGCGTTGATGGAGCGGCCGATCCCCGCCCTGTTCGACGAACAGGTGCGGTACCTCGGCCGCTCGGTCGACCTCGTCCCGTACGCCCCGTCGGGGACGGGCTTCCTCAAGAAGAACGTGACGAAGAAGGTCGGCAGCGGCGCCAACGCGTTCATCCTCGAGAACCACGGCGTGCTGGTGCTCGGCGGCTCCGCCGAACAGGCCGTGCACAACATGGCGCTGCTCGAGAAGGTCGCGCTCGACTACCTGCTGGCGTTGCTCACCGACGGTCGCGCGGAGAAGGTGCCGCTGCCCATCCGCGAGGTCGCCTTCCAGAAGCTGCGCAAGGACGAGAAGAAGCTGGCGCGGCAGGTGGAGGAGGCGCGCGCCGCGCGCGAGGCGGCCGCGCTGCGCGCTCGCGAGGAGGAGCGCGCGGCGGATGCGGACGAGGCGGCCCGGGCGGCCGCGGCGAGCCCGCCGGGGCGCCGGCCGCGGAGGCCGCGAGGGCCGCGAAGGCCGGCGAGGCTCCGCCGGCCGGCCCCTCCGGCGCGCAGCTCGCCGGCTACGCGATCAGCCGGTACCCGGACGTCCCCGCGGTCTACGAGAAGCTCGCGGCGCTCGTCGAGCAGCCGCTCCGCCCCATCCGCCGCGACGTGATGGACGAGGTGCTCGCCTGGTACGACACGAGCTGCAGCAGCAGCAAGGAGCTCACCGGCGCCGCCATGGAGCTCATCCCCGGCGGCGTGCAGCACAACCTCGCCTTCAACTACCCGTTCCCGCTGGCCATGCGCAAGGCCGAGGGCGCCCACCTCTGGGACCTGGACGGCAACGAGTACATCGACTTCCTGCAGGCCGGCGGGCCGACGGTGCTCGGCAGCAACTACGAGCCTCTCCGGCGGCAGGTGGCCGAGGTCGTCGAGGAGTCCGGTCCGGTGACAGGGCTGTTCCACGAGTACGAGCTCAAGCTGGCCGAACTGGTCAACCGCCTCGTGCCGTCCGTCGAGATGTTCCGCATGCTCGGCTCGGGCACGGAGAGCGTGATGGCGGCCGTCCGCGGGGCGCGCGCGTTCACCGGCAAGAAGTGGGTGGTCAAGGTCGGCGGCGCGTACCACGGCTGGAGCGACCAGATGGTGTACGGCCTGCACGTGCCCGGCACCTGGCGGTTCGAGGCCAAGGGCATCCCGTTCGGCGCCACGGCCAGGACGCGCGAGTTCTTCCCCAACGACCTGGACGCGCTGCGGAGGAAGCTCAAGCAGAACCAGCGGATGGGAGGCACGGCGGCGGTGATCGTCGAGCCGGTCGGGCCGGAGAGCGGCACCCGGCCGGTGCCGTTCGGCTTCAACGCCGCGGTGCGCGAGCTGTGCGACGAGTTCGGGGCGCTGCTCGTCTTCGACGAGGTCGTCACCGGGTTCCGGCTCGGCCTGGGCGGGGCGCAGGGGTACTTCGGCGTGCGCCCCGACCTCACCATCTTCGGCAAGTGCATCACCGGCGGGTATCCCATGGCCGGCGGCGTCGGCGGCCGTCGCGACGTCATGGCGAGCTTCGCCAGCGGCATCGGCGGCAAGACCGGAGAGCGCGCCTACATCGGTGGCACGCTGAGCGCCAACCCGCTGAGCTGCGCCGCGGGGTACTTCGCGATCAGTGAGATGGAGCGGACCGGCGCGCCCGTCCTGGCCGGGATGGCGGGGGACCGGCTCACCGCAGGCCTCAATCGCATCATCGACAAGTACGGCCTGCCGTTCGTCGCCTACAACCAGGGCTCGATCGTCCACCTCGAGACCTCGGGCGTGATGCTCCTCGACCTCAAGCACCCGGTGCGCTTCGCAAAGCAGATGAAGCCGCGCAAGCACATGATGGAGGAGATGGGCGCGGCCTACGCCGCCAACGGCCTCATCACGCTGGCCGGCTCGCGGATGTACACGTCGATGGCCGACACGGACGAGGTGATCGACGACGCGCTCGAGCGGTTCGAGCGCGTGCTCTCCAGCGTCGAGGGCGTCTGAGGTCAACGCTCCGGCATGACGGCCGCGCGCTAGTATCGTACGGCGGCATCATCGGGGGGGTGCCGGCGACCGCCGGCCGGCTTACGAGAAGGGGGAGCCATGAGAGGCCCGCGCGCGTTCGAGTTCGCCGTCCTGCTCGTCATCGCTGTGTGCGGTGTCCTGGTGGCGGTCGCCCAGGTGCACGCCGCCGTCCCGATCACGTCCGTCCGCTGGACACGTGAGTACGCACCCTCCGACGGAGAGGACGAGTGGCGGGGCTCCGCCGTCGGCCGCGACGGCAGCCTCATCGTCGCCGGCACTTCTCGCGCATACACGCAGGGCGCCGACATCGTCGTCGCCTGCTATGAGCGTGAGGGCGGGCGGAAGTGGCTGCGCCGGGTGGCTCTGGCCGGCGCGCAGGAGACCAGAGCGGTCGTTCTGGGCAGGCGGGGTGACGTGTTCGTGGCTGCTTCCCGCACAGCGAGCGGCGCGAGCGACAGGGACATCCTGCTCGTCCGGTTGTCTCCCCACGGAAAGGTGCTTTGGAAGGCGTACTACCGGCGCTCGGGAAAGGAGGAATACCCCATCGGTCTGGGGCTGGACTCTTCCGATAACGCCTACGTGGCCGGCACGCTCGGAACGGAGACCAGGCGAGAGGACTTCCTGCTGGTCAAGTTCTCGCCGGCGGGCAAGCTCCTCTGGAAGACGTCTTGGGACGGCGGCGGGAACGTCGACTGGTGCCGGGCGATGCGGGTGACCGGCAGGGGTACCACGTACCTCACCGGTCAGGCAGTCGGCAGCAGCGAGATCTTCGTCCCGCTCGTCTGCGTGCGCGCATCCGGGCAGGTCGCTTGGGCCCGGACCGTGCCGCTGGCCAGCAACGGGATAGAGGAGGGTCGGGCTCTCGCGGTTCGCGGCTCCACTGTCGTCGTGGCCGCGGCCGTCTCCACCATGGCCCACGACAGGGAGGCCTGGGTGGCCGCGTACGACACGGCCGGCGGCTTCCGTTGGGCTCAGGGATGGTGGCGCACCGGGGACGGCGCGTGGCCGAACGCGGTCGCCGTCGACGCGGACGGCGGCGTGGCGGTCGCCGGGTTCGTCGAACACCCGGAAGGCGGGAGTCTGCCTCTGAGGCGCGGGTTCCTCGTCAGACGGGCGGTCGACGGGGGACTGCTCTCCGCGGCCCTCTCCCCGGCGGTGGCCACGGCGAGCACGACCCCCGTGAGCTTCTGGGACATGGAGCTCGCGCCCGACGGCAGCGCGTACTGTGCCGGGAACTCGGGCGGCGACGCCGTGGTCGCCGAGTTCTCGGCGACGGGCGGCCTGGTCCGCTCCGGGATCGTGGGCGGCGACGACCGTGCCAGCGAGTTCCGCGACGTCTCGGTGGCACGCGGGACCGACGGCGTGACGCTCGTCTACGCCTGTGGATGGACCCATGCCGCGGGCGACACCGACGCGCTCGTCGCCCGCTTCCGTCCCTGACGCACTGACCCTGCACTCCAGGTTCGGAGCCCGGGCGCGGCAGGCGCGGGTGCTATGCTGCCGCCATGGCTGCCGTCCCGCGTGCCTCACGCTACGTCCTCGCCGTCGATCTCGGCACCTCGGGCGCCAAGGTCGCGCTCATCGGCATCGACGGGCGCGTGGCCGGCTGGGAGTTCGAGCGCGTCGAGCTGCTCGTGCTGCCGGGCGGCGGCGCGGAGCAGCGGCCGGACGACTGGTGGCGGGCCGTGGTGGCCGCGACGCGGCGCCTGCTCGCCCGCCACGCGGGTCCGTCCGCGGACGTCGCCGCCGTCTGCTGCAGCACGCAGAGCGAGGGTACGGTGCCGGTCGACGAGTCCGGCGCGCCGCTCTCGAACTGCATCCTCTGGATGGATATGCGCGGCGCGCCGCACCTGCGGCGGCAGTTCGGCGGGTTCCCCGCCATGCAGGGCATCAGCCTGCTGAAGGTCCGCCGCTGGGTGAAGCTCACCGGCGGCATGCCCTCGCCGACCGGCAAGGACCCGGCGGCCCACATGCTCTACATCCGCGACGAGATGCCGGAGGTCTACGAGCGCACGCACAAGTTCCTCAATGTGCCGGACTACCTGAACCTCAAGCTCACTGGGCGCATGGCGGCGAGCTACGACTCGATCATGACCGACTGGGTCACGGACAACCGGGACGCGGACGACGTCAGGTACGACGCCGCGCTGGTGCGCGACTGCGGCATCGACGGCGACAAGCTGCCGGAGATCGTCAAGTGCACCGAGGTGCTCGGCCGGCTCACGCCGGCCGCGGCCGAGGAGCTCGGGCTGGCGCCGGAGACGCAGGTCGTCGCCGGCGCTATCGACACCACGGCCGCCGCGGTCGGCGCCGGCACGACGGACGACCTTGCCGTGCACCTCTACCTCGGCACGTCGTCCTGGATGGCGGCGCACGTGCCGTTCAAGAAGACCGACGTGCTCCACAGCCTCGCGTCGCTGCCGTGCGCGGTGCCCGGCCGCTGGCTGCTCACTGCGCTGCAGGCCACCGCCGGCGGCAACCTCACCTGGCTGCGCGACAACGTGCTCTACCACCAGGATGAGCTGCTGGCGGAGGAGGAGCAGCCGGACGTCTTCAAGATCTTCGACCAGATCGCGCGGCGCGTGCCGCCGGGCAGCAACGGCGTGCTCTACACGCCGTGGATCTGGGGGGAGCGCGCGCCCGTGGACGACCGCACCCTGCGCGCCGGCCTCCACAACCTCTCGCTGGCCAACACGCGCGAGGACATCGTGCGCGCCTTCTTCGAGGGGGTCGCCCTCAACACGCGCTGGCTGCTCGGGCCGGTCGGCAAGTTCCTGGGCCGGCCTGTCGAGAGCATCAACCTGGTCGGCGGTGGTGGCCAGTCGGACGTCTGGGCGCAGATCGTCGCGGACGCACTCGGCGTGACCGTCCGCCGCGTCCGCGAGCCGATCCAGGCCAACGCCCGGGGAGCGGCGTGGATCGCCGCCGCCGGGCTCGGCGAGATCTCGTTCGGCGAAGTGCCGGGGCTCGTCGAGTTCGACGGCGAGTTCGAGCCTGACGCCGCGGCCCGCACGGTCTACGATGCGAGCTACGAGACCTTCATCGAGATCCACAGACAGATGCGCCCCGTGTACCGGCGCATCAACCGCGGCGACCGGGGGACGACGTGAGCGATGTGGAGGGTACGGGCGAGACTGGCGCCGCGCGTGTGACCGGGGTGAGCGGCGACGGGCAGTACCGCGTGTACGGCTACCGCTGGGTGGTCCTCGGCGTGTTCATGCTGGTCAATGTCCTCATCCAGGTGCTGTGGATCAGCTATGCGCCGATCATCGCCGACGCCGCTGGCTACTACGGCGTGTCCCACCAGATGGTCAGCCTGCTGGCGATGGTGTTCATGATCGCCTTCATCCCGCTGTCTCTGCCGGCCGCCTGGGTGATCGACTCCCGGGGATTCCGCACCGCGGTGGGATTCGGCGTCGTCATGATGGGCGTCTTCGGCGTCGTCCGTGGCCTGGCCGGCGACAGCTACCCACTGGTCCTCGCCAGCACGGTCGGCATCGCCGTGGCGCAGCCGTTCCTGCTCGACTCGTGGACCAAGGTGCCGGCCAACTGGTTCCCCGCCAACGAGCGCGCCACCGCGGTGGGCCTGATCACGCTGGCCAGCATGCTCGGCGTGGCCGTGGGCATGGCGCTCTCACCGGTGCTCGCCGGCATGATGGCCATCTCCGAGATGCAGTTGATCTACGGAGTCGCCGCGGCGGTCTCTGCCGTGGCGTTCCTGCTCATCGCGCGGGAGCGGCCGGTGACGCCGCCCGGACCCGCCGAGGCGGAGGTCCGGGCGCTCATGCTGGACGGGCTCAAGCACGCACTCACCGTCAAGCCGTTCCTGGTCATCCTCGCCGTGGCGTTCGTCATCATGGGTGTGTTCAACGGCGTCACGACCTGGGTCGGCGACATCATCCTCCCGAGAGGGTTCGGCGCCACCGACGCCGGCATCCTCGGCGCGCTCATGCTGGTGGCCGGCGTGATCGGCGCCGTGGTCCTCTCGGCGCTGTCGGACAAGCAGGGCAGGCGCATCCGCTACCTGGTACTGACGCTCACGCTCGCCATCCCCAGCCTCATCGGAGTGGCATTCGTCTCCACCACCGTGCTGCTGTACGCGAGCGCCGCCGCTCTGGGCTTCTTCATCGTCGGCGCCCTGCCCATCGGCATGCAGTACGCGGCGGAGGTGACGTTCCCGACGCCGGAGGGCACGTCCAACGGCCTCGTCCAGCTCTTCGGCCAGTGCTCCGTCGTGTTCGTCTACATCATGGGTCCGCTGCGCACCGGCAGCGGCTCGTTCGCGGTCTCGCTGTTGCTGATGAGCGTGCTGCTCGCGGTATGCGCCGTGGTCGTCTCGCGGCTGCGCGATCCCTCCGACGTGCTCGCGGCGCTCGGGCGCGGCGGAGGTGCGTCCGCGGCGCAGCCCCCCGCGCCGCAGGCGGGCGAGCCTGCCCCCGACGCTCAGAGCGCGCCGGTCCTATAATCCGGTGGTGGAAGTACTGGCGAGCGGCCTGGGAGGGTTCGCGTGAGCACGACCACCCCAGATGCCACCACGCCTGTGGCCGCGGGAGGCCAGAACGGCGACCGGCTCAACGGCGGCGCCGCGAGCAGCGACGACGCCGGCCACGGGACGGTGCCCGCGTCGCTGTGCCGGCCGGGCCCCGGCGAGCGCCGTGCGTTCGTAGTCTCCGCCCTCGCCATCGGCGTCTATCTTGTGCTCGCGTACCTGGTGTTCGTGCGGCCGGGGGTTCACCGCGAGGACCACGTGCTCGCGGTGATCGTGCCGGCCGCCATCCTCGCCCTGTGCGCGGAGCTCTACCCGCGCCTGATCGCCGGACTGCGGGCCTCCATGTGCCTGCTGCTCGGCGTCTTCGCGGCCGTGAGCGGTGTCGTGGCGGTGGACCGGCTGATGGTCGAGGGCATGAGCGCCGGCGCGCTGTGCGGCATCCTGCCGCTGGTCGCCGGTGCGGTGCTCCTCGTGCTCGGCGTGTGTCTCGCCTGGACGTCGCGCAAGCGCGGCGGACCGCTCTGGCGGACCGTCCTGCGCCGGGCGATCGTGGCGGTGCTCGCCCTGCTGGTCGTCTACTGGGTGGTGCTGCCGGTGAGTATGGCGATAGTCGCCACCGAGCGCCCGCGCACCGCGGTCAAGGCGGTCGACCTCGGGCGGCCGTACGAGAAGGTCGGCCTGGTCACGCGCGACGGCGTGAAGCTCAGCGCGTGGTACGTGCCCTCTCAGAACCATGCCGCGGTCATCACGTTCCCGCGCGAGTGGACCATCGACCAGGCGCGGATGCTGGTGAAGAACGGCTACGGCGTGTTGCTCGTCGACCCGCGCGGCTACGGCGGGAGCGAGGGCGACCCCAACGCCTACGGCTGGGGGTCGACCAAGGACATCGACGCCGGGGTGGCGTGGCTGCGCCGCCGCCCGGACGTGCAGAAGCGGCGCATCGGCGGCCTCGGCCTCTCGGTGGGCGGCGAGCAGATGATCGAGGCCGCCGCCCGCAACCCCGGCCTCAAGGCGGTGGTCAGCGAGGGCGCCGGCATCCGCTCCGTGCGCGAGACGCCGCTCGAGCGCGGCGTCAATCCCGTCGAGCTCGTGCTCAAGTACCCGCAGGACCTGGTGCAGACGGTCTCGGTCTGGCTGCTCGGCAGCGAGACCGTCCCCATGTCGCTCAAGACCGCCTCACTGCTCATCGCTCCGCGCGCCGTCCTGTTCATCTACGGCCAGGACGGCCAGGAGGTCGAGAAGGCCGTGAATCCCGTCTACTACGACGCGGCCTTCGCGCCCAAGGGCGTCTGGGAGGTCCCGGGCTCCGGGCACGTCCAGGGCATCCAGACCCAGCCCGGCGAGTACGAGCGCATCGTGGTCGGATTCTTCGACCGGATCCTGCTCGACCAGCCCGCGCCGTGACGGCGTTCTGCGACTCGGACTACGAGGTGCGAGGGGCCCCGACGACACCCCTCGTCGGTCCAGGGGCTCAGCCGCGCGATCGCGGCGGCCCCGGCGACCAGCCCGGCGGGTGGCTGGGAGAGTCCGCCATCTCCTCGATCTCGAACATCAGGTCGTCCTCGGTGCAGTACAGCCAGTCCTCTCCGGGCTCGAAAGACTGCATGACGGCGTGGCCGGTCTCGTGCGCATGCTTGGTCGCGTGCCTGCCGGGCGAGGAATCACAGCACCCGATGTGACCGCAGACGGCGCAGCGGCGGAGGTGCAGCCAGCGGCCGCCGCTCTCCATGCATTCCTTGCAGCCGTCGCCGCTCGGCGCGACCCCGATGACGATCTGATCCAGGTGCCTGCACTCGTCGCTCATGACCCGACCTCCGCTGGAACCGACGTGTATCGGGTAGTGTTCCCCGACGGATGACGAGGCAGCGGTCACAACGAGTGCGTACAGGGATGGCGGCGCCGGCGGGAGTGCTCGCCGCCGCCGTTCTCGCGGTCGTTGTGGCCGCCGCGCTTGTGGTCTCGGCGTGCGGCGCGGCCGCGCCGCAGAACGTCACCTCGACCGCACCCGCCGCCGCGTCAACGCCCGTCGCACCCGCCTCGGCGGGCGCCTCGGCGTCCTCATCGCCCGATGCGTCCATCGCGGCGGCCAGCCCGTCGCCTGTGCCCAGCGCCACGCCGGAGCCTCCGCTCGACCGCCCGACCCGGAAGCATCCGCTGCGCGTCTACTTCGGCGGCGACTCGCTCTCGGGCATGCCGGGCATGTGGCTCGGCATCCTGCGGCAGAAGGACGGGCTCGCAAGAGTCAAGGCTGACTACGTGGAGAGCTCACGCCTCACGTATGAGGAGCCGGTGGACTGGCCGGCTCACCTCAAGGAGCAGATGAGCAACGGCCACTACGACGTCGGCATCTTCATGATCGGCGCCAACGACAGCGGCATGCCCATGGTCGCCGGCGGCAAGAGCGTGATGTACCCGAAGAAGGCCTGGCTCGAAGAGTACGAGCAGCGCGCCAAGCAGATCGCGACCATCATGCTTCGCGCCGGCGTCAAACGCGTGTATTGGGTCGGCATGCCCGTCATGCCGAGCTCCTCGGAGTCCAAGAAGATGCGCGACCTCAACGAGCTCTTCGAGAACGTGGCCGCGAGCAGCCCCGAGATCCAGTACGTTGACAGTTACGACCTCCTCTCCACCAAGAGCGGCGACATCGACGCCTCCCTGCGCAGTGGGGATGGCGTGCACTACACGGACACCGGCGCGAAGACCATCGCCAAGGCGGTGTGGAAGGCGATCAAGCAGGACTGGGGCGGCAAGTAGCAGGTGCGGGCCGCGTGCGACGCGAGCGTCGTGGCCGCCTGCGAGCAGGTGTTCCTCAACGGGTTCGCCTTCCAGAGCCAGGCGTCGAACGGCGGCGGGCGTCCGTCCGCCCCGGTACCATCTCTCTCATGGACCGCAGAACGCGACAGCTTCGTCGTCGCCGGGCGCGCCGGCGTCAGCTCGCGGCGCTGGGCGTCATCGCCCTCGTGGCGCTGCTCCTCGGCGTCGCCGTCGCGTGGGCGCGGGGCGGTGACGGGGCCGGCGGGACCGCCGCAGGCGGCGCCACCGGCCGGGCCGCGTCCTCATCTTCCGTGGCCTCCGGTGCTTCGGTCAGCGGCGCTTCGGACGGCGGCGCTCCGGCCACAGCCCGCGTGGTCAGCGGCGGCGACGTCATGCCCGACCGCTCGGTCGAGGCCTACGCCAACGCCAACGGTCCGGATGCCGTGCTCGAGGACATCGCGCCCGTGCTGCAGAAGGGTGACGCGGCCTGGGTCAACCTCGAGGGCGTCACGTCCACGCTGGGTACCCCCAAGACGGAGAAGGTGTACACGTTCGAGGGCCCGCCCGAGTTCGCTCCGGCGCTGGCCACGGCCGGCATCGACGTGGTGACCATGGGCAACAACCACTCCGTGGACTACGGCCGCGCGGCCCTCAGGGACACCATCGCGCGACTGGAGACCGCCGGCGTCCAGGTGGTCGGCGCCGGCGAGGACTTCGAGGACGCGCACGCGCCGGCCATCGTCACTACTCCCTCCGGCGCCACCGTGGGCTTCCTCGGCTACAGCGACGTGTGGTGGCCGGGGTTCGAGGCCACGGAGAGCCACGCCGGCGTGGCCCAGGCGTTCACCGGCATCAGCCGGATGAAGCAGGACATCAAGGACCTCTCCACCAGGGTGGACTACGTGGTCGTCGGCTTTCACTGGGGCTACGAGTACCAGCACTACCCAGTCTCCCAGCAGACCAGCGAGGGGCACGCGGCAATCGACGCCGGCGCCGACCTCGTCATCGGCCACCACCCGCACGTGCTCCAGGGATTCGAGACCTACAAGCGGCGTCTCATCGCCTACAGTCTCGGCGACCTGGTGTTCGACCACGTCTCGGTCCCGTCCGGCCAGACCGTGCTGGTGGACGCTACGCTCAAGCCCGACGGGGTGACGGCGCGGCTGGTGCCGGCCTACGCGTCCACGGCCGGCATCCCCAGTATCCAGCACGGCGAGGCGGGGCGGACCATCCTCGAGCTCGTCAAGGAGTACTCCGCCCCGCTCGACACGTCGATCAGGATCGACGGCGACATCGGCTACGTCCGCGCCGGCAAGAAGTAACTCGCGCCGGCCTGCCCATCGTCTCGCCGCGGCAGCCCGCGCAGCAGCGCCACGCTCACGCAGATCGCCGCCACGGCCACTGCTCCGAACCCGCCGATCGGGCCGATCACCTCGCCGGCGGTGAACTCCACGCCGGCCCTCATCTGGCAGATCGTCTGGGCGACGAAGTCGGGACCGAGGAAGACGATGATGCCGAGGAGTGAGGCCGCCACCAGGTACCCCTGCGCGGCGCGCCGCAGTACGAGCCGCGCGGCGATGAAGCAGGCCGGCACGATCAGCGCGAGGTCGAGCGCGTACGTGACGGGCGTCGTGTACGTGTCCATCCTGTCGGGCGTGCCGCCCGTTGCCAGAGCCCCGGCCAGCGGCAGCAGCCAGACGGCGGCGGTCAGGACGCCGGCGACGATGAAGAAGACCCCGGGGAGCCGGCGCGGCAGCCGCTCGAGCGCCGCGTCACCGAGCGCCGCGAGGTCGACGCACCGGAACAGCAGCACGACCGTGTAGAAGCCGGCCGAGAGCAGCGCCGCGTAGACCAGGAAGAGCTGGTTGTACGCGGCCCCCAGCGCCAGGTTGGCGTACACGTAGAGGAAGTAGGTCACGACCCCGGTCGGTGCGAGCGCGCCGCTCAGCGAGCCGCGCCGGTAGACCAGGAGGCACACGACCAGCGCCGGGACCGCCAGGAACACGTTGACGAAGTCCGTGCCGCGAAAGCCGGCGCCGCTGAACGCGGTGTCGTAGCGGTAGAGGCCGTGGCCCAGCAGTCGTGCGGCGTCGCCGCGGACCGTGGCGACCTCCGTGAGGCCGGGGCCGCCGCCCTGCAGGATGCCGGCGAGGCTGACGACGAGCACGAGGACGGCGATCAGTGCGCCGAGGCCCAGCACGGCGCGGGAGACGCGGACGGCGGCGGCGGCCGGCGCCGAGGCGGAGTGGGCGGTCATCGGTGGTCCTCCCGTCTCAGTGGGCGACGCGGCGGACGAGGGTCCATGCCGCGAGGCCCGCGAGGATCACGGCGTTGACGACGAGGCCGACGACGGCCGCGTCGCGCCACAGGACGCACACGACGAGCGAGATCCCGGCGGCTGCGAACGCATCGGCGAGATCGGCGGGACCGTGGAGGCGGAGTTCGGCGCGTTCTTCGTGCACATGGACGCGCAGGGCGCGACTCCCGGGGAGGTCGTGGTCGCGCTCGGCCTGCGGTACATCGAGTTCGCCGTGCAGCACCCCAGTTCCAGCTGCTCTTCAACACCCTCCCCATCCAGTTCGATACGTGGGAGGAGTTCATGACCGGCGAGTCGACCTTCGCCATCCCGCAGCTCGCTGTGCAACGCGGTATCGACGCCGGCGTCTTCCACGGGCGTCCCGGATACGGTCGCGACGAGATGGCGCACAACCTCTGGGCGCTCGTGCACGGGCTCTCGGTGTTGCGCATGACGCGCCTGCGCTACATGGAGGCCGACTACGATCGCCTGTACCGCTCCCTGCTCGGCGCACTCGTCGAGCAGTTCGAAGGCCCGCCGGCTCGTTGAGCCGCGCGAGCTTCGCCCGAGGCGCCCCGCAACGGGTGGGTGCTCTGGCGTGACGTACGTGCAAGCGTACGTCCGGACGTCCCATGGGACGTCTGCACGTACGTCCAGACGTACGTGAGCTGAACGCACACACCTCTGTCCGGCGGTCGGCGGCCGGCGGCGCGGCGTGTGCGCGGAGGCGGAGCCGCCGCACGCGAGCAGGGGCGCGGGCGGCTGGTCCTTCAGCCTCCCGCGCCCCTTCGGGTCACGCACGCGCGTCGGCGCTGGCGCGCCGGCGCTGATTCGTCAGCGCGTCACTCCTCGACGCTCCGCGGCTTGCGGCGCATCAGCACGACGGCCACGATCGCGACGATCACGACCAGCGCCACGACGATGCCCACGATGAGGCCGGTGTTGCCGCCGCCGGACTCCGCCGTGTTCTCCGTCGCGACCACGGGCTTCAGGTTCACGTAGGTGTCGCGCAGCATGTTGCGGAACGCCGCGCCGTCCTCGCCCTTCGGCACGCTAGCTGTAGCCGGTCCAGGTGTCGGTGCGGAACGCCTGGACGAGCGTGTTGTACCAGAGGATCGAGTACGGCGAGTCGGCGTACAGGATCTGCTGCATCTCGTGGATGATCTGCTGGCGCTGCGCCGGGTCCACCGCCTGCGCCTGCTGGATGTACAGCGCGTCGTACTGCGGGTTGGAGTACTCGGAGTCGCTGCCGTTCAGGATCTGGCTGGTGGTGAAGATGCTGAGGATGTAGCCGGGGTCGATGTCCGCCGTCCAGCTCCAGATGTACAGGTCGTCGTCGGCGTTGGAGTAGTTGGCGTCGGAGAACGCGTTCTCGTCCATGATCTCGAGCGTCGTGCCGATGCCGACGTCCTTGAGGTACGAGGTGATCTTCTTGGCGGCGGTGATGTCCATGGGGTACTCGTTCAGCGCCGCGAGGCGGAACTTGAGCTGGTTGCCCTTGGCGTCCACGCGGATGCCGTCGGCGCCGACCTTGTAGCCGGACTCGTCGAGCAGCGCCTTGGCCTTCTCCGGGTCGTAGGTGCGCAGCTGGTCGGCCGGGACCTCCCAGCGGAAGAACGTGTCGACCGGGGACAGCAGCGACGACCCGGGCTTGGCGAGCCCGCTCATGGCCACGGCGGCGATCGCCTCCTTGTCAATGGCCCAGTCGATCGCCACGCGGATGTTCTTGTCGAGCAGCAGCGGGTTGCCCTTGCTCTTCGGGCTGTCGTAGCTGTTCATGCCCAGCTCGTGGAAGCCGAGGCCCGGGGCGGCGACGGAAGTGGAGCCGGGCACGCCCTTGAGGCTCTGGTAGAAGCCCGGGTCGAGCTCGATTGCGGCGTCGAGGTTGCCGGCCTTGTAGTCGGCGATGACGCCGTCCTGCGTCTGATAGATGTTGAAGAACACCTGGTCGACGGTCGGCTCGACCCCGAAGCCGTCCTTGTAGTACGGGTTCTTCTCCATCTTCACGTACTTGCTGTTCTTGACCTCGGTGACCTGGAAGGGCCCGCTCGAGACCATGGGTACGTTGGCCCACGACTCGACCTTGTTGTCCGGCACCTTGCTCCAGACGTGCTCGGGGAGGATCGGCACGTACAGGGCGGTGAGCACGGCGTTGGGCCTCTTCGAGGTGATGACCACAGTCTGGTCGTCAGGCGCCTCGACCTTGGTCACGCCCGTGAAGTAGCCGATGTACATGCCCAGCTGCTGGCGCAGGATGCGGTTGTAGGTGTAGGCGACGTCGCGCGCGGTGAGCGGCTGGCCGTCGCTCCACTTGACGTTGGGCCGCAGGTGGAAGGTCCAGACCTTGCCGCCCTCGGTGATGCCGCCGTTCTCCAGCGTGGGCACCTCCGTGGCGAGGTCGGGGACGGGCTTGTAGTCGGCGTCGTACCAGGTCAGGAAGTTGTAGCCGACGCGGAAGCACTCCCACGGGATCGTGTTGTAGGTCGAGAACGGGTTCATGTTGTCGACTTCGCTCTGCAGGCCGATGCGGTAGATGACCGGGGCGTCGGATGACGCCGGCGATGGCGACTCGGCGAGAGCGAACGCCGGTGCTACCGCCATGAGGACGAGCACGAGCAGGATGGCGGCCGGTAGTGTGAGCCGACCGAGGCGGCTGTGGTGCATGGGACCTCCAGGCTGTGGTACCCCCCCGGGCCGTGAGCCGGCCGGGATCTCTCAGGGCTTCAGTGTACTGGCTCGCGCGTGCGCGGGCACATGACGAGACGGCCAGTCGTGCGGCGGGGTTCAGGCCGACACGGAGGATGGAGTCACCCGGGCCGCCGCCCCCGCAGTCGGAGGGAGGAGGGTGGGCCGCCGCGGGTCGTACCCGCTGGTGCGGCGGCCCCTTCTGCGGTCAGGCTGCGACGGCGACCGGCTTCGCCACGAGGACCGGACAGCGCGCGTGATGCACGATCTCGTTGGCCACGCTCCCCAGGAACATCTCGGAGAGCGGGCCGGCGCCCCGTGAGCCGACCACGATGCAGTCGGCGCGGTAGGCGTCGACCGCCGCCAGCACCTCATCGGCGACCTTGTCCACGCGCGCGGAGCGCAGGTCGCCCACCACAGGGATGCCGGCCTTCTTGACGATGTCGCACGCGGCCTCGACCAGCATCTCCGCCTCGGTGCGCGTCTCGACGTCGTCCTTGACCTGGAAGCCCACGTCTTTGGCGTGGACGTGGACGACCAGCACCTCGCCGCCGCTGATCCCGGCGAGCTCGATCGCGGTCCGGATCGCTTCCTTGGATTCGTGGGATCCGTCGACCGCCAGCAAGATCGCGCTCGAACATTGCGATCACCCCCTCAGCACGCGGAGTCCGAACGCTCTCACATAGGAAAAATTGCCGCAAACGGAGGTCGCGTTGCAGTCGCGTTCGGCGCCGGCCGTGCTCAGGACGCCTCTTCCAGCGCCTCCTCGAACTGGCTGGCGTAGAGGTCGTGGTAGAAGCCGCCGGCGGCCATGAGTTCCTTGTGGGTGCCCTGCTCGATGATCGCGCCCTTGTCCATCACGAGGATGATGTCGGCGCCGCGGATGGTGCTCAGGCGGTGGGCGATGACGAAGCTGGTGCGGTCCTTCATGAGCTCCGCCATCGCCTGCTGGATCAGCACCTCGGTGCGGGTGTCGACCGAGCTCGTGGCCTCGTCCAGGATCAGGATGTCCGGGTCGGCGAGGAACGCACGGGCGATGGTGAGCAGCTGGCGCTCGCCCTGCGAGATGTTGGTGGCGTCGTCGTCGAGCAGGGTGTCGTAGCCGTCGGGGAGCGCGCGGACGAAGTGGTCCACGCGCGCCGCCCTGGCCGCCGCGCGGATCTCGTCCTCGGTGGCCCCCTCGCGTCCGTAGGCGATGTTGTCGCGGATGGTGCCGCTGAACAGCCAGGTGTCCTGCAGCACCATGCCGAACAGGCGGCGCAGGTCGCTGCGGGCGAATTCCCTGATGTCGACGTCGTCCACGCTGATCGCGCCGCCGTCGACGTCGTAGAAGCGCAGCAGCAGGTTGACCAGCGTGGTCTTGCCGGCGCCGGTCGGGCCCGACGATGGCCACGGTCTCGCCGGGCGCGACGTCGAGCGTGAGGCCGGAGATGAGCGGCGTGTCGGGCACGTAGCGGAACGAGACGTCGTCGAAGCTGATGTGGCCGCTGCGTGTGGTCGCACTCGACGCACGCGGCCGCGTCGGGCGTCTCCTCCTCCTCGTCGAGGAGCTCGAACACGCGCTCGGCGGAGGCGGCCGTGCTCTGCAGCACGTTCATGATGCCGGCCACCTGCGTGATCGGCATGGTGAACTGGCGCGAGTACTGGATGAACGCCTGCACGTCGCCGAGGGAGATGCGGCCGGTGGCCACCATGAGCCCGCCGATGACGGCGATGGCCACGTAGTTGAGGTTCATGACGAAGTTCATGACCGGCATGATGATGCCGCTGATGAACTGGGCCTTGAAGCTCGCCTGGTAGAGCTTGTCGTTCTGCTCGTCGAACGTCGGCGATGGCGCTCTCCTGGCGGCCGAACACCTTGACCACGTTGTGGCCGGTGAACATCTCCTCCACGTGGCCGTTGAGGTCGCCGGTGGTCTCCCACTGCCGGGCGAACTGCTTCTGCGAGCGCTTCGCGATCAGCATCGTGATGACGACGGAGATCGGGATCACCAGCAGCGAGATCAGGGACAGCAGCCAGCTGATGGTGAGCATCATGATGAGCACGCCGATGATGGTGAGCACCGACGTGATGATCTGCGTGGCGCTCTGCTGCAGCGACTGCGAGATGTTGTCGATGTCGTTGGTCATGCGGCTGAGCACGTCGCCGCGCGGGTGGTCGTCGAAGTACTTGAGCGGCAGGCGCGCCAGCTTCTCGTCCGCCTGTCGTCGCAGGCGATAGATGGTGCGCTGTGCGACGCCGGCCATGAGGTACGCCTGCAGCCACTGGAACAGGGCGCTCAGCAGGTAGACCACGGCGACCCAGGCGAGCGTGCGCGCGAGGGCGTGAAGTCGATCCCTGCCCGGGGTTCAGCGTCATGCTCCGCAGCATGTCGGCGATGCGCTCCTGGCCCTTGGCTCGCAGCGCCGGCGACGGCCTGGGCCTTGGTCACGCCGGCCGGGAATCTGCTTGTTGACCACGCCCTCGAAGATGATGTTGGTGGCGTTGCCGAGGATCTTGGGGCCGACGACCGCGAACGCCGACACTGGCCACGGCGAGGATGACGATCAGGAGCAGCAGCGTGCGCTCCTGGCGGAGCTCGCCGGCGAGCCTGCGCATGGTGCCCTTGAAGTCCTTGGCCTTGGCGGTGGGCTGCGTGAGGGCGTGGCCGCCCGGCCCGCCGGGGCCGGGGCCCTGAGGGCCGCGCGGACGCGCGGGCGCCTTGGCGTCGTCTGCCGGCGCCTTGCCGTTGCCCTGCGTCTTGTCCTGCGGCTCGCTCATCACGCCGCTCCCTGCACGCCGAGCTGCGAGGTCACGATCTCGCGGTACGTCTCGCTGGTCTCGAGCAGCTGGTCGTGCGTGCCGATGCCGGCGATGGTGCCGTCGTCGTCGAGCACGATGATCTGGTCGGCGTGCATGATGGTGCCGACGCGCTGGGCGACGATGATCACGGTGGCGTCGGCCGTGTGCTTGTGCAGCGCGGCGCGCAGCTTGGCGTCGGTGGTGAAGTCGAGCGCCGAGAAGCTGTCGTCGTAGATCTGGATGTTGGCCTGCTTGGCCAGCGCCCGGGCGATGGCGAGGCGCTGGCGCTGCCCGCCCGAGACGCTGGCGCCGCCCTGGGCGATGTGCGTGTCGAGCTTCTCCGGCATCTCGTCGACGAACTCGCGGCCCTGGGCGATCTCGAGGTAGTGCCAGAGCCGCTCTTCGGCCGCGTCCTCGTCGCCGTGGCGCAGGTTGTCCGCCACGCTGCCGCTGAAGAGGAACGACTTCTGCGGCACCAGGCCGATCCTGCGCCACAGGTCCTGCTGCGAGAGCTCGCGTACGTCCACGCCGTCGACCAGCACGGCGCCGCCGGTGACCTCGTAGAACCGCGGGATGAGGCTGATGAGCGTGGTCTTGCCGCTGCCGGTGCTGCCGACGATCGCGGTCGTCTCGCCCGGGCGCGCCGTGAAGCTGATGCCGCTGAGCACCGGCTCCTCGGCGCCGGGGTAGCGGAACTCCACGTCGCGGAACTCGACGAGGCCGGTCGCCGGCACGTCCTGCGCCGGCTGCTCGGGGTCGACGATGGTGGGCTCGGTGTCGAGCACCTCCATGATGCGCCCGGCGGACACCGCGGCGCGCGGCACCATGACGAACATGAACGTGGCCATGAGCACCGAGAACAGGATCTGGAACACGTACTGGAGGAAGGCGGTGAGGTCGCCGATGGGCATGGAGCCGTCGGAGATCTGCTTGGCGCCGAACCACATGATGGCGATGGTCGTGAAGTTGAGGATCAGCGTCACGACCGGGAACACCATCGCGAAGAGCCGGCCGGTGCTGAGGGTGGTCTGCGTCAGGTCCTCGTTGGCGACGTCGAACCGCTCCTCCTCGTAGGTGGTCCTGTCGAAGGCGCGGATGACGCGCACGCCGCTGAGGAACTCGCGCGTGACCTGGTTGATGCGGTCGATCTTCTTCTGCATGGACATGAAGAGCGGTGTGGCGCGCCAGATCACGACGCCGATGAACGCGCCCATGATGGGGATCGCGACCAGGATGACGCCGGAGAGCGGCACGTTGAGGCGCAGCGCCATGATGACGCCGCCGATGGCCATCATCGGGGCCTGCAGCACGACGTTGAGCATCATGAGCAGCACCATCTGCACCTGCTGCACGTCGTTGGTGGTGCGCGTGATCAGTGACGGCGCGCCGAAGCGGTTCACCTCGGCCTGGGAGAACTTCTGGACGCGGCGGAACAGGGCGCCGCGGACGTCGCGGCCGAGGCCCATGGACGTCCTGGAGCCGAAGTACACGGACGTGATGGCGGCGATCACGTAGATGAGCGTGACGCCGAGCATGACGGCGCCGGTCTTGACGATGTAGCCGGTGTCGCCGGTGACGACGCCGTTGTTGATGATGTCGGCGTTGAGCGTCGGCAGGTACAGGTTGGCGATGACCTGGACGAGCACCAGGAAGGTGATGAGCACGACGATCCAGGCGTAGGGACGCAGGCCGGTGCGGAGCAGTCGGATCACCGGCCTCCCTCCTTCGCGATGCTCGCGCCGAGCTTGTCCAGCAGGCGCGAGAGGTCGCGGCGATCGCGCTCGGACAGAGCGCCGAACGTGGCGTTGACGTACTTGCCGACGGCGACCGCGATCTCCGAATCGTGCTCGCGGCCGGCGTCCGTGAGGTACACGCGCGTGAGGCGCTGGTCGCTCTGGTCCGCCCGGCGCTCGACGAGGCCGGACTTCTCCATGGCGCTGAGCATCTTGCTCACCGTGGGCGGCGCCACGTGCAGCATGTGCGCGATCTCCCGCTGCGTGGCCCCCTCGTTGACGCTGAGCAGGCGCAGGCACATGGCCTGGCCGTGGCGCGCGTGGCCGCCGGCCATGGCCCCCATCATGTGCTTGAAGTGCAGGCGCGCGGTCGTGATGAACGTGCGGAACGCGCGCTCCGACAGGTCGTCGACGCCCTCGAGCTCGGGCAGCTTCCAGACCGGGAGGTCGTCCACCCGCTTCGGGTCGTCCACGTGGGGGTGATGTGGCGCTGTGGCAGGCATGCGAGGGCGAATGGTAGCAGGCTAATGGTTAGCTGGCAAACGGTTTCTTCGCCGTCGTTCCTCCGGCGGGAGGTTCCATCCTGCACGCCGGGGTAGGAAGCAACAGGAAGGGACGCGGGGACCCCCGCGGAACACTCGACACATCGTTTTCGGAGGCGATGGCTCGCTTGGCCACGACAGACCGGGCTGAGGCCCGCAGACGGCGCCGCCGCGAGGCGCGGCGCATGGCGGTGAAGTACGCGCTCATCTACGCGGTCGTGTCCATCGCCTGGATCGTCCTGTCCGACCGCATCCTCGGGTCGCTCGGCCTGCCTCAGGACGTGGAGCTTGCACTGGCGTCGGTCAAGGGCATCGCGTTCGTGGCTCGTGACGGCCACGCTGTTGCTCGTGCTCGGGTTCCGCTACTTCAAGAACCTGGAGCTGACGCAGGAGCGCTACACGCGCCTGTTCGAGAACGCGGTGGAGGGGCTCACCCTGTTCGCGGTCGTGCGCGACCACGAGGGAGAGCTCGTCGACCTCGAGGTCGTCGACATGAACCCGACCCTGCAGGAGCGCACGGGGCTGACGCGGGAGGAGGCCGTCGGCAGGCGGCTGAGCCGGCCCGACGGCCTCGACGAGCGCATGCGCTCGTATCTGGAGGTCGTGGCGAGCGCGGCCGGGCAGCGGCGGCCCCACGCGGTCGGAGCTCTACGTGCGCGGGGACGACGCCTACGAGCTCCTCGAGGCGTACCCGGTCGGCCGCGACCGCTGGGCGCTCTCGGCGCTGGACATCAGCGGCGTGCGGCACGCGGAGCGGGCGCTGCGGCGGCAGGAGGACAGCATCCGCCGGGCCTACGTCGACGTGCTCGACGCCGTGACCGGCGGCAAGCTCATCCTGCTCACGGACGAGGAGCTCTCCGGCCAGCTCGGCGTGCCGCTCACCGAGCCCATCCAGTTCCTGGCGCCGAGCGACCTCTCACGGGCGCGCGGCGCCATCGCCCGCGTGGCGGCCGAGAGGTTCCCCGACTGGGCCCCGGTCACCGACATCCGCACGCCGGTCGGCGAGGCGCTCGTCAACGCGCTGCGGCACGCCGGCGGCGGCATCTACCAGATGTACGCCCACGGCGACGTGCTGCAGGTCGTGGTCCGCGACGAGGGTCCGGGCATCGACTTCCGCACGCTGCCCAAGGCCACGCTGCAACGCGGCTTCTCCACCGCTTCGAGCCTGGGTATGGGGTTCACGATCATGCTGCAGGTGTGCGAGCGGGTGCTGCTGAGCACGCATCCCGGGCGCACCACTGTCGTCCTGGAGTTCGCGTGGCGCAAGGCGCAGGAGGACGACATCGAGGCGATGGGCGAGCTGGACGTGCAGGCGTCGTAGCGTCGGCGAGTCCGGGGCACCGGACCGGCGCGGAGCGTCGGTCAGTCGGGCCGGGAGACCTCGGCGACGAACTCGCGGAACGCCGCGAGGTAGGTCTCCACGTCGTCGCTGGTCGCCTCCACCGACATCGCCGGGCCCGCCGTGCTGATCGCCTCCCACACGCCGCGGTTGGCGAGGTACAGCCGGAGCAGCGCGTTGAGCTCCGGCTGCTCGTCGGCGTCGGCCTCGGCCGCGTCGCGCGGCAGGCGGCCGCTGAGGTTGACGCCGCTCCTCGGCCCCAGGCGCTGGATCTTCCAGGGCAGGCCGGCGGCGTCCACGGCGGCCTCCAGGCCGTCGGCCAGCTCCGCTCCGAGCGCCGCGGCGCGCGCGTAGGCCTCGGGAGTGAGCACCTCGGTGAGCACGGCGCGCGCGGCGGCCATGCTGAGCGCGTTGGCGAACATCGTGCCGCCGGTCGCGAGCTCGCCGGCCTCGCCCGGCCAGGCTCGCTGCCGCGCTCGAACGCGCGCTGGAGCTCGGCGGTCATGCCGTAGGCGCCGAGCGGCAGCCCGCCGCCGACGGCCTTGCCGACCACGACCAGGTCCGGCGTGAGTCCCCACAGCTCGGTGAGGCCGCCGGGGCGGCAGATCAGCGTGTGCGTCTCGTCGAGCGCGAGCAGCGTGCCCGTCTCGCGGCAGAGGCGACGCAGCGCGTCGTGGAAGCCGGGCTCGGGCAGCACGACGCCCTCGTTGGTGAGCGCCGGTTCGGTGTACACGCAGGCGTACTCGCGGCTCGCCAGAGCGTCCGCCAGCCGCGTCGACATCGTTGAACTGCACGACCTGGATGTCGTCGCCGGCGCCGGGGGCGAGGCCCAGGTACGAGAGCCGCCCCTCGCCGGCGTAGCCGGCGAGCATCTCGTCGCCGTGGCCGCCGTAGTTGCCGGTGAAGGTGAGGACCTTGCGCCGGCCGGTGGCGTGCCGGGCGAGGCGGAGCGCCTCCATGTTGGCCTGCGACGCCGACAGCGTGAACTGCCAGGCGGGCAGGCCCCAGCGCTCGCGCCAGCTGGTCGGCGACGACGATGGCGTCCTCCGTGGGGAGCATGAACTGGGAGCCGTTGGCCACCCGCTGCTGCACCGCCCGCACCACCGGCTCGGGGTCGATGCCGCAGAACGTGCTCTTGTCGCCCACGTTGGTGTCGAGGAAGCGGACGCCGTCGACGCAGGTGAAGTGGGCGCCGTGGCCCTCGTCGATCCACACCGGCGGGTGGGCGAAGTAGCTCGCCATCCAGCTCATCGGCACGCCGTGGGGCATGCGGGACCGCGCGCTCTCGCGCAGCTCCAGGCAGCGTGGGTGCTCGCGCGCGTAGCGCTCGATCTCTCGCTCCCACAGCGTCGCGACGACCTGCGGGTCGACTCCTGACCGTTCGTCCATCGGCGCATCATACCAATCCGCCCGGTCCGCAGCGCCGGCGCGCGCGTCGGCGGCGTGACTTCGCGGCGGCGGGGAACCTCCCCGCTATGACGGTCGGAGCGACAGGAGGGCGCGGCGCGGCGCGCGACGTGCGCACCGTGGTGCTCGACGCGCGCGGGCAGGGCTACGCCGACGAGGCGCGCATCGTGGAGCGCGGGCTGCGCGCGCGGCCCGGCGTGCTCCGCGTGTCCGCCAACCCGGTGGCGCAGACCGTGCTCGTGGAGTACGACGCCGCGGTCATCTCCATGGACGACCTGCGCGAGGTGGTGCGGGGCTGCGGCTACCGCTGCTCGGGAGAGTGCGTGCCGCGTCACCTGTGCGCCGTCACGGAGGAGCCCGAGGGCGTCTACGAGACCTCGGGCTCGTCGGCCGGCCACCAGGCGCTGCCGCACGAGCTGGCCGGGCGGGAAGTCCGCGGCGTCGCTTACGTGCACCCGTCGGTGGCCGTGCACGAGGCTGCACACGAGCAGGCTCCCGCGGCCGCGGGAGCGCATGCCGGCGACGCCGGACACAGCGGCCACGACGAGATGTCCATGGCCGCCATGGCCCGCGCCCTCCGCGACCGGTTCATCGTCGCGGCCGTGCTGGCCGTGCCCATCATGTTGTGGTCCCCCATGGGCACGGCGCTCCTCGGCCGCGAGCTCGCGGCCCCGTTCGGCATCTCCAGCGAGGTGTTCCAGCTCCTGCTGAGCATGCCGGTGGTGTTCTACTCGTCCTCCGTGTTCTTCAGCGGCGCGCTGCACGCGCTGCGCAACCGCACGCTCGACATGATGGTGCTGGTCGCCGTGGCCATCGGCGCCGGCTGGCTGTACTCGGTGGCGGTGACCTTCTGGATCGGCGGCGAGGTGTTCTACGAGGCCGCCGCCTTTCTCGCCGCGTTCGTCCTGCTGGGCCACTGGCTGGAGATGCGCGCCCGCGGCGGCGCCAACGAGGCCATCCGCGCGCTGCTCGACCTCGCGCCGCCGATGGCGCTGGTCGAGCGCGGCGGCGAGACGCTCGAGGTGCCGACCAGCGAGGTCGTGGTCGGTGACACGCTGGTCGTGAAGCCCGGAGGCAAGGTGCCCGTGGACGCCGAGGTCCTCCAGGGCGAGAGCCACGTGGACGAGTCCATGGTGACCGGCGAGAGCATGCCCGTCGGCAAGACGGCCGGCGACCGGCTCATCGGCGCGACCATCAACGGGACCGGCGCCCTCAAGGCGCGGGCGAGCGCGGTCGGCGCCGACACCGCGCTCGCCCAGATCGTCAAGCTCGTGCAGGAGGCCCAGAGCAGCAAGGCGCCGGCGCAGCGCCTCGCGGACCGGGCCGCCTTCTGGCTCGTGCTCGTGGCGCTCATCGGCGGCGCCCTCACCTTCGTCGTGTGGCTCGGCCCGGCGGGCGCGAGCGTCTCCACGGCGCTGCTGTTCGCCATCACCGTGGTCGTCATCACCTGTCCGGACGCGCTGGGTCTGGCGACCCCGACCGCGGTGATGGTCGGCACCGGGCTGGGTGCGCGCCACGGCATCCTGTTCAAGAGCGCCGTGGCGCTCGAGCAGATCGCCGGGCTGGACACCGTGGTCCTCGACAAGACCGGCACGCTCACGGAGGGCAAGCCCGCCGTGGTCGGCGTCACCGCCCTCGACGCGTTCGGGCGCAGCGAGGTGCTCGCGCTCGCGGCCGCCGTCGAGGCGCAGAGCGAGCACCCGCTCGCCGCGGCCGTGGTGGACGCGGCGCGCGAGGCCGGCCTGACGCCGCCGCCGGTCGACCGCTTCTCGTCGGTGCCGGGGCACGGCGTCGCCGCCTGGGTCGAGGGGCGGCGCGTGCTGGTCGGCAACGCGCGCCTGCTCGAGCGGGAGGGCGTGCGCCTGCGCGGCGCCCGTGCGCGCGGCGACCAGCTGGCCGGGGCCGGCCGGACCGTCGTCTTCGTCGCGGTGGACGGCGAGCCCGCCGCGATCCTCGCCGTCGCCGACAAGGTGAGGCCGACGGCCGGAGCCGCGGTCGCGGACCTGAAGGACCGCGGACTCCGCCCGGTGATGCTGACCGGCGACGCCGAGGCCACTGCGCGCCGCATCGCCGGGGAGCTCGGCATCGAGGAGGTGCTCGCCGGCGTGCTGCCCGACGGCAAGGCCGACGCCGTGCGCGAGCTGCAGCGGCAGGGCCGCAAGGTGGCCATGGTCGGCGACGGCGTGAACGACGCGCCGGCGCTCGCGCTCGCCGACGTCGGCATCGCCATCGGCGCCGGCACCGACGTGGCCGTGGAGACCGCCGACGTGGTGCTGATGCGCTCGGACCCGGGCGACGTGGGCCGCGCCGTCGCCATCGGCCGGGGCACCCTGCGCAAGATGCGGCAGAACCTCGGCTGGGCGGTCGGCTACAACACCATCGCCCTGCCGATCGCCGCCGGCGTGTTCGCGCCGCTCGGCCTGACGCTCCGGCCGGAGATCGCCGCCATCGCGATGTCCGGCTCCAGCATCCTGGTCGCCGTCAACGCGCTGCTGCTCAAGCGCCTGCGGCTGCCGGCGGAGGCAGCCGCGGCCGGCGATGGCGCGCTGAGCGCGACCGGCCCGGCGGCCCCTGCGGCCGCGCCGGTCGCGAGAAGCTCCGAAGGCGTCGCGGCGCGAGCGCGACGGCGAACGCCCCGCCGCCTGATCCGTCGACGCCGCCCCGATGCAGCGGGGCGGGGCGGCCGCGTCGCCGCCCCGCCTCGCTGCTCCGAGGCTCGAGATACGCCTGCAGCCGTACGCGCAGCCGACTCTGTTGCGGAGACGAGATACGTAGTACTTTCGCTGGTGCCAGGGTAGGGGTGTGGCCGCGGAGCGCCTTCGGCGCCGCGGCCGACCGCACGAAGGAGGCGCCATGCGCAGACCATTGCTCGTCTTGCTCGTCGTCCTGCTGGTCGTGCTCGCGGCCGGAGCGGCCGCCGGCCTGGCGGGCGGCAAGGCCGCCGCACCGGCGGCCTCTCCGGCCGCCGCGCAACCCGTCCAGCACTGGTGCAACTTCGTGCTGGCCGGCAAGAACGCGACGACCGACGGTTCCGTCCTGATGGGCTACAACAACGACTGGGCGCCCAACAACTACACGTACCTGCAGGTCGTCCCCGGCGACGCCACCCACTACCAGTACGTCAGGGTGCTCACGCTGGGCAGCGTCCCCGAGGGCGGCATCAACGTCAAGCAACTCGGGGTCAACTTCGGGACGGCCACGACGCTGGACAGCGCCGTCCTCGCCGCCGACCCGTTCGTGAAGAAGGGCTACGGCGGCGAGATCTGGGACACGATCCTGCAGAAGTGCGCCACGGCGCAGCAGGCGCTCGCGCTCCTCAGCCAGATGTCGCAGACCGGGTTCACCGCGGGCGCGGCAGGCAGCTTCGGCATCGCCGACCCCAACGAGGCGTGGACCTTCGAGCTCCTCGGCGGCCACCACTGGGTCGCTCAGCGCGTGCCCGACAACGCCGTCCTCGCGCACCCCAACATCGTGGTCGTCCGCCAGATCAATCTCAGCGACACGGCCAACTTCCGCGGCTCGTCCGACCTGCAGTCCTTCGCGCAGAGCATCGGCCGCTACAGCCCGTCCGAGGGTCCGTTCGACGTCGCGTGGGCGTACCACGACCGCGACGTGCTCCAGTCCTACTACAACACCGACCGCCTGTGGGGCGCGTTCGACCTGGTCGCTCCCTCGCTGAACCTCACGCCCGACCATGCCGTACGCCACGCGTCCCGTGTACGTCGTGCCGGACCACAAGGTCAGCCGGCAGGACATCGCGGCCATCTGCCGCTACCACTACGAAGGGACCAGCATCGACCAGACCGCGGGCTACTCGCTGATGAGCCCGCACAATCAGACCAACCGGCCGATCTGCTACTCGACGACGTGCCACAGCGAGGTCTGGCAGCTGCGGTCCTGGAAGCCCGACGACATCGGCGGCGTGATGTGGGTGGCCCTGAGCCGGCCGTGCTCCAGCACCTACGTGCCGTTCTACGACTCCGTCTCCAGCGTGCCGGCCGCGTGGGGCGGCAGGACCGCGTTCAACGAGTTCCGCGACGTGGCCGAGAGCCTGGACAGGAACGGCACCATCAACGGGCTCACCCGCTACGGGTACTACATCCCGCTGGTGAAGAGCACGTACGGCGCGTTCGAGACCGACTGCACCAACGCGCAGGCGAGCACGGAGGCGACGGCCGCCGGCCTTATCGGGCTCCGCGCGCATCACGTACCTGACCAACTACTCGGCCAGCCGCGCCGCGCAGGCGCTGAACCTCGCGATCGGATTGCCGGCGCAGATGCCGTGAGGCGGTGACGTCCGGGATCCGGCGAGCCGGAGCGCCGGTCCAGGAAAGACGAGGGGCGGGAGGCCGCAGGGCCGCCCGCCCCTCTCCGTCTGGTCAGGAGTCTGCACGCCCTGCGGGAGCCGGATGGGCGGCGTGCGGAGAGGAAGCCTGGCTCCGCGGCAGGTATGTGCATAGCCGTCACGACATCCAAGCTACGTCCAGCAGCCCCATGGGGTGTTTGCACGTACGCTGGACGTACTCAGCGTCGAAGCGCTACCACGCCGCGGCCACGGTGGCCGCATGGCCTCGTTCGCGCGCCTCAGCTCACCAGCCCCAGGTGCCGGAGGCGACGCACCACGCCGGCACCGCGAACGTCACGGCGGCGATGACGGCGATCACCGTCGCCGCCACCCAGCGCCTGGCGAGCACACTCCTGATCGTCATCGGTCCACCTTCGGTCCACGTTTCACCGTCTGATTCTCACTGTACCCGCGCTCACTCCTGGCGGGGGCTGAGGCCACACGGCAGGCGCGTCCGGCGCGGTGTCCGGCCGCCGTAAGTCCGGGCATATGATGTGGCCCGAACCGCTCGCGCAGCATGTCCAACGAACAGCTCCTGCGCGCCGTCGAGCAAAGGCCGGCCGAGCGACCTTCGACCACAAGGAAGTCACCATGGCCACGCAGATCCGCACCATGCAAGCGGTCGTCCAGGACGTCTACGGCCCGCCCGGGGTGCTGAGGCTGGAGGAGGTCGACCAGCCGGCCCTCGGCGACGGCGCCGTGCTCGTGCGCGTCCGGGCGGCGTCTGTGAATCCGCCGGACATCGCCGGCGTGACGGGTGTCCCCTACATCGTCCGCCCGGCGTTCGGGCTGCGCCGGCCCCGCTCCCGCGTGCGCGGGTCCGATGTGGCCGGGGTCGTGGAGGCGGTGGGCAAGGACGTGACCGACTTCCGTGTGGGCGACGAGGTGTTCGGCGACATCGGCACGCAGTCCGGCGCCTTCGCGGAGGTCGCGACGGCCACGCCGGACCAGCTGGCGCCGAAGCCCGAGGGGCTCTCGTTCGAGGAGGCCGCTGCGGTGCCGATGTCCGGGCTCACCGCGCTCCGCGCGCTGCGCGACGTGGCCGCGCGTCCAGCCCGGCCAGACGGTCCTCGTCACGGGCGCCGGCGGCGGCATCGGCACGTTCGCCGTGCAGATCGCCAAGGCCATGGGCGCCGAGGTCACCGGCGTCTGCAGCACCGGCAAGCTCGACCTGGTCCGGTCGCTCGGCGCCGACCACGTCATCGACTACACGCGCGAGGACTTCACCGCGCGCCCGGAACGCTACGACGTGGTGCTCGACAACGTCCTCAAGCACACGCTGTCCCAGCTGGTGCGCGTCGTGAACAGGGAGGGGACGCTGATCCCGAACGGCGGTCAGTTCTGGAAGCGCTGGTTCGGCAGCACAGGCGTGATCCTCGTCAAGGGACCGCTGCTGTCGCTGGTCGTGCCGCAGCGTATCCGCAGCGTCACCATCAAGCAGAAGCGGGAGGGGCTGCTCGCGCTGGCGCAGTTGCTGGAGTCCGGCCGCATCAAGCCCGTCATCGGCCGGACCTACGTGCTGAGCGAGACGCCCGCGGCCCTGGCCGACTTCGCCGCGGGCCACGCGCGTGGCAAGCTGGTCATCACGATCTGACTCCTTGTAGGGGCCGGCACACGACCGACGAAGGAGCGACGGTGATCAACGAGGTCCTCAGGCTGCTCGACGCGCGCTGCTCGACGCGCGCCTACGATCCGACTCCGCTCACCGCCGACGAGAAGCAGGCGATCCTCCACGCGGCGGTGCGCGCGCCGACCGCCGGCAACCTCGTGCTGTACTCGATCCTCGAGATCGAGGACCAGGCGCTGAAGGACCGGCTGGCGGTGACCTGCGACGATCAGCCGTTCATCGCCCGGGCGCCGTGGGTGCTGCTGTTCGTCGCGGACTTCCAGAAGTGGATGGACCTGTTCGCCGCCTGCGGGTGCGACGACCTGCCCGGCGTGCCCGCCGGCGCGACGCCGGGCCCCGGCGACCTGCTGATGGCCTGCAACGACGCCCTGATCGCGGCGCAGAACGCCGTGGTGGCGGCCGAGTCCCTGGGCATCGGGTCGTGCTACATCGGCGACATCATGGAACTCGGCGAGGAGCACGCCGAGCTGCTCCACCTGCCACGCTGGACGTTCCCAGCAGCCCTGCTCTGCTTCGGCCGCCCCAAGGTCCGTCCGCATCGCACGGAGCGATACGAAGGCCACCTCGTGCACAAGGACGCGTACCGGCGGCTCACGCCCGCCGAGCTGGCCGAGGCCTCCGCCGACCTCGACGCGCTCCACGGCGTGCGCGAGTCGCGCGAGGGCGTACGCGGCTGCGTCCAGGACGTCTACGCGCGCAAGTTCACCGCCGACTTCTCCGTGGAGATGAACCGCTCGGTCGCCTGGTGGCTGGAGCGGTGGCTGCACGGCGAGGCGGGCGGGGCGCCTGAGCGCTGACGCCCCGCCCGCCGGGCCTCGCTAGAACTTCAGCAGCACCGCGTCAGAATCGCCCGCGCCCTCGGCGGTACGCCCGACGGCGTACATGCCCTTGTCGCCGATCGCGACCGCCGTGCACGCGTTGAAGCTGGTCGCGCTGCCTCCGCCGGTGTAGTCGAGCGGCGCCGTGACCGGCCACCCTGGGCTGTACCGCACGAGGTACGTAGTGGGCAGGTCGCCCATCTCGGGCATCTCGCCGGAGGCCAGGTTGCCCGCGGCCAGGATCCGTCCGTCCGCGGCGACCGTCACCGCGGCGAACTCGGCCCACCCTGGGTTGTCGAACGTGCTCGAGATGACGCTGGTCCACGGCGTGCCACCGGCAGCGGAGACCCCGGCCAACCAGCCGTCGATGGCTCCTGCGCTGTTACGTATGCCGGCGGCGACCGGCGCCCCGCCGGCGTCGAGCGCGGCCGCCTCGCCCCATCCGCTCGGGTACAAGGCGGGGTCGAGCGACCTGGACCACAGCAACGTGCCGTCGGTGCGGTACTTCTGGAAGTACGTCCTGTCCTTGTTGCTGCCGACTGGCATCCGAGAGCCGGTGAGCACGACGCTCTTGACGCCGCCGGCGCCCGTGTAGTCGATCGCGCTGCCGGTCGCGGACCGCTTTCGCCGGTCGACGACGATCCAGCGCTGCTTGCCGCCCGCGGTGTAGGAGATGGTCACCGCGCCGGGGAGGCCGGAGAGGCCAGGTTTGCTCGAGACGGAGCGCGACTGGCCCGTGACGTACACGTTGCCCGACGGGTCTACTGTCACGTCGCGCGCCTCATCGAAGTCGCTGGGGCCCGCGTAGCGACGCGCCCAGGCGACCGCGCCCGAGCCCGCCCTGAACTTGAGCGTGAGGTAGTCGCGTCCGGTGTGGTAGCCGAAGGACGACCCGCTGACGATCACGTTGCCGTGCACGTCGAGCGCCATCGCCTTCACGTAGTCCAGTCCGTGCGCCGGCCCGTCGTACATGCCCACCCAGGTGAGCTTGCCCGCGGGCGAGTACTTGAGCACCCTGATGTCGCTGCCGTTACCGTGGAAGTCGGTGAGCCGGCCTGTGTTCACGGCCACGATGACGTTCCCGAGAGGATCCACCGCGACGGCGGCGGCGCTCCACGGACTGCCGCCGGTGGCTTGCCAGGCCTTGGTCAGCGTGGATCCGTCGTCGATGTACTTGACGAGCAGGAACTGGCCCCGTGTGCCGGACTCGTTGCGCTGCGTGTAGCCCGCCGCGTACACCGCGCCGCCGGCTGCCGTGGTCACGCAGGTGAACCCGTCGTCCAGGGCGCTGGCAGAGGTGGTCGACGAGACCAGCGGCAGGTCTCCGGCGAACGCCGGCGCTGCCGCGATCAGCAAGAGGAGCACCGCCAGGGCACCGATTACCTCCGGTCAGCGAGCGGTGTGCCTTCGGCGCCCCGCCCGTCGACCAGACTGCATTGGTCGCTCGCGCGTTGTTCATCGTGCAGCCTCCCTCCATGGTCCTGCCCCTCACACTACCATTGGCTTCGTTGCTTCCGCGGGAAGCAATGTGAACCTTTTCGCGAGCCGTCGCCAGGCTCAGAGCTCATCAGGCCGAACCCCGCCTGTGTTATTCTCGGGCGCTGTGAGCGCTTCTTCACAAATCCCACCCGAACGCAGCGACTTCATCCGCGACATCGTCGAGGCGGACCTGCGCGAGGGGCGCATCAGCGAGGTCGTCACGAGGTTCCCTCCGGAGCCCAACGGCTACCTCCACATCGGCCACGCCAAGTCCATCTGCCTCAACTTCGGCATCCCGCAGGAGTTCGGCGGCCGCTGCCACCTGCGCTTCGACGACACCAACCCGATGAAGGAAGAGCAGGAGTACATCGACGCCATCGAGGCGGACGTGCACTGGCTCGGGTTCGACTGGGGCGAGCACCTCTACTTCGCCTCCGACTACTTCGAGCAGCTCTACGAGTGGGCGCTCGACCTGATCCGCGCTGGCAAGGCCTATGTGGACGACCTGACCGCCGACGAGATCCGCGAGCACCGCGGCACGTTCACCGAGCCGGGCCGGCCGAGCCCGTGGCGGGACCGGCCCGTCGACGAGAGCCTCGACCTCTTCGCGCGCATGCGCGCGGGAGAGTTCCCCGACGGCACACGCGTCCTGCGCGCCAGGATCGACATGGCGGCTCCCAACATCAACCTGCGCGACCCCGTGCTGTACCGCATCCTGCACGCGGAGCACCCGCGCACCGGCGACGCCTGGTGCATCTACCCCATGTACGACTTCGCGCACGGCCAGTCGGACGCCATCGAGCACATCACGCACTCCATCTGCACGCTGGAATTCGAGGCGCACCGGCCGCTCTACGACTGGTTCATCCAGAACCTGCCGGTGCCGGCCGAGCCGCACCAGTACGAGTTCGCGCGGCTCAACCTCACGCACACCGTGCTCAGCAAGCGCGTGCTGATGCGGCTGGTCAACGAGGGCGTCGTGCGCGGCTGGGACGACCCCCGCATGCCCACGCTCTCCGGCATCCGCAGGCGCGGGTTCCCGGCGGAGGGCATCCGCGACTTCGCGGCGCTGGTCGGCGTGGCCAAGACCGACAGCGTGGTCGAGGTCGAGTACCTCGAGCACACGGTGCGCGGCGTGCTCAACCGCAAGTCGCCGCGCCGCTTCGGCGTGCTCGACCCGCTCAAGGTGGTCATCACCGACTACCCCGAGGGCCAGGTCGAGGAGGTGGACGTGCCCAACAACCCGGAGGACCCGGACGCGGGCACGCGCAAGGTGCCGTTCGGCCGCGAGCTCTGGATCGAGCGCGACGACTTCATGGAGGAGCCGGTGCGCAAGTTCTTCCGGCTGGCGCCCGGTCGCGAGGTCCGGCTGCGCGCCGCGTACTTCGTCACCTGCAACGAGGTGGTCAAGGACGACGACGGCCGCATCGTGGAGCTGCGCTGCACCTACGACCCGGCCACGCGCGGCGGCGACGCGCCCGACGGCCGCCGCCCCAAGGCCACCCTGCACTGGGTCTCGGCCGCCCACGCCGTGCCGGCCGAGGTCCGTGTGTACGAGCACCTCTTCACGGACCCGTTCCCGGGAGCCGACGGCCGCGACATCTTCGAGACCGTCAACCCCGACTCCGAGAAGGTCCTTCGCGGCTGCTTCGTCGAGCCGTCGCTGGCGGACCTCCCGGCCGGCGAGACCGTCCAGTTCGAGCGGCTCGGCTACTTCTGCCCGGACCCGGACTCCACGCCGGGCGCACTGGTCTTCAACCGCACGCTCACGCTCAAGGACACCTGGGCGAAGCTGCAGAAGCAAGGGCGGCAGGATGGCTGAGAAGGACCGCGTGGAGAGGACCCCGTCGGAGAAGGCCCAAGGCTACGCGGCGGACGACCCCTTCCTCCTCTGGGTGCTCATCGCCCAGACCCGGGACGCCATCCTCAAGGCGCGCCAGCGCGACTACGCGCGCTACGGCATCAGCGACGACCGGCGCGCCATCCTCTACATCATCATCAGCAACGGCGGCACGGCCACGCCGGTCGTCATCGCCCGCAACCTCTTCCGCGAGCTGCACTCCGTGACCGAGATGCTCAAGCGCATGGAGAAGGACGGCCTCGTGGAGCGTCGCAAGGGCACCGGACGCTCCAAGGTCGAGGTGGTCATCACCCAGCAGGGCATCGACGTGTTCGAGCAGTCGCACCGCAACGAGACCGACCAGCGGATCTTCTCCGCGCTCACCAAGCAGGAGCGCGAGAGGCTCTCGGCGTACCTCTGGAAGCTGCGCAGCCGCACGCTCCAGGACCTGGGCATCCCGGAGTGGTCGCTCGACCTGCAGAACCCGAACGAGTAGAACCCGGCCACCCGGCGGGAATGGTTGAGCGTTCCACCTGCTGGGGGTACACTCTCGAGGCCGCTGGCGAGTGGCCTAATTGGCAAGGCACCTGACTCTGGATCAGGGGATTGAAGGTTCGAGTCCTTCCTCGCCAGCCATTCTTTTGCCTTCTTCCCGTCGTTGTGGTGCTACCGTGGCGCAGACGGGCAGGATGGTGAACAGATGGACACGCACTCCGCCGAGCTCGAGCGCGATCAGCTGATCCGTGCCCTCCAGGCCCGGGAGCGGTTCCTCGACGCCGTCCTCGGCAGCCTCGAGACCTTCTTCACCGTCGACGCCGACTGGCGGATCACGTTCGCCAACAGCGCGGCCGCGACCATGGCCCGCCTCACCCCGGACGAGATGCTCGGGCGCGAGCTGTGGGAGCTCATGCCGGCCGACCAGCACCAGGTGCCGTCGCAGGAACTGCGCCGGGCCATGGGCGAGCGTGTCGGCGTGGAGTACGAGATGGCGACCGGCGACGGGCGCACCTTCCACGGCAAAGCGTACCCGCTCGCCGACGGCGGGCTGGCCGTGTACGTGCGCGACGTGAGCGAACGCGCTACGGCCAAGGCGGCGCTCGCCGAGGCGGAGCGCCGCCACAGCGAGCTCGTGCAGGGCGTGAACAGCGTGATCCTCCGCTGGTCCCGCGAGGGCACCATCACGTTCTTCAACGAGTACGGCGAGCGGCTGTTCGGCTGGCGCGCGGACGAAGTGGTCGGCCGGCACGTCAACATCCTGCTGCCCGAGTCGGATCGGCAACACGGGAACACGGATCTTTCGCACCTCGCGGAGGACATCATCGCGCACCCGCAGCGGTACTCGAGCAACGTGAACGTCAACCAGCGCAAGGACGGCTCCCTGCTCTGGATAGCCTGGACCAACCGGGCGCTGACCGGTGAAGACGGGGAAGTGGTGGAGGTGCTCGCCGTCGGCAACGACATCACGGAACTGGTGGAGGCGCAGGACGCCCTGCGTGAGAGTGAGGAGCGGTTCCGCACGCTCGCCGACCACTCTCCGTTCCTCATCTGGGTCGCGGGCGTGGATGGGGGCACCGAGTTCGTCAACCGTACCTACCTCGAGTTCTTCGGAGTCACGGAGGACGAGATCACAGGTACCGGCTGGGCGCCGCTCGTGCACCCGCAGGACATCGACCGCTACCGCGGGGAGTTCCTGGCGGCGGTCCGCGAGCGGCGGCCGTTCGTGTGCGAAGCGCGCGTGCGCGGCGCTTCGGGCGAGTGGCGCTGGATCGACTCGCACGCAGTGCCCAGGTCCTCCGGCTCCGGCGAGTTCCTGGGCATGGTCGGCAGCAGCGCAGACGTCACAGCGCGCAAGGAGAGCGAGCAGGCGCTGCTCGAGGACGAGGCCGAGCGGGCGGCGCGGCAGGAGCGCGAGCGCCTGGCCCGCGACCTGCACGACTCCGTGACGCAGGCGCTGTTCGCCGCGAACCTCAAGGCCGAGGCGCTGAGTCTTGCTGAGGGAGAAGCGGCCGAGCGGGCCCTCGACGAGCTGCAGCGCCTCAACCGCGGCGCGCTGGCGCAGATGCGCACGCTCCTCGTGGAACTGCGCGGCGAGGCCCTGGACGAGGTGCCCATCCAGCAGTTGCTGCGCAACGTGGTGGAGGCCACCGAGAGCCGCGCCAGCGTGTCCGTGCGCCTGAGTGTGAGCGGCGACGGCGCGTTGTCACCGAGGCTGCACACCGCCGTCTACCGCATCGTGCAGGAGGCGCTGAACAACGTGGCCAGGCACGCCGGCGCCGACCACGCCTGGGTGGAGTTGCGGCTCGGCGCCGGCGAGGTGCGCCTGGAGGTGGGCGACGACGGCTGCGGCTTCACCTCCACCGAGATGGACGCAACCCACATGGGCCTGCGCTCCATGCAGGAGCGCGCCGAGGAGGCCGGCGCCAGGCTGCACGTGGACTCCGCCGTGGGCCGGGGGACGCTGGTCACGCTCGAGTGGTCGGCGGTCCCGGAGGCATCCCCCGCCTGAGGCCCCGGCCGGCGTCGCGAGTGGCCGCCCTGCGCGCCGAACGCCTCCGGCGTCTCTTTCAGATCCAGAGGATCCCGCCGGGCTGACGACGGCTGCCGACGCGTGACCAGTCGGCCGGTCGCGTTGTGGCCTGGTCAACGGAGCGCGCCCCGAGTGCGCCGCGCTCGGGTACAGCAAACGGGAGCCAGGGGAGTGCCGAAGCACGCATCACTGTCTGCCATCCTTGGCCGGCGCCACGTGCGCCGGCCCTCTCGCGTCGACCACCCAGCGGAGGTGAGGCGAAGCCGTCGGCGCGGCGGCACGATCCCCCGGACCAGCTTGGAGCGGGCCGCGGAGGCCCGCACGGGAGGGAGGAGACATGGCAGTCGCACATGCGACTACTCACCACGCACCTCACGTGAAGGTGCGACTCCGCTGGATAGTGGCGGCGCTCGCCGCCATCGTACTCGTCGTCGCGCTGGTCCCGGCCATAGCCGACGCGAACTTCGTGAACCGTCACAACGCCTACGTGCAGACCAACCTCATCTCGGACATCCCCGGCGTGGCCAGGATCACAGATCCCAACCTCGTCAACCCCTGGGGGATGGCCGCCGGACCCACCACTCCGCTCTGGATCGCGGACAACGGCATGGACGTCTCCACGCTCTATACCGGCGGCATCAACGGTAAGATCCCGGTCGTCCTGCCGCTCGTCGTGAGCATCCCCGGCGGCGCCCCGACCGGCATCGTCTTCAACCCGACCAAGGACTTCGTCGTGCAGGGCGCGAGCGCGAGCGCCCCGGCGAACTTCATCTTCTCCTCGGAGGCAGGGCAGATCACCGCCTGGAGCAGGGCGGTCTCCGGCACGGCCGCCGCGACCGAGTTCACGAGCCCGACGGCCGTCTACAAGGGCCTGGCCATGGCCTCCACCGCCGACGGGACCTTCCTCTACGCGACGGACTTCCACAACGGCACGATCGACGTCTTCGACAAGGCTTTCGCCAAGGTGTCGATGGTGGGCGACTTCACCGATCCCGACCTGCCCGCCGGGTTCGCGCCGTTCGGCATCCAGAATCTGAAGGGCAAGCTGTATGTGACCTACGCGATGCAGGACGCCGACAAGCACGACGACGTCAGCGGTCCCGGAAACGGCTACGTCGATGTCTTCAGCCCGAGCGGTGAGCTTCTCAAGCGGCTGATCTCCCAGGGCGATCTGAACTCTCCCTGGGGCCTCGTGCTCGCGCCGAAGAACTTCGGCGTCTTCAGTAGTTGCCTGCTGGTCGGCAACTTCGGTGACGGGGCGATCCACGCCTACGACGCGAACACGGGCAAGCTCCGCGGTCAGCTGATGAACCGCGACCGCAACCCGATCATGATCGACAGTCTGTGGGCGCTGCGCTTCGGTAACAGCGTCATGGGCACGCCGAGGACACTGCTGTTCACCGCTGGGATCGGCCACGAGTCGCACGGCCTGTTCGGCGAGATCACCGCGCCTGCGGCGCACCACTGAAAGGAGCACTGGATGGCATCCGTACCCGACACTGACCAGTACATGAGCCGCTGCATCTGCGGCGACTGCCCCTCGTTCCCCGGGGACGGCGGCTTCTACTGCGCCAAAGGCAAGAGCGCGAACGAGGTCGAGCGCAAAGGCTGCAACTGCGGCGACTGCGAGAACTTCAAGGAGTTCGGACTGAGCAAGGGCTACTACTGCGCGGAGGGGTCGGCCGCGGAGACGGAAGCGTAGAAGCGCGCCGACCGTCGACGACTGAGAGGGCCGCGCGAGCGGCCCTCTCTCTTGCGCCCGCGGGAGCGCGGCGCCATCACGCCCTCCATCACGCCTCCTCTGCCTCGGCGCCCGCGCCGCCGTCGAGAGGCGCCGGCTTGTCCCGGCCCCGGGTGAGCCACAGGGAGGCGACGATGGAGCCTCCGACGGCGATGACGATGACCGTGAGCGACATGTAGATGGGGATGTGGACGAGGTCGGCGAGCAGCATCTTCGCGCCGACGAAACCGAGCACCACGGCCAGGCCCCAGCTCAGGTACTCGAAGCGCTGCAGGCTCCCGGCGAGGGCGAAGTAGAGCGAGCGCAGGCCGAGGATCGCGGCCACGTTCGAGGTGAACACGACGAAGGTGTCGTCGGAGACCGCGAGCACCGCGGGCACCGAGTCGACGGCGAACACCAGGTCGGCCGACTCGACCGCGACCAGCGCGACGGCCAGCGGCGTGAGCAGCAGGCCGCCGGCGCGGCGCACGGTGAAGGCGTTGCCGGTGTAGTCGGACGCGACCGGGAAGAAGCGCCTCGTCAGGCGCACCAGCGGGTTGCGCTGCGGGTCGGCCTGGATGCCGTTGGAGCGCAGCAGCTTGATCGCCGTGAAGACCAGCAGCGCGCCGAAGATGTACATCACCCAGGTGAAGCGCTCGAGTACGGCCACCCCGGCGAAGATGAACGCTCCGCGCATGACGATCGCCCCGAGGATGCCCCAAAACAGCACCTTGCGCTGGTAGCGCAGCGCGATGCCGAGCGAGCCGAAGACGAGCAGGAAGACGAAGAGGTTGTCGATGCTGAGCGACTCTTCGATGAGGTAGCCGGCCAGGTACTCCTGCGCCGCCACGGAGCCCCGCCAGGCCCACACCGCGAGTGAGAACGAGAGCCCGAGGCCGATCCACAGCGCACTCCACAGGAGCGCCGTCTTCGTCGACATGACGCCGCCGCGCCTGCCGAGCACGCCGAGGTCGATGGCCAGCAGCACGGCGACGGCGACCAGGAAGACGACCCAGGGGGTCAACTCGGCGCTCATGGCGCGCTCCCCGAACGTCGCGCGCTCGGCAGTCCTTGCATGGCTCCTCCTCGGCTCTGGTCCTGCCGAGGCAAAAGAAAAGACCCCGGCACCGATCGTGCCGAAGGTCTTGCCACGAGGTACGCGACCGGGGCTGAGGCCCGTGCTGACGATCGCGCCGCCCGCTCTCGCGGGCCGGCTACTCCCCATCGGGGGGCGAGTCTACGGGCGGAGCGCGGGCAGCGTCAATCCAGCGCCGGGGCCGGGAGGCTTACGCTGGGAGCTCTCTGACGGAAGTCCGGATAGAGTGGGCCGTGAGTCATAGCCCACCACCGTAACGGGAGATCCCCTCGTCCAGATCGGCCGCTGAAGCTTGATCGCCCTGCTGGGAGGGCTCGGGGCTGCGCTGGCCTGGGGGACGGGCACGTTCTGCTCGGCCCGCTCCAGCCGCATCATCGGCGCCTGGTCCGTCGTGGCCTGGGTGATGCTGTTCGGGCTGATCGCCAACCTCGTCGTGATCGCGATCGGGCCGTCGCCCGGCTCCCTCAGCGCCACCGACGTCGTGTGGATGCTCGTGTCCGGCCTCGGCAACGCGGTGGGACTGCTCCTGGAATACACCGCGCTCCGGCGCGGCAAGGTCGGCATCGTCACGCCGATCACCTCCACCGAAGGCGCCATCGCGGCGGTGCTGGCCGTGGCGGCCGGCGAGGCTCTCGGTCTCGCCTCGGGCGGGCTCCTGGCGGCCATCGCACTGGGGATCGTGCTGGCGGGGGCGGCTCCCGAGGAGCAGCCGACACTCGACCAGCGCAAGGTGGGTGCGTTCTGGCTGGCGGCGCTGGCGGCGCTGTCGTTCGGTGTCGGCATCTTCGCGACGGGGCATCTCAGCGCTTCGCTGCCCGTCGGCTGGGCGGTGCTGCCGCCGCGCCTCGTCGGCGTGGCCATCGTGACGATCCCGCTGGCGCTGTCGCGGCGGCTCAAGCTCAGCCGGTCGGCGCTCCCTCTGGTGGTGTTCACGGGGATCGCCGAGGTGCTCGGCTTCGTCTGCTTCGCCGTCGGGGCGCGCGAGTCCGTCGCCATCGCCGCCGTCCTCGGGTCGCAGTTCGCCGTCGTCGCCAGCGTGGCCGCCTACCTGTTCCTGCGCGAGCGACTGACCGGGCTGCAACTGACCGGTGTCGTGCTGATCCTGGCTGGGGTCGCGGCGCTGACCTGGGTGACAGTCGCGACCTGAGCCTGAGCAGAGAAGAAGGGGGCTCCGTCCGGAGCCCCCTTCCTGTCTGCCTGTCACTGCATCGATGCTTCCGCGCCTACTGGATCCGGCTCCCGTAGATGTCCTGGTCGAGGCCACCCAGGTGTGGGCACTGGTCGCCGGACCAGGCGCCGGTCGTCGGATCCTGCGTGCGGCACTGGTAGACGTCGGCGCCGTCGTTGTCCTCCTCACGAGGATCGTCGCCGGGGACGGTGTTCCTCCAGTCCGTCCAGACGCCGTAGGCGGTCGAGCCCACCAGGCTCACCCACAGGTAGTCACCGGCGAACGGCACGGTGCGGTCGGAGAACTGCTCGTAGTTCGGGTTGGACATGACGTCGGTGAGCTTCGTGGACGCCATGGCCCAGGTGTCTCCGCCGTCGTCCGAGGATGAGGTGTAGACGTCCAGCGACGGAGCGGTCATCCCGCCGGCGTCGTTGCCGACAGGTCGTGCGGGCGAGTAGGAGGGGTCGTTCCGGCTGTCCCACCAGATAGTGACCAGACGGCCGTCCGAGACGGCGATGTCAGGGAAGAGCTGGTGGCCGACGTCCTGGTCGTCGATCAGCGCCGGATCCGTCGCCTTGCCGGACGCGCCGCTCAGCCTGACGAAGTAGATGCCGGACTGGCTTCCGGTGCCCGAGCCGACAGAGCCGTACGTGGTGCCGGTCTCGACCTCCGTGCCCGGCTTGGTCGGGTCGAACACGATGTACACGGACTCTCCGTCGGCGGCCTGGTCCGCGGTCGAGCGCACCTGGGTGTCGCGGCGGAAGAACGTGTAACCGGACTGGACCTCGTTGGTCAGGTCACCGCCGTCGCGGGCGACGCCGCCGGTCACGTACCTGTCCTCGGCGTCATAGGGCGTGAAAGTCGCCACCCTCTTCGGGCTCGAGAACGTCCTACCACCGTCGGTCGACCTCACGTAGACGACGGCATCCTTCTGCCCGCTCCGCGAGGCGAACTGCCGGAAGGTGACGTACACCTTGCCGCTGCCGGTGATGGCGATGTCCGGGAACTGCACGTCGTGGATGCCGGCCGACAGCTTGATGGGCTTGGACCATGTCTTGCCGTGGTCTGTGGAGCGCGCCAGGTAGATGCCCACGCCACCGTTGCCGGTGAATCGCGACCAGGAGAAGTACACGTTGCCGCTGTAGCGGCCCATGGTCCGGTCTGCCTCGATCGCCGTCTTGTCGTTGAACTTGCCGAGCAGGTTCGGAGCGGACGATCCCCTCGCGACGACGACCGAGCGCGCGAACTCTTTGCCGTCGTTGAGCGTGTCGCCCTTGGCGCCGTCGGGATTGACGAACGTTGCGACCCAGACATCCCCGAACGTCTTGAGCGACCCCGCAGGGTCGTCTGAGCTCTCCGCACCCATGAACACGCGCCCGCTGAGGTCCCAGGCGATGACGGGATCGCCGGCGGACGCGGTACGCACCTGGGCGCGCGCGGCATAGGGCGAGGCGTCGCCCGGATACCCGGGGACCAGAGAGCTCAGGAACGACGCGCCACCGTTCTGGGAGCGGTAGTAGCCGAGCCAGATGGGCCCCGCCGGGACGTAGTTGCCGGGCGTGGACCCCGCGTAGACGCCGGCGTAGTCGTTGGAGCTTCCGATGAGGACGCGGGGGTCACGCGGGTCGATCTCCACCGCCGGCTCGTTCTGCCGGCCCCGCGCGATCGAGGCCTCCGCGATCACCGGGTCGTAGACCTGGATCCCCGTGGCGAGCGTGTATGCGCTGATGTAGCCCCCGGCGGCGGTGGCGTCGGTGCTCAGACGCACGTCGTCGGGGACGGCGGCCGAGGCGACCACAGGGATGGACAGGCAGACTGCCAGCAGCACCCCCATGACCACGACCGCGACTGCAGGATGACTTCGTCTCATGGCTCCCCCATTTCCCAGACGCAAGGACATCCTCGCCCTTTCCCGCTCAGCAGCGCGTTTGTCAGCGCGCCGTCAGCCGGGTTGCAGACATGGTTGAAGAAGCGGGGGGTACGAGCAGAGGGTAGCGCGGAAGAGATCCCAGGAAACGGGTGGTAGCGCATACGGGATTCGAACCCGTGTTACCGCCGTGAGAGGGCGGCGTCCTAGGCCCCTAGACGAATGCGCCACGCAAGATCGGGCCCGCTGCGGCGAGGGTCAAGGCTCTCAGCGGCAGCGGCGGATAAGGGTAGCACAAGACCCGCGTACGGAAAACCCGGCGGCCGTGGATGGGCCGGGCGTGTAGGCTTGAACCTGTGAGCGAGGCGGGAACTGGAATGAGAGGCGCGGAGGCGCCCGCGGTGAAGTACCGGCGGGCGGAAGAGGCAGACGTGCCGCGCGCGTTCGCGGTGTTCCGCGCGGCGCTCAACTCGTACCTGGTCCCCGCCGGCCAGCAGCCGATCCCGGAGGACGACCAGCAGTCTCCGTTGTACCTGCACCTCTTGCGCCACGACGCGGAGCGGTTCTGGGTCGCCGAGGCGGACGTGGAGGAGCTCACCCATGGAGGGACCGGCTCCCTCGGGGCCGGCGGGCGGCAGATCGTCGGCTGGGGATGCGGACTGCTGAGAGGCGACTGGTGGTTCCTGAGCAACCTCTTCGTGCTCCCCGAGGCGCACGGCATGGGCATCGGCGCGCGGTTGTTCGAGCTGGCCGCGACGGGCGCGCCGCCGGGAGCGGTGCGCGCCACCGTCACCGACTCGATCCAGCCCGTCTCCAACACCCTCTACGCACGCCGCGGGCTGCTGCCACGGGAGGTGCTCATCGGGTTCGACGGCGAGCCGAGGGCCTCCCTTGCGACGCCCGCCCTCGGCACGCTCGTGCCCGAGCGCCTCACGCTGGACGCGATCCCGGAGCTTCGCGAGATCGACGCGGCCGCGGCGGGCGTCGACCGCTCCGTGGACCACCGCTTCTACCTCACGCACGGCGGCCGCTTCGGCCTCCTCTTCCGCCGCCGCGGCCGTGCCGTGGGCTACGCCGTGGTCCGCCGGGACGGCTGGGTCGGCCCTGTGGCGACGGTGCGCGAGCCCGACATGGAGACGGTCACCGCGCACGGCATCGCGCACCTCGTGGCGCGAGGTGTGTCGGACAAGGTGCGCGCCGGCGTGACCGGCCGCAGCGAGGGCGCGCAGCGGGCGTTCTGGGGGGCCGGGCTCAGGTTCTCCGGCACGCCCGGCCTGCTCCTCTCCTCACGCCCGTTCGGACGCCTGGACCGCTACGTCGCGGCGTCCTACGGGATGTTCTGAGCCACTCGCTCACGCTCGCGCTCCCGCCCTCACCGCCCCCCGTGATACGGTTTCGTCGACCTGAGGAGCCACCTCCGGGGAGGCATGTGAGTCACGCCGACGAGGTCATCACCGACGTCAACAGGCGCCGTGTGCGGGCGCGAGCCCACGAAGACAGCTTCACCATCGCCTGGGACTACCCGGGTCGGACCCTGCTCGAGATCCGCATCCTGCGCTCCACGGAGCGCCCGGCGCAGACTGCCGACGACGGCGTCGCGCTGGGGCAGGAGCTGGTCTACCAGGACGTCACGGGTTCGTTCCGTGACACCGGCCTGCGCTCCGACGTGCCCTACTACTACACGGTGTTCGCGCGGCATCCCGGCGACGAGTGGGTGCGCTGGGAGGAGTACTCCCGATGAAGTACCGCATCAGCATCGTGCTCACCCTCGGGCTGGCGCTGGCCGGCCTGACGCTGCTCGCGGCCGGCCTGTCCCTGCCCGCCGCCGCCTCCGCCTCGAGCGGCGGCGACTCCGGCAAGAACGGCGACAAGCAGCCCGCGTCGTCATCGGCCGCGAGTACGGCGGCGGCAGCCGCGGAGGCCGACCCGAGCGTCGCCGCCGTCCTGGACGGGACCGGAGCGGTCGTCGCCAAGTCCACGCCGTGGGGCGGCTCCGACGGGCAGCCGGCCGGCTACCGCGTCGAGTACCACTGGGCGGCGGCCAAAGGCGTCAACGAGGTCTGGCCGCTGCTGCGCTCTGACTCCTCGCTGCCGCAGGCGCCCTACGACGCATCGGACTACCGCATCCGGGCCACCGGCGTCACCGCCCTGCAAGTGGACGTGCTGCTCGACGGCGAGCGGGTGATCCAGGTGATGCCGGTGAACGGCGACACCGAGTTCACTCTGCAGGAGCAGACGTGGTCTCCGTTCAGCTGGGTCCCCTGGTACACCGCCAAGCCGTGGGTGCTGGCGCCCGTGTTCATCGCCGTGGCCGTGCTTCTCATGTTCCGGGCTTGGCTGCGCTCCCGGGCGTGGAACCGGCGCCTGCCCTCCATGACCCGTCACGACCGCCAGTTCATCGGGCGCCTGGCGATCCTGGTGTTCCTGCTCGCCGGCTTCGCCTGGCAGTTCTACGAGGGCTGGTACGCGGCCACCGGTCCTTCGGTCGACCCCAGCTCCACGGCGGCGGGCTCTCTGGCCGCGCTGCCCCTGCTGCTCATCCCGCCGGGACTCTTCGTCGCCGCGCTCATTCTCGAGCTCGGCGGCGCGCAGCACCGCGGCTCCTGGGCCCTCCTCGCGGTGCTGGCCGGCGCGGCGAGCGCCTACGAGCTCGCCTCCGCTATGACCGGCGTGACGACCAATCTGAACCTCACGTACTTCATCCTGCTCGCCGTCCTCTGCCTCATCGCCATCCCGCGCGCGTTCAGCGCCGGCAAGATGGGGTGGAGCCGCGGCCCCGTGCCGCGCTACGGCTGAGCCGGGCGCCGGCTCGGACCGCCCTCCCGGACCCGCCTCCCGCTCGCACGCGCTCCCCGACCGCCACCTCACAGCCGGCCCTCAGCAGGCGCCCAGAGACCGCCCAGTCCGGCCTGCCACACTCCACGTCGTCAGAAGAAGACGACAAAGAGGTGGGAGATGCGCAGACCACTCGTGGCCGTCGCCGTGGCGGTCGTGATCCTCGCGGCGGCGACCGCAGGCGGGCTCCTGATCGCCGGCTGCGGCGGGTCGTCCGGGTCCGCGAGCACCACGCAGACCGCGGCCGCCGGCCCCGCCGGGCAGGCGCCCGACATGAGCTCGCTGTTCGCACAGGCGCTCGACCCGCTGGTGCAGGAAGGGACCATCACCAGCGACCAGGAGAGCGCCGTGATCGACGCGCTCGGCTCGGCCGGTCCGGGCGGCCAGGCGCCGGGCGGACAGCCCTCGGGCAGTCAGCCCAGCCCCGGCGCGACGCCGCCCTCAGGGCAGATGCCGAGCCCCGGCGCGACGCCGCCCTCAGGCGGGCAGCAGGGCTCGATGCCCGACCCGAGCCAGATGTTCAGCTCGGCGCTGGACGGCCTGGTGAGTGACGGGACGATCACGGCCTCGCAGGAGACCGCGATCAGCGAGGCGCTCAGCTCGGCGATGCAGCAGGCCGGCCCGGGCCAGCAGCAGAACTCGGCGAGCTCGACGCAGAGCTGACCGGGACGCAGCGAACAGAGGGCCGGGCGGTGACGAAGCAGTCGCCGCCCGGCCCTCGGCGTTTCCGCGGCTCCTTCGCCCGGCGGCCGCGCCCTCACCTCACGCCGTGAAGTTCCTCTGGATCAGCTCGACGGCGTTGCCGTCCGGGTCCTCGATGAAGCACAGGCGCGGGCCGCTCCCTTCGAGCAGGTACGGCGGCCGCGTCACCTTGCCGCCGGCCGCCTCGATCCCCGGCAGCACGGCGTCGATGTCCTCGACCTCGAAGGCGAAGTGGCCGAAGCGCTCGCCACCGGGGTAGCCCTCATCCTTGCCCCAGTTGTAGACGAGCTCGATGGCGAAGTTGTCCGCCTCCGGCGTCATGAACACCAAGGTCGCCTTGCCCTTGGTCAGCTCCGAGCGGCGCGCCTCGCTCAGCCCGAGCTGCTCGTAGAACCTGATCGCCTGGTCCAGGTCCCTGGTCCGCGTCGCGACGTGTACGAACTTCATGTTGGCCCACCTCCGGTGCCCTCCGATATGCTCAGGGGCATGACGATCCATGCGTTCGGCGACAAGGTACCCCGGTTCGGCCCCGACGCCTTCGTACACGTCGATGCTACCGTCATCGGGGACGTCATCATCGAAGAAGGCGCGACGGTGTGGCCGAGCGCCGTGCTCCGCGGCGATGTGGAGCAGATCGTGATCGGCTCCTTCACCAGCTTCCAGGACGGCGCCATCGCGCACGCCGACCCCGGCACGCCGCTGCTCGTCGGCTCCGGCTGCGCCGTCGGTCACGGCGCCATCCTGCACGGCTGCACCGTGGGTGACGGCTGCCTCATCGGCATGCACGCCACGCTGCTCAACGGCTGCCAGGTCGGCGACTACAGCATGGTCGCAGCCCAGGCGCTCGTCCCGCAGAACCGCGCGTACCCGCCCCGCAGCCTGCTCGTGGGCTCGCCGGCCAGAGTGGCGCGCGAGCTCACGGACGAGGAGATCGAGCGCATCACGTGGGTGCGCGGCCGGTACACCGCGCGCGGCAAGCTGTACACGGAGCAGGGGTTCGCCACGGACCTCTCGCCGTTCCGCCGCTAGCTCCCCCGCTCGCTCTCACGCACCTTCCCCAAGACGTCTGCCGCTGGCCTGTCGCGATCAGACGTCACCTCGGCTTGACGAGTGAGCGCTCACTCCTCACAATGGGTGAGCGCTCACTCACATCCATGTGGAGGCCCAATTGTCCGTCATCAGTACTGACAAGCTCACCCGCCGCTTCGGTGACATCGTCGCAGTGCGTGAGCTCGATCTCGAGATCGCCGGCGGAGGGGTGGTCGGCCTCGTCGGACCCAACGGCTCCGGCAAGTCCACGCTCATCCGTCTACTCCTGGGCCTGATCAAGCCGACCAGCGGCAGCGCCCGGGTCTTCGACTCGACCATCTCGCACCCGCGCGTCTACGCCTCGCGCATCGGCGCGCTGATCGAGAGCCCCGCCTTCGTGCCGTCGCTCACGGCGCGCACCAACCTGCGCTCTCTCGCCCGCCTGCGCGGCATCACGAGCACTCGCGTCGACGAGGTGCTGGAGATCGTGGGACTGCGCGATCGTAGCAGGGAGCCGGCGAAGCGCTTCTCGCTCGGTATGAAGCAGCGGCTCGGCATCGCCGCGGCGCTGCTGCCCGACCCGGAACTCCTCGTGCTCGACGAACCGACCAATGGTCTCGACCCCGCCGGTGTGTTCGAGATCCGTCAGCTGATCCGTTCGCTCGGCGATCAGGGACGCACGGTCATCGTCTCGTCACACCTCCTCACCGAGATCGAGGCAGCGTGCGACACTCTGGCCTTGATCCGCTACGGCGAACTCCTGTTCTCGGGTCCGCTCGACGATCTCGTGGGGCAGGCCGGGGAGTGCATCGAGACCGTGCCCGAGTTCCCCGGCGACACGGGTCGTCTCGGTGAGCTCCTTTCGTCGAAGGGCTGGAAGACGACGGTCCACGACGAGGGTGTGCGCGTGAGCGCTCCTGCCTCGCAGGCGGCGGACGTCAACCGCGCGGCTATCGAGCACGGCATCACGCTGAGCGCCCTGCGCCCGCACACGGCCAGCCTCGAGGAGGTCTTCCTGCGCATGACCGGAGAGGATTCGGGCGACGACGGCCGGCCGGCAGACGCACATGACGCACCCAAGCGGGAGGTCCAGGCATGACCCGCGCACTACGCAGCGAGCTCACCCGGCTGCTCAACCCGGCCTTCATCCTCGGCGGGATGGGGCTGATGGTCTTCTTCGGCCTCCTCTCGACGACCGTCCTCTTCTACACCGTCGGCAGCGGCTCCACCGCCCTTCCGAACACGGGGGGGATCACGTTGGCCGCACTCGAGGCTTCCGACGGCATGTTCGCCGGCATGCAGAACTTCGTCGGCATGTTGGGCGTGATCACGCTCGTCGTCTGGGCGATGGGCGCCACCACCGACTACTCGAGCGGGCTTATCCGTCTGCTCGTCCAGGCCGAGCCCAGTCGCTGGCGCCTGCTCATCGGCAAGGTCGTGGCGCTGACCGCGTTCACCTGCGTGTCGATGCTCGTGACGGTCATGGTCGTCATGCCGCTGGCGCCCGTCATCGCCGACATGACCGGCGTCTCTACCGACGCTTGGAGCTCCGGCATGCTCGGCGCCGTGGCGGCGGGCTACCTCCGGCTGACCTCTTCCGTGCTCCTGTGGGGCGTCGTCGGCCTGTTCGTCGGTATGGTCACGAGGAGCAGCGGAATCGCGATCGGCATAGGGATCGGCTACCTCATGCTGTTCGAGGGCCTCGCCGGGATGCTGCTCGAGAGCACGGCCAAGTGGCTGCCCGGAGAGGTGTTCGGGGCGATCGCTTCGGGAGGGACCGCTGACATGACCTACGCCACGGCGCTGGTCGTCGGCGCAGGGTATGCTTTGGCGGCGCTCGCGGCCTCCGTCATCCTGTCCCGTCGCGACATCACGGCGTGATGCTGCCGCAGGCGCAGAGGAGGGCCGATGGGCACTGAACCACCGCGCAAGACCGACACGCGCCAGGCGCTGATCGACGCGGCCCTGGAGGTCTTCCTGCGGCGCGGGTTCGCACGCGCGACCACGAGGGAGATCGCACAGACCGCGGGCGTTGCCGAGGGCACGATCTACCGGCACTTCGCGGACAAGTACGCACTCTTCCACGACGTGGTCCTGTCGCTCACGGTCGAGGTCGTGGCCGAGCTCCAGCACTTCCGCGAGAGAGCCGGCGAAGGCACGGTACGCGACAATCTTGAAGCCCTCTTCGGCCTGGTCGGCGGCATCCAGGAGCAGCTGTCGTCGCTCATGGCGTCGATGTGGGCGGATCCGGAGCTGGCTGGGAACATCGGCGCACGCGCGCGCGAGTCGGCCCCGGAGGGGTTCGTGCCCCCCGGGCCGGTGGCGATGGTGGCGGAGTACATCCGGGCGGAGCAGGAGCTGGGCAGGATCAGGCGCGACGTCGACGCGACGGAGGCGGCGGCGGTCGTCGTCTCGGTACCGTTCGCGGCCGGGATGGAGCGCGCGCTGAGCACACACCCCGCCGCGACCGGCGAGTTCCCCATGCCAGATGACTTCCCGCCGCCGGCGGGCAGCGCGCTGGATATCCTGGCGCGCGGGCTGGAGCCGAGGGGCTGACCTCGAGGGTCTTGCTCCCCGGTCGACTGACACGCCCGCCGGCCGGGTAGCTTGCCGCCATGGCCGTGATCGCCCCCGAGGACACCTTCTACGCCGAGGACCGCGCCGCGTGGCGCGAGTGGCTCGCGGTGCACCATGACGATCGGACGCAGGTCTGGCTCCTGCTGCACAAGAAGCACGTGCAGGAGCCGAGCGTCCGCTACGACGAGGCCGTCGAGGAGGCCCTGTGCTGGGGCTGGATCGACGGCCTCACCAAGCGCTGGGACGAACGCAGCTACGCCCTGCGCTTCACGCCGCGCAAGCCGGGCAGCGTGTGGAGCGAAAGCAACGTGGCGCGCGTCGAGCGGCTGATCGCGGATGGCCGCATCACGCCCGCCGGCATGGCGCTGGTCGACGAGGCGAAGCGTCGCGGGACGTGGGACCAGGCGGCGTCCGGCCGGTTCGACGTGACGCCGCCGGATCTGGAGGCCGCGCTGGCCGGCGTACCCGCGGCCGCCGCCCGCTGGGAGGAGTGGCCGCAGACTCCGCGGCGCCAGTACAACTACTGGGTGCTGGACGCCAAGCGGCCGGAGACGCGGGCGCGGCGCATCGCCGACGTCGTGCGCCGCGCGGCCGCCGACCTGCGCCCGGGAGTCAAGGAGTGACCGCGGCCTCTATCCCTCGAGGTGGGCGCGGACGGCCGCTGTGAGGGCCGGCAGCACTTCGCCGCCCGGCCCCTGCAGGAAGACGTCGCTCATCTGAGAGAGCGCGTCCCGCTGTGGGTTCACGTCGATGATGGTCGCGCCGGCCTCTCCGGCGATCATCGGCATGGCCGCGGCGGGATACACGACGCCGGACGTGCCGACGATGAGCATCACGTCGCAGGCGGCGCTGAGCTGCTGGGCGGCGTTCAGCGCTTCCGGCGGAAGCCCCTCGCCGAACCACACGACCTCGGGACGCAGGTACGCGCCGCACTCGGGGCAGCGCGGCGGCTTCTCCTCCTGTTCGGCGAAGTCCTCCCATCCGAACCCTCGGTGCTTGTCGGTGATGCAGCGGAAGCTGTGCATCGTCCCGTGGAGTTCGATCACGCGGGTGGACCCGGCGCGCTGGTGCAGCCCGTCGATGTTCTGGGTGATGACCACGACCTTGGGCAGCAGTCGCTCGAGCTCCGCGATCGCGTAGTGCCCCGGGTTCGGCTCGGCCGCCGCGGCCACCCCGAAGCGGTGCTCGTACCAGCTCCAGACGAACGGCGGGTCCTCGCGGTAGGCCTCGGGCGTGGCCAGCTGCATCGGGTCGTACTTGGCCCAGAGCCCGGTCTCGGGGTCGCGGAAGGTGGGGATGCCGGACTCCTTGCTGACGCCGGCCCCCGTGAACACCGCGAGCCTGGCCGACCGGGCGACGGCGCGGGCGGCGGTCTGCAGGGCGTCGTCGGCGCGGGGGTCGCTAAGCCGGTCGCTCACGGGAGCCTCCTCTGGCGAGTGCTGGTGGCCGCTCACGATTCTACGTCAGGGGCGGCCGGTCGACCGGGTGGCACTCGTGGTTGGCAGGCTCGGTTCGCTTCGGCTGCCCCGACTCTGGAAAACTAGCGGACATGACCGAGGACGAACAGCAGAGACAGGACGGGCCGGAAGAGGCGAGCGGCGCAGCGACCGATGCCGCCGTCGAGCCGGCGGATGCGACGGGAGAGCCGCGTGACGGGTCCGGCTCGGGTCTGAGCCTGCTGGGCGCCGCCGTGACGCTGCCGTGGACGTTCCTCTACGGCATCACCGGCGTGTGGGCGGTGGCGCTCGCGGCGCGCGCGGCCGGGCAGGGCCTCAAGCGCGTCGATGCCGGCTACACGCGGTTCGTCACGCCGCCGCAGCTCGCCTTCGTCGGCGCGCTGCTGCTGACGGCGTTCGCCGTCATGCTCGCGTGCGGCCTTCTGCTGCTGTTCCGCCGGCAGTCGGGAGCGGCCTGGCTGCCGCTCCTGCTGGTCGCCGCCGGTCTGACCGCGGGCGCGGTGTGGGCCGGCGTCAGCGGCGGCATCCATCCGCTGATCTGGGCGATGCTGTTCTTCGGGCTCGCCTACGTCACCGTGGTCGCGCTCGTGAAGGTGCTCAAGGTGACGGGGGCCGAGCGCCGTGGCAGAATCGTCGAGCCATGAGCACCAGTATCTTCGTCGGACACGCCAAGCCGCCGTCCAACACCGTGAGCGGCCAGATGTACACGATCCTCAGCGTCGTGTGCGAGGTCGACATGGAGTCGGGCGTGATCATCGCCGCCGAGTTCACGGTGGCGACGGACCTCGCCAAGGACTACCTCAACCGGCTGCTCTCCGGACGTGATCTCAACACCGACGAGGACGCTATCGTCGCCGAGCTCGAGAAGTGCTACTTCTCGGGCACGCAGAAGGCCCTCATCCAGTGCTTCCGCGACATGGCGAAGCGGTACCGCGCCCAGGTGGGCCCGGGCCGGCCGGAGACGCCGGCGGAGCCGGCACCCCCGGCCGGCTGAACCCGGCCGATCCTCTCTCGCTGCGCGGGCGTGCCGGCGGGACCGCCGTCACCCCGACCACGTCCACTCAGTCCGCCGAGAGCACCCGTCCCGATCTTGCCTGGGACTCCGGCGGCGCCACTGGTCGCCATCGCGGCCCCGCTCCAGGGGCTCGCGTAGGAGTACATGGGCCGGATCATGAGGTTGCCGCTCAGACCCGTGGCAGTGCCGAACGGGGCGGTGGAGAAGTTGCCGCCGGAGTCCTCGATGAGGACCCACCCACGGTCCTGCGGGTTGGTGCCGGAGTCCAGCAGGATCGCAGGCGCGGTGTCGGTCGCCACGTAGCCGATGACCAGGAAGAACTGGCTGCCGGGGTTGATCTGGGTCGGGTTGCCGCTGTTGTCGGTGATGTCCACGGGCGTGAACTGGCCGGTGGGCAGCACTTGGCCCGGACTCAGGCGCTCTTCGTCCAACGTACCGTTCGCGTCTATCCCGCCGCCGGGTTCCACCGAGCACACGTAGAGCAGGAAGTCCTGCGCACCGACGGATTCCTGGTGCAGGGCGACGTAGATGCGCCGGAGCATCGCGCCAGGCGGCAGGTCGTACTTCACGCCGACGTAGTCCATCCCGTTGGCGTTGTAGCCGAACTGGGTCCCCTGCAGGTTGTTCTGGTCGTCGAAGCACCAGCCGTCGTCCCACTGGTCGAAGTCGAGGGTGCTGAGCCCGAGGTCGGAGAGGGCCTTGCGCGTGCCGACGGTCTCGGCCGAGCTCTCGCCGTACAGCTCGACCGCGCTCTGGTTCAGAGCATAGGCCCACTCTCGCATGCTGGCGTAGTTGCTGATGTGGGCGTAGGAACGGTAGATGATCCGGGCTGCCGTGAACCGGCCGTCGGCCGCCGGCGCCACGACCGGCAGCGACGCGCCGAGCTGCTGGAAGAAGTGCCCGCCGATGCCGCAGTTGAAGTGGTTGCCGCCGCCGTCGAGCGGAAGGACCCACAGGCGGTAGTCAAGCATGGTCGACGGCAGCGGTTGGGCTACGGCGCCCGGGTTCTCGAGGTCGCGCACGGGGGCGCCGAGGTCCTCTCCCATCACCCAGTCGCCGTAGTCCACAGTGCAGCCCCAGATGTCGGAGAAGGACTCCGAGAGCGCGCCTGAGGGGTACTGGTACGCAAGCCCGCCGCCCGGGATGGAGAAGTTCGTGATGCCGTGGCCGAACTCGTGGGCCACGACGTCGAGGGACTTCGGGTACGGAGGCAGCCCGGCGGCGTTGTCGCCGAAGTACATCATCTGCGTGTCGCCGTTCCAGTACGCGTTCTCGTACTTGTTGCCGAGGTGGACGTTGCCGACGACGGCCAGTCCCGCCCCGTCGAGGCTGTTGCGGCCGAGGCGGGTGCGCACCTCTTTGTACGTGGTGGCCAGACTGCGGGCCAGGCTCACGGCAGCCCGCTGGTTGTTCTTGGGGTCCTTGCCCCCGTGGTTGAAGAAGTTGTCGCCGTTCAGGTCCTTGACCACCAGGAAGTTCGGCTTGGGGATGCCCTCTCCCTCGGCGTCCACGAGGTGCCGGCAGTCACGGATCTCGATACAACCCTCGAACTTGGTGTAGGGGTGATTGGAGTGGTGCCGGTACATGTACTGGGAGCGGTCGATCAGCTTCCACGCACCGTTTACCTTGGACGTCTGCAGGGTGACCCTCTTGCCGCGGAGGTCGATCCCGCGCCCGACGCTCTGGACGTCGCTGATCCGGGAGAGGATCGCGCCGCTGCGGGCGTCGACCACGAGCGTCCAGGCTTGGGTCGGGTCAGCGCCGGTCAGTCCGACCTCGTAGGCCAGGCGGAGACCCCCGCCGGCCGGCCGGAAGTAGACCAGCCTGACGGCGGCCGGCGCCGCGAGCTCGAGTGGCCGCCCGTTCTTCGGGGACGAGAGGTCCGGCGAGGTGGCGTCCCTGGGGAGCGCGGCCGAGGCCGCGTGCGCCCGCGAGGCCGCCTGGTCTCCCGTGAGCCGGGGGACCTGGATCTCATCCGGCGTCGGCACGTAGTCGCCGTCCACCGACCTCAGCCGGCCGGCCGCGTCGAAGTGGAACGCGAGCAGGCCGCCCAGGAGGGGGAGGCCGAAGACGCGCTGTTGCAGGTACACGTCGCGCCAGCCGGCGAGCTGATCGTCTCTGGTCACGGCGATGGGGATGAACTCGTGCCGCGGCGAGTCGACGGCAAACGCGAGCCGGTTGGCCTCGAGGAACCGGTAGGCGCTCTCGAGCGGCCTTCCCGGCGAGCCCGCCTTCCAGCTTCCGGTGAGCCACTCGAGCGCACCGCTGCGCGGATCGAGACGGACTGCCGGGTCGACTGTGGACCGCTGGCCGAGGTGGGCCACCGCGGCCGCGCGGGACCCGGGCGGCGCTTCGGCGGCCAGCGCCGCGGCAACGGGCAGCAGGATCAGGAGCAGGGCACAAAGCAGGACCATGCCGAGGCGCACCATGACGATCTCCCCCTCTCTCGATCGCGCACACGCCGGTGGCCCCGATCCGGCCCACACACAGCGTTGTCCCCGCCTGGTCAACGCGCCAAAAGCGTTCAGGCTCAGGAAGGCGCCTCCCGCGCTGGTGTGGACAAGCCGTCCGCTGGTATAGTCCAGCCAGCCGACACCACGCCGTCAGCTCGCATCGAGGAGGCCCCGAGTCATGACCACAGTCCACGAGATCACCTCGTTCGACCCGCCCCGTCGCGTACTGATGGGACCCGGTCCTTCCGACGTCCACCAGCGCGTGCTCGACGCCATGGCTCGGCCGACCATCGGCCACCTCGACCCTGAGTTCGTCCGCATGATGGACGAGCTCAAGCAGCTCCTGCGCTACGCGTTCCAGACTGAGAACCGGGTGACGTTCCCGGTCTCCGGCCCCGGCTCGGTCGGCATGGAGACCTGCTTCGTGAACCTCGTGGAGCCGGGCGACAAGGTGCTCGTCTGCCGCAACGGCGCCTTCGGCGGACGGCAGCTCGAGAACGTGGAGCGCACGGGCGGCGTGCCGGTGGTCGTCGACGACGACTGGGGCACGCCCATCTCTCTCGACAAGGTCGAGCTCACGCTCGCCGCCAACCCGGACATCCGCGTCGTCTCGTTCGTCCACGCGGAGACCTCCACCGGCGTGGGCAGTAACGCCGAGGCGATCGCCGCGATGGCCCACGCGCACGGCGCACTCGTCATCGCCGACACCGTCACGTCGCTCGGCGGCATCCCGGTCATGGTCGACGAGTGGGGCCTCGACGCCGTCTACGCCGGGAGTCAGAAGTGCCTCAGCTGCACGCCGGGCCTCTCGCCCGTCACCTTCGGCGAGGCGGCGCTCGAGAAGGTCAAGGCGCGCAGGACGAAGTGCCAGAGCTGGTTCATGGACCTGAACCTCGTGCTGCCCTACTGGGAGGGCGGCGCGCGGACGTATCACCACACCGCGCCGATCAACCCGCTGTACGGGCTGCACGAGGCGCTCATCATGCTGGCGGAAGAAGGGCTGGAGGCGGCGTGGGATCGGCACGCGACGCTCCACTACGCCCTGGTCGAAGGGCTCGAGGGCCTCGGCCTGAGCATGTTCGTCGAGGCCCCGTACCGCCTGCCGCAGCTCAACCTCGTGAGCGTCCCCGACGGCGTCGACGACGCCTGGGTCCGCGCCGAGGCGCTCAAGCGGTACAGCCTCGAGCTCGGCAACGGCCTCGGCCCGCTCGCCGGCAAGGTCTGGCGCATCGGCCTCATGGGCACGTCGTGCACGCAGGCCAACGTGGACCTGTGCCTCGATGCGCTCGGCACACTGCTGGCGGAGGCCGCCGCCAGGTAGCTTCGTACGTCGCGGCCCGCCGGGCCGCGCGACCCGAAGACGGAACGGGCCGGGGAGGACACTGCGTCCTCCCCGGCCCGTCCTTCGTGTGCTCCGGCCTCGGCCGGAGGTCTCAGTCGCGTCTCAGTCGCGCCTCAGTCGGCAGCCACCGGCGCGAAGCTCGGCAGAATCGACGCGGCGGAGTCGGCCTTCGCTGCGCCGACCGGCGACACGCGCTTCGTCGTCGCGCTCGGCGGCGGGCTGTTGGTGCCGAGGTTGTACCAGTACATCGGCCGGATCATGAAGTTGAGTGGGTTGGTCGAACCGGTCCACTGACTGAGCGTCTGCTCGATCCAGTAGTACTGCAGGTTCAGGTTGATGCCGACGGACTCGACCCAGTTGCGGCTCAGCGAGTCGGCCGTCGACGTCGATCCGTCGTCCTGCAACACGGGCAGGAAGTTCGTCTCGTCTTCGCCGGGCCTGAACCCGACCATGATGAAGTACTCGTTCGGCAGGCTGACCACACGCGGGGTCACAAAATCGTCCGCAGTCATGTCGATGGCGGTGAACATCCCCAGGTCGGGGTTGATGTCGCCCCCGGTCATCGGCTCGTAGTCGAGCACGGTATCCAGGTTCGGACTGCCGTCGGCATCGGCCGGGACGACGAAGACGTCGAACTGGTTGGAAGGCAGCCACGTGTTGCCTGGGTCCAGTGCGATGTACACGCGCCTGAGCTGAGCTCCCTGTGGAGTCGTGAACTTGGACGCGAAGTAGCAGATCCCGGCGGACGGCGTGATGGGCAGTTCGATGATGTTCTGGTCCTGGTCCCAGCACCAGCCGTTGTCGTTCTGGTCGAAGTCGTAGCTGACGATGCCGAGGTCCACGAGCGTGTTGCGGGTGGCCGTCACCTGCGGCGACCCCTCGCTGTAGAGGTCCACGGCGGCCTGGCTCAGCGCCAGGGCCCACTCGCGGTAGCTCTCCTGATCCGTCACGTAGCGGTACGAGCGGTAGATGATCTTGGCGGCCGTGAACCGTCCGTCGGGAGCGGGGGCGGTGGCGGGGAGCGCCTGGGCGAGCTGCTGGTAGAAGTGTCCGCCGATGGTGCAGTTGACGTGGTTGCCGCCGTTGTCCAGCGGCAGGACCATGAGCTGGTACTCCAGCATGGACGAGGGCAGACCGGTCAGCGCCGGGTTGGCGAGGTCGCGCTCGACCTCGCCGAGGTCCTCTCCCATCTGCCAGTCGTTGGGGTCGACGGTGGTGCCCCAGATGTCGGAGAAGGCCTCCGAGAGGGCGCCGGACGGATACGCGTAGACGAAGCCGCCGCCCGGCACGGTGAAGCGGCTCACCCCGTGGCCGAACTCGTGAGCGACGACGTCCAGCGACCTGGCGAACGGAGTCTTGCCGGAAGCGTTATCACCGAAGTACATCATCTTGGTGCCGCTGTGCCAGTAGGCGTTCTCGTACCTCACGCCGAGGTGGACGTTGCCGATGACGGAGAGGCCCTTGCCGTCCACGCTGTTGCGGCCGAGCCGGCTGCGGAACACCTTGTAGGTGGTGGAGAGGTTGCGGGCGAGGCTGACGGCCGACCGCTGGTTCTTCTTGGGGTCGGACCCGCCGTGATTGAAGAAGTTGTCGCCGTTCGCGTCTTTGATCACCGGCGAATTGGTCTTGGGTACGCCTTCGCCGTTCCTGTCCACGATGTGCTGCGCGTCGCGGACCTCGATGCTGCCCTCGAAGGTGGTGTACGGGTGGTTGGAGTGGTGCCGGAACATGTACTGGCTGCGGTCGATGAGCTTCCACACGCCAGCGATCTTGCTCGTCGAGAGACTGACGCGCTTGCCGGAGAGGTCGATGCCGGAGCCGGCAGTCTCCACCTGGCTGATGCGGGAGAGGATCGCTCCGTTGCGGGCGTCGACGATCACCTTCCAGGCCTCGGGGCCGGTGCCGGTGAGGGTGACCTCGTAGGAGAGTCGGAGGTCGCCCACCACGTTCCTGAAGTACACGAGACGGGCGGTCGCCGGTTCGGCGAGCACGATCGGGTCACCGGTCGAGGCCGCGTTGAGGTCGAGGGTGGCGTCGGGCGCCGGCAGGCTCCCCGACGCTTCCACGGCCTTGCCGGCGGCCTGGCCGGCGGTCAGCTCGCGGCGTCTGGATCTCGTCGGGGGTCGGCACGTAGTCGCCGTTCACTCCCAGCAGACGGCCTTGCGCGTCGTAGTGGAACGCCAGCGTGGCGTACAGCACAGGGACCCCGTTGACCAGTTGGCCGAGGTAGACGTCCTTCCAGCCGGCGAGCTGGTCGTCGGCCAGCACTGCCAGGGTGCGGAACTCGGCGCGCGGCGAGACGATGCCGAACGCCGCGCGGTGCGCCTCGAGGAACCGGTACGAGCTCTCCGCGGGTCGGCCGGGCGCCGGGGCGGCCCAGCGGCCGCTGAGCCACTCGACGGACCCGGTCTGGTCGTCCACGCGCACGACCGGGTCTACGGCCGAGGCGCGCGCCACGCTCGCGAGGGCGGACGCGCGCGCGCCCTTCGCCTCGTCTGCCGCGGCGGGGCCCGCGACTGCGAGCAGCAGCAAGGCGGTCAGGACGACGAACGGGACTAGACGCTTCATAGACGGTCACCCCTCCTGCACGCCGGCTTGCGCCGGCGGCCCCCTCGCCGCGTCTCGCCGACACAGCGTCTTGCGCAGCATACGTCCGCGACTCTCCCAGTTGTAGCCTCCGATGATCTGATCCGAAAGCCCCGTCGCCGAGCGTGGCGACACGTACCTCCTCCACGCCTTCCGCATTGTCCGACCTCGCTACGTTTGCTAGCGTTGACCTATTCGCGCCTTCGCGCGCGGTTCCGGGGGGATCCGCAAGCGACCCGGCGGGCCTGTCCCCGCCGCCCAAGGAGGGCACATGACCGACGAGAACGCCAAGGGTCCCGAACCGACCGTCGAGGAGCTCAAGGCCAAGGCGTACCAGCCCATGGAAGACGCCATGAAGCTCCACCCCTTCTACAAGGGCAAGATCGAGACCACGCTCAAGTGCTGCGTGCGCGACTTCCAGGACTTCGGCATCTGGTACACGCCCGGCGTCAGCGCTCCCTGCCTCGACATCCAGAAGGATCCCGAGAAGGTCTACGAGTACACCAACAAGGCCAACACGGTGGCCGTCATCAGCGACGGCACGCGCGTGCTCGGCATGGGCGACATCGGCCCCAAGGCGGGCATGCCGGTGATGGAGGGCAAGAGCCTGCTGTTCAAGTACCTCGGCGGCGTGGACGGCTTCCCGCTCATGGTCGACACCAAGGACCCGGACAAGTTCATCGAGTTCGTCAAGCTCGTGCAGCCGGGGCTGGGCGGCATCAACCTCGAAGACATCGCCCAGCCCAAGTGCTTCCGCATCCTCGACACGCTGCGTGAGCAGTGCGAGATCCCCGTGTGGCACGACGACCAGCAGGGCACGGCGTGCGTCACGCTGGCCGGCCTCATCAACGCGCTCAAGGTCGTGGGCCGGCGCATCGACGACGTCGAGATCGCCTTCATCGGCTCCGGCGCCGCCAACGTCGCCATCAGCCGCCTGATCTTCTCCTACGGCGCCGACCCCGAGAAGTGCCGCATCGTCGACAGCAAGGGCATCCTGCACAAGGGCCGCTCGGACGTCGAGGCCGTCAAGGACGAGTGGGTCGACAAGTGGAAGTACTGCAACATCACCAACGTCGAGCAGCGCACCGGCGGCATCGAGGAGGCGCTCAAGGGCGCCCACGTGTGCATCGCGCTCAGCAAGCAGGGCCCGGACACGATCCTGCCCGAGTGGGTCAAGGGCATGGCCCACGACCCCGTGGTCTTCCTCTGCGCCAACCCCATCCCCGAGATGTGGCCGTGGGACGCCAAGGCCGCCGGCGCCGCCGTGGTCGCCACCGGCCGCAGTGACTTCCCCAACCAGGTGAACAACTCGGTCGGGTTCCCCGGCATCTTCCGCGGCACGCTCGACGTGCGCGCCAAGACGATCACCGACGAGATGTGCATCGCCGCGGCCGAGGAGCTCGCCAAGGTCGCCGAGGACAAGGGCCTGAGCGCCGACTACATCATGCCGACCATGGACGACTGGGAGGTGTTCCCGCGCGAGGCCGCCGCGGTGGCGATGAAGGCCATCGAGCAGGGCATCGCGCTGCGCACCGACCTCACGTTCGAGCAGGAGGTCGCGGACGCGACCGCGATCATCGCCCGGGCTCGCGGCCTGGTGCAGGACCAGATGGCCCTCGGCTACATCCCCATGCCCGAGGGCAGCAGCGCGCCGGCGCCCACGAAGGCGGCCGCCAAGGCAGCGGCCAAGTACGCCGGCGACTACGCCGGAGAGCTCGCCGACAAGGCCGTCGACAAGCTCGGCCCCGCGGCCGACAAGATCGCCGCGGCCACCAGGGCGGCGATCGACAGGGCGACCGAGGCCATCAGCAAGGCGACGGCCGGCATGAAGAAGGACGACGGCGTCGAGGACGCAGAGGTCGTCTCCGAGGAGCCCCCGGCGTGGAAGCCGCCGGCGGCCGAACCGGAGCCTCCGGCCGACGCGGCCGGCGCCGAGAAGAAGGACGAGTAGAAGCGACGGGGCGGGGCGGCTCTTCCGGCCGCCCCGCCCCGTCCGCTCCTCATGACGAAGGGGCCTTCGTGGTCCAGAGCCTCCTGCTCGCCGCGGCCATCGCGCTCGTCGTGTACCTCGTCATCGTGCTAGCGGTGTTCGGCGCGATGCTGACCGGCACGGGTCTCGCCGCAGACTGACGTCCGCCGCCAAGATAGGGATCATCCGCCTCTGTGTGGAGGAAGGAGAGGGATGTGGATCTGAGAGAACTCGATGTCGCCGAGGTGACGGAGGCGGTCAAGGACCTCTGCATCACCGCCAACTACGACCTGCCGGTCGACGTGTACGACGCGCTGAAGGCCGCGCAGCAGACCGAGGAGTCGCCGGTCGGCCGCGAGGTGCTGGCGCAGCTCGTAGAGAACGCCGACATCGCCGCGGCCGACCGGGTGCCGATCTGCCAGGACACCGGCTTCGCCGTCATCTTCGCCGAGGTGGGACAGGACGTGCACCTCGCCGGCGGCGACTTCGAGGAGGCCATCCACGAGGGCGTGCGGCAGGGCTACGGCGACGGCTACCTGCGCAAGTCCGTCGCCGAAGAGCCGGGTCACGCCCGGCGCAACACCAAGGACAACACGCCGGCCATCATCCACACGAGCATCGTGCCCGGCGACCGGGTCACCCTGACGATGATGGCCAAGGGCGGCGGCGCGGAGAACATGAGCTCGCTCAACATGCTCAAGCCCGCTCAGGGCTGGTCGGGCATGGTCGACGCCGTCGTCGACACCGTCAGCCGCGCCGGCTCCAACCCGTGCCCGCCGGTGATCATCGGCGTGGGCATCGGCGGCACCATCGAGAGGGTCACCCTGCTCGCCAAGAAGGCGCTGCTGCGCGACGTCGGGTCCACGCACCCGGACCCGCGCGTCGCGGAGATGGAGGACGAGCTGCTCGAGAAGATCAACGCCCTCGGCATCGGGCCGCAGGGGCTCGGCGGGCGCACCACGGCCCTCGACGTGTTCATCGAGGAGATGCCGTGCCACATCGCCAGCATGCCGATGGCCGTCAACGTCCAGTGCCACGCGCAGCGGCACAAGTCCGTCACGCTCTGAGGGAGGGGATCATGGCTGCGAAGAAGATCACGACGCCCCTCACCGATGAGGCGGTCAAGGACCTGCGCGCCGGTGACGCGGTGGAGATCACCGGCGTGGTGTACCAGGCGCGCGACGCGGCCCACAAGCGGCTCGTCGCGCTCATCGAGGCCGGCGAGGAGTTGCCGTTCGACCTGCAGGGCGCGGTCGTCTACTACATGGGACCGAGCCCGGCCAAGCCGGGCAACGTCATCGGCTCCGCCGGCCCTACGACAGCAGGCAGGATGGACGCCTACGCGCCGCTGCTCATGCGGCACGGACTCAGGGGCATGATCGGCAAGGGGCTGCGCACGGCCGAGGTCAAGCAGGCCATGCAGGACGAGGGCGCCGTGTACTTCGCCGCCACCGGCGGGGCCGGCGCCCTGCTCGCCAAGCGCATCGTCGGCAATGAGGTCATCGCGTACCCCGAGCTCGGCGCCGAGGCCATCGCCCGGCTCGAGGTCGTGGACTTCCCCGCCATCGTCGTGATGGACTGCCAAGGCGGCGATTTGTACGCAGAGGGCCGCGCCGAGTACGCGCGCGAGGTCTGACCGGACGCTCGCCGCGATCACGCGTTTCGGGCCGCGCCCGGGTGACGGTGCTCCGTCGTCACCCGGGCGCGGCCTCTGTCATCCTTTCGACCCGGTTGGTGGAGCCGTCATCCTTCCCGCATGCCACGAGACGATCTGCCTCCCATCAGCGCTCCCGTCGGGGTGACCTCAGAACCCTGTGTTGCAGAATGCAACCACGCAGGGTACGTTGTGGAGGAAGGGAGGTCCTCGATGGCTACCTTGCACGTGCGCAACGTCCCCGACGAGCTCTACGAGCGGCTCAAGGCGCTGGCGGACGAAGATCACAGATCACTCTCGTCTGAGGTCATCTGGCTGCTCGAGGAGGCCCTGGTGACCGGCCCACGACGGGTGCGCATGAGGGCAGCGCTCGACGCCCTTCATCAAATCGCGCTGGAGAATGGGCCGCAACCTGCCGGGACGGCCGCACGGCTGATCCGCGAGGTCAGGGACGAGGAGTCGTGATCAGGGCTGCCGGCGTCGTCGTCGATGCCAGTGTCGCGCTTGCGGCCGTCCTGCTCGAGCCGCTGCACCAGCAGGCTCTGGCCGTCCTCGACCAATCGGCAGCGACCGGATCAAGCGGCTTCTGCCCAGATGTGTTCGACACCGAATGCGCCGCGGGGATCGTCAAGGCCGTCCGCCAGGGACGCCTGCACAGGGACCTCGTCGAGCGCACCTGGGCGAACGTGGCCGGCCTACCTCTTGAGCGTCGCCCCGCCGCTGAGATCGGCGCCGACGCGTTGCGCGTCGCACTCGACCGCGGCATCTCGGCGTACGATGCCATGTACGTGGCGCTGTCTCTGTCGACGGGTCTACCGCTGGTGACGGCTGACGACCGGCTTGTGCGCATGCTCTCCGGTATCGGCTGCGAAGTCATTCCTCTGGACGCCATCGTCACGACGTGATTCCCGCCGACGCGTGACCAGGCGTCTCAAGGCGACTCCCGCCGGAGCCAGTCGCGGACCATCTCGCCGAGGACGGCGAAGGTCGTGTCCAGGTCCACCGAGTCCGGGTCGGTCGCGATCTGGAGGGAGAGTCCGTCGATGGTGGCCACGATGAGGCTCGCGAGGGCGCGGCGGCGTGCGGCGGCCTGCGGGTCCTGCGCCGGACTCCCCACGGCCGAGGCGTCGTCGAGCCCGAGCTCCAGCCAGCCGCGGCGCGCGAGGTCGTAGTCGAAGGCGAACTTCTCCCGGAGGATCGGGTCGCGCACTCCGTGGGCCAGAGCCTCGGTGAGGCCCATGCCGGCCTCGGCGGTGGAGATCAGCCGGCCGAGGCCGCGCACGCAGGCCTCCACGCGCGCGGCCGGCGGCTCGATGTCCTTGACTTCGGCGACCAGCTTCTCCCACTCCTCGGCCTCGAGGCGGCTGAAGACGGCGTGCAGCAGGCCCGCCTTGCTGACGAACAGGCGCCGGATGGTCGGCGGGCTGACGTTGGCCTCGTGCGCGACGCGCTCGATGGTGACCGCCTCGTACCCGTCGCGGACGAGCACGCCGCGCGCGGCATCGACGATGTGGATGGCCGTCGGCGAGAGGCCGCCGATCCACTCGTCGAGCGGCCCTCGCGGGTCGGCGCCGGCGCGCGGACGGCCGCGTTTCGGGTTGTCGTCCGAATTATTGTTCTTGACAGATGCGCTGCGGCCCATACGGTCCGGATTGTACTGCCCGGCGGCGCGCCGCAGGGGCGCACCCGCGTCGCCCGACTCCAGGGGGAGAAGATGACACGCACAACAGTCAGACCGAGCCTACGGCTCGCGTTGCTGGCGCTCGCCGCGGTGCTCGCGTGCGGCCTTGCCGGCGGCGTCGCGAATGCCTTCGGCTCCGACGCCGCGTCCCCGGCCGCCTCGCCCGACGCCACCGTGCTGCACGTCGGCTGGACCGCCGAGCCCGACAACCTCAACCCGTTCATCGGGTACGAGACGTCCAGCCTCGAGATCTTCCACCTCAACTACGACTACCTGGTCGGCTACCGGGCGAGCGACCTGCGACCGGCGCCCGAGCTCGCCACCAGCTGGGAGCACTCGCCCGACGGCAAGGTGTGGACGTTCCACCTGCGGGAGGGCGTCAAGTGGCAGGACGGCGAGGACTTCACGGCCGACGACGTCGTCTTCACCTACCGCTACATCATCGACAACGACATGAGCAACTTCACGAGCTACACCGAGAACATCGACACGGTGGAGGCTGTCGACCCGCTCACCGTCAAGTTCGTGTGCAGCAAGCCCAAGGCCAACATGGTCCAGACGACCATCCCGATCCTGCCCGAGCACATCTGGTCCAAGGTGAACCCCAAGGCGGCGTCCAACAGCTATCCGAACAAGCCGCCGATCGTCGGCACCGGCCCGTTCCAGATCGTCGAGTGGAAGCGCGGCGAGTACGTGCGCGCCGTGGCCAACAAGGACTACTGGCGCGGCGCGCCCAAGGTCGACGAGGTCGTCTGGAGCCTCTACAAGAACCAGGACACGCTGGCCGCGGACCTCAAGTCGGGCACCATCCAGGCGGCCTGGGACATCCCGCAGGCGCAGTTCAAGGCGCTGGAGGGTGACGCCAACCTTGCCGCCATCGGCGGCGTGCTCAACGGGTTCAACCACATGGGCTTCAACTGCTACACGGGCAAGGCGTCGCTGGGGAACCCGGTGCTGACGGACGTCACCTTCCGGCATGCGCTGCAGTGGGCGATCGACCGCCAGAAGGTGGTCGACGTCGGGTACTTCGGGCACGGCGAGCCGGCGACCAGCATCATCCGCGCCGGCTACTACAAGCCGCCGCTCGACTACCACTGGCAGCCGGCCGAGGGCGAGGTCTACACGTTCGACCCGGAGCGCGCCAAGTCCGAGCTCGACACCGCCGGCTACAAGGACACCGACGGCGACGGCGTGCGCGAAGACAAGGCCGGCAAGCCCATCGAGTTGCGGCTCTACGCGCGCGCGCAGTCGGCCACCGACCAGCGCGTCGGCAAGCTCATCACCGGCTGGCTGCAGGACGTGGGCCTCAAGATCGACTTCCAGATCATCGACGAGGGCGCGATGACGGACAAGATCTACAACTACAAAGGCGACACCTACGCGCCCGACTACGACCTCTTCCTCTGGTACTGGTACAGCGACCCCGACCCCAACTTCCTGCTCTCGGTGCTCACCACCGGGCAGGTCGGCTGGTGGAGCGACACAGGCTGGAGCGACAAGGAGTACGACAGGCTCTACCAGCAGCAGCAGACGACCCTCGACGACCAGGCGCGCAAGGACCTCATCTGGCAGATGGAACAGATGGTCTACGAGCAGAGCCCGTACGTGACGCTGACGTACCCGGAGTGGCTGGAGTCGTACAACGACACGCAGTGGACCGGGTGGGTCAAGACGCCGGCCGGCGACGGGCCCGTGATCTACACGCAGTACAACATCGACAGCTACCTGTTCGCGGAGCCCAAGCCGGCGACCGAGCAGGCGGCGAGCGAGGGAGGCGGGTCGACGGGAGTCATCATCGTCGTCGTGGTCGCGGTCGTCGTCGTGGCCGCCGTGACCCTGGTCGTCGTGCGGCGGCGCAAGCGCGCCGTCGAGGAATGAGGCAGCCATGAGGACCCTGAGCTGGCAGGAGGTCGACGACATCCTGGCGGGAGCCACCGCCATGGGGTGTGGCGGCGGTGGCGACTACGAGGAGGGCCGCGAGCTGATGCGGCGCGCCTACGACGAGGGGCGCGCAGTACGCCTCGCGGCCTCGGACGAACTCGCGGACGACGCGCTCGTCTGCGTGCCGTACGGCGTCGGCGGCCTCACCGTCGGCGACGAGGCCGTATACGCAGGTATCGACCTGCCGGTGGAGCACCCGTCCGTGCTCGCCGTGCGGGCCTTGGGCGAGCACCTGGGCGCCGGGTTCGGCGCGCTCATGACCGGCGAGCTCGGCGGCACCAGCATCTCGGACGCGTTCTTCCCGGCCGCGATGCTCGACCTGCCGGTGGTGGACGCCGACCCCGTGGGACGCGCCGTCCCTGAACTGGAGCACTCGCTCTTCAAGGTCAACGGCCTGCCTATCGCGCCGGAGGCCGTGGTCAACGAGGCCGGCGACACGGTGATCGTCACGCGGGTGGCCGACGACGGGCGCGCCGAGGCGCTGGTGCGCGCCCTTGCGGTGGCCAGCCGCAACGTGGTGTGGGTCGCCGACCACGCGCTGCCGTGGGGCCGGCTCCGTGATGTCGTCATCCTCGGCGCCGTCAGCATGGCGCAGCGCGTGGGTGAGGCGCTGCGCGCCGCCCGCGACGGGGATGAGGACGCGGCCGCCGCGGTCGCTGCCGCGGCCGGCGGCCGCGTCGTCTTCCGCGGCCGCGTCAGCTCGTTCGCGTGGGAAGAACGCGACGGCTTCACCTGGGGAGAGCTCGAGCTGGCCGGAGAGGCTGCGGACGCCGGCTCCACCTACCGCGTGTGGTCCAAGAACGAGAACCTGCTCGCCTGGCGCGACGGCGAGGTCGACGTCACCTCACCAGACCTCATTTGCTGTTTCTCCGCCGAGACCGGCGAGCCGGTCACCAACCCGCACCACGAGCCCGGCGCCGGGGTGACCGTGGTCGGCATCCCGGCCGCGCCGCAGTGGCGCACCCCCGCCGGCGTCGCCACGCTCGGCCCGCGGCACTTCGGCTTCGACCTCGACTTCGTTCCGCTCGAGGAGCGCGTCCGGACGGGCTGACTCGCCCAGCGAGCTGCCTGCGGGTCGCCGCACGGCGGCGCCGCCGCAAAGCCGCGCCGCCGCAAAGCCGCACCGCCCCCGGTGGAGGGGGAGTATGCGCGTCGGGGGTCGGAGCCTCTTCGGGCGCCGCATCCGGCACCGCATCCGGCACCGCCTCCGGCACCGCATCCGGCTCCTCCCCCCGGACGCACATGCTCCCTCCACGCCGCCGCGGCGAAGGCCTCCCGCACCCGAGCGGACGCGGCACGCACGCTTGATGGGTAGAATCATCAGATGGAGGAAGCGTCGTGACCGCCTGGATCCTGGCCATCGGGCGGATGCTCGGGCTCGGATCGATCGCCGGCATCCGGCCTTCGCTGACGCTCGCCGTCATCGGCGTCGTCGGCTACTTCGACTGGGGCGTGGAGACCAACTCCACGTTCTCCTGGCTCAACCACTGGCTCGCCATCGGCATCTTCGTCGTGCTGGCCATCCTCGAGTCGGCGTTCGACAAGATCGCCAAGCTGGACCGGCTGCAGGACCGTCTCATCATGCCGTACAGGCTGTTCATGGGCGGCGTGGCCGGCGCGGCCACCGTCCCGTTCGGATGGAAGGGCATCGTGATCGGCGCGGCCGCCGGCGCCGGCGCCGCCTGGTTCGCGCAGTACACCAAGCATCTCTCGCGGCCCAAGAGCGTGCCGAGCGAGGCCGTGAGGATCCTCATCAGCACCGGCGAGGACCTCGGCGCGTTCTTCGGGAGCGTCCTCGTCCTCGCGGTCCCGTACTTCGGCTACGCCTGCGTGGGCGTCACCGGGTTCGTGTATTGGCGGGTGCGCGACAGGCGGCGCTCCAAGTACAAGCAGATGCGCCGCGCCGCTGTGGCGCGGGCGCCGAAGAAGACCCCGGCCGGGTCGGCGCCGCCGGAGGTGGCCGGGCCGCCGGATGGGGCCGGGCCGCCGGATGGGGCGGGGCCGCTGGGCGGGGCGGAGCTGCCCGATAGCGCAGGGCCGCCCGGCGTGCCGGTCGAGTTCCCCGAAGTGACGGCGCTCGAGGCGGGGGTGAAGTCCGCGGAGGCCGACCGCGGTGACGATGAGCGCTGACGCCTCCGACTTCGGCGTCCGGCGCCTGCGCATGGTCGAGGAGCAACTGGTGCGGCGCGGGCTGCGCGACGAGGACGTGCTGGCGGCCATGCGCTCGGTGCCTCGCCATCTCTTCGTCCCGGGCGAAGGGGCGGCGGAGGCCTACGCCGACTCGCCGTTGCCCATCGGCCTGGGACAGACGATCTCGCAGCCGTACATGGTCGCGCTCATGACGTCGCTACTCGAAGTGGACGTGCGCTCCAGGGTGCTGGAGATCGGCGCCGGCAGTGGGTATCAGACGGCCGTGCTGGCGGAGGTGGCGGGCGAGGTCTACGCGGTCGAGCGGCTCGCTCCGCTCGCGGAGCGCGCCCGCGCCACGCTCGCCCGCCTCGGCTACGCAAACGTGCACGTGGCCATCGGCGACGGCGCCCGGGGCTGGCACGAGCAAGCGCCGTTCCAGGGCATTTTGGTGGCGGCAGCCGCCGACGAGGTGCCGCCCGAACTGCTCGGGCAACTCGCCGACCGCGGCCGGCTCGTGGTCCCCGTGGGCAGGAGCCGTGGTGAGCAGGTGCTGACCATCGTGGAACGCGACGGCGATTCGTTCGAGGAGCGGCACGACACGCGCTGCCGGTTCGTGCCGCTGGTGCGTGACGTGAGCCCGGACGAGCGACGCAAGGCCGCGCGCGCCGGCAGTGGCGCGGACGCGGACGCGGGGTGGCCGGTGGGCGGCGAGGACGCCCGCGGCGACAGCACGTACCCCGAGGAGGCGCGCGACATGAAGTCTGTGGAGGTCAGGGTCAGCGGGATGGTGCAGGGCGTGTACTACCGGGCCAGCGCCCGCCGCGAAGGCGCGCTGCGCGGCCTGCGCGGCTGGGTCAGGAACGAGAGCGACGGTTCCGTGCGCCTGCGCCTGCAGGGCGAGGAGCACGCGGTCGAATCCATGCTGGACTGGTGCCGGGTCGGCCCGCCTGCCGCGCGCGTCTCGAGGCTCACGGTCGACGACGTCCCTGCCGACCAGGCCCTGCAGACCTTCGAGGTGAAGTAGATGCCGGGGAGCGATGCAGCGTCCACCGGTCGGCCGGTGACGCTGGAGGACGTTCGCGGAGACCACGAGGTCCAGGTGTTCGTGCGCAAGGCGGACGAGAACCTGGGCGTACTCGGCTACACGGAGCATGGCCCGCGCCACTGCAGCCTGGTCGCCGACGTGGCCCAGGACGTACTCGTGCAGCTCGGATACCCGGCGCGGACGGCGGAGCTCGCCGCTATCGCCGGGTACCTGCACGACATCGGCAACGGTATCAACCGGCTGGACCACGGCATCGGCGCGGCGCTCCTCAGCAGGCACATCCTGGAGCGTCTCGGCATGGGCCCCGACGAGTACGCCGAGGTCATGGTGGCCATCGGCAACCACGAGGAGGAGTACGGCCAGGCCGTGAGTCCCCTGGCCGCGGCGGTGATCCTCGGCGACAAGAGCGACGTGCATCGCAGCCGGGTGCGTGTGCTCGACCCGGAGACGGACGACATCCACGACCGCGTCAACATGGCGACCACGCAGTCGATCCTGAAGGTCGACCCGGAGGAGCACACCATCACGCTGGAGCTGGAGATCGACACCGACATCATCCAGGTGATGCAGTACTTCGAGATCTTCCTCGACCGCATGGTCATGTGCCGGCGGGCGGCGGAGTTCCTGGGGTGCAGGTTCGGGATCGTGATCAACGGGACGCGCCTGCTCTGAGAGACGCGGCGGAGCGTGTAACCTAGCTGGAGCAACTGAGCTACCGGAGGTGGACGGTGGGAGTACGAAAGGGCGGGTTCCTGGTCGGAGCGATCGCGGGCGTCGTGGCAGGGTTGCTGCTGGCGCCGAAGAGCGGCCGGGAGACGCGCGAGCAGCTGCTCGGCCAGGCCGGCATCAGCGGGCAGGTCGACCGTATCCGGGGCGCCATCGGCGCCGGCAAGGACTCGGCGTCAGACCAGAACGAGGCGCTGCGGCGCAAGATCGAGGAGACCCGGGCGCGCCTGCGTGCGCAGATGGACGCGGGCGGCAACGGCGTGGGCGGCGAGGACGCCTACGGCGGTCCCGCCGGCACGTCTCCGGACGACGCCACCTGAGCGCTCCCGTGCGCAGCGGGCTGAGGGCGGCGGCCGCGGCCACAGGGGCCGCCGCCCTCGGCCTCGCCTACCTGCTGCACGAGGCCCAGTGGGTGCGCCGCGTGGACCGGAGCCTGCCGGCGCCGGACGCGAGCGCGGCGCTCGACGGCCTCACCGTAGTGCAGCTCTCGGACTTCCACGCCGGCTTCACGCCGAGTCTCAACCCGCGCGCCACGCGCAAGGCGGTCGACATCGCCCTGGCGGCGCGGCCCGACCTCGTGGTCGTCACCGGCGACTTCGCCGGCGGCCTCGCCGGGCTCGACGGACTCCGCGGGCAACTGCTGCGGCTGCAGCCGCGCCTCGGCGTGTTCGGGGTGCTCGGCAACCACGACCACGGCGAGAGCAAGGCTCCGTTCGTGCGGCCGACGGACCCGGCGTTCATCGCCGAGTGCGGGGTGCGCCTGCTGACCAACGAGGTGGAGAGCGTGGACGCCGGCGGGGCGACCGTCCAGGTCGCCGGCGTCGACGACACCGACGGCGGCCACGACGACCTGCCGGCGGTGCTCGCCCGGCTCGACCGCCGGCCCGGCACGCTGCGCCTGCTGCTCTCGCACCACGCGAGCGTCATCAAGCAGGCGGCGCCGGGCGACTTCCACATGACGTTCGCCGGCGACACCCACGGCGGCCAGATCTGCCTGCCGTTGCCCGGCCGCCGCGTCATGCTCAGCGACCCGCGGGCTGAGTTCGCCGAGGGCGCCTACGACGTCGGCGGCCGTCCGCTCTACGTCACCCGCGGGGTGGGTACGAGCATGCTGCCGTTCCGCGCCTTCTGCCGGCCCGAGGTCGTGGTCTTCCACGTGGAGGCCGGGAGATGAAGCGCCGGCTGCGCACGCCGGCCGGCGCCGTCCTCCTCGTCTGCCTGGTCGCCGCCGTCCTGGCTCCGCTGGCGCTTGCGGCCTGCGGCAGCACGACCGACCCGTTCGCCGGCCTCTACTGGGAGCCGTCCAGTGGACGGCGCATCGAGATCGAGCAGGACGGTGACGCGTACAAGCTGTATTACGGCCGTGACCAGCGCGCCTACCCGGCCACGCGCGACGGGGAGGTGCTCGTCATCACCGATCCGATGGGCGGCAGGACGATCGTGCGGCCCGGCTCGGCGGAGGGGACGCTCGAGATGACCAGCGGCGGAGAGACGACGGTGCTCAAGCCGCTGCCGCAGCACCAGTAGTGCGGCGGCGGAACAGCAGCCAGAGCAGCACGCCCGCGTAGACGCCGGCGGCCACGGGCCCGGCGACCTCGCCGATCTCGCCGCCCGCGGCGATCTCGCCGACCTCCTCGAACCCGCGCCAGACCAGGTACGCGCCGAACACCAGCAGCAGCACGTTGAGCACGGTGAAGAAGGTGCGCAGGTTGAGCCGCGAGCCGCCGCGGTACACGGCGTAGCCGAGACCCACGGCGACGGCCAGTCCGGCGAGGCCACCGAACACGGTGGCCGCGCTGCCCTGGCTGCCCACGGCGGCGAAGAGGAAGAGGGCGGTCTCCAGGCCCTCGCGGACGACGATCGCGAACGAGAGCCAGAAGAGGGCGGCGGCGCTTCCGGCCGCCGCCGCGACCTTGCCGCCCACCTCGGCGTTGAGCATCGGCGCCTTGCGGCTCATCCAGACGATCATCCAGCCGAGGACGGCTGCGGCCAGGAGCATCGTGCCGGCCTCGTAGGCGGCTTCGGCCGTCCCCTCGAGTTCCGCGCCCATCGCGAACAGCGCCGCTCCGGCGACCGCGGCGGTGACCACAGCGGCCGCGACTCCCGTCCAGATCCAGCGGGCGCCGTGCTCCGAGCGGGCCCGGGTCACGAGCGCGAGCAGCAGGCCGACGAGCAGCGCGGCCTCGAGGCCTTCGCGCAACGTGATGAGCAGGGAGGACAGCATGACGCTCCAATCAGAAGGTTGGCCTACAAATCGAAGTTAGGGTAGCCTAACTACATTTGGGCCGCAAGCTGACAGGGGGTCGGCGAGGGACCTTGGGGCGATGGGGAAGCGGCGTGGGAGGCGGCGCGAGCGGCCGGAGGCGCGGTCAGCGCCCGCGCGAGAGCAGGCGGACCAGCAGCGGCGACACGTTGTCGATGGCCGCTGTGGGGCACACCTCGGTGCACGCGAAACAGCGCACGCAGGCGGAGTCGTCGTAGTCGGGGAGCGGGTCCATGGCGATGGCCCGCGTACCGCAGATCGCGGCGCACTCGTTGCAGCGGATGCAGGCGTCGGGCTTCACGAGCCGGGGTCGGGCGGTGATGAGGTTGCGTGTCAGGCGGTGGAGTGAGGGCGGGAGCAGTTCCTGCATGTCGCGCCGGACGGGCTTGAAGGTGGGGTCCGGCTCGATGGGGTCGCCGGCGAGCAGGTACGGGTGATCAAGATCGAGGAGTCCGCGGCGCGCAGAGGCCGCGACCGTGTACACCGCGCCGCGTTCGTGGGCCGTGCGGTCGGCGAGAGCCACGTCCAGCGCTACGGCGTCGCGGGCGGCGAACAGCGAGTCCAGTTCCTTCGGCTCTCCGCTGCCCGGACCTTGGCCCTCCATGGCGATGATGCCGTCGATGATGGTGAACCGCGGGCGCACCGCCAGGTGCAGGTCGAGCAGCATGTCGGCGAAGTCCTCGCGCCGCTGGGCCTTGACGTGCAGGTGCGCTTTGGCGAGGCCCGGCACCACGCCGTAGGTGAGCTTGACCCCGCCCGTGAGGCGCATGAGCTGGTGGGTCTTGAGGACGCCGACCTGGATGATGGCGTCGGCGTCCAGGAACGCCCTGCCGGCCGGGAACGAGTGGTACAGCCGCCCGGCCGGGGCCTCCAGCACGGTGCGGTCGTCCTCGATGTCGATGATCTGCACGCCCTCGGCGGCGCACACGTCGGCGATGCCGCTCATCTTGTAGGCGCGCGCGACCTTGGCGGGGCCGTTGAGGCCGCCGGGACTGTCGGCGACGAACGGCTCGGCCCCGGCCGCCTTGATCGCCCTCAGCACGCAGCCCAAGGTCTCGGGGTGTGTGGTGACGGCCTTCTCCGGCGGTGCGGCGCGGAGCAGGTTGACCTTGACGGCGATGCGCTCGCCGGGGCTGACGATGGCGCCCCACCCGCCGAACGGCTCGACGAGGCGCGCGAGCGAGGCGTCGAGCCCGGGTCCGTGGGTTGCGGTGACGTGGGAGACGAGCGCAGGCCCATCTCCCTCAGGCGACTTCACCTTGCCGGTCCTTGCGGGGTCGGACCTCTCGGCCACGCGCGGCCCGGACCCGCTACTTGACGCAGCGGGCGTACTTGAGGAAGGCCTCGAGGGCCTTCTCCACGGCCTCCGGGGAGGCGACCTGGTCGCCGGCCTCCTCGTTGAGGCACTCGCGCATCTTCAGCGAGATGAGCAGCACGCCCACACGGTCGAGCGCCGCCTTGGTGGCGGCAAGCTGGGTGAAGATCTCTTCGCAGGGGCGGCCCTGTTCGATCATCCGCTGCAGGCCGCGGGACTGGCCCTCGACCCGGCGCAGGCGATTGATCAGGCGCCCTGCCTCATCTTGATCCATGTACTCCTCCACACAAGCGACTATACCCCCGGGGGGGATGCGCCACAATACAGGTATGAGCCGTGCCTGAGGCCTGCGGTACCCGTCCCCCGTAGGGGTGTTGTGGCGCGAGGCGTGGGGAGTCTCAGCCGAGGCGCTGCAGCTGGTCTTCAGCGAGGCAGCGCAGGTCGGTGAGCACCTGGTCGGGGACGGGGCCGCCGCCCGACGCCATGCCCAGCCTGATGTCGGGCTTGACCGTGCCGTGGTAGTCGGATCCGCCGGTCGGGACGAGCGCGTACTTGCGCGCGAGGCCGAGGCAGCGCGCCACGGTCTCCTCGTCGTGCAGCGGGTAATAGCACTCGATGCCGGCCATGCCGCCGCGCGCGGCGTCGCGCACGATGTGGTTCAGGCCGGCGGCGTCCGCGCGGATGATGCCGGGGTGCGCCAGCACGGGCAGCGCGCCCGACGCGCGGAGCAGCTTGAGGGCGCGTCCCAGCGCCAGCCGCCGCCGGTCCACCCAGGCGGGAGCGCCGCGGCGGAGGTAGAGCTCGAACGCTTCGCTGATCGAGCTCACGTACCCGCGGCGCACCATCGCCTCGCCGATGTGCGGGCGGCCGACGGCGCCGTTCTCGGCCGCGGCGGCGAGGTCGTCCTCATCGAGCGGCAGGCCGAGCTCGGCCAGGCGCTCGAGCATGCGCGCGTTGCGCTCCGCGCGGTAGGTGCGCAGCTCCGCGAGCTCCTGCTGCAGCTCGGATGTGGGCATGCCGGCGAGGAAGTACCCCAGCATGTCCATGGTCACCCGGTCGTGCTCCAGGTTGATCTCGATGCCGGGGACCACCTCGATGCCGTAGCGCTCGCCGGCCTCCAGTGCCTCGCCCAGCCCGTCCACCGTGTCGTGGTCGGTGACGGCCACGGCGGACAGGCCGAGCCCGGCCGCCTCCTTGACCAGGTCGGTGGGGCTCTGCGACCCGTCCGAATACGTCGTGTGGGTGTGCAGGTCGATCACGCCTCTACCCTACCCGGCCGCGACCGGAGGCGCGCACGCGCTCGGGTGACGCGCTCCGGGGCGCCCGCGACGGGCGCGCGCAGCCCGGCGGGCGGCTCGCGGGTAAGATGGATGCGGGGTGCGCACCGGAGGTCGCATCCGACGTATGGCTTCACCACTGGACCGGAGGTCCGAAGATGCGCATCGGGATGATCGCGCCGCCCTGGTTCCCCCTGCCGCCGCAGCGGTACGGCGGCATCGAGTTCGTCGTCAGCCTTCTCACGGAGGGCCTCGTGGCCCGTGGTCACGACGTCACGCTGTTCGCCAGCGGCGACTCCGAGACGCGCGCGAGCCTGAGCTACATCTTCGCGCGCGCCCCCTACGAGCAGATGGAGAACGGCCATCACCTCGAGGTCATGCACAGTCTCGAGGCGTACACGCGGGCGAGCGAGTTCGACGTGATCCACGACCACGACGGGCTGGCGAGCCGGGCCATGGGCGCCCTCGTCCGCCGGCTCGCCGGGACACCGGTGGTGGCGACCTTGCACGGTCCGGCCGACCCCATCACCCAGCTGGCGCTGGGGTCCCTGCGCGGCGACCTCAAGTTCATCGCCATCAGCGACTACCAGCGCCGCGGGTTCCCCGACCTCGAGTTCGTCGGCACCATCCCCAACGCCATCGACGTCGAGCACATGCCGTTCAGCGCCGAGAAGGACGACTACCTCCTGTTCATCGGGCGCATGACTCCCGACAAGGGGGCGCACACCGCCATCGACGTCGCCAAGCGGCTGGACAGGCGGCTCATCATGGCCGGCAAGGTCAACGAGGGGCCGGAGCACGACTACTTCGCCGCCGAGGTGGAGCCGCACCTCTCCGAGAACGTCTTCTTCCGCGGTGAGGTCGACCACGAGACCAAGGTCGCCCTGTACGCGCACGCCCGCTGCACGCTGTTCCCCATCCAGTGGCCGGAGCCGTTCGGCCTGGTGATGATCGAGTCGCTCGCCTGCGGCACGCCGGTGATCGCCATGCGCCAGGGCTCGGTGCCCGAGGTGATCGAGCACGGCCGCACGGGGTTCATCGTCGACACCCCCGACGAGATGGTCGAGGCGTTCGCGCGCATCGACGAGATCGACCCGGCGGAGTGCCGGCGCGCGGTGGAGGAGCGGTTCGGCAGCGCCGCCTTCGTCACGGCCCATGAGGCCGCGTACGAGCGGCTGCTGGCCGGGACGAAGGTCTAGTTCAGCTCGACGACGCCGGCGTAGTCGCCGAACAGGCCGGCGTGCCGGCCGGCCTCCCGCGGCTCGAAGGGATATCCGGCGAGGAAGACGTCCACCACCCGCGGGTCGAACTGGCTCCCGGCGTGGCCCGCGAGTTCGCGCATGGCCTGGTCGACGGGCAGTGCGGCGCGGTACGGGCGGTCCGTGGTCATGGCGTCGAAGGCGTCGCAGACGAGCAGGATCCGCGACGCCAGCGGGATCTCGTCGCCCTTGAACCCGTCGGGGTAGCCGGTGCCGTCCCAGCGCTCGTGGGCGGAGCGGATGATGCGCGCGATCGGCACCAGGTAGTCGATGCGCGAGATGATGCGCTCGCCGATGATGGTGTGCTGCGCCATGGTCTCGAACTCGTCGCGGGTGAGCGCCTCCGGCTTGTTGAGGATGTTGCCGGGGATCCCGATCTTGCCGATGTCGTGCAGCACGGCGGCGTACTGCAGCATGCGGAGCTCCGCGTCGGAGAGCCCCAGGCGGCTGCCGACGGCGACGGCCATGGCCGCCAGCGAGTCGGCGTGGGACGCCGTGTACTGGTCCTTGGCCTCCATGGCCGCCGCCAGCGCGGTCACCGTCTCGAGGTACATACGGTCGAGCTTCTCGTAGGCCTCGGCGTTCTGCAGCGCTATGGCGATCTGGCCGCCGATGGTGGTCAGCAGGGGAAGCTCCTCCGGCCCGAACTCATGCGGCTCGGAGAAGCCGACGGTGAGGGCGCCCACCACTCCTTCCTGGCGCGCGAGCGGCACCACCAGGAAGCTCCGCAGCTGGTTGGTCGCGCGCGCCAGCGCGCTCAGGTGGTCGTCGGTCTCCGCGTCCCTCACCTCGATGCCGCGCTCGGAGAGCACGGCCCAGGCGGCGAGCTCGTCGGCGGCCGGCGAGGGCACCGGACAGCGGGGGCCGCCGCTGAAGGCCGCCCGCGTCGTCTGCCCGTCGTAGATGAGGAACACGTTGGCCGCGTCGGCGTCGAGCATGGCGCGGATCATGTCGGCCAGGCGCCGGAGCTCGGCGTGCGGGTCCGGCGTCTGAGCCAAGGTGGCGCCGAAGGCGCTCAGGTTGCTGATCTCCAGGGCGAGCGACTGGGTCTTGCGCGAGAGCCCCTCGATCCGCTCCGCGACGTGCGCCGACATGCTGTTGAAGGCCTGCGCGAGGCTGCCGATCTCGTCGTGGCGCTGTGTCGGCAGCTCCTGGTGCAGGTCGCCCTCGGCCATCGCCGTGGCCGCGGCGGCGAGACGCCGCAGCGGTTTGCTGATGGTCTGGGCCACGACCAGGCCGATCCCGCCCGCGAGCAGCAGCGCGATCACGAATGCCCCGATGGTGATCGCGTTGATCTCGCCCAGCGCCGTGGCGAACGCGTCGCGGCGCACGGACACCTTGAGCTGCGCCACGGCGGTCCCGGTCTTGTCCGGCAGGGAGACCAGCTTGCTGGCGTAGTCGCCCTCCGTGAACATGCGGCCGTCGGCGGCCGCGAGCGCAGCGGCTGCGGCCGCCGGCGACGGGCTGTTCTCCGACGGGCTGGTGGCCGCGGAGAGGCCTCCATCGGTGTACACAGCGAGGCGTCCCTGACCACCCGTGAACCGGTTGATGCTCTGCAGCACCGCGTCGGTCACCTCCTGGCCGAACACGACGACTCCCGCCGGCTGCGACGGGTACGTCTGTGCGATGACGGGGGCGGCCGCAAGCACGTAGAGATGGCCGTTGAGCCCGGCCAGGTCGACGCCGGTCTCGCCGCGGCGCGCGGCCTGGACCAGCTCGCTGGGCCAGAGCGGCGCGGTGACGGCGTCCCCGCCGCTCGAGACTTCCTTGCCGGCCTTGTCGAACACCTTGACCACATTGGTGTCGCCGTTGGTCGGCACCCAGTCTGAGACGTTGTCGGTGATCCAGGCGCCGTCGCGCTCGCGTAAGGCGGTGTAGAAGTCGTCCCACACCGCGTAGTCGTGGATGTGCACCCTCTCCTCGGCCATACGCTGCCGCAGCACCTGCCGCGCGCCGGTGGCCTGCGCCGCGATCTGCCGCTGCTCCACCTCGTGGAGCGCCCTTGCGGTGCGCGAGTACACGAGGCCGCCGAACAGGATGAGCGGTCCCACCGCGACGAGGACGAACGCGACCATGAACCGGTTGCGCACGTTCCAGTGCAAAGCTCTGCTCATCAGGGCGACCACTCCATGTGGGCTCTATCGGCACGGACACATGCCTCTTGAACACAGGTCCGAGACTGGCAAGGCGCGGCGGCAGGTCGGATGACCCTGCTGACAATCGTTTTGCATCAGCGGTGGAGGAGCGGCGCGCCGAAAACCTCACCAAAGCTCCCCCTGGGCATGAGTACCCACAGGGTCTGGGCACGCTTCCCTAGACGGATGTACTAGTGGCCGGCCGGGCGGACCCACCCGCGGGCCCGCATCCTTGTCGCCGTCCGGGCCCGCCGGTAGGCTGGGATGCATGAAGCTCCCCTACGAAGACGTCCACCTCATCGCCGACCCGCTGTACGGGTACCTGCGCATCACGCTGTCGCGCGCCGGCGAGATCGCCGAGCCGGACGTCATCGACAACCCGTGGGTGCAGCGGCTCAAGCGCATCCACCAGTTGCAGAGCTCCTGGTGGGTGTTCCCCACCGCCGAGCACAGCCGGTTCGCGCACAGCCTGGGTACCATGCACCTCGCCGGCGAACTGGCGCGGCAGGTGTACCCCACGCTGGCCGAGGTCGAGGCCGGCACGCCGTCGCTTCCGCTGGTGGAGGAGACGCTGCGCATGGCCGGCCTGCTGCACGACCTCGGCCACGGGCCGTTCAGTCACTTCTGCGACGAGGAGTACCTGCTGCCCGTGTTCGGCATCGACCACGAGCAGATCTCGCAGCACCTCATCGTCGGTGAGCTCGGGTCGCTGCTCGCCGAGCTGCGGCGAAGCCCCGCGGGGCAGTTCGCCGCCGGCGAGGCCGTCGACCCGTGGCACGTCGCCTTCCTGGTGCGAGCGGAAGAAGGCGGCGCGGCTACCGCGGCCGGCGCCGCCTCATCCGACGGCGACCCCATCCCGCGCTGGGTGCGCCTGCTGCACCGCGCGCTCTCCGGCGCCGTCACCGTCGACAACCTCGACTACGTGCGCCGCGACGCGCGCATGTGCGGCGTCGGGCTCGGGCCGATCGACGTCGACCGTCTCATCTACTACACCTTCTGCACCGACGACGGCCTCACGTTCCACAAGCGCGCGCTCAGCTCGCTCCGCGCGTTCCTCAACGCGCGCTTCTACATGTACGAGAACGTGTACTTCCACCGCATCGGGCACGCCATCGACCTGCACCTGCACGAGATCTTCAAGCCCACACTGGAGCTCATCCTGCCGGCCAGCCCGCTCGACGACCCCGGGGCGTACCGGCGGCTCACGGAGTGGTCGCTGTTCACCACCGTCGAGGCCTGGCTCGACGAGCCGCTGCACAGCGAGCGGCGCGCGCTGGCCGAGGAGTGGCAGAGCATCATCCACCGGCACATCAAGTACAGCATGGTGTACGAGCACCACGTGGAGCGGCAGCAGCCGCTGCCGGCCGCGCGCGACCTCACGCGCGTCGAGTTCCACGCGGCCATCGTGCGCAACCTGCCGCCGGAGCTGCGCGGGCTGGAGTTCGTGGTCGACATCGCCTCGCAGGACCCGCGGCCGCTCAACCCGTTCCTCGGGCCCAAGCGGCTGCCGGTCTACGACCCGGCGACCGACCGTATCGAGGAGCAGCTCCTCGGCGGCATCCTCGAGTTCGTGCCGGCCAAGGCGCACCTCTACCGGGTGTTCGCGGTGGGCCGCGAGCACCAGCGGGAGCTCGCCCTCGCGGCCCAGGCGGCGCTCGACGAAGTGGAGCCGCCGAGCCTCGTCAACCTCTGAGGGTCCGCCGGCGCGGAGCCCGGCCGGAGCTGGTCGGCCGTAGCGGCGGTCCGACGTGCCGGCGGTCCCGCTGCGGAATCCCTCTACCTGTAGTCACAGTTTCCCGGCCGGATGTGGTCACGGTCGGCTGCCCCGAAGCGGTGGTGGGGGATGTGACCACAACTGGCCGGGAGCGGCTCGAATTGTGGTCACCCCGATGGCCCGAATCGTGGTCACACGACAGAGGGAGCCATCCGTGCCCCCCGGCGCTCGACGCGAGCCGTCGGCCGGGCGGACGGGGCGTCAGACGACGAAGCGCGTGAGCAGCACGAAGAACGCCACCGCCATCAGCGCGAGCACCACGAGCAGCACGATGATGAGCGTGTTGAGCATGCTGCCCCCGGAGCCGCTGCGGGTGCGGGGCCGCGCGGGGCTCTTGCGTGCCGCGGGCTTGCCGGCGGGCGCGCCGCGCGACTGCGGCTTGCGCGCCTGGCTCTTCGTCGCCGAGCGCGAGGCACGCCGGCGGTCGGGGCGGGTGGCGGAGCTCACGCGTCCAGCGGGTGCGTCATGTCTTCCGGCCGCACCCACGCGTCGAACTCGGCGGCGGTGACGTAGCCCAGGCTCACCGCCGCCTCCTTGAGCGTCAGGCCGTCATGGTGTGCGGTCTGGGCGATCTTCGCCGCCTTCTCGTAGCCGATGTGGGGCGTGAGCGCCGTCACCAGCATGAGCGAGGCGTCGAGGTGCCTGCGGATCACCTCGCGGTCGGGCTCGATGCCGCGCGCGCAGAACTCGTCGAAGGCGCGCGCCGACTCCGCGAGCAACTGCGCCGACTCGAGCAGCGCGTGCAGCATCACCGGCTTGAAGACGTTGAGCTGGAAGCTGCCCTGCGAGCCCGCGAACGCCACGGTCGCGTCGTTGCCGAACACGCGCACGGCGACCTGGGTGAGCGCCTCGGCCTGTGTGGGGTTCACCTTGCCGGGCATGATGGACGACCCCGGTTCGTTCTCGGGGATGCGCAGCTCGCCGATGCCGTCGCGCGGGCCGGAGGCGTACCAGCGCACGTCGTTGGCGATCTTCATGAGCGCGCCGGCCAGCGTGCGCAGCGCCGCGCTCGCGTTGACCACGGCGTCGTGGGCGGACAGCGCCGCGAAGAAGTTGGCGGCCGGGTGGAACGGCTTGCCGGTCAGCTCCGCCGATCTGCTGCGCGGCTGTCTCGGCGAACCGCGGGTCGGTGTTGAGGCCGGTGCCGACCGCCGTGCCGCCCAGCGCCAGCTCGTGGAGACCCGGCAGCGCGCCGCGCACGGTCGCCAGCGCCTGGTCGAGCTGTGCCACCCATCCGGAGACGACCTGGCCCAGCGTGACCGGCGTCGCGTCCTGCAGGTGGGTGCGGCCGACCATCACGACGTCGTCGAACTCGGCCTGCTTGGCGGCGAGGGTGTCGCGGAGGGCCTCGATGGCCGGGACGAGGTCGTCCTCGAGCTGCACTGCTGCGGCGATGTGCATCACCGCGGGGAAGGTGTCGTTGCTCGACTGCCCCAGATTGACGTCGTCGTTGGGGTGGATGGGCTCGCCGGCGCCGCGACCCGTACCGGCGAGCTCGCCGGCGCGGTTGGCGATCACCTCGTTCGCGTTCATGTTGCTCTGCGTGCCGCTGCCGGTCTGGAAGACCACCAGCGGGAACTCGGCGTCGAGGGCGCCGTCCATGACCTCGGTGGCGGCGCGCTCGATGAGCTCGGCCTTGTCCTTCGGCAGCCGGCCGAGCTCCTCGTTGGCCCGCGCCGCCGCCAGCTTGAGCACGCCGAGCGCCCAGATCACCCGGCGCCCCCAGCGGAAGTTCTCGGTGCCGATGGGGAAGTGCTCGAGCGAGCGCTGCGTCTGCGCGCCCCAGTAGTGCTCCGCGGGGACGCGGACCTCGCCCATGCTGTCGTGCTCGATGCGCCAGCCGTCGTCCATGCCGGTAAGACTACCCCCTTCACGGGCAAGGGTGGTCCCCGTCGTCCCCGCAGGGCCGTCGTGCTAGGATGCCAGCGCTCGGGCGGCCGATCCTCGGGAGGCATGCTGACGGGAATCGATAAGAACCGCCCTCGCCCGCGTCCTTCTCTTGTGACGAGCGCCTCCGCGCTCGTGACGAGGGGGAGGGCATGGCGCTGCAGGTCGTGCATGGAGGGCGGAGCCAGTCAAGGTCGGTGGGGGCCCCAGTGACGGCGGTCCCGCTCCGACCGCCGGACGCCGGCGGCGAAATCGCGCCGGCGATCGTCGCCGCCGCGTCCCGCGGTGACGCGCGCGCCTTCGAGACGATCCTCCGTCACTACGACCGCCGTCTTCGTATCGTGGCCGACCGGATCCTGGACGACCGCCAGGCGATGGACGACGCGCTCCAGGAGGTCGCGATCAAGGCGCTGCGCGGCCTGCCGTCGTACCGCGGCGACGCGCCGCTCGGAGCCTGGCTCTGCCGCATCGCGACCACCACCTGCCTCGACCACCTGCGCCGCCGCCGGCCCGAGCAGCCGACCGCGCCAGACGAGCTCCCCGAGCAGGTGACCTCGTGGTCTGACCCTGCGGACCAGATCGGCGACCGCCAGCTGCTGGCGGCCGCCCTTCTCTCGCTGCCGGTCGATCAGCGGGTCGCGGTGATCCTCGTCGACCAGTTCGGCTATGACTACCGCGCGGCCGCGGATGCACTGGGAGTCCCGGTGGGCACCGCGGCTTCGCGCGTCGCCTCTGCGAGAGCCCGGCTTCGTGCCGCGCTCACCGCCGGCGAGGAGGTGGACCGATGAGCGAGCCGAGAGACATGGAGCTGGGAACTCGCCTGGACGAGCTCGAGGTGCGTGAGCACGAGGACCGGTACTGGAGCGTCGTCATGGAGGCGGCGACCCCCGAGCTCGACAGGCTCCGCGAGGAGCGCGCCTCGAGGCGGGGCTCGCCCGCCGCCTTCGTCGAGCGCCATCCGACCTTCGGTCGGCGGCTTCAGGTGGTGGGCGACGGCCGCAGTGGCGGCCGCCGTCGCGATCGTGCTGCTCCTCGTCGGCCTGCCCGGCGGCGACCGGGCATCGACGGTCGTCGGACCGGCTCCTGCGACCGCTGCCGAAGCTGCCGGCTACGCCCTGAACGCGCTCGACCGCTCTCCGGGGCTCGAGGGCACACTCAGTTCGCGATCGGTCGGCGCCCAAGCGCAGAACGCCCGGCAAACGGAAGTGACGTTCGTGGCCGACCGGGACGGCAGCCTGTGGCTCGAGAGGCGCTGGCAGGAAGGGTCGTTCGCGCCGCACTGGGTCAAGGACTCGATGGCCTACGACGCACGGGCACGCACGCTTCGCACGCTGTCGGACTGGTCCGAGATCCAGCCGACTCCGTCCGGCGACGCGGAGAGCGGGCAGTACTACCCGCGCTGGTGGCACGAGGCGTCCGGACTGGCGCCGGCCGAGCCCGACCGCGATCTGATGGACGCCGCGTTCCCGCTCTGGAGGGTGCGCGCCTACCTGAGGACGGTGATCGGCGACCCGGAGGCGCGTCTGGCGACGATCGAGAAGGACGGCCGTGCGGTCTGGGTCCTCAGTGCGGAGACCGTCGAGGAGGACTGGTCTTCGGGCACCGGCATCGAGCCGGTCGCCGTGCCCGTGACCATCACCATCGACGCCGCGACCAGGCTGCCGCTCGCACTCGAGCACGCGGCCGCGCCCAACGTCGTCGGCGAGGTGACCACCTTCGACCTTCGCCCATTGAGCGAGGCGCCGGCTCGCGACCGGTTCACGCTCCAGCGTCCCGACGACCCCGGCACTCACATCACGGATGGGTCGCACGACCTCGGTGGCGGCGACCAGGGCTTCCGCGACCTGCCGCTGGGTGACGACGCGGCGGTGCGCGAGGCGACCTCCGGGATGGCCGCCTTCCCGCGGTGGCTGCCGCGTGGCTTCACCCTGTCCGCGAGTACGGCCAAGGACGACGACGGCTGGACCGAGTACCGTCCGGCGCCCGGAGAGCCGAAGGAGCTGGTGCGCATGACCATCGTCTCCCTCGCCTTCCGGCGCGGCTACGACCAGGCGTTCGTCTCGGTGCGCGTGGACCCCCGCCTGTACAGTTCCACGACCCGGGGCGCCGGCGAGGACGAGGTCCGCATCGACACCTCGGACCCGTTCGTCAAGACCATCGAGCCCGAAGTGGCCGCCCTCTGGGCGGCGCACACGACGGACGTGTCGCTCGAGAAGGGCGCGTTCGCCGGCGCCACGGCGCACGTGGTGACCGAGCCGGACAACTGGCCGCACCTCTGGGTGTGCAAGGGTCCCTACGTCGCCTGCGTCGCCGGCGACCTGACCAAGGACGAGATGCTGGGTATCGCCGAGTCGCTCGGGCCGTGGAGTGCCCCAGCCCAGTAGCCCGGGAGTGCTCGGCGCCAGGTGGGTAGGCTCTGCCGATGAGGGACCGCCGGGGCGGGTGAAGGAGGGGTCAGGTGCGAGCGCTTCTTCTGATAGGTGCTGAAGATCCCGACAACGCGGCGTGGGCGCGGTGGCTGCGCGACGTGATGGAGTCCTGGCCGGTGCAGCTGGCCATCCTGCTGCTGTTCGTCGGCCTCGCCGCCCTGCTCGTGCGCCATGCCTCACGGGAGTGGGAGCACGGCGCGCGCAACCGCTACCTCGTCGGCTTCCTCGTCGTCGCCGGTGTGTTCTTCGTGCTCCAATTCCTCTTCGGGAGTTCGCTGCTGGACGTCGTGGACTGGCCGGCCGGGCTCTACGTGATCGAGTTCGTGGTGCTGTTCGCGTTGTGGTTGTACGCCTTCGTACGCTGCATCACGGGGCAGCGGAGCGGGCCTGGCGACGAGGAGTCCCGCAGGCGCGGAGCCGACCTGGAGCGGGTGATCAAACCGCCCGCGCAGCAGCCGTGAAGCCGCGCCGATCGACGTCGAGTCCCTTCGCACCCTTGACCTGACCACAGTCAATGCGCTGTCTGCCGGGCCGGGGTATGACTGCAGCATGGCCGACAGCGCCCACAGACCATCGCGCCGCCTGGCGCGCGAGGAGAAGACCATCGCGGCGATGATCGCCCTCTACTGCCGCGACTGCCACGAGAGCGGAGCCGCGGACTCCGGCGAGCGGCTGTGCGCGGAGTGCTCGGAACTGCTCGCGTACGCCCGCCTGCGACTGGAGAAGTGCCGGTACGGCGCGGAGAAGCCCACCTGCGCCAACTGCGAGACGCACTGCTACAAGCCGGCCATGCGCGAGCGCGTGCGGGAGGTGATGCGCTACAGCGGCCCGCGGATGCTCACGAAGCATCCCGTGCTGGCGGTGGCGCACCTGGTGGACGGTCGCAAGACGCCGGAGTCGTGACCCGCCGACCGCCGCCTGGGCGGAGCCGTCGGCGGCGGGACTCCTACGAGACGATCCGTCCCTGGGCATCCTCTTCGATGTGCTTCGGCCGTCCGTACTTGCGAGCGGCCAGGAAGTAGGCGACGGCGCCCATGGGGATCGGCAACCAGTAGGCGGCGAGGCGCCAGACGAGCGTGGCCAGCAGCGCCTGGTCGGTGCCGATGCCGGCGAGGCTCAGCGTCCCGACCAGGCCGGCCTCCACGAACCCCAGCCCGCCGGGCGTGATGGGGATCATGCCGAGGAAGGCCGCCACCACGTAGGCGAGCAGCACCACGGACGCTCGCGGCTGCGCGCCCACGGCCGCGAGCGCGATGAGCAGCGCCGTGAGGTCCAGCAGCCAGTTGCCGGCGCTGAAGATCAGCGCCTTCCACCACGAGGAGCCGAGCACGCGCCTGATGAGGTCGCGCTCGTCCACCAGCCGGTCCGGCAGGCCCTCCAGGGGAGGGCGCTTGCGCAGGATCCGGTTCCGCACCTGCTGCCCTATGCTGCCCAGCCACAGCAGCGGGCCGTTGGCGAAGAGCAGCACGGCGCCGCCGGCGAGCAGCCCCAGGCACACGACGACGGCGATGGAGCCCACGCGGAAGAGGTTGCGCTCCACGGAGGCGCCGGTGATCAGGATGGAGATGATGCTGATCACCGGCAGCCCGAACAGCGTGGCCGTCGAGATGAGCGACACGGCGGTGACGCTGGTCGCCGCCCCGATGGAGCCGATGCCGGCCTGCCGCAGCATGTCGAACTGCATGGCTCCGCCGGCCGCGGCGCCGCCCGGCACGATGCGACTGAACGCGTTGCCGGCCAGCTGCGCCGTCGCGACCGGGAACCAGGGCTTGACGTCGAGCGCCAGTCGCAGCAGCGCCCACATGCAGGCGAAGCTCGCCAGCTCGGCGAGCACGATCGGGATGCCCCAGAGCGGATTGACGTGGCGCAACTGGGGACCGGAGGAGAACACGGCGGCGAGGCTCGGCCACACGACGTAGAGGCCGAGCGCCGTGAGCCCGAGGACGACGGCGCGCTTGATCCAGACCGCCGTGCCGGCCGGCTTGCGCCGGGTCACAGCGATCGTCGGGGTGGTGGTCTGCGGTTGGGGATCGGGCTTGGCCGTGAGGTCCTCCTCGGCCGGTGGGTCAGAGCACGTTGGAGAAGAGCCGGGCGGCCTGGTTGCGGAACCTGGTCAGGCCGCCCACCTCCAGCAGTTCCTCGCGGGTCACCTCGCGGCACTTGGTCATGTCCTCTGTGAACGCGTCGGCTACCTGCTGTGTGAACCCCTTGTCGAACACCCACACCATCAGCTCTTTGTGCAGCTTGAGACTGCGCTGGTCCATGTTCATGGTTCCCACCGCGCAGGCGGTGTGGTCCACCATGATCGTCTTTGCGTGCAGGAACCCGGCCTCGTAGAGGAAGATGCGCGCGCCCGCGTCGATCAGCTTGCTGTAGTAGGTCTGCGCGGCCCACAGCGCGATCTTCTTGTCGGGGATGCCGGTCATCATGAAGCGCACGTCCACGCCGCTCAGGGCGGCGTTGATCATCACGTCGTAGATGCTGTAGTCGGGCACGAAGTACGGCGACTGGATCCACACGGACTCCTCGGCCTGTCCGATGGCCACCATGTGGGTGCGACGGGCCGCGCTCCACGGGTCTTCGACTCCCTGCGCGGCCACCTCCAACAGCGTCCCCCGTTCGACGGCGTCAGGGTCCGGCGCCGGCATGTACCTTGCGTCGAACAGGTTCTCGCCGTCGTTCCGCTTGTGCTCCCACCAGCGCGCCGCGAAGAGCTTCTCGAGTGCGGCCACCGCCTGGCCGGTCAGGCGCATGTGGGTGTCGCGCCAGGTTGCGAAGCGCTCACCGCCGTCGATGTACTCCTGGCCGACGTTCATGCCTCCGGTGTAGCCGATCTCGCCGTCGATCACCACGATCTTGCGGTGGTTGCGGTAGTTGATGCGCAGGAGGTCGGTGACGTCGGCCTCCACCTGCGCCCCGGCGCGCTTGAGCTGGTTGAGCTCCCTCTTCTTGAACGTGATGCAGCCCATCCAGTCGTACATGATCCGCACCTCGACCCCTGCCGCGAGGCGGTCGAGCAGGATGGGCGTGAGCTCGGCGGTGAGGCGATCCTGCTCCCAGATGAAGTACTGCATGTGGATGAACCGCTGCGCCCCGGCGAGGTCCTCCTTGAGCCGGCGATACTTGTGGCCGCCGTCGTTGTAGAGCTCGAGTGACGACGCAGGGAGGATGCGGGCGACGTTCTCACTCGAGATCGCTCGCGAGATGGGCTCCGAGATGGTGTCGCCCCACTCCTCGTAGAACCGGGCCACCGCCTGCGCGTTGCGCGCGTAGACCGGCGCCATCTCGCGCCTCTCGGTCTCGCGCAGGTCGCTGACCCAGCCCTTGCGCTGGGCGACGACCTTCCAGTCCCGCCCGAAGAAGATGTAGAAGACCACCCCCACGATCGGTAGGAACAGCAGGACGAACAGCCAGGCGAGCGTCACGGACGGCTCCCGGTCGTCCATGATCAGCATGACGATGAGGAAGACCCAGTAGACGTAGAAGACGACGTTGACCCAGGCCGGCAGGAAGGTCAGGAAGACGGTCATGGCAGGACGCTATCTGACCGTACGCGCGATGTCACCTTGCCGGGCCGGCGTCACCGGCCGAAGGGAGCGCGCTGCCCCTTCGCGCGGAGCGCGCCGGCCAGGGCCTCCTCGCCGAAGACGCCGGTCTCGCCGGCCCGCAGAGCGTTCGCCACTCTGGATACCGACCTGCGCGCCCGCGGCTGTGGCTCGGATGCGCGGGCGTCGCTTCAGGGCGGGGGCGGGTGGGGGTAGAGTGGCCGTGAAGGACATCGGGAGGGAGACCCCATGGCAGACCCTGTGCATCTGTTCATCGGCCTGTACGACGCCGAGGCGGCAGCCGGACGCGACTTCGACAACGTGGTCTCGCTGCACCGGCAAGGCCTCGTGGCCGCCTATGACGCGGCACTCCTGCAACCCGGTGAGGACGGAGTCCTGCACGTGGTGCACAAGAAGCGCAGCGGTCACCATATCCTCACGGGCCTTGGGCTCGGCGCGCTGCTCAGCGTGCTGACGCCGTTCGTCGTGATCCCCTTCGGGCTCCTCGGCGGCGGAGCCGGCGCGCTCGTCCGGCACGCCGAAGGCAGCCTGCCGAAGAAGGACGCCGACGAACTGGGCGAGTCGCTGCAGCACTACGAGGCCGCGGTCGCCGTGGTCAGCAACAAGACCGATGTGGACCGTGTGGAGCAGATGCTGCCCGAGGCGAAGAAGCGCGTCGCCAAGGTGCTGGACGTGGACGCGGATGAGTTCGCCGAGGCGCTCCGGCGCGCCGTCGACGAGGCCTGAGACGAGGCCGGGCGGCGCAGCGCCCCCCGGCCTCGCCGGTCGTCCTCGCGCCCGCGCCCCCGAAGAGGGAGCGCCGGCGCCTCAGGTCAGAGTGAGAGCGCCGCGACCGCGGCGTGCCGCACGAGCATCCAGCGGACGGTGAACACGGGCAGCGACGGCACGCTCCTGTCCGCACCGCCCTGCGCATACACGTGGTCGCCGGCCACCACGTCCGCGAGCGGCATCTTCTGCGGCCAGCCGTTCTTCATGACCCACAGCTGGGCGCCCGGGGCGACCTGGAACGTGCAGGAGCCGTGGTAGTAGGGGCTCAGCGCGCGGCTCACTCTGTCGAGCGAAGCCGTGAGCGTGCCGGCCGCGGCGTCGACCGCCGTCACCTCGCCGCGGAACGCGAAGCGCCGGATCTCATTGATCGGCAGCCGGCGCATCACCAGCCGCTTGCCCAGGTAGGCGGCCGTGCCGGACGAGTAGTCCACACGCCCCTCGACGCGCAGCTTCTCGCCGACGACCAGGTCGCTGAGGGAGATCGGGTGCAGCACCGCTCCGCTGGCCTTGAAGACGCGTGCGTCGGGTGCGACGGTGATCAGGAGGTCCTCGCCGATGAAGTCGGCGACGGCGCTCGACGCCAGGTGGACGCGCACCGTGGCGGTGCCGGTGGCGGTGTCCACGGCCTGGATCTTGCCGACGCAGGTGAAGTGGTCGACCGGCTCCCACCAGGGCAGCGCCACCGGCCATGCCGACGCCGGCGCGACCACGACGAGCGCGGCGACGACGACCAGGGCGACGATCAGAAGCTTTCTCATGCATCCTCCTTGGGTGGGGGCGGCGGGGCCGCCGTGTGCTCGTCGCAGCAACGCCGGAGGGGGCTGGACCCTAGCGTGCCGACTCCGATCGGCATGTGGTGTTAGGGTCCGGGGTGCACGGGGCGTTGAAGCTCAGAGGTGGGTCGCGAAGAGCGGCCGTCTCCGGGGAGTGGGGAGGTCCGTGGGCAAGGTCTGGAGGTCCGCACAGCGCGGGGACGACGCGTGCCGGGAAGAGGGCAGCGCGGCCGACGCGCGTCTGGTGGAGGGGCTGCGACGACGTGCTCCCGAGGCGATGGCCGGCCTGCACGAGCAGTACGCGGCCGGCATCTACAGCCTCGCGCTCCGCGTGGTGCGCCACGCCTCCGACGCGGAGGACATCACGCACGACGTGCTCATCCGCGCTTACGAGCGTCTGCCCCAGGACCGTGAGGTGCGGCTGCGCCCCTGGCTCTACCGCCTCACGCTCAACCGCTGCTACGACCACCTGCGCTGGTCCGCCCGGCGGCCCTTGGTCGCCCCGGGGCGCGAGGCGCCGTCGCCGCACGACCCCTACGAGCAGTCGGAGTTGCAGGCGCTGCTCGAGGCCAGCCTCGGCGACCTGACGCGCCGCCAGCGCGCGGCGATCCTCCTCAAGGACGTGCACGGCCTGTCGCTGGTCGAGGTGGCCGCCTGCCTCGACCTCACACCCGGCTCGGTGGAGGTACTGCTGGCCCGCGCACGCAGGGCGTTCCGGGCCAGCTTCGAGACGCGCAGCGCAAGCGCGGGGCGCCCGCTCCCCGGATCGGCCGGGGTGCTGGCGACCCTGCCGCTGCTGCCGCTGCCGCTGGGACTCACGACGCCACCGCTCGCGCTGCCTGCGGCGCCGGTGCCGATCCCTCCGCTCGCCGGCGGTCCACTCGCGGCCGCGACGGGCGGCGGCATCGGCGCGCTGCTCGGGGTGCCCTCGTCGATCAAGACGGCGGTCCTGGTGGCCGCGGCCGCCGCCTCCCTCGGCTCCGCCGAGCTGGTCGCGACCCGGACCGACCAGCGGCCTCCGAGACCCGAGGCCGCGGCCGCCGCCGCGGGGTCGGTGCGCACCTCGGCCGTCGAGCTCTCGGCCGCCCACGCCTCATCCGCGCCCGCGGCACCCTCCGCCTCCCCGCGGGCTTCCGGTCCTGCGCCCTCGCCGGCGGCGAGCGTCTCCGCGGAGCCTTCGCCGCAGGGCAGCCCCCTGGGTATCATCACTCCCTCACCGTCGCCGTCGGCGCCGGAGACTCCCGCAGCCACGCCGTCCGCGACCGGCTCTCCCGACCCGCGCGCCACGACGCCGTCGTCGACGCCCACGCCGTCGTCGACGCCCACGCCGTCCGTCAGCCCGAGTCCGTCGCCGGACGCCGGCGCCTCCGCGTCTCCCACGCCGTCCGCCGGCCTCTGACCTCTCCTCCTCCCTCCCGCCATACGGTGCATTGCGGTCCGCCTTGGGTACGATGAGGTTCGGCAGCCACGAGACCAGGAGGTAGCTTGTGCCTCTCCAGCACCCCAAGAACCCGTACTCCCGCGTGAGGAAGGCGCTCGCCGACGACGTCTTCACCTCGGAGACCGCGCGCGTGCCCACACACGAGGTCCCCGCCGAGGAGATGCGCGCCGAGGTGGCGTACCAGATCGTCCACGACGAGCTGATGCTGGACGGCAACGCGCGGCTCAACCTCGCCACCTTCGTCACCACCTACATGGACCAGTACGCCGACAAGCTGATGGCGGAGACGTTCGACAAGAACATGATCGACAAGGACGAGTACCCGCAGACCGCGGCCATGGAGATGCGTTGCGTCAACATGCTGAGCCGCCTGTTCAACTCGCCCGACCCGCACAAAGCCACGGGCTGCTCGACCACGGGCTCGAGCGAGGCGGCCATGCTCGGCGGCCTCGCGCTCAAGCGCACGTGGCAGAAGAGGCGCAAGGCCGAGGGCAAGCCCGCCGACAAGCCCAACCTCGTCACCGGGATCAACGTCCAGGTGTGCTGGGACAAGTTCGCCAATTACTGGGACGTGGAGATGCGTCTGGTGCCCATGGAGGGCGACCGGTATCACCTCTCGCCGGAGGAGGCGGTCAAGCTCTGCGACGAGAACACCATCGGTGTGGTCGTCGTGATGGGTTCGACGTTCGACGGCAGCTACGAGGACGTCAAGAAGATGTCGGAACTCCTCGACGACCTCCAGAAGCGGACGGGCCTCGACATCCCGATCCACGTGGACGGCGCCTCCGGCGGGTTCGTCGCGCCGTTCCTCGACCCCGACCTCGAGTGGGACTTCCGCGTGCCCCGCGTGCAGTCGATCAACGCGTCGGGGCACAAGTATGGCCTGGTGTATCCGGGCGTCGGCTGGGCGATCTGGCGCGACGCCGCCGCCCTGCCCGAGGACCTCATCTTCTGGGTCAACTACCTCGGCGACGAGATGCCGACGTTCGCGCTCAACTTCTCGCGTCCCGGCTCGCAGGTCGTCGCCCAGTACTACAACTTCCTGCGCCTGGGGTTCCAGGGGTATCGGCGCGTGCAGGGGTACGCCCGTGACGTGGCCATGTACACGGCCCAGGCGATCGCGGAGCTCGGACCCTTCGAGCTCCTGACGCGCGGCGACGAGCTGCCGGTGTTCGCGTTCAAGGTGAAGGACGAGGTGAAGAACTTCACCGCGTTCGACGTCTCGGCGGCGCTCCGCGAGCGCGGCTGGCAGGTGCCGGCCTACACGTTCCCCAAGAACCGGGAGGATCTCGCGGCGCTGCGCGTCGTCGTGCGCCGCGGCTTCACGTTCGACGTCGCCGACATGCTGCTCGACGACCTGCGCAAGCAGCTCAAGAAGCTCGAGAAGCTGTCTGCTCCGTTGGTCGGGGAGGACCAGGCCTGCAGCTTCCACCACTGACGGCTCGCTCCGGCCGGCCTGGCCGACTCGCCGGACCGGACGTATGTGCGATCCGGCTGCGTACGTCCAAGCGTACGTCCAGAAGCCCCATGGGGTGTTTGGACGTACGTTTGGACGTACGCGTCGTGAACGCGACTATGTTGGCCGACCGCCCGGCCGGCCGGCCTGGCGGGCGCGATGCGATAGAATCCGCGCGCCCGTCGTCGCCTCTCTGAACAGGAGCACCACCGCACATGTGGACCATCCTCATCTTCATCGTCATCGGCATGGTCGCGGGCTGGGCGGCCAGCCTGCTGATCCGTCGCGAGAAGTACCCCACCGACTGGGGCGTGCTCTTCATCATCGGGATCTCCGGCTCGCTCATCGCCGGCATCATCGTCAACCTGATCATGGGCAACGGGTTCAGGATCGCGCCCGGCGGCATCATCGGGTCCATCGTCGTCGCCAGCATCCTGCTGTGGCTCTACACGCGCGGGCAGAACCGCAAGGTGGAGAAGCGGCGGGCCCGCAGGGCGACCACGCTCGAACGGCACGCACCGCGAGCGCAAGGGCGGCAAGAAGCACCACTCCAAGCGGTAGCGCCGGAGCGTGGGCGCGACCCGAACCCTGCACGAAGGGAGGCTGCGATGAGCTTCACCCAGATCATGGAATGGGTCTCGCGCGGGTTCGAGGTCGTGGCCATCGCGGTGCTCGTCGCCGGGTTCGCCTGGGGCGCGCTCATCGCTCTGCGCGCCAGGCTCGCCGGGCGCGAACACGAGTCCTACATCGTGCTGCGCCGGTACTTCGGCCGCACGATCCTGCTCGGCCTCGAGATCCTCGTGGCGGCCGACCTGATACGCACCGTGGCCGTGGACCAGACGTGGGAGAACGTCCTCGGCCTCGGCCTCATCGTCCTCATCCGGACGTTCCTGAGCTTCTCGCTCGAGGTGGAGATGGACGGCGTGTGGCCGTGGCGCCGGCGCGCGGCCGGCGTGACCGAGGCGGACGCGCCGCGCGAGGACGAACGATCTGTCTGAGGCCGCGGCTCTCGCGATCGCCCCTCCGGTGACGGCGTGACGCGCCGAGTCGCGTCCTCGTGCATACTGTGCCGATGACCCGCGTCCTCATCGTCGTCGCCAATCGCGAGGACTTCCCGGAACCCGCGTTCCCCGTCGGGGCGTTGTACGTGGCCGGGGCGGTGGAGGCCGCCGGCGGAGAAGCCCGCGTCTTCGACGCGGGCGCGTACCGGCGGCCGATCCCGGCGCTCAAGGCCGCGGTCGCGGCGTTCCGGCCGGACGTCGTGGGCCTCTCGCTGCGCAACGCCGACAACGCCGCCTGGCCGTACACGCGCACGTACACGGCCTGGTACCAGCAGGTGACGGCCGCCGTGCGGGAGGCTGCGCCGCAGGCGCGGCTGGTCCTCGGCGGCCCGGCGTTCTCCATCTTCCCCCGGGAGATGCGGCGTGCCCTGCTGGTCCGCGACGGTGTGGTCGGGGACGGCGAGGCGGCCGCGGCCATGTTCGCGACGAACGAACTCCCCGAGGGGATCGTCGAGCTGGCGCAGCGTGACCTCACCGCCGTGCGGCTGCCGGGTCGGCTCGAAGCCGTCTGGCCGGAGGCCAACCGCTTTCGCACCGCCGGCGTCCAGAGCGCCCGGGGCTGCTCGTATCGCTGCATCTACTGCACCTACCCGCGGCTGGAGGGCGTCCACCTGCGGCGGCGCCTCCCCGAGGCGGTGGTGGACGAGATGGAGCGCCACCGCCGCGAGCGCGGCGCCGTGGAGCAGTTCATGGTCGACTCGTCGTTCAACGCCGATGAGGCTCACATGGTGGCGGTCTGCGAGGAGGTGCGCCGGCGGCGCAGCCTGCCCGGCGCGCCCTTGGCGGACGTCAGCTTCTCCTGCTACCTGCAGCCCCGCATCAGTGATCCGGGCGTGTTCCGCCTGCTCGCCGAAGCGGGCTGCACCTCCGTCGACTTCGGCATCGACACCGCGGCGGAGGAGCTGCTCCCCCGCATGGGCAAGTCCTTCACCGTGGCCTCCCTGCGCGAATCGACCAGGGCGGCGCTCGACGCCGGTCTGGACGTGTGTCACTCGCTGCTCTTCGGGAGTCCGGGTGAGACACCGGCCACAGTGGCCGAGACCGTGCGGGTGACCGATGAGCTGGGGCCGACGGCCGTGGTGGCGATGGTCGGCCTGCGGATCTACCCGGACACGAAGCTGCACCGTCTGGCTCGCGACGAGGGTCTCATCGGCGAGCGCCAGCCGCTGCTGGACCCGCGCTTCTACGCCGCCGGCCGGATCGCCGGCGACCCGGAGATGATGTGGCTGCCGCGGCAGGTACAGGAGGCGGCGGAGCCGCGCCGCAACTGGTTCCTGCCCGGCGCGCGCGACTGGAGCGCCGCATGGGGACCTCGTGTGCTGCGGCGCTTCGGCAAGGCCGGGCCGCTGTGGCGCAACTTCCCGCGGCCCCGCTGGTACCGCTACGTGTGACGCCCGCGCCGAGCCGCTCCCCGGCCCGGTCTAGTCGTGCGTGTGGCCGTGAGCCTCTTCAGGGTCCGCCCCGGGTCCGTGCGCGTGCGCGTGCCGGTGCGCCGTGGACGCGTGCCGGTGCGTGTGCTCGTGGATCAGGTTGACCGAGAGAAGCAGCTCGCGCTGCGAGAGCACCTCGTCCGGGCCGCCGTCGGCCACGATCGCGTGCTCCTCGGAGAGCACGACGATGCGGTCGGCGGCCTCGGCCGCCGCCGAGAGGTCGTGGGTGGCCATGACGACCGTGCGCCCCTCGCGCTTCCAGTCGTCGAGCACGTCGAGCAGCCACACCTGGCTGCGCGGGTCGAGCGCGTTGGTCGGCTCGTCGAGCAGCAGCACGCGCGGCTGCATGGCGACGATGGCGGCGATGGCCACGCGCTTCTTCTCGCCGCCGGAGAGCGAGTACGGCGGACGGTCCAGCAGCTTGTCGATGCGCAGGTGCTTCGCCACGTCGATCACCAGCCGCTCGACCTCGTCGCGCGGCAGGCCGAGCTGCAGCGGGCCGAAGGCGAGCTCGTCGCGAACGTCGGAGCAGAAGAGCTGGACGTCCGCGTCCTGGAAGACGAAGCCGACGCGGGCGCGGAAGTCGCGGCGGAACGCCGGATCCTCAAGCGCCTCCTCGGTGAGCGGCGCGCCGAAGGCGATCACCTCGCCGGAACTGGGGAAGGCGAGGCCGTCGAGCATCTTGAGCAGCGTCGACTTGCCCGAGCCGTTGGCGCCGACGATGGCCACGTGCTGGCCGGGCATGATGGTGAGGTCGAGGCAGGCGAGGGCGGCCTCCCCGTGCCGGTACTCGTGGCAGACGCCGCGCAGGACGTAGTCCGGCTGCGCGGCGTCGGTGGCCGCGCCCGGCGGCGGGCCGCCCACCGGCGGGCCGCCCATCAGGCCGCCCTCCCGGTGGCGAGCACGAGGGCGCACAGCGCCAGGCTCGCCGCCAGCCACGCCCAGTCGGCCGGTCCCACGCGCAGCCGGCGCAGCGACGGCATCGTGCCGGTGTAGCCGCGCGCCAGCATGGCGTCGTAGACGTCGTCGGCGGTCTTGAGCGACTTGCGCACCACGAACGCCATGCGTTCGGTCACCCAGTCCCGGTTCTCCCGTGCGGTCCCGATCACGAGCGTGCGGCTCTCGCGCGCGAGGTGGGTCTGCTCCACGGTGCGCAGCAGCGTGAGGATCTGCCGGTGCGTCATGGCCAGCGTCGCCACCACGACGTCGGGGAAGCGCAGGGCGGTCAGGGCGCGCAGCAGGTCGGCCCAGCGCATCGTCCACATGATGAGGAGCGCGAACCCGGCCGCGGCGGCGACGCGCAGCACCAGCGTGACCAGGCCCAGCAGCCCGGGCTCGGTGAACGCGAACGGCCCCACCTCGGCGACCACGGGTCCCGGGGTGAACCAGGAGAGCGCGGAAGGAAGCGCGACGAGGAACGCCAGCAGGCCGGCGGAGAGCCACACCTTGCGGAGGAACGAGCCGACGGGGACGCGGGAGGCGGCGGCGAGCACCACGGTCACGGCGACCAGCAGCAGCAGCGCCCAGATGGAGTGCACGAGGCTCGCGACCACGGCGAACAGCACCAGCGTCGCAAGCTTGACCCGCGGGTCGAGGCGCTGCAGCAGACCGGGTCGCGCGGCGAGCTCCTCGTTCTCGAGGACGTCGGTGACGGAGCGGGCGACGGTGTCGGCGGTCTTGCGCGCGAGGGAGCGGCCGCGGCCGGCCCGGGCGGGAGGCCGCGGCCGGCCGGCGTCCTCGTCGGCGGGGCCGCGGCGCGCGAGGAACGTCGCCGCGCCCCAGGCGAGGCCGACCACGAGGACGACACCCACGGCGCCGGCGAGCAGGTACCCGACCATGCTGTTGCCGATGCCGGGCGTCGAGTAACCGGACATGGCGGCGCTCCACGAGCCGCCGAGACCCTCCAGGTTGCCCGGCACGTACCCCAGCGCCGCCTTGAGCTGCTCGCCGCTCCACTCGCCCCAGGCGGTGCCGGGCGCCAGAGCGCCGAGCGGCGTGAGCAGCAGGAGCGCGGCCAGGCCGGCCCAGAGCCAGCGCAGAGGCCTGGCCGCGGGCTTCTCGGCCAGCAGCTCCGGCTGGGTCCGGGCGAGCGCGGCCAGCACGCCCACCGTGACGAGCGCCTCGATGGGGCCGAAGAACGCCAGGTGCTCGAGCGCCATGGCCGGCACGGCGACGTCGAGGCGATACGGCGCGTACAGCGCCTGGCCGCTCGCCGTGTGGGCGAGGTACGGCTGGATGCCGAACAGGATGCCGGCGACCACCGCGCCGGCGTTGATGCCCACGTACCCTCCGGCGCCGGCCGCGGCCAGCCGGCGCGACCGCGCCGGCGTGTCGCCGGCGAGCAGCCGGTACACGTAGTAGCCGGCGAACGGCATGACCACCGCCATGGTGAACGCGTTGGCGGCCAGGGCGGTGATGCCTCCGTCACCGAACAGGCCGGCTTGCACCACAAGGGCGATGGAGATCGCGATCACCGCGGCCCAGGGGCCGAGCAGGATCGCGATCAGCGTCGCCCCCACCGCGTGGCCGGTCGAGCCACCGACCACGGGCACGTTGAACATCATGATGACGAACGAGAACGCGGCGGCCAGCGCGAGCAGCGGGATCTGCCGCGTGCGCAGCGTGCGCTTCACCTTGCGCGCCGCGATCCACCAGATGGGCAGCATGACGAGCCACAGGACGACGAACGTCTGCGGCCCCAGGTACCCGTCGGGGATGTGCATCGCGACCGGCGTCATCGTCGGTCGGGCCTCGCGGGCGCAGCACGGCCGCCGCGCTCGGCATCGTCCGCGGGGTCGGCGCCGTCCGGGCGGTCGCCGCCCTGACAGTCACGGCACAGGCCAAAGGCCGTGACCTGGATATGGCCGACGGTGAAGTCCTGGCGCCCGAGCTCGTCGTGGACGGGCGCCAGCAGCGCGTCGCCGAAGTGCCCGACGGCGCCGCAGCGGGTGCAGACGAAGTGGTGGTGCGTGGGCTCGGGCGAGACCTCGTAGTAGGAGGCGACGCCCTCCAGCCTCGTCTCCACCACCAGGTCGAGGCTCACCAGAAGCTCGAGCGTGCGGTACACCGTGGAGAGATTGACGTCGGGGAGCGTGCGCTGCACCTCGGCGGCGATCTCCTCGGCCGTCAGGTGGCGGCCGGCGTCGCGGAGCACCTCCCAGATGAGAGTGCGCTGAGGTGTCAGCCGGTAGCCTTGTTCGCGTAATGTGGCGCGCGCGTGGTGCATGGGTTGCGACTGTAGGGCACCTGCGAATGGTTCGCAACAAGGTTGCTGTTGCGTCAGGACGCCGCTCGTGGGAGGCTCCTCCGATTCGTGGGATAGTACTGGCAGGGTCCAGAAGCGATCGGGCAGGAGACGCGGATGAAGAGCTTCGTCACAGGCGGTGCAGGGTTCCTCGGTTCGGCGGTGGTGCGCCGTCTGGTGGCGCGCGGCGACGAGGTGATCGCCCTCGCGCGCTCGGAGCAGGCCGCGACCGCGCTCACCCGCCTCGGCGCCGTACCCGTGCGCGGTGACATCACCGACGCTCGCCAGCTCGACCAGTTCCTCAACGACGTGGACGTGCTGATCCACGCTGCCGGGGCGTACCGCATCGGCATCAAGGAGTCCGAGCACGAGGAGATGTTCAAGGTCAACGTGGACGGGACGACCATCGTGCTGGACGCGGCGATCACCGCCGGGGTCAAGCGGATCGTCTACGTCTCCACGGTCGGGGTGTTCGGCAACACCCACGGCAAGGTCGTCGACGAGACTTACGAGCGCCCGGACCGGGACTTCCTGAGCTACTACGACGCCACCAAGTACATGGCGCACCGGGTGGCCGTGGGGCGGCAGGCCGCGGGGGCGCCGGTTGTGATCGCGCAGCCCGGCGCCATCTACGGGCCGGGCGACCACAGCGAGCTCGGCGCCCAGATCGAGCAGGCGGCGCGGGGCAAGTACAGCATCCGCGCCTTCCCTGAGCTCGGCTTCACGATGAGCTACATCGACGACGTGGCCGACGGCGTGCTGCTGGCGCAGGAGAAGGGCGAGGACGGCGAGTCCTACGTCCTGGGCGGCGAGGTCACCCGTCTGGGCGACGTCGTGGACGCTGTCGCCGACCTCACCGGCCACAAGCGCGCCCGGATCAAGGTGCCGTCCACCGTGTTCCAGGCCATCCAGCCGCTGGGACCGCTCGTCGGTCGTGTGACCGGCACGGGTCCCAACCTGCACGAGGTGATCCGCGCGAGCAAGGATGTCACCTATTGGGCGACGAGCGCCAAGGCCGAGCGCGAGCTCGGCTACGCGCCGCGGCGGTTCGAGCAGGGCCTGCGCGACCTGCTGGCGGAGCGCGGCGCCTGATCCTTCGTCAGCGCGTGAAGTACTGGACGATCGCCTGCTGCTGCTGGGGCGTCACCTGCGCACCGCGCTGGATCATGTCGTCGACCAGGGCCTGAGCCTCGGCCGTGCTCCCGGCGTGGAAGCTCAGCGCCGGGTCGGCGGGGTGGCACCGGCTGCACACGTCGTTGATGATCGCCACGGCGTCGGCGCCCGCGGCGGTCGTAGGGGCCGGGGTGGCTGAGCTCTGCGGATCGGGCTGACCGCCGCTGGAGGCGCCGCTGCTGGCGAGCCCGGCGGCGTAGGCGTCGGCCAGGGTCTTCTTCTGCGCGTCGCTCAGCTTGGCGTTCGGGTGCATGAGCGTGTACTGGATCGGCGGCATCTCACCGCCATTGACGACCTCCGCGAACCGGGAGGCCGGCGGGAGCCCATCGAACTCGGAGAAGTTCAGGCGCCCACGCCCGTCGTCCACGTCGCGCTGGACCAGCCACGAGAACGGGGCGATGTTGGTCGCCCACCACCACTTGGTCTCGTTGCTGTGGCAGTCGTAGCAGGAGGTCCTGGCGAGGGTCTCGGCCGCCGGGTCGGTCCAGGTGAAGGCGTTGGTCGCCGCCGGGTTGGAGTGACTGCTGCGGCCATACGGGATGAACTGGATGACGATGAAGAGCACCACGGCGATGCCGATCACCCACAGCAGGATCCTCTTCCAGGAGCGTCCGCCGGTCTTCGCCATGTGCCAGTCCTCTCATCCGTCTCCAAGTCGGACCATTTTACTCGGTGAGGAGGAGGATGCCTCCCTCCGTCCTTCGGGGAGTGTTGACGCCCTACGGGCATGGGCGGGTAGGGTGGCGCTACGGAGGCGGGCGGGCGCCCGCCTGGTCCCCGAGAGGAGTGCGATGACCGACCCGCCCGAACGTCGCTTTGCGGACGCGCTGGCCAAGGCGCGCGAGGAGTGGGCCGCCGCGGACGCGGCGGCCTGCGCTGCTCGCGCCGGCTGCGAGTCCGTCGACGGCGGCGTTACCGTGCCTCTGCTCGGCGCACCGCACCTCGTCACGCACCCGGGCGGTGAGGTGTGGGCCGGACCGGAGCGGCAGGCTCACATCGCCGTGTCCATCCTGCTGCTGCACTACCTGCTCGGCGCGGACGGCACGCCGCCGGCGGGCACCTGGAGCGCCTACCGCGAGCTGCCTGACGGGCTGTTCTACGCCGCGTCGTTCGCTCGGCGCGCCGAGGAACCGCTGGCGCGCGCGTTCGCGGCCTCGATTGACGCGCTCGGGGGCTTCCGCACCGCGGCGCGCGAACTGGGCGGCGATGCGCTCACGCTGGGCGACACGTCGTTCCGGTTCGTCGCCCTGCCGCGCGTGGACGTCGCCGTGGTGCTCTGGGCCGGCGACGACGAGGAGCCGGGTGAGGCCCGCGTGCTCTTCGACGCCAACGCGGGCCACTACCTGCCGGCCGAGGACCTCGCCGGCCTGGGCGGCCAGCTGGCGCACCGGCTCGCGGCTGCCGCGCGCGGCTGAGCCGGCGGGTCCGGCCGCCCGCGGCAGCCGGGCCGGGTTCAGGCGCCTGCTGCCGGCCTCGGCGCGGCCTCCTCCCTGGCGCCCGACCACGGCGTGCCGCGCTCGCGTCGGGCACACCGGGGAACCATCCTCCCTATGAGTCAGTAGGACGAGGAGGCGTTCCATGTATGTACGGATCGCTCGGTTCGAGGGCGGCACGGCCGCCGAGATCGAGCAAGAGGGTGCGCGCATCCGGCGAGACCTCGGTCCCGTCGCCGGTGAGTCGAGGGGCGAGATACCCGAGGAGCTGGCGCGGCTCGCGAGCCGCATCGAGATGCTCGTAGACCGCGAGCGGGGCTCAGTGGCCATGCTCGTGTACGCCGAGGACGAACAGCGGATCCGGGAGATCGACCGGATCATGAACGACATGTCGCCGTCCAGCGGGGAGTGGGGCAAGCGAGTCTCCGTGGACACCTACGAGGTGTACCTGGATGAGGCGCCGGAGGTGGCGCGGGCGGCGTGAGCTGTCGCGGAGAGGGCGGCGGCCGGTACGGCGTGGCCTGGTGCGTAGAGCGGCGGCGGCCGGGCTGGGTTCAGTCGCCGGCCGCCGCTCCGCTCTGTGCCGCGCCGGCCGCGCTCTGCCGGCCGGCGATCACGCCGCGAGCGGTGACGATGGCCAGGGCGCCGATGATGAGCGCCATGCCGGCGGCCTCGCCTGCGGAGGGCCGCTCTCCGAGCTGGATCCAGGCGGCGGTGACGCCGATGACCGGCGCGGCCAGGGTGGCGATCCCGGCGGCGCCCGCGGAGAGCCGCCGCAGCCCGAACAGCCAGAGGAGCCACGCCAGCGCGTTGGCGAGGATCACGTTGTAGGCGAGCGCCAGGACGAACGTCGTGGTCCAGTCCGGGCTGCTCTGCCAGGTCAGCGCCGCGATCAGCACCAGCGGCAGGGAGCCGAACAGCATCTGCCAGGTGGTGAGCGAGAGGATGTCCACGTCGTGGCCCGCCTGGAAGCGCTTGACCACCACGGCGCTGGCCGCCCAGCAGAACCCGCCGGCTACGGCCAGCAGGCTGCTGAACGTGCCTTGCAGGCGCCACGGCTCCAGTACCAGGACCAGACCGGCGAGGGCGAGCGCGACGGCGAGCCACTGCACGCCGCGCAGGCGCTCGCCCAGGAACGCCCACGCCAGCAGCAGCAGCCAGAACGGCATGGTGTAGGTGAGCACCGACGTCCTGCCGGCTCCCCCACTCTCCAGCGCCCACATGAGCAGACCGACGAATCCGGTGGTCTGCAGCAGGCCGATGGCGATGGTCCACAGGAGCGGCGGCGGCCGCAGCGACCGGCGCAGCACGATCAGCAGCGCGAAGAGGCTGAGGGCGCCGAGGAACGTGCGCAGAGCCGAGAACGTGAACGGCTGGGCGTACTGCAGCCCGACCTTCATCACCACCCAGTTGTAGCCCCAGATCAGGGCGAGGAGGGCGAGCGCGAGGGCCCCGAGGTCGCGGGCGCGGCGGTCCATCAGTCGTTCACCGGCCGGAGCTCGGGCTCCGCGCCGGCGCCGCGCGGCGCCGCGGCCGAGGATGCCGTAGGCGGCGAGCACCCCGAGCGCGGCGATGATGAGCGCCATGCCGATGCCCTCCACGAGCGTCGGCACCTCACCCAACTGCAGCCACGCGGCGACCACGCCCACCACGGGGATCGAGAGCGTGCCCAGGCCGGCGGCGCCGGCCGGCAGCGCGTGCAGCGCGTAGAGCCAGAGGAACCAGGCCACCGCGTTGGCCAGCAGGACGGTGTAGATGAGCCCCCACCAGAAGCTGAACGTCCACTCCGGGCCGCCGCTGTAGGTGAGCAGGGCGGCGATGACCAGGGGGATGGACCCGAACACCATCTGCCAGGTGGTGAGGGAGAGCACCTCCACGGTGTGGCGGCGCTGGAAGAGCTTCACCACCAGCGCCGCCGCCGCCCACGAGAGGCCGCCGAGCACGGTGAGCAGGCCCGCGAGCGCGTCGGCGAACGCCCACGGCTGCACCACCAGCACGAGGCCGGCGAACGCCAGGCCGACGGCGAGCCACTGCACGCCGCGCAGGCGTTCGCCGAGGAAGATCCAGGCCAGCAGCAGCAGCCAGAACGGCATGGTGTACGTGAGCACGCTGACCTTGCCGGCGCCGGCGTCGTGCAGCGCCGTGATGACGAGGCCGACGAAGAGCGTGGTCTGCAGCAGGCCGATGAGCATGGTCCAGCCGAGCGGCGGCGGGCGCAGCGGCTTGCGCAGCACGAGCATGACGACGAACAGGCAGGCGGCGCTGAGCGGCACGCGCAGCGCCGCGAAGGTCAGCGCGTCCGAGTAGTCGAGCGCGACCTTGGTCGCGATCCAGCCGTAGCCCCAGATCGGTCCGAGCAGGACGAGCGCGAGGATGCCGAGGTCGCGCGTGCGTGTGGGGGGACGCTCGGACATGGGGCCATGCTAGCGGACGGCCCGTTCCGCGTCCCGCCGCCAGGGCGTCGCGCGGAAGGGTCCCGCGCGCCGGGCCGCCACACCGCGGTGGCCATCGCGGGCCGGCCCTCAGTCGATGATCGGCAGCAGGCCGGGCTCCTCGCCGCCGCCCGGCCCGCCGCGTCCGCCGCGCAGACCGGCCACTGCCAGGGCCGCCAGGGCGGCGATGACGAGGGCCATGCCGGCGCCCTCGACCCCGGTCGGCGCCTCCCCGAGTTGGAGCCAGGCGGCGAGGACGCCGACGACGGGGACGGCCAGCGTCCCCATCCCCGCGGCGCCGGCCGGCAGGGAGCGAAGCGCGAACAGCCAGAGCGACCAGCACACGGCGTTGGCGAGCAGGACCGAGTAGGCGAGACAGGCGAGGAACACCGGCGTCCAGTCGGGCGGACTCGCCTCGACCAGCACCCCGATGACGAGGAGCGGGATGGACCCGAACAGCAGCTGCCAGGCGGTGAGCGAGAGCGTGTCGCCGGGCGTGCGGCGCTGCAGGAGCTTGACGAGCAACGCCGCACCCGCCCAGGAGAGGCCGGCGGCGCAGGCGAGGACGCCGCTGAGCGCGCCGCCGATGTGCCACGGCTGCACCACCAGGAGGAGGCCGGCGAACGCCAGCACGACGGCCGGCCACTGCAGGCCGCGCAGCCGCTCGCCAAGGAACAGCCAGGCCAGCACGAGCAGCCAGAACGGCATCGTGTACACGAGCACCGAGACCTTGCCGGCGCCTCCGACCGTGAGCGCCAGCGTGGCCAGTCCGTTGAAGAGCGCGGTCTGCAGGAGGGCGATGAGCAGCGTCCAGCCGAGTGGCGGTGGGCGCAGGGGTCGCCGACTGACGGCGAGGACGACGAACAGGCACACCGCTCCCAGCCCCGAGATGAGACCGGCGAACGTGAACGGCCCCGAGTAGTCGAGGGCGACCTTGGTGACCACCCAGCTGTAACCCCAGATCGGGGCGATGACGGCGAGTGCCAGCACGCCGAGGTTGCGGGAGCGTGTCGCTGCGGGGTGGTGCATGAGCAGCCCCATCCTATCCGAAGGCCGGCGGCCTCCGTGGTAGGCTCCGGGGCCGTCGCACCACTCATCCGACGGACGGAGGACAGCCCCGGTGCTCGCGGCCCTGCTCGCCATCTCCGCCAGCTGCAGCTGGGGCGTCTCCAACTTCGTCGCCGGCCTCGAGAGCCGGCGCCGCTCGGTGTGGACGGTCACGGCCGTGAGCCAGATCGCCTCGGCGCTCAGCGCCGCGCTGCTCCTGCTGTTCGCCTCCGGCGAGACACTGACCGCGCGGAACGTGGTGTGGGCGGTCATCGCTGGGATCTGCGGCGCGACCGGCATCGTGGCCTTCTACCGCGCCCTGGCGCTGGGGGCCATGAGCGTGGTCGCGCCGATCATCGCCGCCCAGGTCGTGGTGCCGGTGGCCGTGGGCCTGGCGCTCGGGGAGCGCCCCGGCACGGCCGCCTGGATCGGCATCGTCCTCGCGGCCGGCGGCGTCGCGCTCGTGTCCGCCGGCGGAGGATCGCGCACCGCCCGCGTGCCTCGGGCGGCGGTGCTGCTGGCCATCCTCACCGCCGCCCTGTTCGGGGTGATGGGGCTGGCGCTGGACCAGTGTGGCTCGGGGAGCCCGCTTCAGTCCGTGGTCATCGTCCGAGTGGTCTCGGCCGCCGTGATCCTCGCCTACTTCTTCGCCAGCCGCCGCCGGTTCGACGTCGCGGCCCGCGACCTGCCGGCGCTCGCCGGCGTCGGCATCCTGCTCACGGCGGCCAACGCGCTGCTCACCGTCGCGTTCACCATCGGGCTGCTCACCATCATCTCCGTGCTCGGGTCGCTCTCGCCGGTGATGACCACGGGTCTGGCGCAGGTGGTGCTGCACGAGCGCCTGAGCGGGCGCCAGTGGGCCGGCGTCGCCTCCGTGTTCGCCGGCGTCGTGCTGCTCGCCCTGTAGTCCGCTCAGCAGACCATCACGTCCGCATCGCGGGACGCTTCGCTAGCATCCCGGGCTCGGTCGTGCCAGAGTCGGGGGCAGCACGTCCTCCGCGAGAAAGGCGCAGCAGCATGGCACCGCTCGAGTACCACGACATCCTCTCCAACGACGCCCAGATCGGACCGTATCCGATGCACCTGGTGAAGCGCGTGGACGAGCCGACCAACCGCGTTCCCGGGCCCGTCGAGCGGGTCGACCAGCGGGCGAGCGTGTTCTCGCGCTCGCTGCTCGGCGAGTTCGGCGAGGAGCTCGAGCGCGAGTTCAAGCGGATGACCGTCCGCTATCCCGTCGGCGGCGCGCTGGTGGACCTGCAGAACCACATCAACCTGTATCCGCGCCGCCCCAATCCCGTGGCGCCGAAGAAGGCGCCGATCCCGACCGATCCGCGCGTGCTCAGCCGGCACCTCAAGTGCCTCGGCCACTTCCTCGGCGCGGACATCGTCGGGGTCGGCCGGCTGCCGCAGTCGGCCGTCTACTCCCGCGACATGAAGGGCCGGGAGATCGACGCGCCGTACCCGTGGGCGATCGCGCTCGTGGTGCGCAAGCACGAGCCCACGCTGTGCGCGTCCAACGGTTGGGAGGAGATCGTCGACGGCGCCAGCTTCCAGGCGTACCAGCGCGTCGCGCTGCAGAGCGAGGTGATGGCCAACTACATCCGCCGCCTGGGGTGGAACGCCGTGGCCACCAACATGAACAGCTACGTCACGCTCATGCCGCAGATCGCGCTGGAGTGCGGCATCGGCGAGGCCTCGCGCATGGGCATCGTGCTGAACCCGTTCCTCGGCGCCAACTTCAAGATCGCCGCCGTGCTGACGGACATGGAGCTGGAGGCCGACGGCTACGCCGACTTCGGCCTCCAGCAGTACTGCGAGAGCTGCAAGGTCTGCGCCGAGCAGTGCCCCTCACACGCCATCACGCGGGGCAAGCAGACACTCCACAACGGCTACTACACCTGGAAGCTCAACGACCGCGCCTGCAGCGACTTCGACATCCTGAACAAGGAAGGGTGCGTGTGCGGGCGGTGCACCAAGGTCTGCCCGTGGCACCGCCCGCACATGGACGGCCGCGACTTCGCCGCGTGGGACGGCGACCTCGCCTGGTTGCACGCGACCGTGGACGAGCAGCGGGCCCGGAACGAGGCCAACGGGTACGTCGACCCCAGCGAGCGCACGGACAAGTGGTGGTTCGCGCTCGACGAGGTCGACGGCGAGCTCGTGGTCCCGACCGGTCGCAACTCGCAGAAGATCTGCCGGGAGTACCCGCTGCAGCGGTAGAGCCGGCGTTCAGCGCTCGTACTTGACCAGCACGAGGTCGCCGTCACTGTAGCCGACCACGTACACGCAGCCCGTACCGAGGGCGATGTCGCCGCCGGCGTCGTCGCCGTAAGTCGGGCTGCCGTGCGAGACCACGAACAGCGGCTCCCAGCTCGGCCCGAAGCCCACGGTGAGCATGTCCTCGCCGGTGTCCACGTTCCTGGTCTTCCCGGTCGCGTACGCCTGACCGGCGTCCGTCACCACGATCGCCTTCGCGATGTCGTTGGCCTGGGTGCGGCCGTGGCGGCAGGCAGCGCCAAGAGCGCGAGCGCGGTGAGCAGCAGCAGGCGCCGGATGCGCGGTCTCATGGTTACTGCTCAGCGTTCGTACTTGGCGATCATCAGGTCATCGTCGCTGATGCCGGCCTCGTAGAAGCAGTCGGAGGCGAGGACCAGTTGTGTCGCGCTGTCCTGACCCTCGGTCGGGCTGCCGTGCGAGAAGGGCGCGAACAGCGGCAGCCACGCCGACGTGCGGCCGACGGTCCACACGTTGAAGTCGGAGGCGGTGCTGGTGCGATCCAGCCAACCGGTGGCGTAGACGTCGCCCGTCGTGGTGACGGCCACCGCCAGGGCGTCGCCCAGCTCGTCCGCGTCGTAAGTGTCCTGCAGCGTGCCGGTGGCGCCGAACCGCCACAGCGCGAATCCCTCGTAGAACCATCCGCCGGCGGTGACGCGGCCGATGCCGTCCATGTCGCAGGTGTAGCATCTGGCGCCCTCGTCGTTCGGTGTCGGGATGCTCGCGACGTACTGCGTGGTGCCGTCGAGGCGCATGCGGAAGATGAGGCCCTCTTCGTACCCCTGGTCGGCGCTGTATTGGCCCACCCCGCAGAGCCCGTTGCGCTTGGCGCGGAGCTCCGTCACGGAGTCGTCCCGGCCGGCGTGTCCGACGCTCCGCGACCAGAGGCGCTCACCCGTCTTGTCGTAGCAGACGACGCCGACCTGTCGCGTGCGATCGACCATCGCGCGGTCGCCGGCGAGGTAGATCCTCTCGCTCGGGCCGAGCGCGAGCTGCTTGGCCCCCTGCACGCTGGCGTACGAGCGCTGCCAGGCGAGGAAGCCGCCGGAGGTGTACTTGACGAGGCAGAGAGTGGACCGGCCCACCACGCTGGTCTTGCGCGTCCCGCCGACGTAGATGGCGCCGCCGCCGCCGATCGCCATCTCGCTCGCCTCGTTCCGCCCGCCCGTCGTGAGCCTGCGTGCCCACAGGCGCACGCCTGAGCGTGCGTACTTGACGATGAGCAGGGCTTTGCCCCCGCCCTGCGTGCCGCACGCCACCACGTTGCCGGCGCCGTCGACGGCGATGTCGGCAAGGGTCTCGGTCCCGCCCGCGTCATACGTCTTGACCCATGTGCGCACGCCCGCGGAGTCGTATCTCGCGATGAGGAAGTCCCCGCCGTCGGTCGCGTCGCGCCGCGTCCCGGCGACGTACGCGTCTCCGGTGGTGCCGGACACCGCCAGTTGGGCTCCGCGCACCGTCGCGCCGTAGCCGGGGTCGACGATGTGGAGCCACAGCTCGCCGCCCGGCGCGGCCGCGGCTGTTGCGGCGGGCAGCGCGACGGATGCGAGCAGGGTGAGAAGAAGGAAGGTGCGCCAGTGCCGTCTCATGGTCCCCCCGATCACGAGTCCCTCACAGCGATGGACCGAGTGTACACCTGCGTACCGAGGGGCGCCGTTGGCCGCGGCCGGCGGGAGGAGGAGGTCCGGAGCCGCTGCGCCGACGCGTCAGGCTGCGGCCGCCGTGGCCGAGACCCGGCTGGTCTCGGCGAGCAGCCGCAGGTTGTCCATGCTGTCCTCGAAGTCGCGGCGCATGCGCCTCTCGAGCAGGAGCCGGTCGACGATCCGGCCGCCGAGGCGGAGCGGGACGTCGTAGTCGAAGGTCGTGGTGACGTCGGTACCGCCGCCGCTCGGCTCGTGGTGGCAGGAGATCGCTCCCCGGACGGGTCCCTCGAACTGCCACCGCCAGTCCGTGCTGCCGTCCGCGTTGTGGCGCTCCTCGAGGGTGCGGTCCACCATGCGCATCCGCACCCCCATCGTGTGCTGGAAGAACTCAGCCTTGGTGCCCGGGCTGCCGTCGCCGAACACTCTCGGCGAGCCGTCCATCCCCACCCAGAACGTGGGCCAGATACGGGGATCCTTGACGAGCTCGTCGAACGCGTCGACGGACAGGCCGACGTGGAAGCTGTTGATCAGATGAGCCATGGCACTCCCCCTCTTGCCGTTCCCGCGCGTGGCGCGGCTCCGGGCCTCCTCGAAGAGACTTCCCGGTGGCAGTACCTCCACACCGTTGACTGACTCCCGCTCCGGGACGACGATGACGAAGGACGGGCGCGGCCGGCGTGGATGACCCGTACGGTGCCGACCGGGGACCCGTCAGCGCTCCTGGAGGGGAGGCCGTCATGGGAACCTGGACCGGATCCGGACACGCGCGTCACGGGGCGGCGCGAGCGCTCGCGCTCTGCGTGCTGCTCGCGCTCCTGCTGCTCGGCCTCGTCGCCTGCGGCGGCTCGGCCTCCACCGGCGACTCGGGCGGCGCCTCTTCCGCCGGCTCGTCGTCGGGCGGCGGGGACGGCGCGGCCGCCGCCACCGACAGCTTCATCAAGGCGTATCCGACGGCGCAGGAGGCCATGCAGGCCGTCGTCGAGGACGGCGTGCTGCTCGCCGCCGGCACGGGCGGCCTGGCCCTCGCCGACGTGCCGGACAACTGGAGCTTCACCTTCTACTCCCCCGGCGAGAACAAGGCCTACATGGTGAGCGTGGAGCACGGCGCGGCCGGCGAGCCGCTCGAGTTCGGCGAGGCGGCCAAAGGGACCAAAGTGACGAAGAGCATCGATCCCGAGTCGATCGAGGTCGGGGCCGCGCAGGCGGTGGTCAAGGCGCGTGAGTTCGGCTCCCAGTCCGGGACCCTGCCCAAGAACGTGATGGTCGGCGGGTCGTTCGCGTTGACGCCGCAGTCCGAAGAGGCCGGCATGAGCATCGGCGTCTGGAACGTGACGTTCGCCACCGGCACCGACCTCGCCGATGATGCGCAGAAGTACACCGTGGACATGATGACGGGGGAGGTCGCCGCCGCGAAGGACTAATGCGGCGCGTATCGTTGTGCTCCTTACGCGGCCCCGTCAGGGCATGTAGAGTGCGCGGGACAGCCCGTCCACGCGAGGAGTGACGGATCCCGGGATCCATGAGCAGTACCAGGTCCATCACCGCCTACGGCTGGTACGTGCTGGCCGCGTCGTTCGTCATCCTCTTCGTGAACGCCGGCGCGCGGCTGATGATCGGCGTGTTCGAGAAGCCCATCATCGCGGAGTTCGGATGGAGCCGCAGCGCGTTCTCGGCCGTCATCTTCGTCAACACGGCGATGCTCGCGATCTCCATCGTCGTGACCGGGTACCTCTACGACCGCTTCGGGCCCAAGTGGACGGTCCTCGGGTCGACCCTGCTCTTCTCGGGCGGCCTGATGCTGACCTCGCTGATGACCGACCTGTGGCAGTTCACGCTGTTCTACGGCGTCATCGCCGGCGCCGGGCTCGGGGGCGTGGCGGCGCCCATCTTCGGCGCCATCGTCAGCCGCTGGTTCGAGCGCGCACGGGGTACCGCGATCAGCCTTGCCATGGCCGGCGGGTCGCTCGGGCAGTTCGCCCTGGTCCCACTCTTCACCATGTACTACCTGCACGAGGGCTGGCGCAGCACGATGTTCTGGATGGGCCTGCTCACCCTGGTCGTCAACGTCACGCTCGTGTTCACGGTGCTGCGCGGCGACCCGGACGACCTCGGAAAGGTGCCCTACGGGCACGCCTCGGCCGCTGCGAGCGCGCCGCAGGTGGACGAGATCTCGGCCGGCGAAGGGGTCATCGTCATCCACCCGCAGCCGGCGTCGCCCGGGCCGCGCTCCCTTGGCCTGCGGGAGGCCATGCGCACCAGCTCGTTCTGGCTGTTCACCACGGCGATGTTCGTCTGCGGCGGCGGCGACTTCCTCCTGACCACCCACCTGGTGGCCATGGCCACCGACTACGGGGTGCCGACCTCGACGGCGGTCGCCATGCTCGCCTGGTTCGGCCTGCTCAGCCTGGGCGGGATCCTGCTCGCCGGTCCCGCCTCGGACCTCATCGGCAACAAGATCCCCATCGCCGTCACCTTCGGGCTGCGCGTGGCGCTGTTCGCGCTGGTGGTGCGCTACCAGACCACCTGGTCGTTCTGGGTGCTGGCGCTCGGGTTCGGGTTCACGTTCCTGGTCACGGCGCCCCTGGCGACCACGCTCATGGGGCGTCTGTACGGGTTCGCCAGCATCGGCCTGCTCAGCGGGTTCGTCACCACCGTGCACCACTTCGGCGGAGGCCTCTGGGCCTACATCGGCGGCGCGGTGTACGACGCGACCGGGGGGTACACGGGGGCGATGGTGCTGTCGGCCGTGGCTTCCGCGGTCGCGCTCGTCTGCACGCTGCTCATCCGGGAGGTGCGGTACATGGCGCCGGACGAGGCGCAGGAGATCGCCCCGGCCCCCGGCGCGGGTCCGGCCGCGGGCGAGAGCGCTCCGGCCGCTCCGGCTCAGTCCTGAGGAATCGCCGCGAGCGCCAACCAGAGCGCGGCGCCCTGCCGGCGCGGTGAGAAGTACATTCCGCAGCATTCCGGCGACCGTCAAATCCACGTGTGTCTGCGTAGGCCTCGTCGCGCAGGGTATGGAGTGTGCAGAAGGACCGATCCACGATCTCACCGGAGTGCCACCAGGATGAACGACTTCGACGATCACGTGATTCCCTACGAGGAGGCCGTCCGGCGTCACCGCGCCATCGAAGAGGCGCAGCGGCGCGAAAAGGGCGTCATCCACGAGGTGAAGCTCAGTGACGCCATGAACCACCTCCTCGAGGAGGAGGAGTCTCCCGACGAGGAAGGCCCGTCGCCCGAGATCTTGCGGCGCATCGTCGAGCGCGAGTTCGCCGACGAGGGCGGGCGCTCCGGCCCGGCGCCGGAGGAGCGCCCGCGTCCTCATCTGGTCACGCAGCCCGAGGAGGAGCCGGCGGGGCAGGTCTGCGACTTCGTGACCCGCCGCTGCGAGGACCCGGACGACGCCCCCGAGGAGCCGCCCCGGCGCTGAGGGAAGGTTCGCGTTCGAGGCGTCGGCGGCGCAGGCCGGTGGCCTGCTGCCCCCGGATCCCGTCAGGCGGATCCCGTCAGCCGCCTCCCAGGCTGGTCAGCGGCCGCTCCCAGAGGTCCCAGCGTTTGACGGTTCGCATCCCGACCCGCTCGTAGAGCGCCGTGGCGCCGGTCGGGTTCTGCGCGTCCACCGCCAGGTACACGCTCGCCACGCCGCGGCCCGCGAATCCGTCGAACGCGTCGCGAAGGAGGAGCGCGGCCACGCCGCGACCGCGCGACTCCCGCTCCACTCCGAGGAGGTTGACCCAGCCGCGGTCCGCGAGGATGGCCGCGGTGAGCGCGCCGACCAGCCGGTCTCCCCTCCACGCGAGGCGCCAGAGGTCCGGGTCGTGGCTGGGACCACTCGCGAATTCCTGGACCCACGCATCGAACGGCTGTGACTCATGGCCCCAGTGGTCCTCGAAGGCGGTGTCGACCACCGCATGGACGGCGCGCAGCTCGGCGGTCGAACGCAACGCGGTCACGGTGACCGGGGACCGCGCGTCGGGCGGCGCGGCCCCTCGTGGTCCGCCGGCGCCGGCAGGTCGATGCGCATGTGCCAGAAGTGCCGTACGGGATGCAGGCCGCGGGCCCGGAGCATGCCCGCCGCGGCCTCATCCCCGGCGTTGATCGCGTTGCGCAACTTCGGCTCCCGGACATCTGGCGGCAGCAGGGCCGGCGCCCGCGCCTCGATCCGGTCCAGCAGCGCGGATCCCAGCCCGCGCCCGCGGTGCGCCGGGTGCACGACCCCCCAGGAGCCGGCGACGTCCGGCTCGTCGCGCGTCACCTGTCCGTAGGCGACCGCCGTGCCGTCGGGCCCGACGGCGATCCACGCATCGCTGACGAGCACGAACCCCGGCCGCTCCCACTGCCCCTGCAGAAAGCCTGTGTCGAGGACGACCTCGCCCGCGTCGCTGAGGTCGTCGGCCGCCAGAACGTCGGCGACTGCGGCCAGGTCGTCACGAGTCGGAGGCCGCAGATGGTATCCGGAGACCAGGTCCATACCTCGATCCTACTCCGGCAGTGACGGCCCCTCCGCCCGGGTCAGGTAGTGCGATCCGGAGACGTACGTCCAAGCGTACGTCCGGAAGCCCCATGGGGTGTTTGCACGTACGTTTGGACGTACGTGACCGCGCAAGACATGCCCGGCGTGGCTGGGGAGGCGAGGCAGTCCGGCAGAGCCAGACTCAGGCCGAGGGGACGGCGCCGCGCCGGCGTCCGCGGGCGCGCTTGGCCTCGTACATCTGCGCGTCGGCGCGGGCGAGCAGGTCGTCGATGCTGCACAGCTCGAGGTGGTTGGCCACCATCGAGCCCAGGCTGACAGAGAAGTCGAACGCCGCGCCGAGCTCCTCGCGTTTGGCCTGCATCGCCTCGGCGAGGCGCGCCTCGATGGCCTGCCGGTCCAGTTGCTCGTCGTGGCGGCGGCCGAGCAGCGCCAGCGCCACGAACTCGTCGCCGCCGAGCCGCGCCACCACATCCTGCTCGCGGAACGCGGCGCGGAGCACGTCGGCCGCCGCCACCAGCAGCTTGTCGCCCTCGGAGTGCCCTTGCTCGTCGTTGACCCGCTTGAGGCCGTCCACGTCGAAGTAGGTGAGCAGGACCTGCCGGTCGCCGCGCTTGGCCTTGCGCCTGATCTCGTCGACCCTGACGAAGAATCCGCGCCGGTTGAGCAGGCCGGTGAGCTCGTCCACGTCGGTGAGGCTGCGCAGGAACTCTTCCAGTTCCTTGTGCGCGGCGATGCTGTGGCTGACGGTGAGGCACAGGCGGCGGCCGCCGATGTCCACGACGCGCGCCGTGACCTCCACAGGCAGGCGCTGCCGGTCGCTGGTGATCTGCACGGTCTCGTAGGCCAGCGTGCCGGCGTCCGCCAGGGTGTGAGCGCGCTCCCGCATCTGGCCGCGCGCCTCCGGCGCCAGCACGTCCTCGGCGGTCATCGAGAGCAACTGCGAGCGGGCGTAGCCCAGCGCCAGGCAAGCGGCCTCGTTGACTTCCACGATCTGGCCGGGGCGACCGTCGTCGTCGAACCGGTGCACCAGGATGACGTCACTGCAGGCGTCGAAGAGGGCCCGGTAGCGGCGCTCGCTCTCCAGCTGTTCCTTGTGGGCGGCGTTGAGTGACTCGAGCGTGGAGCCGATCGCGTGGCGCTGCGAGAGCACGGTGAGCACCACGAGGCCGAAGAGGAGGACGCCGAGGAGTTCCTCTGCCGCTCCCGGCACGAACCACTGGGCGAGCGCCACGGCGGCAGCGCAGGACACGAGGACGACGTCCGTCCACCGTTTCATGCCCGGTCTCCTGCTCGCCCGTGCTCCGGGTGCTCGTCGCACCGCTGCCTGCTCACGTGGCTCTCCTCGCCTGGGTCTCTGTACCTTCTGGGCTAGGCATCGGCCGCAACGGGCCGGTCTGCCACCCCCCTCTAGACACATGTACGGGGGGTGATCCGCTGGTGACCCGCTCCCGTTGACGCCGGCCGGCTCACGGCGACCGTCGTCGCGTCGACGCCGGCGGATTCGACCCGGCCACATCGGGGAACCAGATGCGGTCACCAGTGATCCCCGGGGGCGGCCGGCCCGAAGCGGCTGCCGCCGCCCTCCGTGTACGAGAGAGGTCCCGCATGTCACCAAGGAACGATGCCTGATGGGGCGCGATACCGGCCCCGTGGAGAAGCGCTCGCGCCGTGAGGGCGTGGAGCTGGAGCTCAAGGGCTTCCGTCTGCTCCAGGGCAAAGGCGCGATGGAGCGCCGGCCGTACCCGCCGGGCCAGCACGGCCGGCGCCGCCAGCGCCCCACGGAGTACTCCGCCCGGCTGCGCGAGAAGCAGCGCGCCAAGCGGTTCTACGGGCTGCGCGAGAAGCAGTTCAGAAACGCCTACGACCGCGCCGGCGGCGGCACGCAGATGCTGCTGGCGCTCGAACTGCGCCTGGACAACGTCGTCTATCGGCTCGGTTTCGCCACGACGAGGGCGCAGGCGCGCCAGTTCATCGTGCACGGCCATGTGCTGCTCAACGGCCGCAAGGTGGACCTGCCGTCGGCCGGCCTCAAGCCGGGCGACGTGGTCGGGCTGAGGTCCGGGAGCAAGGTCCGGCCGCTTGTGGTGGAGGCGACGGAGCTGGTCGGTCGCGTGCCCACCTGGCTGCTCGTCGACCACGACGAGCTGTGGGGCCGTGTGGAGCGCCAGCCGGAGCGCGACGAGATCTCCGTGCCGGCCGACGAGAAGCTCATCGTCGAGTTCTACGCCAAGTAGGTCCGACTCGCGGGATCCGCGGGGGACGAGGCCCCTTTGCCCGGGCCTCGTCCCCTCGGGCCGCACGCGCCGCGCCTTCGCCTTCTCGCTCGCGCCGCGCCGCCCGCCTTCTCGCCCGCCCGCGGCGCCGCCCGCTAGGCCGGGTTGGAAACGCTCGTGCGCTCGAGCTCGCCCACACCCGTCAGTACGACGTACGTGGGCTCGTCGCCCTCGCTCGTGTAGCTCGCGGTCACCGAACCCGAGTAGTGGTCGCCGTCCCACGTGTCGAACGTGATCGCGCAACGGCCTTCCAACAAAGGGGCAGCTGTCGGCCGGCACGTCTTCGAGCTCCACGTGCCAGCCGTTCTCCGTCTCGATGAGCACCGCGTGCGAGTACGTCACGCTGTCTCCCTCGAGGGCCACGAACGCCAGTTCCTCGCTCGTCATGACCGACCGCCTCCCCGACGGTGATTCCGCTGTCTCCGGCTACGCGGCGTCTCCGGGCGCTCCGACGCCGACCAGTTCGGCCGTCTCCCGGCCCTGCTCGCGGAGGCGTGCCTGGGCGCGCTGGGCCGCCCGCTTGCGCCTGGCGAAGGCGGCCATCCGGCAGCGGTCGCTGCAGTACCTGCGGTGCGTGTTCTGGGTCTCGAAGGCGGTGCCACAGTGCTCGCACGCCACCTCACGTACGGGGTGCAGTTCGCCGCGACGTCTCTTGCTGCGGGCCATCTCGGCGTGCGCTCCGCAGTACGCGGATGGGTTGTACACCGAGAGGATCGTGTCACACCCGTCGTGTGCGCAGATGCGTCCTCGCTGGTAGGCGCGAACGCGGTGCGTCTGCGACACGGGCCCCCAAGGATTGAGGGATGTCGTGACGGTGGTGCTCATGTCCGTTCCTCCCATCGGCGGCCGTTTCTGCCGGACCGCCACGTCTTGCTTCTGAACCGTAGGGCCGGCGCTGCAACGCTCGCGGCGGCACGTACAGATGAGGTACCCGAGGCCAACGGAATGCGTGTGGGCCAGAGGAACGGAATCAGCCTCGGTCAGGTGGACGGTCTTTTTGTGGGTCGGTCGGCCCCAGTGACACGCGGGTCTTGACCGTTCCCGTCCGACGGTGTAGTAGTTATCAATAGGAAACTACTGGCGACTGAGAGATACAGAGGATGTCACACCACAGCAGGGATCTGACCCACCTGATGCCACTGGTCCGCCACGCGATGGCTCACCTGGGTGTCGAGCAGACGCCGACGGGCAAGGAGCTCGGACTGACCAACGGGCGCATGATGGCGCTCGCCGTGGTGGACGCCCGCGGCGGGTGCTCGATGTCGGAGCTGGCGCGCGACCTCGGCCTCCCGTCGCCGCTGGCGACGCGGGTGGCCGACGAGCTCGTCGCGCGAGGGCTGGTGGAGCGCGACGCCGACCCGGACGACCGGCGCCGCGTGCTGCTGCGCATCACGGCGACGGGCCGCAAGGCCTTCGTCGCCGTGCACGAGGAGGCGGAGAGCCTCCTGGCCGGGGTGCTGGAGTGCATGACCCCGGCCGAGACGGAGGCCCTCCTCACCGGCCTGCGCGCCCTGCTGCGGGTGCTGCACGCATCCGACGACCAGGACGCATGCCCTGCCGTGCCGGCGCACCGGCACGGCTTCTCCACGGAGGTGGACTCATGAGCCACGCGCACGCGAGCGACACGCAGACCGGCGACGGGAGCATCGTCATCCACCGCAGCCGGATGTACGACCTGAGCTTCGGCTGGGCCATCCGCCGCAGCGACGGAGCGATCCTGCGGCGGGCCGGCGTTGGTGCCGGCGACCGCGTTCTGGACGTCGGCACCGGCCCCGGCTATCTCGCGCTCGCGGCGTCGCACCTCGTGGGGCCCGGCGGCTCGGCCACGGGTATCGACGCCTCCCCCGAGATGATCATGCGCGCAAGCGAGCGGGCCGCGCGCGAGGGGTCCGCGGCCGAGTTCACGGTCGCGTCCGCGGCGCTGCTTCCCTTCGACGACGGCTCGTTCGACGTCGTCGTGAGCCGTCTGGTCTTCCACCACCTGACCGGCGAGCTCAAGGCCCTGGCGCTCGCCGAGATCCTGCGCGTCCTGCGGCCCGGCGGACGGCTGCTGATCGCCGACATGGCCTCGCGCGCCGCGAGGAGCGGTCATCACCTCCTGGCGCACGTCATCGGGACGCACCCGCAGATGGACCAGTCCCTGGAACGGCTCGTCTGGGACGCCGGCTTCCGCGACGTCCGGCGCGGCCCGCTGCTGCACGGCGTGCTCGCCGGCGTGGCGGCCGTGAGGCCCGATGACTGAGGCACGTCAGACGCCGCCGCCTGCCGGCGGCGCCGACCTGGCCGCCTGGCGCCACGAGCACACCTTCGGCCAGGAGGTGCAGCGGCCGGGTGAGCGGCGCACGCTCATCGTCATCGCCATCACGGCGACGATGATGGTGGTCGAGATCCTCGGCGGCCTGGCGTTCTCGTCGATGGCGCTGCTGGCGGACGGCCTGCACATGGGTTCGCACGCCGTGGCGCTGGCGATCACCGCGTTCGCGTACATCTACGCGCGCCGGCACGCGGACGACCCGCGCTACAGCTTCGGCACCGGCAAGGTCAACGCGCTCGGCGGCTTCACCGGCGCCGTCCTGCTCGCGGCCTTCGCGATCGTCATGGCCGCCGGCAGCGTGGACCGGCTCATCAACCCCGCGCACATCGAGATCGACTACGCGATCCTCGTCGCGGTCGTCGGCCTCGCGGTCAACGCCGTCTGCGTCGTGATCCTGAACGGCGGCGGCCACGCCCACCAGCACGGCGACGAGAGCCACCACGAGCATGAGCACGGTTCGGAGCCGGAGCCGCACGCCCACGGGCACGCCCACGGCGACGACCACAATCTGCGGTCCGCCTACCTGCACGTGCTGGCGGACGCGCTCACCTCCGTCCTCGCCATCGTCGCCCTGCTCTGCGCCAAGTACCTCGGCTTCACCTGGATGGACCCGGTGATGGGCCTGGTCGGCGCGGTGCTCGTGGCGCGCTGGTCCGTCGGCCTGATGCGCGTCAGCAGTACGGTGCTGCTCGACCGGCGGGGGCCGGAGAGCCTCCGGGCAGCGATCGCCGGCAGCGTCGAGGCGGACGGCGACAGCAGCGTGGCCGACCTGCACCTGTGGTCGATCGGGCCGGGGATCTGGGCGGCGGAGGTCTGTGTGGTGGCGGATGAGCCGGCCAGCGCCGGAGACTACAAGTCACGCCTCGACGACGTGCCCGGGCTGGCTCACCTCACCGTAGAGGTGCACGCCCGGCGGCCGTAGCCGGGCCCGGGCGGCCGGGACGGCCGCCTGTCAGGGCACGAAGACGTCGCCGATGGCGGCGCTCTTGCGGTACACCGTGCCGCGGAAGTGGGCGATCAGCGCGCCCGTGCCGTCCTTGACGTCGATGACGTAGGTGGCCAGCTTGGGGTTGCGCGCGACCTCGTGCGCCTCGGCGGTCAGGGTGCCCTCTCTGACGGCCTGGAAGTAGGAGATGCTCGCGTCGATGGAGAGCGCGAGCACGCCGTGCGAGTTGGCCGCGGCCGAGAAGGCGGCGTCCGCCACGGAGAAGATGACGCCGCCGTGCAGCGTGCCGGCGCTGTTGAGGTGGTGTGGCGCGACCGTGAGGCTGGCCGTCGCGCGACCGTCGCCGTAGTCGGACACGACGATACCGACGTGGTGTGCGAACGCGTCCTGTTCGACGAACCGCTTGAGGTCTTCCATCCGTGAGCTCCCCCGGCCGTGAGTCTTGCCGGCGGAGCCTACCGCTCGCGCGCGCGGGCCGCCAGTAGCGGGCGGTCGGGCCATCGCGTGCCTGGCACGAGGACGGCAAGTCAGGTCCGCTGAGGCAAGGAGGTGTGGCGTCTGGGGGTCGGAGCCCTTTCCGGCTCCGGAAGAGGCTCCGGAAGAGGCTCCGGAAGAGGCTCCGACCCCCGAGCACGATCCTCCCTCCCGCCCGGGGCGGCGAGTTCGAGGATCAGTAGTACTGGATCTCCTGGCCTGTGCCCGTGGTCGCGCCCGTGCCGGTCGCTCCGCCCGAGCTGCCCGAGTCGCCGCCCGAGCCGTGCGGATCGAGCCACGGGTGTGCCTGCAGGAACGGGCACTGCGTGCCCGAGGGCGCCTGCGACTGAGCTTGGCCGGGCGCGGTCTGGCCGTTTGAGCCTCCGGCCGCGGCCAGAGCCATCGGGACGAGCCAGACGGCGAGGATGAGCACGAGGACGGCGATCATGCCGATCAGATACTTGTGGCGCATGTGACCCTCCTGATTCGGAGAGGATTCATCCGGTATGGCGCTTCTACCCTTGGGCGCATCTGCCCAAGCGGGTTCGCGCTTCGCCTCGTCGGGCGGGTATGCTGCCTTCCGGCCCGTCCCGCGCATCGCCGAAAGGGAGAGGATGAGCAGCGAGAAGATCGTGATGTTCGACTTCGACGGCGTGATCGCCGACTCGTGGTGCGCCCAGAAGGGCGCGTTCGTCCACACCCTGCGGAGTCACGGACTGCATGATTTCGCGACCTCCGCCACGTTCCGTGACCTCCTGGACGCCAACTGGTTCGAGGCCCTCCTCGAGGCCGGCGTGCCGGAGGAGGTGGTCGCACAGATGGAGCAGGGCTTCGGCGCGCTGGAGACCCCCGAGTTGTTCCCGGGTATGGCCGAGGTCATCGAGAGGCTGGCCGAGGCTCATCCAGTGATCGTCATCACCTCGAGCAGCACGGCGGACGTGGAACGCATCCTCGAGGAGCGGCAGGTGCGCGGCGTCACCGAGGTGATCGGCGGAGACGTGGAGCCGAGCAAGACGCTCAAGATCCGCTCCGTGCGCCGCCGGTTCGGCGAGTCGCGGGAGGCGTGGTACGTCTGCGACACGACCGGCGACGTGGTAGAGGCCCGGGAGGCCGGCGCCGCCACCGTGGGCGCCGGCTGGGGCTGGCACGGCGAGGAGCGTCTGCTGGGCGCCGGCCCAGACCGCCTCGCACGGCGCCCGAGCGACCTGCTCGACCTGCTCTGATGGTGGACCGCAGGCCTGTCATCGCCGTGATCGGGATGGCGACCGTGGACTACCTGTACGTCCTCGACGAGCATCCCGCGGCCGACGCGGTGACCCCCGCCCTGGAGCACCACGTCATGGCGGGGGGCGCGGCCGGCAGGGGAGCGATCGCGGCCCGCAGGCTGGGGGGCCAGACCCGTCTTCTCGCGACCTGCGGCACCGACGTGCACGCGCGGATCCTCAAGGAGCAGTTCGAGGCGGAAGGCGTGGAGTGCACGTGGGTCGCCTACGACCAGCCCACACAGCACTCGGCGGTCATCGTCGCGCGCAGGGAGGCGACCCGCACCATCATCTGGCTTCCGCAGCCGATGGCGGATGCGAGTGCCGTCGAGCGCCTGCCGGAGTTCCTCGACGGCGTGGACGTCGCGCTGCTGGACGCGACCGACGAGACCCTTGCCCTGGCCGCGCTCGACGAGTGCGAGCGGCGCGGCAGTGACGACGGTCCTCGACACCGTTCCGGACGTCCGTGGACGCGCGCCTTGCTCCGGCGCTCCGACCACGTCATCGCGCCGGAGAAGTACGTGGTGAACGAGACCGGGCTCCCGGCGGAGCAGGCGGCGCTCGAGCTCTGGGCGGACTCTCGCTGCAGCGTGCTCGGCGTCACACCTTTAACCCAGGGGCCGCGCGGCGGGATGTTCACCACCGGGCGGGACGCCGGGTCCGTCGAGCGCTGGGCGCCGGCCCCGGTCGAGGCCGTGGACTCCAACGGAGCCGGCGACACCTTCCACGGCGCGTATGCCTGGGCGCTGGCGCGCGGTCTCCCTCTCGCCGAGCGCTTCGACCTCGCCGCGTGGGCCGCGGCGCTCAAGGCCTCGCGGCTCGGCAACGAGGGCATCCCGACGCTGGAGCAACTGGAGCGCGCGCGGCGCGGCGACGGCTAGACCCGTCCGGGCGTATGCTCCGGTCGTGAGCTCGAACGTCGGACTGGTCCTCGAGGGCGGCGGCATGCGCACCACCTACACGGGCGGTGTGCTGGACGCGTTCATGGACGCCGGCGTCGACCTCGGCTACGTGATCGGCGTGTCCGCAGGCGCCAACGCCGGCTCCCACTACGTGGCGGGGCAGCGCGAGCGCAGCCACCGGGTGTTCGTCGATCTTGTCGCCGACCCGCGGTACGCCGGCTGGCGCAACGTGGTGCGCGAGCGGAGTTGGTTCGGCATGGACTTCCTGTTCCGCGCCTTGCCGGACGAGCTGGCGCCGTTCGACTACGAGGCCTTCCGGTCGTCGTCGCGGACGCTGATCAGCGGCGTGACCGACTGCCTCTCGGGTGAGGCGCGGTACTACGGGCAGCACGATCGCGACCCGCGCTGGTACGTGCAGACCCTGCTGCGCGCCGGATGCAGTCTGCCGGTGCTCTCGCCGCCGGTGCTGGTGGACGGAAGTCCCTGCGTGGACGGCGGCGTGGTCGACTCGATCCCGATCGTGCGCGCGGTCAAGGACGGCTACGCGCGCAACGTGGTGGTGCTGACGCGCAACGCGGGCTACCGCAAGCCGCCGCCGCGGGGCCGCGCGGTGGGCCGGGTGCTACTGGCGCGCTACCCGGCCGTCCACGCGGCCATGCTGCGACGGCCCGCCGCGTACAACGCGTCACTCGACCTGGTGGAGCGGATGGAGCAGGCCGGCTCGGCCTTCGTCCTCCGGCCCGTCCGCCCCCTTGAGGTGGGCCGCATGGAGCGCGACCTCGGCCGGCTCGAGGCGCTCTACCGCCAGGGCTACGACGAGACCATGGCGCGCATGGCCGAGCTCGAGGCCTGGCTGCAGCGCTGACCGCTGCGGTCTAGAGGGTCTGCGTGGCGGACCGCATCGTGACGACCACCACGGCGCGCATCCAGCCGAAGGTCGCCTTGAGGGCGTCGAAGTCGGGACCCGACGTGACGAACTCCGCCGTGCCCTTGATGAGGAAGCCGGTGCCCGGACCCATGTTGCCGGCCACCTTGCTGCTGCCCAGCGTGATCAGGACCTCGGGGTTGAACGCGACGTTGGCCTCGGTCTGGTTCATGTAGCCGGCGGGGATGAGCATGCGGCCGTCATCGGTGATGCGGACGTAGCTGTTCCAGGTGTTGACCATGTGCGGGCCGTCCTGGCCCAGGGTGGCGATGGCGACCACGCCGTCCTTCTTCAGGACCTCGCGCAGCTTCTCGGGGATCTCCATGGGGGGCTCCTTCTCGGTGGATGTCAGGCGGTGTTGCCGCGCCTGGTCGTGCGGCCGGCTCTGCGCTCCTGGAACCAGCGGCCCGACTCGACGGCGAACTCCGGCGGCGCCTTGCGGCTGAACTCGCAGACCAGGTCCGCGAGGGTCTTTGAGGCAAGGAAGTCCCGGAGCGTGCGCTCCGCCTCGCTCATGAACAGGTCGATGCGGCAGCGGCCCTCGGTGGCCCACTCGGGCGCCTCGCCCTCGAACAGCGCGCAGTTGCGCCGGATCTCGGCGCAGGCGAACAGTTTGCGGTCCGGGTCCACTGCGTCCAGGACCTCCACCACGGGGATGTCCTCGGCGGCGCGCGCGAGCGCGAACCCGCCGGCGATGCCCTCGATCCCCACCACCAGCCCGGCGTCCTTCATGCGCGAGAACACCTTGGCCAGGTAGCGCTCCGGGATCTGCTGGAACCGCGCGAGGTCCACCACGCTGACGGGCGCGTCGGTCTTGGCGAGTATGAGCAGGGAGTGCAGCGCGTATTCCGCGCCGGCGCCGTACAGATACGATCTCAAACTATCACCTCATAGGGGATAGTATAAGAGCCGGACGCTCCTCGGCAAGCCGAGCTCCTTCACGGTCGCGTGGCCTTCGCCGTCCGCGTCGCGACTAGACGTGCGCGGGGCGAGCGCGGCGCAGACCGTAGGCGGCGGCCAGCGAGCGGAGCCGCCCGTCCCGCGAGCGCAAGCTCGCGCGGAGGCGGCGTTCCAGAGCCCGGACGGCCGCGACGTCGGCCTCGCCGGCGGGGCGGCCTCCGAACAGCACGGCCTGGACGCGGGCCGGCACGTCCCCCGCGTCCACGCCGAACCGGTCGCGGAGGAACTGAGCCGTCTCGTCCAGGGTCTGGGACGCCGGCACGTCCACGCCGTGGTCGCGCAGGGCGGCGTAGAGCAGGCCGACCGAGGAGCGGAGGCGCTCGTCGGCGCTGCCGCCGAAGAGGCCGCGCCGGCGCAGCAGCGCGCGGCCGGCCGGCCACGCCAGCAGCACGGCCAGCGCCAGGATCAGCCACGGCCGGCGATCCGGCGACGGGGTGATGACCGCGCTCGCCGTCGCCCGGTCCTCCCGGGTCGTTCACGCGCGCCCGACCGGGGAGATCGAGCTGGCCGCGACCGTCTGCCCGCCCCGGCTCCGCCGGACGCGGCGGCCGCCGCCGCCGTCCGGCGTGACGTCCGCTGCGGCCGGCAGACTGCTCCCCGGCGTCGGGTCGAACTGCGCCCACCCGGCGCCGGGGAGTACGCCTCCACCCAGGCATGAGCGTCGCGCCGCCTGACGACGTACACGCCGTCGCGTTCCCTCTCCGCCCTGCGTGAAGCCCACCGCGACGCGTGCCGGTATCCCGTTGAACCGCAGCAGCACGGCCATGGCTCCGGCAAAGTGCTGGCAGTACCCGGCTGTGCGTCTGGAAGAGGAACGCGGCGTAGGGCGACGCGTAGTCGGACGGCGGCGGCCCCAGCGAGTAGTCGTAGCTCGGTGCGCACGTACTGCTGGAGGGCGAGGGCGACCCGGTAGGGATCCGCCTCGTCGCCCACGATGCGCTGGTTGAGGTCGTAGAGGCTGGTCCACTCACTGCCCCGAGGCGCCGCGGCCATCTGGCTCCGCCAGCGGTCCGCCGCTCCCGGATCGTCGCTCGCCGGTCGTGCCGGGAACGGCAGCGCGAGGTAATCACGCTCTACCGCGCTCGGGTAGTAGCGGCCGCGCCCGATGAGGTCCATCGGCGCGATGTCGGGCACGGACGCCGTGACCGAGTACGACAGCGTCGGGCCGCGGGCCGGCTCCACGCTGACGGCGGCGGCGTCGCTCACGCCCAGGTCCAGGGGGGTCGACGTGGTGACCTCGAGCGGCGATCCCCCGACGAAGAGGTGGTCGGTGTACGTGGCGCGCACGTCGAAGTGCTGCGTGACCGTGCGTCCCGGCGCGGAGGACGCCTGCGGTGGCACCTTGTACGTCCAGAGCCCGTCGCGCAGGGCCGGCTGCAGGGGCCGAGGCGTCGATCGTGCCGCGCCACGACATCCCACTGAACTGCGAGAGGACGTTGGCGCGCCAGTAGGTGGCCACCGGCGAGCGCACCTCCATCACCACCACGTCACCCTGTCGCGGGTGAGCAGCCGGGGGTAGTTCTGCATCCAGTCGAACTTCAGAAGCTCGGTGCCGGGACCTGCCAGGCTCCATGCGCGCCAGTCCTGCAGCGGCCGTCCGGCCTCGACCGAGGTCGCGCCGAGGACGGAGATGTGCGAGAAGGGCGGCGACGACGGCGGTGACGCCGCCGGCGACGGCGTCGGCGGCGTGCACGCGCTCCCTCTGGCGCGGCCGCGAGAGGGCGAGCAGACCGCCGGCGAACACGACGAACGCCACCGCCGCGAGCGGTTGCCGGGCAGCGTGGTCGGTGGTGAACCCGAAGCCGGCGAGGCAGAGGAGGATCACGATGGCCATGAGCGGCCGCCGCAGGCTCAGCGCCATGAAGGCGGCCGCGCCCACCACCGTGTACGCGGCCAGCGAGACGAGCAGGCTGAGGTCGGCCGCGCCGGCGTCGAGTGGGAAGGTGTCGTGGCTGTACAGCGCCGCGCCCGAGGCCACCTCGCGAGCGTAGAAGGACACGTGAGCGCGCAGCCCGTCCGTGCCGGCGGGAAGGTCGATCTGGAGCCGGGCCAGGAGGTATGCCCCGAGCGGAAGCAGGAGCAGGGCGAGGGGCCAGGCGCGGCGACGCAGCAGTCCGGCTCCACCCGCCGCCGTGGCCAGCAGCGCGGCGGCCGCCAGGACCCCCGCGGTCGATGGGCGTGTGACGGACGCCGCCACCAGCGTGGTGGTGAGCGGCGAGCGCCAGGAAGCACGCCGCAGTGAGGAGGGCGCGCAGTCTCATCGCGTCACTGCCAGGCGATCGGTGGTGCGCGCGGCGAGTGCCGCGCGCAGGTCGTCCCCCGGGAGGACGGGGCAGTAGCGGATGCCTGCGGCAGCGAGCGCCGCCGGCGCCGACGGCCCTGCGCCGCCCGGGCCGGCGAGCACGTGGACCACGGAGACGGTGACGCCCTGGCGGCGGAGCCGGCCCAGGGCGCGCACCAGGTCCTCGTCCACCTGCGGCGTCACCACGTGCCAGCACGCGCCGGCGGGTGCGAGAGCGGGCGCCGAGGAGGACCGGCAGAGAGGCTCCCAGCCTCGAGGCCGAGCCGGGACCCGTCTCGGCGAGCGCGGCCAGCAGGCCGCGCCGGCCGGCCGCGCCGCGCGTGAGTCGCCGCTCGTGCCAGCCGTCGTGCGGCAGCAGCAGCGAGACGGCGTGCCCGCCGCGCAGGGCGAAGGCGGCCATGGACCCCGCCGCCACCACGCCGGCTTCGAACGCGGCGTCCGCCGAGCTCGGCGCGGCTCCCGACGCCGCGCCCGCGTCCGACCGTGCGGCGCGGACCCGTCCAGCAGCACGGTCAGGTCGCCCTCGGTGTCGGCCTCCATCTCGCGCAGCATCAGGCCGCCGGTCTTGGCCGTCGACTTCCAGTCCACCCGGTTGAGCGGCTCGCCGGCGACGTGGGGCCGGATGCCGCGGAACTCCCACGCGTCCCGGGTGGGCAGCCGGCGCCGCCCACCGCCGTGGCGGAGGCCGGTGTCCCCGCACGGCGCGCAGGATGAGAGCTCCTCGAGCCGCGGCGCGACGGTGAGGCGCAGCGGCTCGCCGGCCGTCCTGCGGGCGCCGGGCGAGCCCGAGCGGGTCCTCGACGACGGCGGTGAAGGCGGGCAGACGGTACACGCCGCGGTACGCCGGCGCCGGGCCAGCCTCGACCGGCCTCCCCCGGCGCATGGACCGCTCGTCTACCTCGACGGAGCTCGCGAAGCCGGGGAGCGGGCCGGTCCCGCCGCCGAGCGTGACGCGCAGCCCGGGGACCCGGCGGCCAAGGGTCACGGTGAAGGACATGCGCAGTGCGTCACCGGCCACAGGCTCGTCCGGGCTCGCGCGCCTCGTGACGGTCAGCCGCTTCGAACCGGCGGCGACCAGCACCCAGGCGACGAGGCACATGGCGGCCAGCGCCAGCGCGATGAGGTAGAGCTCCCAGGTGCCCAGCGCCCTGGCTGCGAGGTACGTCGCGAACGCGACGCAGAGGAGAGAGCCTCCCCTGAGAGTGAATCTGGCCATCTCAGCGCGGTCCTGGCACCCGCACCGCCTCGAGGATGCCGCCCCACCACATCCTCCTCCGCCCCCGGTCGCGTGCTGGCCTCCGTGGACAGGATGATCCGGTGGCTGAGGACGCGCCGGCCGAGGTCCTTGATGTCCTGCGGCACGACGTAGTCCCTGCCGCGCAGCACGGCCAGCGCCTTGGCGGCGCGCAGCAGCGCGATGCCGGCGCGCGGGCTTGCGCCGAGGTAGACGTCGTGGTGGTCGCGCGTCGCCGCGACGCAGTCCCACGACGTAGCGGCGCAGCTCGGGGGCTACGCGTACGCCGAGCACCGACCGCTGCATGGCGAGGACGTCGTCCGAGCTCACCACCGGCCGGAGGCTCGCATAGGGGTCGCCCGACGTCTGCGACTCGAGGACCGCCTCCTCGGCCTCCGCCGAGGGGTACCCGAGACGCAGGCGCAGCAGGAACCGGTCGAGCTGGGCCTCCGGCAGCGGATAGGTGCCCTCGTACTCGATCGGGTTCTGCGTCGCCATGATCATGAACGGCGGCGGCGATGAGGTGGGCGACGTTGTCGATGGTCACCTGGCCCTCCTCCATGGACTCCAGCAGGCTCGCCTGGGTCTTGGGAGAGGCCCGGTTGATCTCGTCCGCCAGCACGACGTTGGCGAACACCGGGCCCTGGTGGAACTCGAAGCGCATGTCCTGCTGGTCGAACACGTTGACCCCGGTGACGTCGCTGGGCAGCAGGTCCGGCGTGAACTGGACCCGCGTGAAGCCCCGTCCGACCGAGCGAGCCAACGCCTTGGCCAGCATCGTCTTGCCGACGCCAGGGAAGTCCTCGATGAGCACGTGCCCGCCGGCGAGCAGAGCCGCCAGCACGGCTCCATGACGTCCTACTTGCCCAGGATGACCGTGCCGATGTTCGCCGAGACGAGTCCCGCGAGCGCGCGACCTCATCGAGCGCAACTCCGCCCGCTACAGGTCTGAGGTGCCGAATGCTGCCCTCATTCTTATTCCCCGGCCGCCGCGTGCGCGAAGCCACCTGTCGCTCTTCTTCGACGAGTCCTCCCGCTGCACGCGTCCGGCGAACAAAACCATCCCATCAGGAGGTTCAACCATGGCGAAGGTCCTCTGCGTGCTCTACGACGATCCGGTCGACGGGTACCCGCCGGCCTATGCGCGCGAGACATGCCCGAGATCGAGCGCTACCACGACGGCCAGACCACGCCGACCCCGCAGCGGATCGACTTCACGCCCGGCGAGCTGCTCGGGAGCGTCTCCGGCGAGCTCGGGCTGCGCAAGTTCCTCGAGGACGCCGGGCACACGCTCATCGTGACCTCCGACAAGGACGGCCCCGACTCGGTCTTCGAGCGCGAGCTTGCCGGACGCCGAGGTCGTGATCTCACAGCCCTTCTGGCCCGCCTACCTGACCGCCGAGCGGATCGCCAAGGCGCCGAAGCTGAAGCTCGCGCTGACGGCCGGCATCGGCTCCGACCACGTCGACCTGCAGGCGGCGATCGATCACGGCATGACGGTCGCCGAGGTGACCTACTCGAACAGCATCAGCGTCGCCGAGCACGTGGTGATGATGATCCTGGCGCTCGTGCGCAACTACATCCCCTCCTACCAGTGGGTGATCGACGGCGGCTGGAACATCGCCGACTGCGTCTCGCGCTCCTACGACCTCGAGGGCATGCAGGTCGGCACGGTCGGCCGCCGGGCGGATCGGCTCGGCCGTGCTGCGGCGCCTGAAGCCGTTCGAGGTCGGCCTGCACTACACCGACCGCCACCGCCTGCCCGGGAGGTCGAGCGGGAGCTCGGCGTGACGCTTCCACGAGAACGTCGAGTCGCTCGTGGCGGTGTGCGACGTGGTGACGATCAACGCGCCGCTGCACCCCGAGACCGAGAACCTGTTCGACGACGAGTTGATCGGCAAGATGAAGCGCGGCGCCTACCTGATCAACACGGCGCGCGGCAAGATCTGCGATCGCGACGCGGTCGCGCGGGCGCTGCGAGAGCGGCCAGCTCGCCGGCTACGCGGGCGACGTCTGGTTTCCGCAGCCCGCGCCGCAGGACCACCCGTGGCGGACGATGCCCCACCACGGCATGACGCCGCACATCTCCGGCATCGAGCCTCTCCGCGCAGGCCCGCTACGCGGCCGGCACGCGCGAGATCCTCGAGTGCTTCTTCGACGGGCGGCCGATCCGCGAGGAGTACCTGATCGTCGAGGGCGGCACGCTGGCGGGCGCCGGCGCGCACTCCTACAGCGCCGGCGCGTCCGGTGAGAGCAGAAAGGCGGCCTGAGCCTGGGTCGCTGGGTCCTGCCGGTCACACACCGGAGCTTCGAAGCACCAGGGCCTCGTCGTCCGGCGCGAAGCCGTGTTTGCGGACAGGCTTCGGCTGGCGGGGATCGACCGGAGCAGCACGCAGTCGAGCGCGCGCTTCGGCACTCGCCGACAGCCGCGTCAAGCAGAGCGCCGCCCAGCCCGCCGCGCCGATGATCGGGCTCGACGTACAGCATTGTGACTTACGCGTGCTCCTCCGCCTCCGACGACGGGTTCGGGACCTTCTCCAGGAGAGTAACCATCGTGGTGACAGTGGTTGGCCGGGATCGGCCTCGGGTATCGATATATCGATAACTCGAAGGAGTCAGCATGAAGTCCAAGGATCAGCGCAACCGAGACCTCCGGCCGCAGTTCGAGTGCCGGTTCGACCCGGACACGGGCGACCTGGACGACAAGTGCGTGCGCGAGCACCTGCCACTCACATCCGCTGGCGGTATGACGCAAAGCGGCGACCAGGCAGGCCGCCGCTGCTCAAGAAGAGATTCGGGGACCCGGAGCTCACACCAGACTCCGGTTCCCCGTCGTTTTGCCCGCCCGCGCCACCCGTCTCCATGGTGGAGCGACGCGTTACGGCGAGGTGACGGAGGTTATCGCAGCCCCATGGCGGCTACTACGTGAACCTCCACACCACGGATAATCCCGGCGGCGCTCTGCGCGAGCAACTGTACAGGCCGGTCGGGTACGACTCGGGGGTCCTGCTCACCGTGCCGGCGCTCCTCCCTCCCCGGAGGTAGCGGGCGCCGGGTGGATATCCCTCGGAGGGGCGACCTCGTTCACCTCCGTCGGGAGGTTCGCTCCCCCAGGCTTCTCGGTAGCCTCGTCCTCAGCAAGCGAGACGGAGGTGGAGTCATGGTGAGGGTCGGGCGCAGGGGTTGGTGTGGGTCGGCATCGTCGTGGTCGCGGTGTTCTTCGCCTGCGTGACGCTGGCGGTCGCCTGGCTCGGCGGCGGGCCGGATGTGCCGCACGCCGTCGGCGGCGACCAGGGCGCGTGCACCACCTGCCATCCCGCCGGCCGCCTGCCGGAGGATCATCTCGACCGCGTCGACGCCGGCTGCCGCTCGTGTCACTCCGGCTCGCCCTCGCTAAGGTGACCGCGGCTGCCGGCTGGCCGGCGGCATGCTCACGGTCACGCGGTGGCTGTGGCTATCCTGGCGAGGAGGGCTCATGAAGCGGGCGCGTGCGCTGAACCACCTATGGGCGAGGGCTGGGTCTCGCGATCGTCACCGACCGTGGTGCTGGCGGTCCTGCTTGCGGCTCCGGCGCTTGCGGATCCGGTGGCCACCAACTGGACCATCAGCCCCAAGAGCAAGATCGTCACCTACGGCCAGGCGCTGCTGCTCAGCGGCACACGCAAGAGTGACGGAACGGGCCTCCCCGGTCTGTGGGTCGACTTCGGACAGGCGACGACCTCGCGGGCTCCTACGAGATCATCTACAAGATCACGACGCCGCTGGCGGCCGAGTCCACCAAGTACGAGGTGGCCGTGATCCCGAAGCAGACCATGTACTACCGCTTCCAGTGGGCGGGTGACGCCGCCTCGCGGCCAGCACCAGCGCACCATCCCGGTGCAGGTCATGCCCGCCCTCGGCGCGCCGGGCAACGGGACGACCATCACCGGCGGCACGAAGTTCAGCATCAAGGGCTCGGTGACGCCTGGCGCCCCCAGCGGTCCGGCCGTGAAGATCAAGGCGTACCGGCAGAAGGGCGACGGGAGCGGGCCGGCTACAAGCCACCTACGCCACGCAGCTTCTCGGGCACTGAGTCCTCGCACCCGGTCGCGATCACGCAGACCGGCAAGTTCAAGTTCAGGGCGTGCTGCTGGCCAGCGCGAAGTTCGCCTCCGGGGAGAGCGGGTTCGGCAAGTTTCACCGTCAAGCAGTGACGGCTCGCTCGCCCGCGTAGCCGGACGAGGTCTCGCCAGAGGCGGCAGCGGGTATGAGCACGTGTGATCGTCATCAATATTCGTAGTAGGGGGCGCACATGCTCGGGCTCGTTGTCGCAGCCACATTCTGGACGTTCCTCTGGTGGATCGTCGGCATCTTCCTGTGGGCGATCTTCATCTACTTCACGTTCATGATCGCCGCGAGCAAGGGTCGCAGCCCGCTGCTCTGGGTCATCCTTGCGATCTTCTTCCCGCTCATCACGATCATCGTCTTGCTGATCATCCCGGCGAAGTCCCGGCCGCCTGTCTGAGACAGGCGTCGCGTGACGAAGGGGCCCGGCGCTTGTACAGGCGCCGGGCCCCTTCGTGCGTCTGGGACGGCTTCGCGGGCGAATGCCACAGGACTCCGGCGAGGTCTCGGCGCGGTCGCATCGGCCTCACCAGAGCGTGAGCGACTCCTCGTACATGCGGCGCAGGTCCTGCGCGCTCGCCGGACGCGGCGAGAGCTTGGTCACGGTGTGCTGCGGAGAGCGCCCGCGACGAGGTCGTCGAGGTCCTCGGGGCCGTAGCCCACGGCGCTCAGGCCGTTCGGCATGCCCAGCTTGCGCAGCAGGTCGGTGAGCGCCTCCGCGAGCGCCTCGCCGACGTCGTCGTTCGGGCCTACCTCGACGCCGATGAGCTCGGCGGCGCGACGGTGGCGCTCCGGGGCGGCCGGCGCCGTGAAGCGGAACACGGCCGGCGCGTTCGAGCGCCACCGACATACCGTGCGGCACCAGCGGGTGCGTCGGCGGGATACCCGTCGGGCCGGTAGTCACGCACCATGCCCGAGACCGGGTACGACATGGCCGTGGCAGAGGTGCACGCCGGCGCTGCCGAAGCCGATGCCGGCCATCGTCGAGGCGAGCAGCATGGCGCCGCGCGCCTCGTCGTCGTCCGGGTCCTCGAACGCCCTGATGATGTTGGCCGCACCGAGCTGCGCGGCGCCGCGCGGCCCAGATGTCGCTGATGGGGTTGGACCCCTGGTAGGCCGGCCGGTGGTCAAGGTCCTCCGGGGCCGGCCTCTGATCGTAGGGCAGCGCCGTCAGCGACTCGAGGGCGTGGCAGAAGACGTCGAGGCCGCTGCACGCCGTGACCATCGGCGGCATCGTCCGGGTGCTCTCCGTGTCCACGATCGCCAGCATCGGCCGCGCCGTGCGCTGGCGGATGGCCGGTCTTGGCGCGCATCTCCTCCAGGTCGAAGACCATGATGCCCGAGCATCTCGCTGCCCGTGCCGGCCGTGGTGGGGATCGCGACCAGCGGCTTCAGCGGGCCGGGGACCGGATCGCCACGCCGATGGGCGGGTTCACGTAGGCCATGAAGTCGGCCGGCCAGGTGGCGTAGAGGTTGGCGGCCTTGGCGGTGTCCATGACGGAGCCGCCGCCGACAGCGACGTAGGCCGTCGAACCCGCCGTCGGTGGCGAAGTCGATCGCGTCCTTGAACGAGACATCCGTGGGCTCGACGCGCGCGCGGTCGTAGAGCACTGCGTCGAGCCCCTCGTCGCGCAGCGACTCGAGCGCGACCTGCACCGGCCGGCTCTCGCTGAGGTACGGGTCCGTCACGACCATGACCCGCGTGCCGCCCGCGCGCTTGACGTCCCAGCCGACCTCACGGGTCGCGCCGGCGCCGTACTTGACGCTCGAGGTCTCCATGATGAACGCGGTCTCGAGCGCCATGCGTGACTCCTCCGTCGGGGTCGCCGGCTCACCCTCTCACGGAGGAGGCGCCGAGGCCACACCGCGATTTAGCCCCGCTACGAGGACAGCAGATGCCGCCCACGCCGAGGCGATACTGGTACCCTGAGCGAAGGAACGGTTCTGCTTCAGCGATCGGCGGCGCAAAGCCGCCGCTAGAGACGGAGGTCCGACATGCGTGGAGTGATGGTGGTGCTCATGGTGATCGGCGGCCTGCTGCTGGCCGCGCTGATCGCGGGTCTCGTGCTCAGCAATCTCAGGTTCTTCATCTGGATCGCGATCATCGGGCTGATCATCTGGGGCGTCTACATGCTCATCACCCGGCCTTGGCGGTACAGCTGAAGTCGCGCGGGCGGCGCAGTCGTAGCCGGCGAGGTCTTCATGCAGATCAAGTTCGTGAGCGTCATGGTGGAGGATCAGGAGCGCGCGCTTCGCTTCTACACGGACGTCCTCGGCTTCGTGAAGGTCGAAGACCTGCCCATCGGTGAGTATCGGTGGCTCACGGTGACCTCGCCCGACGGCGTGGACGGCGTCGAGCTCGTTTTGGAGCCACTCGCGTTCCCGCCGGCTCGGGAGTACCAGAAGGCGCTGTACGAAGCCGGCGTCCCGGCGACGGCCTTCGTCACCAGCGACATCCACGGCGAGTTCGAGCGCCTCTCCGCGGCCGGCGTCAGGTTCAGAGGCGAGCCGGTGGACATGGGGTCCGTCACGGGCGTCATGTTCGAGGACACGTGCGGGAACCTCATCCACCTGGTGCAGCCGGCGGACTGACGCCGGGTGACTAGCCTTCCTTCAGGCGCAGGACGACGACGTGTCGACCTGGCGCTCGGGGATGCTCCAATAGCGCCGCAGCAGGCGGTCCTTCTCCTTCTGCGGCACCAGCTTGAAGCCATGGCGTTCGTAGAAGTGGACCGCCCAGGTGGTGTCGGCCCAGGTGCCGACGAGCAGGGGCTGGTGCGGAAGCTCCATCAGGTGGGCCAGCAGCCGGCTGCCGATACCCGTTCCCTGGCGATCCGGCTTTACGTAGGCGTGGCGGATGAGGGTCACGTCGTCGACGTCCTCGATCCCCATGACCCCCGTGAGGCCTTCCGGGCCGTGCCGGCCCCAGAACCGCACGCCGGCGGCGATCTCGTCGCGGAGCTCGTCCGGCGGCACGTAGGGCACGTGATAGCGGTCGCTGGGGATGACGCCCTCATAGGCCGTCGCGGCAGCGTTGATGATCGCGCACATGGCGTCGAAGTCGGCACTGACGCAGGGGCGTATCAAGTGGTCCCGAGACGACATGTCGCAAGACTACACGGCCAGACGGCGAGCCCGGCCGGAGGAACCGGGCCGGGCTCGCCGTCAGCTCGGCGGCGCCGGATCGCGACCGCGCCGGGCACGATCGCTAGGCCACTCTGCGCTCCTCCGTCTCCAAGGGCCGCTGTCCGGCACTCTCGTCGTGCCGGTGCCGCTGCCAAGAGCGCAGCGCCAGGACGGCGGCGCCGAACCCCAGGATCCAGGCGACGGCGAGCGCGATAGCGCCGGCGATCGGAATGAGGGCGATGAGGCGCAGCACCAGCACACCGACCACAGCGGCGAGCATCAGACTCTCGCCGCGGTAGGTGAGGCGCGGCAGGATGAAGTTGCCGATGAAGACGGACAGGCCGATCGCGCCCATGACCATCGTGGCGACCACGACGAACAGCCAGAGCAGGACTGCCAGCAGACCGATGATCGTGATGATGAGCAGCACGGTGACGAGCGGCACGATGACGATGAGGCTCAAGGCGCCCCAACCCAGTGACGGCCAGAACCGCGACCTCACGCGGTCGCGGATGGCGACGACCTGCCGCGGCAGGAGCGCGACGATCAGGATGGCCCCGAGCAGGACAGGATCGTCCCGCCGAGCCAGCCGAGCAGCGACAGGCCGCTGAACGGCGCACGCCAGGCGGCGGAGATGCCGCGCGTGCTGAGGTCGCCGGCCCAGCCGGCGCTGACGTTGCTGACTTCGCCTTCGACACTGGCGCCGGGGGCGCGGGTCAGCGTGCCGCCGACGAGCACGACCGACGTGTCGCTCGCGGTTCCTCCGGTGCCCACGGTGGCCGTGGGCTGCAAAGTCACGTCTCCGCCCACGGCGACCACGGTGTCCGTCACCGTACCCGCCACGGTGACGTCGCCGCCGACGGCGATGATCGCGTCCGCGGTGTCGGCCTGCGGGAGGTCGACGTTGCCGCCGACCTTGAAGATGGTGCCCCGTCGGCGGCTCCGGCGGTGGCGACCAGACCGGGCACGAGCACGAGGAGTACGGCGGCGACCCCGAACAAGGCCGTGGCCGCGAGCGGCCTTGAGAGGCCACGAGGCAATGCTGGATTCATGATGGTCCTCCTGGGAGTGAGTATTCCTTTCCTCTTCCCGGAGGATGGGACGCAAGTCGTTTTGTCGTTCACGTATCCGCGGCTACCGGCTCTGCGCGTCTCGCTCAGTCGCCGGCGGAGGAAGGCTTGCTCCACCGGGTTGGTCGCGAGCGCCAGCGCCCTCTCGTAGGCTCGCCCGGGCCTGCTCGGCCCGCCCAAGGCGGCGCAGCAGGTCGGCTCGGGTCGCGTGCAGCAGGTAGTAGCCGTCCAGGTGCCTCGCGCCGCCAGCTCGTCTACGAGGTCGAGCCCATGTGCCGGCCCGAGCGCCATCGCGACGGCCGCCGCACGGTTGAGCGCGACCACAGGCGTCGGCTGGCGCCGGTAGAGCTCGTCGTAGAGCCCCGCGATCTGTGGCCAGTCGGTGTCGGCGGCCGTCGGCGCCTCGGCGTGGACGGCCGCGATCGCCGCCTGCAGCGCGTAGGGGCCGGCGCGGCCCGGCGCGCAGCGCCTGCTCGACCAGCCGGACGGCCCTCCGCGATCTGCGCCCGGTCCCACAGCGCTCCGGTCCTGGTCGTCAAGCAGCACGATGGTCGCCGTGCTTCGTCGACGCGCGCGTCGCGCGCGCGCGTCCTGGAGCAGCATCAGAGCGAGCAGGCCGCGTCGCCTCGGGCTCGTCGGGCATGAGCTCGGCGAGTCAGTCGGGCCAGCCGGATCGCCTCGCCGCAGAGGTCGCGTCGCACGCAGCGCGTCCCCGGCCGTCGCCGCGTAGCCCTCGTTGAACATCAGGTACAAGGTCGCGAGCACGGCGACGAGCCGCTCGGGCAGCGCGTGGTCTGGCGGGCACGCGGAACGGGATCGCCGGCGTCCCGGATCTTGCGCTTGGCGCGCACCAGCCGCTGCGCCATCGTCGGCCTCGGGCAGCGAGGAAGGCGCGCGCCACCTCCGCGGTCGTCAGGCCGCCCAGCAGTCCGCAGCGTGAGCGCCACCTGCGCCTCGGGCGCGAGCGCCGGGTGGCAGCACGTGAAGATGAGGCGCAAGCGGTCGTCGTGCACCGCGAGCTCCTCTGCATCGCCGCGTCCTCGTCGATGTCGATCGGTCGATGGTCATGGGTGTGGCCTCTCGCTCGAGGAGACGCAGCTTGTCGGCGTGACGCCGCGCCGGCGGATCACGTCCACGCGCGCGGTTGCGCGCGGTCTGGAAGACGCCAGGCGGCCGGGTCGTCGGGCAGCCCGGTGCGCGGCCAGCGGTCCAGGGCCTCAACGTAGGCGTCCTGGACCGCGTCCTCGGCGAGGTCGACGTCGCCGAGGATCCGGATGAGGATGGCGACGCGTGCGCGCCGGACTCCTCGCGGAACAGCCGGGCGGCCGCTCGCGGCGCCATCTACGTCGTCGATGGTCCGAGCTCCTGCACTTGCGGGCGGACCTCGATCGTCGCCGTGAGCACGCGTCGGGATCGCGGCCGCGAGCTCGATGGCCTCGTCGAGCGTCTCGCCCTCGACGACGTAGTAGCCGGCCAGTTGCTCCTTGGTCTCGGCGAAGGGGCCGTCGGTGACGCAGCACCTCGCCGCCGCGTACGCGGACGGTGGTCGCTGTGGCGGTCGGCTGCAACTCGGCGCCGCCTCGCAGTGCGGCGCCGTGGATCCGGTTGAACCGCTCGTAGTCCTCACGGGTGGGAGCCGCGGGCGCGCCTCCATCCGGATCCTCGTCTTCACGCTGGTAGATCAGGAGCAGGTACTGCATCTGGACCTCCTCGGGCGGGCGGGGCGGCGGGGCGACCGCGTGCCTGCCCGCCCCGCCGCGCCTTCCGTCCGTCAGCCTTGTGCGGCGACGCCGACCACGTGCCCCGCCGGGTCGGCGAAGAGCCCGAAGGTGACGCCCGGCACTTGCGTGGCGGGCTGCACGATCGTGCCGCCGAGCCGCTCGGCCTCCTCGAGCGAAGCCTCAACGTCCTCGACCCCGATGAACACCGTCACGAGGTCGCTGCCGCCTTGGGTGGGGCCGATGCCTCCGGGGATCGCGCCGGGGACGCCGCTCTCGACATACGTGTAGCCACGGTATTCCCCCGGCCGGGTACGTCCAGCCGAAGAGCTTGCCGTAGAAGTCGCGTGCGGCGTCGGGATCTTCGGCGCGGATCTCGAAGTGGACGACTGGATTGCCCATCGTTTCTCTCCTTGGCGCGAGTCGTGCTGACTTGCACGCCGTTCGCTGTGATCCCGCCTGGATGCGGGAGCCTGCGATTCAATGACGAGCGGCCGCGCCGGAATCGACAGCTGCGGTCGCTTCTCGTGCCCGTGGACGGACGAAGCGTTTGCGGCCCCCCTTGCCGGGCAGGGAAACAGGAGTGCCATTCACAGCCGTGCTTCGCACGAGGAGGCCCCCCATGCTCGCTACAACAGAGTGTCGGCAGTACTGTGCTCGACCGATCTTGAGAGAAGTCAGGACTTCTACGAGAACAAAGTCGGGCTGAGACTCTCGCGGGCGACGATCAAGAACCATCTGGTGTTCGAGTGCGGAGACGGCACGACCGTGCTCATCTACGGTCGCCCTTCGCCGAATCTGGCGGACCACACCCAAGTGCGCTTCTGGTCGAGCGACATCGCCGCGGACGTGCGGAACTGGCCGCTCGCGGCGTTGTGTTCGATACGGTCGAGTTCGGCGACCTCAAGATGGTCGATCACGTCCTGACCAGCCCCGGCATCGGCAAGTCGGCCTGGTTCAAGGATCCCGACGGCAACACGATCGCGCTGTATCAGCCCGAGTGATGCGCGCCCGGCATGAGCTGCCGGGATAGGAAGTAGACACATCCCGGCCGCCGGAGGATCGACATCACCGCGAACGTGGTCGTGGTCTTCGAGCTCAAGTAGCCCTGCAGGGCAGAAGCGGGGTCGGCGAGGCGCCGACCACTCACACAGGACGCGGCGAAATCACCGGATTCCGGTGACGACAGCGCCGTCCGGCTCCTCCACAGTGACGACTGGAGGCGCGACGCGGGGACACCCGCACGGCCTCTGGTCCGATCACTCGAGAGAGGAGATGGCTCCATGGGCAAGGCAAGATGGCTTCTGCTTGCTGTGGTCATCGTCGCCGTCCTGTCGGCGACCCTGGCGACGGCGGCGGGTGCGAGCGCGGCGACGCCGACGGCCGTGTCGGGGGAGTGGTCCTGGTCCGGCGGCGAGTTCATCCCGACGGACCCGGTGGGCGACGACGTGTACTTCTCCGGCTACGAGTTCGGCAACTGGACGGGCTCCTTCAAGGGGCGCTCGTACGAACCCTTCGCCGGGGTCGCCTACGCCGACGGATCGCTGTGGGCGATCATCACCATCGACTTCAAGGGCAGGGTCGACGGCGCTCTCGGCAAGATGACCATGCAGCTCACGGTGGACGCGAACGCAGACGGGACGATGGGCGGCCAGTGGGCGATCATCAGCGGCATCGGAGGGCTCAGGCACGTGCGCGGCGTGGGCACGTGGGTGTTCACGCACGGCGACGACGTCTACGGCTACGCCGACTACCAGGGCGTGGTCTGGAACGTGTCTCCGGTGAGGCACACGGCCACGCCGACCGCTCGGGCACGCTCGGCTCGGCCGTGGTGATGCGAGGCGAAGCGGGACGGCCGGCCGGTCGGCCTGTAGCGGAGCGCCATCCTCGGCCCGGACGCGGCAAGTGCAGGTTCCGGGCCGAGGGTGCGACTCTTCCGCTAGGTCGCGCCGCCTCGGGGCGCGGCGGTCGCGCGCCAAGGTTCACCCGCGACATCCCATCCCGTCGAAGAATCGTGGTGTCACTCCGGTCTATCCCCGTTGAAGGGAAGTGGGCGGCGCCATGCAGGAGACAGTGTTCGCGGCCGGGTGCGGGACCGGCGTGGGGTCCGGGGCAACGCCCCGGCTTCGAGCGATGCCTGCTAGCGTGAGAGCCAAGCGGGTCAGGCGTCCGGAGGGAGGGACGGCCCTGTCTGCCAGCGTCCAGAGGACCGAGGAGATCGAGCCCGACATCCTCGCCGCGGCGATGCGCGGTGACGACGAGGCGTTCGTCACCGTCATGCGGCACTACGACCGCAGGCTCAGGATCGTGGCCTACCACGTCGTCGGCAGCCGGCAGCTGATGGACGACGTGCTCCAGGAGGTCACCCTGAGGGTGTATCGCTCGCTCCCCCGGTTCCGCGGTGACGCCTCCCTCGGCACGTGGCTGTGCCGCATCACCTATCGGGCTTCCTGCGACGCCCTTGCCCGCGCCGACCGCCTCACCCCCGTGCCGCCGGAGGATCTGCCGGAGCCACGGGACCGCGAGCCCGACCTGGCCGAGACTCTTGCCACGCGTGCGGCTCTCGCGGACGCCTTCGCGGTGCTGCCGCCCGAACAGCGACTGGCGGTGCTGCTCGTCGACAGGGAGGGATACGACTACGCGACGACGGCCGAGATCCTCGACGTGCCTGCCGGGACCCTGGCCTCTCGCCTCTCGGCGGCGAGGGCGAAGCTGCGCCGGAGTCTGCTCGAGTCGCTGGGTTCTGAGGTGGGGTGATGGACGAGTTCCGCGACAAGGAGCTGGGCGTTGAACTGGAGGCCCTGGCCGAGCCGGATCACGAGCCGGGTTATTGGGAGCAGGTGCGGGCGCAGGTCGCCGGGGTCGCCGGCGAGCGTCGGCAGCGCCCCGGTCTCGCCGGCGGCATCCGTGCCGCCTTCGGCAAGCGGTCGCTGCGTGTGGCGGTCGGCGCCGCGGTGCTGGTCGCGGCCGTCGCGGCGGCGGTCCTCATCGGTCTGCCGCGTGCGGCCGGCCCCGAGGCCGTGAGCGCCGACGGCGTCCTGAAGCGGGCCTTGAGTACCGTCTCGTCGGGCCGTACGTGGCAGGCGGACGTCATGCTCAAGGGTGCGGACTGGAACAGGTCGGGGATCGGCTACCACTACGACGTCACGCGGTACCACGTCGTGCAGAGCGCCGACGGGAGCTACCTGCTCGAGCGTATCGGCCGGACTCGCCGTCTGGGGTCCGGCGAGACTGAGAGCCGGCGCGTGACCGACGTCGTCGCCTACGACGCCGCGACGGGCACCCTCCGTCACCTCAGGCCGGGGCGCGGGCTCTCGGTGATGCGCGATGCCCCGCTCGGGCCGCCGGACCGCTGGGCCAGTCCGCTCACCGGCGTCGACTTCGGCGCGGCGCTGCGTGCGCTGCAGGCCATGGGGGCGGTGCGGCTGGAGCGGACGGAGATGGACGGCAGGCGGGCCTGGACGGTGACGTGCACCCAGGCCACTCCTGTGGTCTTTCCCTCGGCCTCTGCCTCTGCATCCCCTCAGGACGCGGACTGGCCCGTCTTCAAGGTCACCGTTGACTCCCGGACCTGGCTCCCGGTCCGCTTCCAGCGACTGGACGCGGGCATTCTCACGGCAGAGCTCCGCACCAGCCACCTGCGCGTCAACAAGCCGCTGCCCGCCGGCGCCTTCGTCCCGCGGGCGTCGCGGGGGCTGAGCGTCAGCCACGCCGACGGGGGCTTCAGGCGCATCCGGCTGGAGGAGGCAGGCACTATCGCCGCCGCGATGCCGGTCGTGCCCGGCTTCGTCGCGGGCTACAAGCTGACGGGCGTGGCCGTCGCGGCGCGGGCCATGACCGCGAACCACCTGGTCAGGGGCGAGCACGTCTTCGTGCTGCAGTACGCGCACGGCTTCGACGCGCTCACCGTGTCTACTCGCCGGATCGCGGATCCGTACTACTCGGCGACGGAGGACCCGGTCGATTCCTACGACCCCGGGTGGTCCGAGCTCGTCCGGTCGGAGGCTCCGATCACCTCCGGGGCCTTCGCCGGCGCGACGGCGAGTATCGTGGTGGCGACCACGTCCTCCTCGCCTCACCTCTGGGCCGTCAAGGACGGCGTCCTGCTCACGATCGCCGGCGGCGCCAGCGCCCGCGAGCTCCTCGAGATCGCGGACCACCTGCAGCCGTATCCGTCGCCGTCGTCCTCGCCGGACTGACGCGGCTGCCGAGCTCTCGTTCGCCCGGCGCCTGCAACGGCGCGCCGCGAAGAAGCGCGGCCCTCTCCCGGTCTGTCCAGCTGAGGGTTCGATATACGGTCGGAAACGAGGAGGGGACATGGACCTCAAGAAACGACAGTCATCGCGAGTCGGAGCAGAGCTGGCGGCCATCATCGTCACGATGATGATTCTCCTCGCCGGAGGCGCCCTCGCGGTCGCATGCGGCGGACCCACCACGAGCGGCGCGTCGCCGGCGGCGTCGACGGAAGCGACCGCGCCGCCGCTCACGCCTGCTGCCGACGCCTCGCCGGCGACGGTCCAGGAGTTCCACGGCATGCTCCCGTATGTCGCTACGAGCTCGCTGGTCAAGGAGCGCGCCTACCGAAGCATCAAGACGGTCGGTGATGTCGTGCAGATGCGCCGCGCCGTCTGGACGTTCCGGCGGGCCAGCTCCGACCCGCGCCTGGCCGGCACGGAAGAGGTCGTCATCAATTGCGATCAGCGGCAGAGCGACATGAGCGCGACCACGTGGGGTACGAGCCGGCTGCGCAACGCCGGTGGGACCTGGGTGAAGCGGTGGACGGGCGGTATCGCCGCCGGCGGCGACGTGCATCACTTCTACGGCACCCTCAAAGGGACCGGCGGCTACGCCGGCCTCGTCGCTCGCGGGAGCGCCTGGGTAGCGGAGTCCGGCGAGGGCTTCACCTCCGACCTCCGGATCGTCGAAGCGGGATGGATCGAGACGACCGACGGCAGTCCCGTGCCGCCGGCGCCCGGGCCGGGGACGACACCCGCGGACTGGACGCCGGTCGTCGGCATCGCCACCCTCAAGAACGATCGGCCTACAGCGGCCCCGCCCCCTGGGTCCTCGACGTCGTGCAGTCTGACCCGCGCCTGAGCGGCCGGATGGAGGCCGACTTCGAGGAGATCGGCACCCGACGCGGCCCGACGGAAGCATCGACTATCGCGTCGCCTGCACGGTCAGCAACGCGGACGGTACCTGGACAGCCCACACGTCCACCGCCGCGATGGTGCGCGGCCCGGCCCGGCCTCGAGCACTTCCAGTACCTGCACGTCCGCCGGCTCAGGCGCCTACGAGGGGCTCACGTATCACGGTTTCTCGTACTACCCGGAACCGGAGCCGCTTCGTGCCCGGCGACACCTTCGTCCTCACCGGCTGGATCGAGGAGGCGAAGTAGTCATGACGACTCACCGCCGGGCATCCACGTCATCGGCTGCGGTCTCCCTGGCCCTCGCCTGCGTGCTGCTGGCCCTCGCCTTCGCCGGCTGCGGCGGCTCCGGCGCGACGGCGGCAGGCCAGTCGGCGGCGGCGCCGAGCGAGGCGACTGTCATGGTGGCGGCGTCGCCGAGCGCGCCTCCGCTGCCGAAGGGCGCGGGCTACGGCACCATCGCCTTCACCAGGGTCACCGAGGTCGCTGGGGACTCGACGACCTCCCCGTTCGACATCTGCGTCGTGCGCGGCGACGGCACGGGGCTCCGTCGATTGGCCGCGGACGCGAGGGGACCAGCCTGGTCGCCGGACGGCAGCAAGATCGCCTACACCTCACTTACCCGTCCCGGCGTGTGGGTCATGGACGCCGACGGCTCCGGCAAGCGGCGGGTGACGCCCGCACCGGGCGGGGTGGGCTGGATCACCTGGTCGCCTGACGGCAAGCGCGTCCTCTTCACCAGCACCGCGTTCAGCGGGGTCGACACCCTGGAAGTGGTGAACATCGACGGCAGTGGCCTCAAGATCATGCTCCCGCGCTCGCCGGCTTCCGGAGGCGCGGGCTACTCTCCCGCGTGGGCGCCGGACGGGAGGATATTCTTCGGCGCGGACAGCGGGAGCCTGGGGGAGATCTGCTCGGTCGATCCAGGCGGCCGCAAGCTCACGGTCGTCACGGCCACCGGGCCGCGGTCAAGCTTCTCGCTCTCGACCGACGGGAAATGGCTCGCGATCTACGATGAAGACTCAGACCGCCTGGTGCGGATGGACTCCGGCGGCCGGGGGATGGCGGTCTTGATGGTCGAGGCGGTCTCGCAGTACCGGCGAGGGCTTGCGGTGTCCTCGTGGTCGCCGAACGGCCGCAAGGTCGTACTGGGCCTCGACTCCCGGGCGTGGCAGGTGAAGGGGGCTGCTCTCTTCGTCGCCAGGACCGACGGCTCGGAGGTGTACGAGGTGCCGAACACGGCCGGCGCCTACGATCCCGCGTGGCGGCCGAGATAGCCGAGGCAAGGAGCGTCGGGCCCCGGGAACGATGGTCGTGGCGGCCGACCGGCGCAAACGCGCGGGAGAGGCCCGCGGTGGCCGTCGTCGGCTGCCGCGGGCCTCTCAAGTTGCGCGTCCGTCAGTCCGACTTCACCGTGAAGGCGTAGCTGCAGTCCCAGACGCCGAGCTGGAAGTGGGTGGGCGTCCGCTGTGGGTCTTCGGGGTCCCACAGGAAGCTGATGGCCGGGCGCGTGTTGGTCCAGGTCCCCGTGCCCGAGTACGTGCCGGCCGGCAGTTTGCCGATGTTGCAGGTCCAGCCGGCCACCCAGACCTTGCCGACCGTCTTGTTGATCAGCTGCTGTTCCCAGCCGAACTCGATCGGGTTCCAGTGCTTCCTGGCCGCCTTGGGCTTGATCGACCAGATCAGATCCCCGCCGGAGTCGTACAGCTTGCCGTCGATCCTCGAGTTGCCGATCTGGCGCACCATCTGGCCCCTCGGCGTATCGAAGAGCCAGCCGACGAACCAGACGTCGTAGGACGCCGGGATGGCCTTGTAGGCCGCCCAGTCGTACGCGGGCTCCGCGGCGCTCCACACGTACCAGTTGCCGTCCGCGTCCGTCTCCTCCCAGATGACGGGCTCGGCCCCGAACCACGGGTGGACCGCGGCGACGCCCGGCGGCAGGGTGTTGGGGTAGGCGGCGAAGGCCGGCGCCGCGGCCAGGCAGAGCGCCAGTAGCGCGAGCGCCAGCAGCGCACCGATCGTCAGTCGTCTCTTCATGGCGAGTCCTCCTTCAGACCTGGCAGGAACAACACCTCCACAGGCTGACCGCTCGCCGCTTCGCTGTCTTCACCAGAATCTAGTGATTCGCCGACCGGGTCCCTGACGCAAATAGACGAGGCCGCCCGCCCGCTTCGAGCGGGCGGGCGGCCTCGTCTCGCTCCGCCAGAGAGGCTGCGCCTCAGCGCACTCAGGCGGCCTGCCGGCGCTGCAGGATCTCGGCGAGGGCGGTGGCGACGTCGGTGTGATGGTGGACCATCTTCCACTGGCCGTCCTCGCGGCGATAGACGTTCGTCACGCGATGCTCGAACTCGACCGGCTCTCCCGCGACCTTGGCGCTCCCGCGCTCGATGCCGGTCTCGTACGCCAGGTCTTCACCCGCGTAGATCCTCTGGTCGATCAGCTCCACGTGGCTGTCGGTCATCGCTCCCGCGGCCCCCTCGAACGAGGCGCGGACTTCATCCCAGCCGACCTGCTCACCGCCCATTGGGTGCATGGTCGTGACGTCATCGCTGTGGGACCAGACCTCCGGCAAGGCTGAGACGTCCATACGGTCCAGGCCCGTGTAGAACCTGTCCGATACTGTCCGGACTTCGTCTTCCTTCGACATGATTGGCTTCTCCTGCGTTTCCGGCGGCGTAGAGCGCGACGTCGCCGCGAGATGGGTACGTCTCTGGGATGCCCGCAAACCGCGGTCCGGGTCTGTCCGGCGCCGTTGCCCCGGGCTCCGAGGTCCCCGTACGCCCACCACCAACGGCGCGGCGTTTCCCGCCGCCCGGCGTCGGCGAGGAGAAACCATGGCGTGTCGCTGAGTGAATCCACCAAGGGAGACATCGTGGTGACTGATGACAGGGTTTCGGCGGTGCTGTGTTCGACGGATCTTGAGCGAAGCCGGGACTTCTACGAGAACAAGGTCGGCCTGCGGCTTTCGCAGGACACGATCAAGAACCACCTCGTGTTCGAGTGCGGGAACGGGACGACGGTGCTCATCTACGGTCGTCCATCGCCGAATCTGGCCGACCACACGCAAGTACGTTTCTGGTCGGCCGACATCGCCGCGGACGTGCGGGAGCTGGCGGATCGCGGCGTGGCCTTCGACACGGTCGAGTTCGGCGACCTGAAGATGGTGGACCACGTGCTGACGAGCCCGGGTATCGGCAAGTCAGCCTGGTTCAAGGACCCGGACGGCAACACGCTCGCGCTGTATCAGCCCGAGTAGAGCGTCCGGGCGGGCCACGAAACGACCGCCCGGACGCTCCCCTTACGGCTGCACGCGGTGCGCGACCGCCTTCCAGCCGTCGCCCTGATGCCCGGTGCCGACTGCGAAGATCCCGTTGCCGGGCTGGACGAGCACGCCCCAGAACTGGTCGCGGCCGGTCGCCTGCCCGTCCCAGCGCCAGATCTTGTCCATCTGGAACGTCGCACCGGGGAGGTCGACCGAGGGGATGCGCGCCACCAGCGCGTTGCCCTCGGTCTCCGCCTTGTTCGTGACCCACTCGCCGGCGAGATAGAGGTTGCCGCCCGCGTCGACGGCCACGTCGTTGAAGACGATGGGGTAGGCGGCGGGGCTGTAGTCGGCCCAGTACATGCCCGACGCGGCCGGCTCGGAGCCGTCGGCCTTGAGCAGGTCGACCCACGCGGTCGTGAACGACCCGCCGCCGAGATCGGTCTCGAACGTGCCGACCAGCACCACGCGCCCCTTGGCGTCGACCGTCATGTCGTCGACCGTGCTGACGTGGCCGCCCGGCGTCCAGGCGTAGACCCGCTTGCCGGTCAGGCTGTACTTCGCCGCGACCGGCCAGACGTGCCACTTGTAGAGCTCGCCGCCCACGTACACGGCCGAGCCCTTGACCTGGATGAAGCGGCCGGAGTAGCTGATGCCGAGCCCGCTGATCGACCGCTGCCAGACCCGCTTGCCGTAGGGGTCGACCTTGACGGTCACCATCGTCCCGACGCCCACGTTGCCGCCGCTCTGCCCGGTGACGTAGGCGTTGCCCTTCGCGTCGGCCGCGACGGCCCCGAACGAGTCGTACCGAGCCGTCGTCAGGACGTACTTCCACTTGAGCTTGCCGGCGGTCGTGTACTTGAGCAGGACGGCGTCGTCGTAGCCGGCTTCCTTGCCGGTCGTGCCCGAGACGTAGACGGTGCCCGTCGGCGTCACGGCGAGGCCGGAGGGGCGGTCTGCGAGGTGCGCCGGACCGTCCCAGCTCTTCTGCCACAGGACGGTCCCCTCCGGGCTGTACTTGACGACGTAGATGTCGCCGGCGCTCGTCTTGTCGGTGCCGGCCACGTAGAGGTTCTTCGCCTTGTCGGTGGCGACGAACATGGCCGACGCACCGGCGCCGTCGGGTCCCGTGCGCGTGTCGGTCCACTCCGTGCTGCCCTCGGTGTCGGCGCCGCAGTCGACGCGGTTGACGACCCACTGCGAGGACCAGCTGTCGCCGGCCGCGTAGAACGAGAAGTCGGGGCCGGCGGTCACGGCGCGGAAGGCGTGCGGCCCGTCGGCCGGCACGTAGGGGTTCGACCAGGCCCACTCACCCTCGGGCGGCATGGCGGCTCGCGCCGCAGGAGCCGAGGCGAGCAGCCCGGCCGAGGAGAGCAGCCCGGTCGCGACGAGCATGCCTACCAGTGTGGCCAGCGACAGACGGCGCATCGGGAACCTCCGTTGACTCGACGACCGGGATGGGCTCCCGGGCCTGTGCCGCGGAAGCCTCGCCCGATACTAGCCCGATAGGGCGTATCTGTCTCGACTCCCAGGTCTCCGCCGCGGCGATCCGTAGCCCAAGTGGCGACACTCGCGAGAGTCGGCGAGGCTGCGGCAGATCGTCGCGAACCTCCGTCTGCACGCGAGCGTCCTACGAACAGGGGCTTGAACGGCGCGGCCGCTCCCGGCGCGCTCACACTTCCAAAGGGGGAACGTCATGACACTCCGGAACAGCTCCGCCACCGGCGCACTGCTCGCGGCTCTCACACTGGCGCTCGCTGTGCTCGCCGGCTGTGGCCAGGCGGCCAGCACCTCGACGGGGACGGGCGCCGCCACCAACACCGTGACCGCCTCCGGCGCCGGCACCACGCAGGCGGCGCCGGACACGGCCGAGATGTCCTTCGGCGTCACCACGATGTCGCCCAACGCCAAGTCGGCGCTCGACGAGGCCTCCAGGAGCGCCGAGCAGATCGCCTCCGCGCTGAAGAAGCAGGGCATCGCCGCCGAGGACATCCAGACGCAAGACGTCAGCGTCTACCCACAGACCGTCGACCAGGACGGCAAGCAGGTCATCACCGGCTACCAGGCGTCGCTCAGCGTGCGAGTCAAGGTGCGCGACATCTCCAAACTGGGCGAGGTCATCTCGGCCGCGAACGCCGCGGGCGCCAACAACGTCAGCGGGCCCACGTTCACCATCGACGACCCGGCGCCCGCCCGCGCCGAGGCGATCGACGAGGCCGTGGCCGACGCCCGGAAGAGCGCCGAAGCGATGGCCAAGGCCGCCGGCAAGAGCGTCGGAGAGGTGCTGAGCATGAGCTCGAGCGATGTCGGCATGGTGGCCGGCCCGATGTACAGCCAAGCCGACATGGCCGGGGCGGCCAAGAGCGTGCCCATCGAGCCGGGTCAGCTCGACATCAGCGCGAACGTGGTGGTGGTCTTCGAGCTCAAGTAGCTCCAGCAGCCCTGTGGTGTCCCCGCGGCTCCGCCCACTGGGTTAGGGACCGGGACCCCGGGAACCACGCGCGCATGACACCTGCTCGGCGGAGGAGCCGTTGGCTCCTCCGCCGATCGCTTATCCGGGCGGCCTCACGGAGAGCCGCCACCCAAAGGCACTGAAGAAGCTGAGGGCGCAAGAGGCTTCGCCTGACGATGAGGAGAGGCGCGCTGCCTGAAGCCGGGAGCTTCGACGCGGACGTCGACGACTCGTGGATCGTCTGTGCCTACCGGCTCTTGCCCACGTCGCTGAGTCGCCGGCGGAGGAAGGCCTGCTCGACCGGGTTGGTCGCGAGCGCCAGCGCCCTCTCGTAGGCCGCTCGCGCCTGCTCGGCGCGCCCGAGCCGGCGCAGGAGGTCGGCGCGGGTCGCGTGCAGCAGGTAGTAGCCGTCGAGAAGGCCTCGCTCCGCCAGGTCGTCCACGAGGTCGAGCCCCTGTGCCGGGCCGAACGCCATCGCGACGGCCGCCGCCCGGTTGAGTGCGACCACCGGGGTCGGCTGGCGCCGGTAGAGCTCTTCGTAGAGCCCCGCGATCTGTGCCCAGTCGGTGTCCGCGGCCGTCGGCGCCTCGGCGTGGACGGCGGCGATCGCCGCCTGCAGCGCGTAGGGGCCGGCCGGTCCGGCGCGGAGAGCGTGCTCGACCAGCTTGAGGCCCTCGGCGATCTGCGCCCGGTCCCACAGGCTTCGATCCTGGTCGTCAAGGAGCACCATGGCTCCGTGCTCGTCGATGCGGGCGTCGCGCCGGGAGTCGTGGAGCAGCATGAGAGCGAGGAGGCCCGTCGTCTCGGTGGCATCGGGCATGAGCCGCCGCGTCAGCCGCGTCAGCCTGATCGCCTCACCGCAAAGATCGCGCCGCTGAAGTGACTCCCCGGCTGTCGCCGTGTAGCCCTCGTTGAAGATCAGATACAGGGTCGCGAGCACGGCCGAGAGTCGCTCGGGCAGCGCGTGGTCCGGAGGCATGCGAAACGGGATCGCGGCGTCCCGGACCTTGCGCTTGGCGCGCACCAGCCGCTGCGCGATCGTCGGCTCGGGGAGGAGGAAGGCGCGCGCCACTTCCGCCGTCGTCAGGCCGCCCAACAGCCGCAGGGTGAGCGCCACCTGCGCCTCGGGGCCGAGCGCCGGATGGCAGACGAGGAAGATGAGGCGGAGGCGGTCGTCCACCACCGAGCTCGCGTCCCGCTCGGCGTCCTCTTCGGTCTCGTCCGTGTCGTCGCTGGTCATCGGTGCCGCCTCTCGCTCGAGCATACGCAGCTTGTCCGCGTGGACGCCGCGCCGGCGGATCACGTCCACGGCCCGGTTCCGCGCGGTCCGGAAGACCCAGGCGGCGGGGTCGGCGGGCAGTCCCGTACGCGGCCAGCGGTCCAGCGCCGCAGCGTAGGCGTCCTGCACGGCGTCCTCGGCGAGATCGACGTCGCCGAGGATCCGGATGAGGATGGCGACGGTGCGCCCGGACTCCTCGCGGAACAGCCGGGCGGCCGCCTCGCGGGCGTCTACGTCGTGGATGGTCCGACTCCGTCCACTTGCGGGCGGATCTCTATCGTCCCGTGAGTAGCGCCGGGGACTGCGGCCGCCAGTTCGATCGCGTCGTCCAGCGATTCGCCCTCGATGACGTAGTAGCCGGCCAGTTGCTCCTTGGTCTCGGCGAACGGGCCGTCGGTGAGCAGCACCTCGCCGCCGCGTACGCGGACCGTCGTCGCGGTGGTGGTCGGCTGCAGCTCGGCGCCGCCTCGCAGCGCGGCGCCGTAGGTCTGGTTGAACCGCTCGTAGTCCTCACGGGTGGGCGCCGCCGTCGCGCCTTCACCCGGATCCTCGTCTTCGCGCTGGTAGATCAGGAGCAGGTACTGCATCTGGACCTCCTCGATCGGGCGGGGACGCGGCGGGGCGGCTGATGCTGCCCGCCCCGCCGCGCCCTTCGTCGGTCAGCCTTGTGCGGCGACGCCGACCACGTGCCCCGCCGGGTCGGCGAAGAGCCCGAAGGTGACGCCCGGCACCTGCGTGGCGGGCTGCACGATCGTGCCGCCGAGCCGCTCGGCCTCCGTGAGCGACGCCGCGACGTCCTCGACCCCGATGAACACCGTCACGAGGTCGCTACCGCCCTGGGTGGGACCGATTCCCCCGGGGATCGCGCCGGGGACGCCGGTCTCGACGTACGTGTAGCCCGGTATTCCCCCGGCCGGGTAGGTCCAGCCGAAGAGCTTGCCGTAGAAGTCGCGCGCGGCGTCGGGGTCTTCGGCGCGGATCTCGAAGTGGACGACTGGATTGCCCATCGTTTCTCTCCTTGACGCGAGCCATGCGGACTCGCAGGTCGTTCGATGTGATCCCGCCTGGATGCGGGAGCCTGCGATCCAGTGACGAACGACCGCGCCAGAATCGACAGCCGGCTGGGAATCAGTCCCTTCCTACGCCGGAAGCAGGTCTGAGAGCCGGCCTTCGAGCTCGTCGAACGCAGCATCCGAGCCTGCTCCCAAGGCGCTGAACGTCTTGCTGGCGAAGCAGCGCATCGTCGCCGTCAGCGCCACGTCAAGGATCTCGACGTCTTCCAGGCCGAGGGCGCGCAGTGCGTCGACATCCGCCTGAGTGACCTCGTCGGCGCTTCGGGCGATCTTCTGGGCGTACTCCATCATGCCGACCTCCGCGGGTTCCAATCCTGCCTCGTGGAAGTCCGTCAGGATGGCGCGCAACTGATCGACGGTCACGCCGTTCCTGGTCAAGACCGCCCCGTGAGCGAGCAGGCAGTAGCGGGAGTTCAAAGCCTGTGCCGCCGCCAGCGTGACCAGCTCGTAGCGCCGCACCGAGAGGTTCGTGCGGATGCTCCCTTGCAGGCCGCGCCACGCCTGCAGCACGTCGGGACGCAAGCTGAAGACCTTGGCGTGATTGGGGACGTAGCCAAAGGTCTCCTGGTCGCCCTCGTAGACATCACGGACCTTGCCCTCAGCCTCCGCCTCCGAGACGGTCTGAATGAACATGACATCCTCCAGTGAAGAGATCGCTCAGTTGGTCATCAGGTCTCGCCGGTTCTTCCTCATTCCCTGGCGGAGCAGCCTGGGATTGGGGGAACGTTGTGACAGCGGACGCGCCCGCACCGCGACAGAAGCCACGTTCTCGCTTGCCCTGGTTCCTCGCGCAACGGCCACGCGGCCAGCTCTTGCGGGCGGGGGGTACCTATTACAGGACCAAGGGGTCAACGGAAGGGGGAGACGATCATGGCCGGTCCCATCGATGCCATAAAGGCCATCCACAACGCGTTTCGCAAGGACATGGAAGACATCGATGCCGCGGCGCTCGGCGCGGCGCGCGGGACACCGGGTGTTGAGTCGGCCCTGGAGCGGTTCCGGTTCTTCAACGAGATACTGGCGATCCACGCCCGTGGGGAGGAGATCGCCGTCTTCCCCGCCCTGGAAGAGGTCGCGCCGCTGGTCGCCGAGGCGTACATAGACGACCATCGCGGCCTCGACCAGGCCTTTGACGCTCTGGACGCAGCGGTGGCCGCGGGTGACGCCCTGGCGACCGCCCGGGCCGCCGCCGCCTTCAAGTTCCACCTCGACATCCACCTGTTCAAGGAGGATACGCACCTCTACCGCATCTTCGGGGAGCGCGTGCCGATGCCCGACCAGGGCAAGGTGGTCGGCGTCATGGCCGCGGAGATCCCCCGGGAGCTCCAGCCGGAGTTCATCATGTGGATGTACCCCCTGCTGGGCGACGACGACCGCGAGAACATGACCCGCATCCAGCAGATGGTGCTCCCGCCGGAGGCGTTCGCGGGAGTCGCGCAGCTCATCCAGCGGTCGATCGGCGAGGGCTGGGCGGAGCTGACGCGGCGCATACCGGAGCTGTCTGCATAAGGGCAGGTCAGTTCGAGCGGCAACTCTCCTGCTCGCAACGGCGCAGCAGGAAGACGCGGTACTTCTCGAGGTCGTGCTCCAGCCGCAGCTGAGCGCGATCGACCTCCTCTCCCGCGTTGCCGCCCTGCGGCGTGTACTCGACCTCGACCGAGACCTTGACCAGGCGCTCGCCCTCGGTCTCGAAGGTCACCGTCCCGGAGTCGGCGTCAGTCTCGGCGAGCGCCGACGCCGTATCCTCGAAGCCCTTTTGGTAGTTGCCGTACAGCGAGCGGAACACGAACTCGGTCCATTCCTCGTCGGCGAAGGCGATCGGTACGTCCGCCTCAACAGATCCTCTGAGCACAGCCATGATGACTCCTTGGCTCATGTCCCGGTCCGGCGGTCGCCGGCGGGTCCATGATCGGGTGTTCCCGCCTGAGATGAACGTGCGATGAACAGTTGTGGAGAAGGAACGTCACCCGCGCCGATGACGGTTAGGCATCGTGGGCGCGGGGTCACTGCTCCAAGTAGAGGCGTGACAACGCCTGCTATGAGGATGGAGGAACGATGTCCGATTTCATTGCCATAGGGCGTGCCGATGAACTGCGCGACGGCGAGATGAAGAAGGTCGAGGTCGACGGACGGGAGCTCCTGCTCTCGAGAGTCGAGGGCGTCTACTACGCGATCGACGATCGCTGCCCGCACATGGGCGGGGATCTGTCGAAGGGCTCGCTGCAGGGCAGCGTCGTCACGTGCCCCAGGCATGGGAGCCAGTTCGACGTGCGCGACGGGCAGCTCGTGCGCTGGACGGACTGGCACGGCGTCAAGCTGGCGGCCGGCAAGCTGCTCAAGTCACCGCGGTCGACCGTGAGCTACGAGGTCAGGCGCGACGGCGACACCATCTCGGTGGACCTCTCGCCGGCGCGGGAGGAGCGCAAGGCGGCCTGAGCCGTCTGCGCGTGCCATGGCCTGAGCGCAGGCGACGGAGAAGATCCTGCGCCGGCGAGCCGGACCGCCTCGCTACTTGTTCTTGTGGCTCGCGACGCTGGACAGCCACAGGCCGACGCCGCTCGCGACGGCGACGATGAGGATGCCGGCGGCGCCGGCGTAGAAGTCACCCGTGGCCAGGAGCGCCATCCCGGCGACCGCAGCCAGCGCCATCGTGAGGCACCCGACGGCGCCGAGGGCGTGGACGGGTCGCCGGGAAGGCACGCGCCCCGGCTGGGCCTCTTCGAGTGGCGTCGCCTCGTCGGGGCCTGAGTCCAGCCCGTCCGTCTCCGCGTCGAACTCGCTCGCCCTCGCCGAGGCTTCGTCGGCCTCCCGGTCCTCGTGGTGCACTCTACGTCTCCTCGCTCGTCCTCTGCCGGCACTCTAGCAGGGCGATGCGACAGCTCGCCTTCGGTCCATCGCCTGTCTGAACTCACGCGGCACACGTTCCCCCTCGTAGGCGGCCAGCTCAGCTGGACGAGCGCGGACCACTTGACGGCCCTCGACGATGACGGCCGCGCCTTAGGGAACATGTCTCGCGTGGAAACGCGCTCTCCGTCAGGACAGGATCGTCACGGCGACCCAGCTGAGAGAACACCGATGGCAGTGCCAGCAACGAGCTCGCCCGCGCGCAGCGAACGGGATCTGGCGGTGGCGACCGCGATCATGACCACTGCCTTCGCGCAGGACCCGGTATGGGGAGGCTGGGCATTCCCGCTGCCCGACGCCGCAGCCCGCGCCGCAGCCCGCGCCGCCTACTGGCGCTTCATGCTGAAGAGCGGGATGCGCTACCCGTGGCTTCGCTTGAGCAGTGGCGATGAGGCTGCTGCCCTGTGGATCCCGCCGGGCGGAGATGAGCTCACCAGCGACGAGGTCGAGGACCTCGAGTCCCTGCTTCGGGAGCTTGTCGGTGAGCACGCGGGGTCCTTCCTCAAGGGACTCGACCTGTTCGATGCGGCGCACCCCCACGACGAGCCTCACTACTACCTGAGCCTACTCGGAACGCACGACGCCCATCGAGGCAGGGGCATCGGCATGCGGCTCCTTGAGGAGAATCTGGGACTGATCGACCGGGAGCGGATGCCCTGCTACCTGGAGTCGACGAACCCGGCCAATCTGAGACGCTACGAATCCGTCGGGTTCGCCAAGACCGGTGAGTTCGCTCTTCCGGGGGTTGGACCCACGGTCGATACGCTGTGGCGCCCGGCGCGAACGTGACCGCTGCCACAGCGCGCTGACTCAGCCGGGAGAGCGCCCGTCCGCCCCCCGCGTCCCTCGTCGCATTGCCTCCTGATCGGCACCCACGGGCTGCGACGCAGAATCACCAGATTCCGGTGAAGACGGCACGAGCGAGGCGAGCTACGGTGCCCGCGTGGAGGCGGTGACGTGCCGCATGGAGTGACACCGATCCGTCACGCCCAGACGGGCCGGGTGGCCGATGCGACAAGGAGGTAGTGAGATGAGAACGAGACTGTGGGCAGCCGCGATCCTGCTCGTACTCGCCGTGTTCCTGGCGACGGCGGGAGCGGCGCAAGCAGGACAGAACATCCGATGTGATGCGGAGCTCTACACCGACGCGGACATGGACCACTGGCAGGTGACCCTCACCGGGGACCTCAGCGGGACGATGTACGTCCACGGCGGGGATCGCGAGACGGTCTTCCCCGGCAAGACCGAGCACTTCTGGGAGACGTTCATCGTCTACCCCGCCTCGGGCGGCTGGTTCAGCGGGGTCGACGCGGGAGTGTGGAGCTTCGTGACCTTCAAGTTCAGGTCGCACGGTCAGGTGACGGACGCCTCGCCGCGTTGGCACCGCATGATCGGCTACAGGACGCACAGTGTCGGCACGTCCTCCGATCCCTTCACTGCGCCGGGACCCGACTACGCGATCACCGGCCTCGCGCAGCAGTCATTCGTCGGGCCGTGAGTCGGTGAGTCGATCGCCCGCAGGCGATCGTCATGCGTGCGGCTGAGACGCGGCGCGCGTTGAGGAGCGCATGGCTGACTTACCAGAGTGTCGAGACCAGCGGCCCGGCGTCGGAGACCGAGTCCGGGCCGCGCTAGCTCAGCTGGGAGACAGATGCGCCTCGTTGATCGCACACGTAGTCGCGAGGCGCGCCTGGCTCCGTCGTCCTCACCTCATGACGGTCAGCGAGGCGGTACTGGAGATGTGCGCCCACTCGCTCGCCTGCGCGTCCCAAGCCTCGATCCGCCAGCGGTATGTCCCTGAGGGCAGCTGGACGTTCTTCCAGGTGAAGTAGGAGGGGAGAGGCGCCAGGAGGTTCAATCCGTCATTGCATGTCATGTACGCGCCCATGCTGATGTTGGCCCACGTCGTGGTGACGCCGCGACGGTTCTGCGTGTACACGACGAGATAACACTGCACCAGGATGTTCGGCTCGTGGACCACGCCGAAGTTGAAGACGGCATCGCCGCCGGGCGCGACGGTGACGCCGACGCCGATCGAGCCGGTCGTCCAGGTCGCGAAGTGATAGAGCTCCGGTTCGTGCGGGATGGGACGACCCGCGTTGGCCGGCGCAACGATCACCAGCGACATAGCGAGCAGGACGAGCATCAGGACGAGGACTTTGGACTTCATGGCTCCCCCTCTCTCGTCAGAGGTCGCTACAGGCGCTTGACGACCCTGAAACTCTGGCTCGTCGACTGGAACGTGACCGTTGGGTTCGGGAAGGTCGGCCACAACGTCCAGTCGTACCACCCGACCCGGAGGGTGCAGGTCCACTGCGGTGAGAGCGAGAGGATGCCGCTGCCCGGCAGCAGGGTCGTCGCGAACGTCGTCGCCACCTTCTGGGTGCGGTGCTCCATGATGTAGACGGTGGCGGGAACGCCCGTGCCGATCAGCGTCTGATCACCGCCCACGGCATACGTGAAGGTCCATGTCGTGTTGGGAAGCATCGGCCCGGTCCGGAGGTCGGACGGGGAGTTGGCAGCGATGATCACGTCCGCCGCGACCGCCGGGCCGCTCAGCGCGAGCACAGTCGCGATGAGCAACGTACAGAATGTCATGAGTGCGATGAGCCTTCTCATGGCTCCTCCCTTCTCGGCTTCGCCGGTACTGCCCACTCACCGTACTGTGACTCGAGAAAGCCTGGCCTCACCCCACTCGGGTGAACAGCACCGCGCCTGTCGCCCACGGGGCGGTGTGAGTTCCCGGTCGTTGTAGCGGCTGTCGCCGCGGCGGAACGCTCAAGCGATGGTCATTGCACCAGAGAGAAGAGCCGCCACGACCCCCCGACACCCTTCAGGGCGTGTTCTCCGCGCTCCTCGAAGGTGAGACCCGACCCGGCGACCAGGTCCTTGACGGTCGAGCTCACGAGCACCTCGGAGGGACTGGCGAGGGCGGCCACGCGAGCGCCGATATGGACGGCGATGCCGGCGACGCGATCGCCCATCAGTTCGATCTCGCCGGTATGGCAACCGGCCCTCACTTCGAAACCGAAGGGTCTCACTCCTCGGCAGATCGACTGGGCGCACCACACGGCGCGCGCAGGCCCGTCGAAGGTTGCCAGAAGACCGTCGCCGGCCTCATCGATCGCGACGCCTCGATACTTGTCGAGCATCGCTCGCGCGATGCGGTCGTACTGTTCGAGCAACTCCTTCCAGCGGGCGTCTCCGAGTCGTGAGGCCGCGTCGGTAGAAGCGACGATGTCGGCGAAGAGTACGGTGGCGAGCACGCGATCGAGTGCCGCTCGCTCGTGCTGCACCGAGAGGAACAGCTCGATCGCGGAGACGATGGGCTCTGGATCACGCACCCAGACGACCTCGTCCGTCGTGGCCATCTTGATCACCCTGGCGGTGGGGATGAGCGCAGCCTCCGCTCGACAGAACTCCTCGTCCGATGCGTCGCCTTCACATGCGAGCACCGCTGTCGGGACGGAGACGATGCCGAGCAATGGTCTGACGTCGACGTCGAACCACATCCGCTCGAAGGCCTCGCAGCTCGACGGTGTCGCGCCGTAACGAGCGAGTCTTGCGTTCCAGGCGACGAACTCGGGGTCGCTGTAGGGTTCCGGGGGAGCGATCTGGGCTTGAGGTGAGAACTCTTCGAGGTAGCCCGCCTTGATGAACCCTCGCGCTCCGGCCACGGTCCCCCACCCTTCGAGGACCGTGACCAAGCGTGCCTCGAACTCCTGTTGGGTGTAACCCCAGGGGTAATCGACCTCCGTACGACGGTGAAGCAGTCCGCAGTCGATGACAGCTAGCGTGCGCTCGGGATGCGCAGCGGCGAAGAAGACGGCCAGCTCCGGCCCGGGACTGCCCCATGCGAACAGCGCCGCCTTCTCGACGCCGGCTGCGTCCATCACGGCTCTGATGTCATCCGCCAGCGTCCCGATGTCAGGCGTGCCACTGACGCGGTCCGACATGCCCACGCCGCGCTTGTCGAAGACCAGCACGCGCATGTCGCGCGAGAGCCGGCGCAGGAACCTCACGTAGCGCGGCTGCTCCCAGTAGATCTCCAGATGAGAGATCCAGCCATGGATCAGGACAAGGGTGACGTCGCCCTCACCGAGGTCCTGATAGGCGATCGACGCACCGTCGACCGTCTTGGCCCAGCGCGTCTGCGGCAGGTCCGGGATCGTCCCCACGCCTCCTACGCGTCTTCATGGTGCCCTCCAGGACACACTACACCGAGGAGCAAGCGAGACGATTCAGCGGACCCGTTGTCCTCCGCGCCGTGGCGCGACCGAAGCCCTCAGCCCGTGAATCTTGCCGTCGAGTCGAGCCTTCAGCCCTGCGCCGGACGATCCCCTAGAAGACCGTCAGTGTGGCGTTGCTGGGGGATCGCTGGTGGTTGCCTGCCTGGTCAATGGCGAGCACGTAGAACCTGTAGGAGCCCTTCGGGAGCGTGCACTTGAAGCGCAGGGAGGCCTCGGTGTTCACCTTCCGCCTGCACTTCAGCATCTCGATGAACCTCCCGTTCCGGTAGATGCCGAGCTTCACGACGGCAGTCGGGCTCCCGGGGTGCGCATCGCGTATGCGGAAGCGGAGCGAGGCCCACCGCCCTGTCTGCCCGCTCGAGGGCCGGGCCACAGGGAGCGGCTTGCTCGTGTCGATCAACAACCGCCGGCTGCTCACCGGGCCGAGACTCGCACCGGCCACGGCGCGCACGTGGAAGTGCCAGACTCCGTCGGCGAGGGTGTTGAGGGTGCAACGAGTCACCGGCCTGGGGACCCCGAGCAGGAGGCTGACCGTGCCGGACTCGTTCGACGTCGCGATGTCCGGGAGCCCATCCCGGTCAAGGTCGGCCGTGAGCACGCCTTCGGGGAACCTGCCGGTCCGGAACGACAGCGGCGGCGCAAAGGAGCCTTGGCCGTCGCCGAGCAGTACATCCGCAGTTCCGCCGGTGAAGTCCGTGATCGTCAGATCGGCGTGTCCGTCGCCGTCGATGTCGGCCGGCTGGGCGAGCGTCAGGATCGGGAACCCGACCACATCATCCCGGCGTGGCTGGAACGTCCCGTCCCCGCGGCCCAGGAGAACGGAGATCGTCCCCTCCATGGTGCAGGCGACGGCGAGATCGAGGTGACCGTCACCGTCGAGATCGCCGGAGACCAGGTCCTGAGGGCCGGCCGTGACGGCAGTCGAGGTGCGTTCGGAGAAGGTCCCGTCGCCCTTGCCGAGCAGGACGTCTACGCCGCCCTCATCCGACCCCGTCGTGGCCGCGATGTCGGCGTTGCCGTCATCGTCGAAGTCGGCGACGGCGACGGCCATCGGCCAGTACCCGACGACGAGATCCGAGGCGGCTCGGGTGAAGCCTCCATCGCCGTCGCCGAGGAGCAGCGTCAGGGAGCCCTCGCCGTGAGCGACGACGATGTCGAGGCGGTCGTCGCCGTTGAAGTCACCGGTGGCCAGGCCGCGCGGCTGGTCCCCGACCGGGTACGCGGGTTGGCCGACCGCGTCCCCCGACCCGGTGCCGAGCAGCACCTCGACCTGGTCGTCGGCGTTCTCCGAAGCGGCGATGTCGTCCACGCCGTCGCCGTTGAAGTCGGCCACGGCGATGTCGGAGCACCATGCCCCGAGCGGGTGCGACCAGGGCACATACTCCACGTTTCCCGCGACCTGATGGCTCATCAGGACTCCGACGCTGCCCACAGATGCCCCGCGCGATCCCCCAAGGTAGAGATCGGGCAGCCCGTCGCCGTTGAAGTTCCCGAGGAGGACCGAGTGCGGATCGCCGGGGGCGATGTGGTTCTGCCGCTCTTCGAAGCCCAGCGGCGCGTCGTCGGCGACCGCGTCCGGCGACGTGTCCTTCGCGTGATCCACGACCCAGGAGTAGCCGGTCGCACCCGGGACAGGTGACCAGATGAAGAGCGGGGTGGCGTTCTTGGACCAGCGCACCGCACTGTTGGTCGGAGACGAGAGCCCGGCGATGGCGGGCAGGTCGGACGACACAGGCGCTGGTTGTGCCATCGCACTCGTCGTCAGGATCGACATGGTCAGGAGCGATCCCGCCAGAATGAGGAAGTGCCTCTTCAGCCGCGCCACCATGGACCCCTTCCTCCCGCCGACGGAGATCGGATCGACCGCCGATCCAACCGGTCACCCCTCCACATTCTACGCCTGCGCAGGGCGACAGCAGCGCTCACGGCACCGGCTGCGCCCGGCAGGTTCAAGTGGAGGTCGTTGTGGCGGGACGACGTTTCGTCTGCATCGTCTTCACGGGCTTCACGGCGAGAACGTGGAGATGCGATTGAGGTGCGGGTCGGAAGATCGGAGAGTCACTCAGCGCGACGTGATCTCCTCGAAGGGGAGCCACGCGTGTCTGCGCGTGGCTCCCCTTCGAGGAGAGACAACTGCGGTGTCCGGCAGCGGCCTAGTCGCTGAAGTAGTTCGCGAAGATGGCTTGCACGATCGCCGAGTCGAAGCTGAAGAACGCCGGCGCGTAGTCGCTCCAGTGCTCGAACGGATCGGCTCCCATGCCGGCGCAGTAGTAGACGTAGCCGTCACCCGTGCGGCGGTCGAAGAGCGCGTTGCTGATCATCCCGTAGGCCTCGCCGAGGTGCCCCGTCCAGTGCGGGCTGTCGGCCGTCGGCAGGAGCCGGTCGCCGACCTCGGGGTCGTTGGCCAGGATCTGCACGCCGAGACCCCACTCCGCACACCAGCCCTGCGTGTCGCCGTTGGTCCCGTCGTAGGTCCACGCCGGCGTGAACATCAGTCTGACGGTCGCCGGCTGCAGCAGGCGCTTGCCGTTGAACATGCCATCGTTCATGAACATGCGCTCGACCCGCGTCAGGTCCACGGCGGAGATGCGCAGCCCGCCCTGCGGCGACTGCCAGGTCGCGTTGGAACCCGGCACGTAGGTGTCCGAGCCGGTGGGCGGCGCCGGGAAGACGCCGCGGTAGTCGTCGACCTGCGGGTACCACGGGAACGAGAGGCTCCAGTTCCCGCCCGCGTTCATCTTCCGGTAGAGCACGCCGACCTTGTCGAGTTCCGCCTGGGAGAAGTCGCGCACGTCGTAGCTGGCTGCGCACCCCAGGGGCAGCAGCACGTTCTGCCGCATGTACCGGTCGAAGCGCTGGTGCGTGACGCTCTCGAGGATGGTCGCGAGGACGCCGTAGTTGAGGTTCTGGTAGGAGAAGTAGTGCCCGGGGCTCGCGTCGGTGCCCGGGATGGGCGCCTGCCAGCGGGAGGCGTCGTAGAACCTGCCGTCGAGCGAAAGGTAGTCGCGCAGACTGTCGGTCGCCGGGAAGGTGTAGAAGTCGCCGTCGCGCAGCGACGAGAGGTGCGAGAGCAGCATACGCGTCGTGATCTTGGCGTGGGGGAAGTACGGGTTGCGGAAGGTGAAGCCGAGGTACCTGCTCACGTCCGCGTCGAGGGCGATACGCCCCTTCTCGACCTGCTGCATGATGCCGATCGCCGCCACCATCTTGGAGATCGAGGCGATGCGGTACTTGGTGTCGGTCGTCACCGGCAGGTCGTTCTCCGGGTCCTTGTTGTCGACGTACCGTGGCCCGAAGTTGCCCACGTACACGACCTCGCCGTGCTTGAGGACGACGCATTGCACGGCCAGGATCGGCATGCCGGGTGTCTGCATGACCGTCTGGATCTGCGCGCTCAGGACGGCGGCGGGCGACTGCGGCGGGGCGACCGTTCCGCCCGCGAGCACGGCGGGCGCAGCCCCCAGCACGAGGATCATCGCCAGTATCAGGAAGACGAGCAGTCGTTTCATGGTTCCCCTCCACGAAGATGCGTACAGTGTACGCAGAATGATGCGCAGAAGGGAACGCTTTGTCAAAGGTTGGGTCTCCGGTGAGGGCTTCGGTGAGCTCTCAGGATGCGCCGGAGGGTGGTGCCAGCCGCGTCGCGAGACCACTGATGATGATCTCGAGGCCGGCCTCGTACGCATCCTCGGACACGGTCGTGGCCATGTGCTCCGCCAGCTCGGCCGTCTCGGCGTCCAGCTGCTCCGCCTCGTGCTCCGGCCGAAGGAGGCCCTGGGTCTCGAACAGCAGGAACCCGGTCTCGAAGGAGTCGAGGATGCTCCAGTGCTGTTCGAAGACCTCTTCCGGCGCCCCCAGACGCGCGTAGAAGGCGCGCAGTCGGCGCGCGTAGTCGACCACGGGAGCTTCACGGTTGGACGCAGTGGCGACGAGCTCAAAGGCGCGCGGGTGACGGAGGGCCATGGCCCGGTACGAGCGGGCAACCGACTTGGCTCCCTCGGCCCAGGCGGCGCCGTGCGGCGCCGTGAGCTCGATCTCGTCGAGCAGCAGGGCGACGACGTCGCGCACGATGGACTCTCGTGAGGGCACGTGGCGATAGAGGGACATCGCGCCCGACCGGAGTTCCGCAGCGAGGTTGCGGACGGTGAGGGCGGAGGAGCCGCGCGCATCGACGAGGGCCAAGGCGGCAGCAGCGATGCCCTCCCTGCTCAGACGAGGCTGATTGGGCTTCGGGGTCGTCATCGCGGCGACGGGGTGCGCATGGATTGCATCTTAGCAGCGGCACGGTGGCGGCGGGCCGCCCACTCTCACGACGGGGTTCAGGCCCTCCTGCGCGTGGTGTTGTGATCCCGGCCCGGACGGCACGAACAAGCCGTCCGGGCCGGGATCCGGAACGGACGCACTGACGGCGGCCCAGAGACCGACCGCCTCGGTCCTCGACTCGTTCGCTGGCACCGAGAAGGTATGCTTGTGACAACTGCCGGGACTGGGCACCCGGCTTCCAGGATGGACCGAAGACAGGAGGGGTCTCGTGAGCATCCGCCGTCGCTTCATCCGTCGAGGCGTGCTGCTGGTGCTCGCCCTGATCGCGGTTCTGACCTTGCATGCGGCCCTTGCAGTTGCGGCTCCGGGCGATCTCGACCCCACCTTTGGCACGGGGGGAATCGCTCTCACTAGTCCAGGCTCCGGGTTGGACAAGGCGACGGCAATGGCGGTGCAGCCGGACGGAAGCTACATCGTCGCCGGCATCCACACAGACGGTACGACCTTCACGCAGACCTGCACGATCGTGCGCTTTCTCTCTGACGGCTCGCTCGACCCTGCCTTCGGGAGCGCTTGGGGAACTGGCGCGCGTGCACCGAGCGTTGCGGACAAGTGGGTGGTCAATCAGATACTCATCGACGGGAGCGGAAGGATCTATCTCTGTGGAGGTTACCGCAACATCCTGCGCCTTCTGAGTGACGGTCAGGTGGACACTGCATTCGGCAACGGCGGCATCGCCGATGCTTCAGCGGTAGCGAACCCAGGACCCGCCGCATACCCGCCCTGCATGGCCCTGTGCCCCGACGGGGGGCTGGTCGTGGGCGGCGGCGTCACTGATCCGATCCACCGGAACGATATCGCCGTCCTTCGCCTCCAGCCGAACGGCGCGCCCGACACGAGCTTCGCCTCTGGCGGGCTCTTCAGGATGGATGTCGCAAGTGGCTCCGAAGATTGGTTCAACGGCATCAGTGCGACCGCCGACAACGAGGTTCTCGTCCTTGGCAGCGTCCAATCTGACAGTCTGCTGCTCCGGCTCACATCAGCGGGGGCGCTCTCCACAGACTTCGGCAGCGGCGGCTTCGTTCTCCTCGGCGGGTCCTCCAGTGTCCGCGGCGACATCTTCGAGCGTCCTGGCGGCTACTTGCTCGTCGCTCGCGGCAATAAGCTCACGCGCCTTACCTCCTCGGGGACGATAGACACGACGTATGGAACGAGCGGGGTGCTCTACCTGTCGAACCCAGACAGCAGCACGTTGACCTCGATACTCGTCCAAGAAGACGGCAGCGTCGTGCGGGCCGGTAGACTCAACGCCGGATACCCCACCTATGCGGACGTCCTCGTCACTCGCAACCTCGCCGATGGGAGCGTCGACCGCAGCTTCGGCACGGACGGGACCGTGATCACGAACCTGGGCGGCGCCGACGACTGTGCTGCCGCCGGCCTGGATCCGAATGGAAAGCTTGTAGTAGCAGGCTACGCCTATCCGTCAGGTGCGGCGTCTGCCGAGCGAGATGGCCTGCATCGTCAGGTGGGGACGGTCTTCGGCATGGGTTTGATCCGGTATCTGTGCGGGCCTCCGGTGCCCGTGAGGCCCGGCCTGACCAGGCTCTCGCCCACATCAGGCAAGCGTGGCATCACGGTGACGATCACGGGCAAGGCCTTCACTGCCCGGCGCGGCACCAGCTACGTGAAGTTCGGCACCGCCAAGGTCGCCAAGTACGTCTCCTGGAGCGCCACGCGCATCAAGTGTCGTGTGCCCGCCAGGGCGAGGTATGGCAGGCTGAAGATCGTCGTCGTGACGGCGGGCGGGACGAGCAACTCGAAGACGTTCACTGTCAAGCGGTAGACGACCAGAGACCTGATCGCGTCGTCATGGGGGGGCAATGATGCGCCGATTCTTCATCGTGGTATGCGTACTTCTTGGCAGCTCGCTGGGACCGCTCGCTGCGCGGCGCTCGCCATTGCCGGCGTACTCTCGACACCTCCTTCGGGACTGACGGCTACCGGTGGTCGACCTCGGCGCAGGTGGCTAACGAGCGTTCAGAATCTGGCACTGCTGCCGGACGGAGGCCGATGGTCGCGGCCTGCTCGACACACGGATGCCACGACGTCGTGAGCCGGCACCGCGCCTGGTCCGCTACACTGCCGCCGGACATCCGGACACAAGCGTTTGGCGCCGAAGGTAGCGTGGCGATCTCCCATGGCGTGACCATGCAGAACTCGTGGAACGATCTCGAATGAAGCACAAGGGCGACTGAATTGTTCATCGCCGCCAGCAGCGGACGCACTCCTGATCGCGGACTCGCTCGAAGTACGGGCGTTCACGTTCGACCGGTGCTCTGGACGCGACCTTTCGGCAGCGACGGCATCGTTCTTGGCCGCCGGCCGCGCCGAGCGGCCACACATGGCAGCCTACTATCGCTGGGATGTGGCTCCAGCACGGCAGCTTCCTTGCGCTGGGCACAACGACCGTTCCTTCGGCGTTCGGCTCAGACAGTCGACCTGTCTCGTGATGCGATTACACGCCGGACGGGACCCTCGGATGACCTCGTTCGGCCACGGGTGGGGTGTTCATCAAGGACCTCATCAACCATTCAAACGAGTTCGGGACGAGCCTCATGATCGACCATGCCGGTCGCATCGTCGTCTCCGGCACACTGCAGGGCAGCGACCAGTTCCTGCTGCGTCTGCTGTCGGATGGCAGTCCTCGTTCCGAGCCTTGGCATACGGTGGTGTGGTGATGCGTCGTTCAGGCGCCGACGGCCTGGGCGATGACAGAGCTCGCTGACGGCAAGTTCATGTGCACCAGGACTCGTTCGGGAGAGGCTTCGACGAGTTCGCACGGCCTCAACGCGGACTACACGATCGACACGAGTTACGCGGTCCCACTTGTCGGAGCAGTCGGTAACGCGTTCGGCGGGCGGCCGCGCTACGACCTTCCTGGAGGACGGCACCGTGGTCGCGGCCGGCACAGTACGGCCACGGCTTTCCGACCTACAACGACTTCCGCGCTGGCGCCTATGACGCCGCTCGGGCTGCCCGACCTGACGTTCGCCCCCGGCGGCATGGTGACGCATCGATTTCGGCGCCGCCGACGACGCTGCGGCCCTGCCATCTTCCGGCCCGATGGCCGAATTCTTCGTCGGAGGGTCGATGGCGCCGCCAGCACCCCGACCCGGCCGGGATTGCGGGACCTCGTTCACTCACCGCACGGGCGCGTCAACGACGGTGGGCATGGTCTTCCAGCTCCTGGGTGGCAGCCGCACCGGTCTTGTCGTCACGCTGAAGGCACAATCACCCGCGATCGTTACGCTGCGCTTGAAGAGTGGCCGTGCCAGTTGGAGGGCCAGCGGCAGGCTGACTTGCGGGAAGACGCCCGTCGGCGTCGCCAAGCTCAGCCTTCTGAAGAGCCTGCAGACGGGCGGAAGTGGACCACGGTCTTCTCCAAGGCCACCGACAAGACGGGTGCATGCTGCGACCACTGTCAAGTTCGCTCGCCGTGGCACGTACTTCTTCCGCTGGGGCTTCAAGGGAACAAGTGCCTACCGAGCTGCGACCTCGACACGCATCAAAGTCGTCGTCAGGTAGGCGCACTCGGGACTCGCTGCGCGGCGGTTTCGTCTGCTCCGTCTCCCCGGTCTTCTGGCGGTTGCCGCAACCATTCTGCAACCGGAATCCCCGCGCCGCGAGGGGCCGCATCGGGCCTCCCTGAGCTCTCTCGCGCATACTCGCCCCCCTCGCGGGCCGCTGGCTCAGCTGGGAAGCGCCACTTCCACGATGCCGCTGATAGAGTACCGACTGGACTGCAGCATTCGGAGCTATGGGGGTGGGGGATGATCCGGAAGCGTCTGTCGGCACCGTTCGGCATCGTTGCGGTTGGGGTTGCGGCACTCGCTCTGTTGGCCCTGCTTCCCGCCGGAGCTTCGGCGTCGCCTGGCAGCATCGATCCCGACTTCGGTGTCAACGGGGCGGCCATGATTGACCTCGGATCGGGCGACACTCGCGTGCTTGAGACCGCCCTTCAGTCCGATGGCAAGGTCGTCGCCGTCTGCGGACTGAGCGATTCCTCCGTGGATCCTTCACCGTCGACGTATTGGCTTGTCCGCCTTACCCCGGACGGACAGCTTGACGCCACCTTCGGGACAGGTGGCAAGGTGCTCATCGATTGGGCGGGTTTTCAGACCAAGCGAGTCTGGACGATTCGTGAGACCCCGCTGTTGATCCAGCCGGTCACAGGGCGGATCATCTTCTTCTACTTGGATCTCGGAGGGGCGCTCAGACAAGGCTACAGACTCGCCGCATACACCACCGACGGGGTCCTGGACACGAGCTTCGGCGATGGGGGATTCCTGAAGCCGCCCACGCCCACAGCGGGGCAGACGCTCGAGATGGCCAGCTGCTCCATGGCCGCCGACGGCAGCTTGGTTGGGGCGGGGGTAGTCGGCAGCAATCGCGGAGATGTCGTGGTGTACAGGTTCACGCCGGCAGGTCAGCTGGATACGTCCTTCGCGGATTCCGGCGAGTTCGTACTGGATCTCGCTCACCAGTCGTCCGACCACGCGACTGCCGCCACGGTCGATCATCTCGGTCGCGTCATCGTCGCGGGAGGCGTCGAATCTTCGTATTTCCTCATGCGGCTGCTCCCCGACGGCTCCCTCGATCCGACGTTCGGCGACCAAGGCGTGCGCGTGCCCGCGCCGCAGAACATCATGCTGTTGCAGGAGTTGGCGGACGGGCGGCTGCTTGCCGACCAGCAGTCGGCTGCATTGTTCCTCATGCGCCTGAACGAAGACGGCTCAGTCGACCCGACGTACACGACGGTCATGAGTGCCGCGCCCGCGAGTGGAACGGCGCAGTGGACGAGCCTCAGTGACGGCAGCGTCGTCCTCACAGGCACAGTCGACTCCGGTTACCCGACGTTCTCCGACTTCGCCGTCTGGCGCTACACCTCGGATGGCCTACCCGACATCACGTTCGCAGATGGCGGCAGGCAGGTCATCGACTTCGGGGCGGCGGACGACTCGGCGACCTGTGCGGTACGTTCAACCGGCGAGATCATCATCGCCGGGGCGACCGGCTCGGCCGGGGCAGGACTGCGGGTCCAGCTCGGGCGAGCTGCCGCCGCGCCGTCGGAGGGCATCATCGCGCAACTCCTCGGCGGAGTCCGAACTGGACTTCCGGCGAAGCTCACCAAGACGCCGCCTGGGGCGAAGGTGACGCTGCGCCTCCGGAACGGGCGCGCGATCTGGAGGACGTCGGCGGCTCTGAAGAGTGGCGCCACACCTCTTGGGGCGATGAAGCTCACCTTGCTGCGCAGCGGGAACGGCCGCACGTGGTCGCGGCAGGCGGTCGTCTCGACCAGCCGGACCGGCGGTGCGTCGAAGTCCCTGAAGCTCACCCGAAGGGGGACGTACTGGTTCCGATGGTCGTTTGCCGGGACGACGTCTTTCGTCAAGGCCACTTCGCCGACGACGAGGGTGATCGTCAAATAGGCGGTCGCGGACGACGTTCCCTTCCCGCACTCCAACCGCAACCCTAGTCCCCCATGGCCGGAGAGCCCCCGACGGCTCGCCCGATATCTCGCGGTATACTTGTCCTCCTCGTGGGCCGCTAGCTCAGCTGGGAGAGCGCGGCGCCGGGCCGGCATCAGTCTCCGCGGCCTGCCCGCCCATGTGTAGGTCTCGCCTCACCCGATCTCTTCGCTCAGCGCTGCGCGTCGCGATCTTTGCCAGGGAACACCTCGGGGCGCGCACCATGGGGTAGAGCAGGGGAATTCCGTCCGCCTCGATGATGCCGAGTGCCTCGAAGCCAAGACGTGCGTACAGTGCGTTACCGCTCAAGCTGGTCGATTCGAGATAGGCCGTCTGACCGTCCAGGTCGCATCGATCGACCACTGCCTGCAAGAGCGCCGATCCGACTCCATGCCCCTGTCGCACCGGATCGACGCCGATCAGGGACAGGTACCAGTGAGGCTCGCTCGGGTGGTAGCCGCCCATCGTTTCGAACAGCTCCTTGAGGTCCGCCTTGCGGCTCCCCAAGCTGCGCGTGAAGACGTCGTCCAGTTCCGCTTCGTCCGCGTCGACGCCGGGCGGCAGCCACATCGCGGCTCCACTGTAGTCCTCCGCGCAGTAGACGGAACCGGAAGCGAATGCCTTGCCGGCGAACGCCTGAAGGAACTGCGGGAAGTACTCCACGTATTGCCGCGGGTCCGGATAGAGCCACCGCAGGGCAGCGTCCGACGCGAAAGCGAGCGTCAGGACCGCGACGACTCTCTCACGGTCCGACGCCGTGTCCACTCTGTGCACGGTCGCAGCCACGCTCTTCGACCGAAGGGACGTCCGCATCAACTGCTCCCCCGATGAAGGCTCCAGGCATCGGGATCGATGGAGGGCGGCGGCTGCGAGTCAAGAGAAGCGATCAGCATGAGTTCTTTTGCCCTACCGTCGCTGCCTCGGAACACTGGTGCGGCCACGCTGGCGGGCGCTAGCCGTCGGCGTCTGCAGCCGCTCTGAGATCACGCCCCTTCCCCTCGCGGGCTTTCCGAGCTTCCGCGATGGACATGTCCCCCTCGTGGGCCGCTAGCTCAGCTGGGAGAGCGCCGGCTGCCGCTTGGCGCGCGTCCCTCAGTCGAGACGTCGTACCATCCGGACGGTGGTTCCTCTTTGCCCTGACCTGACGCTGACTTCGTCCATCAGGCGCTCGATGAGGAAGACGCCGCGGCCGCCTGCGCGGCGCACATCCGGAAACGGCTGCTGACCCGTCGGGCGAAGCTTGAATCCGCCGCCGCCATCCTGCACCTCGACCGCGGCCTCGCCATTCGAGACACAGGCCGTGACGCGAATGACGCCATCGGCGGCATCGACGTGGCTGACAGCGTTGATGAAGGCCTCGTCGGCCGCGAGCACGACGTCGTAGACCACGCCCGCGTCCAGGGCTCGCTCGCACAGATACCCCCGAAGGGCCCGGCGCATCTGAGCGGCCGACTCACCCCGAGAGGGATAACTCGCCTCCAGCCTCTCTCGCCTCGTGCGCGTGGAGAGCACGTCTTTCATGCCGACTGCCGGATCGCGCTTCACGGCTGCTCCTTCTTGCGCGTCTTCATCGCCGCTGACCGCTTCATCTTCACTATCGGCCGGGTGGACCCGGGAGGTCGTGGAACAAGTGTCTAGACGGGGCTTGACGCGAGCATGCCGCGACCGGGGCACGTGAGTGGATGTCGGTGGACCATGCCGGGAGCTGACACCTCGTCCTCCCTTCCCTTTCACGCAAGGGGAAGGCGCAGAATCACCAGATTCCGATGAAGACACCGCCCTTTGGCCTGTCCACACTGGTGCTGCAAGGCGGCCTCGAAGCGTCGCCGATACAACGCGGAGGGACGAGGCCATGAAGCGCTCAAGCCTGACAAGGTCCTGCTGGGTTGCGACCCTCGCGCTGTACGGAGTCGCAGCGCTCGCACTCGCCGCCTGCGGCGGCTCGGGCACGACTGCGTCCCCATCATCGTCGGTCACGGCCAGTCCGACGATGTCGCCTTCTGTGGCCGCGTCTCCAAGCGGCGTCCCGCTGCCCGCACCCACCGTCGCCGGTACCATCGCCTTCACGCGCTACAGGCTGGATGAGGAGACCCTGATGGAGGACTACGATGTCTGCGCGGTCGACACCGACGGCACTGGCTTCAAGGTCCTGGCCGGAGGGAAGGGCATCGCGGGATCTCCCTGCTGGTCTCCGGATGGGAAGAAGATCGCCTACGAAGAGGGTGCGCCCGACCCCAGGGGGTTGTCGCAGGTCTGGGTCATGAACGCCGACGGCTCCGGCAAGAGGCGGCTCACCAAGGGCTCGCTGGGGTACAGGAACATGTTCCCGAGCTGGTCACCGGACGGCAAGCGGATCGTCTTCACCAGTCTGGTGTTCTACAAGAACGGCGTCGAGCGGGACGCCCTCTACGTGATGAACGCCGACGGAAGCGGCTTGCGCAACGTGACCAGCACGAAGGGCTCGGGCTTCTCCTCCGCCGACTACTGGCCGACGTGGGAGAGGGACGGCACCATCACCTTCTACCGCAACACCCGGGGCGGTGGCCTCGCCAAGTTCAGCGTCAACCCCGATGGGAGCGGACTCAAGCGGCTGGTCAAGGAGGCGGGCACGTCCACCTACAGGGAGATGGACTGGTGGCTGAAGTACGAGCTCGGTCTCTCCCCGGACGGCAAGTGGATCGTCCGCCACGACGTTCAGACGGACAGGCTCGTTGCCGCTCGAACGCGCGGTGGCGGGGCTCTCGTCACGCTCCTCGACCCGGTCGCAGCCTTTGCAGAGGACGCGGTGGACGCATCGTGGTCGCCGGACGGCAAGGCGCTGGCCATCGCCGGTCAGAACGAGACCAACCCCTCTCGCCTGTACATCGTGAACGCCAATGGGACCGCACTCTCCGCGGTGCCGGGAGTCGACGCAGCCAAACAGCCGTCTTGGCGACCGGAGTAGGGCGCGTCGGCACCTAGCCCGGCCGGGGCCGGAGGGCTTGGGAGCGGGGCCTCGTCTGCGTCGTCAGGGTCTTCGAAGCCTCGGAGCCGTCTGCAACCACTCTGCGACCGATGTGGCCGTGATTCAGGCCGCCGTCCCCTCAGGCGGTATGTTGTCCCCTCGTGGGCCGCTAGCTCAGCTGGGAGAGCGCCGCCCTTGCACGGCTTGGCCGACGACGACCTCCCCTCAAGACGCAAGAGACGAAGCGACGAAGGGATCGGCGGTCTGCAACCGGATCTGCAATCCGCACGATCACCGTCGACCTCGCTCGCCTCCCCGGGCCGACGGGCGTGTGGTCAGGGGTCTCGGACCAGGTCCACGTACGTGCCCGCCGGCGTTGTCCGCGTGACGATGGTTGCGAGATTGGCAATTGCCCCGCCGGCAGTCCGGGTACTAACGATCGGGAGTGCGCTCGCCTGGCAACCGAGCGGTCGTTTGCAGCCAGCACTCAAAAGTCTGGAGGCGGAAGCCGTGACTGAACTTCTGGGCATCGCTCGATTCAAGTTCCACGAGGGCAAGCGCGAGGAGTTCAAGCGCTTATCCGCTCAGGCCATGGAGATTGTGCGGACAAGGGAGCCCGGCACGCTGCAATACGACATCTATCTCAACGACGATGAGTCCGAGTGCGTCGTCATCGAGCGGTACAGGGACTCCGCGGCGCTCATCGAACACGCTGCGAACCTTGGCGACCTATCGGACGCGATCCTTGCGATGGTCGCCGTCGTACACGGCGAAATCCTCGGTGAGCCGAGCGCAGAGCTCAGAGCGAAGCTGGCTGGCAGCGAGGTCCCGGTCGTCTTCACGCCCTACCTGTCGATGTAGACACCGCTCGTCGGCGTAGGCGTCGCCATTTGGCGACGGGACCTATGACGTTGTCTTCGATGCCGTTGACAAGCTCTCGCCCTCACGTGGACGCCGGCGACCAGGAGCTGCCGGCGTGAGAGTGCACGTCGGGGCGCGTCCGCGGGAGCTGGCCGACCGCTTGGTGAGACCGATCGACTTCGAGGTCCTACCAGGGTGGCAACCGATCGCCACGGTCGCGAGGTGGGCGACCTCGGCCCGGGTGTATGCTCGAGGAGGGATGAGGAGCCCGGCATCTCGTCTGGGGGTCCGAAGAGGGGTCGTCATGTCCGCACCGGCCAGACACACCGCATTCTGGGCGTCGCTCGTTCTTGGCCTCCTGGCCATCGCCGCTGTCGTTCTCCTTCAGGCCGCTCGGCCTACCCCCGCCGTTCTGTCCTCCGCAGGCGGCGCTCCCCCCGCCGAGTTGAGCTTCAAGGTCGAGACCCGGGTACCGATCCGCCCGTACCCGAGAGCTCTTGCCGCCGCCGACTTCGACCGGGACGGTCACAAGGACCTCGCCGTCGTGAACAACAGTCCGGACACGGTCACGATCCTCTTCGGCACAGGCACCGCCCACTTCGTATCGCCGCACGCGACGAGGGTTCCCGCGAACGCGGACTCGATCGCTGTGGCGGACGTCGACCGCAACGGCAGACTGGATCTCGTCGTCGGCGTCAGCGCCGGGCGTGGGAGCGTCAGCGTGCTCCTCGGCAAGGGTGACGGCACCTTCGCTCGGCCGCACACCACTGTCCTCGGTGGCAGCGCCGGCACACGGAACCCCGGTACTCTGTCGGTCGCCGATCTCAACGGTGACCACAGGCCGGACATCATCGCCGCCCGGGCCGGCAGGGTCCTTGTACTCCTCGGCAGGGGAGACGGCACCTTCAAGCCGGCGCGTGGCTGCCTCGCCGACGCCGCGGGGTCGATCGCCTCGTTCGCGGTCGGGAGGCTGGACGGCGATCACACGCCGGACGTGGTCGCCGGCAGCCAGGAAGGTGTCAACATGCCGGTGGGCGCAGTCAGCGTGCTTCGTGGTACCGACAGCGGCGGCTTCAGGACGCCAAGGACGACGCGCACCGGCTTGCTCATCCCCGACAAGCTGGCCCTGCGCGACGTGAACGGCGACGGGAAGCCGGATCTCCTGGTCGCCAATACCGCCGCTGCGATCGATCATGAGGCCGGCGACCATGACTATGCCGCCATCGCCGTCTCGATCGGCCGGGGCAACGGCACGTTCTCCCGGCTCGAGGAGTACGACTTCGGCATGCAGGGCGCCAGCGCGTTCCTGGTCGCGGACTTCAACCGCGACGGCAGGCTCGATCTGCTGCACGCGAGCACGGCCGGCATGACCCAGCTCCTCGCTAACGGCGACGGCACCTTCCAGGCTCCCGACCAGTTCGACACGACGCCGCGTGTGGGCGGCGCTCTGGTGGCGTTGGGCGACTTCGACAGTGACGGCAGGCCCGACCTCGCCGTCGCCGCGATGGCCGGCCATGAGCTGAGCGTCTTCGTCAATCGCACCCAGCCTTGAGTCCTCGTCGGCCTTCTTTGCGGCACCTGAGTTGACCGGGGCCGCACCGGCTGAGCAACGCGGTTCGGCGATCGGCTTCGTCTCCAGGCTCCAGGGAGTCATCGGAGCAGGAGCGGCGTCATCTACTCTAGCCAGCCGGACAACCTTGGCGGCCCGGGCTTCTCCAAAAGGTCAAAGGCGACACGGCGCGATTCCCAACTTGTCGATTGCGTTGTGGTGATGGCTCCGAGTCTGAGCCTGGTCCGGAATCGGCATCATGTTCTTTCGCCGCCGGATGACTCGCCGTCTTCCATCTGGCGCCGATGCTCATTCGTCACTAGCCTGGCGAGGAGGGCGAAGACCTCCTCAAAGGGGTAGCTCGATGGCGCAAGCGTCCGATGCAGTTGGATTCCGTCGAGAGCCGCCACGAGCAGGAAGTCGAGTGCACGGTGCTCGCCGGAGCTCCGCAGGCTGCGCGCCTCATCGCCATATACGTACTGCGCCGACTCATTCATCCCCCATAGAAAGAAGCGGCCAATGCGCTGGCGCAGTTCGGGGTCGTAGAAGGCCTCCGCGTAGATGGAGATGTACGCGCGGAAGGCGGAGATGTTGTCGAAAAGCCGCTTGAAGGCTTGCAGCTGTTGGTCCCAGCGATCCTCATCCCGCTCCAGCCGCGGTGCCGCCTCGGCGAACTCCGCATAGTCGTCGTGGTACAAGAAGTCGATGAGCGCTTCGAGCAGACCTCGCCGATTGCCGAAGTGGTAGACAATCGTCTTGATGTCGACGTGCGCTCTGCGCGCCACGGCGGCCATGGTCATGGCGCGCATTCCCTCGGCAACGAGGATGTCGCGCGAAGCCTCGAGGATGCTGAGGGAGGTTCGCGGCGCTTCCGCCGCTCTGCGGTCGAGTGGACGCCCTTGACCCGCCTGCCAGCGTTCAACAGACGGTGGTCGTCCCCGACCCCGAGGTCGTGCATCATCAGTCATGCAGGCCTCCTCCGATCACGGTGATTTATTTCCATTGAATCGCCACTCTTCCAGTCTACGCTCCGTCTTATCTGGCGAATCAAAGGGATCGCCCAGACCACTGGAGAGGAAAAGCAATGGTCCCGATCGCATCCTTGGCAAGCGTGCACCGAATCGCCCGTCTGGTTCTCGTCGCAGTCGCGGTCTGCTTGTTCGCGGTGCTCCCGGCTGCCTCACCCGCGACCAGCCCGTCGGCGCAGCCGGTGGCGAGCGCCTCACCTGGCGCGGCGATCTTCCGGCTCGGCAACCTCGAGACCGTCGACAACCTCAATCCCTTCATTGGAACCACCGGAATCGACTACATCGTGTACCACATGAACTACGACTACCTGGTGGGTGCAGAGCCGGCGAAGTTGGGGCCGCGTCCCGAGTTCGCAGAGAGCTGGACGCACTCGGCGGACGGAAAGACGTGGACCTTCACGATCCGCCCCGGCATGACCTGGCAAGACGGTACGCCGGCGACCGCACGCGACGTCGCGTTCACCTTCAACTACATCATGAAGAACAACCTCTCGAATTTCACGTCCTACCTGAAGTCCATCGAACGTGTGACGGCTCTCAACGACGCGACGGTCCGGATCGTATGCAGCGAGCCGAAAGCCGACATCCTGCAAATGGAAGTGCCGATTCTGCCAGAGCACATCTGGTCGAAGGTGTCCGGAAGCGCAGCCTCCTCCTCCTTCGCGAACCCACCCGCGGTCATCGGCTCCGGCCCCTACCAAGTGGTCGAGCTCAAGAACGGCGTGTACGCCAAGCTCGTAGCCAATTCGCACTACTGGCGAGGCCGACCCCCGGTCGACGAGATCATCATCGAGACGTACCAGAACGCCGACTCGATGGTGCAGGACCTCAAGTCGGGGGCCCTGGACGGTTGCATTGGTGTGCCTCCCGCACAGTTCAAGGGACTCTCATCAGGGGCCATCACCGCGAACGCGGCGACGTCGTGGTCGTTCGAACAGATCTCCTTCAACTGCAGCAAGAGTCCCGCTTCGACCGGCAATCCCGTCCTGTTGGATGCTCGCTTCCGTCAAGCGCTTCAGTACGCTGTCGACCGAGAGAAGAACGGCGTGCTGGCCTACAACGGCTACTTCAGCCCTGGCGGCACGCTGCTGCCGCCCTACTCCGAGTTCCACTGGGAGCCCCCCGCCAGCGAGGCCTACGGCTACGACCCCTCGAAGGCAGAAGCCATGCTCGAGGCGGCCGGCTACCGAGACGTCAACGGTGACGGCTTCCGTGAGACTCCGCAAGGCAAACCTCTCAGCCTGCGGCTCATGACCGATGCGCAGACTCCGGAGAACGTCGCGACGAGCAAGCTTGTCGCTGGGTGGTTCAAAGCGGTCGGCGTCAAGGTCCGCCTCACGGTCGTCGACCCCAGCGTCCTCGTAAATAGCCTGACGAACTATGAAGGAGACATCTTCGCTCCGGACTATGACCTGATCATCTGGTGGTGGTGGGGGAACATGGTGAATCCACAGTTCATCCTGAGTCTGCTCACACCTGAGCAGGTGGGCGGCTGGAGCGACACCTCTTGGACGGATCCCGCCTACACCGCTCTGTGGAACAAGGAGAGCGCCACTATCGATCCTCAGGCGCGCATTGCCATGGTCCAGCAGATGCAGCAGATCGTCTACAAATCGTCGCCGTACATCATCTTTGGATATCCACAGCGCCTCGAGGCCTACAACACGGCTCGCTGGGACGGCTACGTCAAGGAGCCAGCAGCCTACGGGGGCTACGACGGCGACGTGTTCGTCTACGACACGTTCCTCAAGCTGCGGCCTGTGGCCACGACCACCACGAGTGGCAGCAGTTCGACTTGGGTTGTCGTCCCGATCCTCGTGGGGGTGGTCGTCATTGCTGTCGCCGCGGCGGTCGTGCTGCGCCGGCGAGGCCGAGCGAGGGCGGGGTATGAACTCGCTGACTGAGAACGGTCGTCCGGGAAGACGAATCGCCAGTGCTGACAAGGAGACAGCAGTGACCCCGCAGAGCACGCAGCCGAGAGTAAGGGCACGCTTCCAACATGATGTGCGCGTCATCGAGCACACCTGGATACCAATGCGCGACGGTGCGAGGCTCGCCGCCCGCATATGGCTGCCTGTGGATGCCGAGAAGAACCCTGTGCCTGCTGTCATGGAGTACATTCCGTACCGGAAGAACGACGCTACCCTCCCTTCAGACGTTCTGCGGCATCCCTACTTTGCCGGCCACGGCTACGCCAGTCTGCGTGTGGACTTGCGCGGTACGGGGGACTCCGACGGCCTGTTGCGGGACGAGTACCTTGTGCAGGAGCAAGAGGATGCCCTTGATGTGCTGGCCTGGTTAGAGCAGCAGGCGTGGTGTACTGGAGCCGTAGGCATGATGGGCTACTCATGGGGCGGCTTCAACGCACTGCAGGTGGCCTCCCGCCGTCCCGCTCAGCTGAAGGCGATCATCACGGTGCACTCTACCGACGACCGCTACGGCGGCGACTGTCACTACATGGGCGGGGCATTGCTGGCGTGCGACATGCTTTCCTGGGCCGCCACCGCCTTCGCCTGCAACTCCCGTCCCCCGGACCCAACTGTGCTTGGTGACGAATGGCTTGACCGCTGGCGCGAGCGACTGGAAGCAATCGAGCCGTACGTGCATGCGTGGCTGTCGCATCAACTCGATGACGAGTACTGGAGGCACGGGTCGGTCTGTGAGGACTACGGCGCGATCGAATGCGCTGTGCTCACGGTCGGTGGCTGGGCAGACCCATACCGGGACACGGTGTTCCGACTTCTCAGGGGTCTGAGGGCGCCGTGCCGTGGCCTCATCGGCCCATGGGCGCACCACTATCCTGACGAGGCAGTGCCCGGGCCGCAGATCGGCTTCAACCGGGAGTGCCTGCGCTGGTGGGACTGCTGGCTGAAGGGCATTGACACCGGCGTGATGAACGAGCCGCTGCTGCGCGCCTACCTCATGGACAGTGAAGCCCCGGCCGCATCATCCGCGGAACGCTGCGGCCGGTGGGTAGGTTGGGACGATCTGACATCGACCGACGACGCGGACACTTCTCTCAGGTACTTCCTTGACGCGAATTCTCTGCGTGTGGAGCCCTCATGCAGTCAGGAGACACGACAGCTGAAGATGGTCGAGGCCTCCGCATTGGCTGCCGGCGCTTGGTGCCCTACAGCTGGTGAGGCCGCCTTCCCCGGGGACCAACGACACGATGACGCCACGTCACTTGTCTTTGACTCAGCGCCCCTCAGCGAACCCCTCGAGCTCTTGGGCTTCCCGGAGGTCGAGCTCCAGCTCGCAGTGGATAGGCCGCTGGCCCAGGTCGCCGTCCGGCTCTGCGACGTGCAGCCGGATGGGTCGGTTGCGCTGGTCACGAGGGGCGTGCTCAATCTCACCCAGCGGGACGGCCGCCAGCAGGCTGAAGAGCTGGATCCTGGAGCGTGGCTCAAAGTTCGGATGGCAATGAACAGCATCGGATACCGTGTGTCCGCGGGCCATCGCCTTCGCCTCGCCGTCGCCCCCGCCTATTGGCCGTGGCTCTGGCCGTCACCCGAACCAGTGACCATGACCATCAAGCCGAGTGCCTGTGTACTCCTCCTCCCCGGTCTTGGCCGCATGGCCTCGCCCGTGCGTGATTTCCCGACGGCCGAGGTCGCATCGCCGCTCGAGACCGAGTGGCTCAGCCTCAGTCCTGAAGAGGCGAGAGTCGTCATTGATCGGGTCACGAACAGGGTGGAGCTGGTCACCGGGGGCCCCGATGGCATGTCGGGGCGCGTGCGTCTGATGCCTTCGGAGCTAGTCGTCGGCCATTGGGGGCGCAACACGTATGGGATTGTCGAGGGCGACCCACTGTCGGCGACCGTCCGGTGTGAAAGGACCATGGAGATCGGGCGGCCAGGCTGGGAGACAGTGACGGAGGTCGACACCACGATGTCGTGCGACGCGAACGCGTTCCACGTCGTGACGACCCTCAAGGCGCATTACGGTGATGAGCTCGTTGCGGAGCGCAACTGGCGATGGTCCACGCCTCGGGTGCTTGGCTGACCGACAATTTGCTGATCGGCTGCCGGGTCCCCGCTCGCGCGTCATCTGGAACCTCAGCATGGACCGCGGGCCCTTGGAGTCCGAGCAGCGATCCACGCCCCCGGGAGGCATGGGCCGGCTACACGACGATGATGCCGTCTCCGGACTCCAGGCAGAGCCCGGCTCCGGAGGCCACACCTCGAGGTCGTGCCGCATGAGCTCGCGCGTGCCGTCCACGAGCCCCATCGTAGCGGAGGCGGCGATCTGGTGACGTACCATCGTGTCGACCGACAGGCGGGAGGAGGACACGTGAGCACGACCGATGCGGAAGTGGGCGGCACGTCAGAGTCCGCCGAGGTGACGCCTGCGATGAAGGCGGTCGCCGAAGCGGTCGAGGCTCCCGGCTTCCTCCTCCCGTGGCTCGATCGCTTCTACGACGAGGACGACGCCGAGCTGATCCTGGCCGCGGCCGGGGCGGCCGGGCGGCCGGCGAAGCGGGCCGGCGATGCAGCAGGCGCCCTCTCCGGCTTCGAGCCGGCGCGGCTCGCGCGTGCCGTGCGCCGCGCCGTCCTCGACGTCGACGAGGCCGGCGCCCACACCCCGGCGGACTTCCACGAGCGCCTTGAGATCTGGGCCATGTTCGAGGGCTGGAAGGACGTCCCGCTGGCGGTCCATCGGCAGGTCGCCGAGTGGGAGGTCGATCACTACGCGGAGAAGATCCGCGCGGATGTGGAGGCGACCCGCGACGGCCATCCCGGCGACTCCTACGAGGCCCGGTACAGCTACGTGCTCCTGCACGAGGCCGAGGCGATCGTCGCCGCCCAGGACCACATCTACCTGTGGCCGTGCGACTGCCGCGCCATCGTCGGCAAGTGCCGCAAGCCCAAGGACGTGTGCCTGCGCTTCAACAACGACCGCGGCCTCGGCTGGGAGATCTCCAGGGAGCGTGCCGTCGAGATCCTGCGGACCACGGACAAGGCCGGCCTCATGCACACGGCCGACGTCCAGGACGATGTCGCCGACACCTCGTCGATCTGCAACTGCTGCACCGACTGCTGTTACCCGCACCTGGCCGCTGAGCGGCTCCAGGTGAGCGACGCGTGGCCGGTGCGTCGCTACGTCGCCCGCATCGACCTGGATCTCTGCAAGACCTGCGGACGCTGCGGGCTGCGCTGCCCCTTCGAGGCGATCGTGTGCGACACGGGCGGGCGGCCGGCGTTCGAGCCCGCCCTCTGCCGCGGCTGCGGCCTCTGCGCGACCGGCTGCAGCTCGGACGCCATCGAGTTGGTGCCGCTCGCGGCCGAATAGCCCGTCGCGCTCAGGTCAGCGACGCGTCGCGTCCGCATGCTGCAGGAGCGCGCCGCTCCTGATGAGTCCGCGGAGCAGCCCGGGATCGGCCGGCACGCCGCTGCTCCCGGCCTTGGGCGGGATCTTCTCGCGCACCAGCGGAGTGCGCCGCGGACAAGCTGAGCGTCGGCGTCGCGGACGCGACGCAAGACCGCCGATGGTCACAGGCGTGCGGCGCAGGTCTGTCGCCGGACTTGTCATGGCCCGGTGCGGCATCCACCTCATGTCGCAACCATTGCGCAACCGAAAGCCCCGTGACTCGATACCGCTCATCGGGCTCTCCCTGGCCTCACGGGCGCTATACTTGTTCCCCTCGTGGGCCGCTAGCTCAGCTGGGAGAGCGCCGCCCTTGCACGGCTCGCCCCGGGCATGAACCAGACGCACGCGTCGGAGCCCTACTGGCTGAGGGAGCCGCCCGAGGAGTACCTGCGCGCGTTCGGGTTGACGAGGGAAGCATTCAGGAGCCACGCGGAGAACGCGGAATCGGGGGAGCGGCGAGGACTCGACCTCGGGCACACGCCTGTGAGCAGCAGGGATGACTGGGACAGATACGAGAGTCACCAGTGGCAGGCGACGTGGCCAGACTGCTTCGCATGCCACGCCGATGCACACTTCCGCGCGAGGTACATCTGTCTAGAAGGGTATCCCCCCGGACGAGCAGATGCCGATTCACCTGATGGAAGGCGACAGATCCGTGGGCGAGGCTCTCGTCTCGTCGGCAGAAAGGTGAGTGCGGCATGGAGGCCAGTCTGAACACCCCGGCGATGACACGTCCCGTGACGCCGATCACCGCGGGCCGCCGCAGGTTGGGTGCGCTGCTCGTCGCCGATGGTCTCGTCAACCAGCACCAGATCGAGGCCGCGCTCTCCCGCCAGCAGGTAGACCGGCGGCGACTGGGGGACTTGCTCGTGCGCGAGGGACTCGTCTCCGAAGAGGACCTCGTCGAGGCGTTGGCGGCGCAGCTGCGTCTCGAGGTCGCCGATCTCGACCAGGTCTACTTCTCGCCCGAGACGCTGGCCATGCTGCCGCGCGATTTCATGATCAACCGGCGCGTGCTCCCACTCTCGCTGGAGGAGGACGGGACGCTGGTGCTGGCGATGACCGACCCCCTCGACATCGTTGCTCTCGACGAGGTCGGGTTGCGCACCAAGCGCAAGGTGCGCCCCGTCATCTGCACCGAAAGCTCCTTCGAGGAGGCCAGCGCCACCTTCTTCAACACAAGAGGGAAGCTGCGCGAACTGAGCGAGGAGGAGGCGTCGCTCGTCGCCGACGAGACAGCCCTGGCCCACGACGACTCGGTCATCGAGATCGTGGACGCCCTCATCTCAGACGCAGTCAGCATGAAGGCCTCCGACATCCACGTCGAGCCGCACGCCGAGGCATTGCACGTGCGTTGCCGCGTCGACGGAGTACTTCACAAGCTGCGCGAGTTCCCCGCCGAGATCCAGCCCGGTATCGTCAGCCGCATCAAGATCATGGGCAACATGGACATCGCGGAGCGGCGCATGCCCCAGGACGGCCGCACCTCCTTCGAGACCAGCGACGGCAAGGACGTCGACCTGCGCCTGGCGTCGATCCCCACCCTGCACGGCGAGAACGTCTCGATCCGCATCCTCGAGGTCTCGCCTCTGCCGCAGACGCTGGAGTCGCTTGGCCTCGGCGGGCCCTCCCTGGAGCGTTTCGAGGAGGCCATCCGCCAGCCGGAGGGGGGCATCCTCATCTGCGGGCCGACGGGCTGCGGCAAGTCGACCACGCTCTACACCACCCTCGAGCTGGTCAAGACGCCGCAGAGCAAGATCTACACGGTCGAGGACCCCGTCGAGCGCCGGCTGGAAGGGGTCATGCAGAGCGAGGTCAGGGCGGCCATCGGCCTCGACTTCGCCAGCCTGCTGCGCACTCTGCTGCGCAGCGACCCCGACCTCATCATGGTGGGCGAGATCCGGGACGCGGAGACCGCCAAGATGGCTGCCGAAGCGGCCATCACCGGGCACGTGGTGTTCTCCACGCTGCACACACGCGATGCCGCTTCGGCAGTACACCGCCTGGTCGAGATAGGCCTGCCGCCCTACCTGGTGGCGGCGGCCTTTACCTGCGTCGTCTCGCAGCGACTTGTGCGTCGCCTCTGTCCCCACTGTCGCAGGCCCAAGAACGTGCGGGCGAGCACGTGGGAGAAGCTGGGCCTGGGAGAGGCGCCCCGCGCTCAGATGAAGGTCCATGAGGCCGCCGGCTGCACACGCTGCTTCGGCACCGGCTATATGGGCCGCGCGGGGCTCTTCGAGGTGCTGAGCCTGGACGAGGAGATGGCCGACATGATCGAGCGGGGCGTCCCGGTGCGCGAGTTGCGCGAGGCCGCACGCGTCCGCGGCGTCGAGTCCGTGCGTGAGGACGGCGTGCGCAAGGTCCTTGCCGGCGAGACGAGCCTCTCCGAGCTGGTGCGGGTGACCGTGTAGAGGCGACCGGTCCGATCCTTGGGCCGACACGAGCTCGCTTGACGCGCTCTACTGGGGAGCCCCTCGTGGGCCGCCGTCCAGTCGGGAGAGCGCCGTCTGTGCAATCGCGCAGACCGCGCCGTTCGTTCGCCGCAGTCCTGCTCAGGTGGCTCCGCGCCTCGCGTTCTCCTCCATCTTGGCGCGCTGCCGGCCTCCGCTCATTGGCTTAGACGAGCTGGAGAAGCCTGCTCCCCTGCGCAAGGCACAGGGTCGAAGCAGCGGGTGAAGATCTGTCTCTCGTGCCACTCCGGCTCACTCCAGGACTTGCCGGTGAAACGCTGCGACCTGCAGCGCAAAGCGAACGACTGCGTTCGCGTCACCAGGTTCACCTGGAGCTCCCCATGCATCTTCGTGGTCTGAGTTGATGAGATCTGTCACGTTCTCAACGATCACCTGCAGCGCGTCCAGATGCTTGCCGAGCCATGCCGCGCCGTCTTCGAAGCGGAGAACGCGGACCGCCGCGGGGGTGATGGACAAGGCCTTGCTGCGCTCGGTCTCGTCGATGAGTACCTGGGCGTAGAGCCGGGACTCCTAGAGGAGAGGCTTCTCGTTGACCAGCGAGCGAGCTGCCGGCGAGAGCAGTGAGGCGAGATTGTTCATCGGGACCTCCTACCCGGCACCCTAGCCATTCGTGGCGCGCAGGGTGGGTAACGGCGACCGAAGCGACGAGGGAGACCGAGGCCGACGCACAGGGAGTGGTTGCCGTCCCTTCGGCTGGTCATGCCGATTGGCGGGAAGACACCGTCATGCAGGACTCGGAGCCCAGACGGAAGCATGACAACAGACGCCCCCACATCGCGGCAGAAGCCACGTTCTCTCGTGCCTTGGTTCTTGGCATGGGCGGGGGTGGGCGTCGGGTTCGCCCTCGGCGTCTCCGTACTCGGCGTCTTCGCCTTGCCGATTGCCCTCGTGGTGGCGGTGCTGCTCGTCGCGTTCCATCACGCCGACCGTTCCGCGCTAGGCATCCTCGTGGGCGTCGGGCTGCTTTCGCTCTACGTGGCCTTCGTACAGCGTAAGGGGCCGGGTACGGTGTATTGGCACACGAGCACAGCGAGCGGCGCGGACCAGTACCTCGATCCCCGACCCTGGCTGGTGGTGGGGATAGCGCTCGTGTCCGTTGGCATCGCCGCCTTCCTCTGGCGAGGACATCGCCGATCCTGACGCGAGTCGCGTGGGCGTGTGGGTGCGCTTCGCGTCTACCGTCTTCATGGCGGTTGCTGCAACCATTCTGCAACCGGAATCCATGTCACTAAAAGGGTCCCATCGGGCCCCTCTGGGCTCTCGGGGTATACTGATTCCCCTCGTGGGCCGCTAGCTCAGCTGGGAGAGCGCCGTGACCCTCGATCTGCCACCCCATGGTCCGTGGTCCTCGGTCGCCATGCCCACGCTGAAGCAAGAATCACCGGATTCGGGTGAAGACGGCCTGCCACGCGCCTTCTACTCTGGCTCAAAGAGAGCCGACGAGGGGAGGGCGTCATGAGGAAACTGCTGTGTCTGCTCGGCGGTATGCTGCTCGTGGCCATGCTCGCGCTCGCCGCGTGCGGCGGCTCGGACACGACGGCATCCGACTCGTCGTCGGGCGCGCCCGGCCAGGCGTCGGCGTCGGCGACCCCGACGCCGGACGTCACCGCGCTCCCCGCGCCCACCGTGGCCGGCACCATCGCGTTCGCCAGGTTTGTGAAGGCGGCCAAGGGCTACAACAGTGAGATCTTCACGGTGCGCACCGACGGCACGGGGCTCAGGAAGTTGACCGACGATCCCTGGTGGGAGGAGGCTCCCTCCTGGTCGCCCGACGGGCGCCGGATCGCCTACTCGGTGTGGACTGAAGACGACCCCAGCACATCCGGCGTCTGGGTCATGAATGCCGACGGCAGCGGCAAGAGGCAACTGACCAAGCACGGGGGGCGTCCGGTGTGGTCTCCAGACGGCACGAGTATCGCGTTCGGGACGGCGGACAAGAACGGTGGCGCGCGCATCTACCGGATGAGCGCCGACGGGAGCGGTGTCAAGCCTCTCGGCGGGGAAGTGCTGCGCCTGGAGCCGACCGAGAACGGCGGCGGCTTCGAGTGGGCGGCTGACGGCAGGATCCTGTTCTACAAGACCACCGACGAGTACGGCGACGTCTTCGCCGTGGATCAGGACGGGAGCGGGCTCACGCAGCTCACTGAGGGCGCGGCACTGGGGACGTTCGCGATGTCCCCGGACGGTACGAAGCTCGTCCTGCACGACCAGGCGAAGCGTCTGTACGTGGCCCCCGTCCAGGGCGACGCCGCGGGGCAGGTGACGCTCATGGACGAGACCTACGGCTACGTGTTCGATCCCTGGGCCCGCGTCGCGTGGTCGCCCGACGGCGCAGCGCTCGCGTTCTCGACCGACTCAATGAGCTTGACGACCGGCTCCTTCCTGCTTGTCGTCAACGCCGACGGCACCGGCCTCTCCCGCGTCCCCGGTGTCCCGCGCGTGTTCGACCCCGCCTGGCGGCCGAAGTAGGGCCGCCCGCGCACGTCCTTCGTCGGCATCGTTCCAGTGTCTTTGACGAGCGGCTGTCCGCAACCATTTGGCAACCGAATCCCCGGGACTCGATGACTCGGACGGGTCCCTCTGGGCTCCCGGGGTATACTGATTCCCCTCGTGGGCCGCTAGCTCAGCTGGGAGAGCGCCGCCCTCCCCTCTGCCCTAAACGCTTGACGTCCCCCCTGTTCGGGCGTAGACGCTCCCCATACGAGGCTCCTGAGACGTGCAGCGTTGCACACGGGAGGCAGAGATCCGCCGGAGGCACCTGACGGCCACCTTCATCCGGCGGGGAGCCACTGGTGAGACCGGCCCGCGGGTCGGTCTTCGTGCTTTGTGGGGACCGACCCCTTCGGAGCCAGGGCACGCCGAGGGGAAGGGGTCAGGTCATGAGGACTCACGAGATGAGCGGATCCCGCACCATCGTCGTCGTCGTTGTGGCGCTGCTCGTTGTGGTCTCAGCGCCCGCCATCGCCGCCTGCGGCGGTTCGGGGGCCACGTCCGAGTCGCCACCCGCATCGAACGTGGCGGTGACATCCGCGTCGCCGACAGAGGCTCCGCTGCCGACGCCCACCGTCGCCGGGACGATTGCCTTTACGCTCTACGGCGAGAGCAGCAACGGTCAGGCCGACTTCGACATCTGCGTCGTGGATACCGACGGCACAGACTTCAGAGAACTCACCAGTGGGGACGCCTGCGAGAGCTATCCCCGCTGGTCCCCGGACGGGAAGAAGATCGTCTACATGCAGGGGCCGCTGGGAGACGGGAACCCTCAGGAGTTGTGGGTCATGAACGCCGACGGCTCCAGTCAGGAGCAGATCACGGACTTCGCGACCAATCCTCTGTCCAGCCGCACCCCGGATTGGTCGCCGGACGGCGCGAAGGTCGTCTTCAGCCGTTGGATCACCGACGCCCCCGAGCTTGCCGGTGTCGCCGTCTTGAACGCTGACGGTCGCGATCTCAGGATCGTGACCCGCCCCAAGGGCACTGCCGTCGACTACTGGCCTCAGTGGGCGGCGGACGGCAGATCTACTTCTGCCGACTCAGCCCGGAGGGCGGTCCGACGTACGTCTACAGCGTGAAGCCGGACGGGAACGGGCTGGAGCGGGTCATGAAGCTCGGCTCCATCGACCAGTTCCTCAGCTATGGGCTCTCGCCGGATGCCAAGCTGGTCGCCATCCAGGACGCCAAGACCGATCGCCTTGAGGTCCTGTCCATACGCGGCGACGGCGAGCGCGTGACGCTCCTCGACCCTGTCGTTGACTATCTGGGTGAGGCAGCAGCCGACGTCGCGTGGTCGCCGGACCAGCAGGCGCTGGCCATCGCGGGCCTCTTCGACACGGGCTTCACGCGCCTCTTCATCGTGAACGCCGACGGCTCCGGACTCTCGGCGGTCCCCGAAATCGAAGCCGCGAGAGATCCCGCCTGCGGCCGCAGTAGCCGCGGTCGCAGGAGGACTTGAGGGCACGCGGTCGCCGCGACTCGGCGCACCGTCCCTGTCCTGCCAGTGCGTCCCCAAGTCCCGCGTCCATCTCCTCTGCGGCCCATGACGTGCCGCATCGTATGACCTCCGCCCTCGCACGGCTCGCCGAGACGACGACCCTCCCCTCAAGACGCAAGAGACGGACCGACGCAAGACCGGGCGGTCTGCAGCCGCCTCGGCAACCACGGCACTTGACTCACGCGCCTGCGAGTTTCGGCCGCATCCGACTCCAATGTCGCATGTCGCCGGTGACTTCGGTCTCCCCAGCGCCTGACTCTGCAGCCCCCTCAAACGCTTGAACAGGGCACCACTCGGGCGTAGACCGTTCCCATACGAGACTCCTAGGAATGCAGCGCGGCACACGCCCGGGAGTCGGGGCCACGCGATGGGAGGGATCGGGGCCATGAGACGTCCACACACATGCACAGCACGCGTCGCCGCATTGCTCGCACTCCTGCTCCTCGCGGTCAGCACATTGCTCGCGCTCACCGCCTGCGGCTCGGATACGACCGCATCGAACTCGTCCTCAGCTGCGCCAAGCCAGGCGGCGGCCTCGCCCTCGGTGGCGTCGAGCGCGACTCCCTTACCGGCAGCGACCGTCGCCGGCACGATTGCCTTTGCAGGTGGCTACGGAGGCGACGGCGCCAAGGACATGTTCCTCGTCAGCACCGACGGGTCGGGACTGAAGACGATCGCGGAGACCATGGCCAGCGAGGAGTACCCGGTGTGGTCCCCCGACGGCAAGAAGATTGAGTTCTCGCGAGGACAGCCGGGCGGCTTCTACGACCTATGGGTGATGAAGGCCGATGGCTCGGGGAAGACGCGGCTGACGCACGGCCGCCTCGGAGGCAGCTTCGGAGGCTGGTCGCCGGACGGCAGCCGCATCGCCTACTCCAGTTGGTACTTCCCTCCGGATCAGTACCCGCCTGCGCACGTTTTCGTAATGAACGCCGACGGCAGCGGCCCGCGCCAACTCACGCGGGGACCACGGTACGACCTCTACCCCATGTGGGCAGCCACTGACAACACTGACAAGATCCTCTTTCTGCGCAAACTGAAGGGCTTGGAAGGCGAGCAGGGCGACGTCTTCTCAGTGCGCCCCGACGGCACCGGGCTCACGCGTGTGACGAAGCTGGGGAGCGTCGGCGGATTTGCCCCCTCCCCCGACGGCAAAATGCTCGCGGTGCACGACAAGACGGCCGGCAAGGTCCTGCTGATGCCCCTTGGCGGGAGCGGTTCTACGCAGGCCATCCTCGACACCGATTTCGGCTGGGACTACATGAACATCTCATGGGCGCCGGACGGCAAAGCCTTGGTTCTGGGGCGCAATCCCGAGTTTGCGCCGGCGCTCGACAGTCTCTACATCGTCAACGTCGACGGGTCTGGACTGAGCGAGATTCCCGGTGTCTCGGGGTTCAGTCCCGCGTGGCGGCCGAAGTAGGACGGCCCTGCCACATCCTTCGTGGGCATCGTCCTCACAGTCTTCATGGCGGTTGCCGCAACCATTTCGCAACCCAAGTCTCCGTGACTCGATAGCCCCACTCGGGCCTCCCTGGCTCTCGCGCGCTATACTTGTCCCCCTCGTGGGCCGCTAGCTCAGCTGGGAGAGCGCCGTTAAACCGAATCTGCAACCGCATGGAACATGGTGACTCAATCATTATGCCCACGCTGGAGCAAGAATCACCGGATTCAGGTGAAGACAGCGTGTCAGCGCCTTCCACTATGGCGTACAGGAGCCGACGAGGGGAGGAGCTACATGAGCACACTTCTGAGTCTGCTGGGCGGCATGCTGCTCGTCGCTATGCTCGCCGCGTGCAGCGGCTCGGACACCACGGCGTCCTACCTCGCCGTCGGTCGCGCCCAGTGAGGCGGCATCGCCCTCTGTGGCATCGTCTCCGGTGGTATCCTCGCTGCCCACTCCGACCGTCGCCGGCACCATCGCCTTCACGCGCTACGGCGAGCGATCTAGTCGACCCAGGCCGACCACGCACATCTGCGTGGTTCAACACCTATGGCACGGATCTCAGTTAGTCTTGGCCGGAGGAAGTTTCGCTGCCAGTATGTACCCGCGCTTGTCCCCCGATTGGAGTCATATCGTCTACCACCAATCTGCTCTCCGTGGATCAGGACCCTCATCATATTTTTTGTCTCGGTCATGAACGCCGACGGCTCCGCAAGGTGCAGCTCACCAAGGATTCGCTGGGCTATGGAGCTTCTTTCCGAGCTGGTCTCCGACGGCAAGCCGATCGTCTTCTCCCATTTGGTGTTCTACACCGGTGTGGTCGAGCGCGACGCCATCTATGTCATGAACGCCGACGGCAGCGGCCTCCGCAACGTGACGAGCAAGAAGCGGCGATGCGCGTCCGACTACTGTCGCTTTTTCGACGTGGGAGAAGTACTTTAATATCTACTTCTATCGCCTGAACCCAGGCGGCAAGCTCGCCGCAGAGTTCAGCGTCAATCCCGACGGGACTGGACTCAAGCGCCTGACTGAGCCTCGGCGACATCGAGCACTTCCTGAAGTACGCGATTTCGCCTTACTCTCAGAAGGTCGCCCTCCACGATCTCAAGACCGATTCGCCTTTTCCCGGTCGTCTTACCGGTGCGAGGCGGCGTAGTCCGCTCACACTCCTCGACCCGGTCGCAGACTACATCTACGAGTTCTATTCCACAGTCGACGTCTCGTGGTCGCCTCACGGGGAGGCGCTGGCTTTCATCGTCCGGTCTCTATGATCTCGAGTGAGTGTGTCACTCGCCTTCTTCATCGTGACGCCGACGGCACCGCGCTCTCGCGCGTGCCTGGCGTCTAAGCGCGAGGTGACCCATCGTGGAGGCCGGAGTAGGGCCTCCTTTTTCCTTTTTTTTTTTTTTTTTTTTTTTTTTTTTTTTTTTTTTTTTTCTCCTGTAGGCCATTTTTCATCCTTTTTTCCTCTTTTTTTTGCCTTCGCCGGTTTTCTTTGGCCCGGTTATACTGTTCCCTTCGGAGCCGAAAGGCCAGGTGGGCGATCGCCGCTCTCCTCTCTTCTCTTAGTCCACGTCCCCCCTGTTCGGGCGTAGACGCTCCCCATACGAGACTCCTGAGACGTGCAGCACTGCACACGGGAGGCGAGATCCGCCGGAGGCACCTGACGGCCACCTTCATCCGGCGGGGAGCCACTGGTGAGACCGGCCCGCGGGCCTGTTTGCGCTTGGGGGACCGATTGGCTCGGGGTCGGGGAGCCGCCAGAGGAAGAGGACCGGTCATGAAGGCATCGCAAGCATGTCGTGTGTTCGTCTGCGTCGCGCTCGAGCTGCTTCGCGGCGCTCGCCCTCGTCGCCTGCGGCGGCTCGGGCTCACCCCCTTCGGGGTCGCCGGAAGGGTCACCGTCGGCGCTCGGCTCGCCGACCCCGGCGGTCGTGGTCAGTGCCACGCCGACGGCGACGTACAGCTACGCGCCCGGAGCCAGCCCGATCCCGGCCGCCACCTTCCCCGCGCAGGCGGGCGCCACTGACGTCGGGGAGGCGTCCACAGGCTGGTGGTTCGAACCGCGGACCGACATCCAGGTCACTCACCTCGGCTACTACGACGATGGTGGTGACGGCTTGCTCCACGACCACCCGGCCGGCATCTATGACGACGAGACGAAGAGGCTGCTCGCCCACGCCGTGGTGCGGCGGGACGGTCCGCTGGAGGCGTCGTTCCGCTGGGTGAAGATCAAGCCGTTGACGCTGAAGGCTGGCAGGACCTACATCGTGGCAGCTTACGCCATGCCGCCCTTCGACCCGGAGGTCGCGGACCCCGACGGCCTCACCTGGGCGTCGGAGATCGAGGTAGGGACCAACATCTACGTCGACGCCACCAAGCTCCAGTACCCCACGACGCTCTACAATCGCCTGTATCTCACTCCGAACTTCAAGTTCCGTGTCGTCCCCGTCCCGGTCGCCGCTGCTGCCTTCCCCGCGCAGGAGGGCACGAACGAGGGCTTCGCGTCGAGCACCAATGGCTGGGAGTTCAGGCCCACGGCCGACATCGTCGTCACCGACCTTGGCTACTTCGACGACGCGCAGGACGGCCTGCGTCACAGCCACCGGGTGGGCATCTTCGACGCGGTTACGGAGAAGTTGCTCGTGAAGACCACGGTCCAGCCGGACAGCCCGCTGGATGGGGTCTTCCGCTTCGCGAGGATCATGCCTCTGCACCTGAAGGCGGGCAACTCCTACGTGGTGGCGACCGTTTCGTACCCACCTTTCGACCCCGAGGTCGACGGGCCGACCGATCTGAGCTTCGCCCCCGAGATCGAGTACGTGGGGTACCGCGAGACGTTGACCCGCAAGTTCGTGTTCCCCGCGCCCGGCGACTACCAATTCATCACCGCCAACTTCAGGTTCGTGGCGGCGGCCTCTCCGACGCCGTAGAAGCAAGCGGCGATGCTCACGAGCGTGGCGACGCAGTACGCCGTACTCAGCGTCGCCATCGTCTGCACGGGCTTCCAGCCAGCAACCCTCGTGCAACCTCTCCGTCAGCCGAACGGTCTCTCTGCCCACCTCCGCTATACTTGTCCCCCTCGTGGGCCGCTAGCTCAGCTGGGAGAGCGCCGCCCTTGCACGGCGGAGGTCAGGGGTTCGAGCCCCCTGCGGTCCACCAGCCTCTCTGCTCTCAGATCCAGGGTTGTCGAGTGCTCCTATGAGCGCAGCGTGGACGTCGAAGTTCCCTCGCAGACGCTCGGCAACAGCACCTGGAGGGCGGAGGTCAGGACTTGAGGTCCGGTCCCTGCCTCCAAATCCCTGCTGCCGGCCTGGAAGTCCGCCTTTCCGCGGCCTTTCGCCTGTCAGGAGTTGCCGTCCTAGCCCAGGGGATGATTCGTGAGCGAGCGGGGGAAGGCCGCCACGCCTCGCGATTGCCAAGGACGGACCGGCACCGAGCCCGAACAGAAACGTGCGCGCAGCAGCGGGCGTAAGCTCAGGGCAGCTAACGGATCTCCATGAACCCTCTGGCCTCGCAGGCGTCCCGCATCATGCGGATGTCGTCGTAGGAGGAGGGGTCGACCGGCACGAAGCGCTCGACCATTCCGGTCATCAGACGCTCGCGCACCGCCGAGTCCTCGTGCATCGTGGTCAGGACTTCTTGTATCTCGCGCCGCTGCCTTGCCGGCACACGTTTCGAGACGGCGATCGGCTGGATCGTGGAGGGACCGAGGGCATCGACGATGCGCAGGGAGTGGGCCAGCGAGGGATCGTCGCGCATCGCGACCGCCAGTACTTGGGAGTCGATGGCGGAGGCGTCGACCTCACCGGCTGCGACCAGCCTCATCGACGTCTCATGGAAGCCGGCCTCGATCACCTCGCTGAAGAAGCCGCTGGTCTCCCCGAGCTCGACGAGGTGGTAGCGCGTGATCCCATAGCCCGAGTGGGAGAGCGGCTCGTTGTAGGCCCAGGAGTGGCCCCGCAGGTCGAGGAACGACTGGAAGGGGCTGTCTCTGTGGACGATCACATCCGAGAAGTAGATGGGATCGCCGCCGTAGCGGTCACCCCGGAGCACCGGTGCGGCGATCGGGACAGCGGGAGCGATACCCTGACGCTCGTACTCCACATAGGGAAGGCTGCAAACGAAGCAGACCTCGTTCTCGTCCTTCGCGCAGGCCTCGTAGTCGGTCTCGACGAACAGTTCGGTCTCGACGCCGAGGGCGCGCCCGACCTCCTCCGTGACCGCCTCGTAGACCGGCATGATGTTTGGCGCGAGGAAGGTGCCAAAGCGCAGTCGATCCATACGTGGAGCCTCCTCTGGCATCTGGCTTCAATGCACCGGCATCAGTGGTTCTTCCCACACCACTCCTCGCCGTTACGTGACCATCGAGTCGCAGCGTCTCCTCGTCGTCGACGACGAGCAGGGCCACGTGCGTTGGACACGACTCGCGGTCGTGAGGTCTGATGAGGAGCACGGTATCCGACGCGGAGAGGCCACATGAGCGAAGAAGTGAAGTACTACCCGTTCAAGATCGGTGGAGTGGAGCAGGTCCATCCCAACGTGCATCCCGGCACGCCGAAGTACGCCGCCGGCATCGTGGTGGGCAATCTTGCGTTCCTCTCCGGCATGACGCCGCAGAGCACGGAGGACGGCTCGTGTCTCACGGTCGGCGTGCACGATCAGGTCTTCGCATGCCTCGACAAGGTGCGCACGGTGCTCGAAGAGATGGGCAGCTCGATGGAGAACGTCGTGAAGACGATCATCCTGCTCAAGGACCTGGAGTATTACCAGCAGATGCGCGCGGCGGAGCTCGAGTACTACCAGCAGTTCGCGCCGCGCCTGGTGGCGGAGCCGCCGGCCAGCACCTACGTGCAGCCGGCGATCCTGGCGCGGCCCGAGTTCCTCGTGGAGTTCGACGTGACGGCGGTGATCAAGCGCGGGTGACGCGCCTGGAGTGACGAGCACGGGGACCGCCCCGACCATGGTTTCATCACGTGGCCGGGGAGCGACATCCAAGTGATGGTCTTCACCGTGGGACACTCGACGCTCGCCCAGAACGCGTTCACGGACCTGCTCGCCGAGGCCGGTATCGAGCGGCTCTGGGACGTGCGCTCGTACCCCTCCTCACGCTGGACTTGGTTCAGCCGGGAGCGCATGCAGGAGTGGCTCCCGGCGGCCGGAGTGGACTATCTCTGGGTGCCGGCGCTGGGCGGGCGCCGCCGGCCACGCCGCGCCCGAGAGGGTGCGGCGCCTCGTCCGGCGGCGCAGGAGCCGCTCCCGCTCGCGTGGCACGAAGAAGGCTTCGCGAGCTACCAATGGCACATGACCACCGAGGAGTTCTTCCGGGCCGCCGACGAGCTCGCCGGGCTCGGTGAGCATGTCAATGTCGCCATCATGTGCGCCGAGGCCGTCTGGTGGCGCTGTCACCGCTCCATGATCGCCGACTACCTCGTGGTCGCCGGCTCGGAGGTCGTCCACCTGCAGCCACGGCGCACGCGTCACGCTGATGTGATGGGCGACCGCCTGCGCCGCTACGATGCGGAAGTGATCGCTGAGTGGCGGGCGCACCTTAAGGGCGGCGACGCGGACGGCTGCTCCGGGTACTGATTCTCCAGTATGCGCAGGAGCGACTTTGGCGCCTCGCCCACGTGAGGCGGTCAGACTGTCTCGAGCCAGGTGTGATAGTCAGGGTGGGCGGCGTTCGTCTTGAGGCGCGCCACCCGGTCCATCCCGTAGCTGAAGTAGTCGAAGTCGATGTGGGAGAGGCGCGCCTGTAGCATCGCCCAGAGGCTCCACCACAGATCCGAGACGATCTTGTACAGCATCATGCGTGCGTACCGGCTCTCGTCCATGCCGCCGCAATAGCGAACGATGACGGCTCGCTCCTCGTCCTCGGTCAGCGGGTTCTCTGCGCACAACACGCCGAGGTCGTAGTACGGGTCGTTGACGCCGCCGTATTCCCAGTCGATGACCCACATGCGGCCGTCCTGCCCGAGGATGAAGTTCTCCGCGAGAAGGTCGTTGTGGCAGGCGGCCGCCTCGGGGACGTCCCGGGCCATCGCCTGCTCGATGCGCTCGCCGAGGTCGAGGAGTCCGCGGATGTCGTCCGGCAGCGGCGCGCCGATCTCGTCGGCCATTGTCACGTGCCGGCGGATGGTGTCGAAGACCCGGACTTCGTTGCTGAACGCCGCCTCCCGATGGTACGCGGCGACGGTGTCGACGAGCTTGGCGAGGTTCTCGGGGTGGCCGGTGAGCGTCCGCGGGTGCATAGTCTCGCCGGTGATGAAGGGGACGACCGTGCACCCCTCCGGTTCAAGCACGTGCAGCACCGGAGGTGTCACGCCGGCCTCGGCCGCGGCGAGATGGTTCTGGAGTTCCCGCTTGCGGTCGATGAACGCGTCGGTGCCCGCGCCCGGGATGCGCAGCACGTAGACGCCGCCCCAGGGGAGCTCCGCCTCCCCGCGCACCTCCACGACGAAGTTGTGGTTGGTGATGCCGCCGCTCAAGGGGCGGATGCTGACCTCGAGGCCGCGCCAGTCCGCGACGCGAAGCGCCGCCTGCTCCGGCGTCAGCTGTTCGGTGACAGCCACGTCACACCGCCGCCGCGCGGCTCACCGCGACGAGTCCAAGGATCGTCCAGGCGACCGTCGCCCCCATCATGGTCGTGAGGAAGGCGCTGTCCAGGTCGGGGGCGACCTCCACCACGTCGCCGACCACGATGTCGAGACCGCGGCAGGCGCGCAGCAACTCGAGCGCCTGCATGGAGGTCGGGCCGCCGCAGACCGGAGTGCCCGTACCCGGCGCGTAGGCCGGGTCGACGAAGTCGATGTCGAACGTCAGCGCCGTCTTGCCGCCGGCAGTGCGGACGACGGCCTCCTCGACAGCGGCAACGCCGAGCTTTGCGAGGTCGGTCCAGCGGATGACGGTGAAGCCGAGATCCCGGGCCTCGGCGTGGTCAGCAGGCCCCGCGAGCCCTCCGCGCATGCCCATGAGCGTGGAGCGCGCCGCGTCCACCAGGCCCTCCTCAACGGCACGGCGCAGTACGGTGCCGTGCGTGTAGCGCTCGCCGTAGTAGGCGTCGCGGGTATCGCAGTGTGAGTCGAACTGCACGACCGCCACGGGGCCGTGCACCGCGGCCGCTGCGCGCAATTCTGCCAGAAGCACGGTGTGATCACCGCCCAGCCCAAGAGGTACGGCGCCGGCGCGGTGGATGGTCTCCAGCGTGACTGCCATCCGCTGAAGCGAGGGGGTGGCGGCGCCGGGTACGACTGGGGCGTCGCCGTAGTCGATCGCCGAGAGGTGCTCGAACGGCGACACGTCCAGCTCAGGGTCGTAATCAGCACGGAACGAGCACGACGCTTCGCGCAGCCCCTTTGGGCCGAAACGTGCGCCCACGCGATAGGACGCTCCTGTGTCGAACGGCAGGCCGACCGCGGCGACGTCGACACCGTCAAGCTCGGTGGTGTGCGGCAGGCGCAGGAACGTGGAGATGCCTGCGAAGCGTGGCGTCTGGGACGTGTCCGCCGGACCGTAGCCTTTCACGCTGCCCTCCCGTGTCGCGAAGCATCCAATGAGAGACAATCTAGCACACACTTCGTGAGATGCAACAGAAACTGCCACAATCAGCTATTGACTTGACAGAATCCGTGGTCTACAGTGCCCGAATCACGAGGACGGAGAGGAGTTGTGATGGTCTACCGGCCCACGGACGTAAGCAGCGAACTGGACGAAGCTGATCTGGGGATCATGGCCAGGCTGCAGGAGGACGGCCGGAGCTCCAACGCGAGCATCGCTCGCGCCGTCGGCGTCAGCGAATCGACAGTGAAGAAGCGCATCGACCGGCTCGTCGAGCGCGGCATCATGCGCGTGCTCGCGGTGGTCGACCCCATCTCGTTCGGCCACGGCGAACACATGATGGCGGGCATCAACGTCCGGCCCGGCACGGCTACGGTCGTGGGCAGCGAGCTTGCCAAGATGCCCGAGGTGGCCTTCATCGCGTACTTCCTCGGGCGCTACGACATCTGGATGGAGGTGTTCACTCCGGACAAGGACACGCTTCTGGACTTCCAGGCGGAGCGCCTCGCAGGCATCGACGACATCGTCGGCATCGAGACCTTCTCCGTGCTCCGGACGCAGAAGGTCGAGTACTACAACTGGAGCCTGCAAGACGGCCGTGTCCCGGGCACGCCCTACGCGCCCGCGGACGGGGCGGACGCCGGCTGATCACGACCGGAAGGACGGTCAGTCACACGCGACAGCGCGAGAACCACGCAGGACGGGACGCTCCAGCGCCCCGTGATCTCCGACCACGGCAGAGCCGGTCTCAGCACTAGAGGGGAGTCCGCAATGGCGACAACGCCCATCAACATGGGGGCCAGCGCAAAGACAGCCTTCACCCGCACCGCGTCTGGCCTCGTACGCAACATGTCCCTCTGGGACGCCGCCTTCTTCGGTCTGCTCTCGACCGGCGGCGCGTACACGTTCATCCTGCTCTATCCCATGCCGCAGTACCTGACGCCGGGCGTGAGCGTCCCGGTGCTGACCCTGATCACGTTCGTCTTCTCCGTCATCGTCTGGTTCGTCTACGCCGCTCTCGGCAGCGCCATGCCGCGCGCCGGCGGCGACTTCGTGTTCGAGACGCGCACGATCAATCGCGTCATCGGGTTCGCTATCCCGTGGGCGTCCAACCTGTGCTTCTGGCTGGTCTTCCCGACCACCGGCGCGTTCGTCGCCAATACTCTCGGGCTGATACCTATCTGCACGGCCTTCGGCTGGACCGCAGCCGCGGACTGGCTGGGGACGGCGCTCGGCATGTCGGTCGTCGTCCTGGTGATCCTGTTCCTGCAGTGGGCCCTGGCCGTGTTCGGCGTCAAGTTCTTCCGCATGGCCCAGAGTTACGTGCTCATCCCCTTTGTCATCATCGGGACGGTCACGATGATCATCGTGCTGGCGCTCCACTGGAACACGGACTTCAAGCCGGCGTTCGACGCGTACAATGCCGGCAGCGGCATCACGTACCACTCCGTGCAGGCGGCCGCGGTCAAGAGCGGGTACCTCCCCACCGGGTTCAGCCTCCGCAACACGCTCGTGTGGTTCGTCGTCCTCGCCGGCATCATCCCGTTCACGATGTTCGCCGCGCAGGGCATGCTCGGCGAGGTGAAGGAGGCGTCCAACCTGCGCCGCCTCTTCCTGGCATTCTTTCTCCCGGGCGTCTTCATGGCATTCGGCGTCTTGTTCATCCCGTGGGTGATGATGGAGCACGTCGTCGGCACGCAGTTCCTCAACCAGTTCGCGACGGCCTACGGCAGTGGCGCCGTGGCCCCCGCCTACACACCGAACATCAACATCTTCGTGGAGATGCTGGCGCCCAGTAAGTGGGTCGTCCTGCTCATCTCGCTTGGATTCATCGGCGGCGGGTTCGGCATCAGCAGCGTGGCCTTCATGAACGCCGGGCGCGTGATGGTGGCCATGAGCCTCGACCGGCTGCTGCCGGCGTTCCTCTCGAAGATCAGCCATCGCTTCTACACGCCGTTCCTGGCGCTCACCATCTGGGCGCTCGTCGCCGTGCCCGTCTCGATCTGGTTCAACTACGGCGACCCCAAGGTGGCGTTCGCCTTCCTGACGGCGGTCATGATCTCGGCCACGACGATCATCGCGTTCACGGTGCTGGGCGGCACGCTCTTCCCGTTCACGGCCAGGCAGATCTACGAGACGGCGCCGGTGAAACGCCTCACCATCTTCGGCGCGCCGCTCGTGACCGTGCTCGGGGTCATCGGGTTGTTGATGATCGTGCCGGCCATCATCTGGGCGCTCGTCGCGCCGGAGCTCGGCGTCACGGGGGCTGCGGCGCGCATCGCCCTGGTCGTGGTCTACGCCAGCGGCTTCGTCATCTACTTCATCTGGGATCTCGCGGAGCGGCGTCGCGGCGTTGACGTCGCGCTCATCGCGAGAGAGGTCCCGCCGGAGTGATCCGGCTGTCCACCGTCCACTGAGGAGAGGTCACAGCGATGGGACTGTTCTCGAAGCAGGAGAAGCGGGCCACCCGGCTCCTCTTCATCACCGACCTGCACGCGTCAGAGATCACCTTCCGCAAGCTGATGAACGCGGTCGAGATCTACGAAGCTACGGTGCTCGTCATCGGCGGCGACCTGGCCGGCAAGCGCGTGGTGCCGATCGTGCATGACACCGACGGCTACAAGACGAGCGTCAGCGGCGAAGATGTGGTCGTCAACGAGAGCGGCCTGCAGGACGTGGTCACCAAGATCAAGGACCTGGGCCAGTACCCGTTCGTCCTCGACGTCGACGAGTACCAGCAACTGGCCCAGGATCCGGACGAAGTGCACCGCCGCTTCCTCGTTGCTGCGGACGAGCAGATCGACGACTGGACCGCTCGCCTCGCCGCCAAATTCGAACCCAAGGGAATCCCGGTGTTCATCACGGGGGGGAACGACGACTACATGTCCATCGAGAAGATCCTCGACGAGGCTCCATGGGTCGTGAACGCCGGAGAGAAGATCGTCGAGGTCGCCCCGGGCGTGGAGATGGTCTCCACTGGCTTCGGGAACCCCACACCCTGGAACTGCCCACGGGACGTGCCCGAGGAGAAGCTGGCGCAGATCATCGGCGAGGTGGCGGACAAGCTCCAGAACCCGCAGACCGCCATCTTCAACCTGCACGTGCCGCCATACGGCTCGGGCCTGGACCAGGCGCCGCTTCTGGATACGAGCGTCATGCCGCCCAAGCCGATCGTGGGCGAGACGGCGCCTGCTGGGTCCACTGCTGTGCGAGACGCACTGCTCAAGTACAAGCCGCAGGTAGGACTGCACGGCCACATCCACGAGTCCCGCGGCATCCAGAAGCTGGGCCGGACCACCTGCGTCAATCCGGGCAGCGAGTACACGGAAGGGCTGCTCCGAAGCGCGGTCGTGGACCTCAGCAAGAAAGGTGAGTTGGTCAACGCTCAACTGCTCGTGGCGTGACCGCTGGCGCGTCGCACTGACGAGTGGATCGCGGCCGGGGACCCTGCTCCATCGGGTCCCCGGCCGCTTTGAGTCACCACCTCCGATCTCCAGGATCGACACGCGGGTTTCCAGGCAGACGGTCGCAGACAGCAGGCCAGCCGGATGGCATTCGGCGACGAGCCGTGACACGCTGGCCTCGGCGCGGACGCGCCCGGAGCGGGAGGGAAGGAAGACGTGGGACACGCAGCGAGTCTGGGGCGCGCTCATCAGGATCTGGCGAAGCGACTGCAGCGAGGGTCCGTCGCCATGGTGGAGCCGCAGGACCCGGTCGCGAAGCGGGCCTGGCGAGAGATCCTCGAGATCCTCTTCTCTCCCGACGAAGCCGCTCTGGCCTCCCGCCTGCCGGTCGTTCCCGCCACACTCGCCGACCTTGCCCGGCGCACGGGCGCGCGCGAGGGCGACCTCCGCGCCCGGCTCGAGGTGATGGCCGGCAAGGGCCTCGTGCTGGACCTGCACGACGCGCGGACGGGCGCGACGACGTACATGCTCGCGCCTCCCGTGGTGGGGTTCTTCGAGCTCTCCATGATGCGTCTGAACGACGGGCTGCCCAAGGAGCGTCTGGCCCGAGCCTACGAGGCCTACATGGCCGACGACACCTCGTTCGACGAGGAGGTCTCGGGCGTCCCCACGCTCGTCAGCCGCACCCTCGTGCAGGAGACCGCCCTCTACGACGACATCGCGTCGGAAGTCCTGGACTGGGATCGAGCCACCGCGTACGTGGAAGAGGCCGGCGCCCTGGCGGTCACCAACTGCTTCTGCCGGCACGTGACGACCCACCTCGGCACTGCCTGCGACTATCCCCTGGAGACGTGCCTGAGTCTCGGCGCGGCGGCCCGCTACCTCGCCCGGCACGGACACGCCAGGGAGATCAGCCGGGAGGAGGGGCGCGAGCTCCTCGAAGCCGCCCGGGAGCACGGCCTCGTGCACATCGGTGACAACGTGCAGCGGGAGCTGAACTACATCTGCAGCTGCTGCGCCTGTTGCTGCGTCGAGCTCCGCTCGGCTCAGAAGGGCATGCCGGTGATGCAGCCGAGCGGCTTCCAGCCCACGGTCGACGACCAGCGCTGCACCGCCTGCGGCAAGTGCGTGGTGGCGTGTCCCGTCCAGGCCGTCTCGATCGTCGCCCGGGGCGGGCGGCAGAGGGACGCCGACGGCGCCGCGACGCCACTGACCTGCGCCGTGGACCTCGACACCTGCATCGGTTGCGGCGTCTGCGTCGGCGCCTGTTCCCAGGGCGCCCTGACGATGGTGCGGCGTCCGCAGGCGCCCCACGTCCCGCTCAACGCCGTGGAGTACCTCACCAGGCGGATGCTCGAGCGCGGGAGGCTGGCGGACCTGCTCGTGGACGGTGCGGCGGGTCGAGGACCTGCGTTCGCCAACGCCGTCCTTGGGGCCATCCTCTCGCTGCCGCCCGCGCAGAAGCTGCTCGCGAGCGAGCAGGTGCACTCGCGCTTCGTCGCGTTCGCCCTCAGCCGGTATCGGCCGCCCGCGGGCTGACGACGCGGGCGGGGCGGGCCGCCAGGGGCCCGACGCCGGTCAGTCCGGGCGCTGATCCGCAGCGACCTCGATGACGATGTTGCCCAGCTTCTGCTCCGTCTCGGCGTACCGGTGGGCCTCGGACATCTGCTCGAGCGGATACCGGCGGTCGACGACGGGCCGCAGCTCACCGGCCTCCACGAGCTCCGTGACGGCGCGCAGGTGCTCGTCCTTGACGGCGCCGGAGCTGAAGACCAGCTTCTTGTCGCTGGTGAGCGAGGCCCAGAGCCCGCGGAGGAGCTGGGCCGTGTGCGGGTTGGCGACCACGTACCGCCCGCCCGGACGCAGCAGGCGGGCGAGCCGGCGGAACGGCGCCCGGCCGACGACGTCGAAGACGATGTCGAAGTCCCCGGCGCCGTCGGTGAAGTCCCCCGCGGTGTAGTCGACGACCTGGTCGGCGCCGAGCTCGCGGAGCATCTCGAGCTTGCCGGCGCTGTCGACGGCGACCACCTCCGCGCCGGCATGCTTGGCGAGCTGGACCGCGTAGGTGCCGAAGCTGCCGCCGGCGCCGATGATCAGGACCCGCTGCCCGGCGCCGATGCCGCCCTTGCGGAGAAAGCGGAGCGCCTCCATGGCGCCGTAGGGGACGGCGGCGGCCTCGGCGTAGCTCAGGGCCGCCGGCATGGGCGCTACGACGCTGCCGGTCCGGCGTCCGCCGGCGCAGACGTACTCGGCGTAGGCCCCGAGTCCGATCCCGGTCGTGCCGTAGACCCGGTCTCCCGGCCTGAAGCCGGTGGTCCCGTCCCCGAGGGCCCACACCTCGCCGGCGAACTCCTGGCCGAGGATGCGCACCCGTGGCTTCAGCACGCCGAACGCCAGGCGGACGGGGAGCCAGACCCACGCGGGGAACTCGAACCGCCGGATCTCGCAGTCGGCCCTGGAGGCGGTCGTGGCGTGGACGCGGACGAGCACTTCGCCGGCCTTCGGCCGCGGCGTCTCGACCTCCTCGAGCTTGAGCACCTCAGGGCCGCCGTACGCCGTACAGACGATCGCCTTCATGAACGCCTCGCAGTCCCTCGCGGCCGCGTGCTTCCTGCCGTGCCATTCTCTCGCACTTCCCGCCCGTACGGCGAGGACTCAGCGGTTCTCTGGCGCGAACTTGGTGGCGATCTGTTACTCGCCGCCATGCCCGGGAAGAGAGTGCTATGGGCTAGCGATTCTGGAGGCGCAGACGCGATGCGCATCGCGGTGACCGGCGCGCGCAGCAGGGGAGGCGCAGTGATCGCCCGCCGGCTCGAAACGGCGGGCCACACGGTGCGGGCGGGCACGCACTCACGCTCGCGAGGCCACAGCGCGTACGCGGGATCCGGGAGTTGCCCCACGGCCGAGTGCCTCCCCTTCGACGTACTCTGGCCGGCCACGCTCGAGCCGCTGTTCGCCGGAGTGGACGCGGCGGTCCTCATCCTCCCCAAGGACAGGATGATCGTCCCCATGGCGACCAACCTGATCACGGCTGCCGAGAGCGCCGGCGTGGAGCGGCTGGTGCTCATCTCGTTCCTGCACGCCGACAGCGGTACCGGTGGCCCGCTGCTGCGCTGGCACTACGACGCGGAGCGAGTCGCGCGCAGGTCCAGCATCGCGGCGACCTGCCTGCGCCCCAACTTCTACATGCAGGACTTCCTCAGTGCGTTCAAGCCCTCCCCAGAGTTGAACCGTGGCCTGATCAGCTACGTGGACGCTCGCGACGTGGCGGACGCGGTGCTCGCCGTGCTGTCCGACCCCGCACGGGGGAGAGGCACGTACTCGCTGACGGGACCACGCGCCTACGCGGTCGAGGAGGTGATGCGGATCCTCGAGGGCGAGGTCGGCCCGCCGGTCGGCTTCCCTGCGGTCAGCTGGGACCAGGCCTGCTTCTCCTCGCGGCGCAGCGCCCACTCCCGTGAGGTCCAGGCGCTCTGCGAGATGTGGCAGGCGGCCGCGGAGGGCGCGTTCTCGACGGTGACGCCCGACGTGGAGCAGATCCTCGGCCGCCCAGGCAGGACTCTCGAGCGCTTCGCTCACGACCACCATGGGCAGTGCCAAACGGTGGTCAGCGCCGCCGGCGCGGCGCCACAGTGCGCCTGACGAGTAGGAGCTGTGATCCCCGCTACGGGGTGAGCACGACCCGTCCCATCACGCGCAGGTAGTGCGCCCAGTAGCCCTGCAGGTCGCCGTAGTGGTCGGCGATGCGTTGCACTTCCTCGGCCGTCAGCGGCCCTCCCCGGCCGTAGATGGCTCCCGCGATGCGCATGAGCGCCTGGTCGCCGTACGGGATGTGCTCCATGCGCCCGAGGCCGCGGATCATGATGAACGCCGCCGACCAGGGGCCCACGCCGGGGATGGCCTGGAGCCAGCGGGACACCTCGCCGTACGATCCTTCGCGCAGAAAGGCCTCGTCGGCCTCGCTGAAGGCGACCGCGGCGCCGTGGATGTACTCGGCCCGGCGACGGTTACGCAGCAGTTCCGTCAGATCCTCGACGCTCGCCCGGACGACCGCCTTTGCTCCGGGGAACGGCCAGAACTGCCGTCCGTTGAACTCGACGGCGGCCGAGAACTCCTCGATCAAGCTCTGCTTCATGTGCTGAGCGACGCCCAGCACGTTGCGCTGCGAGAGGATCGTCCAGCATGCGTTCTCGAACGGCGTGAGGAACTTGACCTGGTGGTAGCCGTAGAGCTCTCGCTTGACGGCCACGAAGGGTGGGTCGGAGTCGATCAGCTCGTAGAAGCGGTGAAGGTCGTCGTAGGCGCTGAGGTAGACCTCGATGCGGCGCACGAGCGCGGCGACGTCGGTCTCGCTCAGAGGTTCGTCGGCGTGAAGCTCGTAGCGCAGCTGTGGGTCCTCGACGGTGCCGGTCGCGGAGAGCTTGAAGGCGACCGGTGTCTGGCTTGCCCAAGCCGCACGGCTGAGCGACTTGTCCGAGACCACCTGCTCGCCGTGCATGGGCGGAAAGGTCAGGATGAAGTCGATCGCCTGATCGAAATCGAAGGGAGCGACCGGTCGTAACGTGCCTTCGTGTACGAGTCGGGCCAAGCTGCACCTGCTCATCTCGGGTGTCAGGCTCGTACCCCTCGGCGACCTTGTGCTAACGCCTGCACAGGCACCACGTGCACCAGGCGATCGCCACGGGGGTGGCGGGGTAGGTCTACCTGCCCACCGGGCAGCTCAGCTCGCAGCGCCGGCAGTACTTGACGCCGTAACGCGCCTCGCCGCCGTCCGGCTGCAACTCCAGCACGGCCTCCTCGAAGGCGTTCATGGTGGAGGCCAGGCCCTTGCGGTCGTCCTCTCTCGCCGTCAGCGCTCCGGCGGCGTCCTCGACGTCCTGCGCCATCTTGGTGTTGCAGGTGATGCGGTCATAGGTCCCGTCGGTGGCGGGCAGCTGCGACTGCCCGAGCACGGTCGCGTCGTAGGCTGTCTCGTCGAACGCGCCGACGGGGCAGGCCCTGCGGCAGGGCTCGTCGCAGCCGGTGCAGGGGTCGTACTCGACCCCGCCGGTGGCCTGCGCGGCGTGGTCCAGCAGGAGCACCCGCCAGCGGACGCGGGGGCCGTACTCAGGCGTGACCACCAGGTTGTTCCTGCCCACTCGCCCCAGGCCGGCCAGCACGGCGGCGTCCTTCATGAAGACCCCGCCGCTCTCGATGAAGTAGGGCGGCCGGGAGGTGGTGATGGAGAAGTCGTCCGCGAGCCAGTCGGCGAGCTCCCCGACGATCCTGATGAGGGCGCGGTTGCCCGGCGTGCCCTTGCCGTCGTACCAGTCGAGCTCCGGCCGGTCGGCGGGATGGGAGACGCCGATCACGACGGCCGAGACCGCGTGCGCCGGCCAGTCGACCTCAGCCGGCACGACGTCTTCCGGCGCGTCCCGCCAGCGCACCTCGAGGCCCATACCGATCCCGGGCACGATGCGGTGCGACGGAGACGCCTTCAGCAGTTCGACGTCGGCGACCCCCACGAGCGATGCGCCCAGGGACCTGGCCTTCTCAAGAATCCGCTCCGTCAACTCCGACGCGGACACTGTGTTCACGATCTCTCCTCTCATCGGCCCGCCACGTGACTAGAGGTCGAACGCGTCAAGGATCTGGCGGATGTCGGCTACCGATCGCTGGCCGGATTGCCGGAAGACCGACGGAGTGCCCTCGCCGGCTGCGTCGATGCCGATGAAGTGCGCGCCGACGTTGCGGGCGAACTCCATGTCGTTCTCGCCGTCTCCGACGATGAGCAGTTCGCTCGGCAGAACGTCGCACTGGCTGCAGAACCCGTCCGCCAGGGACGTGTCCGGCTTCGGCCTGGAGTCCTCGCCGGTGCCGAGGTAGTCGAAGTAGTCGAGGATCCCCGTCTTCCTCAGTCCCGCGACGGTCGCGGTGAGCGTGTCTACCGTGGCGACCCCGAGTCTGTAGTCCTTGCGCCTCAGGTAGCCGAGCGTCTCCGGCACGTGCGGCAGAGCGACATACGGGACGTCGTCGCCGAGAGAGAACTGCTCGATCAGCTCCAGCAGGTCGTCCGTGTCGACGGGCGGCTGCCACCCACGTTCTCCAGCGTAGCTCTGGCAGGTGTCGAAGAGAGCTTGCGCCACCTGCTGGTTGGTGGAGAACTGGAGCAGGCTGTCGGGCGTGAGCCGATCCGGCAGATGCCCCAACGCTTCGCTCAACTGCCGCAGCAGTGGCTCAGGGACCCGGTAGTCGTCTCTGAGGCAGGCAAGAAGAGCGGCGTAGATGTAGTGCTGTGTGGAGTGGTACTCGAGCAGAGTCCCGTCTTTGTCGAAGAGGACGCCTCTGATCATGACGAGGATCTCCGCTTGGCGACCTCGATCATCTTCTTGACGTTCTCTCGCCGGGCCTCGTCGAGGAACGCCGAGAAGTCCATCATGAAGCCGCCGCCCCTGCCGCAGACCTCGGCGAGTCGCAGGCAGTAGGCCTCCACCGCGTCGACGGACGCCGTGGCCAGCAGCGCGCTGGACACGTTGCCCTCGATGCACTGCGAGCCCGCCAGCATCTCCTTCGCGAGGAACGCGTCGGAGCCGCTCTCGAGGTGGATGAGGCACGTCCCCGCGGGGATCTCCTTGAAGTGGTGCAGGCGCGAGTCGTACTTGCCTTGCGTGAAGACCCACACCAGCAGACCCTCTTCCACCAGGCCGAGGATGAGCTTCTTGAGCGTCGGCCAGTAGAACTCCTCGTACTGCGCCTCGGACATGAGACCGTCCGAGCCTTTGTAGAGGTAGACCGTGACGATCGGGTGCCCAAGCGCCTTGGCTCCGTCGATGCCGTACTGCAGCTGCCAGGGGAGCAGGCGCTCCATGAGAGCCTTCATCTTCTCCGGCCTGGAGTACATGTCCGTGATGGCGCCGCGCCAGCCGCGGTAGTAGTTGCTGATGATGTCGAACGGCGCGTGGGCCATGGCGCCCAGGAGGTGCGGCAGGGCCAGCCTGCCACCCAGCTCCTGGTCGAGTCGCCCGAGGTACTCGTACCACTCCTGCACCGCTTCGCCGGACGCCTTGAGCGCCCTCATGGCGTCGACCACTCCGGGGTTCTCGGCCGCGGCCAGGACCAGGTCGGGCAGACCCTGATGGAACACGATCATGTTGCGGAGCGGCGGCAGCTGCGCCAGCGGCTCGAGCTTGGGAGAGAGCCGGGGCAGGTACTTGCGCAGGATCCAGTCCGACGGGTCGTCCAGGTACTCGTCGTACTCCTCGGCCTTCATGTACTCGGCCTCCACGAACTGGAACGACTTGTCGTCCGGCAGGTGGACGCCGGGCAGGCGCACGCGGTTCCAGTCCAGCGCCTCGAACATGCCCGCCGGGAAGATGAACTCGGGGCCGACGTAGGCGTCGAAGTCCGTGTCCTCGTACTGCCGCACGTAGGCGTCGAACGCCTTGTCGAACTCGGTCATCGCCTCCCTGAACGTCACCGGGACGTAGTCGAGGGCGAACCTCTGGGTGGCGGCGGGGATGACCGGGATCGTGCCTGTGTCCTCGAGCCGGATGGTGTCGACGATGAGCTGGGCCCTGGCTTGGTACCTCGTTCTGGCCTCGTCGCTCGCGAAGCGCAGGTGCTCCCCGCTCACCCAGCGAGCGATGAGACGGTCTCCGAGCTTCTCTCCTGCGGCGTGCTGCATCTGGCGCCTCCAACGGTCGCGATGCCGTCGACGGTACTCCTCCATGGCAGACGGACTCTAGCAGACGGCCACCATACCTGTCTAGACAGGTGCCGATTCATGCTACAATCCAGCCTCGACAAGGCGGCGTCCAGCCCCCAGTTGGAGAGCGCGTGAGTAAGCTCAGGCCCATCGATCGTGCATCGCTCGAGCCCCCCTATGCGCAGGTCGCGCGCGGCATGCGCGAGCGCATCGTGGACGGGGAGTATCGGGCCGGCGACCGCCTCCCCTCCGAGGCGGAGCTCTGTGCACTGTACGGCGTCAGCCGCATGACGGTGCGCCGCGCGGTGACGCTCCTGGCGCAGGAGGGCGTCGTGTTCACCGAGAACGGGCGCGGGACCTTCGTCAGGGCCCCGGGGATCGGCACCGCGACGTTCGACCTCGCCAGCCTGCGCCGCCTCGTCGGCGACGCCGCCACGACGGTGAAGATCATCGAGGCGCGGATCGTGCCGCCCTCCCCACGGGTGTGCCGCAAGCTCGCGCTCGACGCCGAGTCCCCGGTGGTCGCCATCAAGCGCGTCCTGAGCAGCGCCGGCGAGCCGGTCTTCTACCACAGTGAGTACCTCGTCTTCGATCCCCGGCGCCCGCTCGTCGAGGCCGAGTACGGTGTGACCGCGCTGCGCGACCTCCTTGCCAACGCCGGGAACTCGGGCTTCAAGTACGGCCGCCTCGAACTGCACGCCTCCACGCTCGCCGAGACCGAGGCTTCCTACCTCGGTGAGGAGCCGGGTCTGCCGGCGTGGGTGATCGAGCACCTCTTCTTCGACTTCGAGAACCGGCCTGTCAGCTGGGGCCGGTTCGTCAGCAGGTCCGACCGCCTCGACCTCTCGACCACGGTGGGAGTCCCGGACGTCGCGCAGGAGGCGGGCGAATGACTCCTCCGTCCGGAGCCGACCTCACGCGGCGCATTGTGGAGATGGACCAGCGCGGCAGCCTCGACGCCATCCGCGAGCGGCTCGCCGCCGGCGAGGACCCGCGCGCGCTGATGGAGGAGTGTCGCGCGGGGATGGAGCAGGTCGGCAAGATGTACGAGAGCGGCGAGTACTTCGTCTCCGCTCTCATCATGGCCGGGGAGATCTTCCGCCAGGCCGCGGACATCCTGCTTCCTCTGATGACGGCCACAGAGCGCCCACAGGGTTCGCGCAAGGTCGTCGTCGCGACGGTGAAGGGCGACATCCACGACATCGGCAAGAACATCGCAGTGACGCTGCTCGAGGCCCGTGGCTTCACGGTCGTCGACCTGGGCGTCGACGTCGACCGGGAGGTGGTGGCGGACGCGGTCGTGGCGGAGCGCCCCGACCTGCTGGGGCTCTCGTGCCTGCTGACCACGGGGTTCGAAACGTTGCGCGAGACCATCGGACTCGTGCGCGAGCGTACTGCCGACTGGGAGCGGCGCATGCCGATCGTGATCGGTGGGACCGCCGTGGACCAGCGCGCGGCGGACTACTCGGGCGCGGACGGCTGGTGCACCGACGCCGCCGAGGGCATCGCCGTGGTGCACTCGCTGCTCGATTGACGCAGGTCTATCTGCCGCTCAGCACGTCCTCCCGGAGCACCTCACGGAACCTCGCCGGCTCCTCGAACGCCGGGCTGTGCGCCGAGTCCTCGAATGTGGTGAAGCTCTTGACGGGCGCGCGCAGCCGCTCGAAGTACGCGCGCGCCAGCTCGTGGTTCGTCGTGTAGTCGTACCGGCCCTGGCAGATGTGCACGGGCACTTCGAGCTCGGTCACTCGCGTGGTCAGGTCGGTCGCGAGGAACTCGTCCCACAGGATGCTCCGCGACCACGCCTTGCCGCGGCCGATGGCGATCTTCTCCCGCACGGTGTAGTCGGGCGTCCGCCACACCGGGAGGAACACTCCGGTCACGACCGACTTCATGGCTCGCGTGGTGCCGACGCCGATGCTGTGCATGGCCTTGTCACGCAGTCTCATGTAGGCCTTGGGCGGCGGCGCGTCCAGCGTCACCGGCGCCGCCTCCAGTGCCTTGACCATCCTCGCGTCGCCGCGCCGGCGGAACTCCTCCAGCTCGTACTCGTAGGCGAGGACCTCGGCGCGCTGCTGGTGCGAGACCTGACCCATCCCGATGTAGGCGTGGAACGACTCCGGCGCCCTGGCCGCCGCCTGGATGCCGATGAAGCTGCCCCAGGAGTGCGCCAGCAGGTAGACCTTGTCTCGCCGGAAGCGTTCGCGCAGGCGGTCGGCGACCGCGACCGTGTCGTCCACCAGTTGATCCACGGTCATCGACGCGCGCGGGATGTCGCGGCTGAACGAGATGCCGGCGCCGCGCTGCTCCCACCAGCAGACGATGAACGCGTTCTCGAGCCCCGTAGGATGCGTCGTCCTGTCGAGGAAGTACTCGGGCATGCCCGGCCCGCCGTGGACGAAGAGCAGGACGGGCTTCTCCCGCGGTCGTCGTCACGGTCGTGACCGCGGATGAACATCCCCTGGCGCACGCCGTTGATCTGGACCCAGGACTTCTCGACCATCGGGGTCTGTCGCTGCACGACCCGTTCCTTTCCGCGCTCGCTGCATGGGCACGTCGACTCTGCATGGTACCGCTTCACGTTTCTCAATACGGAGAGCCCCCAGATGCGGTTTGTCGCGCAGGCAGCCAGGGACACTTGAGATATGGACTTCTTCGAACGCATCCTCGAGCCCATCCGCCGCGGCTATCACGCGCTCGGCTTCGGCGCCGACGCGGACGTGCTTGCCATGCTCGACCAGGGCGGCTCCGAACCCGCCCAATGGGAGATCCACAGCCTCGACATCCGGCGGTCGCGGTCACGGCCGGCCGGGGAGGTCGCGGCGCTGGACCTCTTCGGAGCCCTTCCACCGCAGTATGAGCTGGTGGGCGCGAAGGTGAGGTCCTGGTCGCCGAACGAACGCCATGCGCGCCTGGTGGTGGTGGGCAGCTATCGTGTGCGGCTCCGCGGTACTGCGGAGACCTTCGAGCTGCCGTTCAGCCACGTGTGGTCGTTCGCGAACGGCCGCGTGAAGGACGTGCTCAACGTGGGCGAGGGCTTCGAGCTCCGCCGCCTTCCCGCGGCCGCGCGCTCCGCCGCGTGAGCGCGCCCTTCACATCAGCCGTGGTCAGAGCGCGGTCGGTCAGGTCCGCCGACGGCTCAGCAGCATGACGACGAGCCAGACGATGAACAGCACGATCGCCACGTAGAAGAGCCATTTGACGACGAAGCCCAGGCCGAAGACGATGGCGACCAGGATCAGAAGCAGGATCCAGAGCCACATGTGACACCTCCGTGATCGTTCACGCGACCATCCTCCGGACCCAGCCCGGCGAGACCCTCGTCATCGCCTCGGTCCGGGTGGCCGCGATGGGGAAGAACCCGCGCAGGCCGGTGATCGCGAGTACGCGCAGCACGTGTGTGCGAGTCACGACGAGCACGAGCGAGCGCCGCTCGGCCATCATGCGACCGGCGGCGGCCATCATGATCCCGAGAGCGGTGGAGTCGACCAGTTCGAGGTCCGTGAGGTCGACGATCACGTCTCCCGGCGTGACCCCCATCGCCTCATCGAGGTCGCGGCGGAACTGGGGGGCGGTGTAGAGGTCGGTCTCACCCGTCACCGTGAGCACGCCCACGTCGCCCAGAAGCTCGATATCGCTGTCGTAGTAGTCGACCATGTCCTGCCTCCGCTGCGTGTGGTCGGGTGGCGTCTCTGACGCGATGAAGAGAAGCTACCCGACGTCAACGGACGGACTGTGGGCCGATGGAACGGACTTTCGATGGCCGGGAGAGCGGTCTTTCGCTCGGTCAGTTGACCGGCCCGCTCACGCGGTGTCGTTCGCGGCGGCCGCCGCGCTCAGGGCCGCCTGCCCGCTGGCCCGGATCGCGTCTTCCAGAGTCGTGTACAGGTTGAGTACGTCGAGGTAACCGCTGACCTTCATGAGGCGCCGGATCTGCGGCGTGCGCACGACGAGATGGAGGCGGCCCTCGCTCCCTTGCTGCTCGGCGGCCAGGATCCGCAGCGCCGTGGAGTCCATGAAGGTCACGCGGGAGAGGTCGATCACCAGCTGGCTGGGGTCGCGCCGTGTCGCCTTGGCGATCTCCTGGCTGAGGCGAGGCGCGCTCTGGAGGTCGAGTTCACCGGACGCGCTGATGAGCGCTCGGGATCCAGGGAGAGGATCCGTGTGGCAGGCGAAGTGGCTGAGCATGGAGACCTCCCTACTGCCGTTCTACGGAGAAGCCATGAGCAGTATGACCCCGCTGCCCTGTTCTGCGAACACCTGCCGTTGCAGCTCGGGCGGCCACAACGCTTGCGCTGCCGTGCGGTGTGGCCGCCGCGGGCCTGTACCTCGGGACACGGCGTCCCGGACCGGCGGGTCCCATCCTCGTGCTCGCTGGAGGACTCCTCCTCAGCCTGACCACGGCGTACTTCTTCATGATGCTGCTGGCCGTGCAGATGGTGGGCAGCCAACTGGCGCTGGTCATCCTCGGGATCGTCGGGCTGGTGGGGCCGGGGCGGCTGCGGTGGGGGTTCGTGATGTGGGCGATCGTGCTCGCGGTCCCGGTCCTCGCCGGCTGCGCGGCGGGATACTGGGCGATGAGCTCGACCGGCTCCGGCGAGGGAGCGATGGAGTTCCCGATGGCCCAGAGTGTGCGGTTCGAGTTCCAAGGCCCCGGCGCGGTTGAGGGTATCGAAGCGCCGCAGGCGCCGCAGTACGTGGCCGTGGAGTCTCTCCCTTGGGAGACCCGCGGCCGGTTCGAGTCGTCCGTAGCCGATGCGATGCAGTCCTACCGGTCGCTGCTGGAGGCCGAGGGGTGGTCGGTCACGCCCGCGGAGGTCGGCGACGTGCTGATCGCGCGGAAGGCGGAGGTGCAGGCGCCGCTCGAGTTCCGCGAGGGGACGGGAGGGGCGGCCTCCGGAGCCGAGTCCGCCGCCGGCGGGACCGTGACGATCACCCTGACGACCGTCTAGGCGGATCGCCCGCGCGCGGCACACCGGCCACGCCGCGCCCCCTCCCCGGCGCGCGCGTTTCGAGGTCATCGCGCCGGGAACCCGAGAACTATCCGACGATTTCGAGCCTCGGTCTCGAGACCTCCACCGCACCGGCGGCCCCGAGGCCTCAGAGAGGAGATGAGCGACGATGACGACCGTGCGCTTCCAGGACCTCCCCCTCGCGGATCGCGAGCGAAGCTGGGACAGAGACGCCGCGGAGAAACGGGTGCGTCGATGGGCCGACGCGGAAGACGCGCCCAACGAGCGCTACCGCAAGGCCTTCCTCTGGTATGACCGGGAGAAGGCCGACGAGTTCACAGCCCACAAACTCCCCATCGCCGACGTGATCGACGGCAAGCTCAAGGCCGTGCCGCGTGCGGTGATGGCGGCCGCCCAGGTGCTGGACGGGGCCCGGGGTGGCGTACGCCTGCCGGACAGTGACGTCCCCGGGGTGCGCCGGAACGTCGCGCGCTACTACAAGAAGATGGGCGAGGAGGCTCCGTTCCGCAAGGCCGCCTGACGCGGCCGGCGGAGGAGCCGGCCAGCGGAGCGGGTCAGGCGGTCAGCGGCGGAGCCGGTCGAGTTCGCGCTGCGCCTGCTCGACGTCCGCCCGCGCTTGCTTGAGGTCCCGCTCCGTCCGCTCCCAGTGACGACGCGCCTGCTGCTCCTCGGCGTCGGCGGCGCGGAGCGCGGACTTCGCCTCATCGAGCCTGGCGCGGGCGGCGCTGTCGTCAGGCTTCTCGGGCGGCCTCTGGGCGGGTCTGCCGGTTTCGGCTGAGGCTGGCTTGGGCCGCGTCGCGGGCGCCGGCGGCGGCGGAGCCGCAGAGGTGACGCTTCTCCGCGCGTTGGAGCTTCACCGGCGTCGACGGCGCGTGCGCGAGCAGCGTGCCGAACCCGCGCGGCTCCAGTTCGCGCTCGAGCCGCGCCTCCAGAACCTGCTGCGCGGCTTCGTCGTCCACGGCGGCGGCGAGGAGGGTCTGGCGCACCGCCTCGCCGCCCAAGCCGGTCAGTCGCTTGAGCGCTTCGCGTTCCCGCCTGGAGGCCGCGGCGAGGTCGCCTTTGCCTGAGAACTGCGCGTCGCGCAGGGCCGCGGCCGCCTGCAGGAACTGCTCGACCTCGCCGCGGTGCTCCCGGACGAGCCGGTTCACGGCGCCGGCCGCCGCGGTGGGCTTGCGCAGCGCCTTCACCTGGTCCGCCGCTTCGCGCTGCCCGTCCTTGCGCAGCTCACTCGCGGCTGCATTGCGCGCCTGCGTGAACTCCGCGAGCGGCAGCCCGTAGAGGTGGTCGATGATCTCGTCGCTCATGAGGAGCGGGTACCCGGTCGGTCCGGCGGCAAACGCCGCGACCGCTCCAACAGATGTGCCGACGGTCGCGCGGGGGTACCCTCAATCTGAGACCGTCGTCAGGGCCGTGAAGGGGGTGGCGGTGATGGTCCGTCTGGGCATGCTTCCGCTGGTCTTCCTCGCGTTGCCGTGTCTCGCGCTGCTGTTCCTTGCGCCGTTCCTGCTGCTCCCCGCCGCGGCCCACGCCTCCTCCGGCCCCATCGACCAGGCGAACCAGCTGATCGGCCAAGCCGAGGCCTTGGCCGGGCAGAATGACCGCGTCGAAGTCGGGCTGCGGCAGCTGGAGGGAACGGTGGGCGCGATTCCGCCAGGCTCCCCCAACGCCGCCGCGGCGCTTCCGCTCCTGAGGCGGCTGGCCCGCGGCGCTGAGGAGGCGCGGGTCAACGAGCAGTCCATCGCCTCAGACCTCGGCCAGGCGGCGGCGCTGGACATCAACCCGGAGCTCGCGATGTACGTCGCGCAGCAGCGGGAGATCTCGCGGCTGCGCCTCGAGTACTGGACGCTTCAGCAGGGGAAGGCGGCGAAGCTGGGTGCGCTGTACAGCGGGTGGGATGGGCTGAGCGCGGCCGAGCGCAGTGCGCTGAGGGCGGACTACGAAGGCCTCGTCGCCCGCGCCAACGACCTCCGCACGATGATGGACGAGAAGCGGGCGGCGTCTGAGAAGTTCTACGAGATGAAGGCGCTCGGGGGGGTGCTCCCTGAAGGCGCCAACGAGCCGCCGCCCGGGTCGCCGGCGTGGCAGGGCTACCTCTGGACGGCGCTCATCCTGGCGCTCGGCGTCGCGGCGGGCGTCCTGGCGGTCGCCCTCGGCGGCCGGCGCCTCGTCACCGGGTCCGGCAAGCCCGCCAGGCCGACCGTCCTCGGCTGGTGCGTGCTCGCGTTCGGGCTGGTCCCGCCGCTGCTCATGCTCCTGGTCGGCCGGCAAGGCTCCGACCTGCTGCCGTGGATCTGGGCCGCCGGCCTGGCCGCGCTGATCGCCGGCGTCGGCGCGGTGGTCAAGCGAGACCGGCACTGGCCGACGTGGGCCGGTCTGGTGCTCGGGGTGCCCGTGTCGCTGTTCTGGGCCCTGTTCGCGCTCGGCCATCTCTTCGACGGGGCAGCGTAGGGCTCAGCCGCCGCCGGCCGGGTCGGACCTCAGGTGTGCCGGCGGAGGACCACGGTCGTCCCCTCACCCACTGTGCTGTTGACGCTCAGCTCGCAGCCCACCTCCGACGCCCGTTCGAGCATGGAGGCGAGTCCGAGGTGACTGGGGTCGTGGGCCGCCGGGTCGAAGCCGCGGCCGTTGTCGCGCACGCTGAGCTCCATGCCGGAGGGTCCGGTGCGGAGTTCGACGTAAGCGTCGGAGGCGCCGGCGTGCCGGATCACGTTGTTGAGCGCCTCCTGGGTGATGCGATACACGGCGACGTGCACGTCGGCCGGGAGGCGCTCCTCGCCCTCGAAGCCCAGCCAGACGCGTACGCTCGCCCTGCTCTCGGCGGACTCGACCAGGTTACGGAGCAGGTGCTGGATGGGGACCTGCTCGATCGGGTCGCCGCGCAGCTCGAGCAGCATCGTGCGCATCTGCGCGAGGGCGCCGCGGCTCAGCCGCCGCACCTCCTCCACGATGTCCAGGCCGGCGGGCGTCACGAGATCGGGCGAGCTCGCCAGCGCCTCGGCCTTGAGGCTGGCGGCGAACAGGGCCTGGGTCACCGAGTCGTGCAGGTCGCGGGCGAGCCGGGACCTCTCCGCCTGCGCCGCCCGCTCGGCCTCGCTGTGCCGGAGCGCGCGCTCGGCGTCGACGCGCTCGGTCACGTCGAGCATCACCCCGTACTGGCGGAGCGGCGCGCTGCCGGCGTCCACCTCGAGGTGCCCGACGGCGCTGATGGCACGCACGCTGCCGTCGGGTCGCACGATACGGAAGTCGGAGACGTAGTCCGAGCTGTGGTCGAGCGAGTCGCGGAACGCCGCGTCGACCGCCGCGGCGTCCTCGGGGTGCACGCGGGCGAGGAACGCCTCGTAGCTCGCCTGCGTCTCTCCCGGCTCGTAACCGAGCATCAGGTAGTGCTCGCGGTTCCAGACCACCTCACCCGTGTCCACGCGGAAGTCCCACGTGGCGATGCCGCCGACCATGAGCGCGAGGTTCAGTCTCTCCTCGCTCTCGCGCAGCGCCGCCTCGGCGCGCTTGCGCTCGGTGTTGTCCTGCACGAGGGACATGACCGACGTCATCCGCCCGTGGTCGTCCACGAGGACCGAGTTGAACCAGGTGCAGTCGATGATCCCGCCGTCCTTGGTCACGTTGCGGTTGAAGCTCACGACCTGGCGGTGCTTTCCGTCGGTCAGCCTGGCGATCACATCTTCGATGAGGGGGACTTCGTCTTCGACGACCAGGCCGAGTTCCATGACCGGCTTGCCGACGGTCTCGGCCGCGCTCCAGCCGAACATGGACTCCGCTTCGCCGGCCCAGCGCGTGACCTGGAAGTCCGAGTCCCACTCCACCACGGCGAGCGGGGTGTTCTCGAGGTGGAAGCGCAGGCGCGACTCACTCTCGCTCAGGGCCGCCTCCAGCCTCTTGGCGTGCGTGACGTCCCGCACGATGCACACCGAGCCGATGATCCTGTCGCCGGCGTCACGGACCGGAGCCCCGCTGACGAGGCGATGGCGGAGCCGGCCGGATGAGGGGGCGCGCACGATCTCTTCCTCGTCCCTGATGACCTCGCCGCGCAGGGCGCGTAGGGGTGGCGCCTGCTCCAGCGGCCTCGGCGTGCCGTCGGAGCGGTAGACCTCGACCTCGGCGACGACGGTCTCGACCTGCTCGCCTTCCAGGACGCCGAACTCCTTCCGCGCGGCCGGGTTGACCAGGGTGAAGTTGCCGTTCGCGTCCGTGAACCAGATCTCGTCGTTGATGCTCGCGATGAGCGCGGAGAGCGTGTCGCGCTCGGGTTGCACGACAGCGAACGGAGGCTTGCGCTCCTCCTCCTCGCGGTGAGGAGCGCCTCCTGTGTCTCGAGGTTCGAGGTCCGTCACGCCGCGCTCCAGTCCACGGTTCGGCCATCGTGCCTGCACAAGCACAGGATACGCCCCCGGGGGAAGCGCCGGGTCATCTTCGGCCTCCGGGATGGTGGCGCGTCGGCGCCTCTGCGCGCGGATACAGTACGGATATCCATCGGCGGAAGGCCGTGTGTGCCGGATCAACCAGATGGATATCCACTGGATACAGTCCGGCAGAGTGTTTGGCCGATAGACGGAGGAGTGCCCGTGGCAGACAACGACGCCGCACCCGTGTACGACGTCGCCGTGGTCGGCGCCGGTCCGGCCGGTGTCTCGGCCGCGATCAACGTCGGCAATCGCGGCCGCAGCTGCGTGCTGCTGGCCGGCCAGGCGCCCTTCGGGCGCGTCAACGGCCCGCACGAGATCGCCAACTACGCCGGGTTCCCCGCCACCACGGGCGACGACCTGGTGGCGGCGTTCCGCCGGCACCTCGACGCGTTCCGGGTGCCCGTCCTGACGGACAAGGTGACCAAGCTCGTGCGCGACGGCGACGGGTCGGACGATGACGGCTTCGTGCTCTTCGGCTCCCACGAGGTCTACCGGGCGCGCACGGTGGTGCTCGCCACGGGCGTCTACCTCGACGCCTCGATCGAGGGTGAGGAGGAGCTCGTCGGCCAGGGCGTGAGCTACTGCGTGACCTGCGACGGCCGGCTGTTCGCGGGCCGGCGGGTGGCGTTCGTCAGCGCCGGCCCTCCCGGCGAAGCAGAGGCCGGCGAGCTGGCCGACGCGTTCGGCGCCGACGTCACCTACGTGCCCCTCTACGACGGCGACTACCGCCTGCCGGAGCGCGTGCGCGTGCTGGCGGGGGCGAAGCCCGCGCGGTTCACGCGCACGGACGCCGGCGTGCAGGTGACGTTCGAGACCGCCGGCGCCGAGGACGAGCCGGCCCGTGCGACGGCCGAACCGGGCGCCGCCCAGCCGGCCGCCGGCGCGCAGGACGGCGAGCTCGTCGTGGACGCCGTCTTCCTCTACAGGGAGGCCGTCGCGCCGCGCACGCTCCTCGACGGCCTCCAGGCCGACGGCCCGCACCTGGTGGTGGACCGGTTCATGCGCACGTCCGTGGCCGGCGTGTTCGCCGCGGGGGACTGCACCGGCGGCCCGTACCAGGTGGCCAAGGCCGTGGGGCAGGGTCAGGTCGCGGCGCTCTCGGCGGTCCACCTGCTGCGAGAGCGGGCGGACGCTGAGGCCGGCGTGCTCGAGGCGCGCGACTGACCGACGTCCGCTGCGTGATCGAGTCCGCCTGTTGCCGAATCAGAAACGGTCGCCTATACTGCCTCATCCGCACAGCGACGTGCGAGGCTGAGAACGAGAGCACCGGCGCTCCTTCGTCCCTCTTGGGACGCAGGGGCGCCTTCGTCGTTCCTGAGCCGGGTCAGGCAAGCGCAAGAAGGGAGGAGCCGCACAGAACGACCGACACCGAACACAGAGACCCGCGCCGCGCGCGACCCGCCAGGGTCACTCCGCGCGGCGCCCACTCCGACACGAAAGGAGGGGAGCGGCATGATCAGCACAGGCGACACCGCTTTCATCCTCATCTGTACGGCACTGGTGGCGATCATGACCCCCGGAGTGGCCTTCTTCTACGGAGGCCTCGTCCGGCGCAAGAACTTCCTGACGCTCGTGATGCAGTCGTTCATCTCCATGGGCGTCGTCACCGTCATCTGGGTGACCGTCGGTTACTCGCTCGTCTTCTCGGGCGGCCAGGGCGGTTTCATCGGCAACCTCGATTGGGCGTTCCTGCAGGGCGTGGGGCAGATCCCAGGCCCGTGGGCGGCGGATATCCCGGCCCTCTCGCACTTCGCGTACCTCCTCATGTTCGCGGTCATCACCCCGACGCTCATCACGGGGGCCTTCGCCGACCGCGTCAAGTTCTCGAGCTACCTCATCTTCCTCGTGGTGTGGAGCCTCCTCGTGTACCTGCCGCTCGCGCACATGACGTGGGGCGGCGGCTGGTTCGCCGCGCACGGCGTGCTCGACTTCGCCGGCGGCATGGTCGTCCACATGAGCAGCGGGTTCGCGGCGCTGGCCTCCGTGTTCGTGGTCGGCAGCCGTCACTTCGCCCCGGGTGAGCAGAAGGCGCCGCACAGCCTGGCGTTCGTCGCCCTCGGTGCGGCGCTCCTCTGGTTCGGCTGGTTCGGCTTCAACGCCGGCTCCGGCCTCCACGCCGACGGCGTCGCCGCTCAGGCGTTCGTCAACACGCAGGTCGCGGCCGCCGTGGCGATGTGCACGTGGCTCACCATCGCCTGGGTGCGCGACAAGCGCCCGACGGTGCTCGGCTCCATCACGGGCGCCGTCGCCGGCCTGGTCGTCATCACGCCCTGCGCCGGCTTCATCTCCGTACCCGCCTCACTGGTCATCGGTCTCGCGGCCGGCAGCGTGTGCTACTGCGCCGTCCTCTTCGTCGAGAAGATGGAGTGGGACGACGCGCTGGACGTCTGGGCGGTGCACGGCGTCGGCGGCCTGATCGGCTCCGTGCTGCTCGGAGTGTTCGCCACCAAGGCCATCAACCCCGCCGGCGCCGATGGCCTGCTCGCGGGCAACTGGCACTTCTTCGGCTGGCAGATCCTTGCCAGCGTGCTGGCCGCCGGCTACGCCTTCGGCGTCACCTACGGCCTGCTCAAGCTCATCGATGTGGTCGGCTCGGTGCGCGTGCCCAAGAGGGTCGAGCTCCGCGGCCTCGACGAGGCCGAGCTCGGCGAGCGCGCCTACAACCTCACGTGAGCAGGGGAGAGAACATGAGTCCCGACGACCGGGCGGCCATCGAGAAGCGCATCGCCGAAGAGAACGTCAAGCACATCCAGCTGTGGTTCACCGACATCCTCGGCGACCTCAAGATGGTGGAGGTCCCCGACAGACAGCTCCCGAGCGTGATCGAGTCGGGCGCCGCCTTCGACGGCTCGTCCATCAGCGGCTACGCCGAGATCGAGGAGAGCGACATCGTCGCGATGCCCGACTGGGACACGTTCACCGTGCTTCCCTGGGACTCCGGCGGCGAGCGCACCGCGTTCGTCTTCTGCGACGTCCTTGATCGCGACTACAACCCCTTCGAGGGCGACCCGCGCCACGTGCTCAAGAAGCAGCTCGAGCGCGCCGCCAGGATGGGTCTCGAGTTCTACGTCGGCCCGGAGCTCGAGTACTTCTACTTCAAGGACGCAGGACGTCCCGAGCTGCTCGACGAGGGCGGGTACTTCGACGTGCTTCCGGCCGACCTCGGCAACGACCTGCGCAAGCAGACCATGCGTGCTCTGGACCGGTTGGGCATTCCCATGGAGGCGTCGCACCACGAGGTCGCACCCAGCCAGCACGAGATCGACCCGCACTACGGCACAGCTCTGGAGATGGCCGACCGGGTGATGACCATCCGCCTCATCGTCAAGGAGGTCGCGGCGCACAACGGCGTGCACGCGACCTTCATGCCCAAGCCCCTCCACGGCGAGAACGGCAGCGGCATGCACGTGCACCAGAGCCTGTTCCGTGGCGACACCAACGCGTTCTACTCCGACATCGACGAGGACCACCTCTCGGACATCGCGCGCGGGTTCATCGCCGGTCAGCTCACCCACATGCGCGAGATCGCGTCCGTGCTGAACCAGTACGTGAACTCGTACAAGCGGCTCGTGCCCGGCTACGAGGCCCCCGTGTACATCAGCTGGGCGCACCGCAACAGGACGGCGCTGATCCGGGTGCCGCTGTACGTGCAGGGCAAGGAGAGCACGGTGCGCGCCGAGCTTCGCAACCCCGACCCCGGCGCGAACCCCTATCTCGCTTTTGCCGTGATGCTGGCGGCGGGCCTGGAGGGCATCGAGAAGGCCTACGAGTTGCCGGCCGCCGTCGAGCCCAACATCTACAAGATGACGGCCGGCGAGCGGCAGGAGGTCGGTATGGGCTCCCTGCCCAACAACCTCTTCGAGGCCGTCACCGAGACGCAGCGCAGCGACCTGGTGCGGCGCACGCTCGGCGACCACGTGTTCGAGCGCTTCGTCACCAACAAGCTCAACGAGTGGTACGAGTACCGCGAGCAGGTCACGGAGTGGGAGCTCGGCAAGTACTTCGCGACGCTCTGACGCCTCAGTCCCGCGGCGCGCGGGCCACCGGCCCCCGCGCCGCGGGATCGAGAACTTCGGCGGTCGCACCGTCCTCGGCGTAGAATGCCGCGCATGAGGTCGCCCGGGGCGCGGCCTCCCGAGGAGGACGGGCATGGCGACTCGCATCGTGCGCTGGTACCGGCTGGAGCCGCCGTCGCTGCCCATCCGCCACTGGCTGCCCCGGTATCAGGCCAAGTGGCTGCGGCCGGACCTCATCGCGGCGCTGGCCGTGTGGGCGGTCCTGGTGCCGGAGGGCATGGCGTACGCGTCGCTCGCCGGCATGCCGCCCGAGACGGGCCTGTTCGCGGCGCTGGCGCCGCTGCTCGCCTACGCCGTGCTCGGCTCGTGCCGCCAGCTCACCGTCGGGCCGAGCTCGGCCATCGCGGCGTACTCGGCGGCCGCCGTCGCGCCGCTGGCGCTCGGCGACGGCAGCCGGTTCATCGCGCTCTCGGCGCTGCTGGCGCTGCTGGCCGGCGTGCTGCTGCTGGCCGCCGGCCTCGCGCGCGCCGGGTTCGCCGCCGACTTCTTCGCGCGGCCGGTGCTGACCGGCTTCGTCGCCGGCCTGGCCCTGGTCATCGCCGTCGGGCAGCTCGCGAAGCTGGTCGGCGTGGAGGGCGGCGGCACCGGCTTCTTCGGCAAGCTTCTCGAGCTGTTCCGCCAGCTCGGCGACGCCAGTCTGCTCACGCTGTTGGTGGGCCTGGTGGCGCTCGCCGTGATCTTCGGCATCAAGAAGCTGGCGCCCAAGGTGCCGGCCATGCTGGTCGCGGTGGTGCTCGGCGTCGTCGCCGTGAACGTCTTCAACCTCGACCAGCACGGTGTGGCCGTGGTGGGCACGATCCCTGACGGCCTGCCGTCGTTCACCATCCCGCGCTTCGGGTTCAACGACATCCGCGAGCTCCTGCCCGACGCGTTCGCGCTGGCGCTCATCGCGTTCGCCGAGTCGGTGGCCGGCGCCCGGCAGCTGGCCGCGAAGCACGGCTACGAGGTGGACGCCGACCAGGAACTGGTCGCGCTCGGCGTCGCCAACCTCGGCGCCGGGCTCCTGCAGGGGTTCGCCGTGGACGCGAGCCTCTCGCGCTCGGCCGTCGCCGATTCGTCCGGGGTCAAGACGCAGCTCTCGAGCATCGTGCTGTTCGGGTTCCTGGTCGTCACGATGCTGTTCCTCATGCCGCTGTTCCACGACCTGCCGGAGGCCGTGCTGGGGGCGATCGTCATCGCCGCCGTGTCGCACCTCGTGGACATCAAGGCGCTGCGACGGTTGCGGCACGCGGACCGCACGGACTTCGTCATCGCGGTCCTGTGCTTCGCCGGCGTGCTGGTGTTCGGGCTGCTCGTCGGCCTCGCGATCGCCGTGGGGCTCTCGCTGCTGGCGCTCGTGTATCGCGCCTACCGGCCCAGCTACGCGGTGCTCGGCCGCGCGCCGGGCGCGGTGGACGACGAGCGCCTCCGCTTCCGCGGGGTGGAGGACCACCCGGACGCGGAGACGTTCCCCGGGATCGTGATCGTGCGCATCGACGGCGAGCTGTTCTTCGCCAACGCGCGCTGGTTCCGCGACGTGGTGCGCTCACTCGTGCGGGACCAGAGCCCGCCGGTGCGGGAACTGCTACTCCACGTCGGGGCGGTGCCTCACATCGACACCACCGCCGCGCAGATGTTGCGCGATCTCATCGGGGAGCTGGACGAGGCCGGTGTGACCCTGGCGTTCGCCAGGGCGACCACCGGCCTCATCCACGACCTCGAGCGCAACGGCATCACCGGGCTGGTCGGCGACGACGGGTTCTTCGACACCGTCGCCGCCGGCGTGGACGCGTACCTGCATCGCCGCCAGCCGCGGCTCGGATGATCGGCCGTCTCGGCTCGGCAGCCCAGTGACACCCCGACCGGGGACGCATATGCTTTGGCGACATCTCAGTCACGCGTAGCATCCCGGAGGCAGCCACTGACCAGCCAGCCACCCGACTCCATGGGCGAGTCTGAGGCGCGCTGCGTCTCCATCGCCGACGGGGAGGCGAGCTTCGCGGCGGTCTTCGAGGGGTCGCCGTTCGCGATGGCGCTGACCGAGATGCCCTCGGGCAGGATCCTGCGCGTCAACCGCGCGTTCGAGGACCTGTTCGGCTACTCGCGCGACGAGCTGGTCGGTCGCACGAGCCCGGAGCTCGGCATCTCGGACCCCGCATCGCAGCAGGAGGCAGGGCGGCGCTTCTCCGCCGACGGCTCCGTGCGCGACTTCGAGGTGCAGCGCACGGCCCGGGACGGCGGGGTCATGACCCTCTCCCTCAATCTCGACTGGGTCAGGCTCGGGAGCGACCGCCTGGTGCTGACGTCCATCCGCGACGTCACCGAGCAGAGGCTCGCGGAGCGGGCGCTCGCGGCGAGCGAGCGGCGGTACCGCGACATCGTGGAGCTCACCGGCGACGGCCTCATGATCGGCGAGCCCGACGGGACCATCGCATTCGTCAACAGCCGCATGGCCGAGATGCTCGGCTACACCGCGGACGAGCTCGTGGGGATGTCCGGACTCGAGCTCATCTTCCCCGACTGGACGCCGCGGGTCCTGCAGAATCGCGCCGCCCTCGATGAGGGCGAGATGGTGCGCGGCGAGTTCAAGCTGCGCCGCAAGGACGGCCAGGCGCTCTGGACGGTGTTCAGCTCGACCCCGATGATCGACTCGGGGGGCGATCACGTCGGCAACGTCACCATGCACAGCGACATCACCGAGCTCCGGGCGACGCAAGCGGCGCTGCGCGAGAGCGAGCTCGCCGCCGCGGCGCAGGAGGAGCGGGCCCGGCTGGCCCGCGACCTGCACGACTCCATCACCCAGGCGCTGTTCGCGGCGAGTCTCAAGGCCGAGGCGCTCGGCACCGCTGCGGAGGGGTCGGCCGAGCTCGAGGACATGGTCCGTGAGGTCCGGCGCCTCACCGGCGGCGCCCTCGCGCAGATGCGCACGCTGCTGCTGGAGTTGCGCGGCGAGCCTCTGGACCACCTGCCCATCCGGCACCTGCTGCGCAACGTCGTCGAGGCGACGGAGAGCCGGACGCACACGCGCGTGAGTCTCGACGTCCGGGGTGTGGAGAGCCCGCCGCCGCAGGTGCACGTTGCGCTCTACCGCGTCGCGCAGGAATCGCTGAACAACGTCGCGCGCCACGCGCGCGCCGATCACGCCTGGGTCGATCTGGAGCTCGAGTCCGGGCGCGCGCGGCTGTCGGTGCGGGACGACGGCTGCGGGTTCGACCCTGTGCCCGCGGAGCCGGGCCACATCGGGCTGATGTCCATGCGCGAGCGCGCGGCGGAGACGGGCGCCGAGTTCCGGCTCGTCTCGGCGCCCGGCGCGGGCACCGAAGTGACGATGGTGTGGCCGGCGCCCGGTGGTTGACATGACGGCAGCAACGTCACCTGATCCGGGCACGACAGGAGCGACGCTGCCTCGCCTGTTCGCGAGCTGGGTCGCCAGATACGGGCCCGAGCCCGCCCTCAGCACACGCGTGGACCGCGTCTTCACCTCGATCAGTTACGACGAGCTCGACCGGCGCGCGAGCGTGGTCGCGCTGGCGCTCGCGCGCGCACTCGAGGTCCGGCCCGGCGAGCTCGTGGCGCTCATCTGCGACAACCGCCCGGAGTGGCTCGTCTGCAGCCTCGCCATCCACTTCGCCGGGGCGGTGGACGTGCCGCGGGCCTCCGAGACGCCGCACGACATCCTCGAGGCGATCCTGCGGCACGCGGAGCCGGCGGTCGTGATCATGGAGAAGCCGGCCCACCTGGCCCTGGTGCGCGAGGCGCTGCCGGAGGTGCGCGCCGTCGTCCTCATCGACGGGCAGAACGGCGAGCCCAAGGGCGGCGCCGCCGCCGCGACGAGCGCCGGCGGCGGCCCGGCTGTCTACACCCTGGCCGAGCTGACCGCCCTCGGCGAGGCCGCGTGGGCCGAGGGCGCCTCCGAGGTCGTGCGGCGCCGCGAGGAGGTGCGCCCCGACGACCTGGCCACGGTCATCTACACGTCGGGCACGACCGGCTCCCCCAAGGGCGTGGCGCTCACTCACGGCAACTACGAGTTGAACCTCCGCGAGCTCCCGCACCTGCTCAAGATCGAGCGCGAGCCCGTCATCAGCGTGCTGCAGCCGTGGCACGCCTACGAGCGCCAGATGCAGCTCATGTACCTGAGCAGGGGATGCCACATCCACTACAGCAGTGTGCTGCACCTGCGCGGCGACCTGCCTGAGGTACGGCCGGTCGTGATGGCCACCGTGCCGGAGCTGTGGGTCAAGCTGTACAAGGGCGTGTTCCTCAAGATCGACGGGCGGCCGCCGTTCCAGCGCAGGCTCGCGCGCTGGCTGGTGGCGCGTTCGCTGACGCACGCCCGCGCGCGGCGGGTGCTGGAGGGCCGCGAGCCCGAGGTGCGGCCGCACGGCCCGGTCCGCCGCAAGCTGGCGCGCGGGTGGGCGCGCGTGGCGTCGGCGACCCTCGCGCCCTTCCGCGCGCTGGCCGATCGCCTCGTCTTCCGCGAGGTCCGCGCCGGCCTCGGCGGGCAGCTGCGGTTCCCCTGCGTGGGCGGCGGTCCGCTGCCGGACGTGGTGGACGAGTTCTTCGACGCCGCCGGCCTGCCGCTGCTGGAGGGGTACGGCATGACGGAGGCCATCGTCGTGATGTCCATGCGCGACGCGTTCCACCGCCGGCTCAAGACCGCCGGCCACATCATCCCGGGCATGGAGTACAAGCTGACGACGGGGAGCGGGCGGGAGTGCCGGCCCGGCGACGTCGGCCGGCTGCAGGTCCGCGGGCCCAACATCATGCGCGGCTACTACAAGGACCCGGAGCGGACGGCGCAGGTGCTCAGCGAGGACGGGTGGTTCGACACACACGACGTGGCTCTCGTGCACGCGGACGGCAGCCTGCGCGTGCTCGGCCGCACCGACGACACGCTCGTGCTGACCAACGGCGAGAACGTCAACGCCCCGTACCTGGAGAACGAGCTCTGCGCCAGTGAGTGGATCGACCGCGCGGTGGTGGTCGGCGAGGGGAGGCCGTTCGTGGCCGCGTTCGTTGCCCCGAGCCGCGCGCACCTGGAGACGCTCGCGCGCAAGCTGGGGCTGCCGGTGGACGACCTCGCCGCGATCGTCACCGACGAGCGCGTGGTCAAGCACTACAAGCACCTCGCCAGCGTCATCAGCGGCGACGCGCGCCGGTTCACCCCGTACGAGCGCGTGCACCGCGTGCGCGTGTGGCTCGGGGAGTTCCGCATCGGCCGTGAGCTGAGCCAGACGCTCAAGCTGCGCCGGCGCGAGTTCCTGCGGCTGTACTCCGGCGAGATCGACGACCTGTACTCGCGGAAGTGAGGCGGCGGGCCGGGGAGACGCCGGCGCGTCTCCCCGGCTCGCCGGCCCGACCCGCCGCCTCGTCCGTCAGTCCGGGCGCAGATCGCGACGGCTGAAGGCCGCGAGTCCCGCCGCGATCAGGCCGGCGGCCAGCATCAGCAGCCAGACCGCCGCCGGCCCGCTGACGTCCACGGTCGGCGCGGGCTGGTGGGCGAACGGCGAAGCGTCCAGCAGCCACTGCGGCAGCCCGAGCTGGAACAGCGGGCTGAGGAGGACGGCCGCGGCCAGCAGGAGCCAGGAGACGGCCGCGGCACGCCGCGGGACGAGCGCCACGACCACCACCACGAGCGCGGCCACGACGAGCACCGCCGGGAGCTCGGCGAGTGAGGCGCGCACTACGTCCCCGGCCACGCCGGAGTCGCCGGTGGCCTGCGCGGCCGTGAGGCCGACCGCCGCCGCGAAGGCGAGCAGCAGCGCGGCGGCTCCGAGCACCGCGCCGGCCACGTGCGCGAGCATCCAGCGCGGCCTGCCGACGGCGCCGGCGAGCACCGGCTCCAGCCGGCCGCGCGCCTCCTCGTCCCGCATCCGCAGCAGGACCTGAACGACGTAGATGGCGGCGGCCACCCCGCCCATCAGGACCACCGAGGTGAACCAGGCGTCGAGCGCCTGTGCCTTGCCGAGGCTCCCTACGGTCTTGCCGGCGCTCTCGCTGACCGAGCCGAAGATGAGGCCGAAGCCCACGAGCACCGTGAGCCACGCCAGGAACGCCGTGCGCTGCAGACGCCAGGCCAGGCCGAAGCCTGACGGCCGCCGCAGCAGGGCGGACGCGTGCTCCCTGCCGGCGCGCTCCGGGAGTACGCCGGCGCCGAGGTCCCGCCGCGCGGCGAGGCGGCCGGCCGCGGCCAGCAGCACCGCGGTGAACGCGGCGACGAGCGCCAGGATCCACCACTGCTCGTCGCCGAACGGCCGCAGCTGGTAGCCCCAGCCCACGGGGGTGAGCCAGCCGGGCCACGCGCTGTACGCCACCGTGCCGGTGGCGTCCACGTGGCCCAGCATGTTGCCGAGCCCGCTGACGATGAAGGAGACGGCGAGCGCGGCGACCGCCAGGCCGCTCGCCCCCCGCGACGAGCGCGAGAGCTGCGCCGTGACGGCGGCCACGCCGGTGAACGCCACGCCCACCAGGGCAAGGGCCGCGCCGGCGGCCAGCGACCCCGCCGCCGGCTGGCCGGCGACGATCATGCCGAGCCCCGCGAGCGGCGCGAGCAGCAGGTTCGCGCCGAGCGCCACGGTGACGGCGGCGGCCAGCGGCGCGACGGGTCCGATCACGCCGGCGCCGAGCAGTTCGCCGCGCCCGGTCTCTTCGTTCTGCCGCGTGTGGCGCACCACGCACAGGATGCTCATGACCGCGGCCAGCAGCGCCAGTGTGATGAACCCGCGGTTGATCGTGTAGCCGCCGACGCTCGCCCCGGGGGAGAGGCTGAGCATGCGGAACCCGGCGTTGCCGGCCATGAGCCGGGTCTCCCGGAGGATGTCCGCCTGGGTCGGCAGGTCCTTGGCGAACGCGAAGGTGAAGGCCATCAGCAGGCCGGCGAGGGTGACGATCCACGCGCCGAGCACCAGGCGGTCGCGGCGCAGGGCGAGGCGGATCAGGGTGGCGGTGCCGGAGAAGGCGTTCATCGCACGACCTCCATCTGGGCGAGGGACTCGTCTGAGTAGTGCCGCAGGAACAGCTCCTCCAGCGTGGGCGGGGTGGTCTGCAGGGCGAGCACGCCGAGGCCGACCAGGTGCTCGAGCGCCCGGCCCAGGTCGGCGTGGTCCACGGAGAACTCGGCGTGCGTGCCGTCCACGACGGCGTCGTGCACGCCGGGGAGCAGCGCGATGCCGTCGACGGGCGCAGCCGTGTCGACGGCGACGGTCGTGCGCGTGAGGTGCCGGAGCTCCTCGAACGAACCGGTGTCCGCCGTGCGCCCGTCGCGGACGATCGTGAGCCGGTCGCACAGTGCCTCGACCTCCGAGAGGATGTGGCTGGAGAGCAGCACGGTGGCGCCGCGGGCGTTGGCCTCGCGCACGACGTCCTGGAACACGGCCATCATCAGCGGGTCGAGGCCCGACGTCGGTTCGTCGAGCAGGTAGAGCTCCACGGGCGAGGCGAAGGCGGCCACCAGCGCGACCTTCTGGCGGTTGCCCTTGGAGTAGGCGCGGCACTTCTTGCCGGGGTCGAGCTGGAAGCGCTCGATGAGCTCGGCGCGGCGCGCGGGGTCCAGGCCCCCGCGCAGGGCGCCGAGCAGGTCGATCACCTCACCGCCGGTGAGGTTCGGCCACAGGCTCACGTCGCCGGGCACGAACGCCAGCCGGCGGTGCAGCGCGGCGGCGTCGCGCCAGGGGTCCATGCCGAGGACCGACGCCGCGCCGGCGTCCGTGTGGAGCAGCCCGAGCAACACGCGCAGCGTGGTGGTCTTACCGGCGCCGTTGGGACCGAGGAAGCCGTGGACCTCGCCGGCCCGCACTCGCAGGTCGAGGCCGTCGAGAGCCTTGTGGCGACCGAACCTCTTGACCAGTCCGTCCGCCGAGATCGCTGTCGTCATTTCCCTCACCTCACACGTCTTGTGTAACAGGTACTCTTCTGTGTATGCATGTACACGAACAGTATGCACTACACATGGTGTACACTGCAAGCGTTCGCCGTTAGGAGCACGAGATGAGCGATGTGACACCCTCACCACTGGAGCGTCTCTGGGGCGCGGCCGTCGGACAGGAGCGGCAGGCTCGGCTCGGTCTGAGCCTCGAGCGGATCGTCGAGAGCGGCGTGGAGCTCGCCGATCAGGACGGGCTCGCCGCCGTCTCCATGAAGCGTGTGGCCGAGCGCCTCGGCTTCACGACCATGTCGCTCTACCGGTACGTCGCGAGCAAGGACGAGTTGCTGCTGCTGATGCACGACACGTGCTGGCGGCCCGAGCACGGCTTCGACATCGCGTCCGGGGACTGGCGCGCAGGGCTCGAGATCTGGACGCGCGAGCAGGTCGCGATCCTGGCGCGCCACCCTTGGCTTGAGCAGGTGCGGCACATCGAGAGAGCGGGCACGCCCAGTCAGCTCATGTGGATGGAGCTGGGCCTGCGGGCCCTGTCGGGCACGCCGCTGAGCGAGTCCGAGAAGATCGAGATCCTGCTGCTGCTCAGCGGCTACACCTTCGCGTATGCGCGCCTCTCGGCCACGGCGGTCGACGGCGCGCAGCGCGGCTACTTCGAGGCCGGCGACGAGGCTCCCGCCTTCGCCGGCCTGCTGCGGCAGGTCGCCGGGGCCGACGCGTTCCCGGCACTGCTCGAGGCGGTGGCCGGCGGGGCATTCACTCCGGACCGGCCGTTCCCCGATCTGCAGTTCGACCTGCGCGTCCTGCTCGACGGTGTGGACGCGCTCATCCGGCGGCGGGCGAGCGACTCTGACGGCCCGCCCGCGGGCGATGCCTGAGACCATGCCCGCGATGCCCGACGGCCTGCGCGCCCGCCTGCTGGGCGCCTGGCGGCTCCTCGACGTCGTGGAGGAGCCGCTCGACGGCTCGCCGGTCCGCCGCCCGCACGGCGAGCGACCGCAGGGGCTGATCCTGTACTCCCCGAGCGGGCACATGTCCGTGCAGATCATGGAGCGCGAGCGGACGCCGATCGCGACCGCCGACTGGACCGCGCTCACGCCGGAGGAGCACGCGGCGGAGGCCGAGACGTACTTCGCCTACGCCGGCACGTTCGACGTCGACGAGGCCGCCGGCACGGTGACGCACCACGTGGATCTCGCGCTCTTCCCGGGCTGGGTGGGAGGCAGCCAGGTGCGGGCGGCGGAGCTCGACGGCGACCGGCTGGTGCTGAGCACGCCCGCTCCGGTGCTCTCCGGCGGCCGGCTGGTCACCACGCGCGTGAGCTGGGAGCGCGCCTAGACCCGGCGCTCCTGCTACGGCGCCGCCGGCCGCGCTCGTCAGCGCGCGGCGCGCGCGAAGCGGTGCAGCCCCGCGCGCGCTCCCGCCTGCGTCATGCCCGGACGGACGAACGGCGAGTACAGGATGCGGATCACGGCGGCGTCGTTCTGACTCCAGGTGGTGAGCGTGTTGGCCTCGTACATCACGCTGCGCCGCCGGTCGCTGGGGGCGGTGAAGTGGCCGCTGGCGCCGATGGCGTGCGTCAGTTCGTGGATGAGCGTGGACTCGACCTCGGCGGAGGTGTCCTGGACCCCGACGTCCACCGAGATCCGGGCCCTGATCAGCCCCGGCGGCCCCTGGAAGTAGCGGGTGCGCGTGTTGCCCACGCTACCCGTTCCGTTCTGCGCCACGTAGGACTCGTGCCCCAGGAACTGGACGGTGATGAGCGGGTGCGGGCCACCGAGCCTGAAGTCCACCTGGTCCTGCAGGCGATTGAGCCGGCTCACGAGCCGGCCCAGATAGCTCTCCACCTCGGGCCCGTCGCTGTTGAGCAGCTTGATCGTCACCGTGCGCTGCTGCCACTTGGTGACGATGCGCGGTGACCCGGCCGACGCGGTCTGCGAGAACACCATAGTGACGAAGTAGTCGCCGAACCACTGCTTGCCGGCGACCTTTCTCGTGTAGGGGTCGAGGGTCCGGATGCGCACCGGCTCCATCGGTTGCCGGGCGAGCAGCCCGAACGCGTCGCGGCTGCCCAGCCACTCCACCGCGCGCACGCCGCCGTACACCGCGGCCGCCAGCACGGCGACGCTGAACGCGGCGACGAGCAACCGTCCGATGAGTCGCATGCGCACCTCCCACCTGCTGTGTACCCCCGGGCAGGTCCCTCGGCTCCAAACGCCGGACGGGCGGGCCGGTCACACCGACCGGCCCGCCCGTCTCGCCGTTCTGCGGCCCTTAGAAGATCCAGGCCAGCAGGATGATGATGAGGATGATGGCGATGACGGCGCCTATGCCTATGTACATGGGTACCCTCCCTTGCTGTCGCCACATCCCGCATGGTTCCCGGCCGCTGGCGGACGAGGCACGCCGCCGTCAGTCGCATCGGCCGGGAGGCGGTTGGCGAGTCCGGCGTGGCACGATACGCGTATGGACGTCGACATCCTCGCCACCATCATCGCCGCCATCCTGCTGGTGGTCGCCGCCGCCGGGGTGCTGTACCCGGTGCTCCCCGGCAGTCCCATCGCCATCGGGACGCTGCTCGTGTGGGCGGCCGTGGTCGGATCGTGGCCCGCCTGGGTCGCCGCGGTCATCGGCTCGCTGCTGTGCGCCGCGGGCTGGTCGGCGAGCTACGTGTTGACCGGGCGGCGGCTTAAGCAGCTCGAGGTGCCGTGGTGGTCCGTCGCCGTCGCGGCTGTGGCCGGCATCGTGGGCATGATCTTCATCCCCGTGGTGGGTATCTTCGTCGGCTTCGCGGTCGGGCTGCTGGTCAGTGAGGCGATCCGCCACCAGGACCTCGGCCGGGCGGTGCACTACAGCATCGAGACGCTCAAGGCGATGGGCAAGGGCGTGCTTGTGGAGTTCGTGCTCCTCTGCGCCGCCGCCGCCGTCTGGTCGGCCGGCGTGCTCATCCACTTCACCACGCGCTGACGCCGGCCGACGGCCCCGCCGCCCGGTCGTCCTCGCGGGTGACTCTTCGCGGGTGACTCCGAGAACGTAGACACGATGTAGCTACATCTCGGTCATTCGGGCGCGCCGAGGCTCCAGATGTAGAGCCGATGTAGACACGTCTTCAGAGGTGCGTCTCCCCACATCCACCGAGCGCGGCCAGCCCGCCGACCGGCCCGCGGACCAACGGGCGTCGTCGGAGCGACGCATCTCTGGCGACTGAGCGGGAACAGCCAACGTAGGCGCCAGAAGGAGGAGAGGATGCCTATCGACCGTCACATCCTGGTCGGGCGCGACGTGTACGCGCGCGACGACATGAAGATCGGTGAGGTCAAGGGAGTGACCGGCGACGCTGAGTTCGTGATCGTCGACCGGCCTCTCTCCGACGACCTGCTGGTCCCCATGGACGAACTCCACGAGATCGGCGGACGGCTCGAGATCCAGCGCACCAAGTCGTACCTGGACGACGCGCCCGAGGTGGATCCGGACCACATGACTGTGGACGACCGGCAGAGGCTCGAGGAGTTCTATCGGGCGCGGGCGGCGTAGCCGCTCCCGCCCGTGAGGAAGGCCGCGGGTCGGCGCCTGGCGTCTCCCGCGGCCTTCGCGCGTACGGCCGCCTCAGCCGCCCAGGGCTGCGCGCCGGGCGGCCGGGGAGCAGGCGTCGCCGGCCTCGGACGCCCGAAGCCCGTCGAGGGCTACGGGCGCGCCGAACCTGACTTCGATCGGCGGCCGATTCGGGCGTCCGCCGACCCAGAGCCGTTCGGCGCCGACGATGGCGACGGGCACCACGGGGGCGCCGCTACGGGCCGCGAGCAGCGCCACGCCGCCGTGGAACTCACCGGGTTCGGCGCGCCGCAGCACGTCGCCCTCGGGGAACAAGGCGACGGCTTCGCCGGCGCGTAACAGCTGGAGCGCCCGGCGCAGCGCGCCAACGTCGGGCTCGTCCAGACGCACGGGGAACGCCCGCAGCCGCCGGATCACCGGGCCGACGAACCGGCGGCGGAACTGGACCTCGTCGGCCATGAACCGGAGCGGCCGCGGCACGGCGATCGCCACGAGTATCGGGTCCACGTCGCTCGGGTGGTTGGCGACGACGATCGCCGGGCCGTGCGCGGGCACGTGCGCTGCGCCCGCGATGCGCGCGCCGTACAAGCCCACGAGCGGCGCCAGCAGGAGCCGGGCGATCGCGTAGAGCCACGGGTCGCCGTGCACCCGCAGCGGGAGACGGTCTCTCTGTCCATCGCGGTCATACATCCTGTCTCGCGACTCTCGTCCCCTTTTGCGGCCACGTTCGGACTCAATGTCCGTCGACGGACTGTCTTCCGCACCGCGAGGTGCAGTGGGACTACACACGTCTGCGCTGAAATGTGGCGGGGGGCGGGCACACCTCCTGTATGACCTGCTCGCCTCGGCCGAAGCCCGCCTCGCGGCCATGACCCTTCTCGCGGCCATGAACTTCCTCTTGGCCGGCCTGATCGGCGACGTCGTGCGCTGGATCGAGTCCGTCTTCGCCCAGCACGGCTACCTGATCATGGCCGTGCTGATCGGCGGAGAGAGCGCCGGGCTGCCGCTCCCCGGCGAGACCAGCCTGCTCGCCGGAGCAGTCGAGGCACAGCGCGGTGTGCTCGTCCTGTACTGGGTGATCGCCGTCGCCGCGATCGCCGCCATCACCGGCGACAACATCGGCTACTGGGTCGGCCGCCGAGCCGGCCGGCCGCTGCTCGAGCGCTACGGCAGGGTGGTGCACATCCGCGAGCGCCAACTGCGCGTGCTCGACTACTTCTTCGCGCGGCACGGCGCCAAGACGGTGTTCTTCGGCCGCTGGATCGCGCTGCTCCGCGTGGGGGCCGCCCTGTTCGCCGGCGCCTCCCGCATGCCCTGGGGCAGGTTCGCGTTCTGGAACGCGCTCGGCTCCGTCGCGTGGGCCGCCAGCATCGGGCTCCTGGGCTACTTCTTCTGGGCCAGCGTGAGCACCATCAACGGAGTGGTGGGCTACGTGGGCGTCGCCGCGATGGTGGTGTTCGTCGTCGTGGCGTTCCTGTTCGTGCGCCGGGCCGAGAAGCGCCTGTTCGAGCGGGCGGAAGCCGAGAGCGACCACTCGTCGCCGGCGAAGGACCGGGACGCGGCCTGACCCGAGGGTCGACGGCGTGAGGCCCGGCGCGGCGGGCAAGCACTAGGGGTGGACGCCACGCCGAGAGGAGCAGCAGGGGATGCGGGCCGGCGCGCCGGCACGGCGCGCATGGTGACGCGCACCCCCGGCGGACGCGGCGGGAGGTCGCGCATGCGCCGCCCGCCGGAAGAGGAGCGGCGCAAACACCGCCGGCTCCTGGAGCACCAGCCGCCGGTGTGGGCCGTCCTCCTGGTCACCATGGTGCTGCAGGTGACCGCCATGCTCCTGCTCGGCGACCTGCCGGGCTCCCCGGAGGAGGCGCTGGGGCTGCCGGGCGCCATCGCCGTCCTGCTGTCCGTGATCGCCGGCGCGCTCACCGGACCGCTGGGTGGCGTCGCCGTCGCGGCCGTCGGCAGCGCCGCGTTCATCCTCTTCGTGAGCCAGGGTTCGACCGCGTGGGGCACGGCCGCCTCCGTGGCGCTCTGGATCCTCGCCGCGCTCTTCGCCGGGCTCGTCTCGCGGTCGCTGCGCGAGCAGGTGCGCCGGCGCGAGGAGCGCCTCGCGCTGCGTCAACGGCTCGAGCAGAGCCTGAACGTCATGGGAGCGCTGCTGACCTCGAGCCTGGACAGCGACGAGATCCTCGACCGGGCCGTGCGCCTGGCAGCGGAAGAGCTCCCCTGCGACGGCACGGCCATCGTGCTGCGCCAGGACGACGAGTGGCGGCCGCTCGTCACCTGGAGCATGCCGGCGACCGTGATGGGCCGCTCGTTCCCGGTCGGCGACGCTCCGTTCCTCGAGCAGGCGTTCCGCGAGGGCCGGCCGGTGCAGGTGGTCGACGACCCCGGCCGGCCCGAGGGACGCAGCCTGATCCAGGCCGAGCTCGGCCTGGTCTCGTCGCTCATCACCCCCCTCACGGTACGCGGCGTGCGCGAGGGCGTGCTCATCTTCTGCTTCCTCGACGAGGTCCACGAGTTCAGCGAGATCGAGCGGATGTTCGCCGTGCGCGCGGCGTCGCGGCTTGGGCAGGCGCTCGAGAACGCCAGGCTCTACGAGCGCCTCAGCGACGTAGCCGTGACGCTGCAGGCCAGCCTGGCCCGCGCGGTGCCGGAGGTCGAGGGTCTCTCCGTGGACCTCTACCGCCGCGTGGCCTACAGCCCCCAGCTTGTGGGCGGCGACTTCGCCGACGTGTTTCGCAGCGGCGACTACGTGGACATCGTGATCGGCGACGTGGAGGGCAAGGGCGTGGGCGCGTCGGCCCTGGCCGAGACGGTGCGCAGCGGCATCCGCGCCGTCGCCAGCCTCAAGGCGTCGCCGGCGTTCGTGCTCGGGCACCTCAACCGCGTGCTCATCGACGAGGGGACGCTGCAGTTCGTCACCGTGCTCCTGCTGCGCCTGGACACGCGCACCAATGAGGTGACGGTGGCCAGCGCCGGCCACCCGCCGCCGTTCCTCGCCGGCCGGCGCGGGGCGCGGATCGTCGAGCCCGTCTACGGGCCGCCTCTGGGCACGTTCGCGTACGAGTACGAGGAGGCCGTCTCGTCGTTCCACCCCGACGAGGTGCTGCTGCTCTACACCGACGGCCTGACGGAGGCGCGCGCCGCGGACGGCACGCTGTTCGGCGAGGACAGGGTGCTGCGTACGCTCAGCGACGCGGCGCCGGAGAGCCCGCAGGCGGCGACGGCGGCGCTCAAGGAGGCCGTCGAGCGGTTCGCGCCCGACCTCCGGGACGACATGCAACTGCTGGCCGTCAGCTTCGCGCCCGGGCGGCGCGAGCCCGAGGACGCGCGCGCCGCCCTGGCCGGAGGCTGACGGCTCCGACGACGCAAACGGGGGGCGGGACCCTGCTCGCTCGGTCCCGCCCCCCGTCCTGCGTCCGCTCCGGACTGCGCTCGCCGTCAGGCCGTCCGGCGGCTCTCCCGGCCGGGCTCGACCGGCCGGCACTGCCGCAGCAGCCCGGCGCGCTCGCAGCGCTCGTCCGCCGCCCGGCGGTGGCGCAGCCGCTCCGCCTTCATCTGCTCGTCGCGGACCCAGCCGCCCTGATGCTCCATGCCGATGATGCGTTCCATGACTCCTCCAGTCCGCTCAGGACTCCACGTTCCTCCGCTGCGCGTCCGGTCAGCTCGCCGGCTTGGTCGCGCGCACGAACCCGCTCACCACGCGGATGCCGTCCGGGATCTCGCTCAGGTCGACGCCGCATCCGTCCGGCACGCTCGTCGTACACCTGCGTCACCTCGATCGCGGCGTCGGCGAAGCCGGCGCGCCGCAGCTTGTCCAGGTAGTCCTGCTCCTCGAGCGCTCCGGCGACGCAGCCGGACCACGACTCGATGCTGCGCAAGATGTGCTCGGGGATGAGGCTCACGTCGCCCTGGAACACGATGTCCGAGACCGCGAACCGCCCGCCGGGCTTGAGCACCCGATAGGCCTCCGCCAGCACCTTGTCCTTGTCGACCGACAGGTTGATGACGCAGTTGCTGATGATCACGTCCACCGAGTCGTCCGGCAGCGGGATGTCCTCGATCTCACCCTTGAGGAACTCGACGTTGGTCACGCCGGCCTTGGCCTGGTTCTCGCGGGCCAGGGCGAGCATCTCGTCGGTCATGTCGAGGCCGTAGGCCTTGCCGGTGGGGCCGACGCGCCTGGCGGACAGCAGGACGTCGATGCCGCCGCCGCTGCCGAGGTCGAGCACGACCTCGCCGGCGCTGCAGGTCGGCGAGCGCCGTCGGGTTGCCGCAACCGAGGCTGGCGAGCACGGCGCCGTCGGGGAGGTCGCCGGTCTCGGAGACGTCGTAGAGGCCGCGCGCGAACTCGTCCTGCGCCTCGACGGCCTGGCCGCCGCAGCAACTGCTCGTGCTCGACGGACCGCAGCAGCTCACCGGCGCCGTGGCGTCCTTGGCCGCCACGGCGCGCTCGGCGTAGTGGTCGCGGATCTGACCTTTGAGTTCCTGGTCCTTGGTCTCACTCATCACGGGCTCCCTGGTCGACGATGTCAAATCAACTTTTGTTGGTATCAATGTAGGCGCTGCCAGCGGCCTTGTCAATACCAAATCAAGATTTCTTGTGCTATGGTCCGGTCATGGCCACCAAGAACGGACAAGAAGAGTGCGGCGTGCGCGCCGCCGGTGGCGGAGGCCGTCTGCTGCACGCGCACGGACCCCGAGACCCTGGCGCGCCTCGCCAGGGTCGCGAAGGCGCTCTCCGACCCCATCCGCCTCGGCATGCTGGACGTCATGACGCAGGGCCGCGGCTGCTGCGGCCTCATCGACCCCGCGGAGCGCGGGTGTGCCCGGCGCGGGCGACCCCTCGGGGCTCTGCGTCTGCGAGTTCCAGGAGCAGTTCGGGCTCGCGCAGTCCAAGGCGTCGTACCACCTGCGCGTGCTCAAGGACGCGGGTCTGGTCGTCGAGGAGACCCGCGGCAAATGGACGTTCTACTCGGTGAACAGCGAGGTGGCGGACACGCTGCGCGCCTTCGGCGTGATCATCAACGTACCGCCCGACTCCGCCGGCTGATCACCCAGCTACGTCGCGAGCAGATAGACGCCGGCGAGCACGACCAGCGCTCCGCTGACGCGCCGCACCCACCGCGTCACGCCCGAGCGATCGCCCCACACCGCCCAGTCCTGCACCTTCTGCGCAGCGGTGCCGGCGGCTACGATGACGCCGCAGTGCCCCGCTGCGAAGGCCGCCAGGAGGCCGACCGCCAACAGGTAGTGGGTGCTCGCGCTGCCGAAGACGATCATGAGGAGCGGCGCCAGGAAGGCGAACGAGCAGGGGCCGAGGCCGACGCCGAACGCGAGCCCGAGTCCCACCGCCGCAGGAGCGCCGCGCCGCCTCGTCGTCTTGGGGAAGACGTTCCAGTTGAGCGGCAGCAGCCCCATGAGGTAGAGGCCGAAGACGAAGAAGACGACGGCGACCGCAATGTTCCCGACAGACCCGAGGTCGCCGAGCAGCCTGCCGATCGACCAGGTGACCACGCCGATCACCGCGATGGAGGCGAGCACGCCCAGCGCGAACAGGAGCGAGAGCCGGAACGCGCGCCTGGTCGAGGCGTCTTCCTGGGTGGAGATGAAGCCGACGATGAGCGGCACGCTGGCCAGGTGGCAGGGGCTGAAGACGATGCTCACGACGCCCCACGCGAACGCCGCCAGCAGCGCCCAGCCGAGCGACTGGTCGAGGCCGTTGCTCAGGCTGGTGAGGATCTGCTCGAGCACCGCGCGCTACTGCGTGGTGGCCTTGGTGAGGCCCTGCTCCACCAGGAGCGCCTCGATGTCGGCCTGAGGGTAGAAGCCCGTGTGCCGGTGGAACTCTTCGCCCTTCTCGTCGAGGAAGATCTGCGTGGGGATCATCTGGATGCCGTACTCGTTGGCCGGCGCCGGGTCCTCCCAGACGTCGTAGAAGATCACCTCGACCTGGTCGCCGAACGCCAGCTCGATGCCCTTCATGACGGGCTTCATCTCTTTGCAGGGGACGCAACTGTCGGCGCCGAGCTCGATAAACGTCACCTTGGGCTTGGCTGCGGGACTGTCGCCCACAGCCGGTGCAGCCGCCGAGCCGCTCTCGGCGCTCGATCCGCCGCAGCCCGCCAAGGCTGGCCGCCGCGATCAGCACGGCGGTGAGAGCCAAACAGAAGAGCCCGCTCTGCGGCATTCCGCAGATCATCCCCGGGCGGCCAGCTCGGTCGTGATCATCGAGGCTACCTCGGCCTTGGACGGCACGCGACCGCTGGAGACGACCTTGCCGTCGATGACGAGGCCCGGCGTCGACATGATGCCGTACCCCATGATGTCCTTCATGTCGGTGACCTTCACGACCTCTACGTCGCCGATGGCGAGGTCGGCGACCGCCTCGTTCGTGATCGCCTCAAGCTTCTTGCAGTTGGCGCAGCCGGAGCCGAGGATCTCGAGCTTCATTGATGTCTCCTTGTGACGCGGATTTGCTAGGCGGACTTCTTGCCGGGCCTGACGACCGGTGTGGCGCAGGCCGACGCCGGGTCGAGCGCCGGCCGCGGCGTGTTGCGCAGACGATCCACATGGGCGACGAACCCCTGGAGATCCGCGTCGAACCGCTCCTCGTTGATCGAGTAGTACGTGCGGGCGCCCTCGTCGCGCATGTTCACCAGCCCGGCGTCGCGGAGCAGGCCCAGGTGGTGCGAGACCAGCGGCTGGCTCAGGTCCAGCGGACCGGTCATCTCGCACACGCAGCGTTCGCCGCTGAGAAGGAACTCCATGATCTGCGCCCTGGTGGAGTTGCACAGTGCCTTGAACAGCGGCACGTAGTCTTCGATGGTCCCCTTGCGGACAGCTTGCATCGCCATCAGGTCTCCCTTCCGCGAATCGGGTCGCAGCCCACCTCGTCGCACCCCGCCGCCACGGCGGCCGGCACCGGTTCATCCGTGACGCCCCAGTACTTGCGCCCGAACCACAGGGAGACGCTCACGAGGCCGATCAGCACCGGCACCTCGACCAGCGGGCCGATCACGGTGGCGAACGCCTCGCCCGAGTTCAGGCCGAAGGTGGCGATGGCGACCGCGATGGCCAGCTCGAAGTTGTTGCTCGCCGCGGTGAAGCTCAGGGTCGCGGTCTTGGAGTAGTCGGCGCCGATGCGCCGGCCCATGTAGAAGCTCACGAAGAACATGATCGCGAAGTAGATGGCGAGCGGGATGGCGATGCGCACGACGTCGAGCGGCAACTGCACGATGAGGTCGCCCTTGAGGCTGAACATCACGAAGATCGTGAACAGCAGGGCGATGAGCGTGAGCGGGCTGATGCGCGGGATGAACTTCTGCTCGTACCACTCCCGCCCTTTGACCTTCAGGCCGACGTAGCGCGTGATCATGCCGGCCACGAACGGGATGCCGAGGTAGATGGCGACGCTCTTGGCGATCTGGCCGATGGAGACGTCCACCGTCGCGCCCTCGAGCCCGAAGAGCGGCGGCAGCTTGGTGACGAAGATCCAGGCGAACACGCTGTAGAACAGCACCTGGAAGATGCTGTTGAAGGCGACGAGGCCTGCGGCGTACTCGGTGTCGCCCTTCGCCAGCTGGTTCCAGACGATCACCATGGCGATGCAGCGCGCGAGGCCCATCATGATGAGCCCGACCATGTACTCCGGGTAGTTGTGCAGGAAGATGATCGCCAGGAAGAACATCACGAATGGGCCGATGAGCCAGTTCTGCACGAGGCTGAGGCCGAGGATCCTGTAGTCCTTGAAGACGTCGCCGAGCTCCTCGTAGCGCACCTTCGCCAGCGGCGGATACATCATGATGATGAGGCCGATGGCGATGGGGATGTTGGTCGTGCCCACCGTCCACCTGTCGATGAACTCCGGCACGCTGACGAACGCCCAGCCGACGGCCACGCCGACGGCCATGGCGAGGAAGATCCAGAGGGTGAGGTAGCGGTCGAGGAAGGACAATCTCCTCATCGTGCCTTCAGCCATGCTCGATTCTCCTAAGTCGACGGGGGTTCACAGCGGCGCCTCTTGACCTTACATCGACGTAGGTTTATGGTCAAGAGTATTGATATAAACGGCAGTCGATGAAAGGACCGCAGTTGAGGACGCTCACGCTCGAGACCCCGTTCGCCCTCTTCAGCGACGTGCACGGCAACCTGCCCGGGCTCGAGGCCATCCTCGCCGACATCGAACAACGAAGCGTGCCGCAGACGATCTCTCTAGGCGATCTGGTCGGCTACGGCCCTTCGCCCAACGAGGTCGCACTGCTCGTCCGCGACCGCGGCATCCCCAGCCTCATGGGCAACTACGACCAGGGCATCGGCTTCGAGACCGGCGACTGCGGCTGCGTCTACAAGACCGACGAGCAGCGCGCCGAGGGGGCCGTGTCGTTGGAGTGGACGCAGGAGGTGGTGACCGCCGAGGTCAAGGCGTATCTGCGCACGCTCGAGGACCACTTCACGCTCGCCACGCCCGCAGGCGACCTGCTCGCCGTCCACGGCAGCCCACGGCGCATCAACGAGTACCTCTTCGAGGACCGGCCGGAGAAGGCCATGGCGCGCATGGCCGATGAGTACCCCTACCCGGCCATCTTCTTCGGGCACACGCACGTGCCCTACGCGCGCCCGGTCGGCGAGACGGTCTTCGTCAACGTCGGCAGCGGCGGCCGCCCCAAGGACGGCGACTGGCGCGTCTGCTACGCCGTCGTCGACCCGGCGCGGCTCGGCGACACCGGACTTCGTCGAGTTCGTGCGCGTCCCCTACGACTATGAGCGACTGCAGCGTGAGCTGGCTGCAACACCCCTGATCACGGGCTTCGCGGGTCCGACGAGCGCGGGGAGTTGAGCAACATGAGCGAGCAGGTCATCGAGGTCGCCCCCAGCACTGAAGTGGGGGAGCCGGCGACTGCAGGGAGAGCAACGTCGACCCTGCCCGCCTGCGCCTGCTCGACCGGCGCGCCCGTCGCCCCCGCGGACGAGGCCGCCGCCGCGGCTGGCGCCCGCCGCGGTCCGCCTCTGGATGGGCCTGCCGCTGTGGCTGCGCCTGGTCCTCGGGGTCGGCCTCTGGGCGGTCGTCTACCACTTCTGGCTGCCCTTCACGGTGTGGCTGTTCCACGGCGTCCTGCAGCTGCCGGACACCCGTTGGGCATCCGCCCTCGAGTTCTTCGTCTACGACAGCGTGAAGGTGCTCCTTCTGCTCACCCTGGTGGTCTTCGGCGTCGGTGTGGTGCGCTCGTTCTTCAGCCCGGAGCGCACCCGCGCCCTCCTGCACGGCCGGCGCGAGGCCACCGGCAACGTGATGGCCGCGAGCCTCGGCATCGTGACACCGTTCTGCAGTTGCTCGGCGGTCCCCCTCTTCATCGGCTTCGTGGAGGCCGGCATCCCGCTCGGCGTGACCTTCTCGTTCCTCATCGCCGCGCCCATGGTCAACGAGATCGCCCTGGTGCTGCTCTACGGGCTCTTCGGCTGGGAGGTCGCCGCCCTCTACCTCGTGACCGGCCTCCTCATCGCCATGGTGGCCGGCTGGGTGATCGGGCGCCTGAAGATGGAGCGCTACATCGAGGACTGGGTACTCGAGATCAGGATGGGCGAGGCCGCCGCCGCGAGCGAGCAGCTCTCCTGGGCGGCCCGCGTGAGTACGCTTGGCAGGCGGTCAAGGACATCGTCGGCAGGGTCTGGCCCTGGGTGCTCGCGGGCATCGCCGTCGGCGCCGTCATCCACGGTTACGTGCCGCAGGACTTCATGGCCGGCATCATGGGCGCCGGCACCTGGTGGAGCGTGCCGCTCGCGGTCCTGCTCGGCATCCCCATGTACTCGAACGCCGCGGGCATCATCCCCATCGTGGAGGCGCTGCTGGAGAAGGGCGCCGCCCTCGGCACCGTGCTCGCCTTCATGATGGCGGTCATCGCTCTCTCGCTGCCCGAGACGATCATCCTCAAGAAGGTGCTGAAGTGGCCGCTCATCTTCACGTTCCTCGGCGTCGTGGGCCTCGGCATCGTGTTCGTCGGCTACCTCTTCAACCTGGTGCTCGGCTGAGCGCTGCTACCGATCACAATCTCCATCCACCCGAAGGAGCCTGAACCAGCATGACTGACGCCCCGACGACCTCCGGCCCCGCAGCGTCCTCCTGCTGCGGCGACCAGTCCGCCTCCGCCTCGCCGTGCTGCTGCGGCGCCCCCGCGGCTGAGGCCGCGGCCGCCCCCTCCGCGCGTACGAGCGCGCAGAGGCGGCGGCTCAACATCGAGTTGCTCGTCATCGACCTCGACACGTGCGCGCGCTGCGTGCCCACCGGCGAGCAGTTGCGTGAGGCCATCGAGATCGTCGCCGCGGCGGCCGAGGCTCTCGACGTCGGCCTCACGTACCGCGAGACGGTCGTCCAGAGCGCGGACGAGGCCAAGGCGCGCGCGCTGCTCTCCTCGCCCACCATCCGCGTCAACGGCCGTGACATCGACCAGGACATCCGTGAGTCCGAGTGCGAGTCTTGCGGCGACCTGACCGACGGCGACGTGAGCGTCGACTGCCGCGAGTGGCACTACCGGGGCGAGGTCTACAGCGCCGCGCCGCTACCGCTTCTCGTCGAGGCGCTCATGGACGCGCTGCTCAAGGTCGACGAGCGGCCGCCCGTCACTCCGGAGCCGCTCGTCGAGTTGCCCGAGAACCTGGCGCGCTACTTCGCCAACAAGCGCCCGGCGGCAGGCGCCTGCTGCTGCTAGAGGAGGGGGATTCCGATGAGCACGCTCGTGTGGGGCCCGACGATCGAGAGTGAGCTGTGCGACGGCTGTCGCACCTGCCTCGAGTTCTGCCAGCAAGGCGTGTACGGCTTCTCCGGCGACAGGGTCGAGGTGGTCCACCAGGACGCCTGCATCGCCGGCTGCTCGCACTGCGCCGGCCTCTGTGAGAAGGGGGCGATCAGCTTCCCGTCGCTCGAGGACTATCGCCGGATGAGGGCGCAGGCGTCGAGCTGAGCCGTGGACTGGCTGACGACATTCACGGACCGGCGTGAGCTGGCCAAGGCGCAGCAGCTTCTCGACCGCCTCGGCATCGGGTACGAAGTCGTCTCTCCAGACCCCGGCTACGAGCGCGTCGGGTGCCCGGCCCTCGTCCTGACGGCGGAGGCGCGCGCCGAGTATCTGGACAACGGCGGCGCGGGGCTCGTCGGCGCGGGCTGGGTGGAGCACAGACCATCCCGGCGGAGCGTGCCGGAGCAGTCGCCCGCCTCCGCGGCGGACGGGCTCATCCCCGCGCCGGAAGAGCTCATCCCCGGCATGGCCATCGTCGTCCTTGCGCCCTGCGTGGCAGACCCCGAGAAGCTGCGGCTCATCGCCCACCTCGAGGGGGACGCGGCCGAGGCGCTCCCCTATCTGAACGCCGAGCTGCACCAGGCGTCGTACACCGCCAAGCTCCCCGTGCTCACCTACATGGACGGCCACCGGATGGTGTCGCTGTTCCGCGACAGGGTGGGCATCGCCAAGGCCGACGACATCGTCGACGCCTGGGCCAGCCTCGAGCGGCTGCGCAGCCAGGTGAACGAGGTCTGGGCGCGGCGTGAGCAGATCGAGCCCTCGTTCGAGGCGCGCCGGCGGCCGCCGGCGCTCGAGATCCTCAAGCGGCTGCCGGGCAGCAACTGCGGGGAGTGCGGCGAGGCGACCTGCAACGCTTTCGCCTGGGCCGTCTGGCGCGGTGACGCGGATCCACAAGACTGCGCGCCGGTCTTCGGGGGAGGCCGTGAGGACCTCCGCGAAGCGCTTCTCGCGATCTGCGCAGGTATGGGCCTGTGACCGCGCCGGCCAAGGTCTACGTCGAGCCGACGAACGCCTGCAACCTCGCCTGCGCCACCTGCATCCGCCACGCGTGGGACGAGCCCGAGGGCTTCATGGAGTGGGCGACGTTCGAGGCCGTGGTGGCCGGAGTGGCCGGGCCGGCGGACGAAGGCGGGCCCGGCACGGTCGCGTTCATGGGGCTGGGGGAGCCGCTGCTGCACCCCAGGTTCCCGGACATGGTGCGGCTCGCCAAGGAGCGCGGGCTGCGGACCGAGGTCACGACCAACGCGCTGCTGCTGGACGACGCGATGGCGGCAGCGCTGCTCGAGGCGGGGCTCGACCAGCTCGTCGTGAGCATCGACGGCGCCTCCGCCGAGGCCTTCGGCCGCGTCCGTTCCGGCGCCTCACTGGCCCGTGTGGTGGAGAACGTGCGCCGCCTGCACGACCACCGCGGACCCAACTACAGCTCCGCGGTGCGCATCGGGGTCGAGTTCGTGGCGATGCGCTCCAACATCGGCGAGCTGCCCGGCCTGCGCCGGCTCGCCGCGCAACTGGGCGCGACGTTCATCATCGTCAGCAACGTGCTCGCCTACACCGAGGACCTGCTCGACCAGACGCTCTACGACCGCCAGGGGTCCACGTCCAGCGGCGCCCACACCACCGCCGGCGCCCGCTGGCAGCTGCCGGCGTTCGACTGGGACGAGGAGCTCGGAGCCTCGCTGGGCAAGGCGCTGACCCGCTCGGGTCCGGTCTCGTTCCACGGCGCCGACCCGGAGGACACGCGCGCCCGCTGCCCGTTCGTGCACGCGGACGCCTGCGCGGTGGCCTGGCACGGCGGCGTGAGCCCGTGCCCGCCCCTGCTGCACACGTACACCTGCTACGTGCGCGGGCGCGAGAAGCGCATCGTGCGCTGGGAGGTGGGCAGGCTCCCGGCCGAGTCTCTGGCCGCCGTCTGGGCCGGGCCGGAGTACGTCGCGTTCCGCGACCGGGTCCGGCGCTTCGACTTCCCGCCCTGCACCGACTGCGGGTGCGAACTGGCCGAGACCAACGAAGAGGACTGTCTCGGCAACCCGCACCCCACCTGCGGCGACTGCCTCTGGGCGCGCGGCGTGGTGCGCTGCGCCTGAGGCCGTAGCGGTCCGCCGCCGGCTCCCTCGCGCGCTGGGGTGACGCTGTCCGGCGCCTGCTCCCTCGCGCCTGGGTGACGTTGGCGCCGCTCGGCCCGCGGGGTGGTGTGTGTCCGGGGGTCGGAGCCCGAACCGGAGCCCTCTGCGGCGCCGGATGTGGTGTCGCAAGAGGCTCCGGAAGTGGCGCCGCATGTGGTGCCACAAGAGGCACCGGACAAGCCTCCGGATAGAGTGCCACAAGGGGCTCCGGAAGTGGCACCGCATGGGGTGCCGCAAGAGGCTCCGGATAAGGCTCCGACCCCCGGACGGCATACACCCCTGCGCCTCCTGGTCCTGCCCCAGCCACAGAGGGCCGGGGCGCACGCCGGTTTCCAGCGCCGCCGGCGGCGTCTGTCTACTGCATAGCGGGCGGCGTCGGCATCCCCTGCGGGACCGGCATGCCGGTGGGTGGGGTGCCGCCGGGCGCGCCGGGCATTCCGCCCATGATGCCTCCGCGAGGGTCGGCAGAGGCCATGTCCGCGTAGGACCAGAACCCGAGGCCGAAGAAGCCGGCCACGGCGGCGAGCGCTGCCCAGCGCGGCACGCGCACCAGCGCCCAGGCGCCCAGCAGGGCGATCGGCGCCAGCGCGGGGACGAAGAACCTGATGAGGTGGATGGCGTTGTCCGCGCCGGCAGGGCCGGCCCCGCCGCCGCCGGGCCCGCCGGCGCCGCCCGGCCCGGTGCTCATCTGCGCCGTCCAGTAGTAGGTGAAGTAGAGCGCCCACGTGCCCCACCAGACGGCGGTGAGCGCCGCGGCGACCGCGAGGTCGCGGTGGGCAGCGGCGCGGGAGGGGCGCACTTCGTCCTCGGGCGCCGTGCGCCGCAGCCAGACGCTGCGCCCGACCAGCCAGACGAGGCCGGCGAGGGCGAGCAGGCACGCCGGCATGGTCTGCACCAGCAGCAGGGGCATGTGGTCCAGGTTGCCGCCGATCGCTCCGAGCCCGAAGGTGATGACGCCGCTCGCGTAGCCGGTCGCCGTCACTGAACCGTAGACCAGCGCGTCCCAGCCGAGCACCAGCCCGCCGGCGAGCACGGCCGAGCCGAGCCACCAGATCAGCGCCCGTTTGGGCAGCCGGCCGGGGACGAAGCGCCACACGGCCAGCACGGCCACAGCGGCGACGGCGAGCGCGATCGCGTCCGTGTAGCGGACGAGCATCGCGCCCTCGAGGGCGAGGAACCCGAGCAGGCCGACGGCCGTCCGCAGCCGCGGCCGCCGGTCGACGGCGAGCAACGCCCAGAGCAGGGCGCCGGCGCCGGCCGCGATGAGCGCGGCGCCGGTGAAGGTGGGCATCCAGGCGCGCCACGCGAACGCGAGCGCCGCGCCCGACGAGCAGAACAATCCGACGGCGAACGTGCCGCCCCAGGCGCCCAGCCAGCGCCGTCCGCCGAAGAACAGCGCGACGCAGCCGAGGCCGCCGTAGAACAGCGGCGCCAGCCGCTCCAGCCCAACGAGCGCGAACGGCGCGACCAGGAACGGGTAGCCGGGGTTCTTCTCGCTCACCCAGTTCCCGTCGTCAAGTTGCGTCCACTGCGCGATCCCCCGGCTGCCGCTGAGCCCGCTCGCGGAGTCCTGCTGCTGCAGGCGCTCCGCGAGGTCCTGGTACTGCGCGTCGCTGAGGATCACGTGGCCCTCGGTGAGCGCCACGATGGAGGCGCGATAGGCGTAGTCATCCGGCTCGAGCAGCGTGACCGTGCGCGTGAGCGCCGCGCCGCACAGCACGGCGAAGCAGATGAGGGCGACGGCGATCTCGATCCAGGCGGTCCTCGAGATCGCCCGGATCCCGCCCTTGGACCAGGGTCGTGACCGGCCGGCTGAAAGTCCGGCAGCGGCGGCGAGGGGTTCCGCAGAGGCGGCTGAGGGTTCGGCGGCGCAGGTGGATGTGCGGGCGGAGGTCGTCATGGGGGCATCGTAGCCGCTCTTCCTGAGAGTCGCATGAGAGTCTGCTGGGCGCGTCCCTAACGCTTGACGACGCGCCGCCTGCGTCAGTTTCATGGACTTGTGACGCCGTGCACGTTTGGCGTCCGACCGGGGAGCTTGGGAGAGGGGGACGCCATGCTGTGCTCGGAAGGATCGTCGACCAGGATGCGCAGGGGCCGAAGGGGCCTGGCGGCGATGCTGATCGTGGCCGCCTGGGCGGTGCTCGCGCTCGCCGCCTGCGGTGGCTCGGGAGAGGCCGCCACGTCCTCGGGGTCGGGGGGCGACGGGTCGGGCGGGGACGGCGGGGCGGCGGCAGCGTCGCCGGCCGCCGCGGTGGACTACGCCGCCCTGCTCACGCAGGACGACGTGCGCGCCATCACCGGCATCAAGGACGCGACGCCGATGCCCGAGTCGGATTGGCATCAGCGCGAGGGCACCTCGAAGTACTTCGCCATTTACCAGAGCGAGAAGTCGCCTGAGGCGCTCTGGATCCGCGTAGGGAACGCCGGGATGTTCGAGGAACAGCGGCAGGCGTCGAACATGGCGCCGCAGACCATCGCAGGGCTCGGCGACGACGCGTTCTGGTGGGACTGGACCGACATGCAGAAGGGCATCGCCGTGAAGGTCGGCGACAACGCCTACCTGATCAGCACCGGGTTCCTGTGGGAGAAGCCGCAGCTCAGCGACGCCCAGCTGGAAGAGGTCGCCAGGACGATCGTGGAGCGGCTGCAGCAGTAGACAGCGTGCCGCAGGGTGGTCAGTCCAGCTGCTCTCCCGCGTGCGGCCCGGGGCCCATGTCCCACACCGATTCCACGGTGATCCTCACCACGTACTTCATCGGCGGCAGGTGCAGCTGCTCGCTGATCGCCTTGAGCTTGTCGTTCACCTGGTCGAACACCTCACCGTGGTCGATCAGCTCCGCCTGGCCCTTGACCTGCATCGCGACCTTGCGCTCCGGGTCGTGGATGCCGACGGCCACGCGGGGGTCGTGCTCCAGGTTCTCGCGCGTCTTGTGACTGAACATGTCCGCGAAGTAGAGGTGCTCGTCGTCGAGGAGGGCGCCGCTGCCCTTGATCGAGACGTTGGGGGTGCCGTCGGGGCCGACGGTCGCGACCCAGACGTTGTGGCCCCCGGCCAGAAGGTCGTGGAGCTCCTGCGGGATGACGGTCATGGCTGCCTCCTCGTGTTCGCCTGTCCGCAGGGTACCCGCCTCGGCGGCGGCTTGGGCGGTGGTCGGCGTTGGTACGCGGGGCGATGCCGTCGTCGCCCCACCCGGGCTGGGCTTCCCTGCTCATCATCGGCGGCGAGGCAGGCGAACGCCGCCGCCGCATCGAAGCAAAGGGGATGAAGGACCGACGAGAGCCGGAGGAAGCATGGTCTCAGCGCGCGACGCCTACGACGACTGGTACGACGATGACGAGCCGTACGCCGACGCGGAGCCGCGGTGGCGCGAAGACACCGGGCCGCGGTCGCTCGCGCTGGTGCGGCCGGCGCCGCTGGCGTTCGAGCTGATCCGGCCCGAGGACTTCGAGGTCGCGCAGCGCATCGCCGACCGCATGCGCGACGGCGCCTCCATGCTCATCGACTTCGGGGGCTGCGACCGCGCGCTCGTCGGCCGCCTGACGGACTTCGCCAGCGGCCTCGTCTACGCGATCGGTGGCAGCCTGCAGCACGTCGGCGGCGACGTGATCCTGCTCACGCCGAGCCACGTGGCGGTCTCCGGCGACGAGGAGAGTGACGTGCGCACGCCCGGCTTCTACAACCGGGTCTGACAACGCCGATGCTCGCCCGCCCCACGCACGATCGGCAGGGTCCTGACGCTCACCGGTTTGCGGGTGAGGCGGGCGGATGCTACCGTCGCAAGCTCAAGCCCGGCGCCGGGCCCAGGACCCTGAGTCACCCGGCGCGAAGGAGGCGATCCGCTTGACCCCCATCCGCAAGGCGACGTTCGCCGTACTCATAGCGCTCACGCTGCTCCTCGTCTGCTCCGCCGTCGCGTCGGCGGGACCCATCGCCGCGAAGAAGGCCAGGCTGGCGGCCGTGCAGGCGCAGCTCAGCAAGGTCTACGAGCAGTCCGACATGGCCGTGGAGCGCTACAACGCGGCCGCCTCGCGGCTCAAGGATGTGCAGGACCGCATCGGTACGCACCAGTCACCTGCTCAAGGTGGCCGAGTACAAGCTCGAGGTGGCCAACGACCACCTCACGGCGCGCGCCAAGCAGGTCTACAAGGCCGACAGCGCCGGCATCCTCGACGTGATCTTCGCTTCCCGCACCTTCGACGACCTGCTCACCCAGCTCGACGTGATGCAGCGCATGACGGAGAACGACGCCAGGACCGCGCGCGTCGCGGACGTGTACCGCCAGGAGATCGACGACCGGCGCATCGCGCTGGAGGCCGACCGCAAGTCCGCGGCCAAGCTGGTCGCCGAGCGCGAGAAGAGCAAGGAGCAGGTGCTCTCGCTCCAGGCCCAGCTCGAGGGCACCGCGGGTGGGCTCAAGAGTGAGATCGCGGACCTGGAGGCCAAGGCCGCCGCGGCCGCCAAGGCCAAGGCGGAGGCCGCCAGAGCCGCCGCCGTGGCGGACAACTCGTCCTCCTCCGGCTCCTCCTCTTCCGGCGGTTCCAGCTCGTCGTCGAGTTCCGGCGGCGGCGGGGGCGGCGGCACCGTCGTCGACCCGGGCGGCTCCGGCCACTCGGCCGTCGTGGCCATCGCCCAGCGCTACCTCGGCGTGCCCTACGTGTGGGGCGGCGCCAGCCCGAGCGGCTTCGACTGCAGCGGCCTCACCATGTACTGCTACGCGCAGATCGGCATCGGCCTCTCGCATGGCGCCACCGACCAGCAGCGCGCCAGCAAGCCCGTCCCGCTGAACGCGCTGCAGCCCGGTGACCTCGTGTTCTTCGGCAATGCGAGCTACAGCCACCACGTCGGCATCTACGTCGGCGGCGGCAGCATGATCCACGCGCCGCACACCGGCACCGTGGTGCAGTACGGCTCCATCAGCGGCGCCTGGATCGGCGGCCGCTTCTAGAGCTTCGCCGGCCGCCCCGGTTCGCGCGTCCCCGGCTTCCGCCGTACCGGCTCGCGCCGGGGCCCGCACGGCGCCGACGGCGCCCGCGGTCATATGTCCTGTTCGGACACGTACGTCCAAGCGTACGTCCAGAAGCCCCATGGGGTGTTTGGACGTACGCTTGCACGTACGCAGGCGGGAGGGACATACCTCACGCCGAGAGGGCGCACTCACGCTGGACGGCGCGGACCCAACGCCGGAGGTGCATGCCTCACGCCGGAGGCGCGTACCCCTCCCGCGGCGCCGCAGCGGCGGCGTACGTGGAGAGGGGCGGGGCGCCGATGGCAGTTGGCAACAGGGAAGGGCGGCCTGGGGCAACGGGAGGAGGCGATGCGGTAGCATGCTGCCTGCCGCCGGGCGCCGCCCTTGCGGCCGACGTGACCGGCGAGGAGGGACGCATGCGGATCGTGCTGCACGGCCAGCAGGCCTTCGGCAAGGCCGTGCTCGAGGCGCTGCTCGAGCGGGGCGAGGACGTGGTGGCCGTGTACGCCCCGCCGGAGGCCGGCCGCCCGGACCCGCTGGCCGAGGCCGCCGGGGAGGCCGGGCTCCCCCTCGTCCGCCCGGCCTCGTTCAAGGATCCCGCCGTGCTCGAGGAGTTCCGCGGCTTCGCCCCCGACCTGCAGGTGATGGCGTTCGTCACGCTCATCGTCCCGGCCGAGATCCTGGCGGCGCCCACGCACGGGACCATCCAGTACCACCCGTCGCTCCTGCCGCGGCACCGCGGGCGCAGCGCCATCAACTGGCCGGTCATCATGGGCGAGACCGAGACCGGCCTCACCGTCTTCTGGCCGGACGGCGGCATCGACACCGGCGACGTCCTGCTGCAGAAGCGCACGCCGATCGGCGCGAACGACACGCTCGGCTCCGTGTACTTCGACCGCCTGTTCCCGATGGGAGTGGAAGCGGTCGTCGAAGCGGTGGACCTGGTCAAGGCCGGGACGGCGCCGCGGGTGCCTCAGGACGAGTCGCTGGCCACCTACGAGGCGCCGTGCGAGAAGGTCAACGCGCGGCTCGACTGGGGCAAGCCGTGCCGGCAGCTCCACGATCTGGTGCGCGGCTGCGATCCGGCGCCGGGCGCCTGGACGACGCTCGGCGGCGAGACGCTGCAGGTCTTCGCCGCGGAGCCGCTGCACGCGCGCGACGTCGCGGGGGTCGGCGGCGCGATGGGTGAGGTCGTGGAGGTCGGCGGCGACGGGTTCAGCGTGGTGTGCGCCGACGGCCGCCTACGGGTGACCCGCGTCAAGCCGGCCGGAGGCAAGAAGACGGACGCCGGCGCGTGGGCCGCGGAGAGCGGCCTGCGCGCCGGCGTCCGTCTCGAGTAGCTCTCAGGACGAGGGGCGTCCTCCGCTGCAGCTTCTCAGGCCACGGAGAGCGGCCGCACCTCGGCCGGGCGGTGCGCCGTGCAGAGGTCGCAGTCGCAGCCCTCGCTGTGGCGCCAGCCGTGCGCCGGGGTGCGCCACGAGGGCAGCAGCCGCTCCTTGCCCTTGGCGTCGCGCCGCCAGAAGCTGATGCCGTCGTAGTAGAAGCCCTCGCTGCCGGCCTCGCCGTCGTTCCACGCCTCCCGCTCAGCGCAGAGGATCTGGTACCTGCTGTACGTCTGTCGATCGGCGGCCATGCCAGTCTCCCGATGTCTGCCGGCGCCCCTCGCGCCGGGTCTTCTCTACTCCCAGTATCGGCAACCACCCGGTGACAGTCTCCAGAACATTTGTCGGGGTCGGGCAAGTTCTTCGCGTCCGCTGAGATCGCGCCTGAGGGGCGGCGATGGAGGCTGGTTCCGCCCTCCTCCCGGCGGGGAACGTCAACAGCAGTGAGAGTCTCGGTCTTCAGCACCAAGCCCTACGACCGCCACTTCCTCGAGCGCGTCAACGACGAGCCGGGCCAGGGCCATGAGCTCGTCTTCTTCGACGCGCGGCTCGAGCCGGCCACGGCGCCGCTGGCGCACGGCTCTCCGGCGGTCTGCGCGTTCGTCAACGACGACCTCGGGCGGCCCGTGCTGTCCGAACTGGCCGCCCACGGCACGCGCCTCATCGCGCTCCGGTCCGCCGGGTTCAACAACGTCGACCTCGGCGCCGCCGCCGAACTCGGCCTCACCGTGATGCACGTGCCCGACTACTCGCCGTACGCCGTGGCGGAGTTCACCATCGCCCTGGCCCTGGCGCTCAACCGTCACCTCTCGCGCGCGTACACCCACGTGCGCGAGGGCAACTTCTCGCTCCAGGGCCTCCTCGGGTTCGACCTCCACGGCAAGACGGCCGGGATCGTCGGCACCGGCAAGATCGGTGGCATCGTCGCCGAGACGCTCCTCCGCGGGTTCGGCTGCCGCGTGCTGGCCCACGACCTGTTCCCCAGCGAGCGCCTCGAGCACCTGGGGGTCGAGTACGTGGGCCTGGACGAGCTCTTCCGGTCGTCGGACCTCGTGAGTCTCCACTGCCCGCTCACGCCGGAGACGCACCACCTCATCGACCGTGGCAGCGTCGCCGGCATGAAGCCCGGCGTCATGCTCATCAACACGAGCAGAGGCGGGCTCATCGACACCGGCGCCGTCATCGACGGGCTCAAGTCCGGGCAGATCGGCCACCTCGGTCTGGACGTGTACGAGGAGGAGGCCCGGTACTTCTACGAGGACTACTCCAGCCGCCTGATCGACGACGACGAGCTCTCGCGGCTGCTGACGTTCCCCAACGTCATCGTCACCAGCCACCAGGGGTTCTTCACGCGCGAGGCGCTCGAGCAGATCGCCCGCACCACCCTCGGCAACGTGAGCGACTTCGCTCAGGACCGGCGCTCGCCCAACGAGGTCCGCGCCCGCTCCGACGAGCGCAACGGCCACCGCGGCCTCGCCGCCTGAACCTGACGGCCAGGCCTGGCCCGGATCGGCCGTTCACCGGCCGCCGCCGGGCCGGCCGTACCCTCAGCGGCGGAGCAGCCGCGCCGCGACGCCGGCCACCGTCTCCTTGCCGTAGTCGCCGGGCGCATTGTGGTCGGTGAACACGGCGACGCCGATGCGCACGCGTCCCTTCTCCAGGCGCGCCGCCTCGCTCGCCAGCGTCCAGGCGCCGAGCCAGCCGGCCTTGAAGTACACGTGGTACCCGAGCGGCCGGGCGACGGCGGGGATGCCCCACGACTGGTACGACACGATCGACGAGAGCAGGTGGTTGGCGAAGCGGCGATGGCCGCGCGGGACGTACCGCTCCATATCGCGGAAGAACCGGGCCATGTCGGCGGCGCTCACGTGGCAAAGGATCCAGCCGCTGCTCGTGCGGAAGCTCGACATGCGCGCGTGACGGGCAAGGCGCTTGAGGCCGTCGCGGCCGACGCTCGCGTAGACCGCGTCGGCCGAGGCGTTGTCGGACACCGTGATCATGCGCGTCAGCGTCGCGCGCATGCCGTCGGAGACCGTGCTGTGGCGGCGCAGGTACGCGACCAGGAGCATGGCCTTGACGGTGCTCGCCGTGATGAACGGCTGCGTGGCGTGATATCCGTACAGTCGGCCGCGGCTGTCGACCACTGCGACGCCCACCTCGCCGGACCGGCCGGCCGCCCAGGCGAACGCGGCGCGCCGAGCCCGGGCGGTGGGGATGAGCGGCGGCAGGGGCTGCAGCACGCGCAGCCCGGCCGTCTGCGCGCTCGCCTCTGCTCGGCCCGCCGCGTCGGTGGCATGCGCGACCAGCAGGTAGCGGCCGGGCCGCAGGCGCAGCCGGCCGCGCCAGACCTGCTCCGTCCCCGCCCGGACGACCCGTCCGCTGACCAGCCGGCGCCGGGTCTCTCCGGTCCTTGTGGTCACGAGCAGGTCCACCGTCACGTCGCCACCGGCCGTGTCGTCGGCGCGGTAGCGGACGCGCGCCGTCTGCCCGCTGTGCACGCTGACCGCACCCAGCACTGTGGTGGTGAGCGTCTCGCTGACGCCAGGAGAGGCGGACGGCGACGGCGACGGCGACGGTGACACGGTGGATGTCTGCGCCAGCGCGCTCGCGAGGTCCCCGGCGCCGGTGACGGCGGCCACGAGCAGGCACGCCGCCCCCAGAGCGACGCACGCCGCCGGGACCACTGCCGCCCGGCGCGAGGCCCACAGCTTGAAGAGTCTCTGCCGCACGCGGTCATCCTATGACGAATGCCTGAGAACCGCCTGAGGGAAGGGATAGGGCGTCGAGACGATGCGCCTCGCCTCTGCCGGCGAGAAGGTAGTGCGTCGGGGCGGAGTACGTCCAGGCGTACGTCCGGACGTCCCATGGGGCTCCTGCACGTACGCCTGGAGGTACGTGACCGCATCGCACATACCTCAATCCCCCGGGGCCGGACCCACTCGCGGATGGATGTCGCCGCTGCGCCGCGCTCAGGCGCCGCCGCGCTCTGCCCTGGCGCTCCGCGCTCAGTGGCCGCGGAGGCGGCGGCCGTCCGGGTCGTAGAACGGACGGCCGCTCAGGCGGGCGGGGTAGCGACGGGCGGCGATCTCGACCTCCACCGCGCCGCCTGCGACGATCTCGTCCACAGCGGCCGGCTCGCCGTCCAAGGCCGCAAGACCGACGGCGGCGCCGAGCGTGTGACCGTAGGCGCCGGATGTGACGCGGCCGACGATACGGCCGCCCTGCAGCACGGTCTCGCCGTGGTAGAGGAGCGGCTCCGGGTCGTCGAGCAGCACCGGCACGAGGTGGCGGCGCGGAGGCCCGGCGGCGGCCAGCGCCTCGCGGCCGATGAACCCACCGGGCTTGTCCAGGGCGACCGTCGCCGAGAGGCCGGCCTCGTCCGGCGTGTCGGCCGGTCCGGCGTCGGCGCCCCAGTGGATGTAGCCCTTCTCCGCGCGCAGGCCGTCAAGGGCGAGGTAGCCGGCGTGGCGCAGCCCGTGGGCCCGCCCGGCCTCGACCAGCTGGTCGTAGAGGGCGGGCGCCGACTCCACCGGCGCGTACAACTCCCAGCCGAGCTCGCCGGTGAACGACACGCGGAGGGCGAGCACGGTCGCCCAGCCGACGTCCATGGTCCGCGCCCGGCCGAAGGGGAAGTCCGCGTCGGCGAGCGAGGCGTCCGTGAGGCCCGCGAGCAGCTCGCGCGAGCGCGGGCCGGCCACCGAGAGCACGGCCAGGCCGGAGGTGACGTCGGTGACGACCGCCGGCCCGGCGTAGCGGCGCAGCCAGTGGAACGCCTTGGCCTGCGCCGCCGCCGACGTGACCACGAGGAACGCGCCCTCGTCCAGTCGCGTGACGGTCGCGTCCAGTTCCACGCCGCCGCGCGCGTTGAGCAGGGACGTGTACACCACGGCCCCCGGCGGGCGGTCCAGGTCGGCGGTGAAGACGCGCTGCAGGGAGGCCAGCGCGGCGGGTCCCTCCACGCGCAGCTTGGCGAACGAGGAGAGGTCGAACAGCGCTACGCCCTCGCGGGCGGCGCGGTGCTCCTCGGCGACGGCGTCGAACCAGTTCTGGCGGCCGTAGGAGTACTCGTAGTCCGGGCGGTCCCCCGGGCGCGCGTACCAGTCGGCGCGCTCCCAGCCGGCCGCCTCGCCGAACACGGCGTCGGCCGCGGCGAGGCGGTCGTAGAGCGGTACGCGGCGCAGTCCTCTGGCCGAATCGGGCTGCCGGAACGGCCAGTGCATGGCGTAGAGGCGGCCGAGCGACTCACGCGTGCGTTCGAACAAGTAGCCGGCGTTGGCCTGGGCGGGGGAGAAGCGGCGCACGTCCACCTCGGCGGCGTCGATGGACGGCGCGCCCTCGTCGATCCAGCGCGCCAGTGCGAGGCCGACCCCGGGACCGAGGATGATGCCCTGCGAGTTCATGCCGGCCGCGACGAACAGTCCCGCCACCTCGCCGGTCTCGCCGAGGACGAAGCCGCCGTCCGGCGTGAAGCTCTCGGGCGCGCACAGGTAGTGTGCGAAGCGCGCCTCGGCGAGCGCCGGCACGCGCCGGGTGGCGGCGGCCAGCGGCCGGCCGAAGTGCTCCAGGTCCGGCTCGAACTCGCCGAACGAGAAGTCCTCCGGGATCGATGCGGCCGGGCGGGGACGCCCGTCGGGCTCGAACGCACCGACGAGCAGGCCGCCGCGGTAGTGCCGCACGTAGATGGATCCGTCCAGGTCGCGGATGATGGGCAGGTCGCGCGTGGCTCCTTCGATCGGCTCCGTCTGCGCCCAGTAGTGCTCCGACGGGTGCAGGGGGACGCGCGCGCCGGCGAGCAGCGCGAGCTCGCGCGTCCACAGCCCGGCGGCGAGGACGACCACCTCGCACTCCACGTCGCCGTGGTCGGTCTGGACCGCGGTCACGCGTGCGGGGCCGGACGGCGTGGTCTGCAGCCGGAAGCCGGTCACTCGCACGCCCTCGACGACGCGCACGCCGTGGGCCGAGGCGGCCTTGGCCGTCGCCCAGGCCGCCCAGCCTGGGTTCACCGTGGCGTCCTCCTCGAAGAGCACGCCGCCCGTCAGGTCGTCCACCCTGAGAAGCGGTGAGACGGCGGCGATCTCGTCGGGCGAGAGCTCGCGCGCCGGGAGGCCGTGGTGGCGCGCGAGCGTCAGCGAGTACCGCAGTTCCGTCAGGCGCTCGGACGTGCGGGCGACCGAGAGGGAGCCGTTGGGGTAGTACCCGACGTCGACGCCGGAGAGCGCCGCGAGGTCACGGTAGAAGTCGCGGCTGTAGCTCGCCAGCTCCGTCTGCATGTGAGTGCCGCGGGTGCGGGTCATGAGGCCCGCGGCGTGCCAGCTGGTGCCGCTGCCGGCGCGGCTGCGCTCGAGCAGGACGGTGTCGGTCCAGCCCATCCGCGCGAGGTGGAACGCTACCGACGCGCCGATGATGCCGCCGCCGACGACGACCGCCCGCGCACGCGCGGGCAGTCCCTCGGCCGCGGCAGGGTCGACGTCCACAGCGCCGTAGGACGCGTCGCGCAGCCGCTCCTCATCCGCCCTCACGTGCCCTCCTTGCGAATCATCGTCTCGCCTGTCGTACTACCCCTGTCGCGCGACCGCGAAGCGACGTCGGCGTCGTACCATCGGCGCAGGGATGGGCGAGTCGGCCGCCCGCGCGGCGCGCGGGAGCCGGGAGGGTGAGCAGATGGACGCGATCGTGGTGTACGAGTCGTTGTGGGGCAACACGGCCGAGGTGGCCCGGGCGGTGGCCGAGGGGCTCGGTCCGGGCGCCCGCGCCCTGCGCGCCGACGAGGTCACGGCCGCGGACGTGGAGGGCGCCGGCCTCATCGTCGCCGGCGCGCCCGTGTTCGGCTTCAAGCTGTCGTCGGAGAAGATGCGCGAGGGCATCCGCCAGAGCCCGGGCAGAGGCCCGGCCCCGGACCTCTCCTGCCCGCTGCTGCGCACCTGGCTGGCGTCGTTGCCGGCGGGCAGCGCCTGCGCGGCCGCGTTCGACACCCAGGTGCGCGGTCCGTTCGGCAAGGGCGCCCCCGAGATCCAGTCGCTGCTCGAGACCAAGGGCTACGTCGGTATCGCCGAGCCGGAGGGGTTCGTCGTCAAGGGCTCTCAGGGCCCCCTCAAGAAGGGTGAGGCGGAACGCGCGCGAGCCTGGGGAGAGCAGCTCGCGCGCGAACTGGAGCGGCGGGCCGTCTGACGTCGCCGCCGCGCCGCCGCCCCTGACCCCACCGCGGTGCTGCGTTCCCATCAGGTGGACACCCTAGTCCGCCCTCCGGTCTTGTGTCTTGCGTCACTAAGGCTTTCACCCTAGGATACGCACGAGCGTCGCCGGTAGGGACTTCCAAGGGGACCGGCCTCACTCGGAGGAGCCGTTCGACAACAGCAAAGCCCGGGGCCGCGCACCGCGCGGCCGACCGTCGGCGCGCCTTCGTTTGAGTGCCTCTCGCCCGCTCGTTCCGGCGGCACTGGCCCTGAGAACGATCAAGGAGGTGCGCGGCGTCCCGACCACTCGTCAGTCTCACCATCGAAGAGGAGCCATGGGGAAGAAGATCTTCATTCTGCTCGTGGTCGCCCTGATCGGCATGCTCGTGCTGCCAGCTCTGGCGTCCGCGACTCTCACAAACGAATACGGCATGCACTTCGCCGGCCAGGCGAAGTGCCTCGACTGCCACAGCAAGATGTCTGGCGACCTCAAGGTCACGTCCGCCCTCCACGGCGCGTTCGCGACCGCCGGCGTCAACCCGGCGCCGCCCGTCAACTGGACGAACTTCAGCGCGGCCGGCGACATCCCGCAGGTCGGACCTACGGCCACCGGCCAGGTCTACTCCCAGGGCGGCATCTACAGCATCAACAGCTTCCGTGGGTCACGCTCGGCGCGGCCGATCCGGCAATCCGCCACCGAGTACCTGTTCTTCAACGGCAGTCCAGCGATCCCGACCGTCATGCCGTGGAACCTCGTCGAGGGTCTCGTCTGGGAGCCCAGCGGCGAGTGGGTCGTCGGCGACGGCGACGACGGGCCTCTGGGACGTGACCTACAGCTGCCAGCGCTGCCACATGCTCGGCACCGACCATGAAGGGCGCCACCGGCAAGTCCGTCCCGAACCCCGCCGCGACCGTCGCGGCGACGCCGGGCACCGCGTGCAGTGGGCGCGTGACGAGTCCAAGACGGTCAACGACTTCATGACCGACGCCGACCGTCTCGTACCCCGGCCTCGGCATCCAGTGCGAGCAGTGCCACGGCACCGGCCAGTACGACGCCGTGAACGGCCACACCAACACCAACGTGAACATCTCCGGCAGCCTCGACGTCCTGGGCCAGTCCCAGGTCTGCGGCCAGTGCCACGGCAGCTACACCAACCTGGGCACCACGCTCGGCATCTACGGCTACACCACCAACCTGAAGATGCGCGACTTCGTCGACATCAACGGCGTCGAGCGGTGGCCAGTCGTACACCAAGATCCCGTCGGAGGACGAGTTCGCTCTCGCACCGACGACCTACTGGATGTATCCCGAACGGCAGCAACGCCAAGGGCAACCACTACTACTACAACGAGTGGGCGGCCTCCGCGCACTCCTACCGCGCGGCCTCACGACGACCGACCCGGACGCGATGGCGTTCCAGGCGGCGGGCAACGGCCACTACTCGAACAACATGTTCGACGCCAATACTGCCCGGTTGCTACAAGTGCCACACCGGCGAGGGCTACCTGCAGTCCAAGGGCGACCCGATCGCCCAGGACTTCGTCCTGACCAAGGACAACGTCGGCAAGATGGGCCAGGAGTGCATCACCTGCCACAACGGTCACCCGTCCGCAGTCGGCTCCGAAGACGTCGTCCGCGAGCCCGACCAGGCCGGCGAGCGCAGCGCCAAGGGCCTCACCGTCTCCAACCAGAGCATCTGCGAGGACTGCCACAACTGGCAGATGGAAGTCCTCGGCACCACCCCGAACCCGGTGCCGATGGCCGACCTCTCCGCCCACGGCGGCGCGAGCCACCCGCAGCGCGAGAACCTGCACGCCCGCAGCGTCATGTGGACGTTGCCAACGGCAACGAGTACATGCCGGGCGCGGCGTGCGAAGACTGCCACATGCCCAAGACCAACAAGGCCGAGACCCGCATCTCGCACGGCATGAAGCCGATGCTTCCGGGCGACGCCGAGAAGTGGCAGGCCGAGGCCAAGTACACGGCCGGTCAGGACTCCTGCTCCACCTGCCATCCGAGCCGCACGCGCGACGAGCTGCAGGCGAACATCGACGAGTGGCAGACGGCTGCTGAAGAGCAGGCTGCCGCTGTGGTCGCGGCCATCACCACGGCCAAGACCAAGAGCGAGTTCTCCGCCACCGACAGCTCCAAGCCGGGCTACGTGCTCGTCGGCCGCGCGACGTGGAACTACAAGGCGTACGAGAACGACGCCTCCGGTAGCGTCCACAACCCGCGGTACATCATGGCCGGCCTGCGCAAGGCCGAGCAGGAAGCTCGCTCGGTCGGCGGCTACTTCACGCACGCCGCCGCCAAGTCGCCCGTCAAGAAGAACCACAACGGGCACGTGGCCGGCCGTATCGTCAACGGCGACAAGTCCGCCGCGACCGGCGCCAAGGTCGTCCTCATGCGTGGCTCCACCGTCATCGGTACCACGCTTTCGGACGCCACCGGCAACTTCGCCTTCACGTTCAAGGTCTCCAAGACCTACAAGAACTACAAGGTGAAGTGGGTCCGTTCCGGTTCAGCCGCTACGGATCTGTACAGCGCCAAGATCACCATCAAGTGCGTGCGGTAGGCTGACGCAGACACGGCCGGCGACTTGACGCCGGCCGGCAGGACCGGGGCCGCGGCGGACACTTCGTCCCGCCGCGGCCCCACCTCTGTGACCACACCCAGGTCGCGGACCGTACGGGGAACACAGCGGCAGGAGAGAGAGGTTCACGTGAGACACGAAGCGCAGCGCCGGCCGCACCGGTACCTGCCGGCCGCGGTCTTCGCGGCGCTCGCCCTCTTCGTCCTCGTGCTGGCGCCCGGTGCGGCAGGCGCCTACGAGGCCTACCAGCATGGCGGGATCAGCGACTGCGAGACCTGCCACGAGAACGCCCACACCAAGAGAACGCCCGTCAGCGAAGTCTGCTTCAGCTGTCACTCCGGGTACCAGCTCGTCCGCACCGGCGGAGGTGTGCTGGACATGCCACGCCCCCGGCCAGGACATGGACTGGGCGCGTTCAGATGCGTCCTGCCTCTCGACGTGCCACCTGCGCGGCGGCGCCGAGTTCCGGCACGCCGCTCACGCCGGTGCGCCCTCCGGCTGCACCACGTGCCACTCCGTCACGAAGTCCGCCGCGGAGTCGGCCGGCAGCGCGCACCACACGGTGCCGGCTCCACGCCTGGACGCGGTGACGCCGGCGTCCGCGGCCCCCGGGGCGAGCGTGACGCTCACGGGTGCCAAGTTCACGTGGGCGGCCATCGTCCGCTTCGGCGGCGTCAACGCCTCCTTCGCCGTCGTATCAGACGTGGTGATCGCCGCGACCGTGCCGGAGGCGGCCGTCTCCGGCCCGGTGACGGTGCTCAGCGCCGGCGGTGTGGCCACGAGCGCCGCCGGCTTCGTCGTCCTGCGGCCGGAGCCTCCGCTGCCGCCGGCCGTCACGCTCGCGGCATCGCAGAGCGTGCTCAAGCTGGGTCGCCGCGTGCAGCTCACCGGCCGGCTGACGCCGGCCGGCGCCGCGGCGCAGGTGCGGGTCGTCGTGCAGCGCCGCGTCAAAGGCGCTTGGAGGACCGCGGCGAGCTCGTTGCGCGCGACCGGCGCCACCGGCGCCTACGGGTGGCCGTACCGGCCGCGCTCGGCCGGCGCGTTCCGGGCACGGGCCTCGGTCCCCGGCGCCGTCTCCGCCTGGGCGGCCTTCCGCGTCCGCTGAGATCATGGCGTGTCAGCCTTGACACGTCCACGCATGGCCGTAGCATGCGCCTAAGGAGATCTTCCGCATCTTATGCACCCTGGGTGCCATGCCGGGCTGCACGGAGGAGGTGGTCGATGGTGTGAGCCGAGGGACGGCGCGCGGGTGGGGATCCGGCGCCGGCTCGTAGCACCGACCAACGTACGTCATTCCAGGGGGACGTATGGCCGAAGATCTCGTCTTTGCACGCAAAGCCAGCGGTCTCGTGCGCGGTCTCGACATGTGGGACGCGTTCGGCGCCGGACTGATGACCTGCCAGCCGATCGCCACGCTGTGGCTCATGGTGGGTATCGCTCTCTCGCTCTACCCGACCGGCAACCTGCTCATCTCGATCGCCATCGGCGCCGTCACCGCCGGTATCGGCGCGCCTCTCGTCTGGGGCATCCTCAGCGGTTCCATGCCGCGCGCCGGCGGCGAGTACGTCTACAACTCGCGCATCTTGCACCCCGCCATCGCTCTGGGCGCGGTGTTCTGCAACATCATCGCCATCTTCTACTGGAACTGGTACATCGCCACGTGGCTCGGCGTGCCCGCCCTGCAGCTTTGGGCCCAGTACATGGGCCTGTGGAGCTTCGCCGACTGGTGCGCCTCCAACACCGGCCTCGTGGTGCTCGGCCTCATCGCCGTCATCGTGGGCTTCGTCTCCGTCGCCTTCAGCATGAAGAGCTACGCGCTGATCCAGAAGATCATGCTCATCCCCGCCATCGGCGGCGTGATCGTGCTGATCATCGCGCTCTTCCTCAGCAGCAAGGCCGACTTCATCCACAACTGGAACGCGATCGCCGTCCAGTACAAGTCGCTCAGCTACGACCAGTTCATCCAGGCCGCCGGTCCGCTGCCGGACAGCTGGGACTGGCGCGGCACGTTCGGCGCCTTCAGCGGCGTCTACGCGTTGTTCGTCTACAACTACGCGATCGCGTACCTCAGCGGCGAGGTCAAGCGCCCGGACAAGGCTCTCCTCGGCGCCAACGTCCTCGCCGTGTGGACGCCGATCGTGCTCGGGTTCCTCACCGTGGTCGGCCTCTACCGCATCCTGGCGTTCAACTTCCTGAGCGCCTCGGCCGCACAGAGCTTCGGCGCGGGCGTGCCCGGCTACACGGCCCCGTACAGCCCCGACTACCTCACGCTCACCTGGATCGCCAGCGGCAAGAACGGCATCGTGGCCTGGGCGATCGTGCTGGCGTTCATCGCCGTCATCTGGCTGGAGATCACCATCGCCATCCTGATCGTCGGCCGCGCCTGGCTGTCCTGGGGTCTCGACCGCATGGGACCGAAGTGGTTCACGGACGTGAGCCCGCAGTTCGCGCAGCCGTTCAAGAACCTCGTCGTGGTGGCCGTCATCTTCGGGGTCGGCGTGATCGCCATGGTCCTGTGGTTCAGCTCGTCGCTCGCCGGCCTGGTCGGCGGTGGGCTGCAGTTCGCCTCGGTGTTCCTCATCACCGGCATCGCGGCCTTCCTGTTCCCGTTCCGCAAGAACGTGCGCGGCATCTGGGAGGCGTCGCCGTACAGGACCTGGAAGATCGGCCGGGTGCCCATCATCAGCATCGGGGCGGTGTTGTACCTCGCGTTCATCGTCGCGATGCTCTACTACTCGTTCATCGAGCCCACCACTCGCCTCACCACGGGCAAGAGCGTCATCCTGTTCGTCGGCGCGTGGGCGGCGGGCATCATCTGGTACTTCGTCTGGAAGGCCAGGAGCAAGAAGCAGGGCATCGACGTCAGCATCACGTTCGGCGAGCTGCCGCCGGAGTGAGCTTGCGCTGAGATCGGACGTCACGTCCTGATGTCGACCCCGGCCGGGCGGGCCTCATGGCCCGCCCGGCCGCTCCACCACACCACACCAATCCCGGAGGAGGACCCACCATGAGCGAGACCCTTCGATCGGCGTTCGAGGAGCAGGTGGTGGCCGCCGTCCGCGAAGGTGAGCAGGAGCTCGTGGCGCTCGTCCGGGACCTGGTGCGGTACGACACGACGGCGCGCAACGTCGGCGACCCGGCGCGGCAAGAGGCCGAGCTGCAGGAGTACCTTCGCCGGCGCCTCGTCGCGCTCGGCGCCGAGGTCGACGTGTGGGAGCCGGAGCCCACCGGCGCCGGCAACCGGGTCGTGCCGGACGGTCTGGACTTCACCGGGCGGCCGCAGCTCGCCGCGCGCCTGCGCGGCGCGGGCGGCGGCCGCTCGCTCCTTCTCAACGGCCACATCGACGCCGTGTCCTACGAGCCGCTCGAGCAGTGGACGAGCCATCCGCTCGAGCCTGAGGTGCGCGACGGCCAGCTCTACGGGCGCGGCGCCTGCGACATGAAGGGCGGCATCGCCGGCATGCTGTTCGCGCTCGAGACGGTCACGCGGCTGGGCGCGAAGCTCGCCGGTGACGTCGTGTTCTGCACCAACACCGACGAGGAGTCGAGCGGCGCCGGCTCCTACGCGTGCGCCGCGCGCGGCGTGCGCGCCGACGCCGGCCTCTGCGCCGAACCCACCGCGTTCGACGTCTGGGTGGCCTGCCGCGGCGGGGTGAACCCCGTGGTCCGCACCGTCGGGCGCACGGGCCACGCCGAGATGCACCACCCGCACTGGCGCGACGGCGGACCCGTCAACGCCATCGACAAGATGGAGATCGTGCTCGCCAGCCTGCGCGCGCTGCGCGAGGACTGGGCGAGCCGCCCTGCGTTCGAGCATCCCTACCTGCACAAGCCGCACGTGTTGCCGACGGTCATCAAGGGCGGGGAGTGGATGGTCACGTACCCGTCGTCGTGCGAGGCGACCCTCTCGGTGGTGTACATGCCGGGCCAGGTGGACGGCGACCGTGGCGGCCAGGACGTGTTCGACGAAGTCGAAGCCTGGGTGAAGAAGGCCGCCGACCAGGACGACTGGCTGGCCGAGCACCCGCCGGAGTGGGAGTGGCCCTGCGACATCGTGCCGGCGGAGGTGCCGGACGACGACCCCATCGTGACGAGCGCGCTGGCCGCAGGCGCCGACGTCGGGCGGCCCGGCCGCATCAGCGGGCTCGACTCGTGGCACGACGCGGCCGTGTTCACGCGAGTCGCAAGCACACCGACCGTGTCGTTCGGTCCCGGCGACCTCGCCAAGGCGCACACCATCGACGAGTCCGTTCCCGTGCGGGACCTCGTCGATCACGCCTGCGCCGTGGCCCTCGTGCTGCTGCGCTGGTGCGGCGGGAAGGCCGACGGATGACCTACGGCCTGAACGGTACGTGAGCGCGTAGACCGCCGGAAGGGCGACGTCAGGCCGCCTTGCGCTCGTGCGCGCCCTCGGAGAACTCCTCGACGATCTTCGCGTTGAACGCCGGCAGGTCCGACGGACGCCGGCTCGAGACCAGTCCGTGGTCGTTGACGACTTCCTTGTCCACCCAGCTGGCGCCCGCGTTCTGCAGGTCGGTGTGGAGCGAGGGGTACGAGGTCATCGTCTTGCCGTTCACCGCCCACGCCTCGATGAGGATCCAGCCCCCGTGGCAGATCACGCCGATCGGGATGGAGCGCCGGGTGACCTCGGTGACGAAGCGTACCGACTCCTGGTCAATGCGCAGGTGGTCGGCGTTGCGAACGCCTCCTGGGAGCACGAGGCCGTCGTAGTCGCCGGCATCGGCCTCTGAGACCTGCCGGTCGACCGCGACCGTGGTGCTCTTCTCGTCGTGGTCCCACAACTGGATGGAGCCGTCCTTGGGCGCGATGATCTCCACGGTCGCGCCCGCCTGCTCTAGCGCTTCGCGCGGGCTCGTGAGCTCGACGCCCTCCACTCCATCGGTGGCGAGGATGGCGATGCGCTTGCCTGTGAGTTCAGCCGACATGGAACGTCAGCCTCCTTTCGGGGATCGGGTGTCACCTCTGTGGCGTTCCCGCACCGCGGGGGGACAAACGCGGTCGTTGACCAGCGTCAAGGTTGAGCGCTTCAGCTCGCGCGCATGCTCAGGGGGAGAGCAACAGCCAGCCGAACGGAGTCCCCATGCAGACCATCACCGCACACGAGACCGCCGTCGCCGAGAACCCACACGGCGTGGACGTCCGTCACCTCTACTCCACGCCGGACGTCGTGGTGAGCCAGATCACCCTGGAGCCGGGCGAGGTCGTCAAGCCGCACAAGGCGCCGGTGGACGTGTTCTTCTACGTCCTTGAAGGGTCGCCGTCGGTCGAGATCGAGGGCGAGCTCGTGACGGCCGGGCCGGACACGCTCGTGCCGAGCGCCGCCGGCCACGTGCACGCCATCCGCAACGAGGGCGAGGGCCGGGTGCGGTTCCTCGTGGTCAAGACGCCGAACCCGAAGGCCTGAGGGCGAGGCCGGCCGGCCTGCCGCTTCCGGGCGGGCCGGCCGCCTCAGCTCGCCGTCTCGTCCACGGCGATCAGCGCGAGGCCGAGCTCGTCCTCCAGCGCCTTGATGCGGCCGAGCTGTGCGTCGTCCGGCTCGGCCGGCTGCGCCTGCAGCTGCGGACCGAGCTCCTCCATGATCTTCTGCAGCCGCTCCTCGCGAGCCGCGTCCAGCGACCGGCAGGAGAAGGCCACGAGGGTGAGGCCGAGGTCGTGTTCCAGGGTCTTGATCTTGTCCGAGCTCCTGGTCGTCGAGCTTCCGCGCGATCTCACAGAACATGGTGTGCTCCTTGGGACGTCCGCCGTTGGCGAGAGTGTACCTCGCGCCGTCGCCGCGCGGCCGCGGCGCCCCTCGGACTCACGCCACCGGCACGTCCGACGACTTCTCCTCGGGGAGGTCGAGCAGGACCTGCTGGTCCCGGGCGCGGCGCGCCGTGACCCAGAAGAGAGCGAGAGCGGCGAGCGCCGAAACGGCGATCAGGAGCCCCGTGGACGTCGCCGTGACTGTGCCGCCGACGCCGATCAGCGGCATCGCCAGCGCGCCCAGGCCGAGCCGGAGGCCGCCGAAGTAGGCGGACGCCGTCCCCGCCACCTCGGGATGGAGCGAGAGCGCCAGCGCGGTCAAGTCGGGCAGGATGACGCCCATGCCGGCGACGATCACGAAGAACGGCACCGCAAGGCCCCAGATGCCGAACGCGCCGGTCAGCGCCGAGAACAGGACGGCCATGCCGGCGACCGTGAAGGCGATGAGGGCGGCGTTGAGCAGCGTCCGCGGGGAGAAGCGGGCCAGGAGGCGGTGGTTCGCCTGGCCCGCAGCCAGCATCCCCAGCGCGTTGACGGCGAACAGGATGCTGTAGGTGGTCGGTGAGATGCCGTACTGGTGCTGGAAGACGAACGAGGAGCCGCCCAGGTAGGCGAAGAAGGCCATGTAGATGAAGGCGCCGGTGAAGGTGTAGCCCATGAAGCGGCCGTCTCGAGTCAGGCCGGCCATGGTACGGAGCGCCGTGCGCAGGCCGCCGGTGAGTCGTCGCTCGCGCGGCAGGCTCTCCGGCAGCCAGAGGGCGACGCACACGAGGGCGACGACGCTGATCGCGGTCAGCGCGACGAACGGCCCGCGCCAGCCCAGCAGCCGGAGCATCTGGGCGCCGGCCAGCGAAGCCACCAGCGGCGCCACGCCGCCGATGATCACGATCCAGGAGAAGAGCCGGGCGGCCTCGCGACCGCGCGCGTAGTCGGTGACCATGGCGTTGGGGATCGCGAGGCCGAAGGCGGCGGCCATGCCCTGGATCAGGCGCATCGCGATGAGCAGCTCCACCGACGGCGCGACGATGCAGACGACCGCTGTGGCGATGAAGACCGCCAGCCCGACGAGCAGGGTCGGCCGCCGGCCGCGCCCGTCGCTGACCGGTCCGGCGATCAGCTGGCCCAGCCCCAGGCCGATCAGGAAGGTGGTGACGCTGAGAGCCACGGCGGAATCGGACGCGCCGAGGGCTTTGGCCGCCGCGGGCATCGCCGGCAGGAAGAGGTCGGTCGCGAACGACCCCAGGGTCCAGAGGCCGCCGAAGATGAGGATGATGCCGGCGCGGCGGCCGGGGGTGAAGCGATCGAACGGCGTGGTGGCGTCCAGGCGGCTCAACAGACGGTCATGTCTGCGCAGGTGCCTGGCGTGTACTCGCAGGACGCGTCCCTGAGGCTGCGCTCACGCCACATGACGACCGCGAACGTCGCGAGCGCCAGCGCGCCGGCCACCGCGATGACGAGGCCCATGGAGACGCCGTCCATGCCGCCCCCGAGGCCGACGAGCGGGGTCGCCAGGGCGCCGAGGCCGAGCCGGAGCGTGCCCAGGAACGCCGAGGCGGTCCCCGCGGCGTCCGGGTGGAGCGAGAGCGCCAGGGCCGTGGAGTTCGGGATGATGAGCCCTACGCTGGCCACGAGCACGAACAGCGGCGCGGCGAGGACCCAGATCGGGAGACCGCCGGCGAGGAGCACGGCGAGGGCGGCCGCGCCGGCGGCGAGGTTCACGACCAGGGCGGCGGCGAGGAGCCGCTGCGGCGAGTGTCGGGCGAGCAGCCGGTGGTTGAGCTGGTTCGCCCCGAGCATGCCCACCGCGTTGATCGCGAACAGCACGCTGAACGCCGCCGGCGACACGCCGTACACGTCCTGGTAGACGAACGACGAGCCGGCCAGGTAGGCGAAGAACCCCGCGAAGCTGAACGCGCCGGCGAGCGCGAGGCCGAGGAAGCCCAGGTCGCGGGAGATCGTGAGGAGACTGCGGAGCAGGGCCCGGGCGCCGGCAGCGGAGCGCCGCTCGCGCGGCAGGCTCTCGGGCAGCCCGGCGAGCACGCCGACGAACAGCGCGAGCCCGATGCCGGTGAGCACGAAGAACAGCCCCCGCCACGAGACGACGCGCAGCAGCTGGCCGCCGATCAGCGGTGCGATGACGGGCGCGACGCCGCCGATCATGGCGAGGCGGCTCAGCAGACGCGCGGCCTCGCGGCCGCGGGCGTAGTCGGTCACGGACGCGTTCGAGATGGCCATCCCGGCCGCCCCGCCCAGTCCCTGCAGGAACCGGGCGGCCATCAGCACCTGGACGTTCGGCGCGAGCGCGCAGGCCAGGCTCGCCAGCGTGAAGAGGAGCAGGCCGGCCAGCAGCGGCACGCGTCGCCCGTGGGTGTCGCTCAGTGCGCCGGCCTGCAGCTGCCCGACCGCCAGGCCGAGCAGGAACATGGTCACGGTGACGGCGACCTGCTGTTGGGACGCGCCGAGGTCGCTGCCGAGGGTCGGGAGCGCGGGGAGGTACAGGTCGATGGAGAACGGCGCGATGGTCCCGAGCGCGCCGAGGGTCCCGATGATGGCCGTGCGGCGGCCGGGGCTGTAGTCGTTGAGGGTCTGCGCGTACTGCACTGTCTCCGAACCCTACCCTGCACCGGTGAGCCCGGCCAGCGCGAGAACGGGCCGGGGCGGGTAGAGTCTGCACGGGCCGGCCGGCGTGTGGCCGCCGGCCTCCACAGCACGAAGAAGGAGGGCCCGGTGCGGATCCTGTACGGCGTGGCCGGTGAGGGCATGGGCCACGCCACCCGCTCGCACGCGTTTCTTGCCGACCTCGTCGGCGAGCACGACGTGCTCGTCGTCGCCTCCGGGCGCGCGCACGACTACCTCGCGCAGCACTTCCCCGAGGTGCGCGAGATCCTCGGGTTCTCGCTGGCCTACGAGGACAACGCCATCAGGCGCTGGGAGACGGTGACGCAGAACCTGCGCGGCGCCGTGAGCCGGTGGCCCGCGCAGGTGCGGAGCTTCTACGAGGTGGCGCGCGACTTCGAGCCCGATGTGGTGGTCAGCGACTTCGAGTCGTTCGTGCTCACGGTCGCGCACCGCGAGCGCGTGCCGGCCATCAGCGTGGACAACATCATGATGCTCGACCGCTGCCGGCACGACGAGGGCATCATCGGCGGCGACACCCTGGACTTCGAGCTGGCGCGGCAGATCGCCCGCACCAAGGCCGCGGGGCTGCACTGGGCGATCGTGCCGACGTTCTTCCGCCCGCCGCTGCGGCGCCAGGCCACCACGCTGGTGGCGCCGGTGCTGCGAGAGGCCGTGCTCGCCGCCGAGTCCGAGCCGGGCGAGCACCTGCTCGTGTACCAGACGGCGGCCGGCAGCGAGACCCTGGTCCGCACGCTGCACAAGACCGGGCTGCCCTGCCGGCTCTACGGTGTGCGCCGCGACCTCACCGAGGACCTCGTCGACGGCCGGCTGGTCTACCGGCCCTTCAGCGAGGCCGGGTTCCTCGACGACCTGCGCACCGCGCGCGGTGTGATCGCCGGCGGCGGGTTCTCGCTGCTCTCCGAGTGCGTGTACCTGCACAAGCCGGCGCTCTCGATCCCGGTCGCCGGCCAGTTCGAGCAGACGCTCAACGCGCGGTACCTGGAGCGCCTCGGGTACGGCGAGTACGCCGAGGCGCCCGTCAGAGGACGCCGTCCTCGCTTCCTCGAGCGCATCCCCGACCACGAGCGGCGGCTCCGAGGGCTACAGCCAGGACGGCAACACCGAGGCGCTCGCCGCGCTGCGCGAGCAGCTCGCGCGCGTGGAGTCCGGAGCGGCGCGCAAGCGCAGGCCGCACCGGGCCACGCGCAGCGACTCCGGCTCCGCCGCGGGGGCGCCGGCGTGACGTTCGCCGTCGCCGCGCCGCTGCTCTGCGTCCTCGCCCTCGTGCTCGCGCTCGTCGAGATCGAGATCGAGGGGCCCTACGGCTGGGCCGAGAAGCTGCCGACCCCGTACCGGGTGAGCGGGCCGCTGGCCCGCCTCTTCGGCCTGGTGCTCGCCGGCAAGCCGCTCACCGGCTACAACCTGCTGATGTTCGCGGCGACGCTGGTCTTCTTCCACCTGCCGTTCGCCTTCGGCGCGCCGTGGACGGCGGCGAGGGAACTGGCGTTGCTCGCCGCCTGGGTCTCGTGGAGCGCCATCTGGGACTTCCTCTGGTTCCTGCTCAACCCGGCCTACGGCTGGCGCCGCTTCCGGCCGGGCAACGTGTGGTGGCACGGCCGCTGGCTCTGGCGCCTGCCGCTCGACTACTGGATGGCCATCGTCGCCTCGCTGGCTCTGGCGCTCGCCGCGCAGCTGGCGCAGGGCGGCGGCGAGGGAGGGGCCGGCGGAGGCGCTGCGTCCGCCGCCGGCGGCCTCGCCCCGCTCGCCGCCCAGGCGCTGCTGCTGGTCGTCTTCGCCGGCTGGGCGCTCCTGAACGGCCTCGTCTCGCCGCTCTACGCGCGGCTCTACCGCTACACGCACTCGGCGGCGTTCGACGAGCGCCACCGCGTGCCGATCACCCCGCCTCCGGACCGGACCGGCAAGGAGGAGTGAAGCGGCGGCCGGGCGGGGTGCTTCGCTGGGCGTCACGTGCACGCCCAAGCGTACGTCCGGAAACCCCATGGGGCGTTTGGACGTACGTCCAGAGGTACGTGAGCCGAATGCACACTACTCCGCCGGGGAGCGGAGAGAAGCGGCAGCGCTCCTTGACGGGTTCCACGATGCGGATGAGCCGACCGCTTAACGGAACGACTTCCTTGACAGACGGTCCCTTGGCCTGTAGTCAGAGCTCGTGAGTGATCCGCAGCGCACCTCCCAGTCCATCGCCGGCCGCGGCATCAGCGGCGGCATGGTGCTGCTGTTCGCCGTCGCGACCGGTCAGGCCGTAGGCAGCAACTACCTGGCGCAGCCGCTGCTCGAGACGCTGCGCGGCCTGTTCGGCGTGTCGGAGGGGGTGGCGGGGCTCATCGTCACCGCCGCGCAGGTGGGCTATGCGGCCGGCCTGATCCTCCTGCTGCCGCTGGGCGACCTCTTCGAGCGCCGCCGACTGATCGTCACGCTGGCCGCGATCACCGTGGCCGGCCTTGCCGTCGCCGCGGTGGCGCCGTCCATCGGCCTCTTCATCGTCGCCACCGCGGTGATCGGCATGAGCTCCGTGATGGCGCAGCTCCTGGTGCCGTTCGCGGCCACGCTGGCGCCGCAGGCCGAGCGGGGCCGTGTGGTCGGCAACGTGATGAGCGGCCTCATGCTCGGCATCCTGCTGGCGCGCACGTTCTCGGGCCTCGTCGCGCAGGCTGCCGGCTGGCGCACCGTCTACGTCATCGCCGCAGTGCTCATGCTCGCCCAGGCCGTGCTGCTGTACGTCAAGCTGCCGCTCTTCCGTCAGTCGGCGGGCCTGCCGTACCCGAAGCTCCTCGCGTCCGTCGTGCGCATCACGCGCGACGAGCCGGTGCTGCGCCGCCGCTCGCTGTACGGCATGTTCTCGTTCGCCACGTTCAGCGTCCTGTGGACCACGCTCGCGTTCCTGCTCTCCGGGTCCCCCTACCACTACAGCGACGGGATCATCGGCCTCTTCGGGCTGGTCGGCGCGGCCGGGGCGCTGGCCGCCTCCGTCGTCGGCCACTACACCGATCGGGGCTGGGTCTACTGGCTCACCGGCGCCGGCTGCCTGCTCACGGTCGTCGCCTTCGTCCTGCTCTGGTTCGGCCAGTCGTCCCTGCCGCTTCTCATCGCCGGCATCCTGATCCTCGACGTGGGCTCGCAGGGCATCCACATCAGCAGCCAGAGCGAGATCTACCGGCTGCGTCCGGAGGCCAGGAACCGGATCAACGCGTTCTACATGACGTCCTGCTTCGTCGGGGCGGCCGCCGGCTCCGCCGCGGCCGCCTTCGCCTACGACCGCTGGGGCTGGGCGGGCACGTGCGCGCTCGGCGGCCTGCTCGGCCTCGCCATCGTCACCCGCTGGGCCACCGACCGCCAGCGGCCGGTCGCGGAGCGCGAGCCGTACATCCAGGCGGACCCGCCACTTTGATCATCCCATCCATCCGCCACCTGAGGAGGCGACAGGCATGAGGTTCATCGACGCCCACCTGCACACCGACATGATCGAGGACGTCCAGCTGCAGAAGCTGGTGATGATGGGCATGGAGGCGGCCGTCATCCCGAGCCCGCACATGTTCGTCGGCACGCACGACGCCGACACCGTGCTGCTCCTGTGGGAGCGCTTCCTCACCATGGAGACGACGACCGCCAAGACGCTGGGCTACGAGGCATTCACCTCGATCTCGGTGCCGTTCTTCGGAGTCAACCGGGCCGACGCCGAGAAGTGCCTCGAGCGCATGCCCGAGTTCCTTGCCAACGAGCGCGTCGTGGCCATGGGCGAGATCGGCCTGGACACCGGCACCGACTTCGAGGAGTGGCTGTTCCGCGAGCACCTGCGTCTGGCCGCCGAGCACGACCTGCCGGTGATCCTGCACACGCCCATCCGCCTCGCGCCGCAGGGCCCCACCATCACCCCGCGCGTGTTCGAGATCATCAAGGAAGAGGGCTTCCCGGTGGAGCGCTGCGTGTTCGACCACGCCGGCGAGGAGACCATGGAGTTCCGCATGAGCACCGGCGGCATGGTCGGTCTCAGCATCTGCTGGGACAAGATGCCGCCGGAGGCCGCCGCGCACATCGTCATCGACCACCCGGAGTGGCGCGACCGCCTCATCATCAACTCCGAGCTCGGCGGGATGGGGAACGACTACTTCATGGTGCCGCGCGTGCAGCTGGCGATGAAGCTCTTCGGCCTGGACAAGGAGATCATCGACCAGGTGTGCTTCCAGACGCCGCGCGACTTCTTTGGCCTGCCGGTGGACTGACCCGGCCGTTCCGGAGGTGAGCTGATGTTCCACGACATCCCTGAACCCGTGCAGGTACGGATGGCCGCGCTCAAGGAGCGCGGCGTGCGCGACCGCGCGGACGGCACGCCGCGCATGCAGCGCCTGCGTGAGGTGCCGCTCGAGGTGGGGCAGTTCCTCGCGATCCTCGCCGCGGGCGCGCCGGAGGGGCGCTGGGTCGAGATCGGCACCAGCGCCGGCTACTCGACGCTGTGGCTGGCGCTCGCCGCGCGCGAGGCCGGCGCGCGCGTGACCACCTTCGAGATCCTCGAGTGGAAGGTGGAGATCGCGCGCGAGACGTTCGCGGTGGCCGAGGTCGAGGACGTGGTGGAGCTCGTGCACGCCGACGTACGCGCGGGGCTCCAGGACGTCGACGGCGTCTCCTTTGCGTTCCTCGACTCGGAGAAGGAGGACTACCTCGAGCTGTACGAGCTCGTCGTGCCCAAGCTGGTGCCCGGCGGGCTGCTGGTCGCCGACAACGTCACCGACTTCAAAGACGAGGTGATGCCGATGCTCGACCGCGCTCGCGACGACGAGCGCGTCGATGCGGTCGTGGTGCCGTTCCTGACGGGACAGCTCCTCGCCCGCAGGAGGTCGTGATGGCCTCGGTCGAGGAGCTGTGGGCGGCGTTCCTGGAGGCCCGGCCGGACCTGGCCGGGCCTGACACGCCGCCCGCTGCGGCCTGGCACTTCTGCGACAACCAGGCCGACGCCGACGAGCTCGCCCAGCTCGTCCTCGCCGGGCGCAAGCGAGCTACGGCCGGCGCCCTCTGGTCCTACGAGGCCGAGGACGAGCCGCTCCCTCAGCCCGGCGACTTCAGCATCATCACCGACTGGGGCGGCGCCGCGGTCTGCGTGATCCGCACCACCGGTGTCGAGGTCGTCCCCTTCGACGAGGTGACGGAGGACTTCGCCGCCACAGAGGGCGAGGGTGACGGCTCGCTCGCGTTCTGGCGCGAGGCCCACTGGGCCGCCTTCTCCCGCGAGCTCGAGGGCACGGAGCGCTCTCCGCAGGCGGACATGCCGGTGGTCTGCGAGCGCTTCGAGGTCGTCTACCCGGTCTGAGGCCGGAGCACGGCGGCCATGGCGGGAGGCAACGGATCGGGACCTGACGACGACGCCGCCCTCGAGGCCTGGCGCGACGGCGATCTGCTCGTCATGGCGCCGGACGCCGTGCTGCCGGATCGGTGCGTCAAGACGGATCTGCCGGCCGGCGGCACCACCGTGGACGTGTCACTGCTGTGGCACCAGCCGGCCGTGTACTGGCTGCTGGTGCTCAACCCCCTCGTCTATCTGGTCGTCGCGCGCGCCGTGGGTACGCGCGTGGTCGTCACGCTGCCGGTGACGCGGGCGGCGCTGCGGGCGGCCCGCCGCTCCTCGCTGCTCACGGCCGCGCTGCTGGCGGCGGGCATGGTGTGCTGGCTCGCCGCGGCCCTGCTCGTCCGCGCCGAGTTCTTCTGGCTCGGCGTGGCGGTCATGGCCCTCGCCATCCCGGTGTACCTGCTCGGCGCGCGGTTCCTGCGTGTGAAGCGCCTCGAGGGCGAGCGCGTCTGGATCGCGGGCGCGAGCATCAACTTCCTCGCCCGCCTCCCGGAGTGGTCTGACCGACCAGCCGGCTGACCCGTCAGGCCCCGTGCGTTGCCAGCAAGGGCTACGGACGCGCGGGTATGATGCTCGCCACATCGCGTCGTGGCTGGCACCGCGGCGCGCATCTGGATCGCGCCGGGCGGGCAACGCGGCGCGCACGTGGCACGCGGCGTCCGCGCCGCATCAGGCAAGGAGAGAGACGTATGGACTGCACCAGACGTGACGGCAGGCTGCTCCTGCTCGGCATCACCCTCATCGCGTGCCTGGCGCTGCTGGCGCTCGGCATCGCGGCTCCGCAGGCGAAGGCCGCGGACGTCGGCTACACCTACTACCTCACCGGAGACCCGGCCGACGCGGTCGCGACCACCCAGCCGGGCCTGATCCTCGCCGGCGGGGCGACCGACCAGGACGCCGCAGTGCAGTGGTGGCTCGGCCGCGCGGGCGGCGGGGACGTCGTGGTCATCGCCGCCTCCGGCGTCGACGACTACGCGTCCGTACCTGTACACGCTCGGCGGCGTCGACTCGGTCGAGACCTTCGTCCTCGGCACGCGCAAGGCGAGCTACGACCCGGTCCTGCTCGACAAGCTGAGCAAGGCTGAGGCCATCTACGTCGATGGCGGCAACCAGTGGCTGTACTACTCCTACATGGTCGACACGCCGGCCGAGGACATCATCAACGCGGCCGCCAGGGTCAAACCGGTGGGCGGCATCAGCGCCGGCCTCGCCGTCCAGGGCCAGTTCGCCTACGTGGCGCAGAAGGGCACGATCCTCTCCCGCCAGGCGCTCGAGAACCCGTACCACTCGCACGTCACCCTGGTCAACGACTTCCTGCGGCTCCCGTACCTGGGCAACGTGATCACCGACAGCCACTTCGTGGCGCGTGACCGCATGGGCCGTCACATCACCTTCCTCGCGCGCATCGTCAACGACGGGTGGGCGACGCAGGCCAGGGGCATCGCCGTGGACGAGGACAACACGGTGACCGTGGACGAGAACGGCCAGGCCCGGCTGTACGGCGACGGCGCGGCGTACTTCACGCGTACCACCGGCAAGCCGCAGGTGTGCGCCAAGAACCTGCCGCTCACCTACGAGGGCATCTCGGTGTACCGGGTCTCGGGCGCCGCGACGTTCGACCTCACGAAGTGGGCCGGCAAGGGCGGCACGGCGTACAGCATCTCCGCCATCGGTGGCGTGCTGTACTCCTCGCAGGCCGGCGGCAGTATCTACTAGATCCGGCCTTCCGCGCCCCCGGCGGGAGCACGGCGGGACTGGGTGTTCCGCCTGGATGGGGGGCATGTGGGTCGTTCGGGGGTCGGAGCCCAATCGGGTGCCGGATCCGGAGCCTCATGTGGCACCGGAAGAGGCTCCGGAAGAGGCGCCCACCCCGGGGCGCTCATACTCCCCGGGATGAGCGCGGAGGCCTGATACGCGGACGGGCCCGGCGGAGGCGCAGTGCCTCCGCCGGGCCCGTCCGGCTTCTGTGGCCGTGACCTCCGGCCGTGCCGGCGTCAGGCCTTCGGCTCGCCGGCCTCGTCGGCCTTCTCCGGCTGCTTCGGCCGGCTCAGTCGCCTCAGCCGTCTCGTCGGCCTCGGCCGCGGGAGCGACCTCGGTCGCCTGCGTCGTCTCGACGGCGGTCTCGGTCTCCTCGACCTCGGCGGTCGGCGCGGCCGGAGTGATCGGCGCGGCGGGCGCCTCGGCGATGGCGGTCTGCATCGGCGCCGGGGGCTCGGGAGCGGCCAGAGGAGCCGGCGGCAGCGTGGCGGGGCCCGCCGGCGCCGCGACGTACTGGCGCTCGTAGTCGCGAGTGGCGAAGTACGCGCCGACGATCACGGCGATGGTGAACGGGGTGGTGATGATCCCGACCCAGCCGTTGGCGACCGCACTGACGGCGAAGAAGACCACGATCAGCGCCAGGTGCTCCCAGAAGCCGTTGTCCACGACGCGGTGGTAGCTGGCGGACATGGCCTCGCCGAGGCCCATCCTGCGGTCGACCATGAACGGGAACACGTAGATCCAGATCGTCGCCAGCAGCACGCCGCCGACGATGGTCAGGGAGGCGAGTCCGATCAGGACCACCAGGACGATCGCGGCCCAGAGGTAGCTCCAGAACCTGTCGAAGCAGGAGAACACGTCGCCGATCTCGGCGCGGCGGCCGTCGCGCAGGCGGCGGACCGCCATGTTGTAGAGCCCGGCGGTGAGCGGCCCGGCCAGGATGCCGAGCGTGATCACCGAGAGGATGCCGGCGATCAGGGCGCCGACCAGGAACGGCACGATGTCGGAGGTGAAGGCGTGCCAGCCCTTCTTGAAGGCGAGGCCGACGTCGAGGCGCGGTCTCTGGTAGTCGGTGGTGGTGGTAGCTGCGAGTGTCATCTTGGTTCCTTTCCCCGAGGGGTGCGTTGACCTGATGACAGCCTAGGCCGACGGCGCGCCGCGGTCGTCACCCGCGGGGTTGAACCTGGGGTCAACTGCGGGAGGAACCTGCGCGCCGGCGGCGTCCCCCCACAGGGGCACACCGCCGGCGCGCGAGGGAGAGAGCCGTGCTCCGGAGGGAGACGGTCTGCGTCAGAACGAGGTGCAGTACGACGTCAGAACGACATGCGGTACGTGAGCGGCCAGATGCTCGGCCCCATGCCGCGGCTGATGCACTTGGCGGCGAGCTGGATCTGGGACCAGCCGTCGTAGATGCTGTGGTCGCGCCACTCGTTCCAGCTCATCGCCCACTCGCGGTACATGAACTGGAACAGGCCGTGGTACGGGCCGCTGTCGACGTGCCGCTGGCCGTTCGACTCGAGCGTCATCATGTGCGTGAGCCCGGCCGCGCTGACGTGGTACCGCTGGCTCGCGATGGCGATGAGCGGCTTCCACTGGCCGCGCCGGTTCCACTCGGCGATCTGCTTCAGCTGGCGGAGTTGCTTCTTCAACTGCTCGACCTTGACGTCCCAGCGGTGCGCCACGCGCTTCGCGGCGTTGAGGCGCACCTGGAGCGCCGCGACCTCGTCGGCCGTGACGACGCCGTCCGCCAGCAGGGTCGCGGCGAGGGTCTGATCCATGGTCGCGAGGGATCGCCGGGGTAGCGGCGGCAGTGGTCGCAGCAGGGTCGGGGGTCGCGCCCGGATCGGGGGTGGTCCCCAAGGCGCTGGTGGCCGCGTGGAGTTCGCGCGCGCCGGCCAGGTCGGCGGTCGCCGTGAGCAGGCGATCGTGAGCGCGCCGGCTCATGGCGCGAGCGTGCTGCAGGCGCTGCCGGAGGGTCGAGACGGAGGGGTCCTTCGCGAACGCCGGCGCAGCGAGCAGGCCGGAGGCGAGGACGATGAGGGTGATACCGATGGTGAGGGTCCTGAGACGCACAGTGTCCTTCCCACGTGATGTCCTGCGCGGCAGTGGCGATCGCCTGTGCCGCGCAGGCTGTCTGCGGGCCGCGGCATGCCACCGCACGGCGTCACCGTCATCAGGGAAAAGGGAGACGAATCTGCAGAGGGGGCAGGGCGCCGCGGGCGCCGCGTGTCGTAGATTCGTGTTCCAGTGAACCCGAAGTCACCGGATGGCGCAACCCGCGAGCGCCTCCACTGCTTGTACACGCAAGCATCAGGATGGGTCTGCGGGGCCGCTCGAGGGGCGCCGGGCCGGACGGCCGGAGGTCTGTCGTCTCGGGGGTCGGAGCCCAATCCGGAGCCTCATCCGGAGCCCCATCGGGAGCCCGATCTGGGCCTGTTGCGGCGCCGCATGGGGCTCCGATCTCCCGTACAAGCACCCAGGTAACACGACCTTCTTCGGGTTGACCGCGGCCTTCCGGCGCCCCTACCCTGCCTCTTCCGCCCCCGATGGGCGGACACGGCCGACCAGCGGCCGCGGCGTCATAACGGCGCCCACCGAGAGACCGGGTCTGTTGTCCCCGGCCATCAAGGAGGCACACGTATGCACCCCACTCGCCTGGTCGGAGGTCTCATCTCCCTTGCAGCCCTCCTGACCCTCCTGCTCGTCCCCGGCGCGCTCCTCGCCGAGCCTTCGGCGACGCCGTCGCCGGCTCAGTCGCCGTCCCCGGTGGGCACGCTCTCACCGAACCCCTCGCCCTCGCCCCGCCGACGGCAACGCCCGCCGCACCCAGGCTGACCAAGGCGCAGAGGCGGGCGCGCATCCGTGCGCGGCGTCTCGCCCGGCAGCGCGCCCGCTGGCAGCGGCTCCGCGACGAGGTGTTGCGGGTCGCCCGCAAGCAGCTCGGCGTCCCCTACGTGTGGGGCGGCGCCTCGCGCGGCGGCTTCGACTGTTCCGGGTTCACGATGTACGTCTACCGCCACATCGGCCGCGGTCTGCCGCACGGCGCCACCGACCAGGCCCGCAGCGGCGCCCGCGTCTCGCTGCGTCACCTCAAGGTCGGTGACCTCGTGTTCTGGGGCGGCTCCGGCTACTACTACCACGTGGCCATGTACGCCGGGCGCGGGCGCATCATCGAGGCGCCGAGCTCCGGCAAGGTCGTGAGTTACGACGGCCTGAGCGGCGCCGTCACGGCGCGCCGCCTGATCGGCGGGTGACGGCGGGCGGGGCGGCGGGGCCGAAGGTGCTCCGCCGCCCCGCCCCTCATCGGCTCGGCGGGTCCGCCCCGCCCGCGTTGCTGTGTAGACTTGACGGGGCAAGGCGCCGACGGGCGCCCGTGGGACCAGGGGGGTGGTGTGCATGACCGGTCGTCTCTCGCTTCGGCTCGGCGCACTCGCCGTGCTCGCCGTGGGGCTCTTCGCGCTCGCGGTCTGGCCGGCGGCGGCGCGAGCGCTCAACCCCCGGTTCCTGGTGAACGGCGGGGCCGAGTACATGCGCGGCACGCGCGTCAGCGCCGGTGACTCCGGCTGGACGCCGTTCTTCCGCCCCGGCGTGGTCGTGTGGGACGGCGGCAGCATCGTCGCCGGCCATGGCGCCGATCCGGGCTGGGAGTACCCCGTCCAGACCCTCGCCGTGGTGCCCAGGGCCTGCCAGAGCTTCGTCTCCTCCACGGCGAGCGCCAAGATCGCCGACATGTTGGCTGACGCGCCGTACGAGGTGGACGTCCACTACAACCCCAACGCCGACCTCAACGTCTGCGTGGTCCTGGCCGGCGGCGGCGACTTCCGCATGGGCGCCTCCGCCGCCTCCATCTACCGCTCGCTCAGGGACTACTGCGAGCAGCGGCAGGCGGCGGGGTTCCGCGTCGTGGTGCTCAGCGTGCTGCCGTCCAATCGTCCCGAGACGTTCGAGGCCACGCGCCTCGCCTTCAACACCATGCTGCGCACCGGGTGGTCCCAGTTCGCCGACGGCCTGGCGGACATCGCCGGCGACCCCCGCATCGGCGACGTCGGCGACGAGCTCGACGGGCAGTTCTACCTCACCGACCAGCTGCACCTGACCAACGCCGGAAACGCCGTGATGGCCGCGGTGACGGCGCCCGTACTCGGCGAGTTGCCCTGGTACTCGACTCGCGTCGAGGTACGCCTGCGCGACGCCGCCGGAGAGTGGAGCGACTGGCGTCCGTGGAGCGCCCAGTCCAGCGTGTGGCTGGAGGACTACCAGGGCGAGCACGTGGTGGAGACCGAGTACCGGGTCGACGGCGGGGCGCCGGTCGCCGCGGCCGACGCGATCTTCCGCGACACCGTGCGGCCCGCGGCGCGCGCGCTCCGCGACTCCATCGCGCGGCGCGGGAGGAAGGTCGCGCTGCGCTACCAGGTGGACGACCTCGAGCCGTGCGGGCCCACCAGCACGGTCACCATCCAGGTCAAGACGGCCTCAGGCTACACGCTCAAGACGTGGGTGCGCCGTGCCGTGCCGGTCAACGAGCCGCAGGCGCACGTCTTCACCTGCTGGCTGCCCCGAGGCACCTACCGCTGGTCGGTGCAGGCGCGGGACACCGCCGGCAACGCCGACACCGGGCCGGGCAAAGGCGTGCTCAGGGTCCGCTGAGGAGCGCTCAGGCGGTCTCGTCCAGCAGGGCGCGGATGGCGGCCCTGGGGTCGTCGGTCACCGGCGCTCCGTGGTCCAGGCAGAGCACGCCGAACTCGAGGTCGAGGAGCTTCTCCACGCTCGTGCGCGTCGCCGCCGGGTCTTCGTGGAACGCGGGGTTGATGAAGTGCAGCCTGCCCTCGTCGTCGCCGTTCAGCAGGTCGGAGCAGAACACGATGCCGGCGCCGTCCTGGGAGAGGAACGAGTAGTGCGGCCACTCGGGGCCGGGCGTGCGGAAGGCCAGCAGCCCGCCCGGCAGCCTGTCTCCGTCGGCGTAGGTGCGGTCGGGGACCTGGTCTGCCGCCTCGGCGTCCTCGGGGAGCCAGACCTCGACGCCGAACTCGGCGCGGTAGCGCCAGGCCGCGCGCTGGTGGCAACGGGCGGTCAGCAGGACCGCCATCGGCCGCGGCAGAGCGCCGAGCGCCGCGGGGTCCAGGCGCACCGGGTCGACGAGCACCAGTCCATCCCGGGTGAGCAACGCCTGGGAGCTCGACGTGTGCCCGCCGATGTTGCTGTTGTGGATGCGCCAGTGCCACAGTCCGGGCACGACCTCTTCGGCGGCCGGGGCGATCTCTCTCGGTTCGGTCATCGCTCCTCCAGTGCTGTGTCGGCGGGCGGCGGTCTCAGTGGGCGGCGGCGGTCTCAGCGGGCGGCGGCGCGGGCGTCGCAGTAGCGCAGGATCGCCGCCGCCTGGCTTGCGCCGTCGAGGCCGGCCTCGGCGAGCACCACCTCGCCCGGCCCGCTGCCCAGGTAGTGTCCCTTCTTGAACGGGAACAGGCTCGCGGCCCGGCCGGCGTCGCTGGTCACCCAGCGGTAGAGCGTCGGCAGGGTGAAGCCGGTGACACCGATGGCTTCGGAGGCGCGCGCCTCCGGCAGGATCGCGCGCCGTTCGTCCTCGGGCAGCAGGTCGAAGAGCTCGGCGCTGGCGACGTAGTAGACCAGCGCGTCCACACCCTTTGCCTCCAGGATCGGCAGCGCGTCCTGCACGAACGCGTAGGTCACGGCGCTCTCCTGCAGGACGACGGTCACGTCGGGGATCTCGCAGTCGCGGAGCCGGTACACGCCCGAGACGGCGGCCTCGGCCGGCGCCAGACCCAGGGCCGGCCCGGTCCAGCACCTGCTCGTTCGGCCGGGTGACGAACGCGGAGATCACCGCGGGGCGCTGCGCCAGCGCGGCGGCGGTCAGCGTCCAGACCTCCTGCGGCTCCCAGGGCACCAGCGAGACGGCCGTGCCCCTGGGGAAGTCCTCCTGGAGCAGCTGTAGCGGCTGCGGGTCGGCGTGTGTCGGCCCGTCCTCGCCGGTCTTGAGCCCGGCGTGGGCGCAGACGAGGAACAGGGGCTTGTAGGGTTCGCCGGTGACCGAGGCCCGCGCCTGGGAGCCGATGGCGTGCAGGCGCGCGGCGATGTGCCCCAGCGGCGCCATGAACGCGCCGTAGGACGAGCCGACCCCGAGGTCGTGGCCGTAGGCGGCGATGCCACTGAGCACCCCGGCGATGGCGTCCTCGCAGATGCCTCCGACCGAGAGCAGGCGCGCGTCGATGTTGGCGTGCGCGTTCCAGAAGCCGCCGGGGAACCCGCCGGCGACGGTGTTCACGCTGGTGGAGCCCGCGAGGTCGGCGGCGGCCACCAGGAACGCGCCGCCGCTGACCGTCTGCAGGTGGTGCAGGGTGTGGCCGAGCTCACCGCGGAGCGTGGTGAAGGTGCCCGGCTCGAGCCTCAGCTCCTCCGGAGTGGCCTCCGGCGCCGGCGCGACGGCCGCCGTCGCCTCGGCGAGCTCGTAGGCGTCGTCGACGCGCGGAGCGCCGGGCCTGGGGGCCCTGTCGCGCGCCTCGAGGCGGTCGCGTGCGGCCGCGAGCCGCTCCGCCAGCGCGGCCGCCGTAGGCCGGTCCTGGTGCACCTGCGCGCGGACCGCCTGCAGCGCCGTCCAGAAGCAGCGCTCCCTGACGGTCGCGCCGTCCGGGCCGCCGCAGGCCCGGTCCGCCGGGTCGCAGGTCGGCCACTCCACCTCGGCTCCGGTGGTGCGCGTCAGCTCCGAGATCGCCTCGTAGAAGCCCTCGGAGCACAGCTTGTGCCCGGCGCCGTGGCTGGCCTTGCCCTCCACGCCGTACCGCCAGCCCTTCTGCGTGTGGTAGACGATGGCCGTCGGCTGGCCGGTGTGCAGCGCGAGCGCGTGCCGCTGCGCCGCGACGACCTGCTGGAAGTCGTGCCCGTCGGGGACGTCCACCACGTTCCAGTCGTGCAGGTAGAAGAGCTCGAGCGGGTCCCACTGCACGTAGTCGCCCGGGATGGCGCCCTCGCGACACACGCGGTCGGAATCGATGCTCGCCTGGTTCCAGTCGAGGTGGACGATCACGTTGGCGAGGGAGGCGGTGCCGGCCGCGGCGAGAGCTTCGCTCACGCGGCCGGGGGTCAGGCCGCCCTCGCCCTCCATGATGTGCACTCGCGGCGCGTCCGCTCCGTACCTGTCGGCCGCGCCGATGCCGAGGCCGATCGAGCTGGCCACGCCGACGCCGGAGGCGCCGGTCGCGAGCTTGACGAACGGGGTCGCGGGCGTCGGGTGCCCGTCGAGCGCTCGGGCGCCGAACTCGCGGAACAGCGGCGTCGCCGTGATGGGGTTGCGCCTGAACCCGAGGAGGTCCTCCAGGCGCAGGCGCTGCTCCTGCTTGCCGGGCAGCAGCGCCGGGTCGGCCACCGCCGCCACCTCGTCGCGCAGCGCCCACATCGCGTACAGGCCCATGGCCTTGTGGCCGGCCGCGTAGCTGATCAGGTCGGCGTCCGGCCGGTCCGGGTCGCCGAGCTCGTAGTCCATGGAGTCGAAGAGCGCCGCCGCGACCGCGCGCCCCGACGAGATCGAGCCGCCGGGGTGGCCCGACGTGGGCACGTAGTTGAAGAGGAGGGCGCAGAGCGAGCGGTAGAGCAGGTCGAAGGCCTCGAAGTGGGCGAGCTCGGCCGGCGTCAGCGGCCCCTCGGGCGGCATGACCTCCGAGATGTCGATGTAGACGCCGCGTCGCGGCCCGAACGTGAACCCCATGATCCCCGCTCCTCTCTCCGGCGTGCGCCTACTTCAGGGTGTAGACGGTGATCGTCCCGTCATAGCCGGGGCCTTCGGCCGGCGGGAACCGCTGGCTGAAGTGGATGGTGAAGTTCCCCGGTTTGAGAGGCCCGATCGTCATCGCGTTCTCGGTCTGGGTCTGGAAGCCCTGCTGGGTGGGATCAGCGGAGTAGCCGAATCCCGTGCCGTAGTCGGCGTTGATGAGGCGGAGCGTCAGGATCACCGGCGGCGACGGTGGACCGGTGAGGTCCCAGGCGAGGCGCACCTTGGTGCCGAGCTGGTGCGTGCCGAGGTTGAGCTTGACCGGGGCCTTGCCGGAGATCTCGCTGCTCACCACCTTCTGCCACGTCGGCTGGGCCTTGTCGCCCCCGGAGGACCCACAGCCGGCGCTCGCGAGCGGCAGCGCCACGAGCGCCAGCGCCGCGACCGTGAGCACGAACGGCGTGATCCACCTGCGCACCGCGCTCCTCCTCGCCTCGCCACCGGTCGCCGCGCCGCCCCTCACGTCGCCACCACCGTGAAGCTGCTGCTGACCGGCGTACCCGCCTTCACCATCGCCCACACCGGGCAGATGGTGGTCTCGGAGAGCCGCAGCGCGTGCTCCACCCGCGCCGGGTCGACGTCGCCGACCACGGTGAACTCCAGGTCGATGTCGGTGATGACCGTCGGGTGCTCGTCGCGACGCCGCCCGCTCGCCCGGACCTCCACCCGCTCCACCGGCTCTCCGTCGCGCCGCAGCAGCACGGCGACGGAACTGCCGCTGCACCCGGCCAGGCTCGCGAGCAACAGTCGCAACGGCGTCATGCCCTTGAGCTCGCCGTCCGCGCCGGGCGTCCCGGGGAGCGGATAGTCGATGGTCACGGCGTGATCGCCGTCGCTGATCGCGAACTCCATGGGACCCTGCTGTACGGCGTGGACGCTGAGCTCTGACGGCATGCGCTGCTCCTTCACACACGGGGTGATGCTGCTGCGCCGATTCTCTCAGGAACCAACGCCTCGGACTACTCCGGCGCAGCACGGGAAATGATGTGCTGGCACCCGGCTACAGCTCACGAGGAGACAGGACATGATCGACGTCGTCATCTGGTCCGACATCGTCTGACCGTGGTGCTATGTCGGCGCGTCGCGCTGGCTCACCGCTCTCGAAGAAGTCGGCGACGAAGCGCAGCAGTTGAACTGGCGCTTCGGAGCGTTCGAGCTCGACCCGGCCGTGCCGCCGGAGGGCGTCGACTGGACCGAGTACATCGAGGCCAAGTACGGACCCGGCGCGCTCGACGGCATGTCGGACGGGCTGCGGCGAGCGGCGGCCGCCGACGGCCTGCCGCTGCTCGACCTCCGCGAGCTGCAGCATCGCCCCAGCACGTTCCTCGCGCACCGGCTGCTGGCCGGGGCGCTGGAGGAGCGGGAGGACGAGAGCGGAGAACTCGTCCACCAGGAGCTCCAGCGCCGCCTGGGCCTCGGCCTGCTCTCGGCGTACTGGGCTCGCGGCGAGGATGTCGGCGACCGCGAGGTGCTCGAGCGCCTCGCCGACGCCGCCGGCATGCCCGAGGCGCGCGTCGTCGCCGCGCTGGACGACGACCTCACGTCCACTTCCGTGCGCCTCGACGAGCAGCGCGCGGCCAAGCTGGGCATCCGCGCCGTCCCGACGTTCATGTTCGGACGGCGCTTCGCGGTGAGCGGCGCCCAGCAGCCACAGGCTCTGGTGGACGCCGTCCGGCGCGGCCTCTCCGGCGCCTGACCCCGGGCCCTGTCGTCCGACCTGGGTCTCGCCGTTCCGGCAGGGGTAGTGCGTTCCGGATGCGTACGTCCAAGCGTACGTCCGGAAGCCCCATGGGGTGCTTGGACGTACGTTCAGACGTACGTAGGGTCAACGCACCTACCTCATGGAGCGCTTGGTCTCCGCGCCATCGGCAGCCCCGCTCCCTCGCCGCTCTGCTCCGCGTACTCTCGCGGCGGACCCCCTCGATTGTGGCCCGGGGCACACCTACGTATCATGGGGAAGAGAGACGCCCCGCAGGGGCGCCGGGAACGACCGACCGGTCCGGGCCCTCCACCTCTGCCCTGGAGGGAGGCAGTCGCCGAGCCAGTGCCCGACCGGCGCAGAGGAGGCTGCATGACCGACGCCGCCGTCGCCGTGGCGGGTGCCTGGACCACCGACCCATCGCTCCTGCCCGCCGAGCTCCACGGCACCTTCCGTGCCGTCATGGGCTGGGGCGGCATGGCCGTGTGGGACGACTCCGTCGACATCGTCGACCTCACCCGCGAGTACGCCCGCCAGACCGTGCAGGAGTGCTGCGGTCAGTGCTTCCCCTGTCGCATCGGCATGCACGAGGTCGGCGACATCCTCGAGGAGATCTGTGACGGCGTGGGCACGGAGGAGCGCCTCCAGCGCGCCTACGAGCTCGCGCAGCACGTCGCCGAGGCTTCGCGCTGCGACCTCGGCCGCTCCGGCGGGTACGCGGTGCTCGAGTCGCTCGAGCAGAACCGCGCGGCCTTCGAGGCCGCCGTCGCCGCCCGCAAGCCGATCCCGCGCGGCACCTACGCTCGCACGGTGGTGGCGCCGTGCATGGCCGCCTGCCCGGCCGGCGTGGACATCCCGGCGTATGTGGAGCAGCTCCGCATCGACGAGGTCGAGCGCTCGTCCGAGGCCGTGCGCAAGCGCTGCCCCATGCCGGCCACCATCGGCCGCGTGTGCGTGCGTCCCTGCGAGGACGCCTGCCGCCGCGGCTCCGTCGACGAGCCGGTCGCCATCCGCACGCTCAAGCGCTTCGTGGCCGACAGCGAGGCCGAGATCGTCCCGCGCGAGCTGCCGGGCAAGCCTCGGGTCGCCATCATCGGCGCCGGGCCGGCCGGCCTGGCCTGCGCCTACTACCTCGGCCTCGAGGGCGTCAAGAGCACCATCCTCGAGGCTCTGCCCGAGGGCGGCGGCATGGCTGCCGTCGGCATCCCCGACTACCGCCTGCCGCGCCAGGTGCTGCGCGCCGAGATCGACCGGGTACAGGCGCTCGGCGCCGAGATCAGGTACAACACCCGCTTCGGCGTCGACGTGACCATGGAAGAGCTGTTCGAGCAGGGCTACGAGGCCGTGTTCATCGCCGTCGGCGCGCACCAGTCCGCGCGCATGGGCTGCGAGGGCGAGGACGCCGGGTACCAGGGCTTCATGCCCGGCGTGGAGTTCCTGCGCGAGATCGCCTTCGGCAACGTGCCGCTCAAGGGCAAGACGATGCTCGTCATCGGCGGCGGCAACGTGGCCATGGACTGCGTCCGTTCGTCGATCCGCATCGGGTTCGACGACGTCAAGCTCCTGTACCGCCGCACCGAGGCTGAGATGCCGGCCGACCAGGTCGAGATCGTCGAGGCCAAGGAGGAGGGCGTCGAGATGGTCACTCTCGTCGCGCCGACGAAGATCATCGCCGAGGACGGCGTGGTCAAGGGCCTCGAGTGCAGGCGCATGCAGCTCGGGGAGCCCGACGCCTCCGGGCGCCGCCGCCCCGAGCCGGTCGAGGGTTCCGAGTTCGTCATCCCCTGCGACTGCATCGTCCCGGCCATCGGCCAGGTGTGCTCCGTCGACCAGCTGGTGCCGAGCCACATCGAGGTGAGCAAGTGGAAGACCCTGGAGGTCGACCCGCTCACCATGCAGTCCGCCGACCCGCGCGTGTTCGGCGGCGGCGACTGCTACACGGGGCCGAGCAGCCTCGTCGCGGCCCTCGGCGCCGGACGCCGCGCCGCCGAGTCCATGAACGAGTTCCTCAAGGGAGAGTCGGTCGGCCCGTCGCCGGAGGTGCGCCTGGAGCACGCGATGCTCGAGGTCGTGCGCAAGGAGGCCGAGCAGCCGCTGCCGTTCACCGGCAACACCGAGAAGCTGCGGCCCATGGTCGTGCCGCCGGAGGTGCGCATCCAGTGCTTCGACGAGGTCGAAGGGCCGGTGAGCGCCGCCGACGCGCGGCGCGAGGCCGAGCGCTGCCTGCGCTGTTACCGCATCGCGGTAGGGGTGGTCTGAGATGACCGACGTACCGACCACCCCCGCCGAGAACAGTGAAGCTGTGACGGCCGCGCCGCAGATCACGGTCGACGGCCGGGTCATGAGCTTCGAACCCGGCCAGACCATCCTGGACGTGGCGAGCGCCAACGGCGTCGCCATCCCGACGCTCTGCTACCTGCCCGAGGCGGGCCACCGTGACGTGTGCCGCCTCTGCGTGGTCGAGGTGGCCGGCGCGGGCAGGCTGCTGCCTGCCTGCAGTACGCCGGCCACCGAGGGCATGGACGTCCAGACCATGAGCGACCGCGTGCGGCACTCGCGGCGGTCCACGCTCGAGCTGCTCATCAACTCGGGGCGTCACACCTGCATCACCTGTGACGCCCTGGGCGAGTGCGAGCTCAGCCGGCTCGCCTACGAGTACCAGGTCGAGCCGCCCACGGAGATGCCGGCGGCCGAGCTCTTCCCGTTCGCGGAAGACAGCTACGTCATCCGCGACTACTCCAAGTGCATCCTCTGCGGCCGCTGCTGGGCCGCCTGCACCGCCATCCAGGTCAACGGCGTGGTGCCGCATCCCTCCGGCCGGCGCGCGGAGCGCGCCGGCGGCAAGGACTGGTACCCGCTGCCGGACCTCGAGCAGTGCGAGCTCTGCGGCCAGTGCGTGGACGTCTGCCCCGTCGGGGCGCTCACCGAGCGCACGGCCAAGGGCATCGCCCGCAGCTGGGAGCTGCAGCGCATCCGCACCACCTGCCCGCACTGCGGCATGGGCTGCCAGACGGTCGTCCATCTCAAGGACGGCGAGGTGGTCAAGGTCACCGGCGCCGGCGACGTGCCGCCCAACCGCGGCCGCCTGTGCAAGCGCGGCCGGTTCGCGGTGCTGGAGCCGGACGACCGCGCCCGGCTCGAGGAGCCGCTGGTGCGCAAGGACGGGCAGCTCGTCAAGGCGAGCTGGGACGAAGCGCTCGATCTGGTCGCCGAGAAGCTCGGCGCGGCAGCGCCCGGCGAAGTGGCCGGCCTCATCGCGCCGGTGTGCACCAACGAGGAGGCCTACCAGGCGCAGAAGTTCTTCCGCGCCGTGCTCGGCACCAACGACATCGACCACCGCGTCGCCCAGACCTCGAACGTGTCGCTCGCGAGCACGGGGACGGGCGCCGGCGTGTGTTACACCTCCGGCGCCCTGACGGTGCTCGAGGAGGCCCGCGCCGTCCTCGTGGTCGGCGACGGCGAGGTGGCCGACCACCCGGTGGCCGGCACGGCCCTGCGCCGCGCCGTCCGCGACGGCGCCCACCTCATGGTGCTCGACGCCGGCCACAGCGACCTCGGCGACGCCGCCGCGGTGCGCGTCACGGTCGAGCCGGCGCAGATCCCCGAGGTGCTCAACGGCATCATCGCCGTGCTGCTCGCCAACGAGTTGCACGAGCGACGCGAGGCCGGCGACGTGGTGCCGCACGAGCGTGAGCTCGAGGCCATGCTGGCCGCGGTGCTGCCGGAGCGCATCGCCGAGGACTCCGGCGTGGACGCGGCCACCATCCGCACCATCGCCGCCAAGCTCGTCGATGTGCGTCCGGCCGTAGTGTGCGCCACGCTCGGCGCCACCGACGACCTGGCCGGCACCGGAGCAGCCGTCGTCAAGCTGCAGTCGCTGCTCGACGACCTGGCCGGCGCCCGCAGCGTCGCGCTGCCGCTCGGCGCAGGCAACGTCCAGGGCCTCGTGGGTATGGGCGTGGCGCCCGACCTGCTGCCCGGCGGCGACCTGGTCGCGGACGCGGAGGCCCGGCAGCGCCTGGCCGACGCCTGGGGCGTCGCCACGCTGCCGGCCGAGCCCGGCCGCGCCACCGGCGAGATCCTCTCCGGCCTTAAGGACGGCGCCGTCACCACCGCCTGGGTCTGGGCCAACGAGGCGGCTTCGTTCGGTGACGCCGCCGACGTGCTCGCGGCCATCGACGCCGCCGGCTTCGTGATCGTCCAGGGCGCCGTGCGCGGAGACCTGGCCGAGCTGGCCGACGTGGTGCTGCCGTCCGTCGCCTGGGGCGAGGAGGACGGCACGTTCACCAACGCCGAGCGGCGCATCAGCCGCCTGCGCCGGATCCAGCGCCCGGCCGGCGCCGCCCGTCCCGGCTGGTGGGCGTTCCGCGAGGTGGCCAAGCGGCTCGGCCACGAGTGGCAGGCCGGCTACCCCAAGGCGGTGTGGGAGGACGAGATCGCCCTCCTCATCCCGTCCTTGGGCGGCGTGACCTACGCGGAGCTCGACGAGTACGGCCTGTGCTGGCCGGCGCCCGCGCCCGTCCCGGCCTGATCCGAGAGCCGCTCCGGTCCAGGTGGCCCGGAGCGCACGCCTGACGCATCGCACCTGACGCGGGGCGGCGGAGAGACCCTTCGGGGCCCTCCGCCGCCCCGCTGCTGCGTCCGCGTGCGACCCACCCGGTCACAGAGGGCGGCCTTCCGGCATTAACCTTGTGGAAGAGGAGTCGCCGGGGGTGATGCGTGGAGCGTCGGGAGATGGTGTGTGACGAGGAACTGCTCAGCGTCTCGGCGCGGCGCGCGGACCTGTTCGTCACCTTCTACGACCGCGTGCTCCCGGGTCTGCTCGCCTACTTCGCGCGTCGCACGTTCGACGCCCAGGTCGCCGCCGACCTGACGGCGGAGACGCTCGCGGAGGCGTTCGCCTCGCGCCGTCGCTTCCGTTCTCGCGGCGAAGGCTCGGCGACGGCGTGGCTCTACGTCATCGCCGCCCGCAAGCTCGGTCGCTACCTTCGCCGCCTGCGCGTGGACGACGCTGCTCGCAGGCGGCTCGGCATGGACCGCATCGAACTCGCCGGCGATGACCTCGAGCGCATCGAGGCGCTCATCGACTTCGAGCGCGTCGGCCGCGAGGTACGGCAGGCGTTCGACTCTCTGCGATCCGACCAGCGCGAGGCTCTGCGTCTGCGCGTCATCGAAGGGCGCTCCTACAACGACGTGGCCCGCGAGCTCGGCTGCACCGAGCAGACCGCGCGGGCCCGCGTCAGCCGCGGCCTCAAGCGACTGGCCGCCCAGCTGGATGGATGAGGTGACGTGATGGACCCGCAGGACCAGAGCTCCGACCTGAACGAGACCAGCTTCGAGGGCGAACTGCGCCGCCAGTTCCAGACGGTGGCGGACGGCGCCGGCGCGCGGGAGCGACGTCTGCGCCGGCGCCGCCTCCTCATCGCGCTCACCGCCGGCCTCCTGGTCGCCGTCTTCCTGGGCGGCGTCGCCCTGGCCGGCGGGATCCAGCCGCTGCGCGACACCTTCAACCCGCTGATCGACACCTTCTGGCCACAGAACGAGCACGGCCAGACCTTCGGCAGCGCGGGCCGGGCCCTTTCCCCTGAGGACGAGCCCGACCTGATCGCCGTGGCCTCCGACGGCAAGAAGGGCTACTGCTTCAAGACCGACCTCGACGGACCGCCGCCCCCCGAGTCGCCCGGGGCGGAATCGGCGTACGACTTGAACCTCCCCGGCATGCTTGGCTACGCGATCCCCAAGTACGAGTCAGACGGCACCACTCAGATCGGTGTGTTCTGGATCGGGGGTCCCGGCGGCGGTGGAGGCTGGGGGTCGGCCGACGGCCCGCGCGGCGAGCAGACGGCCGACGTCCACGGCACGGTCATCACGACGGAGGAGGCCTTCGACGGCGCCATCACCATCACAAGACAGTGGCTGGACGGCCGCAAGACCACCAATTCCGCCGCCGACGACCCGAGCTTGAGCCGCCTGGACAGGGCCGAGAGGCCCACGACCTGGCGGGAGATCACCTTCTGGTTCCGCGACGACGGACTCGAGCGCCACGGCCACACCTCTTCACCCTCCGCCGCGCCGGACTGGCTGGCTGAGCGGATGTCCGCCGCCGCTCGGGAGGCCGGCGACCCCGACGCTCTCGCGAGGTGGACGATCACGTACCGTCACTGTGCCGCGCCGTTCGAGGGCGACGCGGCGCTCGCCAGCGAAGAGGTGAAGTGGAGCGTCGTGTGGATCGCCATCCTGCACGGCGACTTCAGGAGTGACGACCGGTGGATCTACCTGCTGCTCGACAAGGAGTCGCACGAGGTCGTCGCCGAGGGAGCGAGCACCGAGCCCTTCGACACGTCGATGTTCCACCTGCAGGGGAGGACGGAGCTGGGCGGCCTCTGAGTGCCGCAGCCGGAGGTCAACTGCGTGCGACCCCCGGTCTTCGGGAAGGCATGACTGCACGAGCACCCCCCGCGCAGGAAGGAGCCATGCCATGCTGTGCAGCCTCGCCACCAAGCTCGACCAAGGCCAGATCGAGGAGATCGAATCCCTCGCTCAGGACCTCGGGACCCCGATCCTCGCGTTCGCGTGCCACCAGACCGACGCGGCGCCGATCGACGACGCCAGATCGGCCGGCTCAAGGAACTCGAGAGCAAGCTCGGCGTCGCCCTCGTCGCCGTCAAGCAGTAAGGGCTGAGCCCGACGCGCGGGCGCGCCGGCGTCAGCGCGAACCGTCTCCGTAGGCGTCGAGGACGATGTCCACGGCGCTGGCGAACTGGGTCGGATCCCAGCGCGCGATCGCCGCGACGTACTCGTCGAGGTCGCCCAGATCCTGCGGCTCCGGAGCCGGCCCGTCGGCCGCCGCCGCGGCCGCCTCCTGAGCGGCGGCGGTTTGACGGCCCCACAGGTTCGCGAACCCGAAGCCCACCACGCAGGCGGAGAGGATGTGCAGCAGCTCCGCGGCCTCCTGCGGTGAGAGTCCCGCGTCGCGGAAGACGCTCAGCATGCCCAGGGTGCCCTCACCGGCGGTGGGGGAGAACGACCCGCCGCGGGCGATGATGGGGATCGCGTTGGGGTGCGCCTGCATGAGCCCGTTGAGCGCGAGCCACATGCCGCGCACCTGCTCGCGCCAGTCAGCGGGCGCGGGCGGGGAGGAGGCGGCGCCCGCCGGCGCCCCGTCACATCCTGCCGCGTCCCGTCCGGCGGCGCCATCTCCCGCCAGAGCTTCTCCGCCACGCCGGCCAGGATCGCGTCCTTGTTCGGCAGCTGCCGGTAGATGGTGACGGGCTCGACGCCCAGGTCGTGCGCCAGCCGGCGCATGGTCAGGGCGCCGAGCCCCTCCTCGTCGATCACCACGAGCGCCGCGTCGATGACGGCCTCCGCCGTCACCGGGCCCGTCCGTCCCTTGCTCTTGCCGCGCTCGCCCATCTCCGCACCTCGCTCGTCCGCCGGCCACCGAAACGGTGTTGACAGCCGCTTGTAAACACTGTTACGGTAACAACGTTACAGTAACGCTGTTACCCCGACCACGGTACAGCAAACGCGGACACGGCGCAACGCCGGGAGGGACACCATGAAAGGCACCAAGATCGCTCTCATCCTCATCCAACTGCTCGTCATGGTGAACGCCTTCGGCGGCGGGTTCTACGGCCTGAACGGCGCGAAGGCCATCCCTCGGTCCTGGCTCGACGGCAGCCCGTTCCACAGCTTCTTCATCCCGAGTCTGTTCCTCTTCGTCGTCATCGGCGGCGGCATGCTGGTCGCCACGATCGTCTGGTGGCGCAAGAGCCGCCTCGCTCCGTGGGTCTCTCTCACCATGGGCGCGCTGCTCATGCTCTGGATCGTCGTCCAGGTGTCCATCATCGGCTACGTGAGCTGGATGCAGCCCACGTCGTTCGTCGCCGGCGCGGCCATCGTCACGCTCGCCGGCGTGCTGCTCCGCGCCGCGCGTCGCAGCGAGGTCCCCTCCGCCGCCTGAACGCTCTCCGCCGGACACCGCGTGCTCGCTCCCGATGCCCGCCGGCGTCCCTGACGCCGGCGGGCATCTCGCGCGTCAGGTCGGGCGCCGGGAGTCGTCTGGGCCGTCGACCGCCGAGCGGCGCAGGGAGGCGGAGGGCGCGTTCGTCGCGGGGTTCGGTGCCTTCATGATGGCGCCCGATGTGGCGCCTGATCTGGCACCGCATCCGGCGCCACGTGGGCACCGCATCGGGCTCCTGCCCCCGCACGACGACACTCCGCGCAGGCGACCATCCCCGCGGCTCACGCGTCGAGATGCCGCCGGGCCGCACTCGGCCCCACCCTTGACAGAACAGAAGAGAAGCGTGAACTTGTGACGCCTCTCACATGGCCCCGGACCCCCCGGATGAGCGCTTTTGTGCGTCCTCCGGCCTTGTTTTCGCGCGTTTTGGGGTGGTTAACGTGCGCGGATGTTCGACATTTTGTGACATACGGCACAAAGCTTTACGCACGGTTGCGCCATGTCGTACAGTGCCCCACACTAGCTTGCGAATACCCCCCGAGGTTCTTTGTCAAGGGGTGACGACCCCGCCTCCCCCGGCGGACGCCTCCCCGGAACCGTTCGCGCGAGGAGGCACGAATGGAGCAGCTTGCCCTGATCGTCCCGGGCATGTGGGCCGACCACCACGTGATCGCCGTCCGCGGTCTCTTCCAGGAGACTGAAGGAGTCCACGTCACGGGCGCGAGCGCGATGGATGCGACGCTTGTTCTCGAGTACGACCCCGCCAAGACCGACCCGCAGAAGATCGCCGCCGAGCTCGAACAGGCCGGCTACTCTGCCGGCGAACCCCAGGACGCCGACGCGTCGCCGACCGACAAGCCGGCGTGGGGCACGTCCGGCGTGCGGGTCACGACCACCGATCCGGCCGACCTGGCCATGTCGGGCGACCACCGCAAGTACTGACAGTCGCTCGATCTGTGGGTTCTCGTCATTCCACGACCCGCCTGGGGAGCCCGGGGCGCGCTCGCGTCGCCGCGCGCCCACACCCTGGCGTGAAGGAGTTGCCACATGGCTGAACAGAACGATGACGTCAAGCAGGTAGCGGCCAAGAGCATCGACCCCGCCGCCCTCGAGATGCTGGCGCATGCCGAGGACTGCGGGATCGGCACTGCCTTCTCCCGCGCGGACACGATGAAGCCGTGTCCGATCGGTGAGTCCGGCGCCTGCTGCCGCATCTGCTCCATGGGTCCGTGCCGCCTCGTCGGCAAGGACGCCGAACAGAAGACCGGCATCTGCGGCGCGGACATGGCGACCATCGCCACCCGTCACTTCGCGCGCCAGGTCGCCGGCGGCGTGGCCGCCCACTCCGACCACGGCCGCGACATGGCCAACACCCTGCGCGCCGTCGCCCTGGGCGAGGCCGCGGGCTACAAGGTCAAGGACGAGCAGAAGCTCCACTCCGTGGCCGGCTACCTCGGCATCCCCACGCAGGGGCGCGAGGTCAACGAGATCGCGCTGGACGTGGCCGAGAAGGCCCTCGAGCAGTTCGGCCAGCAGCACGGCGAGATCATCTACACGCACCGGGCCACGCCCAAGCGGCAGGCCAAGTGGCGCGAGCTGGGCATCACCCCTCGCGCCATCGACCGTGAAGTGGTCGAGGTCATGCACCGCACCCACGAGGGCGTGGACCTCGACGCCGAGAACATCCTCAAGTCCTCGCTCCGCTGCTCCCTGGCCGACGGCTGGGGCGGCGCCATGCTGAGCACCGACATCAGCGACATCCTGTTCGGCACGCCGTCGCCGCTGTCGTCCGAGGTCAACCTCGGCGTGCTCAAGGCCGACCAGGTCAACGTCATCGTCCACGGCCACGAGCCGACGCTGTCGGCGATGCTGGTCGAGGCCGCGCGCGACCCGGAGCTCATCGCCGAGGCCAAGGCGGCCGGCGCGGAGGGCATCAACCTCGCCGGCATCTGCTGTACCAGCAACGAGATCCTCATGCGCTACGGCATCCCGGCGGCCGGCAACTTCCTGCACCAGGAACTCGCCGTCCTCACCGGCGCCGTCGAAGTCATGGTCGTCGACGTGCAGTGCATCATGCAGGCGCTCGGGCCGCTCTCGCAGCGCTTCCACACCAAGCTGGTCACGACGTCGCCGAAGGCCAAGATCCCGGGCGCGACCCACGTCGAGTTCGACGAGCACCGCGCCCCCGAGACCGCCCACGAGATCGTCCGCATGGCCATCGCCAACTACGCCAACCGCGGCCCGATCCACATCCCCGACTACCACGAGCCGCTCGTCGCCGGGTTCAGCCACGAGTACCTCAACTACATGCAGGGCGGGTTCCACCGCGGTTCCTTCCGCCCGCTCAACGACGCCATCATCGCCGGCCGCATCCGCGGACTGGCCGGCGTCGTGGGCTGCAACAACGTGCGCGTGACGCAGGACGAGGGCATCGTCGAGATGATCAAGCGGTTCATCGCCGACGACGTCATGGTCGTGGTGACCGGCTGCGCCGCCAACGCCGGCGCCAAGGCCGGCTACCTGAGCCCCGAGATCCTCGACCACGCCGGCCCCGGCCTGCGCGAGGTCATGGAGGCCATCGGCATCCCGCCGGTGCTGCACCTGGGCTCCTGCGTCGACAACTCCCGCATCCTCACGGTGCTCACCCAGGTCGCCACCGAGGGCGGCCTCGGCGAGGACATCGACGACCTTCCGGCCGTCGGCCTCTGCCCCGAGTGGATGTGCGAGAAGGCCATCGCCATCGGCACCTACTTCGCCGCCTCCGGCGCCCACGTCATCTTCGGAGTGAGCAGCCCGGTCGAAGCCTCCACGGAGGCCACGCGCCTCATGACCACCGGCTGGGAAGAGATGGTCGGCGGAGACCTCGAGTTCATCCCCGACTGGGACAAGATGTACGAGCGCTCGCTCGAGCTCATCGACGCCAAGCGCGCCGCGCTCAAGCTCCCGCAGTACGACCCCGCCCAGTACGGCGACAGCGGCGACAGCCTGTTCTTCGCCGAGATCAAGAAGTACCTGGCCGACAAGGCCGCGGACGCCGAGCGTGGCGTCGAGACCGTCGGCTCGCCCGTCTACCCGCTCGCCGATGGTCACAGCCACGACCACGGCGACGGGCACGCGCACACACACTCGCACGATGAGGGAGAGGCCTGATGTCACGCTACATCGCGACCCGGGCCATCCGTGGCGCTCAGGGCATCGTCGGTGAGGCCGAGGTAGCCGTCAACGCGGCCCTGGCCGAGCTCGGCCCCGACACCCCGGTCGCCTTCACCAACACCGCCTACTACCTGCCGGTGATCTACGCGTTCACCGGCCAGAAGGTCGAGACGCTCGGCGACCTGGCCACGGTCATCCAGCGGGCCAAGGGCCTGCTGCACCCGATCCCGGGCGACAAGATGTGGCTGCCGTACCTCGGCGAGACGCTCGACAGCGGCGTCGCCACCCTGTTCGCCGAAGAGGCGATGGAGGCCGTGCGCTTCGCGCGCGGCACCGAGCCGCAGGTCATCAAGCTCGACCACGCGCGCGCCGACGGTTCCCGCTTCACCGGCGGCGACCTCGGCGTGCACGGCGACAAGATGAAGCTCAACGGCCCGATCGACGACATCCAGCTGCGGGCCTGGGGCATCCAGCTCGTGGACGGCCGCATGCCCGGGTTCTGCGCCATCGTCGGGTGCGCCAAGAGCAACGAGGTGGCGGTCAAGATCGTCCGCGAGCTGCAGAGCCGCGGCATCCTCATCTTCCTCAGCGGCAACGTCAACGGGCGGAGCATCATCCACCAGTTGCAGGAAGAGGGCATCCAGCTCGGCTACGACACCTTCACGGTGCCGTTCGGCATCGACACCGTCTCCGCCGTGTACGCCCTCGGGTTCGCCGCCCGCTCGGCGCTCACGTTCGGCGGCATGGAGGCCGGCAACGCGCGCAAGATCATGCTGTACAACAAGTACCGCGTGTTCGCCTTCGTGCTCGCGCTCGGCGAGGTCGACGACCTCAAGTACGCCACGGCGGCCGGCGCGATCAGCTTCGGCTTCCCGACCATCGCCGACACGCGCATCCCGCAGATCCTGCCGACCGGCGTCACGACCTACGAGCACGTCGTGAGCATGCCGTTCGACGAGATCCCCGGCGCCGACGACATGGAGCGCACGGAGAAGCTCATCCAGCGCTGCATGGAGGTCCGCGGCGTCAAGGTCAAGATCGCCAAGGTGCCGATCCCCGTCAGCTACGGATCGGCCTTCGAGGGCGAGCGCATCCGCAAGGACATCATGTACGCCGAGTTCGGCGGCAAGCGCTCCAACGCGTTCGAGTTCCTGCGCATGAAGCCGGCCGACGAGGTCGAGGACGGCAAGATCACCGTCACCGGCACCGACATCGACGGCATGGAAGAGGGTGGCGCCCTGCCGCTCGGCATGGTCGTCGACGTCTCCGGCCGCAAGATGCAGACCGACTTCGAGCCCATCCTCGAGCGCCAGTTCCACTACTTCATCAACGGCGTCGAGGGCATCCAGCACAACGGCCAGCGCGACATCGCCTGGACGCGCGTGAGCAAGAGCACCTTCAACAAGGGGTTCCGCCTGGAGCACTTCGGCAAGGTCATCCACGCGCGCATCCACGAGGTGTTCGGCAACATCGTCGACAAGGTGCAGGTGCACCTCACGACCGACCAGGCTGAAGTGGACGAGCTCATCGAAGTCGCGCGCGTCGCGTACGCCGAGCGCAACGAGCGCATCGCCAACCTCACCGACGAGTCGGTCGACACGTTCTACAGCTGCCTGCTCTGCCAGAGCTTCGCGCCCAACCACGTCTGCGTGATCAACCCGGAGCGCGTGGGTCTGTGCGGCGCCTACAACTGGCTCGACTGCAAGGCGAGCTACGAGATCAACCCCACGGGGCCGAACCAGCCCGTCGCCAAGGGTCTCGTCATCGACCCGGTGATGGGTGAGTTCAGCGGTCCCAACGAGTACATCTACCAGAACTCCAACCAGTCGGTGGAGAGGGTCACCCTCTACTCCATCATGGACTCGCCCCTGACCTCGTGCGGTTGTTTCGAGGCCATCATGGTGCTCGTGCCCGAGGCCAACGGCTTCATGATCGTCAGCCGCGAGGACCCGAGCATGACGCCCTGCGGCATGACCTTCAGCACCCTCGCCGGCACGGCCGGCGGCGGCATGCAGACGCCGGGCATGATGGGCATGGGCAAGTACTACCTCACCAGCAAGAAGTTCATCTCGGGCGACGGCGGCATGAAGCGCATCGTCTGGCTGAGCTCCAACCTGCGCGAGAGCATGCGTCCCGCGCTGCAGGAGGTCTGCGAGCGGGAGGGCGTCCCCGACCTGCTCGACAAGATCGCCGACGAGACCGTGGCCACCTCGGTCGAGGAGCTCCTTCCCTTCCTCGAGGAGAAGGGGCACCCGGCCCTGACCATGGACCCGCTGTTCTGATGCGCACACTCGAGATCGAATCCGTTCTCCTGACACCCGGAGGGTGCAGATGACACCAGTCGAGATCCCAGTAGAGAAGTGGTCCGGTTCCGTGCGTGAAGTCACGCTCGGCAGCAGCTACGGCGGTGGGACGCGTGGCAGCGACCGTGACCGTGGGCGGGGAGACCGCCCTGCCGTTCCTGGGCTTCGAGGGCAAGATGCCGCACAAGCCGGCGCTCGCCGTCGAGATCCAGGACATGCGGCCCGACGACTGGTCCGCCGAGCTGATGACCGCGTGGGGCGACGTCATGGACGACGCCGGCGCGTGGGCGGCCAAGGCCGTCGAGGCCGGCGCGGACCTGATCGCCCTCAAGCTCCGCAGCTGCCACCCGGAGAAGGGTGACGGCAGCTGCGAGGACGCCGTGCGCACGGTCGAGCGCGTGCTCGCCGCCGTGCCCGTGCCGCTGATCGTGTACGGGCCCGGCTCGGCCGACAAGGACAACGAAGTGCTCGTGGCCGTGGCCGAGAAGACCAAGGGCGAGCAGCTCGCCCTGGGCCTCTGCGAGGACAAGAACTACCGCACCATCGTGGCCGCCGCCCTCGGCAACGGCCACGCGGTGATCGCCCAGACGCCGATCGACGTCAACCTGGCGAAGCAGCTCAACATCCTCATCAGCGACATGGGCCTGCCGCTCGAGCGCGTGCTCATGGACCCCAACACCGGCGCGCTCGGCTACGGCCTCGAGTACACGTACTCGGTGATGGAGCGTCTGCGCCTGGCCGCCCTGATGGGCGACTCGATGACGCAGCAGCCCATGATCTGCACGGCCGGCGAAGAGGCGTGGCGTCAGAAGGAGTGCCGTGCCGAGGGCGACGTGCCCGAGGCGTGGGGCGACCTCGCCAAGCGCGGCGTGGCGTGGGAGGTCGCGACCGCGACGACCCTGCTCCAGTCCGGCGCCGACATCCTCGTGCTGCGGCACCCCGCCACGGTGGTCACCATGCGTGAGACCCTGGACGACCTGACGAAGGAAGCGTGACCAATGGCACCCACCGGACTCCAGATCTACAAGCTGCTCCCGCAGACCAACTGCAAGGAGTGCGGGTTCCCCACCTGCCTGGCCTTCGCCATGAAGCTGGCGCAGAAGGGGACCGAGCTGGACAAGTGCCCCTACGTGAGTGACGACGCGCGCGCGGCGCTCGACGAGGCTTCCGCTCCGCCCATCAAGCTCATCACCGTCGGCGCCGGCGAGCGCGCGTTCTCGGTCGGCAACGAGACCGTGATGTACCGGCACGAGAAGACCTTCGTCCACCAGCCGGGGCTCGTGGTGCGCGTGAAGTGCGACGACCCGGACCTGGCGGCCAAGGCCGCGAACACGGCCTCGTACGCCGTCGAGCGCGTGGGCATGATGCTCACGCTCGACGGCCTCGCCGTGGAGCACTCGGCCGGCGACGCGGCCGCGTACGCCGCGGCCGTGGCCGCGGCCCGCACGGCCGCCCCCGGCCTCCCGCTCGTGCTCATGAGCGAGGACGCTGCGGCGGTGGACGCGGCCCTGGCCGGCGGCGCAGCCGCCGACAAGCCGCTCATCCACGCGGCCACCGCGGCCAACTGGCAGGCGATGGCCGAGGTGGCCAAGAAGCACGGCTGCCCGCTGGTCATCAAGAGCGCCGACGTGAACGGCCTCGCCGAGCTCAGCGAGCAGGTGCGCGGCGCCGGCGTGGAGGACCTCGTCCTCGATCCGGCGGCGACCACGCTCTCCGGCGACCTCACCGCCTTCACGCAGCTCCGCCGTCTGGCGCTCAAGAAGGGCGCCCGAGAGCTCGGCTTCCCGATCATCGCCGTGTGCGGCGCTCCGGCATGGCCGGCCGAGCTGGCGCGCGCCACGCAGGCCATCGCCAAGTACGCCGGTGTGATCGTCCTCGACAATCCCGAGCCGGGCATGCTCTACTCCCTGCTCACGTTGCGGCAGAACATCTACACCGACCCGCAGAAGCCGATCCAGATGGAGCCCAAGCTCTACGAGATCGGCGCCGTCACCGCCGACAGCCCGCTGCTCATCACGACCAACTTCTCGCTCACCTACTTCTCGGTGGCGGGCGAGGTCGAGGGCGCCGGCATGCCGGCCTACCTCCTGGTCGCCGACAGCGACGGCCAGTCGGTGCTCACCGGCTGGGCGGCCGGCAAGTTCGACGCCGAGAAGATCGCCAAGACGGTCAAGGCGAGCGGCATCGAGGGCCGGATCAGCCACAAGAAGCTGGTCATCCCCGGCCACGTGGCCGGACTCTCGGGCGAGGTCGAGGAAGAGCTGCCGGGCTGGCAGATCATGGTCGGCCCGCGCGACGCCGTCGACATCCCCTCGTACCTCAAGACGGTCTGGAGCGCCTGACGGCTCATGCGGTGTCTGCGTTCTGAGAGGGAGGCCTCGTGAACGAGGCTCCGGCCAAGCCCCGGACGGCGATGTCGAACATCACGTTCACGCCGTCCGGCGAGACGATAGAGGTGCCCAGAGGCACGAGCCTGCTCGACGCGGCGATCCTCTGCGAGCTGGACGTCCCTGCCCCGTGCGCGGGGCAGGGACGCTGCGGCCGCTGCAAGGTGCGCATCGTCAGCGGCGACGTGGAGCGGCGCAGCAGCGCCTCGCTCTCGACCGCCGGACATCCTCGAGGGATGGGCCGTCGCCTGCCAGACCTACGTGGGAGAGGGCGCCATCGAGGTGGAGGTGCCGGAGCGGCGCAAGGAGAAGGCGCGGCCGCACGGCCACGCCATCGCCGAGCCCGAGTCGCTGCCCATCACCTGCGACTACCTGCAGAACCCGGCGGTGCGGCTGTTCGAGCTGGACATCGAGCCGCCGTCGCTCGACGACCAGACGGCGGACTTCGACCGCCTGCGCCGCGCCCTCCAGCAGCAGCACGGCATCGAGGAGCTCCGCGCCGAGCTGCCCGAGCTCGCGCACATGGGCACGGCGCTGCGCCACGCCAACTGGAAGGTCACCGTGGCGCTCGAGATGCGCGACTGGGTGTACGGCAGCTACCTGCCGCCGCGCCTGCTGCGCATCTACCCGACGGCGTTCCCGCAGGCGAGCATGGGCCTTGCCGTCGACCTCGGCACCACCGGCGTCGTCGCTTACCTGCTCGACTTCCAGACGGGACGCGTGGTCGACTCGGCCGGCGCCTACAACAAGCAGATCTCCTGCGGCGAGGACGTCATCAGCCGCATCATCTACGCCAAGCGCAAGGGCGGCCTCGACCGCCTCCAGAAGCTCGCCCTCGAGACCATCAACGACCTCATCGACGAGCTGAGGGAGCGCAACAACATCGAGCCGCGCGAGATCCACGAGGTGGCCGTCGCCGGCAACACGACGATGGTCCACCTGCTCCTCGGCATGGAGCCGCGCTACCTCCGCGAGGAGCCGTACATCCCGGCCATCAGCTCGCCGCCCAAGCTCATCGCAGACGAGCTCGGACTCAACGTGAACCCGGTGGCCCGGGTCCACGTGCTTCCCTCCGTCGGCGCCTACGTGGGCGGCGACATCACCGCCGGGGTCATCTCGTCGGGCATGTACGCCACCGACAAGCTCACGCTGTTCATCGACATCGGCACCAACGGCGAGATGGTGCTCGGCAGCAAGGACTGGCTGCTCTCGTGCGCCTGCTCCGCCGGCCCCGCGTTCGAGGGCGGCGGCGTGGGCGACGGCATGCGCGCCTCACCGGGCGCCATCGAGGACGTCTTCATCGAGGACGCCACCTGGGAGCCCGACGTTCCGCACCATCGACGACGCGCCGCCCCTGGGCATCTGCGGCAGCGGCCTCATCGACCTGCTCGGAGAGCTGTTCGTCACCGGGCTGCTCGACAAGTCCGGGCACCTCGACATCGAGGCGCCGACGGCGCGCGTGCGCGTGACCAACGGCGTGCCCGAGTACGTGGTGTGCCGGGCCGGAGAAGGCGGCGCGGAGAAGGACATCGTCCTCACCGAGTCGGACATCTCCAGCCTCGTCCGCGCCAAGGCGGCCATCTACGCCGGGTTCGAGGTGCTCTGCACCTCCGTGGGCGTGGACCTGGCCGACGTGGAGCAGATCTTCATCGGCGGCGCGTTCGGCCAGTACCTCAACGTGGAGAAGGCCATCCGCATCGGCCTCCTGCCCGACCAGCCGGTGGAGAAGTTCCACTTCCTCGGCAACACCAGCGCGCTGGGAGCGTTCGCCACGCTGCTCTGCGTGAACATCCGCCACGAGGTCATCGACGTGGCGGCCAAGATGACCTACCTGGAGCTGAGCGCCGACAACACGTTCATGGACGAGTACACCTCGGCGCTCTTCCTCCCGCACACCGATCTCACCGGATTCCCCAGCGTGCGCGCGGCCCTGGCCGAGCGCGCCGGCGGGAACGGAAACGGAGGCTGACCAATGACCACCACGATCGCCGTCGCCGGCAAGGGGGGCACCGGCAAGACGACCCTGTGCGGCCTGCTGATCCGCAGGCTCGCGGAGGCGCAGGCCGGACCGATCCTCGCCATCGACGCCGATCCGGCGAGCAACCTCAACACGGTGCTCGACCTGCCGCTGGAGAAGACGGTGGGCGACGTGCGCGAGGAGACCAGCGAGAAGGCGCGCGCCAACAGGCTCGAGGCCGGCATCTCCAAGCAGGACCTGCTCGACTACGAGATCAACTCGAGCATCGTCGAGGGCACCAACGTCGACCTGCTGGCGATGGGCAGGCCCGAAGGCCCGGGCTGCTACTGCGCCGCCAACAACATGCTGCGCCTCATCGTCGACCAGATCGCGAACAGCTACCCGTGGGTCGTGATCGACAACGAGGCCGGGCTGGAGCACCTCTCCCGGCGCACGACCCGCGACGTGGACGTGCTCTTCATCGTCAGCGACGCGACCATCCGCGGCATCACCACCGCCGGCCGCGTCGCGTCCCTGCTGGGCGAGTTGCAGACCAAGGTGGGGCGGCACTACCTGATCGTGAACCGTGCCGCCCAGGGCCTCTCGCCCGAGCTCGAGGCCGCCATCGAGGAGCACGGCCTCAACCTGCTCGCCGTCCTGCCGGACGACGCGGCAGTCGCCGAGTTCGACGCCGCCGGCAAGGCGCTGGTAGGCCTGCCCGCGGACAGCCCTTTGAGCGCGGCCCTCGGCCCTGTCGTCGACGCCGCGCTCGCAACCCCCACTCGAGTCTAAGGAGGCGCCGGTGCTCATCATCGGTGAGAACATCCAGGTCCTGTCGGCGCCCGTCAAGGCCGCCATCGCCGAGCGCGACAAGAAGGTCATCCAGGAGATGGCCGTCAAGCAGGTCGAGGCCGGAGCCGGCATCGTCGACCTCAACATCGGCCCGCAGAAGAAGCTCGGCCACGAGATCATGCCCTGGATCGTCCAGGCAGTGCAGGAGGTCGTGGACGTCCCGCTCTCGCTGGATACCACCAACCTCGCTGCGATGGAAGAGGGCCTCAAGGTCTGCACGCAGCCCGGCATGCTCAACTCGGCGTCGGCCGACCCGGACCGCTGCGACAGCGTGATGCGGCTGGCCGCGAAGTACGACGCCCGGGTCATCGCCCTGACGATGGGCGTGGACGGCATCCCGACCACGGCCGACGGCCGCGCCGGCATCGCCATGGAGACCCTCATGCCGGCCGCCGACGCCGCCGGCATGCCGGTCGAGAACCTCTTCCTCGATCCGCTCGTCCTGGCCGTGAACTGCAACCAGGATGTGGCGATGGAATCCGTCGAGTCCATCCGCATGTTCAAGATGATGGCCGACCCGCCGCCGATGACCGTGGTCGGCCTCAGCAACATCTCCAACGGCGCCCTGCCGGATGTCCGCCCGCTCATCAACCGCGTGATGATGGTCATGGTGATGGGGGCGGGGCTCGACAGCGCGATCGCCGACCCGCTCGACCAGACCCAGAACGAGTGGATCCGTGTCTGCGAGCAGCGCGACGAAAGCTCGCCGCTCAACAAGCTCATCATCGCCCTGTACGACGCCGTCGCGTCCATGGACAGCCTCGACGAGTCGCTGGTCGACAAGGGCGACCAGGACCAGGTCGACCTCTGGAAGACCTACCGCATGCTGACCAACCAGACGCTGTACGCGGACTCGTACCTCCAGCTCTAGAAGCCTGGGCGGGCCCGGGGGGACACGCTCAGGGCGTGCCGGCCGGGGGGACGGTCCGGCATGACCGAGGGCCGGGGTGGCGCTGGCGCCGCCCCGGCCCTCACTCTGTTCGGCCCGGGCGCGGCCCGCATCGGCCGCGCCCGGGACCGATCTCTACTCGTTGAACGCCTTGACGTCGTCGAGCGAGTCGTCCTCGATCCACTGGCGCCCGACCGAGCACTTCTCGGCCGCGGCGCACCAGGCGGCGCAGCCGATGTCCAGCTTGGGATTGGGGATGCAGGTGCCGCACGAGCGGCAGTAGCGGCGCGCGTCGTCCTTGAAGAACTCGACCGGCTCACCGCACTTGGTGCACGGCACCTCGAAGATGTCGTCCGCCGTCCAGCTGCTCCTGTCCTGTCCCGGACAGCCCTTGTCCATGCCCATGGTCCGCCTCCTGCGTGCCTGTACTCCCAAGATACCCCTACCGCGCGAAGCCGCGGCATGACCTTGGTCAATCGGCCTGCCTGGCGTGCGAGGCCATGGTCCAGCCGCGCGCCTTGCGCACCCACTCCCGGACCTCTTCGTCGGAGCGGAACGAGTCCGCGCCGCAGTAGTCCTGGTGCACCAGTTCCGCCTTGTCCCGCAGGAGCTTGGCCCGCGGCCGCACGGCGGGGTAACCGACGGCGAGCATGTCGTAGACGTCGAGGTCCGCCGGGATCCCGAGCAGGTCCTTGACGAGGCAGTGCAGGTAGGGCGAGGCGATACCCGAGACCCACTGCGACGCCAGGCCGAGGACGCTGGCCGGCCATGTGCAGGTAGAGCAGCGCGTTCGAGAGGCCGGCGGAGAAGACGTACTCCTGCCGGGCCGGGTTGTACCGCATCGACATCGGCAGGCCCGCCCTGGTCCGGTTGTCGCCGAGCACCAGGATGTAGACCGGCGCCACGCTGAAGTCGGCGGCGCTGCCGGTCGGCTCCGGGTCCCACGACTTCTGCCAGGCCTCGCGTGTGGTCTCCATGGTGCGGGTCTGCGCCATGTACTCGCCGTACCAGCCGGCGATCCTGCCCCGGAGCTCCGCATCCCTCACGACCACGAACTCCCACGGCTGCTGGTTGAAGCCCGAGGGGGCCCAGCGCGCGGCCTCGATCATCTTGTCGACGAGGTCGTCCGGGACCGGGTCCGGCTTGAAGCGGCGGATGCTCCGGGTCTCCCTGACGATCTCCATGAAGGCGTCGTAGTCCATGTGAAGCCTCCTGGTGCGGTTCTCTACGGGCTGACGAGTGGCAGGACGCTATCAAACGGCCGCCGCCGCCGCCATGACCCGGCTGCTCAGCCGGATCCCAGCATGCGCTCGAGGCCGTCGAGGAGCATGCGGAGGCCGAACGCGAAGGCCGCCTGGTCGTCGAAGGGCTCGACGGAGAACGCCGCGGCGACGGAGGCCAGAGAGGGATACTCCCCCTGCGGGATGGCCGCGACGACCTCGTCCGCGACCTCGGTCGTGTCCGCGTCGTCGCTCAGGGCCAGGTATGACCGCTGACGCTCGAAGCCGTAGATGTAGCTGTCGAGCACGAGGAACGCGACGCCCGCGACCTTGGGGGAGAACCCGGCCCGGAGCAGCGTGCCGAGGACGCGGTCCGCGTAGGAGAGGCTGCTGGGGCCGCTGCGCTGGCGCGAGTCGATGAGCGCCGCGGCCCAGGCGTGCCGCGCGAACACCCGCTGCGCGGAGACCGCGCGGCGCCGCAGCGCCTCCTTCCAGTCCACGTCCCCGGCGGGGAGGTCGATCTCCGCGACCACCCGATCGACCATGCCGTCGAGCACGTCGTCCTTGCCGCTCACGTGGTTGTACAGCGAGGCCGCCTCGACTCCGAGGCTGCGGCCCAGCTCGCGCATGGTCAGAGCGTCGATCCCGCCGCGGTCGGCGAGTTCCACGGCCGCGCGCAGGACGCGCTCCCGGTTGAGCGTGTCGCGCGGCTCGTTCGTGTCTTTTGCTCGAGCGCTCACGTGGCGTCCCCTCTGACGCACCGTCCGCCGGCCGGCGGACCCTTCACTTGACATACTAACACTGTTAGTTCAAGCTGTGCAGGCCGCAAAACTAACAGTGTTAGTACCGAAGGGAGAACGCAATGGCTGCCGTGGCGATCGACAGGAGGGTCCGGCTCTCGCTGCTGTGGGTGTTCGTGATGCTCAACATGATCTTCGCCGACATCATCTCGTTCATGAGCGCTGACGTCCTGAAGCAGTTCCTGGAGGGACACGCCGACCAGATCGCGATCACCCCGGGCTTCCAGCTCCTCATCGCAGCAGTCACCGAGATCCCGATCGCGATGGTGGTGCTCTCGCTGGTGCTGCCGCAGCGCGCGGCCCGGTGGGCGAACATCGTGGCCGCGGTGGTGACGATCGTCTACGTCATCGGCGGAGGGTCGCTCTCCGCTCCGCACTACGTGTTCATCGCGGGGATCGAGACGCTCGCCTGCGTCGTGATCGCGTGGACCGCGTGGACGTGGCGCGAAGAACGCGAGACCGTGCCTGTCCGCGCCGCCGCGGCGGCCAAGTAGGCGATTCCGCGGCCAGGACGGAAGAAGGGGCGCGGCGGCCGGTACCCGGCAGCCGCGCCCCTTCTTGCGTCAGTGCGCGCTAGTGTGTGGTGAGCCTGCGGCGCACCGCACGTTGACCCCGCCTGCGGCGCCTGACGGCGCCTCCGCAGGTCAATCCTCGAAGCCGCCGTCGGAGAAGCCGGAGTGGCGGCCCCAGTCGAAGTCGTCCCACTCGGTGGCCGTGTAGGTCATGCTGGCCGTGAGCGGCTCGCCGAGGCTCTCGAGGTGCTGCGGCTTGGGGTGCATGACGAACGGCTCGGCCTTGTGGCGGCTGCTCGCCTTGTCCCACTTCTCCTCGGGGATCTCGTCGCACTTGCGCAGCAGCAGGTCCCACTCGAAGTCGACCCACTCCTGCAGCGTCTCCAGCAGGTGCTCGTTGCCGGGGAGCGCCAGGTGGGCGAAGCGGCCCTGGCGCTCCAGCCACTTGCCCAGCGGCTGCTTGTGCCGCGGCCGGTAGGTGAGGCGGTACTTGCCCTCGTTGACCTCGAAGAGCGGCCAGTAGCAGGTCTCGGTGGCGAGGCGCATGAGGTCGACGCCCTCGTCGTTGTCGGTGCGCCAGCCGCGCGGGCAGGCGGAGAGCACGTTGAGGAACGTGGGACCCTCGATCTCCAGCGCCTTGGAGGCCTTGTGGAGGAGGTCCTGGGGGTCGTGCGGCGAGGACTGCGCCACGTAGGGCAGCCGGTGGGCGACCATGATCTCGGTGAGGTTCTTCGAGTGCCCGAGCTTGCCCGGCAGCTCTTCGCCGACCGGGCTGGTGGTGGTCCAGGCGCCGTGCGGCGTCGCCGAGGAGCGCTGGAAGCCGGTGTTCATGTAGCCGCCGTTGTCGTAGCACACGTAGAGCATGTCGTGGCCGCGCTCCATGGCGCCGGAGAGCGCCTGCAGGCCGATGTCGTAGGTGCCGCCGTCGCCGCCGAAGGCGATGAACTTGACCCGGTCCTCGAGCCTGCCGCGTTTGTACATGGCGCGGAACGCGGTCTCGACGCCGCTGAGCGTGGCGGCCGCGTTCTCGAAGTTGGTGTGGATGTAGCTGCCCTTCCAGGCGGTGTACGGGTAGCGCGTCGTCGAGACCTCGAGGCAGCCGGTGGCGCCGGAGACCACGTAGTGGCTCTTCACCTGGCTGAGCACCTGGTTGACGACCATCGAGGCGCCGCAGCCGCTGCAGAGGCCGTGGCCGGAAGAGAGCTGCGGCGTCTTGTGCCCCAGCTCCTGCACCCGCCGGCGGTGCTCCCAGTAGAGCTCGGTGGGCACCAGGGCGTCGAACTTGCAGGTCTCCATGCAGTGGTTGCAGGTCATGCAGCGCCGCTCGTCGAGCGTGATGGTGCCGGCGAAGTGGCGCTCCTTGCCCTTGCCGTGCGAGCGCGACTTGTCCATGCGCACGTCGATGCAGTCCACGGGGCACGCCTTCTGACAGGCGCCGCAGAAGGTGCAGGCGTGGGCGCCGGTCTCGGTGCGGCGCAGGTCGAAGAGTCCTACGCCCGGGAGCTTGTGGACCAGGTCGCGTACAGCGAAGCTGTTCTCCGGTATGGGGTGGCCATACAGGATCGCGTGCTTCTCGTCGGCATGGGTGGGGGTCTTCGGCCTCGCGCTCATGTCGTCCTCGCTGTCAGGGGAAGCGGACTTTTTCACTCCGCTACTGGGGGAAGGTGAAGAAGGTACCACGCCCGTACGCGGCCGACAAGTGTGAGGCCGCCTACCATTCAGCGTCTCTGCGCTCCGGATGCAGGGCAGGTGCACCCCTCAGTAGACTCGGGACATGAGCGACGACTCAACCTCATCTGCGACCCCGACCCCACCGACGACCTCGACCCCACCGCCCGGTCAGCGACCGGGGCGGCGGGACGCGGCGTTCGCCGCCGCGCTGGTCGTCGTCCTGACACTCTCCATCCAGACGGGCTCCGCGCTCGCCGTCAAGGTCATCGACTCGGTCGGGGTGTTCGAGGCGCTGTGGCTGCGCACGGCGTTCGCCGCGCTGATCCTGGTGATCGTGCGCCCCAGCGCGATCAGGAGGCTGCCGCCCAAGGGTCACCGCCTGCCGCTGGCGGCGCTCGCGCTGACGCTCTTCCTGATGAACCTGAGCTTCTACGGGGCGATCAGCCGGGTGCCGGTCGGCATCGTCGTGGCCATCGAGTTCGTGGGGCCGCTCGGCGTGGCCGTCCTCGGCACGCGGCGCAAGCTGGACTGGCTGTGGATCGCGCTGGCCGGCGCGGGCGTGGTCGTCCTCGCCGGCCCCTCGGGCTCCGCCACCGGCATCGGCCTGCTGCTCGCCCTCTCCGCCGGCGTCTGCTGGGGCGCATACCTGCTGCTGGCCAAGCGCGCCGTGACCGGCATGGACCCGCTCTCGGTCACGGCGCTCATGATGCTCGGGGCGACCGTGCTGGCGACGCCGCTGCTGCTCATCGGCGGCGTCAAGGTCGCCGGGCACGGCGAGGCGATCCTGATCGGCCTGGTCATCGCCGTCGCCTCGTCGGCGTTCCCGTACTGGCTCGAGATGGTCGCGATCCGCCGCGTGCGCGCGGCCACCTACGGCGTGCTGCTGAGCGTGGAGCCGGCGATCGCGGCGCTGGCCGCCCTGGCCGTGCTCGGCCAGCGCATCTCGCCTCTGGAGGCGGCGGCGATGGCGGCGGTCATGGCCGCCGCCGCCGGCGCCAGCTGGACCAGCGGCGGCGCCGCCGAGGCGGGCGTGGACCTGGCTGCACCCTGACAGAGGGCCCGACCCCGCGCGTCCGGACCGATGTCCCATGGCGGACGCGCAGCCCCGCTCGATAGACTCCGCTCAGCACCCCACCCCGAAAGGAGCCGTCGTGGCCGAGCTCAAGGGCACCCAGACAGAGCAGAACCTCCTCAAAGCGTTCGCCGGTGAGAGCCAGGCGCGGAACCGCTACACCTACTACGCCAAGATCGCGGTGAAGGAGGGTTACCAGCAGATCGCGGCCATCTTCGCCGAGACCGCAGCCAACGAGGAGCAGCACGCCAAGATGTTCTTCCGCTACCTCGAGGGCCGCATGGTCGAGATCACAGCCACCTACCCTGCCGGCGACCTCAACGGCACCACGGCCAAGAACCTCGAGTCCGCCGCCGACGGCGAGAACGAGGAGTGGACCGACCTGTACCCGGCATTCGCCGACATGGCCGACAGCGAGGGCTTCCCGGACATCGCCAAGCGCTTCCGCAACATCGCCAAGGTCGAGGCGCACCACGAGGAGCGGTATCGCGCGCTCAAGAAGAACATCGACGACGGCAAGGTGTTCGAGAAGGACGAGAAGGTCACGTGGATCTGCCGCAAGTGCGGGTTCGTGCACACGGGGACCAAGGCGCCGGCCAAGTGCCCGGCCTGCGACCATCCGGTCGACTACCAGGAAGTGTACGCGGGCAACTATTGATCCGCCGAGCATCGATTCGCTGAGACGCGAGGGCGGCGGCCTGCCGAGGGGGGCAGGCCGCCGCCCTCGCTGCGTCCGCGTCCGGATCCGGCCAGCACCGGGGTCCTGCGCGGAGGACGGTGCTCCTGTCGGGGCCCTCTAACGACGGATATCCGCCGGATATCCATTTCGAGCGATTCGGGTCGGCCGGGTCCAAGACGGATATCCAATGGATATCCGCGAACAGAGGACCCGGTGAGGGTCTCCCCCGGCGCTTCCTGCTGGGACCTTCGGCTGGGCCTCCGGCCTGCGTTCGGTACGCCTGACCGGTGTCGAGCACGCGACGGGGCGGGAGGCCGGAAGGGCCACCCGCCCCGTCTGCGCATACGGGCGCCGCGCGGCCGTCTCCGGCGCGCGGCGGTCCCATGCCGGCCCGGCCGCTCGGCCGGGCAACTGCTTCGGGCTACTCGAGGACGACGAACGCGTCGGCGGTCAGCTCGTACTCCTCGTCCTCGTTGAGGTCGTTGACGCGGATGCGCTCGAGCTCGCCCTCTCCGAGCAGCTCGAGCGGCTGCGCCTCAGCCAGCACCTTGACGTCGCTGAGGCGCAGGGCCGAGCGCACCGCCGGGCTCACGCTCGGCTCCTTGCCGGTCGTCATGAGGACGACGCGGCCGGTGTGCTCGGTGAGGTCCATCGCCAGCCGGGCCGCGTCGTCGCCGGTGTCGAGCACCACGACGCGCTCGTCCGCGACCGCGCTGAGGTCGTCGAGCTTCTTGTACAGGCCCTTGCCCTCGTAGGCGTCGAGGTTCTGGATCTCCACCTCGGCCACCGCCGCCGGGATCGGGTGGCACGCGGTGCCGCCCGGCGTCTTCTTGGCGTCCTCGGGCCCTACGCCCTCGCGCCAGTTCTTGATGGCCTCGTGCAGGGCGTCCGCCGCCAGGTTGCTGCAGTGCATCTTGATGGGCGGCAGGCCTTCGAGCGCGTCGGCCACATCGCCGCGCGTGACCTTGAGCGCGTCGTCGAGGGTCATGCCCATGACGAGCTCGGTGATCATGCTGGAGGTGGCGACGGCGGAGCCGCACCCGAACGTCTGGAACTTGATGTCCTTGATCCGGTCGTCCACTACCTCGATGTAGATGTCCATCATGTCGCCGCACACGGGGTTGCCCACGCGGCCGACGGCGACGTTCGGGCCCTCCAGCGTGCCCACGTTGCGCGGGTCGCGGAAGTGCTCGAGGGTCTTCTCGGTGTACTGAGTCGATTTCATCGGTCGGAGCCTTTCGGGTGAGCGGGTGTAGCGGCGGTCATGCCGTCGGTGCGTTGGTCTTGTACAGCGGCGAGAGGGCGCGGAGGCGTTGGATCACGCCGGGGAGCGCCTCCATGATGCGGTCCACGTCCTCCAGGCGGCTCCAGCGGCCGAAGGTGAACTCAAGGGAGCCGTGCGCCTCCTCGTGCAGCAGGCCGCAGGAGATGAGCGTGTGCGACGGCTCCAGCGTCTTGGAGCTGCAGGCGGAGCCGGTGGACGCGGCGATGCCGGCGTCGCGCAGCGACAGCACCATCGCCTCTCCCTCGACTCCGTGGAAGCGGAAGTGCGCGTTGTTGGGCACCCGGTGCTCCGGGTGGCCGTTGAGGTGCGAGTCGGGGATCTCGGCGAGCACCCGCTCGACCAGCGTGTCGCGGATGGCGCGGATGCGCTCCACTTCGGCGGGCATCTCCGCGGCCATGATGTCGGCCGCCGCGGCGAAGCCGGCGATGCTCGCGAGGTCCTCGCTGCCGGACCGCAGGCCGCGCTCCTGGCCGCCGCCGAGCAGCACCGGCGCCACCTGCACGCCCTTGCGGACGTAGAGGGCGCCGAGCCCGCGCGGCCCGTAGATGTCGTTGCTGGAGAGGCTGAGCAGGCTGACCGGCACGGCGCTCGTGTCGATGGGCAGGAGGCCTTCCGCGGCGACGGCGTCGCTGTGGAGGGCGATGCCCGTGCCGTCCAGCATCTCCGCGACCTCCGCGATGGGCTGGACGCTGCCGATCTCGCTGCTCGCCCACTGGAGCGAGACCAGGATGGTCTCGTCGGTGATGCGGGCGCGCAGCTTCTTGGGGTTCACGCGCCCGTTCAGGTCGATGGGCGCGCGCGTGACGCGGAATCCCTGCTTCTCGAGGTACTTGCCGATGTTGAGCAGGCTGATGTGCTCGGCCTCGCTGATGATCACGTGGTCGCCTTTGCGGCGGTTGCGCAGGGCGTAGCCGACGATGGCCAGGTTGGTGGCCTCGGTGGCTCCGCCGGTGAAGACGATCTCGCGCGGGTCCGCGCCGAAGAACGCGGCGACGCGCCCGCGCGCCTCCTCCAGCGCCTCGGTGGCGACGTCGCCCACGCCGTGCAGCGAGGCGGCGTTGCCGAACTTCTCCGTGAGGTACGGCAGCATCGCCTCGACCACGCGCGGGTCGACGGGCTTGGCGCTCTGGTAGTCGGCGTAGACGACCCCGGCGCTGCGCAGCGCCTCGCCGGGGTCCTGCAGGGTCAGGGTGATGCTGTCGGTCATGTCCGCCTCAGAACCACATCGTCGCGTCGGCATCGAGAGCAAGGTCGTTGAGCGTCGCGGCGCCGACGATCTTGACGCCCGGGATCAGCTCGACCGTCTCCCAGCCGAGCATCTGCTTGCTGGCCTCGCAGACGTACACGGTGACGCCCATGTCGAGGGCCTTCTGGAGCATCTCGGCGACGCTCGGGAAGCTGCCGAGCTGCATCTTCTCGGCCTCACCCGGCTTGAGTACCGTCAGGCCCATGCCCAGGTAGTACACGGCCGCGTCGAGTCCCATCGCCTTGGCGCTCTGGGCGAGCACGAGCGGTGAGTACTGGCGCTCGGGAGCGTTGCTGGTCTGTACGTAGAGGATGTTCTGCTCGTCTGCCATGGTGGTCCTTTCGGTGTTCTGGTTCTTACTTGAGCCTGCGAAGGAGGATGTGGAGTTCGACGCCGTCGTTCTCGAGCGAGACCACCTCGTGCCCAGCGCGCTTGGCGAACCTCTTGAGGTCCTCCTCGGCGGCGGGGTCGTCGGCGATCACTTCGAGGACCTCGCCCACCTCGATCGAGTCGATGCTCTCGCGGGTCTGGAACAACGGCTCGGGACAGTACAGTCCGATGCAGTCCAAGGTGAGGGCGGGCTTGCCTTCGTCTTCCATGGGGTCTCCCTTCGCGTAGGCGGGGCCGTGCCCAGACGCGGCTCCGCAGGGGCTTATACCCGACCGCAACGGTTGGTATTCACGAGTCGTGCCCGGCGGGCAGGATCACGCAATGCCACCGCCTCAAGGTGACGCCCTGCCGCCGCCCCAGCGTGACGCCATGCTGTCGCCCGTGACACCATGTCCCCCCGCCGGAGGCTGGTCCCTTATACGCTTAGGGAGATACGGGGAGAGGTGGCATCGGGTCACCCTCCCGTGCGCGAAGGGAGCGGCTGGTGACACGCATGGCGGGCACGGTGACGGTGGAGGACGGCCGGCTGCTCTTCGACGGAGTCGACGTGGCCGGCCTGGCCGAGAAGGTGGGCACGCCGTTCTTCCTGTACTCGGGACGGCGCATCGAGGAGAACGTGCGGCGCGTGCGCGCGGCGTTCGAGGAGCGGCACGCCGCGACCCGCGTGTTCTTCGCCGGCAAGGCGTGCTCCAACCTGTGGTTCCTGGAGCAGGTGCGCGCCGCCGGAGCGGAAGTGGAGGTCAACTCCGGCGGCGAGCTGTGGAAGGCGCTGCGCGCCGGGTTCGCGCCGGACCAGGTGGTGTTCAACGGAGTCGCCAAGAGCCGGCGCGAGCTGGAGGAGGCGGCGGAGGCCGGCGTGGCCGGCGTCGTAGCGGACTCGCTCTGCGAGCTGCGCAGGCTCGACGAGGTCGCGCGCGGTCTCGGGCGGCCGGCGCGCGTGCTGCCGCGCGTGGACGTCAACGTCAGCGGCGGCACGCACCCCGGCCTGGAGACCGCCAGCGGCGGCAAGGCCGGCATCGACATCGGCGAGGCGATGGAGGCGTTCCGCCTCGCGGCGGCCTCGCCGCACCTCGAGCTCGCCGGACTGCACCTGCACATCGGCTCGCAGATCACCGGCGTCGAGCCGTACCTCAAGGCGCTGGACGTCGCGCTCGACCTGGTGGACGAGGTCGAGCGCGAGCTCGGAGTCACGCTGCCGGCGCTCGACCTGGGCGGCGGCTTCGCCGTCGCCTACCGCGAGCGCCCGCTCACTCCCGACGGTGACTACTTCTTCGCGCCGCTCGCGGTGGAGGACTACGCCGCCGCGATCTGCGCGGAGGTCGGCCGGCGGCGCCCGGCGCTCGAGCTCTGGCTGGAGCCGGGCCGGTCGGTCGCCGCCGACACGGCGATCCTGGTCACGCGCGTGGAGAGCGAGAAGACCAAGCGCCTGCGCGACCAGATGGGTCGCGTGGTGGCCGAGGACCGCTGGCTGCTGGTCGACGCCGGCTACAACACGTTCTTCGACCCGGTGCTGTACGGCTGGTACTACCCGCTGGTCTCCGTGTCGCGGCCGGGTGAACGGGCCGGCGGGAGCTTCCGGGTCGCCGGCCCGCTCTGCGACGGCGGCGACGTGTACGGCGGCGACGACGGGGGCGCGTACCGCCGCCTCCCGGCGGCTTCGGCTCCCGGCGACCTGCTCGCGTTCTACGACGCAGGCGCCTATGTACTCGAGCTGATGACTCCGTACAACGCCCGCCCGACGGCGGCCGCGTACGCGGTGAGCGGCGGCGAGCGCGGGGAGGGCGCGGAGGTGCTGCGCATCCGCGCCCCGCAGTCACGGGAGGACCTGGTCGCGCTCGACGAGGCCCAGCCGCTGGATCTCTGAGCGCGGACGCTGCTCCGCGCCGAGCAGCGCCGCCGGCGTGACGACCCGGCATCCGGTCCCCACCCCATTTGCGCCTGTTCACACTGGGTATAGTGGTGAGTGGAGCCACGCGACCTCAGAGGCCGCGCGACGTCATCGAGTCGTCGGGTCAGGGGGACTGGCCATGCACACGATCGTCGACCGGCAGGAGCTCACCAAGCGCGACCTCATCAGCCTCACGGTCGAGGCGCCCCAGATCGCGCGCAAGATCCGCCCCGGGCAGTTCGTGGTGCTGCGCGTCAACGACACGGGAGAGAGGGTGCCGCTCACCGTCGCGTACCGCGACGCGGCCAACGGCACCGTCACCATCATCTTCCAGGTCGTCGGCAAGAGCACCGCCCTGCTCGCCTCGCTCGGGGTGGGTGACGCCATCAAGGACCTCTGCGGCCCGCTCGGTGTGGCCGAGCACATCGAGAAGGTCGGCACGGTGGTCGGCATCGGCGGCGGCTCCGGCATCGCCGTGCTGCACCACCTGCTCACCGGGCACCGCGACGCCGGCAACCACATCATCGGGGTGGTGGGGGCGCGCCAGAAGGACCTCCTGATCCTGGAGGACCAGATGCGCGCCCTCTGCGACGAGCTCATCGTCACCACCGACGACGGCAGCTACGGCGTGCACGGTAAGGTCACCGACGCGCTCGCGGCTCTCGTGGAGCGGCACGAGCACATCGACCGGGTCATCGCCGTCGGGCCGCTCATCATGATGCGGTCGGTGACCGAGATGACGCGCATCTACGGTCTGCCGACGGAGGTGAGCCTCAACCCGATCATGGTGGACGGGACGGGGATGTGCGGCGGCTGCCGCTGCAGCGTCGGCGGAGAGACCAAGTTCGCCTGCGTGGACGGCCCCCACTTCGACGCCTTCAAGGTCGACTTCGACGAGCTCATCCAGCGCAACAGCATGTACGGGCGCGACGAACGCGTCTCGCTGCTCACCTCCATCAAGGCGCGATAGGAGGCGGTGATGACGAGCATCGACCACGAACTCGAGACGCTCGCGCAGCAGGGCGACCTCGCGAGCTTCTGCCCGCAGTGCCACGCCGCCCTCAACATCTACGACGCCGAGACCCGGCGCGTGTGGGTCGGCCTCGACGTGGAGGTCGGCGACGTCGCCTGCGACCTCCTCGTCAACCCGCGGCTCGAGGAGTTCGAGCGCGTCTGCTCGCCGTGCTGGACCGGCGAGGCGGTTGCCACCGACGTCCTCTGCCCGCACTGCCACGCCTCACTGATCGAGCCCGAGGCGCGCTGCGGGGAGTGCGAGTCCGGGGTGTTCACCATCGACGTCTCGCTGCACACGCGCGTGGCGCCGCTCTCGTGCTGCACGCGCGCCGACTGTCACTGGCACGGCGTGCCCAAGCGGACGCGGGCCAAGATCCTCGCCGAGGCGCCGCGGCAGAAGAAGCCCGAGCAGGACCCGCGGCTGCGCATCCGTAACTTCCAGGAGGTCAGCTACGGCTACGACAGCGAACTGGCCGTGGCCGAGGCCGGCCGGTGCCTGCAGTGCAAGAAGCCGGCCTGCGTGGACGGCTGCCCGGTGCAGGTGGACATCCCCGGGTTCGTCGGTCTGGTGGCCGCGGGCGACTTCGCCGGCGCGGCCCGGCGCATCCGTGAGAAGAACGCCCTGCCGGCCATCTGCGGGCGCGTGTGCCCGCAGGACGACCAGTGCGAGAAGACGTGTCTGCTGGGCAAGAAGGCCGAACCGCTCGCCGTCGGCGCGCTCGAGCGGTTCGCCGCCGATTTCGAGCGCGAGACCGACCAGGTCACGCTGCCGCCGAGGGCGAAGTCCACGGGCTGCCGCGTCGCCGTGGTCGGCAGCGGCCCGGCAGGGCTCATCATGGCCGCCGACATGGCGGTCAAGGGTCACAGCGTGACCATCTTCGAGGCGCTGCACAGTCCCGGCGGGGTGCTCGTCTACGGCATCCCGGAGTTCCGCCTCCCCAAGGCGATCGTGGAGGCGGAGACCGGCAACCTCCGGCACCTCGGCGTCAGGTTCGAGCTCAACAGCATCATCGGCAAGCTCTACGGCCTCACGGAACTCTTCGACCTCGGGTTCGACGCCGTGTACGTGGCCACGGGGGCAGGCCTGCCCGGCTTCATGGGCCTGCCCGGCGAGAACCTCTGCAACATCGTCTCCGCCAACGAGTACCTCACGCGCGTGAACCTGATGAAGGCGTACCTGTTCCCCGAGTACGACACGCCGGCGCCGCTGGGCACGCGGGTGGCCGTGGTCGGCGGCGGCAACGTGGCCATGGACTGCGCGCGCACGGCGCTGCGCATGGGCGCGCGCGAGGTGAGCATCGTCTACCGGCGCACGCGCGCCGAGATGCCGGCGCGCGAGGAGGAGATCCTGCACGCCGAGCAGGAGGGGCTGCGGTTCGAGTACCTCACCAGCCCCATCGCCTACGAGGGCGACGAGCAGGGCTGGGTGCGCGAGATGCGCTGCGTGCGCATGAAGCTCGGCGAACCCGACGACTCGGGGCGCCGGCGGCCGGTACCCGTCCTCAAGTCGGACTTCCTCATCGACGTCGACATGGTGGTGGTGGCCGTCGGCGCCGGGCCCAACCGGGCCCTCTTCGAGGACGCCCGGGGCCTGGAGCGCAACCAGCGCGGCTACATCAGCACGTTCACGGAGTCGGGGCGGACCAGTGTGCCGCGCGTGTGGGCCGGGGGGGACATCGTCACCGGCGCCGCGACTGTGATCCTGGCCATGGGAGCGGCGCGCAAGGCGGCCGACGACATGCACGAGTTCCTGAGTGACGGGGCCGCGGTCTGGAGCTGATGGCCCGGGCTTTGGGCCATGCCCCGCGGCCCCGTCTGGTGACGAGTTCGCGACCCCGGGGAACTCAGCCGTCGCGAGCCCGTCTGGAGGAGCTTCGTCCGCCCGTCAGGCCGACTGGGTCTCGGCGACCCAGAGCCTGTGGGCCAGGTCCTCCCAGTAGGATGCCACGCCCTCTTCGATCTCGTCCCAGTGCACCGCCTCGAACTCCTCGGTCAGCTCGTGCCGGTCGTTCTCGGTCAGGTAGTGCTGGGCGGTGTCGAAGAACACCTCTTCCTCGACCTCGACGTGGCAGCGGGCGACCTCTATGTACTCCCGCATGCGGGCGGCGAAAGCCAGAGCCGTCGCCCTGTCGTTGGGGTCGATGCGCTCGAGGTCCTGTTCGAGACCATCGAGTTTGACGCGGCACCACTCGTGTTCGCCGATCATCTGCTCGAGCGGCTCGTCGTCGTCGGTCATGCCGCGCCGGTGGCAGCGGGCGAACAGCAGCGCCTCCTCCTTGGGGTGGTGCAGCCCGTCACCGAAGTAGCGGAAGAACCCGATCATGTCGCCGACCAGGTCCTTGCGGATGGTCCCCGTGGCTTCGATGTGCCGGCATTCGGCCTCAGCAGCCTCGGCGACCTCGAGCATCAGTCGATGCTCGGCCTCCAGGATCTTCCTCCAGCCCATGGCTCCTCCTTCCACGAGCTCTCCGGGTCGCAGATGGAACTTGCGACTCCTTTCACAACTCATGTACCCATCAAGGGGGCTGTGAAGTGCGTAGTGGGCCTCACAAATAGGGTGTTCACCTGATGGACGGGGGTGGGCCCGACCACGCTCGAGAGTCCGCAGGCGGCCGCCGGGCCGTTCCGGGTAGGGAGTGGCGGGTATCATCAGCGACCAACGGAGGCGCGCCGCGGCGCGCGGCCACGACGGACGGAGGGCGGCATGGGCGACGCGACGGGCAAGGTGGTGCTGGCGCTCGACACCGGCACGACGAGCGGGAGGGCGCTCGTGATCGACGCCGCCGGCGTCGTGCTGGCGAGCGCCCAGCAGGAGGCCGGCCTCAGCACGCCGCAGCCGGGCTGGGTCGAGCAGGACGCCGAGGCGCTCTGGCAGGCCCAGCTGGCCACGGCCAGGGGCGCGCTGGACAAGGCAGGCAAGCAGGCCACCGACGTGGCCGGCATCGGCATCGCCAACCAGCGCGAGACGACCATCATCTGGGACCGGGTGACCTCGCAGCCGGTGGCGCCGGCCATCGTGTGGCAGGACCGGCGCACCGCGGAGTACTGCGAGCAGCTCCGGGGCGCCGGCGCCGAGGCCGTGGTCCGGCGCAAGACGGGGCTGCTGCTCGACCCGTACTTCAGCGGCACCAAGATCCGCTGGCTGCTGGACAACGTGCCCGGCGTGCGCGAACGCGCCGAGGCCGGTGAGCTCGCGTTCGGCACCGTGGACTGCTGGATGGCGTGGCGGCTCAGCGGCGGGCGCCGCCACGTCACCGACGCCACCAACGCCTCGCGGACGCTGCTCTACGACATCCGCGAGGGCCGCTGGGACGACGAACTGCTCGAGCTGTTCGGCGTGCCCCGCGCGCTGCTCCCCGAAGTGGTGGACAGCAGCGGCGTCTGCGCTGAGTCGGACCCGGCGCTGCTCGGCGCCGCCGTCCCCATCGCCGGCATGGCCGGCGACCAGCAGGCGGCGCTCTTCGGCCAGGCGTGCACGCAGCGCGGGATGGTCAAGGTCACCTACGGCACGGGCTGCTTCCTGCTCCTCAACACCGGCGACGAGCCGGCGACCGCGCCGGCCGGCCTGGTCAGCACGGTCGCCCTCCAGCGCGGGGGGAAGCGCACTTACGCGCTCGAGGGCAGCGTCTTCATCGGCGGCGCCGCCGTGCAGTGGCTGCGCGACGGCCTTGGCATCGTCGGCAGCGGGGCCGAGGCCACGTCGATGGCCCAGAGCGTGTCGTCGAGCGACGGCGTGGTCTTCGTCCCGGCCCTCGCCGGCCTCGGCGCGCCGCACTGGGACCCGTACGCGCGCGGCGGTATCTTCGGGCTCACGCGCGGCAGCACCGCGGCGCACATCGCGCGGGCGACGCTCGAGGGCATCGCCTTCCAGGTCGCCGACCTGTACCAGGCCGAGGTGGACGGCGCCGGGGTGGCGCCGGCCGAGGTGCGCGCCGACGGCGGCGCCGCGGCCAGCGACCTGCTGCTGCAGTTCCAGGCCGACCTGCTCGGCGTGCCGGTCACCCGGGCGGGCCAGCCGGAGGCGACGGCGTTCGGCGCGGCCTGGCTCGCCGGCCTCGCCACCGGTGTCTGGTCGAGCGAGGAGGAGGTCGCTGCGCTCTGGACCGCCGGCGCCGGCTTCGCGCCGGCCACCGACGCGGACGTGCCCGAACTGCGCCGACGCTGGAAGGCGGCGGTCGGCGCCGTGCGGGGCTTCGCACGCGAGACGCAGTACGTAGGGCGTGACCCCGGTCCGGGACTAGTGCCGGTGCCGCTCCTCCTTGAACGGCACCACGAGCACCGGCACGTCCGAGTGGTGCAGGAGCTCGAACGGCGTGTGCCGGCCGAGCGCGCCGGCGATCGGCCCCTCGCCGTGCGAGCCCACCACGATCACGTGGGAGTCGCACGCGTGTGCCACGCTCTGGAGCGCGCGTGAGGGGTCGTCCCAGACCAGCTGCACCTCGGCCTCCACGCCGGCCGCGCGTACGCGCTCGAGGGCGCGGCTGAGCATGGGTTCCACCTCGGTGGCGACGCGCCGCTCGTAGTCGCGGAGCTCCTTGGCGGCGGCGCACCCCGGGTCGAGCGGGCAGCTCAGCCCGGCGGGCGGCTCGTGGCAGTAGACGAGGACGACTCTGGCGCCGCGCGTGTCGCGGCCGAGCTCGATGGCCTCGTTCAGCGCCGCCGACGAGCACGCCGAGCCATCGTAGCCGAGGACGATGGGATGCTGCATCGTGTCTCCCTTCCCCCGGGACGGGCCGCCTTCGGCGGCGCCGAAGACCGTGCCTCCACACCTGGATGGTTCCCGCGCGGGGTGCGGGCTAGGCGCGTGAGGCGAGCGCGGTCCGCGCCGGCCTCAGAGGCCGAGCAGCGCGTGCAGGTTGCGCGCGATGAGGGTGGGAGAGTAGTCCAGCCCGCAGCGCGCCAGCTTCTCGCGGACCGCGGGCCCGAAGTCGCCCGCGCCGGCGAGGATGGCTGCCGTCTCCTCCTCGTCGAACAGCTCGGGACGCGCGACGCGGAGCTCCACGCCCGCGTTCTCGGGGCACGACTGCTGGCAGCGCAGGCACCCGACGGCGGCGTGGTGCCAGGCCGGGTCGACCCAGTCGGGGAAGGGGTCTTCGGACTCGTTGACGGAGGTGAGGCAACGGTCCGTCTGCAGGAGGAACCGGTCCACCCGGATGGCGCCGCCGGGGCACGCGCGAATGCACGCGCTGCAGCGCTCGCACCGCGCCAGCTGCTGGGGCTCGCCCCACGACGCGTCCGCGGGCGGCGGCGCGTCCGTGGCGCACGCCGCAAGCATGAGGTAGCTGCCCAGACCGGGCACGTAGGCGACGTTGTTGCGCCCGTAGCGGGCCAGGCCGGAGCACGCCGCCAGGGTCTTGAGCGGCGGCTCGAAGCGGACGGCGCGGTGACCGGCGGCCGCAAGGGGCTCCGCGATCGCCGCGGTCAGCCCGTCGGGGACCGTGTGGTAGCCGGCGTAGTGCGGCGGGACGACCACCTCGTGGGTCCGGCCCTGCGCCGTCAGCGTGGCGCGGGTGAGCGGCCGCGGCGTGGCGGCCACCACGACCGAGCGCGCCTCCGGCAGCTCGGCCGGCCAGACGAAGCCGGTCTCGTCCGCGAGGTGCTCCGCGGTGGGGCCGGGCAGCTCGCCGGAGTTGAGCACGCCGGCCACGCGGCCGCGCACGTCGTCCAGCCTCTCCGCCGCGACGACGACCGCCGTCCAGCCGGCCGCCTTGGCGGCGGCGAGGACGCCGTCCCAGTCGGGCGGGGGGTGTGGACGGTCTCGACCATGTCGTCCCAGTCTGCAGCCGGCGCGGACGGCGGGCAACCGGCGCCGGCGAGCCTGCCGGCCGACCCGGCCTCCATCGGGGCTTGCCGCCGGGGTGAGTGAGAGAAAGACTACAGCCGCGGCCGCGATCGCGGCCTCACCAGGCGAGGAGGAAGCGCGTGCGGTCCGGAGCGGACATCGTCCTGCTGATGACCTTCGGCGGCGGCGTGATGTTCACGCTGTTCGCGGTGCTCGCGTGGGTGACGGGCCGGCGCACCGGCGGCCTGCTGCTGGCGGTGCTCGCAGGCGTGGACTTCGCCTTCGCCATCGCCCTCCTCAACCGCTGACCCGTCGCCGGGCGCTCGCGCGACGCTCCGCCGCGCGGCGTGCTCAGACCCGCTCGCTGAAATACAGCGTCGTGGCCCTCGGGCGCATGCAGTGGTCGGTCCACATGCCGGGCGTGTAGCCGCCGGCGGAGGTGAGGGCCAGGATCTCGCCCTCGCGCACCTCCGGCAGCGGCAGATCGGTTCCGAAGAGGTCGTTGCCCTCGTTGATGTGCCCCGCGATCGTGACCTCGCGGTCGCACGGCTCGGCGGCCCGGGCGGCGACCACGGCCGCGGGCCGCCGTCCGAAGATGTAGTGGTCGTTCATCACGTTCCAGCCGGCGTCGACGCCGACGAACGTGACGCCCAGACGGTCCTCCACCGAGACCACCTCCAGGAGCAGCACCCCGGAGAGGTTGGTGAGGAACTCACCGGGTTCCACGCCCACGGCGACGCCGAGGTGGCCGAACCGCGCCGCCAGGATGCCCGCATAGGCGTCGAGGTCCAGCGGGGCGTCCCCCGGGTGCAGAGCCGTCCCGAGACCGCCCCCGGCGTTGACCTCCGCGAGTGGGCAGCCGGCGTCGAGCAGCTTCTGCGCCATGCGCGCGACCGGCGCGAGGGCCTCGTCGTAGGCCGGCAGGTCGTCGGTGAGGATGCCGTTGGCGAGGTGGACGTGGACGGTGTCGACGGTGAGGCCGTGGCGCCGCGCGACGGACACGGCCTCGTCCAGGTCCTCCTCGTAGATGCCGAACTTGGTGGGCCGGCCGCCGCTGTACAGGCTCTCCGCGTGGCCGCGCATCACGCCGCCGCGCGGGTTGAGCCGCAGGCCGATGGCGGCTCCGGGGCACCGCCGTCCGTAGCGTTCGATCTGGGTGAGCAGGTCGAGGTTGACGTGCACCCCGGTCGGGACGATGACGTCGAGGTCGCGCTCTGAGAGGTTGGTGCCGGTGTAGCTGACCTGCTCGACCGAGAAGCCGAGTTCCAGCACGTGCTCGAGCTCGGCCGGGGAGCAGACGTCGACGCCGACGGCGCCCGGCGAGCCCGGCGCTCCGAGCGCGAGCAGCGCGGCCAGCACCTCGGGCGCGCGCTGCGCCTTGAGCGCCAGACGTACCCGCGGCGTGAGGCCGGCGCGCGCGAGCGCGTCCCGCAGCGCGCGCGCCTGCTCCGCCACGCTGGTCACGTCGATCACGTAAAGGGGCGTGCCGTGCTCCCGGGCGAGCGCCTCGGCGTCGCGTCCCGCGACGAGCAGACGCCCGTTCCGCACGCGCACGCCCTCGTGCTCCCAGGGGCGCCGCCGCGACTCACCATCCCTGCGCTCTCCATCCATGCACCGAGCCTATCGCAGTCCCCGGGCCTTCACCCAGCGTGTAGGATGGCGCCAGCCGGAGGGTCGGCGCCACGACCAGGGGGACGGGGTGAAGCTGTTCAAGAGGCACGCCGCGGAGGAGCAGGCCGCTTCCGAGCCCGCGCTCGCCGCCGCGGCCGAGCCCAGGCCGTTCATCCACGGCTTCATCCCCGACTGGTTCAAGCGCGTCGGCGTGGCCAGCTGGTACCTCATCGGCATCGCCATCGTCCTCATGGGGCTCGCCTACACGCTGCACTACCTCGCCACTCTGGTGGTCCCGACTCTCTTCGCCATCCTGCTCGGCGCGACGTTCCTGCCCCTGGTGGACTGGCTGCAGCGCCACCACATCGGCCGCACGTGGGGAGCGCTGATCGTCATGCTGGCGATCATCGTCGGCGCGTTCGGGCTGCTCGCGCTCATGACCGTCGGCGTCGTCCGCCAGTGGCCCACCATCGAGGGCGAGTTCCAGTCGGCGATAGATTGGATCAACAAGACCCTGAACGACCTCAACATCGACCCCAACCTCATCGACTCGGCCAAGAAGACCGTCACCGGCAGTGTCGGCAGCTGGGCCTCGGGCATCTTCGGCGGCGCGCTGCAGGGCATCAGCTCGCTGGCGACGTTCCTGTTCGGCGCCTTCATCGGCCTCAACATCCTGGTCTACGTGCTCGTCGGCGGCCGGCAGATCGGGCGCTGGGCCTCGGAGCACATGGGGCCGGTGCCCCCGGCCGTGGGCTACTCGATCCTCGCCAACAGCGCGCGGTTCCTGCGCGGCTACATCTGGGGCAGCACGCTCATCGGCGTCTTCAACGGCGCCGTCGTCGCGGCCGGTGCGCTCATCGTCGGCGTGCCGCTGGCGTTCACCATCTTCGTGGTCCAGTGGCTCACCAACTACATCCCGATGTTCGGGGCGTTCATCGGCGGGGCGTTCGCGGTGCTCATCGCGCTGGGCACGGGCGGCCTCAAGGACGCGATCTGGATGCTGATCTTCGTGCTCATCGCCAACGGGCCGCTGCAGACGGTGATCTCGCAGTTCGCGCTCGGCGCGTCGCTCAAGTTGAGCGGCCTCGTCGTGCTGTTCGCCACGACGGGCGGCGCGATCCTCGCCGGCGCGCTCGGCGGCATCTTCGCGGCTCCGTTCGTCAAGATCGCCGTGGATGCCTACGGCCAGCTCAAGGCCGCCGGCCTGTTCGATGACGAGACACCGGTGGCCGGCGCCGCAGACGGGGGGCCGCCGGGCGCCGGTACAGGCGAGCCGCCCGGAGAGGCAGAGGCGGTGCTGCTCGAAGCGGGCGGACCGGCCGGCGAAGCGTCGCCGGTCACAGACGCCTAGCTCAGGCGAAGTACTCCCGGAACGCCGTGAGGGCGTAGATGATGAGGCCGTAGAGGATCATCATCACGAGGCCCCAGAACGGCAGGATCGACCAGGCCACGAACCACGCCACCATGCCGATGACGGCGATGATGATGGCTGGCACGCGACCGGCGCGCAGACGGCGCAGCACCAGAAGGCCCGCGACCAGCTGCACCACAGCCACGATGAGGAAGATCCAACCCCATGTGTGCAGGTCGGAGACGACGAGCTTGCTGCCGTCGAACAGCTCGTCCCGCGTGAGGATCGAGAGCGAGGCGATGGCGTTGAAGACGGCCGCGACCAGGAAGAAGATGCCGGCGAAGTGGAGCCAGCCGACTCCCTGACCTTTGTAGTGTTCGCTCACGAGATCTCCTTGAGGGTCGTCGTCTGAGGGTGGCCGGCTGTCAGGAGCCGGCGAGCCAGTCACTGAGGCCGGCTTCGACCGGCTCGCGGCCGGCCTCCACACGGGCGTCGAACCGCCGCGGCCGGGCGCGCACGGCGCTCAGCTGCGGCGGCACGCTCGCGCCGGGCGCGAGGTCCACGACGCGGTCGAGCAGTTCGAGGTCGTCGGCCGCGCCGGGCACCGGCGCGCCGGCCGGGACACCCGTGAGGCCGCGCGCCACGTCGGCGGCGAACTTGCTCCAGTGCGCGGTGCTGGCGATGAGCACCGGAGGGTCCCCGCCGAGCCGCTCCGCGGCCTCCCAGGCCACGGCCGTGTGCGGATCGAGCAGGTAGCCCTGCTCGCGCTGCACACGGCCGATCACCTGCAGGCAGGTGTCGTTGTCCACCCACGCCGGGGTGAACCACGTCTTCAGCTTGTCGTGCGTCTCGGCGTCCACCTCGAACCGGCCCGAAGCCTTGAGCTGCGCCATCCAGCCCGCGATGCGCGCCGGGTCGCCGGTGAGGTCGTACAGCAGCCGCTCCAGGTTGGACGAGATGAGGATGTCCATGGACGGCGACGGTGTCTTGACGAGCGAGCGGGCGGCGATGTCGTAGACCCCGCTCGAGAGGAAGTCGTAGAGCACGTTGTTGCTGTTGCTGGCGCAGATCAGGCGGCCGATGGGCACGCCGATGTCCTTGGCGTACCAGGCGGCGAGGATGTTGCCGAAGTTGCCGGTGGGCACGCAGACGTCGATGGGCCGGCCGCCCGAGACGACGCCGCGGGCGGCGAGGTCGGCGTAGCCGCTCATGTAGTAGACGATCTGCGGCAGCAGGCGGCCCCAGTTGATGGAGTTGGCCGAGCTGAGGGCGAGTCCATGACGCTCGGCCAGCTCGGCGGCGAACGTCCGCGTCGTCGAACACGGCCTTGACCGAGCTCTGGCAGTCGTCGAAGTCGCCGGCGAGGCGGAACACCGTGAGGTTGTCACCCGGCTGGGTGACCATCTGCAGTTCCTGGAGCGCCGAGACGCCGGCATCCGGATAGAACACGCAGATGCGCGTGTGGGCGCGATCGGCGTAGCCGTTGAGCGCCGCCACGCCGGTGTCGCCGCTGGTCGCGACGAGGATCAGGTAGTCGAGGTCCGTCGCGCCCTTGGCATGCGCCTGTTCCAGCGCCTCGCTGAAGTAGAGAGGCATGCACTGCAACGCCATGTCCTTGAACGCGAGCGTCGGACCGTGCCACAACTCGAGCACGTGCCGGCCCGGGGCCACGTCGCGCACCGGAGCGATCTCAGGGTCGTCGAAGTTGGGACCGTAGGCGCGGGCCGCGATCTCCCGCGTCCTGGCGGGGTCGACGTCGAGGCCGAACGCCTCGTACACCGCCGCGGCGCGCGCGTGGTAGGGCACCGTGGCCAGCCGCTCGATCTGCTCGACGCTGAACGAAGGCAGCCGCTCGGGTACGAACAGGCCGCCGCCGGGGGCGATGCCCTCGAGGATGGCCTCCGTGAAGGTGCGTGGCGCGTCGATGGCGCCGCGGGTGTCCCGGTACCTGATCATGGCCCCGGGATTCTACAGGAACGCGCGCCCGACGCTCGCTGCGAGCCGGACGACCGGGATGACACCGGCACTTGACATTTCCGGACGATGCATTACGATATATCGCGTTACAGCGTTAGCGACCGTCCAGGAGGACGATATGTACGGACACAGACACACACAGGGCCCGCAGGCGGGCCCGCAGACAGAAGAACGAACGGGACGCTGCCGGCACGGCTCCGGTCCCGGCGGCGAGTGCGGCCCGGCACGCTTCCGCTTCGGCGGGCGCGGCGAGGGCGGTCGCGGCGGCGGCCACCGTCACGGCCCGGGCGGCCCGCACGGTCCGGGCTTCGGACCGGGCTTCGGCCGCGGCCCCTGGTCGCGCGCCAGGCGAGGTGACGTGCGCAACGCCATCGTGCTCGCGCTCGTCGACGAGCCGATGCACGGCTACCAGATCATGCAGCGTCTCGAAGAGCGCAGCGGCGGGGCGTGGCGCCCCAGTCCGGGGTCCGTGTACCCGACCCTGCAGCTCCTCGAGGACCAGGGACTGGTCAAGGGCGAGGAGGCCGAGGGCCGGCGGGTGTTCTCGCTCACCGAGTCCGGCGTCGAAGAGGCCGGCAAGCTCAAGGAGAAGCTCGGCGACTCGCCGTGGGGCGAGACCGGCGAGACAGACCCGCGCTTCGCGCTGCGGCAGGCCGCGTTCTCTCTTGCGGGAGCCGTCAAGCAGGTCGCGATGAGCGGGTCGCCCGACGACGCGCAGAAGGCCCTCGAGATCCTGCGCGACGCACGCAAGCAGATCTACGCGCTGCTCGCGGACGCCGAGTGAGCGTCGAGGGCTGAGTGACCGGAGCCGCCGGCGGGCCGCAGGGCCAGCCGGCGGCTTCTCGCCGTACGGGAGCGCCTCAGGCGGGGTCGGAGTTCCCTTTGCCGGGCGCCGGCGGCAGGACCGTGATCCGCTCCGGGTCCACGCCGGCGGCGACGAGCGCGCGCGCCGCCTCGCGGTTGGGCGCGAACGCCTCGTCGAGGTGCCCGTAGAACCAGGAGAGGTAGCGGCGGCGCAGCCGCCCGGCGATGTCGCCGGGCCTGTGCGGCGCCGCCAGCCCTCGCGGGTCCACGGCGCCGGTGACCGGAAGGTGCAGCAGCCGCGCCGCCGCGAGGGCCACCAGCCCTTGCCCGGCGACAGAGTCGGTGTGCACGGCACTGAAGCCTTCCTCCTCGATGAAGTCGGCGACCTCCACGAGCGGCGGGACCACCCAGCTGGGCCCGCCGCCGTCGGCGGACGTCCGCCACGCGAGGGCACGGAAGTCGACCACGCCGGGCGGCGGCGTCTCGCCGTCGACGGAGCAGGTGACGAGCGTGATGTCGGTGTCCAGCCGGGGCGGGGCCGAGCACAGCTCACCGTGACCGTCGCCGCCCGGGCCAGCACCGGCGCCGGCGGCGAGCGGAGCCCGGGCCTCCGGCCAGCCGCAGAGCACCGCGACCTTCTCGCGCCGCGTGTGCCGGCGCTCGCCCAGGAAGTACACGCGCAGTTGCTCCTGCAGCAGACGGTCCTTGGTCTGGAAGCTCCAAGCAAAGTAGTAGGGGATCTCGAGGAACGCCACCATGCCGACCGCGTACGCGCTCTGCAGCCGCCGCTTGAGCCCCATGCGCAGGTCCGGGGTGAGGAGGGCGTGCAGGTGCATGCCCATCACGTCGTCCGCCAGCCGCTGCGCCACGACGAAGATCCGCCGGTTGAGCTCGCGGGCGTCGACGGCGTTGATGCCGTCGGGGTGCGCGATGAGGCTGCCGATCTCACGGTCGAGGAGTTCCTCCCAGGAGGGACCGCGCGTGTCGCCGTCCCGATACAGCCCCGGCGCCATGCTGCGCACTCCCTGCAGTGTCTTCTCGAGCACCGGCACGTCGCGACCGATACGCCCGAAGCCCTTGCGCAGCAGGCCGAGGGCGCGCTTCTGGTCCTCGTGCTCGTCGAGTCGGAGGATCTCGCGGATCTTCCAGAACGAGGCGGCGTAGATGCTGTGCGCCAGCGTGCGGGAGTCGCCGTCGATGCCGCCGTGGGTGCAGTCGCCGGTGGCGACGGCGCGCAGAAAGCCCTGCGGCGTGCCGTCGCCGCCGGCCTCCGTGTAGGCGCTGGCGGCGAAGAGCCCGCTGTGGTCGTCGGAACCGCCGGTGAGCGCCTTGCGCCAGGGCGTCTCGCCGTACGGCTCGATGTCCTGGCGCTCGGCCATCTCCTCGATCTGCTCCTGCGTGAGCTGCGCGGCGATCGCGCGCAGGAGCCCGTTGGAGCGGGTGGTGCGCGCGCCGTTGCGACCCTCCAGCACGTTGAACAGGAGCAGCATGCGCTCCACCGTGTCGGGCGTGAGGCGGGCGGAGATGTCGAAGAGGGGATGCGCGAGGTAGTGGGTGACCTCCGCCTCGCGCAGGCACGCGACCAGGTCGAAGACGTTCTGACGGGCCTCGTTGGCGACCGCGAACGTCTGCTCGTCGATGCCCAGGGCCACCACGTGCACGCGCTGCTGGTCATCGGGGAACCAGCTGTCGAACTCGCAGCTCAGGAACGTACCCGGCAGGTGGGCGATCGCCAACGACCCGCCCAGCGTGTTGTGGTCGGTGACGGTGACGAAGTCCATGCCGCGGGCGCGCTGGGCGTGGTACAGGTCCAGGGGTTCGGTGAACGACTCGGCACTGCGCAGAGCGCGGATGCCCGCGTTGCCCGACGTGTCGGAGTACCTGGAGTGGACGTGGAGGTCGGCTCTGTAACGGTCTGTCACACCCTCACTCTACCGCACGGGCGCAGTGCCGGACGCCTCCGCGTGGGACGTTGCCAATTTCGCGCATGATGCCGTACTGTCTCCTCCATGGAGACCCTGCATCACTCTGTGCTCACGGCGGTCGGGGACGACCGGCCCGGCCTGGTCGACGAGGTCACCCGCTACATCACGGAGCGCGGAGGCAATCTCGAGGACAGCCGCATGGTCAACCTCCGCGGCCAGTTCGCGATGATGATGCTCGTCGCCGGCAGCGAGGAGGCGATGGGCCGCCTGCACGACGGGCTCGGCAAGCTGCGCCGCGACAGCCACGTGCACGCCGAGCTGCGGCAGGCGGACTCCGGGGCGACGCGGCGGACCCCGGCGCTCCCGTTCCGGCTCAACACCTGGGCCATGGACCACCCCGGCCTCATGCAGTCGGTCTCTCACCTCGTGAGCGAGCTCGGCGTCAACATCGAGAGCGTCGACTCGTCGCTGCGCCCGGCGCCGTACACCAACACGCCGCTGTTCGAGATGGAACTGGTGCTGTCCGTGCCGGCCGAGACGCACGTCGCCGAGCTCCGTGAGAAGCTCGGCGACCTCTGCGACGAGATGAACATCGACTGGCAGCTCACCGCCCTCTGAGGGCGGTCTCAGCCTGCGTCCGCCGCCCGCCCGTGCTGCGCCAGCAGGCGCGCCGCCTCGTCGGTGACGAACTCCGGCCAGGGCGCCGGCCGGTCGCGCTCCAGCGCGGCGACCCCGGCGCCCTCCTCCGTCAGCTCGCCGATGTCCGCGGCCGGCACGCCTGCGGCTTCGAGCGACGCGACGAGCGCCTCAGAGTCCGACCGGCTGCAGCAGATGAGGAGGCTGCCGGAGGCGATCAGCCCGAGCGGATCGGCCCCCAGGAGCGTGCAGACGCGCGCCGTCTCGGGTGAGACCGGCACGCGGTCCTTGTTCACGAGCACGCCGTGACCGGTGGCCGCGGCCAGCTCGCGCAGGCCGGTCGCCAGACCGCCCTCGGTGACGTCGTGCATGGCGCGGACTCCCGGGACTCCCCGCGCCACGCGCGCCTCCGGCAGGATGCTCGCGCGGGCCTGCAGCTCCCGGCAGGCGTCGACTTCTTCGGCGGTCATGCCCCGGGCGCGGAGGACCTCGCCGAGCTCCTCGGCGAGCAGCGCCGCGCCCTCCATCGCCAGCGCCTTGGTGAGCAGCACGCGGTCGCCCGTCCGCGCCGAGCGCTTGTCCTTGAGCTCGGCGCGCCCCACGGTGCCGAGCGCCGTGAGCGAGACGACCGGACGGGTGACGACGGCGGTGACCTCGGTGTGGCCCCCGGCCAGGGCAACGCCGGCCTTCGCAGCCGCGTCGGCGAGGCCGCCCAGCACCGCGTCGGCCTGCGAGGGCGTGGTGCCCGCGGGCAGCAGCACGGTGGCGAGCAGCCAGCGCGGCTCCGCCCCGGCGGCCGCGATGTCGTTGAGGTTGACGAGCACGGCGGCCGCCCCCACGTCGCTGCCGCCGAGCGTGATGGGGTCGCCGTGCGCGACCAGGAGCTCTGCGCCCTCCAGGTCGATGGCGGCCACGTCCTCACCCACACCCGGCGGCACCACGAGCGCCGGGTCGGCGGCGAGGCCGCTGAGGAACGCGCCGAGGCGCTCGTTGGGCAACTTGCCGGGCGCGAGCGGCAGGCCCAGGCGGACGACGTCCTCGAGCTCCGGGAGGCGGCCGACGACGAAGTCGCAGTCGGCCGCGTCCGGCTCGGCCTCTTCGCCGTCGCCGGGAGCGCCGTGATTGAGCAGGAAGGCGGTCACGGAGCCGGCGGCGCGGCCGGCCTGCATGTCGAGCAGGAAGTCACCGACCACGAGGGTCTCCTCAGGCGGCACGCCCATCGCCGCCGCCGCGTGCTGCACGCCGTCGGGCGCGGGCTTGGGCGCGATGTCGCCGTCGTCCCGGGTGACGACCACGTCGAAGTCGTCCGTGGTGAGCGAGGAGAACCGTCGCAGCGCCCGCTCCACGGCGCTGAGCCCGTTGCGCGTGAGCACACCGACCGCGAGCCCCTGCTCGCGCAGCCAGCGGACGAGCTCCTCGGCGCCCTGGTTGGGCCCGGAGGCGTCGGCCGCCTCGAGCTCGAAGCGCTCGAGCGCGAGCGTGGCGGCGTCGCGCGTCTCGCCGGGTGGCAGCGAGAGGATCCACTCGAGGATGTACTGGTCCGGCGGGCAGCCGATCTCCCGCTTGATGGCGGGGAAGTCGAGCGCGCCGGGGTGGGTCAGCGTGCCGTCGAAGTCGAAGACGACGGCCCGAAGCCGGAACGGCCGCGCGGCGCTCACGCCGGCGCGGCCGCCGGGGTCGTCACTGCGCGAAGGCCTTGATGCAGACACTGCTGTCGGGCTGCACCCGGATCGCGTCGGTCCAGCGGACGCCGTCTCGGCTGACGTAGCTCTCTCCCGCGACGGCGGTCGCGTTCCTCATCCAGTTCGTCGCCGGCCTCTCCATGGCGAGTGGGTAGTCCTCGCCGGGCGAGTACAGCTTCACGGCCACCACGAACTGCCCCGCAGTGACGGCGAGAGGCGTGGAGAACGGCACTGTTGCGTAGCCGGGCAGCGACCTGGTGCCGGAAGCGCGCAGCGACATGGTCGTGAGGGTGGGGCCGGCCCACACCCGGTAGCGGGTGTCTGAGGCGAGCGTGTAGAAGCCGGCCGCGGAGATCGTCTGGTCGGCGGTGGCCGTGAATCTGCTTGCTCCCCACACACGAGGGGTGCCGTAGCCCCAGTGGTCCGTGACACCGAGGTCGTCGTGTTGATACTCGGCGGAGTAGTTGTCGGTGGCCTGCACGTCGGCGTACGAGGTCATGCCGCCGAGTCCGCCAAGCCCTTGCTCGCGAGCGAACGAGCGGTCGTAGTAGGAGACCCAGAAGTAGCCCCCGTCGCCGAAGCTCGTGCCCCACGTGTTGCGGACGAGGAAGGCGCCATTGCCGGGCGGCCGCCCGATGGCGCTCCTGAAGTTCCGGCGCCGGTAGTTGTCATCCCAACCGACGATCGTGACGCCGTGGTTCTCACCCACGCGCGGACGGACAGTAGTACGAGTCGGTCGACCAGTTCAGGTACGACCCCTGGTCCATGAACATGCCGACGCTGAGCGCGCCGTTCTGGCGCACGAGTCGCTTGACGAGCGCGTTGTCGCTCCACGACCTGCGGCCGGGGATCATGACGACCTTCTGCACGTGGGCGAGCGTCGTGGATTCGGCGGGCGTGAGGTGGTCGTCGTCGTAGGGATCGGCGCTGTCGTCCACCGGCCCCGCCCAACGCGCGAAGTAGGCGACGGCCATGAAGTCGTAGCCGCCGTAGTCGAGCCGCCAATCCTGGGAGCCGCCGAATCCGCTCCTGCTCACCAGGTTGTCTTCGCTGAAGTCGGGCGCGGGGTCGGCCGGCATGAGCTTTGACTCGAGCGCGGCGATGTTGGCGAACGCCCAGCAGGTGGAGTAGGTGCCCTGGTCCTTGACGGGGGTGACGCGACCCAGGGCGCGCAGGTCGTACTTGGCCGGCGCCGCCGCCCGTGCCGCCGTGGCCTGCGTCGTCGCGTCGACGTGGACTTCCACAGGGCTCGGCACGCGCCCGAGGCCGACCGCGACCATGGGGTCGTGCAGCGCCTCGACGAACGCGGGGCTGAGCGGTCCCGACTGGGGCTGTGCCGCAAGTCCGGCCGCCCCGGCCACCTGTGGCAGCGCGAAGAGGGCGACAGCGACGGAGAGGACGAGCATCAGGACGGTGCGGCGGGCGGTCATCGAGCTTCCTTCCGGGGACTTCGCGCCACCCAGTGCATCGGCAGAGGGCGACCTGCCTTGAATCCTAGCCGCGCTCGCCGGATCCCGCATCCCGTCACACGTTGACGTTGACCCCGGCGCGGAGCGCACTCATCCTGAGGACGTCCGGCGGGGACGGAGGGTTCGCCGCAGGCTCCGCGCGGCCCGTCCTGGTTCCAGCGCCGGGACTGCAGGGTAGGACCGTGCCACGGGACGCCTGACAAGCCCGTTCGACGCGACTGACCACAGGGGGGGACCATGTCCACCATCTCACTGACCGCAGAAGAACTGCAGGGCCGGCACCTGCTCGACGAGGGCCACAAGGACATCGGCGAGATCACGGATCTCTACGTGGACGACGACGGGCGCCCGCACTGGCTGCTCGTCGACACCAGCTTCTTCCCGGGGTTCTACAGCGTGATCCCGGTCACCGACGTCGTGGTGAGCGACGCGGGCCTCGAGGTCCACTACGACATGGAGAAGCTCACCGGCGCGCCCAACGCCATGAAGGGCAAGGACTACGCGGCGCACCGCGAGGGGCGCCTCTACGACTACTACGGACTCGACGCGCCCGCGGACGTGGACGGCGCGACGCACCACGGCGAGGGCGACAAGCTGCTCAGGCCGCCGAGCGCGCTCTGCCGCTTCTCCACGCTCTCCTGCGAGAACAAGCCGATCGAGTACGACGCCGGATAGGCCTGGGCGCTACTACTCGCTCCTCGCCGGGCCGGCCTCCACAGGTGCGCCGGCCCGGGGCGTCCTCGGCGCGCAGAGCGGCTTGAAGATGAGGTAGGCGATCGGCCCGGTGAGCACGCCGGCCAGCCCGCCGATGAGCCAGTCCGTGCCGTTGGTGAACAGCGCGATGACGGCGATGAGCACGGCGGGCGCGCAGACGAGCGCCAGCACACCCGTGCCGCCCCACACCCTGAACGGGCGCTCGAGCCCCGGCTCCCTGGCGCGCAGCACCACCGCCGCCACGAAGATGAGGATGTAGTAGAACATCATCAGGAAGACGTCGATCGACGATGAGCGTCTCGAAGCCCCACCGCACCAGCAGCGCGTTGACCGCGGCCAGCAACACGATGGACACCCAGGGCGTGCCGTACTTGTGGTGCGTCCGCGTCAGCACGCTGCGGCAGCAGGTGGTCCGCCGCCATGGCGTACGCGGGCCGGGCGCCCTGCGCCAGGTACTCCTGGTACAGGGCGAGGTTGCTCGACCACGGCCGACGACCAGCATGGCCGACGCCCAGCGCCTGCGCCGCCGAGCTGCCTGGGCGATCTCCACGAACGTGATACCGCGCTCGGTGGTCCACTCCGTCCCAGCGCCCCACGCCGGCGAGTCCGGCGAGCGTGGGCAGGAGGTAGCGAGGCCACGACGATCGGCATCGCGATCATCAGGCCGCGAGGGATCACCCGGCGAGGCTCTTCGATCTCGCCGGCCAGCGTGGACATCGAGTCGTAGCCCGAGTACATCCACATCCCCACCGCGAGCGCGTAGCCGATGCTCGTCAGCACGCTCTGGTCCGGGTACGACGAACGGCTGCCACGGCACGCCGTGCCAGTGCGCGAACCCCAGGACGGTCATGCACGACGAACGGCGTCACGATGATGATCGATCATGACGACCGAGCTGATGGCGATCACGTTGAGCCCGCGGATGTTGAGGTACGTGAACACGACGATGATGGCCACGCCCGAGCAGCCAGGCCACGTTGGGGCTGAGGTCGAGCCAGGCTGGCGAGGTAGTCGCGTGACCAGGGCGATGTACACGGCCGAGTCGACGAAGCAGGTGAGCCACGACCACCAGCCGCACTGGAAGCCCCAGTACTCGCCGAGGGCGCGCTTGACCCACACGTAATAGCCGCCCTCCTCGGGGATCGCGGATCCGAGCTCCGCGCAGACGAGGGCCATGGGCAGCGCCCAGACGATCGGGCAGCACGCAGGAGCAGCAGGAGGGCGATGCCCGGGCCGGACCAGCCGACCATGTCCTCGAGGCCGAACGCCCCCGACGACACGAACACGAAGATGATGACGACCACGGTCGCGAGCCGCAGCCGCACGCTGCGGAGCTGACCCTCCATCGGCTTCCCCCCTGTGCGGACCGGCGCGTCTGCGCCGGTTGCAGCGTCATGCTGCCATCACTGCGGCCGCGGCGCCAGCGAACATTCCTGCTCAATCCTCATGGCCGCAGAAGCGATTCCTGCTCGCAGTTGCTCAACGCGTTGACGGGCCGAGCGCGAGGCTCCTACGCTCGGTCTCATGAGGTCCTGGCACGACACCCACGACTCCTGGAGCAGACCGCGCGGCTGGACCGGCTGCGCGGTCGGTCCGGCCATCCCTCCCGACGCGGGACCGGTCCGTTCCACGCCGGGCCCCTCCGTGGGCGGCCCGGCGTCCTGATCGCCACCTGGGAGGGTGGTCCTCATGCACGCACCACGCACACGCGCACGTCAGATCGACACGGCGGCCCTGGCCTCACTCCGCGACGCCCGGCCGGCGCCGTTCTGGCTGGACGGCCCGGACGCGCCGGCGCGCAGGCCGGCGCTCACCGGCGCTGCGTCCTGTGACCTCGCCGTCGTCGGCGCCGGCTTCACCGGCCTCTGGACGGCCCTGCTCGCCAAGCAGCAGGACCCGGGGCTGGACGTGCTCGTCCTCGAGGCCGGCACCGCCGGCGGTCAGGCCAGCGGCCGCAACGGCGGCATCTGCATGGCCTCGCTCACGCACGGCTACGCGCAGGGCGCCGAGCTCTTCGCGGAGGAGAACGACCGGCTGCTCGCGCTCGGCAACGAGAACCTCGAGCAGCTCGGCGACACGGTGCGCGACCTCGGCATCGACTGCGGCTGGGAGCGCACCGGCGAGCTCGAGATAGCGTCCGCCCCCTGGCAGGTCGAGGGCCTGCGCGAGCTGTACGAGCAGGGGCGGGCGGCCGGCATCCCCGGCGAGTGGCTGGACGGAGAGGCGCTGCGCGCCGAGATCAACTCGCCCACGTACCACGCTGGTTGGTGGCACAAGGACTCGGCGATCGCCGACCCGGCGCGCCTGGCGTGGGGCCTGGCGCGCGCCTGCGAGGAGCGCGGCGTGCGCATCTGCGAAGGCACGCCCGTCACTTCCATCGGCCGCGTCCCCGGCGGCGTCGGCCTGCACACTCCTTGGGGAGTGGCGCGCGCCCACCGCGTCGTGCTCGCCACCAACGCCTTCAGGCCGCTGCTGCGGCGGCTGCGGTTCCACGTCGTGCCGGTGTACGACTACGCGCTCATGACCGAGCCGCTCAGCGAGGCGCAGCTGGAGTCGATCGGGTGGTCGCGCCGGCAGGCGCTGTCGGACGCCGGCTACATGTTCCACTACTACCGGCTGACGGAGGACCGGCGCATCCTGTGGGGCGGCTGGGACGCGGTGTACTACCGCGGCCGGCGCATCCGGGCGGAGTACGAGGACCGGCCGGACCTGTACGCCAAGCTGGCCGGTCACTTCTTCACCACGTTCCCCCAGCTCGAGGGGCTGCGCTTCACCCATCGCTGGGCCGGCGTGATCGACACCTGCTCGCGCTTCTGCCAGTTCTGGGGCACGGCGCTCGACGGCCGCGTCGCCTACGCGCTCGGGTACACCGGCGCCGGCGTCGCGGCCTCACGGTTCGGCGCCCGCGTGGCGCTCGACCTCGCGTTCGGCAGGCGCACGGAGGTCACGGAGCTGGACTTCGTGCGCTCGCGGCCGCTGCCGTTCCCGCCCGAGCCGCTGCTGTTCCCGATGATCGAGGCCACGCGGCTGTCCACCGAGCACGCCGAGCTGCACGACGGCCGGCGCAACGCTTGGCTCCGGTCGCTCGACCGCTTCGGGCTGGGCTTCGACTCCTGACCGCCGCCGCGCGCTGGCCCGGCTCGGGCCGCGCCCCCGCGGTCGAGGGCGGGGGTGTTCGTCCGGGGGTCGGAGCCCTCGATGGCGCCTCATGTGGCGCCACATGGTGGCACATCGGAGGCGCCACAGTGAGGCACCGGACGAAGGCATCCGGGGTACGGACGACATACCGACGTCGCGGGAGCCGGCCCTCGTCTCGTCGGCGAACGTTCAATTCTTGAACGGTTCCTTGGCCGGGCCGGAGCGAGACTGTAGAGTGCCGTGCATGGATGCGAGCACGAGCACGAGCGCCGCCCGATGAGGCGCGAGGAGTGGGCGCGGCAGCGGCGACGCGAGATGCTGGCCGCCTACTACCAGGTGCTCAAGGACGAGGGCCTGCAGGGCGCGTCGATCGCCAAGATCGCCAAGCGCATCGACGCGCCTCCCAGCCTGCTCATCCACTACTTCGGCACCAAGGAGCAGATGACCATCGAGCTGGTCGACTACCTGCTCGACGAGTACCGCCACGGCTACGGCGACAAGCTGGCCGCCATCCCCGACCCGCGCGAGCGGCTCGTCGCGATCCTCGACACGTTCTTCGACCCCGAGTACCACCAGTTGCTCGACGACAGCGTGTTCTACGCGTGCTTCTACGTGAGCCTGCGTCACCCCGCGGTGCGCAAGAGCTACGCGGCGCTCTACGAGACGTCGCTCGAGCTCGTGGAGGGCACCATCTCCGAGTGCATGGCCGCCGGGCTCATCGGCGGCGACGACGCCCACGAGCTCGCCGTCACCGTCAAGGCTCTCGAGGAGGGCTACGCGTTCCTCATCGGCGGCGGCGCCGACGAGGCCGCCAAGGCCGAGATCGGCAGCGCGCTCAAGAAGCGCGCGCTGCAGCTGCTCGGCCTCCCCGCCTCGTCCTGACCGCCGCAGCCGCCTGCGGGCCGCCGGTCTCGCCGTCGCCTGTCCAGCGACTCCCAGGCTGGGACATCCGACCAGTGCAGCCGCATGCAGCCTCGCGTGAGGCTCCTTGCCCATGCGCTTTGGGAACCCGCCCGCCGACGATTGCTGCCAGCGGACCGGCCGGCGTCGGCGCGACCAACGGCATTCTTCGTCGGCGCGTCCGGGTAGGCAGAAGCGATTCGTCCGTGCGGGGCTGCGCGGCGCCGCCGATGGCGGGGCGGCGGCTCGCGGAGCGCGGACAGGCCAACGGAGGTGGGACGTGAGCAGGAAGATCGGAGTCATCGGGGTGATCGGAGCGGCGGCGCTCCTCGCGCTCGGGGTGAGCGCCTGCGGCGGAGCACCGCGACGACCGAGCTCGGGCGGCGAGCGCGAGCCCGAGCCCGAGTCCGACGGCGGCCAGCACCACCACGGTCGCCGAGTCGCAGCTGCCCGGCGTCGTCCACGCGCGCGTGGGCGACACGATCACCGTGACGCTGCACAGCAACTCGGCAGCACCGGCTACCAGTGGGTCACCGCAGGACCTGAGCGACGCCGCGGTCCTCAAGCAGGACGGCGACGGCAAGGTCATCGCGCCCAAGAGCAAGCTGGCCGGCGCTCCCGGCCACACCCAGTTCACCTTCGAGGTCGATGGAAGAAGGCATGGACGAGGTCGGCTTCTGGTACCAGCCGCCGGCCGAGGGCCCGGCCGGCGCCACCTGGGCGCTGGTCGTCAAGGCCGGCGCCGGCCACGTGCCGGTCGACGTCGACGCCGGTGAGGAGTACACCGGCGAGACCGCGCAGATGCGCACCGGCGACGACCTCCTCGTCACCATCACCAACGCGTCCGACTCCGGCCGGCACGCCTGGCAGATGATCGGCGGCTCGCCGCAGCTCAAGCTCGTGAGCCAGAAGTACTCAGCGGCGGCAAGCGAGATCGTGACGTTCTCCGGCGCCGCCGCCGGCGACGACCACGCTCGTCATGGTCAACCGCCCGAACGGCGACCCGCCGCTGCAGACCTTCGCGCTGCCCGGTGGCGCTCAAGGCGCCGGCGGCGCCCGTGACCCATCCAGCTCAACAAGCACAGCGACCAGCAGAACGTCGCTGGTCAAGGGCGGCGACACCATCCAGGTGTCGCTCGATGGACCAGCCGTCCACCGACTTCCAGTGGAAGTTCCAGAAGCCCAACGCCAAGGTCCTCAAGCAGGTCGGGCAAGCCCAAGTTCTTCCCCAACAACGACGCTCATCGGCGCCAAGGGCAAGATGGTGTGGACCTTCAGCGTCGTCGGCGCCGGGCAAGGCCCCGCTGATCGCCGACTACCAGTCCGTGCCGGCCGACGCGATGCCGGTCAAGACGTGGCAGGTCAACATCGCGGCCAAGCCGGGCTTCACGCCCAAGACCGTGGCCGCCGCGGCGTCCGACCCGGCCGACTCGGTGCACGTGCTGCCGGGCGACCACGATCAAGCTCAAGCTGGCCGCCAGCGCCGGCACGTGGAGCAAGCCCGCCTCGACCAAGCAGCTGATCGCGTCCAAGCCGGTCAAGCAGGGCAAGCAACGTGTCGTCGCCTTCAAGGCCGGCCACCACGGCGTGTGACCCCGGTGCTGGTCGCCGACGGGCTGCAGCGGCTACCCGGCCCAGGCCTACGCGTTCTCGGCCACCGTGGGCAAGGGCAAGGCTCCCGATCGACGGTCGCACGCCAACGAGCGTCACGCGGCCAAGCCGATCGAGGTCAGCGCCGGCGAGCTGTTCGACATCGCCATCGAGAGCAACACCGCGTCCACCGGCTACCAGTGGACCGTGAACAGCGTCGATCCCCGACGGCGTGGTCCAGCAGCAGGGCGACCCGACGACGCAGGCGCCGACGACCGACATGCCCGGCGCCCCCGGCACGACCGTGTTCCACTTCAAGGCGCTGGCGGCCGGTACGGCGCCAGCTGGTGCTGCTCGAGCAGCCGCCGGGTGAGGGCGGCGTGCCCGGCGCCGTCTACATGACCGTGGTGAACGTCCAGTAGAACAGAGCGGGCAGCCCGGTGAGGGCGGGGCGGCCGGCGCGAGCCGGCCGCCCCGCCGTCGCGAGGGGGCGCCGGCTCGCGGCCGGCTGCGGCGCTAGTTGAGACCGAACCGGTGCATGTCCTGCTCGCCGGCGCCGAAGTAGTGCGCCGTCTCGTGCAGGACCGTGATGCGGATCTGCTCGGCCAGCTCGTCGTCCTCGGGCACCTCGCGCTCGAGGTTGCGCTGGAAGAGGTGGATGACGCCCACGTCCGGACCGGGGCCGAGCACCGACTGGTCGGGCATGGCGATGCCGTGGAAGAGACCGAGCGTGCGCGGGTCGAGGCCCTCGAGCACGAGCGACTCGGACGGGCGGTCCTCGACGAACACCGGCACGTTGCCGAGGCGCTTGAGGATCTCGTCCGGAAGCTCGTCGAGCGCGTCGGCGGCGAGCCGTTCGAACTCCTCGCGCCGCAGGCGGGGCTCGGGGCCGTCGTTGGACGCGTCGAGGCGCAAGGTGGCGAGCCACTCCTTGACCATGCCCTTGCTGTCGCCCTTCTCCTCGCAGGCGACGCCGAGGAGGTGCCGGGCGTCGGCTTCGTCGAGCGGGTCGAGCGGCGGGCCGGCGAGCAGTTCGCGCAGCAGGCGCGCAGCCTCGCCGGGCTCGCCGAAGTCCACGTAGACCTCGGCCGACCCGATCCAGGGCTCGGGGTCGTCGGGGTCGGCCTCGCTCCAGCGCCGGTAGGCCTCGAGCGCCTGCTCGGGCTCGTCCTGCTCGCGCGCCAGCGACGCCTCGAGCTCGATCACCGCAGGCTCGTCCGGCGCCGTCTCGCGCGCCGTGCGCAGGGCGCGGCGGACGGCGCGCAGGTCGCCCTCCTCCAGCGCCTCCCAGGCGTCGTCGAGGAGGCGTTCCAGATCCGGGTCGTATGCGCGTTCTTCGTCCATGCCGCTACTGTACCCCGGCGCGGCAACGGGAGCGTAGCCGCGCACTCCGAAAGCCCTTGCATCGTCACCCCAATTGTCGAGAGAATCCGTGGTGCCTGGCAAGGAGGTGGGACGCGTGTCGATGTATCGTCCGCGGGACCCGCGCGGCAAGCTGCGCGAGGTCGCCACCAATTGGACGCTGTCCATGCGGGTAGCTGGACGCGCCCCCAACTGCGGCGTGGTGTTCGGCGAGACCGATTCGCCGCACGACGGACCGCAAGCGCGCGCATGGCTGGTGGGTGACCGCCGGCCGGAGACGCGCGGAGACCGCTACGTCATCCTGGACGACGGGGACGTGTGGCGCGCACGCTCGGCCCCGTCTCCGGAGGGGACCTCCGCGTCCTGGATGACCGCGCCCGACGACGACCTCATCACCCTGCTCGCCCGCTCGCTCGGCGACGCGCGGCTCGGGGGAGCCGGCTGGCTCGAGCTCGTCGGTCGCGCCGAGCAGGTCCACGACCGGCGGCGCGAGCGACGGGCGCCTCCCGGTCCGGAGCGTCGCGGGTCCTGACGCGTCGCAACGGTCCGCCCGGTCCTCCGGGCGGACGTCGTCGCGCTGCGTCCCACCTGGGGATGGTCCGTACCCGCAGGCTTCTGGTATAAGCTCGGGCGTGATGGACCCCTCCGCAGCGCCACCCCTCTTCGTCGGCGTCGACCTCGGCAAGGTGACGACCTGCGTCGCCGTGGGCGAGATCGGCGAGGACGGCGAGTTGCGCGTGCTGCGGACGCGGGCGGAACGGCACCTGGGGGACCCTCTCCGCCCGTTCCTCGACCTCTACCGCGAGCTCGACCCGGCGCGTCTGGCCGCCGTGGCCGCCACCGGCGTGTACGGGGAGCGCCTGGGCGCTCCGGCCGCCGGCGGGGTGCCGGAGGAGATCGCCCAGGAGCGGGCCGCCGCCTGGCTCTACCCGGACGGTCCGCTCAACGTCGTCCGGGTGGGCGGCGGCGGCTATTCCGTACTCACGCGTGACGCCACCGGCAACGTGCGCTACGAGGGCAACGAGCGCTGCTCGGCCGGCACGGGCGAGACTGTGGAGGGCCTGTGCGCCCGCCTCGGCCGCTCGCTCGAGGAGGCCGTCGCCCTGGCCGAGGCCAGCGCCGACGGCGTCACCGTCACCAGCCGCTGCGCCGTGTTCGCCAAGAGCGAGCTCACGCACTTCGCCAACCAGGGCGAGTCGCACGGGCGCATCTTCCGCGGCCTGTTCGAGGGTGTGGCGCGCAACGTCCACAGCCTGTACGACAAGAGCAAGATCGACGGCCCCGTGGTGCTCGTCGGGCACGGGGCGCTCATCACACCCATCGCGGCCGGCGTGGCCGAACTGAGCGAGTCGCCCGTCGAAGTAGCGGCGCAGGCCGGCCTGTTCGAGGCGCTCGGCGCCCTGCGGTTCGCGGCCGTCGCCGCCGGTGAGGCCGGCGGGGATGGATCGGCGGAGGCCGCCGAGCGCGCCGTGTTCCCGGCCGACCCGGCCGACCTCGTGCGGCCCATCCGCAGCCGCATCGGCCGCCTCGAGGCTGCTCGGGACGGGCTCGGCTCGGTCGTCCGGCTGGACGCCGCGGACGGCGCGACCGCGGATCCCGCCGCGCAAGCGGTGCTCGGCTTGGACCTGGGCTCCACCGGCTCCAAGGCCGCGCTCCTGGACGCCTCGTCGGGCGCCCTGCTCGCCAGCGTGTACCGGCGCACGGAGGGCAATCCCGTCGAGGCGGCTCAGGCGCTGGTCGCCGAGGTCGCCGAGATGGCGCCCAACCCGGTGACCGCCGTCGGGCTCACCGGCTCCGGACGCGACGCGGCGGCCACGGTGTTCCGCGCCGCGTTCCCGGACCTGGGGGCGCGCCTCGTGGTGCAGAACGAGATCGTCGCGCACGCGACGGCGGCCGCCGGGCTCGACCCGGACGGCGGCCGCAGTCTCTCCATCGTCGAGATCGGCGGCCAGGACGCCAAATTCATCAACGTGGAGAACGGCCGCGTCGTGGACGCCGACATGAACCGCGTGTGCAGCGCCGGCACGGGCTCGTTCCTCGAGGAGCAGGCTCTCGCCCACGGCGTGGACGACATCGCTGAGTTCGGGCGCCTCGCGGCGCTCAGCGACGGGCCGCCCGACCTCGGGCAGACGTGTACGGTGTTCGTCGCCGACGTGGCGGCCGAGGCGCTCGGCGACGGGTTCAGCCGTGAGGACATCTTCGCCGGCCTGCAGTACTCGGTGGTGCGCAACTACCGCAGCCGGGTGATGGGCCAGCGCCGGCTGCTCGACCGCGTGTTCTTCCAGGGCAAGCCGGCCACCGACCCTGCGCTCGCGCGGACGCTGGCCGCGGTGCTCGAGCGCGAGGTCGCGGTGCCGGATGATCCCGGCGCCATGGGCGCCGTCGGGATCGCGCTGCTCGCGTCGCGCGTCGCGTCGGTGTCGGAGGAGCCGCCCGTGGCTCTCGACCTCGCCCGCGTGCTCGACGCGCGTGTGGCCGGCCGTCGCGAGTTCCAGTGCCACGACCGCGACTGCCTGAACAGCTGCCACCTCGAGCTCGCCGAGATCGACCTCGACGGCTCCACCGCCAAGATCGTGAGCGGCGGGCAGTGTCCCAAGTACGACGACGTCTCGGCGGCCGGCGACAAGCTCCCCAAGGACGCCCCCAACCCGTACCGCGAGCGAGACGAGCTGCTCGCCGCGCTCCTGGACGAGGAGGCGGACGCCGCCGCCACCTCCGACCTCACCATCGGTCTGCCGTACGCGCACTACCTCATGGACACGCTGCCGTTCTTCCACACGCTGCTGCGGAGGCTCGGTCATCGTGTGGAAGTGCTGCGACCCGGGCGCGACACGCTCGCCGAGGGCGACCGGCGCTGCGCCGCACCGGGCGCCTGCGCGCCGGTCAAGCTGCTGCACGGGCTGGCGAGCGCGGACGTGGACGTCTTCTTCGCGCCGATCTTCGTCCACCTGCCGCTGCCCAACGCCGGTTCGCAGACCTACACCTGTCCCATGGCGCAGGGCGCTCCCGACATGGTCGGCCGGGCGCTGCACGCCGAGGGCTCCAGGACCCGGGTGCTGCGGCCCGTACTCTTCGAGAAGGAGGGCGACGGGTTCGACGCGCCGCGCGTGGTCCGCGCGGTGTCGCACGCGCTGCGCGCACTGGCGGAGACCACCGGCGGAGAGGCACTGACGTCGGCCAGGTTCGACGACGCCTACCAGGCCGCGCTCGATGCACAGCGCCGGTTCGAGGCAGGCCTGCGCGCCGTGGGCGAGCGGTCGCTCGCGTGGGCGCGCGAGCACGGCTACCCGGTGGTGCTGCTCACCGGCGAGACGCACGTGATCCACGACGACGTGCTCGACGCCGGCATCCACGAGCTGGTCGCCGCCAACGGGGCGCTGCCCTTGCCCGTCGACTGCTACCCGACGCCCGACGACATGCCCGGCATGCAGCGCGTGCACTGGGCCAGCGCCGGCCAGACGCTGCGCACCACGGCGGCCGGCGCCGCCGCGGGCGACGTGTACCCGCTGCTGCTCGGCGCTTACGGGTGCGGTCCCAACTCGATGATCGAGCACCTGTTCACCGACCTCAGCGAGGACTGGCCGCACGCCGTGCTCGAGAGCGACGGGCACGGCGGCAAGGCCGGCTACGTGACCCGCGTGCAGGCGTTCCTGCACAGCGTCCGCCGCTGGCGGGAGACGGCCGCGGACGGGGCGGCCGCCGTGACGGAGCCGCCGGAGGGCGCCGACATCGACGCCGGCGCCGCGGCCGCCGCCGATCGCGCGGCGGCGCAGGACGCGATGGGCGCCGGCATGCAGGCGCGCCTGGCGCGCCTCGACCGGCCCCTCCCGCGTAGCCTGGACGCCGGCTACGACCGCTTCTACTTCGGACACGTGGGCGGCGCCCTCGGCCGCCATCTGGCGGCGGCCATGCGCGGCGCCGGGTTCGACGCCTCCTACGTCGGCGAGCCCGACGCCGCCGCGCTCCGCGCCGCCGGCGCCGCCTGCTCGGGCAAGGAGTGCCTGCCCTACCAGCTCATCTGGGGCAGCTTCGCCCGGTTCCTCGGCGAGGAGGCCACGCGCCTGGACGGCAAGAAGGCGCTGTTCCTGAGCGCCGGCAACGGCTTCCAGGCGTGCCGCGCCAACGTGTTCCCGCTCACCGAGCAGATCTCGCTGGAGCGCCTCGGGCTGAGTGACCGCGTCGAGGTCGCCGACTTCAGCCTCGTCACCAGCAACGTCCGCATGATGCCCATCGTCTGGATCGGCCTGGTGGCCGTGGACCTGCTCAACATGCTGCGCTTCTACAGCCTCGCCGACGAGGCGGAGCCGGGCGCCAGCGACGCCGTGTTCAGGACGTACTCGGACCGCCTCGAGGCCATGCTCGAGCAGCCCCGGCCGGACGCCGGCACGGCCGGCAACGTGGCCGGGGCGCTCCGCTTCTGCGGCGAGGTCGAGGAGTTCCTCGGCGAGGCGGCGCGCACCTACAAGGCGCTGCCGCGCGACGCGGCCAGGGGCGGGGACCTCCGCGACGTGTATCTGTGCGGCGACCTCTACCTGCGCGTGGACGAGTGGGGCAACGACGACCTCCAGCGCAAGCTGGCCGACCACGGGCTGCGCGTGATCTTCGAGCCCTACGGCGCGTTCTTCGAGCTGCTCCAGTTGCGCCAGATCCAGGACGGCGTGCCGCTCAAGAAGCGGCCGGAGAAGGAGGCGACGCTGGGGACGATGCGCTACGTCATCGGCCGCCTGGTCAAGGCCGTGCGCGCCGAGCACCCTTGGGCGTTCTGGAACGACGTGCGCGAGGTGGACAGGGAGAGTCGCCGGCTGGTCGCGCCGTATCCCTTCGGCGAGACGATCCCGGAGGTGGGCGGCGCGCTGCTCACCTGGCGCACGCAGCCCATCGACGGCGTGGTGTCGGTCGCGCCGCGGGGGTGCGGGCCGGCCCTGATCGCCGAAGCTCAGCTTCGCCGCGAGACCGGCCTCCCGGCCCTGTTCGTCTACGCCGACGGCGACCCGATCGACGAGGCCCGGCTCGCGGGCTTCGCCTGGCGGCTCCGCAGCCGCTCCGCCCGCCGCCTCCCGGCCGGCTGACGGCGCCCGCCACCAGTCCGACGACACGTGTCGGGCCGGTTGCCACGGCGCCACCTGCTCAGTGTCGGCCTTCCGCCGTCTTCCGTTGGTCCATGCGAGACTACTCTCGTACACGCAGAGCAGTGGGCAGGCACGCCGGGATCCCGGTGAGCGCTGCCGGCTCGGCTGGGGGCCGAGCCACCACGGGCGGACGAAGGGGGAGTGCCATGAAGAGTGTTCGCGCGTTCCTTGTCCTGTGTCTCGTGCTCGTCGTGCTGGGGGTGCTGACCACCCCCCTTGTCGGGGCCGTTCCGAGGTCGACGCTGGGAGACTGCTGGACGCCGAGTCTCACGCGGATCGCCACGAACGGCATCGGCGACTGGCCCGACTCTTGGCAGAACTCCTATCCGTGGTCGATGTCGATGTTCCAGGGCGACCTGTACGTCGGCACCGGCAGGGTGGGCTGCACTTCGTCGGTGATGTCGCTGATGAGCGGGCCGATGGCCGGAGGGGCCGGCGCCGCGCTACCCGGCGGCATGGTCCCCGGCAACACCCCGCAGGCGCCACCGGTCAGTTCGTTCGTCAGCCCCGACGGCACGACGGTCACTGATGTCGCCAAGTACAGCGCCTTCAACCAGGCGTCACGCGCCGAGATCTGGCGCCTGCGCCGCGGCGTGTGGAAGCGCGTCTGGCAGGCGCCGCTGATCGACTCGTACCTGGCCGGCGCCCCTGACGACTCGGCCGCCGCAATCCTCGGCCTTCGCGGCATGGCCGTGATGACCGACAAGAACGGCGTGAAGGCCCTGTATGCCGCGGCGGGCGGCTTCAGCTTCGCCCTCCGGCAGCCGCTGCTCATGCGCTCGACGGACGGCCGCACCTGGACCCCGTGCTACGCCCGGCCGGAGATGGGTCGCGAGAGCCGGGCCATCTTCGCGCATCACGGCAGACTCTACGTGGGTGTCGGCCCTGCCGAGATCCGCAGCACGGTACAGGCGGGGGCATGGGCCAGCGACGACCCGGCCGACCCGATGAGCTGGACGAAGGTCATCGATTTCACGACGCTCGACCCCACGAACAACAATGTGTTGTCGTTCGCCACGCTCTGCGGCCGGCTGTACGCGGGCACGTCGAACCGCACCGGCTTCCAGGTCTGGCGCAGCGACGTCCTCGACCCGGTGGGCAACGACGATTGGACCAAAGTGGTCACCGGCGGCGCGGGGAGCACCTCCAACGAGTGGGCCGGGACGATGAAGGTGTTCAACGGCGCCGTGTACGTCGGCTCGATGCACGTGCCCGGCGTCGCCGGGTCGAACGAGCTCAAGGGCTTCGACCTGATCCGCGTGTGGCCGTCCGGGTCGTGGCAGCTGGTGATCGGGACGCCGCGCATGGCAGAGACACGGGCCGGGACGCAACTGGTCAGGCCGCTCAGCGGCAAGCCGTCAGGCATGGGCAATCCACTGAACCTGTACTGCTGGAGCATGGCCGTGCACGGCGGCAGGCTCTACCTGGGCACGTTCGACCTGACCTCGATGCTCAAGTTCGCCGACCCCAGCGGCGCGCAGATCGGCGCGATGCTGGGCCTCACTCCGGAGCAGGTGCAGGCGCTGTACGCCGGCGCCGGCGCCGACCTGTACCGCACCTGGGACGGAAGGTCCTGGGGCACGGTGACGGTGACCGGCTTCGGTGAGCAGTACTGCTACGGCTTCCGCAACATCGTCGAGGCGCCGCTTCGCCTGTATTTCGGCCTCTCCAATCCGTTCTACGGCTGCCAGGTGTGGCGACTCGACAGTCTCTGGTGAGCGGCGGGCGGGCCAGGGTGTGCTCAGGACACGAGCAGAAGGAGAAGTCTCACCCTCGTTCTTAGGGTGAGACTTCTCCTTCTGCGCTGAGTCAGTGTGCGGCCTCCGGCTCCGGCTCGCCGCCTTCGCCCCGGCGATAAGAGATCGCGGGCTCGCTCCCGTCCTCCGACCCCGAGCCCTCCGGCGAGAAGCCTCCGGCGGCGGCGGACTCCCCTTCCGCGACCAGCATCTCCAGCTGTTCCACCGTGAGGTGGGTCTGCCGCAGCCGGTCCTCGCGCAGGAACAGCACGACGACCAGCCCGGCCGCGCCGAGCACGGCGGCCAGCAGGAAGAGCCCGTCGATGGCGCCGGCCAGGCTCAGGCGCACCGCGTCCATGAAGACGCCGAACATCCTCTCTCCCTGCGCCCCGAACTGGGTGAAGGCGTGCTGCAGGGCGGTGCGCGCCTCTTCCGACAGCAGCACCTGCGGGTTGTCGATCGACACGCCGTTCTTCGCCATGGCCTGCGACAGCTGCGCCGGCAGGTTGTCCTTCAAGTGCGCCGCGAACTGGTTGTTCAGGATCGTCCCGAACACCGCCATGCCGATGGTCGCGCCGATGGAGCGGAAGAACTGCAGGCCCGCCGTGACCTCGCCCAGCCGGTGGCTCGGGTACTGGTTCTGGACGATCACCGTGAACGCGCTCATCGCGATGCCGAGACCGAGGCCCATGATGACCATGTTGCGGGCCAGGACGGACCAGCTCGTGTCCACGCCCATGCGCGAGAGCAGGTAGGCGCCGGTGGTCACGGTGACGAAGCCGAGGATGACCAGCACCTTGTAGCGGCCGGTCTTGGCGAGGATCTGGCCGGCGCCGATGCTCATGATCATCGCGCCGATCATGAGCGGCATGAGGATGATGCCGGAGTTGGTCGCGGACTTGCCCTGCACGCCCTGCACGAACAGCGGCAGGAACATGATGGCGCCGAACATGGCCGCCGACTGCAGCGCGCTGGCGAGCGCCGAGACGCTGAACACGCGGTTCTGGAAGAGGCGCGGGTTGATGACCGGCTCCGCGGCGCGCATCTCGCGCAGGTAGAAGGCGACGATCATGACCGCCGAGAAGGCGAACAGGCCGATCACCTGCGGCGAGCCCCAGGCGTATTCGCTGCCGGCCCAGCTGAAGCCCAGGAGCAGCGGGACCGCGGCCGCGACGAGGATCGCCGCGCCGCTGTAGTCGATGCGGTGCTTGTGGACGGTGACGTGGCCGGGCAGGGCGACGATCGCCACCGCAAGCGCCGCGATGCCGACCGGCAGGTTCACGTAGAAGACCCAGCGCCAGCTGTAGTTGTCCGTGATCCAGCCGCCGAGCAGGGGTCCGATGATGGTGGCGACGGCGAACACGCTCATGAGGATCCCGGCCCAGCGGGCGCGCTGCGCCGGCGGGAAGATGTCGCCGATGATCGCCTGCGTGATCGGCAGCATGGCGCCGGCGCCCAGGCCCTGGAAGGCGCGGAAGAGGATGAGCTCGGTCATGCCCGTGGCCTGGCCGCAGAGGGCCGAGCCCACGATGAAGATGACCATGCCGGCGATGTAGAAGCGCTTGCGCCCGAAGGCGTCGCTGAGCTTGCCCCAGATCGGCATGGAGGCCGTGGAGGCGAGCAGGTAGGCCGTGGCCACCCAGGCGTAGTGCTGCAGGCCGTTGAGCTCGGCGATGATGTGCGGCATCGCCGTGCCGACGACGGTCTGGTCGACCGCCGAGAGGAGCATGGCCAGCATGACCGAGGCGATGACGGCGGCGATGCGCTTGCGGCTGAGCGAGAGGCCCCAGGGCTGCGGGGCCGTCGCCGCGGCCGCGGCGGAGTCGGCGGCGGGGGCGTGCTGCAGCGGCTCAGCCATGAGACGCCTCCGCTATCCTGCGGCTCCCGGACGACGCGCTGCAGGCCCTGGAAGCCGAGCAGCAGCCCGGCGAGCTCGTCGTCGGAGAGCGCGCCGAGCCAGAGCTGGACCTGCTCCTCGCGGCCCTGCCGCAGGCGCGTGGCCAGGTCCTGGCCCGCCGGCGTGGCCGTGACGAGGGTGCGCCGGCGGTCCTGCTCGTCGCGTGTGCGCCCGGCGAGGCCGCGCTCCTCGAGCTTGTCGACGAGCAGGCTGGCGGCCGGCTCGCTGACGCCCAGCCGCCGGCCGATCTCGCCGACCGGTTGCGGGCCGAACATGGTGATGGTGGCCATGGCCTTGAACTGGCCCATCGGCATGTCGAGCGAGAGCAGCTCGGAGCCGATGTTCCGGTTGATGGCGGCGAAGACCTCGTGCGCGGCCTGATGGCACTGCGCGGCGAGCCGCTTGCGTTCAGCTGGGGACAACGAGGACCTCCGGGGGCCGCCGTCCGTCGTGCCGGCGGCGGGTGATTCCATTTGCAAAGTGTATGTATTCTGCAAAAGGAAGCTCGCGGCGGCAACCCGGCGGCGGGCGCCTGCCTTACGTGCGTCCGGGCGACGCCGGGCATCCGATTCACTAGCATCGACCCATGTCCTCCACCTCTCGCGACAACGTCTGGGTCCGCTTCACGGTGGTCTGCATCTGGGCCGCCGCCTTCGCGGCGGTCGAGGCGATGGTCGTCTTCTACCTGCGCAAGCTGTTCGGCCTCGAGTACCAGTTGCGGTTCACGCCGGCCGACTTCCACTTCCCGCGCGCCTATCTGCCCTACGAGCGGGCGCGCGAGGCGGCGACCATGGTCATGCTGCTCGCCGTGGGGTTCCTCGCCGGGCGCACGTGGTGGCAACGTCTGGCGTTCTGGCTCCTCGCCTTCGGCGTGTGGGACATCTTCTACTACGTGTGGCTGTGGGTGATCCTCCGCTGGCCGTCCTCACCGGGCGACCGCGACCTGCTGTTCCTGATTCCGGACGAGTGGTGGGACCCTGTGTGGATGCCGCTGCTGGCGTCGTGCGGGTTCATCGTCGTCGCCATCGTGATCCTGAAGCGGACGCGTCGGGCCTGACGACGAGGCTCCCCGACTCCTGGTGTCGTCTGTGCCGTTCGCGGGCAGGCTGAGCCGGGGCCGTCGCCCGGAGGGGGCGACGCTACGCGAAGGGAGACGGGTGTGGCTCGCTCGCTGATGATCCTGACCGACATCGCCGGTGGCTACGCCATGTACCTGCCGCAGGCGGCGCTGCTGAACGGCCGCCGGTACTTCAGCGGGGAGAGCCGCACGCCGGCCGCCTGTGGGGCAGCTTCCTCGGCAACGGGGTGCTCGCCATCATGGTGGGAGTGATCGCCTTCTGGGCGCTGTCCGACGCCGGGCTCGGGCCGTTCTGAGAGAGCAAAGGGGAGACCGCCTCACGGCCCGGCGCTACACCGCCTGTTCGGGACGCTCGCCCGCGAGCTCGCCGCCGAGCGCGGCGCCCGGCTCCAGCGCCTGCATCACGTCGATCTGCCTGCGCACGCGGCCGCGCAGGAGCGGGAAGAGCACCGCGCCGAGCAGGCACACGGCCGCCGTGATGGCGAACGAGACGCGCCCCCCGAGCGCGTCGAGCGCCCACCCGCCGAGCAGGGGACCGATCGCGTAGCCGCCCATGTAGATGAGCGTCCACACGCCCATGTAGCGGCCGCGCAGCTCCACGGGAGCGAGGCGCGACACCACGGTGGAGGCGATGGGGATCATCAACACGATGCCGAGCGCGATCGCGGCGATGCAGACCAGGGTCCACGGCCAGGGGACGAATGCGGCGGCGCCGATGCCCACGCCCTGGGCGACGCACGAGATCGTCATGGCGAGCATGAGGTCGCCGCGGCCGAGCACGCGGACCACCGGGTACTGCAGGGTCACCATGCAGAGGCCGTACACGATCATCGCGACGCTCCAGCGCTGCGCCGTGACGCCGTGCAGGTCGTTGAGCATCACCGGCATGGTCGCCCAGATCTGCCCGAACGCGAAGCACGGGAGCAGGATGGTGAGGCAGAAGGCCAGCATCACCCGGTCGCGCAGCACGTCGCCGTAGCCGCGGAACGAGGCGAAGACGGACCCGGCCCGCACGCCGGCCGGCCGGGTCTCCTTCAGCCACACGACGACGATGACGAGGAACCCGGCGATGATGATCGCCGAGGCGACGAAGTTGAGCCGGAACGACGGGTCGCGGGCCAGCAGGGGCAGCGCGATCAGCGGACCGATGGTGATGCCCAGGTTGAGCGCGACGCGCGAGACGCTGAACGCCTCGGTGCGCTGCTCCATGGTGGTCACGTCGGCGATGATCGCGTTGCTGGCGGTGACGTACTGCGCCCAGCCGAACGCCGCCTCGAACGCGATGAGCGCGACGATGACGGCGAGGTCGGTGGTGAGCGCCAGGCCGGCGTACAACGTCATGCTGCCGAGGATGCCCGTGATGAGCACGGGGCGGCGCCCGACCTTGTCGCACAGGGCGCCGCCGACGACCTGCAGCGGCAGAGTCGCCAGGAGCGTGATGCCCAGGATGAGTCCCAGCGTGGTCATCGAGACGCCCAGCCTGCCGTTGAGGTACAGCGTCTCGTAGGGGTACGTCATCTCGACGCCGACGAGGTACACCACCGTGCCCCCGGCCAGCAGCCAGAGCTGCCGTGGCAGGCCCTTGAGGTCGGCAACGACGCGCCTGATGGAAGCTCCGAGCACCCGGCGTCCCCCCTCGGTCTGCTGGTGCCTCCTCATGGTATCCGCAGCGGCCGGCCCCGTCGCCCACGGTTTCCGCCGCCCTCGGCTGGGAAGGCTCACGCCACGACCACCTCCCGAGGAGCGCAGCCATGAGTGAGCAAGCCCGAACGGTGGAGCGCGTCATCACCCCGCAGCCGGTGATCGAGGGCGCCGGCGTGCGGCTCAAGCGCAGCATCGCCACCCCCACCCTGGACTACGTCGACCCCTTCCTCCTCTTCGACCACTTCGGCTCGGACCGTCCGGACGACTACATGGCCGGGTTCCCCTGGCACCCGCACCGCGGCATCGAGACGGTGACGTACATGCTGGCGGGAGAAGTGGACCACCGCGACAGCATCGGCAACGCGGGGCGCATCGGCGCCGGCGACGTGCAGTGGATGACGGCCGGCGGCGGGATCATGCACGAGGAGATGCCGCGGGCGGGCGAGGACAAGCGGATGGGCGGGTTCCAGCTGTGGGTGAACCTGCCGGCGTCGCTCAAGATGTCGCACCCGCGGTACCAGGACCTCAGCGCGGCGCAGATCCCCGAGGTGCGCCGCGACGATGGGACGGTGGTCCGCGTCGTGGCCGGTGAGGTGGACGGCGTACAGGGCGCGGTGACGGAGATCTACGCCGAGCCGGAGTACCTGGACGTGACGCTGCCGGCGGGGGCTCACTTCGCGCAGCCGGTGCCGCGCGGGCACGCCGCCCTCGCGTACGCCTTTGAGGGCGAGGGCCGCTTCGGTGTGGCCGCCGACCTCGGCTACGGCGGGGAGCTCGACGGCGTGCTGCTCACGGCGCCGCAGATGGCCGTGTTCGGCGACGGCGACGAGGTGCGCGTGGAGGCGGACGCCGGCCCGGTCCGGTTCCTGCTCGTCAGCGGCAGGCCGCTGGGCGAACCCATCGCGCGGTACGGCCCGTTCGTCATGAACTCCCGCGAGGAGCTGATGATCGCGCTGCGCGACCTGCAGAACGAGACGTTCGTGTGGCGTGACGACCCCGAGTGGGCGATGAAGCGCCGCACCTGGTCCACGGACAGCTGGGAGCGGTAGGGGTCGCCCGGCCGGCACCACGCGCCGGACGCGCTCGAGCGGCAAGGTGGGCCGTCCTGCGCCTGGGGGATGTGCGCGCCGGCTCCTCTCTTCGCGTATCCCCGGCGGGTCTCCATTTTCGCGCCTCGCCGCTCTTGCGCGGACGAAAGGTATCCCCGGTGTATCCCCGTTCTCAGAGGAGCCTGAGGGCTTCTTCCCGCAGTAGGCGGTCGCTCAGTGCGCGTCGAGCTCCTTGACGTAGGGGCGCGCCGCGCAGCGGCAGGGCGGCGCGCCGCAGAACGGGCACTCGGCGCCGGACGCGACGCTGCCGGCTGCGTAGAAGTCCGGGATGTCGGGCCGGGGACTGTAGCCCGCGGCCAGGTAGAACGGCACGGCCGCGGGCTCCGGCTGCCCGGCGGGCAGCCACGCGAAGAGGTAGGCCGCCGCCGCGCCGGCCTCGGCGGCCTGCTCCTCCACGCGCGAGAGCAGGCGCCTGGCGATACCCGCGCGGCGGGCCTCCGGCGCCACGGCGATGGCGCGTACGTGGAGCAGGGAGGAGCCCGGCGCAGCCTCGGCGGCCGGGCCGAACGCGAGCTCAGCGTCCTCCCCGGAGGCCGGCTCCAGCGCCGCGACGACGACGCCGGCGAGGTCGTCACCGCGCAACGCCACGGCCGAGAGGTCGCCCGGGCCCTCGCAGAACCCCCAGAAGCCTGCGCCGACGGTCTGGTCCAGCAGCCGGCCGGCGGCCGGTCTGTCGCCGGCCGCGAGCCGGCGGATGATGACGTCCATGCCGCGGAGTCTACGCCGGCCGGAGCGCGACGTCGGCCACGACCGGCCAGTGGTCGGACGGCAGGCGCCCGCCGGGGCGGGTGTGGTCGACGCGGGTGCCCAGCACCTCCCAGCGCGGGCCGGCGAGCACGTAGTCGATGCGTGTGTCGTCGCTGGAGCCGTCCCAATGGTGGTGGGTGCCGGCCCCGGAGCCTCGGGGACCGAGGTGCGCGAGCGTGTCGGTCAGTCCGCCGGCGACCAGGGCCTCCACGGCAGGGTCGCCGGCCGTCGCGTTGAGGTCGCCCACGACCAGCCAGGGGAGCGAAGGGTCGAGCCACGAGAGGAGCGCCTCGGCGCTGCGCTGCCGCGAGACGGCCGAGGCGCCGTCCCAGTGCGTATCGGCGATCCCGAAGCGTTCGCCGGTGAGCAGGTCGGAGAAGCGGCACAGCGTGACGATGCGAGGGATGGGGTTGCCCCACGAGCGCGAGGCGGGCAGCCACGGCGTGTCGGACAGCCAGCGCACCGTCCACTCCCGGAGTTGGAGGCGGGCGGTGCGGTAGACGACCGTGCACCGCTCGCCGCGTCCACGACCGTCGCCGCGGCCGGCGCCGGCGCCGGCGTAGCCGGGCAGCCGGCGCGCAAGCCCCCGCTCCTGGAAGAGCCGGACCTCCTGGAGGCCGATCACGTCGGCGTCGAGGCCGGCGATGGCGGCGGCGCACGCGCCGACCCGCAGCGGCCAGGCGTGCCGGCCGTCGGGCTTGGTCCCGGTGCGGATGTTGAACGACGCGACGCGCAGAGCGGCGGGCGGCCGAGGCCGCCCGCTCCCCTGCGCGTCGCCCTGCGCGACCGGGCTCAAACGAGTCCGGTCACGTGGGGAAGTGGCTGCGCCAGAACGTGGTGTCCTCCTCGCTGCTCAGGCGCTTGTGGCGCGGAGCGTCGCCCTTGCGATCCGATTCCATCTCGAACGCCGCTCTCTCCGTGTCGGTGTGCTTGCGCCCGGTGAGGCCGCTGCGCTCCACGTAGTCCTTGAACACCACGAGGTCGTGCCCGATCTGACGCTTGAGTTCGTCCGCCGGCGGACCGCCCTCCGTCTCCTCCAGGAGGAAGATGACGGTGGTCCGGCCGAACTGCGCCGGCGCGAACTGGACGAGCCCCGACCGCACCGCGTCCACGCAGGCCAGCTCGTCACAGACGAGGTGGCCGGGTCCTGTGTGCGCCCACTCGATGAAGCGTCCCCACGTGGCGCGTACCTGCGCGGGGTCTGCGGCTACCTCGATCTGCTGTTGGATGGTGGCCATCGTGCCTCCGTTCCTCTCCCCTGAAAGTAGCCCGCTCGCGGCTGACGATACCCACTGTCAAGACAGTGGAATCCGGCGCTCCGGGTCAGGAATGGGACGGAGGCACGATGGCGTCCGGCGTTCTCCAGTCTTCGCTGCGAGGGCTCATTCAGCCGCTGCCCCATGGCGACGGCCCCGTGCCGCTGGTCTGGCCGCGGGGGTCCTGCCCACGACCCACGTACGTGAATCACCGGAGAGCGTTGGTTTGGAGCGGGAGGCTCGCGGCGACCGTACAATGAGCACCATGGAGGACCTGCACACGACCTCGGAGATCCAGCCTCGGCCGGCGCGCGCACGGGCGCTCGCGCCCGGCACGCGCGTCAGCTTCCTCGGTCACGCGTCGACCATCATCGAGGTCGACGGCCTGCGCATCGTCACCGACCCGGTGCTGCGGCGGCTCGTCGGCCCGCTGTACCGCCGCGTACCGCAGCCGCTCACCGAGCCGCTCGCCGACCCGGATGCGGTGCTGATCTCGCACCTGCACCTCGACCACTACGACCCGCGCTCGCTCCGCCTCTTCCGCCGCGACACGCCCGTCGTGGCGCCGGTCGGCGCCGGCCTCTCGCTGCGCTGGCGCGGGTTCACCGACATCCACGAGGTGAGCCCGGGCGACCGCCTGCGGCTCGGCCCGGTGGAGATCGTCGCGACTGAGGCGAAGCACCGCGGTACCAGGCATCCGCTGGCGGCGAGGACCCCGAGCCTCGGCTACGTCGTCTCGGGGTCCCACAGCGTGTACTTCGCCGGCGACACGGGATTCTTCTCGGGCATCGGGGACATCTGGCCCGAGCGTCTGGACCTCGCCCTGCTGCCCATCGCCGGCATCGGCCCGCTCATGCCGGAGTTCAAGCACATGAGCCCGCGACACGCAGTGATGGCGATGGAACTCCTGCGCCCCAGGCTCGTCGTGCCCATCCACTGGGGCACCTACCACCTGCCCGGCACGGCGTTCTTCCGCTTCGGTCCGGACTTCCACCGCCGGGCGCCGTTCCTCTTCATGGCGCAGGCGGCCGACCTGGAGCCGGACGTGCACACCGTGCTGCTGCGACCCGGCGAGGCGCTCTCCGTGGAAGAGACGCTCGCCGGGCACGCCGGGCACTCGGAGCACGGCTGGCCTGCGCCGTCGCTCCACCCCGACGACCCGGCCGAGATGTCCGGGCCCGGGGTGCCGGGCGGCATCCTCTGACCGGCGGCTCGACGATCCTCGGCGGCTAGAAGACCTCGGCCACCTCCAGGTGACCGTCCTCGGCCGCTTGCTTCAGGGCCGCGTAGTCCGCCTCGTTCTGGTCCGCGTACTTCTCCGCGAAGTCGGCCAGAGCTACGTCGAAGCGGTCCTTCTTGCCCAGGTACGAGCCGATGGCCACCGGGTCGCCCGAGCGCGCGTGTCCCTTCGCCAGCGTCCAGGCGCACAGTTCTCCGTAAGCCAACAGGTGCGCCAGGTCCATGGTTGTGGTGTCCACCGACCCCTTCCAGTCACGCAGTTGGCGCCAGTAGAAGTCGCCGCCGGCGGGGCCGTGGCTCCAGCCGAGGAAGATGTCGCTGGCCGACTGCGTGAGCCGCTGCCCGGTCACGACGCGCTCCCCCTGGTGCTTGTAGCGGCTCCTCCGGAGGTAGGGCTCGAGCACCGAGCGCCCTGCCTCCTTGACCTGCAGGAAGAGCACGTCGTCGGCGTCGTGGCCGCTGAGCGCCGCGATGAAGCAGCGCGTGCCGACGGAGCCGACCCCGACCACCTTGAGCGCGACGTCGTCGAAGCGGTAGCGGTCCACGAGCATCTTGACGTCCGTGCGGAGTGACCGCCGGTACGTGTCGTAGTTCATCCTGGTCGAGCGCTCGATATCCTTGGGCAGCAGTCCGAACGGCACGTCGCTGAGCGAGATGATCAGCGGCGGCGCGTTGGTGATCTTCCGCGCGCCGTCCACCACTGTGCTGAGCTTCGCCGCCGCCTGGGCGCTGTCCCGGCTCGTCGCCTTGGTGGCGGTCCTCGCCGCGTCGGCGCGCAGCACCGGGTCGTGGATGCTGGCGAGGATGCGGTCCACGCCGAGCTGGGTGTACCAGATGGCGAGCGTGTCCAGCTCGGCGAACCGGCGGATGAAGGTCCGGTAGGCGCGCGCGCTTGCGAGGGCGATCGCGCGCGCCCTCTTGGCGCTGAAGCCGTTCTGGCGGGCGGCGACCACCAGACTCGCGATGAGCCGCTTGACGTCCCACTCGAACGGGCCGGGCAGGGTCTCGTCGAAGTCGTTGATGTCGAAGACGAGCGAGCGTTCCGGCGAGCCGTACACGCCGAAGTTGAGGAGATGGGCGTCGCCGCAGAGCTGCACCTCGAGCTCGGTGCGCAGGCCGGCGCCCAGGTCCGCTGCCATGATCGCCGGCGCGCCGCGGTAGAAGCCGAACGCGTTCTGGAGCATGCGCGCGTGGCGGATCGGCAGGAGGAACTGGAGCCGGTCCTTCTCCTGCCGCTCCAGGATCGCGACCGGGTCGCGGCGCTCGTCAGTCGGCTCGAACGCGCCGAGCGCCTCCAGCGGTACCGTCTGGCGCTGCGCCTTGCCCGCCGCCGCGCGCTCCTCGCGCGACGAGCGGCGGCGGCGACGCAGCCCGGCGGGCGTCGCCGCGGTGACCCCGATCGCCGGCTTTGACCGTGCGGCCTTCGCCCCCGGCTCCGCGTGCCGAGCCGGCACCCAGCCGGCGTCGGCCGGTTCGATCCTGATGGGGGCTTCTGGTGCGACAGCCTTGGCTGTCTTGCTCTCCGCCGCCTTGGCCGCCGGCCCCGGCTTCGCCCTGGCCGCAGCCCTGGCCGGCGCCGTGCTCTTCGCCTTCGCGGCTTTCGCTTTCTCAGTGGTCCTGGTCTTCGCCGTCGCGGCTTTGCCCGTCGCCTTGTCCTTCGCCGCCCGTGTCGCCATCGTGGTCCTCCCGATCTGGAAGTACGCGCGGAGCCGCCGCGCTCAGGGCGAGCGTACCCCGGCCCGGCGGCGGCCAGTCTCCGCTCTGCCATCAGGATCCCGCGGCGTGCACTTACGGGGAGATGCTGGCGTCGAGGGCAGGCCTGATGGGATGATGGCGTCCACCACCCGAGTCGGAGGACGATCATGGTCAAGTCGAGCAAGAGCGTGCGCATCGGAGTGATCTCCGACACGCACGGCTACCTCGAGCCCCGGGTGCTCGAGGAGTTCGCCGGCGTCGACCACATCATCCACGCCGGCGACATCATGGACGCCGCGACCCTCGAGGCGCTCGCCGCCGTCGCCCCGGTCACAGCCGTCGCCGGCAACATGGACGACGGCAAGCTCGGCAAGCTGCCGAAGGAGGTCGCCGGCAAGGTCGGCGGTGTCCGGTTCATCGTCGGGCACAAGCGCAAGCGGCTGCTCAAGCGTCTCGCGAACGGCAAGATCGAGGGCGTCGGCAAGCATGAGATGCCCGATCTCATCGTGTGCGGGCACGACCACCTGCCCGCGGTGGAGTGGGTCGACGGGACGTTGTACCTCAACCCGGGCTCCGCCAGTGCGCCCCACTACGAGGACGACGACCCGACCGTGGCCATCGTCGAGAGCGGCCCGTCCGGGCTCGACGTGCGGTTCATCCGCATCGCCCGCCGCGTGGACGACGAGGCCTGAGGCTTTGCACGCTGGAGACGCGAGGAGGCCGCGTGAAGGCGCACACGGTGTACAAGACCTTCAAGGTCCCCGAGCGCCGCGCGTTCGTGCGCATCACCGAGGACGTGCAGGCGGCCGTTGACGACAGCGGCATCCAGGAGGGGATGGCTCTGGTCGCGGCCATGCACATCACGGCCGCAGTGTGGATCAACGACGACGAGCCCGGCATCCAGGAGGACGCCCTCGAGTGGCTCGACAAGCTGGCGCCGCCGTCCTGGAAGCCGCCGGCCGACGACGTGGCCCGGCAACTGCTCCCCGACGGCGGCGACTACAGGCATCACCGCGGCGGCTACGAGGACAACGGCGACGCGCACCTCAAGAACCTGCTCGTGCACCATCAGGTGATCGTGCCGGTCACGGAGGGCCGTCTCGACCTCGGGCCGTGGCAGGCCGTCTTCTACTGCGAGTTCGACGGCCGGCGCTCCAAGCGGCTGATCATCAAGGTGCTCGGAGAGTAGACTTTCGACGGGCGGCTGAGGCGGCCGCGCGACAAGGGGGTTCACATGAGTGACTACGACAACGGCCCGCGGCCCAGCAAGCCCGAGGTCGTCAACGAGACCGTCGTGGTGGTGGACGGGCGCAAGGCCGCAAGCGGCGCGTGGGGCCTCGTGCTGGCGGTCGGCATCGTCGCCGTCGTGTTCGGCATCCTGGTGCTGGCCAACATCTGGGGCAGCGTGCACCTCGTGGCCATCTTCGCCGGGCTGTTCCTGCTGTTCGCGGGCATCCTGCAGTTCTTCCTCGGCGGCGGCGGCAAGACGGGCCGCATCATCGCCGGCGTCATCGCCATCATCGCCGGCGTCGCGCTCATCGCCTGGCCCGAGGCCTCGGTCAAGACCGTGGCGATCATCATCGGCCTCGCGTTCCTGATCAGCGGCATCTCGCTGGCCGTGGCCGCCATCGCCGCCCGTGGCGAGGGGTACGGCGCGGTGGTCGGGTTCGGGGCCATCGTGGCGATCATCGGCCTCGTGTTCATCATCTGGCCCGGCCCCACGGTCGCCATCCTCATGATCCTGGTCGGCCTCGCGGCGCTCCTGTTCGGCATCGGCGCGATCGTCCAGGCGCTCGCGCTGCGGCGCGCGCTGAAGGCCTGACGTGGCGGACCAGGCGTCGCGGCGGAGCGAGTCGGCTCCGGAACATGACCACACCCGGCGGCCGTCGGCGCTCGTCGGCCGCATGGTGGCGTCCAGCCGCTTCTTCGTCCTGATCGCGACCCTGAGCCTGTTCCTGGCGTTCATGGCCGTGATGGTGTCGACGATCATCGTGACCGTGAAGACGATCCTGGACACCGCGCAGAAGGGCGGCCTCTCGCAGAACGAGATGATCGGCAAGCTGATCAAGCAGGCCGACTACGCGTTGCTCGCCACGGTGCTCTACGTGCTCGCGCTCGGCCTCTACAGCCTGTTCGTCGACGACCGCATCCCGATGCCGGCATGGCTGCGCATCCACGACCTTGGACACCTCAAGGAACTGCTCGCCGGAGTCGTCGTCGTCGCCATCGCCGTCATCTTCCTGGGGATGGCGCTCACGTGGGACGGCACCAGCGACTTGCTGGCGCCCGGGCTGGCGTCCGCCGCCGTCATCGCCGCGCTGGCCCTGTTCCTGTGGCAGGCGGCGAAGGAGCGGCAGTTCGAGACGGACCACGAGGGAGCGGACCTCGGCCCCACGGGGACCGATGGCGAAGACCGGCGGCGCGACCCGCGCCCGCCGCTCGGCAACGGCGATTGACCACCGCCGCAACTGACGCGTGTGAGGGCTGAAAAGGTCGCGTGTCCGGGTGAGCGGGTGCGGTCCCGTCGCAGCGTCGCCGCTTGGAACGCAGGGAAGCTCCATCGTGCGCCGAAGGCGGGGCATGGAGGCGCTCGGCAGCCTGTCCGGGCGTGATCGGCGAGGCATGGAGGAGCGCGTGGCGGAGTTCCGGAATGACGACGAGCCTCTGGTCAGAGGCCTGCACTGGGTCATCCGCATGGCGGTGCGCGCGCTCGCCGTGCTCATGACCGGCGTCATCGTCTTTGGCGTGGCCGACGTCTGCTACGTCCTGTACCGGCGCCTCATGAGTGAGCCAGTCGGCTTCCTGGAGATCACCGACATCCTTGCCACATTCGGCGCGTTCATGGCGGTCCTGATTGCAGTCGAGATCTTCGTCAACATCGTCAGCTACCTGCGCGATGACGTCATCCATGTGAGGATCGTCCTGGCCACTGCGCTCATGGCCATCGCGCGGAAGGTGATCATCCTCGACTACAGCACGACCGGCCCGCAGTACATCTATGCCACCGCAGCAGTCGTGGCCGCCATGGCGCTCGCGTATTGGCTGGTCTTGCGTACTCCGCGCGCCGATGCTGCGGACAAGGGATGACCAAGGGACCCGCCCTCGCCTGACAGGCGCAAGTCCGCGATCGTGCTCGGCCTTCAGCCCTCTTTGTGCAGGACTGGCTCCACGCTCTGAACCTCGTCAGGCTGACCCACGTGCCCGGCCTCGTCCTTCTTCTGCAGCTCCTCCTCCATGCGCCGCGCGAGGCGTGACTGCTGCCCCAGGTTCTGGACCACCAGGGCGACGACGGTGATGAGGTACAGCTGCCCGAGGATCATCTCGATGACGGCGGTCATGCGGCCGACGTCGATCGCCGCCGTGAAGTCGCCGTAGCCGGTCGTGGTGATGGTCGTGAAGCTGAAGTAGACGTAGTCCAGTTGCGGGGTGTCCTTGGGGGCGACGCCCGCGAGCTGGGCGAAGAACTGCTGGTCGGCGAGCAGCGCGATGAGCCCGTAGATGGTGGCGAAGAGCAAGGCGATGAGCAGGTAGACGCACACGGCGCCGTAGAACGTGTTGAGGCTGATGACCGGGTGGTCGACGAGCCGGCGGAGGATGGCGACCGGCGCGACCAGCACCAGCAGGATCGTGAGCGCCTTGCTGAACAGGCTGGCAGTGTCCTCGCTGCCCACCAGGACGAGCACGATGCCGATCGCGGTCGCCAGCGGGATGAGCGCCAGCGCGATGCGGAGGATGCGCCGCTTGACCTGGCTCGCGCGCAGCGCCAGCCAGGTGGTGGCGGAGAAGATCACCATCGAGACGATCCTGACGGCATCGCCGTTGTCGCCGATCGCCAGCACGAAGAACGCGATGACGAGCATCAGCAGCACGAGGCCGAAGCTGTCGGCGAACCTCGGCGACTCCTCGAGGAGTCGCCGGCGCTTGGCCGGGGAGGCGTCGGGTGTGCTGCTGGCGTCGTTCATCGTCAGGCGGAACTGTATCCCACCGCGGGCGCCCTCGAAACGGCGGTGAACCGTCGCCCGCGCCTCTGCGTCTTTCCTCGTACGGCTGCAGAGGCTCGCGAGCTCGCCGCGAATGCCCTTGCTGTACACTCGCCGAGAAGGTCCTGAACGCATGCAGAGCGGCAACTACACCACGTACTCATCCTCCTCTCCCAACGGCAGGCGCCGCCGGCGCAAGCAGCAAGCCCGGCGCCGTCTTCTGGTGCTCCTCCTCGTCGTGGTCATCGCAGCGGTGGCCGTCGCCGCCGTGGTGGTGCTGCGCGGGCGCGGCGGCGACGGGAGCGCGGCCGGCGGCGACAACGCCGCGGCGCAGTCCTCCCCGACTGCCAGGCCCACGCCGACCACTCCGCCGCCCAAGGTGTGGGTGGCGAGCAAGACCGACCCGGTGCGCGTGTGGGTCGGCGGCGACTCCATGGGCGGCGAGCTCGGCTGGGCGCTCGGGCCGATGCTGGAGGAGGCCAGGGTCTTCAAGCCCATCACCTTCTACAAGGAGTCCAGCGGCATCTGCCGGTACGACTTCTTCAACTGGCAGCAGCAGATCGAGACCGTCGTGAAGACGGCCAAGCCGCAGGCCGCGGTGATCATGATGGGCACCAACGACACGCAGTCGGTCTCCCAGGACAACGGCGACTGGATCGCCTACGGCGACATGGCCTGGAAGCAGGCCTACGAGAAGCGCGTCGGCGACATCATCGACACGTTCCTCGACGCCGGCGTGCGGCGCGTGTACTGGGTCGGCATGCCGATCATGGGCGAGGACTGGCGCAACTCGCGCATGAAGCTCATCAACAAGGTCTTCCAGAAGCAGAGCGAGAAGCGCCCGGGGGCCGAGTACGTCGACATCTGGGACCTGTACACCACGTCGGACGGGTCGTTCGACCCGTCACTGCGCCTCAGCGACCAGGTGCACTTCACCGCCGAGGGCCAGGGACTGCTCGCCGAGAAGGTCCTCAAGGCCATCAAGGCCGACTGGCTGCCGCCGGGATCGGAGCCGAGCGAGTCGCCGGAGGCGAGTCCCTCGGCGTCCGCGTCCTCACTCTGACCCCGCATTCGGGGGCCTGGCGGACTCCGATGTGTCCGGGCGGCCCTCACGAAGGATAATGAAGGTGCAATGATCCTTCTCGCCGCCATCCCCGGGCACGTGCTCGACGACGCCAAGCGTCCGTTGTTCGTGCTGCTGTGCGGGTTCATCATCACGTTCACCATCGCCCGCGTGAACACGCGGCTCGCACGCCGCAACGGCGGTTCCGGCCGTCACCTCGGCAGCATCGTGACGCCCGGGGGGCTGCACATCCACCACGCCGTGTTCGGCATCATCGGCATGGTCGTCGCCGGCATCCTCGAGTTCGCCGTCCAGCCGGGCAGCCCATGGGTCGAGATGATCGCCTTCATCTTCGGCGCCGGCGCCGCGCTCACGCTCGACGAGTTCGCCCTGGTCCTCCACCTCGAGGACGTCTACTGGACGGGCGAGGGCCGCAAGAGCATCGACGCCATCATCCTCGGCGTCACGTTCATCACGCTGCTGCTCACCGGCCTGCTGCCGCGCACGTTCAGCGAACTCGGCGACTACATCACGCTCTCGCGCTGGGTGCTGTCCGCCTACATCCTGTTCGGCGCGATCTTCGTCGTCGTCTGCTATCTCAAGGGCAAGCTGTTCGTCGGCACGGTCGGCATCTTCGTGCCGCCGGTGGCGCTGATCGGCGCGCTTCGCCTCGCCAAGCCGGGGTCGCCGTGGGCGCGCCGGCAGTACGCCTCCAACGCGGCCACCATGGAGCGCGCCCGGCGGCGCGACGAGAGCTTCCACCAGCTGTGGGAGCGTCGCAAGCACGCCGTGTGGGACGTCATCGGCGGCAAGCCGCACCTCTCGCTGCCGCGCCGCGACGGGCACCACCGCGACCGCGGGCGCGGCCCGAAGGGCGGGTCACGCCGGTCGCACGTCTGAGGGCTGCCGGGCTCCGGGACACCGTGCCTGACCGCGCGGGTCAAGCGGCCGGTGACTCCGCGTCGCCGCCCGCGGGGTCGCCCTGCGCCGGCCCTCCCGTCGTCCCATCCTCCGGCTCCTCGAGCGCCCTCGGGATCCCCACGCCGTAGGTGGTGAGTGCGAGCTCGTAGACCACCAGGGCCAGCACGACGACGAGCACACCCGCGACGGAGCCGGTGACGAACAGCAGTACGACGACGGCGACGGCGATACCGGCCACGCGCAGGACGTCGAGGTGCTCGGCGATCCAGCGACCGGCGCGCGTGTCCGGCGTGGAGAGGTCGGAGGCGACGCCGAAGAGTCCGGCGAAGCCGCGACCCATGGCGTCGAGCCACGCCGGCCGGCCCGCGAGGAACGCGGCCACCGCAACGATGACGCCGGCGACGGCGATCCACGCCAGGAACCCGTTCAGGCTGGCGATCGCCGAGGTCAGCACCGAACGGGCGACCGCCTCGCCGCTCTGTGACTTGATCGCGTCCACCGCGGCCCGCTCCACCTGCATCTCGATCACGCGGGCCACCGCGAACGCCACCAGCGCGCCCAGGCCGAGCCACAGCGCCGTGCGCCAGCGGCGCACAGAGACCAGCAGCGCCGCCGCGATCAGCACCGTGGTCAGGGCCACGACGACGATCACGAGGTCCTCGAGCAGCCTGAGCGCGCGCTTGGCCTGGTAGCCTGCGTCGCCGTGGAGCAGGGTGACGGTGCCGAACCCGGCGGGCAGCTTGCGGCCCAGGGCGTCCTCCAGCAACGTGCGGATGTCGGCGGGCGCCGTCGCCGGGTCGATCTGCGGCAGGGTGACGTCCTTGCCGAGGATGTCCGGGATCTTGTCCTCGAGCTTCTGGAGGGCGACGGCCACCAGCGGGAGCAGGTCGAGTTCGACGTCTTGCCGTCCCACGGTCACGAACCTGTTGTCGTCCCGCAGCGCCGAGATGAGTTGCTGATGCGCGAAGCGGTTGATGTCGACCCAGAGCCGCTGCGCGGCGTCGGTCGAGAGGAACCTCTCGATCTGGTCGACGAGGTACTGCTGGAGGGCGTGCGTGAGCGCCGGCGCCGCCAGCGCGGCCCCGGAGGGCAGCGCCTGCTCGAGCCGGTCGTTCAGGTCCACGGCCTGGACCGCCTTGGCGCCGACGTAGTCGGCGACGGAGGAGCGCACCGCCGGGTCCTGGGCGACCGGGGCGACGACCTTCACGTAGGCGTCGGTGTCGAAGATGACGGTGTGCGTCCAGAGCGCGAGGGCGCTGACGAGGACTCCCAGGAGTGCCGCCGCTACGAGGAACACGGTGATGCCGGTGCGGAGGCGGGGCGCGCGCCGCGACGTGAGCGCGCGCCGCACCGTGCCGGGGCGTGCGAGCCGCATCTTCTGCGGCCGCGGCGGTCCCGGGAGCCGGCGCTCTACCCTCGACCGGCGCCTCCCTGGGCGCCGCCTCCTTGGGCGCCGCCCCCGAGATCAGGGCGGCGGTGACGGCGGTCTGCTCCTTGGCAGCGGCCGTGCGCCGGCGCGGCTTCGCGCCCGGATCGCCGCTCGCGGCCTCTCCGGCGCCGGCCGGGTTCTTCGAACGCGGGCCGGCAGGGTTCCTGGAGCCCGAGCCCGACCCCGCTCCCTTGCCTCCGGACCCTGCCGACTTCTTGGCTCCGGAGCCCGGACTCTTCGACCGCGAGCTCTTCGACCCGGAGCTTCGAGGGCGACGCGGGCGGGCGCCGCCGGTCGCGTCCGGACCGGACGGCGTCGCGTCGCCGTGCGTCTCGTCCGCCATCATCGTCCTCCGGAGGTCATGTGCTCCCAGGGCTCAGGCCGCTGGCTGCCTGCAGCATGCCCGCGCCCGTCGTGCGCGCACTCCCGTTGGCGGCGCGCGATCACGTCTCGCCCAAGGCCTCGGTGACCGCGGCCGCCAGGCGCCGGCCGCCCTCGGCGAGGTCCACCTCCTGGTACAGGCTGAAGGCCAGGCGGAGGCTGCGGTCACCGCCGTCGGTGCGGAAGCGGCAGCCGGGCGCGAACCCCACGCGGTGGCGCTCGGCGACCGGCAGGAGCGCCGTCGCCGTGAGCCCTTCGGGCAGGGTGAGCCAGAGGAAGAAGCCGCCGGCCGGGACCGAGAGGTCGCAGCCGGCGGGCAGGCGTTCGCGCAGCGCGTCGGCCAAGGCGTCGCGCCGCGACGCGTAGGCCACGCGCAGCGCGGCGACGTGGGCGCTGTAGACGCCGGCGTCGAGCAGGGCGGCCACGACCTGTGCCGAGAACTGGCTGACGCAGCCGCCGCTCTCGAGCACGCCGTCGGCGGCCAGCCGGGTGCGGAGGTCCGGCGGCGCGTCGATCCAGCCGAGGCGCAGACCCGGCGCCAGCGACTTGGCGAACGAGCCGAGCCGGACGACCGGCGCCTCGGGGTCCAGGGCGCGGAGCGCCTGCGGCGCCGCGCCGTCGTAGGCGAGCTCCCGGTACACGTCGTCCTCGACGATCACGAGATCCTCGCGGCGCGCGACCTCGAGCAGCCGCCGGCGGCGCGCGGGAGTCAGGCTCACGCCGGTCGGATTGTGGAACGTGGGGATGGTGTACAGCAGCCGCGGCCTTCGCTCCGAGGCCCTCACCGCGCGCACGGCTTCCGCGAGCGCCTCGACGTCGAGGCCGTCCGCGTCCAGCGGCAGGCCGACCACGTCGACGGGGTGGTCGGCGATGATGCCGAGCGCGAGGTTGTACGTCGGGCACTCGACGAAGACGACGTCGCCGGGCTGCGTGAGACAGGTGAGCGCCTGGCCGAGCGCCTGGGAGTTGCCGCCGCTGACGAGCACGTCGTCGGCGGCCGTCGCCAGGCCCTCGCGCTCCGCGCTGCGCGTCGCGATGTGCCGGCGCAGCGCCTCCGGTCCGGCACCGGAGCCGTAGGCGAGCGCGCCGGCGGCGTCCGGCGCGGCCAGCGCACGGGCGGCCGCGTCGCGCACCAGCCCGACCGGCAGCAGCGCCGGGTCGGGCTCACCGAAGGCGAACTCGACGAAGCCCTCGCGCAGCAGGTTCTGGGTGAAGACGGGAGGCTCGGTCACGGCGCCATGATACGCGATGCGCAGGCGGCGTCGGCCCCGCATGAACCTCGCGCACGCGCGGCCGAACCCCGGCTGGCGGGTGGCCGTCCCTTTCCCTAGACTGGGTGACCGGGCCTCGCATGCTGTTCCCTACCATCACATTCGCTGTGTTCTTCCTGCTCGTCTTCGTCGGGAACTGGCTGCTCATGCCCAGACAGCGGCTGTGGAAGCCGTTCATGCTCGTCGTCAGCCTCGTGTTCTACGGCTGGTGGGACTGGCGCTTCGTCCTGCTCCTGGCGCTCAGCGCCGCCGCCAACCAGTTCTTCGCCCTGTGGATCGCCGGCATGCGCCCCAAGAGCTCGTCGGCCAAGTGGGCCCTCGCCGCCGCGATCGCCGCCAACCTGGGCGTGCTGGGCTGGTTCAAGTACTACGGCTTCTTCGTCACCTCCGTGGTCGACTTCCTCGGCGCGCTCCACCTGAACGCCGACCTGCCGTTGCTGCGCATCGTGCTGCCGCTCGGCGTCTCGTTCCTCACGTTCCGCGTGCTGAGCTACGTGGTGGACGTCTACCGCGGCACCCTGCGGCCGGCGTCGCTGCTCGACTTCTCGGTGTTCGTCGCCTTCTTCCCCTACCTGGCCGCCGGCCCCATCGCCCGCGCGAGCGAGTTCCTGCCGCAGCTGAACGGCCCGCGCGATCCACGCAACGTCGACACCTCTCGGGCCTTCTTCCTCATCTTCGGCGGCCTGATCAAGAAGATGCTGATCGCCGACTACCTGGCGACCCACCTCGTGAACGGGGTGTTCACCACGCCGGGGCAGTACTCGTCGCTGGAGGTGCTGCTCGGCATCATCGGCTACTCGGTGCAGATCTACTGCGACTTCAGCGCCTACGCCGACATCGCTATCGGCATCTCGCTGCTGCTGGGGTTCCAGCTGCCGGACAACTTCGAGGCGCCGTACACCGCGGCGTCGGTGCAGGAGTTCTGGCGGCGCTGGCACATGACTCTCTCGCGCTGGCTGCGGGACTACCTCTACATCCCGCTCGGCGGCAACCGCAAGGGCAAGGCGCGCACCTACGTGAACCTCATGATCACCATGGTGCTCGGCGGCCTGTGGCACGGCGCCGGCTGGACGTTCATCTTCTGGGGGTTCCTGTACGGCTGCGCGCTGATCGTCGAGCACGCGCGCGTCGACAAGCGCAAGCAGCGCGCGCGCGTGGTGCAGCGGCAGCGCATGGAGCTGGCGGCCGCGTTCGACGGCGTCGGCGACGCGGCCTTGCTGCCGGAGGGGCCGGGCGCGGCTCCCGCACGAGCCGCCGCGCCTCCGCTCGAGTACGACCGGCAGCCCTGGCACGGCACGGTCTGGCCGCGTGTGGGCGTGTTCGCCTTCGTCACCTTCGCCTGGATCTTCTTCCGCTCCGACACCTTCGGCTCGGCCGTGGACGTCATCACCCGCCTCTTCCAGAGCTGGGGCTCGATCGGCGCGGCCGTCACCCCCGGCGTGTTCCTCGCCATCGCCGTGGGCATCGGCGTGCAGTACGTGCCGCGGTCCGTCTGGCAGCGCGGTGAGGCGGGACTCTCGGTGCTCAACCCCGTGCTGCAGGGCGTGATCCTCGCCGTGGCCTTCATGCTGCTCGACATCCTCGGCCCGACCGGCCCGGCCGCCTTCCTCTACTTCAAGTTCTGATGACGGATCCACAGACACCCAGGGACGAGCGCGGCGGCCCGCCGCGGGACGGCCCGCCGCCGCAGGACGAGCGGCAGGACGTCAAGCTCCCCTACGGCCGCCGCCGCCGCACCGCCGCGAGCGCGCTCATCGCGATGCTGGTCGCGCTGCTCCTCGGCGCGCTGTTCAACGCGCCGGCGATGAAGAAGACCGCGCTCGAGATGCCGTTCGGCGGCGAGCGCAGCTTCCGCCTCGCGCTCGTCGACCCGCTCGCCGCCGTGAGCCACTGGTTCTTCCTCGACCGGCCGGCGCAGCTCACCGCCTCGATGCTCGGCAGGGCGGACCCCGGCCCCGGCGGGACGTCCTCAGTCGTCGTAGTACCCACCCCGACGCCGACGAAGGGCGGCGACAAGCCGCAGAAGACGCTCCAGGAGAAGCCGCTGCCCAAGCCGTTCAAGGGCCACCCGATGCACCTGTACATCGCCGGCGACTCCATGATGGGCCTGCCCGGCATGGCGCTCACCAACCTCTCCAACAAGACCAAGCTGATCAAGCCGCTGCTCGACTACCACATCTCCAGCGGCCTGGTGCGGCCCGACTTCTTCAACTGGCCGGCGCAGGTCCAGCAGCAGGTCAAGGCGTTCGACCCCGGCGCCGTGGCCGTGATGTTCGGCGCCAACGACAACCAGGCGGTGCAGGCTTCGTCGGGCAAGATCTACCAGTTCGGCAGCGACGGCTGGAAGGAGGAGTACCGCAAGCGCGTGGAGGACATGATCGGGCTGCTGTTCCAGGGCGGCGTGCGGCGCGTGTACTGGATCGGCCAGCCGGTGATGCCCTCGTCGTCATTCAACGGCCAGGTCCAGCTGATGAACGACATCTACAAGAGCGTGGCGGAGAAGACCTACGGGGTGGAGTACATCGACGCGTACTCGCTGCTCTCCAGGGACGGCGCGTACTCGCAGTACCTGCCGGGGGTGGACGGCAAGACCGTGCGGGCCCGCGAGCAGGACGGGGAGCACCTCACCTACGCGGGCGGGCTGATCGTCGCCCAGGCCGTGCTCGACGCGATCAAGAAGGAGTGGTTCGCGAAGAAGGGCGAGGGACCGCCTCCGCCCTCGCCCAAGCCCTCCAAGTCGGCGACGCCGGCGCCCTGACGCACCACGTCTGACGCCGGCGCCGCAGACCGCCACGCCGGCAGGCGGATGACCCCCCGGCCGATGCTTCGCCGCCCGCACCTGCTGGTGTAGCATGCCGTGCAGCAGGCGGGGCACGCCAGGCCTCGCGCGTCCCGGTGACTGACAGGCGGCACGGTGCTCTTCCCGACCATCACGTTCGCGCTCTTCTTCCTCGTCGTGTACGTGCTGAACTGGCTGCTCATGCCCCGGTTGCGCCTGTGGAAGTGGTTCATCATCGCCGCCAGCTACGTGTTCTACGGGTGGTGGGACTGGCGGCTGATCTTCCTGCTCCTGGGCGCGACGCTCGTGAACCAGGCGATCGGCGTGCAGGTGTACCGGGCGCTGGGCGGGCGGCGCGGCTCGCGGGCCGCCGCCCGCCGCTGGGTCACCCTCGCGGTAGCCGCCAACCTCGTGACGCTCGGCGTGTTCAAGTACTTCGACTTCTTCGCGACGAGCCTCAACGACCTGCTCGGCGTGTTCCGCCTGGGCGCGCCGCTGCCGCTGTTGCACCTGCTGCTGCCGGTCGGCATCTCGTTCCTCGTGTTCCGCATGCTGACCTACGTGGTCGACATCTACCGCGGCCAGCTCGAGCCGGCGCCGGCGCTCGACTTCGCGGTGTACGTGGCCTTCTTCCCGTACCTGCTCGCGGGCCCCATCGCCAGAGCCCGCGAGTTCCTGCCGCAGCTCACCTCGCCGAGGAACCCGCACGCCGTGGACTCGTCGCGCGCGTTCGTGCTCATCCTCGGCGGCCTGGCCAAGAAGATGCTCATCGCCGACTACCTGTCCACGCACATCGTCAACGGCCTGTTCGCCTCGCCGCAGACGTACTCGTCGTGGGAGACGCTGTGGGGCATCATCGCCTACTCGGTGCAGATCTACTGCGACTTCAGCGCCTACGCCGACATCGCCATCGGCATCTCGCTGCTGCTCGGGTTCGAGCTGCCGGCCAACTTCGACGCGCCGTATACGGCGCGGACCATCCAGGACTTCTGGCGCCGCTGGCACATCACCCTGTCCAGCTGGCTGCGCGACTACCTCTACATCCCGCTGGGCGGCAACCGGAAGGGCAAGGGCCGCACCTACGCCAACCTCGTCATCACGTTCCTGCTCGGCGGCCTGTGGCACGGGGCGGGGTGGACGTTCGTGTTCTGGGGGCTCATGCACGGCACCGGGCTGGCGGTCGAACGGGCGCGGATGGACACGCGTCACTCGAGAGGACTGCCCGAGCCCGGGCGCACGCCGGGGGCGAGGGCGCTCCAGCGCCTCCTGGTGTTCGTGTTCGTGAGCGTGGCGTGGGTGTTCTTCCGCGCCGAGTCGCTGGGCAACGCCTTCTCCGTGCTGTGGCGGCTCATCGCGGGGCTCGGCTCCATCGGCGCCGAGGTGACGTTCCCGGTGGTCGGCCTGTGCGTGCTGGGCATCGCCATCCAGTACGTGCCGCGGCGGGCGATCGAGAACCTGGAGGCCGGCATCAGCCGCATCGGCTGGGTGGGCCAGGGGCTGGTGTTGGCGGTGGCGCTGTTCCTGATCGACGTGCTGGGGCCGACCGGTGCGGCCGAGTTCCTGTACTTCAAGTTCTGATGGGCGAGACGGGGGACATGACGACGAGCGGGCGGAGCGGATGAGCGGCGACGGACCCTACGAGGGCGAGTACCCCGGGCAGATGGGGATGCCGTTCGACGCGTCGGACGGGGCGCGGGGCGCCGCGGGCGAGCCGCGGGGCGGCGCCGACGACCGGCGAACCGCGGACGACAGGCGCGCCTCCGGCCCCGACGACGACCTCTTCGTCTGGCGACTGCGGCCGCCGAAGCGCGAGCAGCCCCGGCGGCCGGCCGACGGCGTTCCCGGCGACTGGCGCGTGCCGGAGTTCGGCTCGGGCGCCGCCGCGCCTCCGGACGACCGCGCGGCGCGCGCGGACCGCGAGGCCATCGACCGGCGCTACGAGCGCGCGACGGGCGACTGGCGCGTGCCCGAGGAGCCTACCGGCTACGGCCGCGCGCGCTACGAGCCGGCCGACGGCTACGAGACCTCCGAGGAGTGGGAGGAGTGGCTCGAGCCAGAGGCGCCGCACGGCGCCGAGACCGTCGGGCCCCTGCCGGAGAGGCACAAGGGACCGCGCCGGCGCCGGCTCACGGCCGGCGCGGTGCTGCTCGCCATGCTGCTCGGGTTCTTCCTCGCGGGCCTGTTCGACGTGGCCAACATCAAGAAGGACGTCGAGGCCCGGCCCTACGGCGCCCTGCGCACCCTGCAGCTCGCGCTGCTGACGCCGATGACGGCCCTGAGCGGCGCCGTGCGCGCCGACGACCTCGGCGCCAGGGTCGCCACGGCCCTCGGCCGCGGCGAGGGTCCGCACCACACGCTCGCCGAGGTCAAGAAGACCAAGAAGTCGCTCTGGCCGCGTCAGATCACCGCGGCCAGGCCCCTGCGCCTGTACATCGCCGGCGACTCCATGGACCAGGTCTTCGGGTCGTCGCTCGTCAACCTCTCCGAGGCCACGGGTCTCGTGAAGGCCAAGAACGACTACAAGGTGTCGAGCGGCCTCAGCCGCCCGGACTTCTTCGACTGGCCGCAGCGCCTGGTTGACCAGATCGTCGACTACAGGCCGGACGCCGTCGCGGTGCTCTTCGGCGCCAACGACGGCCAGGACGTCTACTACGATGGCAAGGTCCTCAAAGTGGGCACCAAGGCCTGGCAGGAGGTCTACGCCAAGCGGGTGGGTGAGGCGATGGACATCCTCACCAAGGGTGGCCGCAGGGTCTACTGGGTCGGCAACCCCATCATGAAGGACTTCGGCTACCGCGAGCGCATCGCGATGATGAACCACATCTACGAGGCCGAGGCCAAGAAGCACCCTGGGGTGACGTTCGTCAGCAGCTGGAAGCTGATGTCCGACGACAAGGGCTCGTACACCGACTACCTCAAGGACGCGGGCGGCGACTCGATCCTGGTGCGCGCGCCGGACGGCATCCACCTCACACGCGCCGGCGGCGACCGAGTGGCCGGGCTCGTGCTCGACGTGATCGAGAAGGACTGGGGCATGACCGGCGCGTCGGCGTCGCCGTCCCCGGCGCCCTGACCGTCGGCCGACTCGGCCTCGGGGGTCGTCCAGCCGGGGCGGGGTGGTGTCGTCTGGGGGGTCGGCGCCTTCGATGGCACCACCGAGGCGCCATCGAAGGCTCCTACCCCCGGAGAGACATGCTCCCTCCCTCCGGTGGGCGGGGCCCAGTCGGGCGCCGGGCGGCTCAGCGACTCGGCTCCCCTGCGCTGAGCCGCTCCACCTCGGAGCCGCCGGTGTCGTCGGCGAACCAGTCGCGGGTCACGAACAGCCAGAACGCCAGCCCCGCGTGCTCCTTGTAGCGGCGGAAGCGGCGCTCGATCGTCCGGTCCGCGACCAGCTTGCCCTTGGACTTGCCCGCGAGCCGCGCGTACTTGGGCCGCGTCCACGAGTCCAGCACGAGGCGGGAGTGGCGGCCCAGGAGGAGCATGACGTGGGCCGCCGCGTACGGCCCCACGCCCGGCAATTCGAGGAGGAGGCGCGCGACCTCGTCGTCGGGCAGGTCGCGCCGGTCCGCCGTGAGCAGCGCCTCGAGGTCGAGCTCGCCGGCGGCGACGCGCGCGGCGATCTCGCGCAGGTAGGGGCCGCGGTAGCCGGCGCGCGCCACGCCGGCGTAGAAGTCATCGCCGGCGGCAGCCATGGCCTCCGGCGTGGGGAACGTGCGGCCGGCGACCTCGCCGGGCGGCGCCCCCGGGGTCGGCTCTCCGAGGCGGCCGACGAGGGCGCCGGTCATGCGCTCCGTCGCCGACCAGGCGCAGTTGGTCGTGCACACCGTCTTCACGACGTCCTCGAAGACGGTGGGGCTGCGCAGCAGACGGCCCGCGCCTCGTGCCGCCCACGCCAGGTCGGGGTCGCCGGCAACGCGTGCGTAGAAGCCGCTGAGGTCGTCGTCCAGGCAGAGCATGCGGCGCACCGACGCGACCAGCGTCGCCGCGGCGGCTTCGCACGGCGGCGGACCGGAGTCGGCGACCTCGACGGCCAGCAGCGGTGCGGCGTCCGGTGGACCCTCCGCCGCGACGCGGGGTCCGGCCCCCAACCGCACCGTCCTTGGTCCCTCGGGCGTCGCCAGGGTGACCGTCGCACCGAGCCCGTCCTCGTCGCGCGCCATCGGCGGCAACTCGGCTACGCCGTGCGAGCCCAGGGTGCGCCTCAGGTCGACCGGTTCGCCGCCGGCGCCGCGCAGTTCGATGAGGGCGAGCGGCGTCACTGTGAAGTCAGCCTGCGGCGATGAGGGCCACGCCGGCGAGCGTCGCCGCCGCGCCGGCCAGCTGGTGCGGCGCGATGCGCTCGCGCAGCACACCGAACGCGAGCAGCACCGTCACCACCGGGTAGAGGGAGCCGAGCACGGCCACCAGGCTCAGGTAGCCCTCGGTGGTGGCGAGTGCGAACAGGCCGTTGGCGCCCGTGTCGAGCAGGCCGACGATCACGATGAACGGCACGGCGGAGCGCTCGACCTTGACTCGCGGGCGCAGCACCACGAAGACGACGGCGAAGATGGCCGCCGACGAGATGCGGCCGGCCAGCATGGCCCAGAGCGGATCGTGCCGCGCGGTCGCGTCGTAGCCCACGAGCACCAGACCCATGCAGACGGCGGCGAGCAGCGCCAGCCCGATGGCGCGCCGCTGCGCGCCGCGCGAGGGCCGCATCGCCGCGCCGCCGCGCGTGGCCACCGCCACCGGCAGTCCGGTCGCGGGGGCGGGCACCGGCGCGCCCTCCCGCCGGAACAGCGCCCGAGCCTCCTCCGGCTCCACGGCCGGCTCGCCCGGCAGCGCGGCGACCCCGACGGTCTCGCCGCGCCGCGCCGATTCGACGGCCACCAGGATCACGCCCACCGCAGCGAGCGCCACACCGGCGAGCTGGAGCGCGGCCGGACGTTCGCCGGCGGCGATGCCCACGGCGAAGGGGATCAGGGCGTTGGTGGCGCTGATGGGAGCCACGATGCTCATGGTGCCGATGGCGAGCGCCTTGTAGAAGCAGGAGATGGCGACCACGCTGGCCAGTCCCCCGAGCACCACCGGCCAGACGGCGTCGAACCCGGGCCACCCGTGGCCGGTGCCGAGGGTGACGGCCAGCGCTCCCGCGAGCCCCACGGCCTGGCTGCCGATGATGACGGCCCAGAGGCTGGCGCGCCGCGTGCTGAACCCGCCGAGGAAGTCGCCGGAGCCCCAGCAGAGGGACGCGCCGAGGGCGAGGGCGATGCCGAGCATGGCCAGAGGCTATCACGGGCGGTGGTAGGCTCAGGGGGTGGAGGGACCCATCGACATCCCCGACGGCGACGACGCGCTGCTGGCGCAGTGCGACGTGCAGACGTTCCGCGCCGGCGGCCCGGGCGGCCAGCACCAGAACATGACCGACAGCGCCGTGAGGCTGGTGCACCGCGCCACTGGCCTGACGGTCACCAGCCGCGCGCAGCGCAGCCAGTACATGAACAAGATGGACGCGCTGCGCCGCCTGCGCATCAAGCTCCGCAAGCTGAACGAGCCGCCGCCCCCGCCGCGCCGTCCCACGCGGCCCTCCCGGGCCGCCAAGGAGCGTCGCCTCGCCGAGAAGACGCGGCGGGCGGCCGCCAAGCGCCTGCGCCGCCCGCCCGGCGCCGACGACTAGAGCTGCTCGCCCGCGCCGTCCTCCCGGCGGGCGTCCGGTAGAGTACCGCGCATGGCGGTCCTCATCGGCATCCTCGTCATCGCGTTCTTCGCCGGCGTGTTCGGCAGCATGCTGGGCGTGGGCGGCGGCGTCATCATGGTCCCCGTCCTGAGCCTCGCGTTCGGGGTGCCGATCAAGACGGCCATCGCGACCAGCATCGTCTGCGTGATCGCCACGTCGTCCATGGCCCAGACCACGTTCGCCTCCCGCGGGATGACCAACATGCGGCTCGGCATGTTCCTCGAGGTCGCGACGACCATCGGCGCGGTGGCCGGAGGCATCACGGCCATCCTCGTGGACGCGAGGTTCCTGCAGGTGGCGTTCGCCGTCGGTGCTCTTCTACGTGGCCTGGCAGATGGGCCGCCGCAAGGGCGACATCGAGCCGGTGGAGGGGCCGACGATGCCGGCCGCCTACTACGACCCCGCCGAGAGCCGCGAGGTGAGCTACGGCGTGCACGGCCTCGGGCTGGGGTTCGTGCTGTCGTTCGTCGCCGGCAACGTCTCCGGGTTGCTGGGCGTGGGCGGCGGCGCGTTCAAGGTGCCGATCATGAACCTGCTGATGGGGGTACCGCTCAAGGCGACCATCGCCACCAGCAACCTCATGATCGGCGTCACCGCCGCCACCGGCGCCGCCATCTTCTACGGTCGCGGCTACATGGACCCGCACTGGGCCGTGCCGGCCGCGCTCGGCATCCTCGCCGGCGCCCGCCTCGGCCCGCGGCTCGCCATCCACCTGCCGACCCGGGTGCTGCTCATCGCGTTCGAGGTCGTGCTGCCGCTGTTCGCCGTCCTGATGATCCTCAAGTCGCTGGGGGTGGGGGTGTGAGCGCGCCGGCCCGGCCGCGGCACGAGATGGACTTCATCGAGCGCATGGTGAGCCGGGTGCTGGCCGTGGGCATCGCGGTCGCCGTGGCGCTCATGGCGGTGGGCCTCGTCCTCAGCATCTGGGACGCGGAGGCGCTGCCCTCGCACGTGGTGCCGCTCGTGGACCTGCCGGGCGCGCCTGCGGAGCCTGGACCCGGCGGCCTATCTCTCGCTCGGGATCATCGTGCTCATCGCGACGCCGTTCGTGCGCGTGGCCGGGTCCATCGTCGCGTTCGCGCGCGAGCACGACCGCCGCTACGTGGCTGATCACGGCGGTCGTGCTCGCGGTGATGTGCCTGAGCGTCGTGCTCGGCAAGGCCTGACCGGGCTCCGGGGCGGCCGTCAGAGGGCGCAGGAGGGCGCGACGTCCAGGCCGCGGACCGCGGCAGCGGCGCGCCGGCCGGAGAGCATGGCGCCCTGCAGGCGACGCCGTGTCGCGGTGGTCGCCGCACACGAACAGGCCCTCACGCAGGCGCACGGGGCGCTCGGCCGGCGTGAGCGCCGCCGGCGGCTGCGCCGGCAGGGCGAACGGCAGGCGCAGGGCGCGCAGGAGCCGCCAGGCGTCCACCTGCGCGCCGAACCAGCCGCGCAACTGGTCGCGCACGGCCTCGTCGAGTGCGGCATCGTCCAGCGGCGGCACGCCGAGCACGGTGACCGAGACCAGCGCCGCCCCCGGCGGCGCGTAGCTCGGCGCCACGTCGCTGGGTACGCAGAGGTCGTTGACCGGCCCCTCGCCCTCGCCGTCGAGGACGAGCAGGGGCTCGCCGACCGGCGAGCGCTCCGCCGCGTAGTGCAGCGTGGTGACGCCCCGCGCCCCGGGCGCCGGCACGAGCGCCGGTGAGCCGGGCCGCCTCCGGGCCGTCGGCGGCGACGACGACGGACGTCGGCCGGCGATGCGCTCGCCGCCGGCCAGGACGACCTCGCCCGGGCCGACGGACTCCACGGTGGCGCCGTAGCGGACGGCCGCCTCCGGCAGGCCATCGGCCAGCTGGCGCGGGATGGCCTGCATGCCGGCGGCCGGCAGCGCCGCCTCGCCCTCCGAGAACATCTTGAAGACGAAGGCGAAGAGGCGGCTGGACGTCTCGAGCGTGGGGTCGAGGAAGATGCCGCCCAGGAACGGGCGGAAGAACGCGTCGACCAGGCTCGCTCGAGAAGCCCTCGAGCCGCAGCGCCTCGGCGGTGGTCACCTGCGGCGCCGTGAGGATCTCGTTGATGGAGCCGCGTGCGAGGCGCCGCCGCAGGCGCGCGACGCGCAGCTTGTCGGGCACGCTGCCCGGCGCGTCGCGCAGGCTCTCCAGCGCCCGGAGCGGGTGCCGGAAGGGGTCGGCGATCCGCGCGAAGCTGCCGCCCTGCGCGGATGAGCGCGCCGCTCTCGAACGCGCGCAGCCCGAGGCGCTCGTAGTCCAGCGCCCGGCGCGCCTCGGGGTACGCCGTGAGCAGCACCTGGAAGCCGCGGTCGAGCAGGAAGCCGTCCACCACGTCGGTGCGCACGCGGCCGCCGGGACCGTCCCCGCGTTCGAGCACGAGCACGTCGAGCCCGGCGGCGTGCAGCTCGCGGGCGCAGCACAGACCGGCCATGCCGGCGCCGACCACGACCACATCAGGCATCGGCGCCGCCTCCGCATCCGGGCTCGAGCAGGGCGGGAGGAGTGCGCCGCCACTCGGCGTCGGTGCCGGCGGAGCCGGGCACCAGCTTCTCCCAGTACTCCGCCAGCTGGACCAGGTCGGCGTCGCCCAGCCTGTCGATGAACAGGCGGCGCACGCCCGCGAGATGAGTCGCCCGGGCGCGTTGCAGCCTCGCGCTGCCGGCTTCGGTGAGCACGGCGTTGTAGCCGCGCCCGTCCTCGGCGCAGCGCTCGCGCGTCACGAGTCCTTCGCGCTCGAGCCGGTCGACCAGCCGGGTGACGCCGCTGGGACTGAGCAGCACCGAGCGCGAGAGGTCCGACATGCGCAGCCGCCGCTGCGGCGCGTCCTCGAGCAGCAGCAGGACCTCGTAGGAGCTCAGCGGCAGTTCGTCGGCTGCCGAGAGCTCGGCGTCGAGCTGGTGGAACAGTGAGCTGTGCACGCGCAGGAACCCGCGCCATGCGGCCAGCTCTTCTCTGCTCAGGCGTCCTGTCGTGTCAGTCCTGCCGCTCCATGGGCCTCCAATTTGGGTCCGATGGCAGTATACCCGGCGCCACCGCCGCGCCCGGGCGTCGTCTTGCATTACTACGGTACGGTCAGTAGAGTCGAAAGCGGACTGGTCCTCCCGTGACCTAGCGACGACGGCACCGGTTCCGTTTGGCAGCCGTCGCGGGAATCCCGTCGTCACCGTCTCAATCTAGACAGTCGGACGGAGGTCCTGATGTCTGACGAGAAGCCACAGGCCTGGCAGCGCCGAGATCACAGCCGCGACCTCACCGGTCTTGGATGGCTGGAGGCAGACGTCCTCCGGGTCGTCTGGGACAAGGGCGAGGTCACCGTGCGCGACGTGTACGAGGACCTGCGCGAGAACCGGCGCATCGCCTACACCACCGTGATGAGCGTGCTGCGCAACCTGGCCGCCAAGGGCCTGCTCGAGCAGGACAAGTCACAGGCGGCCTACGTGTACCGGCCCAAGGTCACGGACGAGCAGGTCGCCCAGGGCATCCTCGATGCCCTGGTGGACAAGATCATGGGCGGCAACACCGGCCCGCTGATCGACTACCTGCAGCGTCCCGACAAGCACTGATCCGGCGCCCCCGAGGGGGAGCCTGCGCGCGAACGTGAGGCCGGGAGCGGCTCAGCCGCTCCCGGCCTCACCCACGTACGGACGCCGACGCGCGGATTGCCCCGGGCCGGGCGGCGTGGGTAGAGTCGCACGGTCGAGCGAACTGAAGCGAGGGCATCATGGCGGGACCGGTTGAGCGGCAGGGGGACGGCGAGCAGGAGCGTGTCGCGGCGGCCGTGCAGAGCCTGCTGGACGACCTCGTCGCCGACGATCCCGTGCTGGGTACGGCGCTCGGCCTGACGGAGGGCGCCGGCCGTCTGCCGGAGTGGACGCCGGCGGCGCGCGGGCGGCGCGTGGAGTCGCTCCACGCGCACGAGCGCGCGCTCACGCCCCTGCTCGCGGCGTCCGACACCGGCGCGGCCGTGGACGCGTTCGCGGCGCTGCAGGTGGTGCGCCGCCGGCTGCGGCTCCTGGAGCTGCGCCGGGCGCCTGAGCGGCATCCCGGCGCCGTCCTCGAGGTCGTCGCCGGCGTGTTCCCGCTGCTGGTGCGCGAGCTCGGCTCGCCGGAGGAGCGCGTGGCCGCGCTGTCCGGCCGGCTCGAGGCCGTGCCGGCGCTGCTCGCCGAGGCTCGCGACGCGCTCGAGCCCGGCCTGTCCGCAGCCGCCGTAGAGGGCGGTATCGACTACGCCGATGGCCTCGTCGACCTGGTGGGGCACACAGCCCGCGCGTTCGTGCGGTCCGTGGGCCGGGACGGCGCGGTGGACGGGCCGTCGGCCGCGGCGGTCGCCGCGCTCGAGGGGTTCCGCGACCACCTGCGGGACGTGCTGGCCCCCACCGCCTCCGCCGAGTGCGCCGCCGGCGCCGAGGTCGTCGCGGACGTCCTCCACTGGGAACACTGCCTGGACGAGCCCCCGGAGGCCCTCGCCGCCTACGGACGCGAGGTCCTGGGCGAGACCAGGGCCGCCATTGAGCGGCTGGCCGCCGCGGCCGGCTACGCCGACGCGGAGGCCGCCGTCTCGGCGGCCCAGGCGGCCGTGCCGGCCCGGGACGAGCTGGTCGCCGCCTACGCGCGCGCCGTGGACGAGGCGCGCGCGTACGTCGTCGGCCACGACATCGCCGGCCTGCCGGCCGGCGAGGAGCTCGAGGTACTCGCCACTCCGGCCTTCTTGCGCAGCATGCTCCCCTTCGCCGCCTACGACGCTCCCGGCCCGTTCGCCGAGCGGCAGCTGGGCTTCTACTACGTCACGCCGCCCCCGGAGGGCCTCGGCGAGGACGAGACGCTCGACCTCATGCGCGGCCACGCTCTGACCTCGCTGCGCACCACCGGGGTGCACGAGGCGTACCCCGGTCACCACCTGCAGCTCTGCAGCGCCAACCGGGCGCCCACGCTCGCGCGGCGCATCGCCGGGCTGCCCGACGGCGGCAACATCCTCGTGGAGGGCTGGGCGTTCTACTGCGAGGAGCTCATGGACCGCGAGGGCTTCCTCGACGACCCGGCGGTGCGGCTCATGCGCCTCAACGATCAGATCTGGCGCGCCTGCCGGGTGGTCATCGACGTGGAGCTGCACCTGGGGCTCATGGACCTTGGCGAAGCGGTGGACTTCCTCGCGCGCGAAGCGCGGATGAACCGGCGGGAGGCGGAGCTCGAGTGCCGCCGGTATGCCGAAGAGCCGGGGCAGGCGATGAGCTACCTGCTGGGCAAGCGCGAGGTCCTGCGCCTGGCCGATGCCTGGAACGCGGCCCGAGGCGGCACGCTGCGCGCGTTCCACGACGAACTGCTGGCCTGGGGTTCGCTGCCCCCCGCCGTCATCGCCTGGGGCATGGGGCTGGCGGCGCGGCCCGCCGCCGCGCGGGTCAGTTCCTGACCCGCTCGCGCTCCGCCGCGCCCCAGAGCACGACCTTGTCGCGGCCGGCGTCCTTGGCCTGGTAGAGCGCCTTGTCGGCGAGCTCCATGAGCTCGTCGAGCACGGTGGCGTCGCGCGGGCAGGTGGCCACGCCCACGCTGAGCGTGATGTTCACCTCGGGCGGGAGCCCGAGGCCTGTGTAGCGCGTGCCGCCGAGCGTCCTGCGCACGCGCTCTGCCACGAAGTAGGCGTTGTCGCCCGGCGTGTTGGGCAGCAGCACGGCGAACTCCTCGCCGCCGTGGCGGGAACAGATGTCGGGCTTGCGGAGAGCGTCCTTCATGGCCCGCGCGACCGTCTGCAGCACGCGGTCGCCGGTCGCGTGCCCGTAGGTGTCGTTGAACTGCTTGAAGTGGTCGATGTCGAGCATGAGCACGCTGAGCGGCTCCTGGTGCCGCAGGCTGCGCTCGATCTCCTCGCCGGCGCGGTTCATGAAGTAGCGCCGGTTGTAGAGGCCGGTGAGGTGGTCGGTGACCACCTGGCGGCGGATCGCGTCGTACTTGTGCGCGTTGGTGAGCGCGCTCTGCACGTGGTTCTGGAGCGCGATCAGGATGTCGCCGGTGAGCAGGTCGGCGTACTCCCCGCTCGTCGCGGTCGTGAGCAGGGCCATGTCGCCGACGTTCTCCACCCGCATGGGGATCACCAGCTGGCTGGTCATGGTGTGGGGGAACAGGGTGCACACGTGGCCCTGTACGCGGGTGATGTCGCCCGAGGCGATCGCCTGCCGCACCGGGCAGTCGGGGGTGTAGGCGCAGCACTCGGCCGACAGCGTGGGGGTGAGCACGCCCTGCGCGCCCTCGAGCGAGAAGGCGCGCGCCTCGGCGTCCAGCAGCAGGAGCGCGCCGAAGTCGGCGTGCAAGAAGGCGCGGCTGCGCGAAAGCACGCGTTCCACCGTCTCGCGGTACGGGAGCGCGGCGTTCATCTCGCGGCCGATGACCCCGACGTCCATGAGCTGCCGGTTCAGCGACTGCACGCGCATGAGGTCGTCCTTGATGCCCTGCGACACCCACTCCTTGTCCTCGGAGGCGGTGAAGACGGCGATGAGCGTGCCGACGAGGTAGCTGAGCTCGCGGAGCTCGTCGCGGTAGCGCGGATCGCTGCGCTCGAAGTTGCCGCCCAGGCGCTTGCGCGCGCGGGCGATGAGGCCGTTGACGGGGCGGTACACCCAGAGGTCGAACACCACGGCGATGACGGCGAAGACACCGAGGAGGACCGCGGCCACCTGCCACAGCGAGCCGCGGTCGATCACGAACGCGAAGAGGATGAACGCCGCCGCGACGGCGACGCCGGCGACGGCCGTGGTCTTCAGCTCGAGGCTGACGCCTCGGTCGTAGCCGGGCGTCCTGCCCGGTCTCTGCTCAGGTGTCTGGGCCGTGGCTGGCCTCGATTCGGGGGCTGGCTACCACTGCACGTATCGGCAACTGTCAGGAGAGCATGATATGTGCGCCGTCCCGAGCGGCGAGGCCTGTGGAGCCGGGAGCGGCCGTCCGCCGTGTGTCAGCCGGTGAAGCGGTTGAGGGTGCGGCGGTCGTGGGTGGGCCGGTGCAACGTGCGCCGTTCGCCGATGCGGCGGTCACGGGTGTAGTACGGGCAGACGGCGCAGTAGCAGCTGCAGCTGAGCCGGGTGTCCACGTCGGCGACGCAGATCAGCGGAGGCTGCGGAGCGGGCGGCTCGGGGTTCGACGTGCTCATCACGTGAACCTTACGCCGCGGAGGCGCCGGCTCCTGCCCGTCGTCGTCGACCGTGACGACGGTTGCCGGCCGGCGCCGGAGGACTACTTGTTGAGGTAGCTCTCCACCACGGAGAGGACCTGGGCGATGCGGAACGGCTTGGTGATGTACCCGTCGATGCCGGCGTCGGTGGCCCGCTCCATGTCCGTGGCCATCGCCTTGGCGGACAGGCCGACGATGATGATGTCACGCGTGGACGCGTCGGCCTTGAGCTCGCCGACCGCCTCGTAGCCGCTCACGACCGGCATCATCATGTCCATGAGGATGAGGTCGGGGTGATGCTCGCGGGCGAGGTCGACGGCCTCGCGGCCGTTGGTGGCCTTGTGGACGGTGTAGCCCTGGGTCTCCAGGGACATCGACACGATGCTGAGGATGTCTGGGTCGTCGTCGGCGACCAGGATGGCGTTGGCCACGCTGCGCTCCTCCCGTCTAGCTGATCTTGCCCGCAGCCAGCGGGTCCGCCGGCTTGGTTGATATCGGCATGGTGAAGATGAAGCTGGAGCCCTTGCCGAGCTTGCTCTGCACGCGGATGGCGCCGCCGTGCAGCTCCACCAGCTCGCGCACGATCGCCAGCCCGAGTCCCGTACCGCCCTGGGAGCGCGTCGCCGACGAGTCGATCTGCGTGAACCGCTGGAAGACCTTGTCCTGGTCTTCCCGCGCGATGCCGATGCCAGTGTCGTTGACCCAGATCTCCACGAGGTCGTCCACGGTGCGCGCCTCGACGCTCACGCTGCCGTTCTCGTGCGTGTACTTGATCCCGTTGGTGATGAGGTTCAGCAGGATCTGGTTCAGCTTGCCGGGGTCGGCCCACACGAGCGGCAGGTCGGTGGGGAGGAACGTGCTGATGCGGATGCGCTTGTCCTGCGCCCGCGGCTTGACCACGGGGAGGACGCCGAGCAGGGCCGCCCGCAGGTCGACCGCTTCGCGGTTGAGCTCCAGGCGGCCCGCCTCGATCTTGGTCAGGTCGAGCACGTCGTTGATGAGGTTGAGCAGCGACTCGCCGCCCTTGAGGATGCTGTCGACGAAGGCCGACTGCTTCTCGTTGAGCTCGCCGGTCATGCCGCTGAGCAGCATGTCGCTGTAACCGATGATGGACGTGAGCGGTGTGCGCAGCTCGTGGCTCATGGTGGCCATGAAGTCGCTCTTGAGCTGGTCGAGGTGGGTGAGCTCCTCGTTCTTGCGCGCGAGCTCCTCGTTGAACTGGATGTTGCGCACCACCAGCGCAACCTGGTCGCACAGCGCGCGCAGGGTGTGGACGGCGGCCTCGGGCACTCCCCGCCGGGGCGGTGCAGCAGGCAGACCGCGCCCAGCACCTCGTGCTTGGCCTCGAGCGGCGCGACCAGGAACCCGCGGTACCCGTCCTTCTCCATCGCCTTGAGCAGCCGGCCGACCTGCGGGTCGGTCACCGACTCGTACCGCTGCGCGCCGGCCTGCGCCACTTCCATCGAGGCCGAGTTCCTTGTAGCGACGGACCTCGTCTGAGGTGACGCCGCCGAGGACGGCGCGCTCCTCGTAGTCGCCGGAGTTGTGGTTGAGGATGAGCGCGAACCCGGTGCGCGAGCCCGTCGCCGCCGAGATCTGCGCGAGCGCCTCGGGCACGAGGCCGCTCACGTCCTGGTGGCGGAGGAAGGCGCGGCTGCTCTCGCTCATCACGCGCAACTGCTCGTTGGTGGCCTGCATGCGTCGCAGCTGCTCCTCGGTGTCGGCCTTGGCGCCGGCGGCCTCGGCGCTGCTGCCGATGAGCGCCTGCGCGAGCCGGCCGCTGAGCAGCGCCACGAGCATGAACGCGGCGATGTGCAGGAACACGGTGATGAGCATCCAGTTGGGCGGCACCTGGATCTCGGCGACCAGCGCCGAGACGGAGAGCCAGCCCGCGTGCTGCATCCCCCAGACGCCGGCGTAGAGGGCGCTGGCGGCCACGGCCGAGAGGTACGGCGCCCAGGCCGGCAGGAACACCGCCGAGAACACGATGGGCCACACGTAGAAGATGCCCTCCGCGCTCAGGGCGCCTCCGGCGAACACGAGCGCCACGCTGACCAGCACGAGGTCGGTCGACCACCATCACGGCAGCCGCCGTCCTCTCCGGCAGGCGGCGCTCGACGATGTACATGGGCAGGTTGACCAGGGCGACGATGCCCACGCCGATGAGCACCTCGCCCGGCACCACGCCGTGATGGTCTATCTGCACCCAGAGGACGCCGGTGAGCAACGCGAGCGTGAACAGCACGCGTACCCACATGGCGTCGTGCAGTTGCTCACGCAGGTCCATGCGGTGGGTCGTCCTCCTCCGAAACGCTGGTAGGGTATTCTATCTCCGGCCCCCGGAATCCCCTCCGGGCGCCCCGAACGCCGCCCATCCGCGGGAGCCAGACGCCCAAAGGAGGACGCCCGTCATGTCCGCCCCTCGCTTGGTCGTGTGCGGGCTCGAGCCCGGCCCCGCCGTGGCGCTCGCCGCCGGCGCGCTGCTCGCCGCGTTCGCGGACGAGCGCGCCGTCCGCCCCGTGCTCCTCGGCGTCGACCTGCCGCTGTGGCGGCTTCTCTACGGCGCGTCCGCGCGCACGCCGCGCCTGCTCGACCCGCGGCTCCTCGACGACGCAGTCGCGGGGGAGCTCTACGACGAGTGGGCCTCCGGTACCGACCTCACCGCCGTCGTGGCGGTCGAGCCGGCGCTCGACCGCTGGGACGGCGTCAAGGGCTCGCGGCCGCTCGACGTCGCTCTGGCGCTGGACGCGCCGCTGGTGCTCGTGGTGGACGCCCGCGAACGCGGGGCCACGGTCGGCGCCTGGGCGTGCGGGATCAAGCTGCTGGCGCGGGCGGTCGAGTTCGCCGGCGTCATCGTCGTCGGGGGCGACGAGCAGGGCCGCGCCGAGGGTCTGCGCGGCCTCATCGAGGAGACCGCCGGCCTGCCGGTGCTCGGCTGGGTGCCGCCGCAGCTCAGCGAGCAGTTCGCGCGCCAGTACGGCGGCGCGCAGGGGTCGCTGCGGCAGATCGGGCCGCAGCCGGTCAAGGGCGGCGAGGCGACGCTTGTGCCGCGAGGCGGCTACGTACCTCGACCGCGCCGGGATCGAGGCGGCGGCTGCCCGGCGCGGGTTCCTGCCCGCACGCCCGCGCCGGCTGCTGGCGCCGCTGCCCACGGCGACGGGGCTCAAGCTCGCCGTCGCCTGGGGCGCGCCGCTGGAGCCGTTCGCGCTCGAGGCCATCGACCTCTTCAAGGCGCAGGGCCTCGAGCTCGAGCCGTTCCACCTGGAGAAGGACGCGGCCCTGCCGGCCGGTTCGGCCGGCCTCTACGTCGCCGGCCTCCTCGACGAGGAGCGCCTCGGCGCGTTCGCCGCCAACGAGGCGCTCAAGGCCGCCATCGCGGAGGCGGTCGACGGCGGCCTGCCCACACTCGCGCTGGGCGGCGGCGCCCTGCTGCTGCTCCGCCGCCTCGCCGACAGCCGCGGACGCACGCACGAGCTCGCCGGCGTGCTGCCGGGTGAGGCCGAGCTTCTCGAGTGGTACGACCGGCCGCGCTACGTGCAGGCCACCGCGGCGCGAGAGAACCCCTACGTGCAGGGCGAGGCGACGCTGTACGAGCTCTTCGACCTCGAGTTCCTCACCCTGCAGCAGGAGGCGTTCGCGTGGCGGCTCGGCGGCGGGGAGGAGGGCCAGGTGGAGGGCTTCGTCCACGAGCGCTGCCTGGCGACCACGCTCGTCCCGTCTCTGCCGGCGGTGCCGGACCTCGCCGCCGGCTTCGTCGCCGCCATGCGGCTGGCGGCGCCGGACGCGTGAGCCTCGCGGCCGCCGAGTCCTGGCTGCGCACCCGCCGCGGCCTGCTCACGCTGTGGCTCGTCACCACGGCCGCGGTCGCGCTCGTCACCGTGCTCATGGAGGTGGGCCGGCGTCCCGGGCTGGGACGACGCCGCCCACGCCTACAAGGTCTTCCTCCTCCGCCGCGGCGACTCCATCTTCTGGGACACCTACTGGTACGGCGGCGGCTACGGCGCCATCACCTACGGGTTCGTCTTCTACTGGCTGGCGCAGTACGTCTCGGGCGCCCTGATCGTCGTCATCGCCGCCGGCACGATCCCCGTCAGCTTCTACGTCTACGTGCGCGACCTGTGGAAGATCGACGACGTGTGGCCGGCCTGGGGCATGGCGCTGGTCATGGCGCTGTACCTGGCCCACGGCCAGGACCCGTTCGTGCTCGCGCTGGCGCTCACGCTCGCGGGGCTCGCGCTGCTGGCCCGGCGGCACCCCGTGTGGGCCGCGCTGCCGGTGGCGATCGGCATCTTCTCCAACCCCATGGGGCTGGTCGTCGTGGCGCCGTTCGTGCTCACCGACCTCATCGTGCGGCGCGCGGCGCGGCGGCGGTACCTCGTGTTCTTCGCCGTCCTCGCGCCGGCCGTCGTGGCCCGGTTCCTGCTGGGCTGGACCTTCTCGGAACCGGGCTCCTACCTCAACGAGACCTCGCAGCTCCTCGTGTTCCTCGCGTTCGCGCTCGTCGGCATCGGGCTGGCCGGCATCAACGCCGCGCACCCGCGCCGGCCGTTCATCGTCCTCTTCCTCGTGTACGCGGTGCTCTGCGTGGGGTCGTTCGTCACGCCGGGCAGCCCGCTGGGCAACAACATCGGCCGCTTCTTCATGGTGTTCGGGCTGCCGCTGCTGCTCCTGCTGCGGCACACGCGCCTGCGGCGGCCGTTCAGGTACGGCGACTTCGCCATCATCCCCATCGTGGCGTTCGCGCTGCTGCAGTTCGGCACGGCGACCAGCCACTACCTCAACGCCGTCGAGCGGCCGCAGACCACGCGCGCCTACTTCGCCCCGGCGCTCGCGGCGGCCCGCGAGCTCTACGATCCCGAACTACCGGTTCCACGTGGTGGCGCTGCGCCGGCACTGGGAGGCCCTGTACTTCCCGGAGGCCGGCTACCCCATCACGCGCGGGTGGTACCGCCAGGCCGACGCCATCCACAACAGCTTCTTCTACACGCCGTATGACGCCGCGGAGTACGTGGCGTGGCTGCAGAGCATGGGGGTCAAGTACATCTTCTCGCCGGTGGAGGGTCCGCGTGGATCCCGTGGAGCAAGCGCGAGGCCCGCCTGCTGGAGAGCTCGCCGGCGTTCCGGCTGGTGGAGCAGACCGGCGCCTGGCGCATCTACGAGCTCATCCCGGCGGAGCCGTTGCTGGTGCCGCAGCCGCCGTCGCCGGCGGCCGGAACGGGCACCATCCGCCGGGTCGGCCACCTGTCCATCGACTTCAGCGTGAGCAAGCCGGGGACGTACTGGCTCAAGTTCACCTCGTCGCCCTACTGGGTGCTCGAGGGCGGGGCGGGCAAGGTCACTCCCCGGCCGGACCGCTTCATGGACGTCACGCTGGCCGCGGCCGGCGACTACACGCTCCGCTTCGAGGTCACGCCGGCCAGGATGTTCGACGTGGCCACGGGCCGGCTCGGGCTCTGACCGCCGCCCGGCTCTGGCGAGGGCCCGGCCCCGCCCTGCGGAGCCGCCGGGCCGGGGGAGTACAATCCCCGCATGTCACGGCCACGACTCGCCCCGGACGTCTTCGCCCTCCCCGTCGACAGGCTGCGGGAGGGGTACTACACGGACGCCTACTTCAACGGCGCCAAGACGCGTGCTCGAGGCCAAGGACCGGCACCCGCGCGTGACCATGCAGGTCTTCCAGAAGACCGACGGCGCCGTGCTCGGCGGCATGGACGAGGCCCTCGCCATGCTGCGCCTGTGCTCGGGGCACTTCGAGGGCGAGGGCGACGAGCGCGCGTGGGTGGACGGCTGGGACCGTCTGGACGTGCACGCGCTGTACGACGGCGACGAGCTCTCCGCCTGGGAGACCGTGCTCACCATCGAGGGCGACTACGGACTGTTCGCCCATCTCGAGACGGTGTACCTCGGCGCGCTCTCGCGGCGCACGCTCATCAGCAGCAACGTGCGCCGCGTGGTGGACGCCGCGCGGGGCAAGCCGATCCTGTTCTTCCCCGCGCGCTTCGACCACTACAGGGTGCAGACCGGCGACGGGTACGCCGCCCACGTCGCCGGCGCCATCGGCGTGAGCACCGACGCCCAGGCCTCCTGGTGGGGCGGCAAGGGCATCGGCACGGTGCCGCACGCGCTCATCGCCGCCTACGGCGGCGACACGGTGGCGGCGGCCGTCGCCTTCGCCGACGTCCACTACCCCGAGACCAACGTCACGGCGCTGGTGGACTGGGACAACGACTGCGTGGCCACCAGCCTCGCGTGCGCGCGCGCCCTCGGCGAGCGCCTGTGGGGCGTGCGCCTGGACACGAGCGAGACCATGGTCGACCGCTCGCTCTGGGACGACATGGGGAGCGTTCCGCCCCAACGGGGTGGCGCCGGAGCTCGTCCGCGCCGTGCGCCGCGCGCTCGACGACGAGGGCTTCCAGCACGTCAACGTCGTCGTCAGCGGCGGGTTCGACGCGGAGCGCATCCGGCGCTTCGAGGAGGCGGGCGTGCCGGCCGACGCTTACGGGGTCGGCAGCAGCCTGCTGCGCGGCAACACCGACTTCACGGCCGACGTGGTCCTCCTGGAGGGCCGGCCGTGCGCCAAGGTCGGGCGTCGCTACCGGCCCAACCCCCGTCTGGAGCGCGTGACCTAGGTCCCCTCCCGGGGTATCCGACCGGTATGGACAGTCAGACGCAGCAGCCCGGCGGCGAGGCCGTCCGGCCCCGCCGGGCGATCATCGTGGTCGATATGCTCGTCTGCTTCTGCCGGCGCGGCGCGCTGTACAGCCCCCGCTACGACGCCATCGTCCCCGGCCTCCGCAAGCTCCTTCGGGAGGCCGAGTCGGAGGGCGCTCACATCATCTTCCTCGTGGACACGCACGCGGCCGACGACCCGGAGTTCGCCATGTTCCCGCCGCACTGCGTCGCGGGCACGGGCGAGAACGACGTCATCCCGGAGCTGCGGGAGTTCGCCGACCGCGGGACGGTGGTGCGCAAGCACACCTTCTCCGGGTTCCACGGGACCGATCTCGACGCCGTGCTCGAGCGGCTCGCTCCCGAGGTGGTCGAGGTCGCCGGGGTGTGCACCGACATCTGCGTGCTGCACACCGTCGCCGGCCTGCAGGGCGCGCGGCTACGAGGTGCTCGTGCACAAGGGACCTGGTGGAGACGTACGACGCGCCGGGACACGACGCGGAGGAGTTCAACCGGTTCGCGCTCGCCCACGTGCGCGACGTGCTGGGCGCGCGGGTGGAGTAGGCCCCGCGTCAGTCGCCGGCCGACGGCGGCGGCCGACTCGTTGCCGTCGAGGAGGTCCACGAAGCTCTGCGAGCGCCGCCCCGTGGTCGTGGCGGGGTCGATGCGCGCCGCCGTCTGCCACTCCTTCTTGGCCTCGTCCACGCGGCCGCCGGAGAAGTACACGATCGCCAGGGAGTAGTGCGCGTCCTGGTCGTCGGGGTGTGCTGACGAGCATGGCGGTGAGCGCCTTCTCGGCGCGCTTGGAGTCGCCCTTGGCGTGCCACACCATGGCCAGGCCGACCTGTGCCGCCGCGCTCTCCGGGTCCTGCGCCAGGGCGCGGGTGTAGGCGTCCTCGGCCTGCTGCAGGTGCTGGCGCATGAAGTACGCGTCGCCGAGGTCCACCAGCGCCTGCACGTCGCTCGGGGTCCTCGCTGGCCTCGTCCTCGAGCTCGGTGAGGGCGGCGTCGTCGCCGGCCGGCGCCTCGCCGGCGGGCGTGACGGCTGCGTGGGGGTCCGGCGTCTCCTCGGCGGTGGCGGCGATGGACGGGTGTCCGGACGGGAGGGCTCCCGGCGTGCCGGCCGCGGCCGGCGGCGCCTGCGTCGGCCGTCGCTGCCGGATCTCATGCCGGCGACCACGACCGCGGCGGCGACGGCCACGGCGGCGGCGACGGCGATGAGGGCCAGGGATCGTCTCACTCTCGTCCTTCCGTGTGGGGAGGCGCGGGTGGCGCCTCTGGCAGGATAGCACCGGCCGGATTCGGCCGCGACCCGGGTTTTGCCCGCAAACCGGCACTATCCGCGAAGAGCGCGACGGCTTTCTCCAAACCTTAACGGCCGCTTAATATGACCGGTCCGGTCGGTTGACCCGGTGAACCGGCTGGCGATACAGTTCCATTCAGACCGTTATGGTCCGGTCTCTGACGAAAGCGAAGTGCTATGGGACTCCAACTCACACGCGGCGCCGAGTACGCCGTCCGGGCGATGACGCTACCTCGCGCGCTTCCCCGAAGGTCACGTCGCGTCGCTGCACGAGATCGGCGAGGCGCAGGACATCCCGGAGAGCTTCCTCGCCAAGATCCTGCAGAGCCTGGTGCGCGGCGGTCTCACCGTCTCGCAGCGGGGCGCGCACGGCGGCTTCGCCCTTGCGCGCCCGGCCTCCGAGATCACCATGCAGCAGGTCATCGAGGCCGTCGACGGTCCCATCTCCGTCAACCAGTGCGTGCTGAGTCCCGAGGACTGCGCGCGCAGCGCCTCGTGCGCCACGCACGAGGCGTGGCTGCGCGCGCAGACCCAGCTCATGGACGTGCTGGGCTCCATCACGCTCGAGTCGCTGGCCCCGCGAGCCGGCGACCGTCTCCTAGCGCCCGCGACTCGCCGCCGGCCCGCTGCCGGCCGTGCCCAGCGAGGTCAGCCCGCGTACCCGTCCGGGTGCGCGCCCATCCACGCCCAGGCGTCGCTCACGGCGTCCGTGAGGCTGCGCCGCGGACGCCAGCCCAGCCGCTCCGCCGCGCGCCGGTTGCTCGCCACCAGCACCGGCGGGTCGCCGGCGCGGCGCGGCGCGGTCTCGCGCGCCGAGCGGCAGCCCGGTGACCGCCTCCACGGCGTCGAGCACCGCCTGCACCGAGTCTCCCGAGCCCGTCCCGAGGTTGAACGACGCCCTGCACCTGCGGCAGCGCCTCGAGCGCGGCGATGTGCGCGTCGGCGAGGTCGGCGACGTGCACGTAGTCGCGCACGCAGGTGCCGTCCGGGCGTGGGGTAGTCGTCGCCGAACACGCGGATCGGCGTGCCGTCGCGCGCCGCGCGCAGCGCGAGCGGGATGAGGTGCGACTCGGGGTCGTGGTCCTCGCCGCAGGCGCCGTCGGCGCCGCAGGCGTTGAAGTAGCGGAGGGCGGTGGCGGCGAGCTCGCCGCGTGACCGCGCCCGCTGCAGCAGGCGCTCCCCGGCGAGCTTGGTCTCGCCGTAGGGATTGGCCGGCGCCAGCGTGTCGTCCTCGTCGATGGGCGTGCGCTCCGGGGCGCCGTACACGGCCGCGGTGGAGCTGAAGACGAGGCGGCCGGCCCCGGCGGCCACGGCCGCCTCGACCACGGCCGCCGTGCCCTCCTCGTTGACGCTGCGGTAGCGCTCCGGCTCGGCGACCGACTCGCCGACCTCCGCGAGCGCGGCCATGTGGACGACGGCCTCGCAGCCGCCGTCCTCGAGCGCCGCGCGCACGGCGGCGGCGTCGCGCACGTCGCCGCGCACGAGGGGCACGCCGGCCGGCACCGCCGCGGCGTGGCCGCGGAAGAGGTCGTCGTACACCACCACGTCGTGGCCGCGCGCCGCGAGGCGCGCGACGATGACGCTGCCGATGTAGCCGGCGCCGCCGGTGACGAGTACGCGCATGCGGCGATGCTATCAGCCGGCCCGTACGGTGCGAGAGGGCGGGGCGGCTCTTCCGGCCGCCCCGCCCTCTCCGCCTCACGCGGTGTGCCGCCGGGTCACTTCACGTTGTCGACCCGGATGGTCATCGCGTCGTCGTTCATGGACTTGACGATGATGCGCACGCCGAGGTTCCTCGGGATCTTGACCCCGGCCTCGGGGGCTTCGGCGTACCAGTAGGACTTGCTGTCGTTGAAGGTGGACTGTCCGCCCTTGCCCGGCACGACGTCCTCACCGACGCCCCAGCCCTGGTCGTAGTCGACGAAGTAGACGCTCTGCGTCCTGGTCGGCTTCAGGCTGAACGAGGCGTCGCGCACCTGGATGCGCGGACGCCAGTACCCGTAGAAGTCGTCGGCGCCGTCGGAGACGGCGACCGTGCGAGACGGAGCAGAACGAGCGGCGCCCGGAGGCCGGAGGCCGCCGGGCGCCGGAAGTAAGTCGTCGCCTGTGGTGGCGCACGGTCGGTGCGGCGCGACCGCGCCGCCGGGGATCAGCCTCAGCCGAAGCCGCTGTGAGACGGCGCGGCGCACGCCGCCGCCGGAGCTGCTCCGCCGATGTTCTGGAGGAAGCTCGTGAACTTCTGCCGCACCTCGGTGCTGCCGCAGTCCGGGCACACGCGGTCCTCGTCCTTCAGGAACCCCTGCCGGAAGACCTCGAAGTCGTGCCCGCACGCGTCACAGACCAGATCGTAAGACGCCATGACCCTCCATCGCGGTGGTGGACTACATACCCTGGGGGGTATTATAGCCGCGGCGTCGCGGCGCAGCGCAAACACTGCCGCGGCAGAGTAAACTCTACAGTGCATGCGGAGCCTCGCGCGGAGGCTCCCGGACAGAAGGGGACACGATGAAGACCAAGACGCTCGGCCTGCTCATCCTCGCTCTCGTGGTGGTGGTCGCCGCGGTCGCTGGTCGTCATGTCGCGGTCGTCGTCCTAGCCGCCGCTTCGTCGGGGCGTCGTCACCGTGCAGGTCATCGCCCCCGCCGACTTCGCCGTCGCGGACTACGCCGGCAAGCCGCTGGTGGTCAACGTGTTCGGTTCGTGGTGCCCGCCCTGCAATCTGGAGGCGCCCGACCTGGCACGTTCGCCGAGCAGAACCCGGGCGCCCAGGTGGTCGGCATCGCCTCCGAGGACACCGAGAAGGACGCCACGGAGTTCATGCAGAAGTACGGCCTCACCTACCCCATGGTGCTGGACGACGGCAGTCTGGTGCAGGAGTTCGGCATCACCGCGTATCCCACGACCATCTTCTTCGACGCCCAGGGTAAGGAAGTGGACCGGCTCGTCGGAGCCGCGACCCTCGACCAGTTCACCGCGTCGCTCGCGAAGGCGCAGTGAGCGCGGGCGCCGTGTGAGGCGCTCCCGCGCCCGGTCATGACAGCGGTCGAGATCACCTCTCTCAGCCTCACGGCCATCGGTCTGGCGTTCGCCGCCGGCCTGCTCTCGTTCGTCTCGCCGTGCGTGCTGCCGCTGCTGCCCGTGTACCTCTCGTTCATCTCCGGCGTGGGGGTGGAGGACCTGGGCAGGGAGCACCGGCGCCTGCTGTGGACCTCCCTGCTGTTCGTGGCCGGGTTCACCGTGGTCTTCGTGCTGATGGGAGCCGGCGCCGGCGGCGTCGGCCGGCTCCTCATCCAGTACCGCGACGTGCTCATGATCGTCGCCGGCGCGTTCATCGCCTTCAGCGGGCTCGTGGTGGCCGGCGTGATCCACCTGCCGGAGCCGGTGCTCAAGGTGGCGCCCAAGCGCGCCGGCGCCGGCGGGGCGTTCCTCACCGGCGCCGCCCTCGCCATCGGCTGGACGCCGTGCGTCGGGCTACGTCCTCGGGGCGATCCTCTCCATGGCGGCGACCAGCCAGAGCGCCGTCTCGGGCTCGCTCCTCCTGCTGGTCTACTCGCTCGGCCTGGGCGTGCCGTTCGTGCTCGCCGCCCTGGCCTTCGACTGGGTGAGCGCCCGGCTCGGCTGGGTCAAGCGGCACTACCGCGCCATCCAGGTCACGCGCCGGCGTGCTGCTCGTCGTGTTCGGCGTGCTCATGATGTTCGGCGTGCTGCAGCAACTGTCGCGCTGGATGCCCGTGTTCAGCCCCGCCGGGCTCTGACGGGCACGCGGCCGCCCCTCTCGGGGCCCGGCCGCTCGGCGGAGCGGTATCCTAGGCGCCATGGGCGCCCGTCACCGCATCCCGCGACTCTCGCGAGCAGGGGCGCGCCGCGGCCGAGTCCCTGCGGCGCGTCGTGGCCGGCGAGGTGTGGACCACACCGCTCCGGCGCTGGCTCTACTCCACCGACGCCTCCAGCTACCGGGTCGTCCCGGAGGTCGTGCTCGTCGCCGGGTCGCCGGACGACCTCGCGGCCGCCGCCCGGGTGGCGCGCGAGACCGGCCTGCCGATCTCGGCGCGCGGCGCCGCCTCGAGCGTGGCCGGGCAGGCCATCGGCCCGGGATCGCGGTCGACTGCTTCAAGCTGGACCGCATCCTTGAGATGGACGCGGACGGGCGCCGGGCGCGCGTGCGAGCCGGGGGTGGTGCAGGCGGCCCTCAACGCGGCCGCGGCGCCGCACGGGCTCGAGTTCGGCCCCGACACCTCCACGGTGGACCAGGCGACCATCGCCGGCATGGTCGGGCAACAACTCGTCGGGCTCGCGGTCCATCGTCTACGGCGAGACCAAGGACAAGGTGCTGCGGCGTGGACGGCGTGCTCGCCGGCGGGGAGCGGATGACGTTCGGCGCCTGCGCCGGCGGCGACCTCGCCGCCGGCCTGCGGGGGCCGGCGGGGAGAGGCTCGCGGCGGCGCTCGCGCAGGTGCGCGAGCAGTACCGCGAGCCCATCGCCACCGGCTTTCCGCAGACCAGACGGTGCACCACCGGCTACAACCTGCGCGAACTGCTGGCCCCCGAGCCCAACCTGGGCCGGCTGCTTGCCGGCTCGGAGGGCACGCTCGCGCTGTTCACCGAGCTCGAAGTGCTGCTGGACCCGCGCCCGGCGCGGCGGGTGGGCGCGGCGTTCACGTTCGCCACGCTGCAGGCCGCGCTCGAGGCCAACGTCGCGATCCTCGACACCGGGCCGTCGGCGGTGGAGTTCCTCGACCTCGCGCCGCTGCGCAGCGCGCCCAACCTCACGCAGTATCGCCGCCTGGCCACGGTGCTCGACGGGACCGACGCCGCCCTGCTCACGGTGGAGTACCAGGGCAGCGACGACGAGGCGCACGCCGGGCTCGCGCGGCTGCGTGCGCTCGCGGCTCGCTCGGCGCGGCGCAGGTCATCTGGCTGGAGGACCCCGAGGCGCTGGCCGACGCCGCCGCGCTGCGGCGCGCCGTGCTGCCGCTGCTCATGGGCGCGCCGGGCGCGGAGCGCCCTGCGGCGTTCGTCGAGGACACCGCGGTGGCGCCCGAGCGCCTGGCCGGGTTCGTGACCGACCTCCAGAGCTTGCTCGCCGGGCACGGCGTCCGGGCGAGCTTCACCGGGCACGCCTCCGCCGGCTGCCTGCACCTGCGGCCGTTCCTGGACCTGAAGACGGCCGGCGGGCGTGGCGAGCATGGAGGCGCTGGCCGCCGAGGTCGGCCGGCTGGTCGCCGGCTATCACGGCGCCATCTCGGGCGAGCACGGCTGCGGGCGGTCGCGCAGCTGGCTGCTCCCGCAGCTTCTCGGCCCCGGGCTCTACGAGGCCATGGTGGCCGTCAAGGACGCGTTCGACCCGGACCGCCTGCTCAACCCCGGCGTGATCGCGGACGGGCCGCGGGTCACGGACGACCTGCGCTTCGGCGCCGACTATCGCGGTGACGGCGGCTGGGCGCCGAGGCTCTCGTACGCGGCCGAGGGCGGGTTCGGCGCCGCGGTCGAGAGATGCTTCGGCGCCGGCCTCTGCAAGAAGGCCTCGGGCACCATGTGCCCGCCGGCGGCGGCGACCCGTGACGAGGCGCGCGCCACGCGCGCCCGCGCCAACGCGCTCCAGGGAGTCGTCTGCGGGGCGGTGCCTCTCGCCGCCATCGGCGAGGGCGAGTTCCGCGACGTGCTGGGCACGTGCGTCGCCTGCAAGGCCTGCAAGACCGAGTGCCCGGCCGGTGTGGACATGGCGGCGCTCAAGGTGGAGTGGCTGGCGGAGGTGCGCGCGAGAGACGGCGTGCCGCCGCTCGCGCGCGGCATCGGCGACTTCCGGCGGCTCGCGGCGCTGGCCTCGCCGGCGGCGCCGCTCGTCAACGCGCTCGGGCGCACGCGCCTGGCGCGGCTGGTGACGGACCGCGCCGGCGTCGCCCACGACCGGCCGCTGCCGCGGTTCGAGCGGCGGCCGCTGACCGCGCGTCTCGCGCGGCCGGAGCCGGTCGCCGGTCCGCCGGCGGAGCGGCAGGACGCCCGGCGGGCGGTGCTCTTCGCGGACTGCTTCATCCAGTACCAGGAGCCGGGCGTGGGCGAGGCGCTCGCCCGGCTGCTCGCCGCAGCCGGCGTGGGCCTGGAGGCCGCCGACGTGGGCTGCTGCGGCCGCACCGCGCTCTCCACCGGGCAGATCGACAAGGCGCGCGCCTCGGCGCGGCGCGCGCTCGACGGCCTGTACCCGCTCGCGGCCGCAGGCGCGGACATCCTCTTCGTGGAGCCGTCGTGCCTCTCCATGGTCCTCGACGACTGGACGCGGCTGCTGCCCGCGCGATCCGCGCGTCGCCGAGGTCGCCGCCGTGAGCCGGCCGGCGCTCGCGCTCGTCGCCGGCCTGGCCGCGGAGGGCCGCCTGCACTTCCGTGCCGGCGGCCGCGCGCTGCTGCACAGCCACTGCCACGAGAAGGCGCTCGGCTTCGCCGCGGCCACGCGCGCCGCGCTCTCGGCGGTGCCCGGACTGGAGGTGGAGGACCCGGACGCCGGCTGCTGCGGCATGTCCGGGGTGTTCGGCTACGAGGCCGACCACTACGAGCTGAGCGTGGCGATGGCCGAGCGGCGGCTGCTGCCGGCGGTGCGGGCGGCGAGGCGCGAGACCGCGCTGCTCGCGACCGGCACGTCGTGCCGGTCGCAGGTGCGCGACCTCGGCGGCCGCGCCGCCCTTCATCCCCTCGAGTTCCTCGCCGGCAGGCTCGTCGTCTGACGGGTCCGGGCGCCGTCGCGCTCCCGTCGCGCCTCCTGCTTCCCGCGTCCCCGCCGCCGCGCCGACCGTGTACGATGGCGGTCGTGAACTGGGTGATCCTCATCGCCGGTGTCGTGGGGCTCCTGGTGGCCGGGTACGGCCTGGTGGCGCTCATCAGGAACGCCGTGCGCACGCGCCGGTACGCGGACATCGCCATCGCCGTCGCGGTGACGGTCGTCGTCGTGGCGGCGCTCATCACCTTTGGGGACCGCCTCATTCGCTGAACGTCATCGGCTCGGCGCCGGTACGGGTCAACGCATCATCGGCTAAGGTTCGCCGGGGTGTTGCCGATAGTGAGAACGCCGGTCGGAGGGAATCGGCGGCGCCGCCCGAATCCCGTAGTCGCGGGGCGCCGAGAGGGGAGTCCCGTGCGGTCACGGGCAGACCCGACCACCTCCGGTGGTACGACGAACGGTCGCGGCCCCCGACCCCGGCTGCAGGAGAGTGAACGAGATGGCGAAGCGTATCCTCGTGGTTGACGACGAGCCCGACATCCGGCGGCTCGTCGCAGAGGCGCTCGAGGTGACCGGGTACGACGTCCAGACCGCGGCCAACGGCGGAGAGGCCATCCGCATCGGCGGCATGTATCTTCCCGACCTCGTGCTGCTCGACATCATGATGCCCGACATGGACGGGTTCACGGTGTACGAGAAGCTGCGCGAGAAGCCGGTGGAACTGCGCTCGCCGATCATCTTCCTCACGGCTCGCCGGGAGATCAACGACAAGCTCCTGGGGTTCGAGAAGGGCGCCGCGGACTACATCACCAAGCCGTTCCACATCAAGGAACTGCTGGCCCGGGTCAAGGTGCACCTCGGAGAGCTGGGCCCGCCCAAGGGCGACGTGCCCAACCCGATGACCGACCGCGAGCTCGAGGTGCTGGGGCTGCTGGCGAGCGGCAAGACCTACAAGCAGGTCGCGCGGGCGCTGGACCTGAGCCAGAGCACCGTGCGCAACCACCTGCACAACGTGTACCACAAGCTCAACGTGGTGGACCGCGCCCAGGCCGTCATCGTGAGCCGGGAGAACGGCTGGATCTGACCCGGCTCAGACGAGAAGGAGACCGTACGTGAAAAGGGCCGGCGCGCAGCGCCGGCCCTCCTGCGTACGGTGTGACCGCCTCGGGCCGTCAGGACGCCGAGAACGGCATGTCGGGCAGCGACCACACCGGCGGGTCGGTGCGGCGGTCGCTGACGTGGCGCCGGTCGGTGAACGGGCCGGCGCCGCTCACCCAGCGCGGGCGGCGGCGCTCCCCGACGCGGCGGTCGACGACGATGCGCACGTCGTCGCGCGCCGGCGAACTCGTTCTTCAGGCGCTCGTAGAAGAACCCCTCGAGCTGGCGGGGGATCACGATCACGCGCGTCGGCGCGCTGGTCGTCACAGGCATGCAGGACCTCCTCCTCGGCCCTGACGGTACCCCAGGGCTGGAGAGTCATTCGCCGTTCGGCGGCGCTTCTCCTCGCCTGAGCGTGGAGGGCTCCGCGCCGGTGTTGTCAGAGCAGGCGACGGGCGGCCGCGCGGTACTGCGCGGCCGCCCGTCGCCTGCCTCAGATGCCGTCGGCCTCGGCGGCCGCCGTCTCCGCCGCGGCGTGCTCCGCGGCGCGCGGCGCCGGCTCCTGGACGGCCTGGGCCTCCTTGACGTGGCTGCGCAGCAGCAGGGCGCAGAGGCCGCCGACCACCGCGAACGCCACGGCGACGATGAACGAGGTGGCGATCGCGTCGGTGAACCAGCCCTTGAACAGGGTCGCGATCATCTGCTGGGCCACGGCCGGCATGTCCGACGAGCCCTGGGGGGCGCCCATCTGCATGCCGCCGCTGCTCGCCGCGGCGATGATCTTCTGCTTGAGCGCCTCGGGGATCTGGCTGATGGCCTGCACGCCCTCGGTGATGTTGGCCGTGACCCGGTTCTGCAGCACGGCCCCCAGCACCGCGATGCCCAGGAGGCTGCCGACCTGGCGCATGGTCGAGAGCACGCCGGAGGCGTTGCCGACGCGGTCCTTGGGCGCCGTCGCCATGACCGCCGAGGTCACCGGAGCGACGGCGAACCCGATGCCGATGCCGCTGATGAGGAACGGCACGAGCAGGCTGCCGGAGGTGGTCTGCGGGTCGATCTTCTCGACGCCGGGGACCAGGCCGGCCATCCAGGCCAGGCCGAACGCCAGCAGGAACATGCCCGACGGCGACGATCCACTTGCTGCCCAGCCGGTCGCTGAGCATGCCGGCGATGCGGGGCCGCGAAGATGATGATCACGGACATCGGCGCCATCACGAGGCCCGCCTTGATGGCGCTGAAGCCCAGCACCGACTGCAGGAAGATCGGGATGGTGAAGAAGGCGCCCATCATCGCCGCGCTGAGCAGCAGGCCGGTCGCGTTGCCGGCGCTGAAGTTGAGGCTGCGGAACAGCGAGAAGTCGATGAGCGGCTGCTTGACGCGGTGCTCCCACAGGTAGAAGGCCACGAACGCCACGGCGGCGCCGGCGAACAGCCCGAGGATGGTGCCGGACGACCAGCCGTAGTTCTGGCCCTCGATGAGCGCGAAGGTGAGGCAGAACAGCGAGACGGAGAGCAGGCCCACGCCGGGCAGGTCGAGCGACTCGACGGCGGTCGGGTTCTTGCTCTCGGGCACGAGGCGCAGCGTGAGCAGCACGCCGACGATGCCCACCGGGATGTTGACGAGGAAGATCCAGCGCCAGCTGCCGTCCACGGTGGGCCAGGTGACGTACTGGATGATGATGCCGCCGAGCACGGGGCCGAGGCCCGAGGCGACGCCGGACACGCCTCCCCACACGCCCATGGCGGCGCCGCGCTTCTCGGGCGCGAACACCGTGGCGATGATGCTCAGGGTGGACGGCATCATCGCCGCGCCGCCGATGCCCTGGATGACGCGGAAGGCGATGAGCAGGTAGATGCTCGGGGCGAGGCCGCAGGCCAGCGACCCGAGCGTGAAGAGCACCATGCCGGCCAGGAAGAGCTTGCGCCGGCCCCAGAGGTCGCCGAAGCGGCCCATCGGCACCAGCAGCACCGCGAACGCCAGGATGTAGGCGTTCATCACCCACTCGATGTTGCTGTAGGTGGTGTCGTAGTAGCTCTGGATGTGCGGGATGGCGATGTTCACGATCGTGCCGTCGAGCAGGATCATGAAGAGGCCGAGGCAGAGCACGGCCAGCACGGCCCACGGGTTGCGGGCCGGGCCGGCCGGTCGGGCCTCGGCCTGTACCGCGTTGGGGTGCGCGCTCATGGCGTGGTCCGTCCTTTCAGCTGGTCGATGAGGTCGTCGAGGAGGGCGATGAGGGCGTCGGGGTCGATGCCGGGGTGGCGGGCGAACACCACCTCGACGTGCTTCTGCCACTCGTCGTGCATGCTCTCCGCGTACCGTTCGGCGTCGCCGGCGAGGCGGAGCAGGACGACCCTGCGGTCGTCCGGGTGCGCCTCGCGCCGCACGACGCCCTTCTCGATGAGCCGGGCGACGAGCTCGGTGGCGGCGGCCGGCGAGATCTCGAGGCCGTCGGCGAACTCCCCCATCGTCACGCTCCGGTGATGGGAGAGGAACACGACGGCCTCCAACTGCCGGCCGGTGAGCTGCGACGCGGCCGGAGAGCGCTGCCCGGGCCGGCCGTGCGGCGCGGACTCGTACAGCGCGACCGCCAGCTCGGGGAGCAGGCGGGCGAGCTCGCTGGTGACGTCCTCGCGTCCGGTCTGTCGCTTCGGGTCATTCATTTCGGTACCCGAAGTATACGGGACCCGAAGTGCCTGTCAATCGACACCGGCGCGGAGCCGTGCTCCCGCCGCGCCGGGTACACTCGCGCGGCATGATCCCTCTCCACGACGACAAGCGCACGCACCGGCTCCCCGCCGTCACCCTGGCGCTCATCATCGCCAACGTCGTCGTGTTCGTCGTGCAGTTGACGCTGCCGCGCTGGGGGATCACCGAGAACGGCTGGTTCTACCTGCTCGGCGTGCGGCCGTTCGAGGTCACGCACCACGTCGATCTGCCGCCGTTCGCCTGGTTCCCGGCCTGGGCCACGCTGTTCACCACCATGTTCGTGCACGGCGGATGGGCGCACCTGATCTTCAACATGTGGTACCTGTGGATCTTCGGCAACAACGTCGAGGACGCGATGACGCGGCCGCGCTTCCTCGGCTTCTACCTGGCCTGCGGCCTGCTGGCGACGGCGACCCAGGTGGTCGTCTCGCCGTCGAGCGACGTGCCGCTCATCGGCGCCAGCGGCGCCATCGCCGGCGTGCTCGGCGGGTACCTGGTGCTCTTCCCGCGCGCCCGGGTGCTCACGGTGATCCCGCTCATCGTCGTGTGGCCGGTGTTCGAGATCCCGGCTTGGATCCTGCTGCTCGTCTGGTTCGCGCTGCAGGGGGTGAGCGGTGTGGCGTCGTGGGGCTCCGGCGGCGCGGGGACGGCGTTCTTCGCTCACGTGGGCGGCTTCGTGGCCGGCATGCTGCTGGTGCTGCTGTTCGCCCGCCGCCGTCCGCGCCGTGACCGGGGTGTAAGCTTGCGCGCACGGAGCCGCAGACCGCAGTCCCCGAGGTCTCGATGATCGCCGACTATCACATCCACACGCGCATGTGCCGCCACGCGGAGGGGGAGCCACGCGAGTACGTGGAGCGCGCGGCGGAGCTCGGCATGACGGAGATGGGCTTCGCCGACCACCTGCCGTTCCTCGGGGGCTGGGAGCCGCGCCACGACCTCACCGACGACTGGGCCATGCGGGTGGACGAGCTCGACGAGTACTGCACCGTCGTCCAGGACCTGGCGCGCGAGTACGCGCCGCACCTGCGCATCGCCCTCGGCATCGAGGCCGACTTCATCCCGGAGACGATCGAGGAGACGGCCGAGGTGCTGCGCCAGTACCCGTTCGAGTACGTGATCGGGTCGGTGCACATCGTCGGCGACCGGTTCGGGTTCGACCACCCGGAGATGGCGGGCCGGATAGAGGAGTACGGCCTCGACCGCATCCACCTCGAGAGCCTCGAGCTCACGCGGCAGGCGGCCGAGTCGGGGCTGTTCGACGTGGCCGGGCACTTCGACCACGCCAAGAAGTTCGGGCCGCCGGCGGACGCCGAGGCTGTGGCGGCCGCCGCGAGCGCGGCGCTGCGCGCCGTGGCGGCGGCCGGCATGTGCCTCGAGATCAACACCGGCGGCCTGCGCAAGGCTATCGGCGAGACCTTCCCGGCCCTCGGGCTCCTCGCCGAGGCGCACGCCCTCGGCATCCCGCTCGTGCTCGGCTCCGACGCACACAAGCCGCGGGACGTGGGGCACGGGTTCGACCACGCCGCGGAGCTCGCGCGGGCGGCGGGCTACCGCGAGCTGCGGCGGCTCCCGGCCGTCGCCGGGGAGCCGCTCGCTCTGGAGCCGCGAGCATGACGCTGCACGGCAGGAGGCTCGCGGCCATCCACAACCCGCACTCCGGGGGCGGCGGGTACAAGCGCGACGTGCCGCTCATCTTCGCCGCCCTCCGCGGCCTCGGCTACGAGGTCGAGGAGATGCAGACGCAGGAGGCCGGCGACGCCAGCCGCCTCGCGCGCGAGGCGGTCTCCGCCGGCTTCGACATCGTCGCCGCCGTCGGCGGCGACGGCACCGTCAACGAGACCATCAACGGCCTCGCCGGCAGCGACACGCCGCTCGCCATCATCCCCACCGGCACCGTCAACGTGCTGGCGATGGAGCTGGGCATCCCGCTGGAGCCGCCCGACGCGGTCAAGCTGCTCGGGGCCGACGCCGGCCACGTCTCGTGGATCGACCTCGGCCTGGCCGGCGACCGCTACTTCGGGCTCATGGCCGGCGTGGGCATGGACGCCGCCGTGGTCGCCGCCATCAACCCGACGATGAAGAAGGCGCTCAAGGAGGCGGCGTTCGCCGTCCAGGGCCTCGCCACGTACCTCACCCACGACGACCCGCTCATCCGCGTCACGACCGACGAGCGCACGGTGGAGGGCTACTTCGCCGTGTTCGGCAACTCCTCCAACTACGGCGGCGCGTTCGGCATCACGCCGCTCGCCGACATGCGCGACGGCCTGCTGGACGTGTGCGTGCTCAAGGACAAGTCCCTGGTCAGCACCATCTGGTACTGGACGGCGGCGCTCATCAACGCCCACATCAAGCACCCCAAGGTGGAGTACTTCCGCACCGAGCGGGCGCAGATCGAGACGGTGGAGAGCGGCAAGGAGGTCCTGGTGCAGACCGACGGCGAGGTGGCCGGCAAGCTGCCCATGGAGTGCCTGATCGTGCCCCGGGCGCTGCGCGTGGTGGTGCCGTGATCCCGCGCATCTCGCCGGCGCCGCCGGACGAGGTCGAGGCGATCCACGAGGCCAGCCTGCGCGTGCTCGCGGAGGTCGGCGTCGCGTTCCCCGACGCCGGCGCGCAGGCGCTGCTGGCCGACGCCGGCGCGGTCGTGGACGCGCAGACCGGCGTCGTGCGCATCCCGCCGCGGCTGGTCGAGGAGGCGCTGGCCGCGGCTCCGCGCGACGTGCTGCTCGCCGGCCGCGACCCGGAGCGCGACGTGCGCTGCGACGGCACCGACGTGCACCTCACGCTCGACGGCACCGGCGCGTACACGCTGGACCACCGCACCGGCGGCCGGCGGCCGTCAACCATGCAGGACCTCGCCGACGCCAGCCTCGTGGCCGACGCCGCAGACGAGATCGGCGTGGTCTGGAACATCGTCAGCGCCGCCGACGCGCCGCCCAACACCCAGGTGCTGGACGAGCTCGCGGCGATCGTCACCCACACCGGCAAGCACATCCAAGGTGAGGTGCAGCGCGCCGAAGAGGTGCCCTACGTACTCGAGATCCTCGCGGCGGCCGCGGAGGGCGGCGCGTGGGACCCGGCGCGGCCGTTCTTCTCCATCGTCTACTGCCCCGTGCCGCCGCTGCAGCACGAGCCGGAGATGCTCGGCGCCGGCCTCGCCCTGGCGCGCGCCGGCGTGCCGATGTGCATCTACAGCATGGGCCTCACGGGGGCGACGGCGCCGGTCACCCTCGCCGGCGCCGCCATGCAAGCCAACGTCGAGATCCTCAGCTCCGTCGTCCTGTTCCAGCTGGCCCGCCCCGGGGTCGGCTGCATCTACGTCGCCGACACCGGGGTGCTCGACATGCGCTCCGGCGCCTACGCCGCCGCCGCGCCGGAGTCGGTGCTGCTCACGCAGGCCATGGTCGGCCTGGCGCGGCGCTACGACCTGCCGGTGATGGCGACCGGCTTCACCGGCGACGCCAACGAGTCCTCGATGATGAGCGGCGCCGAGGGCGGCATGGCCGCGCTCGCCTCGGCGCTCATGGACCCCGACCTCCTCTGCGGCGCCGGCATGCACGCCGGCGCCCAGATGCTCTCGCTGCCCAAGATCCTGCTGGACTGCGAGCTGTTCCGGCAGTGCCGGCGCGTCCGCGCCGGTCTCGAGGTGGACTCCGAGCGCCTCCTGGAGGAGCTCGTCGGCCGCGTGGGTCCCGGCGGGCACTTCCTGCGCGCCCGGGAGACGCGGGACTACCTGCGCCGCGGAGAGTTGCTGGCGCCGCGGCTGCTCCAGCGCGAGCCCTTCGAGGCCTGGAGCGCGCTGCGCGGGCTCGAGTCCGGCCCGCCGGCCGAGGTGCGCCGCGCCAACGCCGCCGTGGAGGAGATCCTCGCGACGCACAAGGCGCCGCCGCTGCCGCCCGGCGCGGAGCAGCGGATCGCGGACGTCATCGCGGACGCGGGCAAGGAGCTCACCGGCCGCTGAGACTCACCGGCGGCGGCGGGGATGGCGGCCGCGGCGGTCGCCGCCTTGGGTGAGGACGCGGCCGGCCGTTGCCGCCCCGTACGTGAGGAGGCCGCCGGCGGGGGCGCTTCGCGCCCGGGCCGGCGGCCTCCTCCACTGCTTCTTACAGAAGACCCATCACCTGCGCGAGCGTGCGCAGGCGCTTGACGTACTCTTCGCGCACCTTGGGGTCGCGCTCCCGCAGCTCGTCCGGCGTAGCCACCGGAACGACCTTGAACGCCGGGTTGTCGAACACCCGCAGCTCGAGCGAGTCGCCCTGCTCGTACGGCGTGGTCTTGTACAGCTTGCCGAGCAGGTAGCGGCGTGGTCTCTTCGCCCACCGTGAGCACGTAGTGCGGGGTGGTGATGGTGAGTTCCTTCGAGAGGTGCCGGTAGCAGTTGTCCAGCTCCTGGGGGAGCGGGCCGCGCACGGCGCCGTCGCTGCGCGGCACGCACTTGACCAGCGCCGTGACGTACACCTGGTCACGGCTTTCGGCGAGGGCCGGCATGAACTCGGCGAGGTCGGCGAGGAGCGTCTCGCCGGCCAGACCGCCGTCCTCTTCGTCCTGCGGGTCGGTGTGGAGCGCGACGACCATCACCGAGCAGTGCGGGTGGCCGCCGCCGGGTACGGCGCGGAGCCGGCTCGCCACGAGCTCGTCGCAGCGGGTGCACTCGCCGACGCTCCGCGCCAGGTTGTCGAGCTGTTCGACCGCGTCTTCCATGAGGGTCTCCTTGGTCGGTCCGGCCGCGGTGCGGCAGGGCGGTCAGGCGCCTGGCTTGATGAGGCGGTACTCGCAGACAAGGGCGCTGGGCAGGCCCGCGAGCACGAGCATGAGCTCGTCGTCGAAGGGGGCGAGCACGACGTTGAGACCGTCGAGGTCGAGGGAGATGTAGCGGGCGCCCGGCCGGCCGAGCTCGGCCGCGAGCCGGGCGCCGATGTCGATGACGCCGGCCACCTGGGCGGCGACGGCGTCGGCCTTGAACTCCGGGTCGGCGTCGGCGGCGATGACGAACCCGTCGCGCGAGACGAGCAGGGCGGCGACGATCCCGGGCGTCTGCCGGTACGGAGCCAGCTGGGCGGCGAGGATGTCGGCCTGGTCGGTCATGACGCCTCCAAGGCGGTCTCGAGTTGGGTGCGGACGGCGGCGGCGAAGGCGTCGCGCGTCCTCGCCGCCGCTGAAGGTCCGGGACAGGCCGTCGCGCTTGCCGGCCAGTTCGCTGAGGAAGATGGAGGTGCGGGGGACGGGGGAGCCGTCCGCGTCGAGGAGCGCGCCGTCCAGCGGGAGCTGGATCAGCGTGTCGCCGCTCACGAACAGCCGGCTGGTCTCACGCCCCGAGAGCCGTACCTTGACCTGTACGGCCACGCCCTTGCGGCACCTGCTGGCTGGCGATGTCGATCTCCACAGCCGAAGACTAGCGAGGCGCATGGGGAGTGGCAAGACGCGGGCCGTGGTCGCGGCCCGCACGGCTATTGAGCCGCCGCGAGTGGGATGACGGTGCCGGAGACCTCGGTGGAGACCACCGCCGGCAGGGCTTCGTCGCGGGCGGCGGCGAGCAGGTCCTCGATGCGCCGCACGGTGGGGAACGAGGAGACGCCGGTCGCCAGCGTCTGCCGGCGCCCGCCGATGAGGCTGCCGCTCACGTCGTGCGCGAGGTCGGCGGCCGTCTGGCGCGCCTCGGCGAGGGAGAGGCCGGGCAGGACCAGCACCAGGCTGTCCGGCCTGCACCCTGAAGGCGCGGCCGTCGGAGGCCACGCGGCGCTCCGCCCGGCGGGCGACGCCGCGCACGAGCTCCTCGCTGCCGGCGGCGCCCAGGAAGTTGCGGCTGTCCTCGAAGTGCTCCATCCGCACGTACACCACGCTGAGCGGCCGGTGCTCGTCGAGCGCGGCCGCCGTCCTGTCCTCGAGGAACGCGGGCAGGCAGGCGGCGGTGGAGAGGCCGGTGCTGACGTCCACCTTGGGCGCGTGCTGCTCGCGCCTGCGCACGGTGGCCGGTCGGCGGCGCAGACGCGTCGCCGCGACGCAGCCGCCGGCGACCAGCACGACGATCTTGGCCACCGAGAGGAACCGGCTGCCGGCGAGCGTCGGGTCGGCGATCGCGAGGATGACGACGAGGAGCAGCGAGGGGCCGGCGAGGAACACCCACTCCTCGCGGGGCGCCCCGGCCAGCTGGCCGAGCACCAGGAACGGCACCGCGAGCAGCAGCCAGCTCTCGGCCCCGCCGGAGAGCGCGAGCGTGATGCCGAGCAGCGCCCAGTCGAGCACGACGAAGGTGTGCGCGAGCTCGGCCGGGCGCTTGAGCGCCACGCGCACCGAGTACACGCCCATGAGGGCGCCGGCCACGGCCGGCGCCGCCGCGAGGGGGTGCCCCAGCGCGAGTGCGGCGAGCGTGAGCAGCAGGAAGAAGAGGGTCCGGTAGCGTGCCCGCAGGAGCGCCGGGTCGCGGCGTCTGCGAGACGGGCGGCTCACTCAGGCCGCCGTCCGAGTCATGCGTGGCGTGAGGGATGCGCGCTGCATGCCGTGACTATTCTGGCAGCAAATCGCAAATCCTTCAAGGTCTAGTTGAGGGTTGATGCTTGAGGCTGAGAATGACGATTATCGCGCGCCGGGCAAGGTCATCAGCCCGCGCGCCGTCGGAAGCCGGCGCCGAGAGCGGCGACGGGCCGATCCCGAGTGGCGCCGGGCGCGCCGCCTCGGGTAGAATTCGCTTCCCCATGGAACGCCAGCTCTTCTTCTCCGGGAACGAAGCCATCGCGCACGGCGCAGTCCGCGCCGGGGCCGGTTTCGCCTGCGGCTACCCCGGCACGCCGTCCACCGAGATCATCGAGACGACCGCCAGGCTGCAGGGCATCCACAGCGAGTGGTGCGTCAACGAGAAGGTGGCGCTGGAGACGGCGGTCGGCGCGTCGCTGGCCGGCGTGCGCACCATCGTCACCATGAAGCACGTGGGCCTCAACGTCGCCGCCGACCCGTTCATGACGCTCTCGCTCACCGGCGTCAACGCCGGACTCGTCATCCTCAGCGCCGACGACCCGGGCATGCACTCGTCGCAGAACGAGCAGGACAACCGCAACTACGCCAGGTTCGCCAAGATCCCCATGCTCGAGCCGTCGGACAGCCAGGAGGCCTACGACTTCGTGGCCGAGGCGTTCGCGCTGTCCGAGGAGTTCGACACGCCGGTGATGCTGCGCACCACCACGCGGATCTCCCACGGACGCGGGCAGGTGCTGCCGCGCGTGCCGGTCGAGGTGCCGCCGCGCGACTACGCGCGGGACATCAGCAAGTACGTCATGGTCCCGCAGTACGCGCGGCAGCGTAACCGCGCTCGTGCTGGAGCGGCTCGAGAAGCTGCGCAGGCGCGCGGAGGAGAGCCCGCTCAACGTGCTGGAGGCGGGCTCGTCAGACTTCGGCATCATCGCCTCGGGCATCGCGTATTCGTATGCGCGCGAGGCGTTCCCCAAGGCCTGGTTCCTCAAGCTGGGCATGTCGCACCCGCTGCCCTACGCCAAGGTCACGCGCCTGTACGAGCACGTCTCGCGGGTCGCGGTCGTCGAGGAGCTCGACCCGTTCTTCGAGGAGCAGGTGCGCGCCCTCGGGCTGCCGGTGATCGGCAAGGCCGCCATCCCGTCCGACGGCGAGCTCGACCAGGAGATCGTCTTCCGCGCGCTGGAGCCCTACGTGCTGCGCAAGCCGCCGCCGCGCCGGAGGCCGGTACTGCCCCCGGCGCCCAAGCTCGCCGACGCCGCCGCAGCCGGCGCCCGGCCTGCCCGTGCGCCCGCCGGTGCTCTGCCCGGGCTGCTCGCACCGCTCCGTGTTCGCCGTCGCTGCGCAAGCAGAAGCTCGCGCCGATGGGCGACATCGGCTGCTACACGCTCGGCGCGCTGCCGCCGCTCCTGGCCATGGACAGCTGCCTGTGCATGGGCGCCAGCGTCGGCATGATGGCCGGCTTCAACAAGGCGCTCGGCAAGAAGGCCGCCGTGGGCGTCATCGGCGACTCCACCTTCTTCCACTCCGGCGTCTCGTCGCTCATCGACGCCTTCTACAACGAGGTCGAGGGCATGCTCGTCATCCTCGACAACCGCACCACCGCCATGACCGGCCACCAGGGGCACCCCGGCACGGGGCTGCACCCGGACCGCGCGCAGGGCCCCAGCGTGGACGTCCAGAAGCTCTGCGAGGGCATCGGCGTGCGCTGCGTCACCGTGGACGCCAACGACCACAAGGCTCTCGACGCGGCCGTCAAGGCCGAGGCCAAGGCGCCCGGCCTGGGCGTCATCGTGGCGCTGGCGCCGTGCGTGCTCATGACGCGCGAGGTGGCCGGCGAGGTCTGCGTCGACGAGGAGCGCTGCAACCTCTGCGGCCTGTGCGTCGACATCGGCTGCCCTGCCATCGCGCCGGGTGAGGACGCCATCTCGATCCTCGACTCGTGCACCGGCTGCGGCCTGTGCGTGGAGGTCTGCAAGCGCCGCGCGCTCACGCTCGAGCCCGTGGGCGGCGGCTCGTGAACGGCACCACCACGGTCTCGCTCGTCGGGGTCGGCGGCCAGGGCATCCTGCTCGGCGCCGCGATCCTCGCCGAGACCGCGTCGCTGGCCGGCCTGGAGGTCAAGGCCAGCGAGGTCAAGGGCATGGCGCAGCGCGGCGGCAGCGTGCTCAGCACGGTGCGCTTCGGCGAGCACGTGTGGTCGCCGGTCTCGCCGCACGCGGACGTCGTCATCGCCACGGAGCTCCTCGAGGGCATCCGCGGCCTCGGCCTGCTCACCGCCAGGCGGCACCCTGGTCTGCGCCGTCACCACGCGCATCACGCCGGGCAGCGTGCTGCGCCGCGAGGAGGACTACCCGGACGACCTGGCCGGCGCGGCCGCGCCGGCGCGGCGTGCGGCTCATCGCCGTCGACGCCGAGGGGCTCGCCCGCGAGGCGGGCACCCTGCGCGCCGTCAACGTGGCGCTGCTCGGCGCCGCGTCCGCGGTGCTCCCGTTCAGCGAAGAAGACTGGCGGCGCGGCCTCGAGGCCGCCGTCCCCGCCAAGATCCTCGACGTCAATCTGCGCGCGTTCGAGCTCGGGCGCGCCGCGGTCGCGACCCAGGAGGTCGAGTCGTGAAGGTCAAGCAGCTCACCGTGTTCCTCGAGAACCGCAGCGGGCGTCTCGCCGAGGTGGCCGACATCCTCGGCCAGGCCGGCATCAACATCCGCGGCTTCTCCACGACGGAGGCTGCCGAGTACGGCATCGTCCGTCTCATCCTCACCGACCCGGACCGCGCCCGCGACTGCTGCACGACGCCGGCTTCACCACGCACTTCTCCGAGGTCATCTGCGTCAAGGTCGACGACGTGCCCGGCGGGCTCGCCGGCGTGCTCGACCAGCTCGCGGAGGCCGGCGTCTCCATCGACTACCTGTACAGCATCTCCTTCTGGAACATCTGCTTCGCGGTGCGCGACGTCGACCGCGCCGTCGAACTGCTCAACGACAAGGTGACGCTGCTCACCGACGAGGAGGTGCGCGCGCTGTGAGCGCCGCGTCGTCCGAAGAGCACCTCACCAAGGACGCGGCCGGCGGGCTGAACTGGCAGCCGGCCGCGGAGACGCATGCCGCGCGAGCAGCTCGACGCGCTGCAGATCGAGCGCCTGCGCGCCACTCTCGAGAACGCCTACGAGAACGTCCCCTTCTACCGCAAGAAGCTGGACGAGCTCGGCTTCAAGCCCGGCGACGTGACCGGCCACGGCGACGTCGCCGGCCTGCCGTTCACCACCAAGATCGACCTGCGCGACCACTACCCGTTCGGCATGTTCGCGCGGCAGCGCGACAAGGTCGTGCGCGTGCACGCCAGCTCCGGCACGACGGGCAACCCGACCACGGTCGGGTACACGCGCGGCGACATCGACCTCTGGGCCGACCTGATCGCCCGGACCCTCGCCGCGGGCGGCGTGGCGCCGGGCGACCTGCTCCAGAACGCGTTCGGCTACGGCCTCTTCACCGGCGGGCTCGGCCTGCACCTCGGCGCCGAGCGCCTGGGCTGCACCGTGGTGCCCATCTCGGGCGGCAACACCGAGCGGCAGCTCAAGATCATGCGCGACTTCGGCGCCACCGCCCTGAGCTGCACGCCGTCCTACGCCATGTACCTGGCCGACGCCGCGCGCGACCGCGGCCTGCGGCCCGAGGACCTGCCGCTGCGCGTCGGCTTCCACGGCGCCGAGCCGTGGACCAACGAGCTCCGCGTGCAGATCGAGGCCGGCCTCGGCGAGCACGCGCTCGACATCTACGGCCTCAGCGAGATGGGCGGCCCCGGCGTGGCCTACGAGTGCCTCTGCAAGGCCGGCATGCACATCAACGAGGACCACTACCTCGCCGAGATCATCGACCCCGAGACGCTGCGGCCGCTGCCGTACGGCGAGGTCGGCGAGCTCGTCTTCACCACGCTGAGCCGCGAGGCCCAGCCGCTCATCCGCTACCGCACCCGCGACCTCTGCACGCTCATCGCCGAGCCGTGCGCCTGCGGCCGCACCTCGGTGCGCATGAGCAAGCCCATCGGGCGCAGCGACGACATGCTCATCATCAGGGGCGTCAACGTCTTCCCGAGCCAGATCGAAGAGGTGCTCATGAGCATCCCGTCGATCGAGCCGCACTACCAGATCGTCGTCGACCGCAAGGGCTACCTCGACATCATCGAGGTGTGGGTCGAGGTGGGCGAGGACCTCTTCGCCGAGACCATGGGCGACCTGGAGCGGTTCCAGAAGGGCGTGCAGGCGCAGATCTACAACGTGCTCAACATCCAGTGCGCGGTGAAGCTCAAGGAGCCCAAGACGATCCAGCGCTCCGAGGGCAAGGCCGTGCGCGTGGTCGACAAGCGCAAGGCGCTCTAGGCCGGCGGCGGCCGTGGGACAGGCCGGACGGCGCCGCGGCGGCCACGGCACGCTCAGACTGCGCCGCGGCCGGTCGAGCTCGCACCGGGCGCGTCTATACTCGGCCGGTGACACCCGCCCTCCTCAGCGGCCTGCGGCCGCTCCGCGGCCTGCGCCTCGATCTTCACCAGCCGCACCAGCAGAGAAGAACTGCCCGCCGAGGTCGCGCGCCTCTGGCTCGGCGGGCGCGGTCTCGGCGCGTACATCGCGCTCCGCGAGCGGCTGTACGAGGTGGACCCGCTCGCGCCCGGAAACCTGCTCGTCGTTCGCGCCGGGCCCGCTGACGGGCACCGGCGCGCCGGCCAGCGGCCGCTACAGCATGACCAGCCGCTCGCCGCTCACCGGCACGGTGTTCGACGGCAACTCCGGCGGCAACTTCGGCAACGCCCTCCGCCGCCTGGGCTGGGACTACCTGATCGTCACCGGCGCACTGGACGAGCCCGGCTACGTCACCGTCGGCCTCGGACGAGCCCGGCGAGGCTCGCCGGCCGGCCCGGCGCAGCCGCTGGCCGGCCCGGCGGCGCGCGCTGCACCCCGCCGCCGGCCTCTGGGGTCTCGACGTCCCCTCCGCGCTCGAGCGCGCTGCGCGAGCTGCACCCCGGCCGAGGCGGCCGTCATCGGCCCGGCCGGCGAGCGCGGCGTGCTGTTCGCGAGCATCGTCAACAACCGCGGACGGTCCATCGGCCGCGGCGGCCTGGGCGCCGTGATGGGGTCCAAGAACCTCAAGGCGCTCGTCATCGACGGCCGCGGACGCGCAAGCCGCCGGTGGCCGACCCCGAGCGCCTCGAGTTCATCGTCTACGAGGCCGAGAAGCTGCTCAAGTCCAACCCGATCACGTCCACGGCGCTGCCCGAGTTCGGCACGTCGGTGCTCGTCAACGTGCTCGACCAGGCCGGCGCGCTGCCGACGCGCAACCACCGCGAGACGCCGGTTCGAGGGCGCCGCGGCCATCTCCGGCGAGGCGCTCAAGCGTGAGCACGTCGCGCGCCGGACCGCCTGCCGCGGCTGCATCATCGGCTGCGCCCGCCGCACCGAGGCGGGCGGCCAGAGCGGGGAGGGCCCCGAATACGAGAGCATCTGGGCGTTCGGGGCCCAGTGCGGCGTGAGCGACCTGACGGCGATCGTGCAGGCCAACTACGCCTGCAACCGCGCCGGCATGGACACCATCACCATGGGCTCCACCATCGCCTGCGCCATGGAGCTCACGGACATCGGCCTGCTGCCGGACGGCCCGCGGTTCGGCGACGCGCGGGCCATCATCGCGCTCGCCGAGGCCACGGCCGCCGGCGAGGGCCTCGGCGCCGAGCTCGGGCTCGGCTCGGCGCGCTTCGCCGCCCTCCACGGCCGCCCCGACCTCTCCATGAGCGTCAAGCAGATGGAGATGCCGGCCTACGACCCGCGCGGCATGAAGGCCCAGGGCCTGGCCTACGCCACCAGCAACCGCGGCGGCTGCCACCTGCGCGCCAACATGCTCGGTCCCGAGATCCTCGGCGTGCCCAAGATGGTCGACCGCTTCGCCACGCTCGGCAAGGCCGGCCTGCTCATCAACCTCCAGAACCTCAACGCCGTGCTCGACTCGCTCAGCGTCTGCAAGTTCACCGCCTTCGCGATGAAGGAGGACTACTACGCCCGCCAGCTCAGCGCCGTGTGGGGCGAGCAGGTGGAGCCGCAGGAACTGCTGCTGCTCGGCGAGCGCATCTGGAACGCCGAGCGGCTCTTCAACCTCGCGGCCGGATTCAGCGCGCGCCGAGGACACGCTGCCGCCCCGGCTGCTCACACGAGCCCGTGGCCGAGGGGCCGTCGGCGGGGCAGGTAGTAGACTTGCCGCCGATGCTCGACGAGTACTACATCTCGCGCGGCTGGGACGACGGCGGCGTGCCCTCGGCGGCCAAGCTCGAGCGCCTCGGGCTCACCGAGGTCGCCGCGGCCGCCGGCGTGCCCGCGGGCGTCCCCCGGACGGCCGCCCCGTGAGCTCGGCCGTCCTCGAGCAGTTCCGCCAGATCGGCCGGGACCTCTTCGTCGCCGGCGTCATCAGCTCGCACGGCGGCAACCTCAGCGTGCGCATGGGCGACCGCATCCTCATCACCCGTCGCGGCTCCATGCTGGCCCGTCTCGAGGAGCGGGACATCATCGAGACGGGCCTCGAGGAGAACGACGCCAACGTCATGCTCGCCAGCACCGAGATCAACGTGCACCGCGCCATCTACCAGGGCACGGCGGCGCAGGCGATCGTGCACGCGCACCCGCCCTACGCCATCGCGCGCTCGCTCATGTGCGACGAGATCGTCCCCATCGACAGCGAGGGCTCGTACCTGCTGCACAAGGTGCCGGTGGTGCACACCGAGCTCACGGCGGGGTCCAAAGAGGTCGCGGACCTGCTGCCCAAGTGGCTCAAGGAGTACGACATCGTGATGCTGCGCGGCCACGGGCCGTTCGCCATCGGCCACCTGCTCGAGGAGGCCTACCAGCTCACCAGCGTGCTCGAGATGAGCTGCCGCATCATGACCATCGCCGACGGCTTCAGCGAGCAGATCAAGGAGTACCGCAAGGGCTCGGAGCGCTACGAGACCTGGTAGACGGCTTGCCGCCGGACTCCGCCGCGCTCGCTCTACCCGCTTGAACACCAGCACGCCCTCGCGCTCGAACACGAGCTCGTAGCGCCGGTCCGCCCGCAGCGTCTTCAGCGCCTTGGCCTTCGCCTCGCCGTACCGCGCCCGGCTGTCCAGCACCACGTACTCGGCTCGCGCCGACCACCGGGAAGTTGTCGATGCGCTCGCGCTCGGAGAGCTGCGCCCCGAGCGCGTTGTCGGCCGAGACGCTCGCGCCGTCCGGCACCATGGCCAGCGCCTCGGCGACCACCGCGCGGTGCTCCGGCGTGAGCGCCAGTCCCCAGCCCGGCCGCGCGCCGGAGAGCGGGCCGACGGTGAAGGTCGCGACCAGGGCGACCGCGACGACCGCGCCGGCCAGGATCCGGTGCGAGCCGCGGCGACCCGCCGGTGCGCGCGGCGGGCAGGAGCCGCGCCAGCCAGCCGCCGATGCGCCGCAGTCCGAGCACCATGGCGGCGATGACGAACGGCGCCTCGCCGGCCACGTAGTGGTAGGCGATCGAGTGCTGCTGCGGCTTGCCCGAGAGCAGGTTGATGAGCAGCTCGGGCAGGCTGATGAGGAAGCGTGAGCGGGCTCGCCAGGGAGGTGAAGCCGAACGGCCACAGGAGCTTCACCAGGTAGGCGAGCCCCGACGGCGCGAGCAGCGTCGTCGACCGCGCGCCACGGGTGGGCCAGCAGGCCGGTGGCGAGGCTGCGCATGCTCTCCTCGCCTCCGTACCGGTTCAGGACTCGGCTGGGCGTCGCCGCCGCCGAAGTACGGCATGACGACGCCCACGGCCAGCAGGAAGTACAGGCCGGCCGCCAGCCGTCACGAGCAGCGGCCACAGCGCGCGCTTGCGCAGCGCGAAGTAGAGGCCCATCACGGCGATCACCAGCGGGATCTCCTCCTTGCACAGCGCCGCCAGCACGAGGAACGGCACCGCGAGCCAGCGCCGGTCCTCCTCGAGGAAGACGAACGCGAACAGCAGCAGGGGGATGGCCAGCGTGACCGGGTGGAACTCGTCGAGCGCGGCGAACTGCAGCGGGGGGTAGAGGAGCGGCCGCGAGCGGCGCAGAGGGCCGCCGCCGCCGTGTCCCCGAGCACGCGGCGGCCGAGCCGGTACACGGGCCACGCCGCGAGCGCGACGAGCACCGCCTGGGCGACGAGCAGCATGGCCGGGTCGGGCCACACCAGCCAGGGGAGCGCGAACAGCGCGAGGATGGGGTCGACGTGCGACTCCAGCCGGTCGATCTGGCGGCCGTCGTTGCTCGTCATCTGCAGGATGCCGGCCGTGCGCCGTGTTGTCCACGATCTGGACCATGTTGCCGATGTCGTTGCGGTAGGTGCGGTACTCGCGCTGCCGCTCGACCACGGTGACGCTCGCGAGGACGGCGAAGACGACCATGGCGGCGACCACGACCGCCGTCCAGCCCGTGGCGCGCACGGGACGCGGCGGTTCAGCTGCTGCGGTGACGGACGGCGCGGAGACGGCACGGCTCCTGTGGTCGCGGTCGTCGGACGGCGCGGCGCACCTGCGGCGGCCGCGCCGCGCGCGTCATTCTACCGCGGAGGTCAGAGTCCGAGCAGGCCGGCGACCCAGTGCACGGCGGCGCCGGCCAGACCCGTGTCGCCGGCGCCCGTCTTGCCCCCGGCGCTCGTCTGAGCGTCGGCCGCCACCAGCTGCCGCGACGCGTCGACGGCGTCGTGAGCGCCTGGATGACCTGCCTCGGCGCCGCCGTGGGCGTGCCGGTGGGCGTCGTCGGCGTGGGCGTCGGCGTCGGCTTGGTCTTGGTCGGCGTCGGCTTCGGCGTGGCGTCTTGGTCGGCTGCGGCGTCGGCGTGATGGTCTTGGTCGGCGCCCGGGCTCGGCTTCGCGCTGGGGCTGCGCCGAGCGCGACGCCGAGGCCGACGGCCCGCGGAGTACTTGCTCTCCCAGTCGCCGAACGTCCACGGGAACGTCTTGAAGCTCGGGTGCGGCTGGTCCTTGAGCGCCGCGGCGAAGAACTTGGCCCACATCGGCGCGCAGTAGTCGCCGCCGTAGGCGCCGTGCATGGGCGAGTTCTTCTCGGTGTCGCCCATCCACACGGCGGCGGCGAGCTGCGGCGTGTAGCCGGCGTACCACACGTCCCAGCCGTTCTCGGTGGTGCCGGTCTTGCCGGCGCGCGGATAGGGGAAGTACGAGCCGGTGGCGGAGCCGGTGCCGGCGGAGGCCACGCGCTCGAGGCACTGCGTGACCACGCTGGCGACGCCGGCCGGGATGGCGCGCTTGCCCTTGGTCGTCGGCTTCCAGATGGTCTTGCCGCTCGGCGCTCGACCTTGACGATGGCCTGCGGCTTGTGGTGGATGCCGTTGGCGGCGAGCGTGGCGTAGGCGTCGGCCATCTCGAGCGGCGTGACGCCGGAGGTGCCCAGCGTGATGGACGGCACGGCGTCGAGCGGGCTGGTGATGCCCATCCTGTGCGCCATGTCCACCGTGTTCTCGGGGCCGACGTCGACGCTGAGCTGCGCGAACACGACGTTGTCCGAGATGGTGGTGGCGGCGGAGACGCTCTCCGGGCCGCCGGGGCCGTCGCCGTTGACGACCCACGGCTCGGCGTAGGCGCCCATCGGGATGATGATCGGGCTCTTGGAGTTGTAGTAGGTGGAGTCGGGGTTCATGCCCTGCTCGACCGCCGTCGGCGAGCACGAAGGGCTTCATCGACGACCCCGGCTGCCGCTTGGCCTGCCAGGCGAGGTTGAACTTCTGCTTCTTGTAGTCGAGGCCGCCGACCATGGTGCGGATGTAGCCGTTGGCGGGGTCGATGGCGACCAGGGCCGCCGACGGCTTGAAGCCGAAGTCCAGCGGCGCGGTGGTGCTCTTGATGATGTCGATGGCCTCCTGCTGCCACTTCGACGTCGATGCTGGTGATGACCTTGAGGCCGCCGTCGAAGACCTTGGCCGAGCCGAACCGCTTGGCGAGCTGTCGGTGACGTAGTCGACGAAGTAGTCGGCCAGTGCTCTTGTTGTAGTTCGGCGGGTACTTGTACGACGTGCAGCTTGCTCGCCATCTGCTTGTCGGCGCGCTCCTGCGTGATGTAGCCCTGGTCGGCCATGAGCTGCAGCACCTTGTTGCGCTGCTCGCTTGGCCATCTTGGGGTCGGTGGTCGGCGAGTAGGCGGAGGGGAACTTGGGCAGCGCCGCGAGCAGCGCCGCCTCCTTGAGGTTGAGCTCCCAGGCGTGCTTGTGGAAGTAGGTGCGCGCCGCCGCCTCGACGCCGTAGGCGCCGGCGCCGTAGTACACCGTGTTGAGGTAGGCGCGTGAGGATGCTGGTCCTTGCTCCACCGGTCCTCGAGCTGCCAGGCGAGCACCGCCTCGCGGAGCTTGCGCGTGTAGGTGCGCTCGTCGCCCACGTAGGCGTTCTTGACGTACTGCTCGGTGATGGTGGACCCGCCCTGCACGATGGTGCCGGCCTGCAGGTTGAGGACCATGGCGCGCACGACGCCCTGGTAGTCCACGCCGTGGTGCTCGTAGAAGCGCTCGTCCTCCACGGCCACGGTGGCCTCCTTCATCACGTCGGGGATCTTGGCGCTCGGCACGAGGACGCGGTTCTCGGCCGCCGTGGAGCTCGGCGATGAGCACCTTGCCGGTGCGGTCGTAGATGGTGGTGTTGACGGCCAGCTGGTTGCGCTGCAGGTCGTCGAGCGACGGGCAGGTCGCGGGAGAGCGCGTAGATGGCGCCGGCCGCCACCGCCAGGCCGGCGATGAGGCTGAGCAGCAGCGCGACGATGAAGAGCTTGACGATGAGCCACGCGCGGCTGCGCGACTTGGCGGCCTTCTTCTTGCGCTCGCGCCGGCGCCGCGGGATGTCCTCGGGGTCGACGCTGTATCTCGTGTACTCAGCCATGGCTCCCCATTGTACCGGGACGGGGGACGCGCCGCCCCCCGTGCGCGTTCACGCACGGCGCTCGCCGGGTGGCGCTCAGGTCGCTGAGACGTCGCTCGCCTGCCCGTGGTTCACGCGGGCGCGTGCGAGGCGGAGTCGTCGCCCCCGGAGTCTTCAACGGCGGGCGCGTCCTCCCTCTTCGGCTGCACGAAGCGGGCGAGCGACGATGGACACCTCGTAGAGGACGTAGAGCGGGACGAACATGGCCAGCATGCTGAAGGCGTCCTGGCTGGGCGTGATGACGGCGGCGGCGAACGGCCAGGACGACGACCGCCCAGCGCCGGTTCTTCCTGAGGAACTTGTCGTCGATGACGCCCACCTTGGCCAGCAGCACCAGCACGACCGGCAGCTCGAACACCACGCCGAAGGCGAGGATGAAGAGCGCCATGAAGGTGAAGTAGTCGCTGGCGCGCAGCTGCACGTTGAAGAAGCCGGCGCTGAAGCGTGAGCAGGAACGCCAGGCCCTTGGGCAGCACGAGGAAGTAGGCGAGCGCGCACGCCCAGAAGAACAGGATCGTGGTGGCGAACACGATCGGGTAGAAGTACTTCTTCTCGCTCGCGGTGAACGCCGGGGCCATGAACGCCCAGAGCTCGTAGATGATCACCGGCGCGGCCAGGATGAGGCCGCCGACGACCCACACCTTGAGGCTGACCATGAACGGCTCGGCCGGGCTGAAGGTGGTGATCTTGGTGGCCGACTCGGGCAGGTTGGCGACCTGCGCGCAGCGGATAGCAGCAGCGCCTCGAACATGAAGCTGTTGAAGAGCGCCGCGATGAGCACGCCGACGGTCGCGGCGATGAGGCAGACGAACAGCCGCTTGCGCAGCTCGTCGAGGTGTTCGAGCAGCGTCAGGCGGTCTTCGGCGGTGAGCGCCATCGGCTCAGGACTCCGTGGCGCCGCGGCGGACGCCGCGACCGGCTCGGCGGCGTCTCGGACGGCGCCGGCGGGCGCCTCGGGCGCGGTCGTCCGCGCCGGGCGCCTCAGGCCGCGGCGGCGGCGTCGACGTCGGCGAACACCGTGGCCGGCGTGACGTCCGGCGTCTCCGGGCCCTCTTCCACGACGCCGAGCGGCTTGCCCGGCCGGTGCGCGGGCGTGACGTGCCGGAGCGGCCGGCCGCGGCCGCGGCCGTCGCCGCGGCGCCGGCCGCGCCGGCGCCCGCGGCCGCGACCGGCGCCTCGATGGCCGACTTGACGTCCACGCTCGACTTGAGGTCGCTGAACGTGCCGGTGACCTCCTTGAGGGGCTCGGTGAACGTGGACTTGACGTCGTTGATGCTGTCGGTGACCTCGCCCAGCCCGAGCTCGGTCTTGGCGGTGTCGGCGGCCTTCTTGAACTCGCGCACGCCGCTTGCCCGAGCGACTTGCCCATCTGCGGCAGGCGCTTGGGCCCGAAGACGAGCAGCGCGAGGATGAGGACGATGACGATCTCGGCGGGGCCGATGCTCATGGGGGGGTCACTCCGGTCGGGGGTATCCGTGCCGCTCGATGGTACGGGCCGCGAGCCCGAAATCAACGCGGCCCCCCGGCAGCGCGGCCGGGCCGGCCGTCGCGCCAGCGCGTGACTGCGGTCATGTCCGGTGATTTCCCTGCAAATCGGTCGAGGTCCGGCTATACCCCCACCGGTTCCATTCAGGGTTTGCATCGCCGGAACCCGCTTTGGTAGAGTACGCCACACGTCCGGGGGCTCCCGAGGGGGCAGCCGCGGGCGTGTCACGTATCTGATGACGAACGCATATCTCACCGATTGGCTCTATGTCTGGCTGTTCATCGTCGCCGGAGCGGCGCTGGTCGTCGTCATCCTGCTCTTCTCCAAGCTCATCAACCCGAGCCACCTCACGCCCGGAGAAGCTGCAGCCCTACGAGTGCGGCATCCCGCCGGTCGGCAACCCGTGGCAGCCGTTCGCGGTGCGCTACTTCGTCTTCGGTCTCCTCTTCCTCGTCTTCGACGTGGAGTCGGCCTTCCTGTTCCCGTGGGCGATCGTGTTCCGCTCGCTGGGCACGGCCGGGTTCATCGAGATGCTGCTGTTCATCGCCGTGCTGGCCTTCGGGCTGCTGTACGCCTGGCGCAAGGGGGCCCTCGAGTGGGCATGAGCGAGCGCATCAAGACGGTCAAGTACCCCAAGCTCGAGCACTTCAGCGAACCCAACGTCATCACCACCACCGCCGACTTCGTCTTCAGCTGGGCGCGGTCGCACTCCGTCTTCCCGTTCACCTACGGCCTCGCCTGCTGCGCCATCGAGATGCTCACGTCGGGCTTCGCCCGCTACGACATCGCGCGCTACGGCATGGAGGTGTTCCGCCCCACGCCGCGCCAGTGCGACCTCATGATCGTGGCCGGCACCGTGAACGAGAAGATGGCGCCGGTGCTCAAGCGCCTGTACGACCAGATGAGCGAGCCCAAGTGGGTCATCAGCATGGGCGCCTGCGCCACCAGCGGCGGGCCGTTCTACGACGGCTACAACGTCGTCAACGGCGTCGACAAGGTCGTGCCGGTCGACGTGTACATCCCCGGCTGCCCGCCGCGCCCCGAGGCGCTCTTCCAGGGCCTGCTGGAGCTGCAGGGCAAGATCCAGCAGTTCAAGTTCGTCCCCGAGAAGCCGGCGGGCTACGAGCTGTTCGCCGCCGACGACCGCGCCGGCCGCGGCGGAAGAGGCCTGAGCGCGTGGGTCTCGTCGTCGGCAGCAACCCCATGAGCATGGACGCCATCGCGGCGCTGCTCGTCGAGCGCTTCGGCGCCGACCTCGAGGACGTGCGCATCCAGGAGCCCGACACGATGGTCGCCAAGGTCGCGCGCGAGAAGCTCAAGGACGTCGCCGCGCGCCTCAAGGCCGACCCCGAGGTGGGCTACGAGACGCTCAACTGGATCGCCGGCGTCGACCGCCGCACCGCGTTCGAGGCCGTCTACCACGTGTACTCGTGGAAGACCAACACCTGGATCGAGCTGCACGTGGCGGTGCCCAAGGACGACCCCGAGGTCGCCACGGTGACCGACGTCTGGCCGGCCGCCGACTGGCACGAGCGCGAGGCCTGGGACATGGTCGGCATCCGGTTC